>NZ_JABASY010000003.1 GCF_016107685.1 Brevibacterium yomogidense
TTCTCAAAGAACAGACACACAAACCGCTCACACCAGAACACACAGTCCCAGCACTCACCGAAAGGCGCTCATCACCACAAATTATGCGCCACCCACACGGCATGAACCAGACGTTTCCGTCCCGCTCACCCTCAGGGCAACGAGTGTTAACTCTATACTCACTCGAACCCGCCACGCAAACCACTTCTCAGTGACCTGCGCCACACGCTGCGACCCGGCAACAATCCGCTGCTGATCCAGATAATCGAGTGAACCTGTTGCCGACTGCCGTTCCAGTGGTACCAGGCGACTACGGTTCGTATACGACCGGCCGTCCTGTTCTCTTCGGTGTTCCCGCCGAGCAACAGATATAAATCTATGTCATCCCACCCGAACACGCAAATCAGAACCCTATGGCACCCATCACAGGTGGTTGGCAGCACCGCTGACCGGCCGGGTGCTGGGTCTCTGCAAGCCACGTGCCCGTGCGGTTCACGACGCCGTGTCGAGTCCCCTCCTCCGTGCGAAGGCCCCGAGGAGGACTGCGCCGGTCACACCGAACACGATCCACCCGGCGACGCCGAGCGGCCCGGCGGTCGCGCCATCGACATCCGGTGAGGCGGACAGGAGCAGGTAGAGGCCGGCGGATGCGTTGAGTGCACCGTGCGCGAAGATCGCCGGCCACACCGTCCCACTCCTCACCCGCAGCCATGACAGCCACGCACCTGCGGCGACACAGCCGGCGATCATGAGGAGCACTCCCCCTGCGTGGGGACGGGCGAAGTTGTACCCCAGGAGGATGAGGGGCGCGTGCCACAGTCCCCACACGACTCCGGACGCGAGAACCGCAGCTGGGGTCCCCCACAGTCGGATCAGCCGTGGCAGCAGGTATCCCCGCCAGCCGATCTCCTCACCCGCGGCGAGCAGTCCGTTGGGCAGCACCGCTGCGAACGGGATGGCCGCCACCTGGAGGAGGAAGAGAACCAGGACGGGGATCCCGGATACTGCCGCCGACGGGGCGAGTGCCGGAATGCTCGTGTCGAGGTCGAGGAACCCCAGGGCTGCGGCCACTGCGACGGTGAGGGCGACGAGCACCGGGGTGGCAATGATCGCGATGCCGCTCCACAGCAGGATCACGACCACCGGGTGCAGCCCGCGCGCGCTGCGCACGGTGAACCCCAGCACGCGGAACATCCGCCGGAAGCGGACTCCGTCGACCCATCGCACGGAGAGCCACGCGGCGACCGCCGGGGTGAGCATCATCGCCGTGGGGAAGAGCTGGAGGAGCAGGAGCCTCACGATCTCGTCGGGAGAGGGAACGGCTTCCGGATCTCCTCCCGACAGTGCGGACATCGCGGCGTCGGCGTCCGCACCCGGCTCCCCGTACACGGGGTCGCCCTCCACGAGGATCCAGAGCGGCAGCATCACGATCCATGCGAGAGCCAGCGCCAGCAGGGTGAACACCGCTGCGCCCCGCAGGTCGCCCGACTGTGAAGAACCGCGCGCCGTCCCACTGCGCGCCGCAGTGTGGCCCGGGCGGGCCACATGGCTGTCTTCCGTCTGTCCGTCCATCGCCATACCGCGCACGCTACCTGTTCTCTTCCGGTGACCGTGGGGTGGACGCGGAGATCGATCCGGCGCGGCAGAGGAAAGGCCCCGGTCGGATCCTCGGGAGGATCCGACCGGGGCCTTCTCGGCAGGAAGCGGCTCAGTCGCGCGTGATCGTGAGCGCGCCCAGCGTCTTCTTGCCGCGACGCAGGACGATGACGCCGTTCGTGCCGGCGTCCAGGACGTCGGCCTGGGTGACGACTGCGTCCTCGCCCTCAGCCTTCGCGTTGTTGACGTACGCTCCGCCTTCGCGCAGTGCACGTCGCCCCTCGGACTTCGACTTGACGATGCCGGCAAGTGCCAGGGCGTCGGCGACGGGCAGCCCCTCTTCGAGGGCAGCGGCACTCACCTCGCCGTGCGGCAGCTCTGCGGTGGCAGCTCCCAGCGTGCCGCCGTCGATGCCTCGCAGTTCCCCACCACGGAACAGTGCGTCCGCCGCCGCGAACGCCTGTGTGGCGTGCTCCGCTCCGTGCACCATCGTCGTCACTTCCTCCGCGAGGGCCTTCTGTGCGATGCGGGTGTGCGGCGCCTCTTCGAAGCGGACACGGATGTCCTCGATCTCCTCGAGCGAGCGGAAGGAGAAGACGCGGAGGTACTTGACGACGTCCCGGTCGTCCGCGTTGAGCCAGAACTGGCTGAACGCGTAAGGGCTCGTCAGCGCCGGATCCAGCCAGACCGTGCCCGATTCCGTCTTGCCGAATTTCGTTCCGTCCGCCTTCGTGATGAGCGGTGTCGCCATCGCGTGGACCGTCTTCTGCTCCACACGGCGGATGAGGTCCGTCCCGGACGTGAGGTTGCCCCACTGGTCCGAACCGCCCGTCTGCATCGTGATGCCGTGGCGGCGGTGGAGCTCGAGGAAGTCGTTCCCCTGGAGGATCTGGTAGGAGAACTCCGTGAAGGAGATCCCGTGCTCACTGTTCAGACGGGTCGCCACCGTCTCCTTCGCGAGCATCCGGTTGACGGAGAAGTGCTTGCCGATGTCCCGGAGGAAGTCGAGCGCGCTCAGGCCACCGGTCCAGTCGAGGTTGTTGACCATCTGCGCGGCGACCGGGCCCTCGAAGTCCAGGAACCGTTCGATCTGGGAGCGGATGCTGTCCACCCAGCCGTCGACCACTTCGCGCGTGTTGAGCGTCCGCTCACCCGACATGCGGGGATCCCCGATGAGACCCGTCGCGCCTCCGACCAGGGCGAACGGCTGGTGGCCCGCATCCTGCAGCCGCTTCGCGGTGAGGATCTGCACGAGGTTGCCCATGTGCAGGCTGGGCGCGGTGGGGTCGAAGCCCACATAGAACCGGACCGTCTCCTCCGTGAGTGCCCTGCGCAAGGCGTCTTCGTCGGTGGACAGCGCCACAAGATTCCTGGCCTGCAGCTCGCTGAGGATATCGGTCACAGCTTTCCTTTCCTACACAGGCGCCTTCCGCCCCAGCAGCCGAGTCCCGGCCGGGTCGCAGTCGCACACCGCCAGACAGTTTAACCGCCCGCCGGACGCCTTCTCGCAGGCGTCCGGCGGGCGCACCCGCTCACCAGCGATCAGACGAGCCGCTGGGACGCGAACTCACGCAGCCGCGCGGATTCCTTCCGTGCGTTCGTGAGCTGCGAGGCGACCGCGCTGCGGGCCGTGCCGCCCTTCGCGCTGCGCGAATCGATCGAACCGCGAGTCGTGAGGACCTCGCGCACTCCCGGGGTGAAGTGCTCGGAGATGCCCGCGTAGTCCTCGTCGGTCAGATCCCACAGTTCGGCATCACGGGATTCGGCCAGGCGCACGGCCTCGCCGGACAGCTCATGGGCCACCCGGAAGGGCACGCCCTGGCGGACGAGCCATTCCGCGACGTCCGTCGCCAGCGCGAATCCCCGCGGAGCCAGGTGCTCCATCCGCTCCACGTTGAACACGAGCGTCGAGACCATGCCCGTGAACGCGGGCAGCAGCAGCTCGAGTGTGTCCGACGCGTCGAACACCGGCTCCTTGTCCTCCTGGAGGTCCCGGTTGTAGGCCAGCGGCATCGCCTTGAGCGTCGCGAGCAGACCGGTGAGGTCGCCGATGAGGCGACCGGACTTGCCGCGCGTGAGCTCTGCGACGTCCGGGTTCTTCTTCTGGGGCATGATCGACGATCCGGTGGAGAAGGCGTCGTCGAGGGTGACGAAGGAGAACTCCTTCGTCGCCCACACGATGATCTCCTCGCTGAGCCGGGAGAGGTCGACGCCGATCATCGCGGCGACGAACGCGAACTCCGCGAAGACGTCGCGCGACGCGGTGCCGTCGATCGAGTTCTCGACGGAGTCCTCGAACCCCAGTTCCCGCGCGACCGCCTGCGGATCGAGGCCCAGTGACGACCCGGCGAGTGCCCCGGACCCGTACGGGGACACTGCGAGCCGGGCGTCGAGGTCGACGAGCCGCTCGACGTCGCGCAGCAGCGGCCACGCGTGCGCCAGCAGGTGGTGGCCCAGCAGCACCGGCTGGGCGTGCTGCAGGTGCGTGCGCCCCGGCATCGCCGCATCCGCGTGCGCTTCCGCCTGACCGATGAGTGCGTCGACGCTGTCGAGCACGAGACCCGCGATCACGCGGGCGTGATCACGCAGGTACATCCGGCCGAAGGTCGCGATCTGGTCGTTCCTCGACCGCCCGGCGCGCAGCCTGCCTCCCAGCTCCGTTCCCGCGACCTCCATGAGTCCGCGTTCCAGGGCCGAATGCACGTCCTCGTCGTCCTGCGCGGGCAGGAATTCGCCCGCGACGACGCGGCGCTCGAGCTCGTCGAGCGCCGCGATCATCGCGGTGAGGTCGGAATCCGTCAGCAGGCCCGCACGGGACAGGACCCGTGCGTGGGCGCGGGACGCCGCGAGGTCGTAGCGGGCCAGTCGCCAGTCGAAGTCCGTGGACTTCGACAGCTGCGCGAGCGCATCGGCCGGTCCGGAGGCGAACCGTCCGCCCCACAGCGCCACCCGCTCGGACTCCTCCGACGGAGCGCCGTCTCCCCTGCCCCCCGCGTCCGCGGGGGTCGACTGTCCGGTCACTTCAGCTTGTCCTTGCCGAACTTCACGTCGCGTGCCGCGGCCTGCTTCGACGAGAGGCCGAAGATGTCGATGAAGCCGCGCGCCGCGGACTGGTCGAACGTCTGGCCCTCGTCGTAGGTGGCGAGGCCGAAGTCGTAGAGCGTCGTCTCGGAGCGGCGCCCTTCCACGGTCGCGCGCCCGCCGTGCAGCACCATCCGGATCTCACCGGAGACGTACTCCTGCGAGGCTTCGATGAAGGAATCGAGGTTCTGCTTGAGCGGGGAGAACCACTGGCCGTCGTACACGAGTTCGGTCCACCGCTGATCGACGAGCTTCTTGAAGCGGGCCTGCTCGCGCTCGAGCGTGATGTTCTCCAGTTCGCGGTGCGCCGCGATGAGGGTCATCGCGCCGGGCGCTTCGTACACCTCGCGGGACTTGATGCCGACCAGCCGGTCCTCGACGATGTCGATCCGGCCGATGCCCTGGGCACCCGCCCGCGTGTTGAGCTCCATGATCGCCTCGAGCGGCGTGACGGCGCGGCCGTCGATCTTCGTCGGGATGCCCTTCTCGAAGGTGAGCGTCACCTCGTCGGCCGGCGGCGGGAACGCCGGGTCGTCGGTGTACTCGTAGACGTCCTTCGTGGGGCTGTTCCAGATGTCCTCGAGGAAGCCGGTCTCCACAGCGCGTCCCCACACGTTCTGGTCGACGGAGAAGGGATTCGACTTCGTCGTGACGATCGGCAGGTCGTTGCGCTCCGCGTACTCGATCGCAGCTTCCCGGGTGAGCGCGAGGTCACGGACGGGTGCGATGCACGTGAGGTCGGGAGCGAGCGAGGTGAGCGAGACCTCGAATCGGACCTGGTCGTTGCCCTTGCCCGTGCAGCCGTGGGCGACCGTGCTCGCACCGAACTGCCGTGCCGCGCGCACCAGGTGCTTCGTGATGATCGGGCGGGACAGCGCGGACACGTTGGGGTACGCGTCCATGTACAGCGTGTTGGCCTTGAGGCCGGGCATGCAGTACTCGTTGGCGAACTCGTCGCGGGCGTCGGCGACGTACGCCTCGACGGCACCGCAGTCAAGCGCCCGCTGGCGGATGGTCTCGAGGTCTTCGCCGTCCTGGCCGACGTCGACGGCCATGGCCACGACCTCGGCTCCGGTGGCCTCCTGGATCCAGCCGATCGCGACGGAGGTGTCGAGTCCTCCCGAGTAGGCGAGGACGATCCTGTCAGTCATGAGTCTGTTCTCCTTGTGTCGGGTGCGCGTCGAACGACTGCGCTCTGTGGTTCAGTGTGAAGCATGGGGGCCTGCCCGTGCGCGGACGGTCAGGTCGGCGCGTCCGTGTCGCCCGTCGTGTCGTCCTCCTCGGCAGTGCCCGCGGCGACGTGTCCGGCGAGCTCGAGGAAGAGCCGGGCGATGCGCTTGCCGCCCACGTCCGCCGCCGCGATGACGAGGACTGTGTCGTCTCCGGCGATCGACCCGATGACGCCGCCGACGACGGAGCGGTCGATCGCGCTGGCCAGGTACTGCGCGGCGCCGGGCGGTGTCCGCAGGACGACGAGGTTGTCCGAGTGGACGGCGCTCACCAGCACCTCCTCCAGCAGTCGCTGGAGGCGGGCATCGAAGACGTCCTCCCCCTGCGCGGAGAAGAGGGATGCCCGGTCGCCGCCCTCGCCGGGCACCGCATACACCGCGCCCGAGGCGCCGCGCACCTTGACGGCCCCGATCTCACCGAGGTCCCGGGACAGGGTGGCCTGGGTGACGGTGACGCCCATCGAGGACAGGCGAGTGGCCAGTTCGGACTGCGACGCGATCGGCTGTCGTTCGATGAGCGAGACGATGAGCTGCTGCCTGGCAGTCTTCGTCGTCAGCTGTTCAGGAGCCATGTCAGCAGCGCCTTCTGTGCGTGTAGTCGGTTCTCCGCCTCGTCGAACACGACGGAGGCGGGGCCGTCGATGACGGGGGCGGCGACCTCCTTGCCGCGGTATGCGGGCAGGCAGTGGAGGAAGATCGGGTCGTCGCCACGGCTCATGAGCTCGTCCGTCACCTGGTAGGCGGTGAAGGGGGAGCTCTCGTCGTCGCGGCCGTCCGCGTCCTGACCCATCGACACCCACGTGTCGGTCACGAGCACCTGCGCGCCGTCCGCCGCGGCGACGGGGTCGTCCGTCACGGTGAGCGAGCCGCCGGTGCGGACCGCGAGCTCTTCGGCCTCGGCGAGGATCCCCGCATCAGGCTGGAAGCCTGAGGGTGCCGCGATCCGCACGTGCATGCCCGCGTTCACACCGCCCAGCGCGTACGAATTGGCCATGTTGTTCGCGCCGTCGCCGTAGTAGCTCATCGTGAGCCCGGCCAGCCCGTTGCCCTCACCGGTCCCCCGGTGCTCACGGATCGTCACGAGGTCCGCGAGGATCTGGCAGGGGTGGAAGTCGTCCGACAGCGCATTGACGACGGGGACGGACGAGTGCTCCGCCATCTCCTCGAGACCTGCCTGCGCGAACGTGCGCCACACGATCGCGGAGACCATCCGTTCGAGCACGCGCGCGGTGTCCGCGATCGACTCCTTGTGCCCCAGCTGGCTCTCCCCAGGATTCACGATGAGAGGGGCCCCGCCCAGCTGGCTGATCCCGGCGGCGAAGCTCACGCGGGTGCGCGTCGACGTCTTGTCGAAGAACACCGCGACGGTCTGTGGCCCTTCGAGGGGGCGGGCCGAGTAGGGGTCGGCCTTGAGCTCGACGGCGAGGTCGAGCACCTCTGTGAGCTCGTCGGGAGTGAGGTCCGTGTCCTTGAGGAAATGGCGGGTCATGCTCGTCCTTCCGGGGCTGCTGAGGCCTGGGCCGCGGCTGTGAGGAGACCGGGCAGTGCGTCGGCGAAGTCCAGCAGCTGGTCGTCGGTGATGATGAGGGGCGGTGCGATCCGCAGGCGGGTCTCCGTCACGGGATTCACGATGAAGCCCGCTTCGAGTGCCGCGGTCGTCACGTCCTTCGCGGACCCGTCGCGCAGTTCGAGGCCCAGGAGCAGTCCGGTGCCGGACACCTCCGTGACCTCGGCCAGCGCTGAGAAGCGTTCGCGTGCCCGCTCTCCCAGCGCCGCTGCGTGGTCGACGAGCCCGTCAGCCGCGAGTGTGTCGAGCACCGCGAGGGACACCGCGGTCGCGAGCGGGTTGCCGGAGTACGTCGAGCCGTGCTGACCCGGCTGCAGCAGCTGCGTGACGGAACGGCCGAACATGAGCGTCGCTCCGATCGGCATTCCTCCGCCCAGCCCCTTCGCGAGGGTGACGACGTCGGGGACGATCCCCTCCCCGAGCTCCGGGTGCTGGAAGGCGAACCACGCGCCGGTGCGGCCGATCCCGGTCTGCACCTCGTCGAGCACCAGGAGGGCGCCGACGGCGATCGTCGCCTCACGTGCCGCACTCAGGTAGCCCGTGGGATGGTGACGGACGCCCGACTCCCCCTGGATCGGTTCGAGGATGACCGCTGCGGTGTCCGTGTCGACCGCTGCGCGCAGGGCCGCCTCGTCTCCGAACGGGACATGCACGACACCGGGAACACCCGGTTCGAACGGTTCCCGGTACGCAGCCTTCGACGTGAGCGCGAGGGCACCCATGGTGCGTCCGTGGAACGACCCCTCCACCGCCACGATCTTCGACCGCCCGGTGCGGCGGGTGATCTTCAGCGCCGCCTCGTTCGCCTCCGCACCGGAGTTCGAGAAGTAGACGCTCGAGCCTTCCGGTGCCTCCGCGAGTGCGAGCACCCGTTCCGCCAGCGCGATCTGCGGCGGGGAGGCGAAGAAGTTCGAGATGTGGCCCAGCGTGCCCGCCTGCCGGGTGAGGGCCTCGACGATCGCCGGGTGGGCATGGCCCAGGGCGTTCACCGCGATGCCCGCGAGCAGGTCGGTGTACCGCTTCCCCGTCTCGTCCCACACGTGGACGCCCTCGCCCCGCACCAGCAGGCGCTGCGGCCGTCCGAGCGCGGGGAGGATCGAGGCGGAGTGGTGGTTGCGCCAGTCGCTCAGGTCGTTCATGCGGGTCCTCCCATGGTGTTCTCGAGTGCGTCCGGGTCTGCGCTCACCATCGTGCCGATGCCTTCGGTCGTGAAGATCTCCAGCAGGATCGAATGCTCGACGCGTCCGTCCACGATGTGCGCGTGGCCCACGCCAGATTCCACGGCCTCCAGGGCCGCTGTCATCTTGGGGATCATGCCTGCATCGAGCACAGGCAGGAGCTCCCGCAGCTCGTCGGTCGAGATCTGCGAGATGAGGCTGTCCGCGTCCGGCCAGTTCCGGTAGAGGCCCGCCACGTCGGTGAGCATGACGAGCTTGTCCGCGCGCATGTGGCGGGCGATCGCGGCGGCGGCGAGGTCCGCGTTGACGTTGAGGGGCTTGCCCGGTTCACCGCCCAGTTCGCTCGCGATCGAGCAGACGACGGGGACGCGGCCCGCGTCGAGCAGTTCGTGCAGGAGATCCGTCGACACCCGTTCGACCTCTCCCACCCGTCCCAGCCCGACGACTTCCCCGTCGACAACGACCTGTGCGGGATGGGCGAGCAGGAGGTCTCCGTCCTCCCCGGACAGTCCCACAGCAGAGCTGCCGTTCTGGTTGATGCGGGCGACGATGTCGCGGTTGACGTGGCCGGACAGCACCATGCGCGCCACGTGGGCTGCTTCTTCGCTGGTGACGCGCTGGCCGGCGCGGAACTCGCTGCTGATCCCCAGCCGGTCGAGCATCGAGGAGATCTGCGGTCCCCCACCGTGGACGACGATGGGGCGGATCCCCGCGAACCGCAGGAACGCGATGTCGTCCGCGAAGGCCTGCTGGAGCTCCGGGCTCACCATCGCGTTGCCGCCGTACTTGATGACGATCGTCGCACCCGCGAAGGTCTTGATCCAGGGCAGGGCCTCCGTGAGGACGTCCGCCTTCGCCTGGGCCTGGGCGAGCCGCTGAGCGGGGGTCGTCTGGTCTGCTGTGCTGTTCATGTGGAGTACGCGCTGTTCTCTTCGACGTAGTCGTGGGTGAGGTCGGACGTCCACACGGTCGCTGCGGAGTCGCCTGACTTCAGGTCGATGTCGACGGTCACCTCGCGGGTGAAGACGACGGCCGTCGGGTCCTCGTCCGGGGTGGAGTCCGTGCAGACGCGCACCCCGTTGATGGTCACGTCGATGCATGCCGGATCGAAGGCGGCGTCCGTGGTGCCCACCTGGGCGACGACGCGACCCCAGTTGGGGTCCTCCCCGAAGATCGCGGCCTTGAAGAGGTTGGAGCGGGCCACGGAGCGGCTCACCGTGACGGCGTCGTCGACGCTCGCGGCTCCGGTCGTCGTGATCGCGATGTCGTGGTGGGCACCTTCGGCATCGACGTGCAGCTGCCGCATGAGGTCGAGGCACGCGTCGGTGAGGAGGTCCGTGAAGTCCGCTTCTTCGGGGGTGACGCCGGAGGCACCGGAGGCCATGAGGATCACGGTGTCGTTCGTCGACATGCAGCCGTCGGTGTCCAGCCGGTCGAAGGACTGCGCGGTCGCAGCGCGCAGCGCGCGGTCCAGCGCTTCGGCCGGCAGCGCGGCGTCCGTCGTCACGACGACCAGCATCGTCGCGAGCCCGGGCGCGAGCATGCCCGCGCCCTTCGCCATCCCGCCCAGCCGGTACCCGTCCGTGCCGGTGCGCTCCACCGTCTTCGCGACGGTGTCCGTCGTCATGATCGCTTCCGCGGCGGTCCGCCCGTCCTGCGCCGCCGCGCCGGCGGCCTCGACGAGCTGCGGCAGCCCACCGACGATCCGGTCGCGGAAGTCCTGTCCGCCCACCCCGATGAGGCCGGTGGAGCAGATGAGGACGTCCTCGGCGCGGACGTCGAGCAGCTCCGCGGTCCTCTCCGCGGTGAGGCGGGAGGTCTCGAAGCCGAACGCGCCGGTGTAGCAGTTCGCCCCGCCGGAATTGAGGACGACGGCGCGCGCACGGCCGTCCGCACCCGCCTGCTCCGACCAGAGGACCGGGTTCGCCTTGCAGCGGTTGGACGTGTAGACGGCGGCGACGGCGTCGGAGGGGCCGTCGTTGATGACCGCAGACAGATCGGGCGTCCGCGAGGGCTTGAGCCCGACGGTGAGCCCTGCGGCGCGGAAGCCGGTGGGATGGGTGACCGTCATGGTGCGACTCCATTCACGGAGAGGGAGAGTGCTTCGTCGAGCCCGAGCGCTAGGTGGGCGGACTGGAGAGCCTGCCCGGCGGTGCCGCGGACGAGGTTGTCGAGCGCGACCGTCACGAGCACGGTGCCGGCCCGCTCGTCGACCGCCCACTGGATCTGGGCGCTGTTCGAACCCGTGACGGAGGCGGTGCGCGGCCACTGGCCGTCCGGCAGGACGGAGACGAACGGTTCGTCCGCATAGGCAGCGGCGAACGCGTCCGCGGCAGCGACTGCGGCCTCGGCGGCCGGGGTTCCCGGCATCAGTGGTGCGGTGAGCGTCGCGTGGATGCCCCGGACCACGGGCACGAGGGTGGGTGTGAAGGCGATGCGGACCGCACCGTCGTGCTGGGACGCGGCATCCACCCCGAGCACGCCCGCGAGGTTCTGCTCGATCTCCGGGACGTGGCGGTGAACACCGGCCTGCCCGTACGAGCTCACGTCACCGACGATCTCCCCGGCCAGCAGGTGCGGCTTGACGGCCTTGCCGGCACCGGAGACGCCGTTGGCGAGCGTCGCGGTGAGGCGCGTCGCGTCGATCAGCCCGGCCCGGACCAGCGGCTGGAAGCCCAGCGTCACCGCGGTGACGTTGCAGCCCGGGACAGCGATACGCGTCGACTCGCGCAGCACGTCGCGCTGCTTCGATCCGTCCGCACGCAGCAGCTCCGGCAGCCCATAATCCCACGTCCCCTGGTGCTCACTGCCGTAGAATCGCCTCCACGCGGCGGCGTCCGTGAGCCTGTGGTCGGCAGCGAGGTCGAGGATGAGCGTTCCGGGGCTCGTCTTCTCCAGCTCCGCCGCGATCGCGCCGGACGCGCCGTGCGGGAGCGCGAGGACGACGACGTCGTGTCCCGCCAGCGCCTCCGCCGTGGACGGCCGGATCTCGAGGTCCGCGAAGGTCGCGAGGTGCGGCTGATGCAGCCCCAGACGGTCGCCGGCGGTCGAATGGCCTGCAGCCGTGGTCACCCGCAGGCGGGGATGGCCAGCCAGCAGCCGGAGGACCTCGCCCCCCGCGTAGCCGGTGGCGCCGGAGACCGCGACACTGTATTCACTCATGCGAATAATCATACACGATGATGCGTGCGTATGCGCAGCGTCCGGAGCGCGAACAGTTCGCAGCCCCGGCAGGCGTCCCCGCTACGCTCGGAGTGACGGAGAAGTCACAGCGCACGCACGCGCAGAGAGAGGGACCGACGATGGTGGAAGCACACGGTGTCAGAGCGATGCGAGCAGGAGGGCCGGAGGTCCTCGAGTACGGCCCGATCGAGGTCGGTGCCCCCGGGCCGGGAGAGATCCTCGTCGAGGTGCGGGCCGCCGGGATCAACTTCATCGACACCTACCGCAGGTCCGGCGTCTACCCGATGGACTACCCCCACACGGTCGGGGTCGAGGGCTCCGGCGTCGTCGCTCAGGTGGGCGAGGGCGTCACCGCATGGAGCGCGGGCGACCGGGTCGCATGGCACGACGCTGCCGGCTCCTACGCCACGCACGTGATCGTCCGCGCGGACAAGGCGATGCGGGCGCCCGAAGGAGTCGACTTCGAGTCAGCCGCAGCGATCCCCCTGCAGGGCCTCACCGCCCAGTACCTCGTGACCGGCTCCCACCGGGTCGAACCGGGCCAGACCGCACTGGTCCATGCGGCGGCCGGAGGCGTGGGACTCCTCCTCGTCCAGCTCATCAAGCACCTGGGCGGCACCGTCATCGGCACCGTGTCCACGGAGGAGAAGGCGGAACTGGCCCGTGCCGCAGGCGCCGACCACGTGTTCCTGTACGGCGACGGCGTGGACGTCGCACAGACGGTCCTCGACCTGACGGACGGTCGCGGGGTCGACGTCGCGTACGACGGCGTCGGCAAGGACACCTTCGACGCCTCCCTCAAGGCGACTGCTGTCAGGGGCTCGGTCGTGCTGTTCGGCGGCGCTTCCGGCCAGGTCCCGCCGTTCGACATCCAGCGGCTCAACGGCGAAGGCGGCGTCTTCCTGTCCCGCCCGTCGCTCGTCTGGTTCGTCCGCACGCCGGAGGAGCTGGCAGAGCGTTCGGAGATGCTCTTCGACGGGCTGTCGAACCGCTGGCTCGACTTCCGGGTAGGACAGTCGTTCCCCCTCACGGACGCGGCAGAGGCCCACCGGGCGCTCGAGGGCCGACGGACGACCGGGAAGGTCGTCGTCACAGTCTGAGCAGGGCCGCCCTCACGGGTCGCAGCGTGAGCGTCCTCACGCGCGGACGGCGCAGTTCACGCAGGAGAACGGCGGGGCGGGGGTCCCGCCGCTCTCCTGCGCTCCGGATGTGTTGCGTTATGTGACGCCGCGTGGCCGCGCGAGTCGGCGAACCGTTCAGAATGTGGACGTTCGCCGGCGACCCCGGCACCCCGCTCGACCCGAGGACACCCGTTGATCGAACTCACAGAGCTCCGGAAGGAGTTCGCAGGCGTCACCGCTCTGGATGGCATCACCCTCTCCGTCGCAGAAGGTGAGATCCACGGGATCGTCGGTCGCTCCGGAGCCGGGAAGTCCACCCTCATCCGCTGTCTCACGGGCCTCGAGCGCTCGACGTCCGGCAGCGCGAGCATAGACGGCGTCGACATCACCGCGCTGAGCGGTGCGCGGCTGCGCGAATCCCGCCGCAGCATCGGCATGGTATTCCAGCACGCGAACCTCCTGGACTCCCGCACGGCGCTGGAGAACGTCGAACACCCCCTCCAGGTCGCCGGCATGAAGCGCGCCGAGCGTCGGTCCCGCGCACTCGAACTCCTCGACCTCGTCGGACTGACCGACCGTGCGGACAACCATCCCGCGCAGCTGTCCGGCGGGCAGCAGCAGCGCGTCGGCATCGCCCGGGCGCTCGCGAGCGAGCCGAAGATCCTGCTGTGCGATGAGCCCACAAGCGCTCTCGACACCCAGACCACAGGACAGATCCTCGGTCTCATCGCCTCTCTGCGGGACAGACTGGGGATCACGGTCCTCATCATCACGCACGAGATGTCCGTCGTCCGCGAGATCTGTGACGCGGCCACCCTGCTGGAGAACGGCGCGGTGACGCAGACCGGCTCCCTGTCCGCCATCCTCGCGGATCCGGGTTCACCGCTCGCCAAGGACCTCGTCCCACTCCCCCACGTCCCCCACGACCCGGACCGCTTCACTCTCGAGGTGGCTCTCGCGGGCACGCCGCTCACTACGGTCTTCGACCTCGCAGCACGCGCGGGAGCCCCGATCGCGTCAGTGGAATCCGGGACGCTCGAGACGATCGGCGGGTCCCAGGTGGGCCGCCTGCGCATCACGTGCACGGATCTCCGCACACGGGACGACCTCGAGACGGCACTCCGGTCGGGCGGCATCCATGTCGAGGCGGCGGCATGACCACCGACCGGCCCACCTGGTTCGAGAACCCCGCGATCCGCATCGAGCTGTGGCCCGCCCTGGGCGAGACGCTCCTCATGACCGTCTTCGCGACCGCGTTCGCGATCATCGCCGGCCTGCCGCTGGGCGTCTGGCTGTACATGACCGCGAAGGACTCCCTCACGGAGAACGCCGTCGTCTACCGGGTGGTCTCCGCGGTCGTCGACATCGGCCGCTCGATCCCGTTCATCATCCTCATGATCGCGCTCATCCCGTTCGCCCGGTTCGTCACCGGATCGGCACTGGGCTGGCAGGCGACCGTCGTCTCCCTCACGGTGAGCGCGATCCCCTTCTACGCCCGCCTCGTCGAGGCGTCACTGCGGGAAGTCGCCACCGGCAAGATCGAAGCCGTCCAGATGATGGGCGCCGGCAACTGGCAGCTGGTGCGGCAGGTCCTCGTCCCGGAGGCGCTGCCGGGCCTCGTGTCCGGTGCGACCGTGACCGCCGTAGCGCTCGTGAGCTACACGGCGATGGCCGGAGCGGTGGGCGGGGGCGGCCTGGGGGCCCTGGCGATCTCGTACGGGTACCAGCGCTACCAGACGGACACGATGCTCGCCTGCATCGTCCTCCTCGTCGCCTGCGTCGCGCTCCTCCAGCTCCTGGGCGACCTCCTCGCCAGAACCGTCGACCATCGCGCGTAGAACCGCGCGCTGCACACACATCACGACCCACCAGTACCAGGTACACACCTGACGAAGGAGAACAATGCGCAAGACCCTCACACTCGCAGCTGCAGTCGCAGCCACCGCCCTCACGCTGAGCGCGTGCGGTGCGGGAGGCGGCGAGGACCAGGCGGTCGGTGCCGAGAGCGACGGTGTCACGACGCTGACCGTCGGCGTCTCACCCGTTCCGCACGGCGACATCCTCACGTTCGTCGACGAGAACCTCGCCGAAGACGCCGGGCTGGACCTCGAGATCACGGAGTACACGGACTACACCGCCCCAAACAAGGCGCTCGTCGACGGCGACCTCGACGCCAACTACTTCCAGCACCTCCCGTACTACGAGTCGGAGGTCGAGGGGCAGGGCTACGAGCTCGCTCACTTCGACGGGGTCCACATCGAACCGTTCGCCCTCTTCTCCGAGAAGGTCGACTCCGTCGAGGACCTGCCGGACGGGGCGACAATCGGTATCAACAACGATCCGTCGAACCAGGGCCGCGCGCTCGACCTGCTCGCCCAGGCGGGCGTCATCGGTCTCAACGACGGTGTCGACGCAGTGTCCGCGACGATCCACGACGTCGCGGACAACCCGAAGAACCTCGAGTTCGTCGAGGCGGACGCCGCACAGCTGGCGCGTACCTTGGCGGATGTCGACGCGTCGGTCATCAACGGGAACAACGCACTCGAAGCCGGACTGTCCCCCACGGAGGACGGCATCCTCGTCGAGGACGGCGAGGGCAATCCGTACGCGAACTTCCTGGCGGTGCGCGCGGGTGATGAGTCGAACGAGGCGATCGTGAAGCTCGACGAACTGCTGCACTCCGACGAGGTCAAGCAGTACATCGAGGACACCTGGTCCGACGGAGCGGTCCTGCCGGCCTTCTGACCCGAGGACACTCAGCTCAACGGGGGGCCCGGAGCTGCCGCGCGGAATCGCGTGCAGCCCCGGGCCCTTCCCCTTCTCCCACCGCGCCGCGGCCCGTCAACCACTCAAGACTGCATACGGGAATGCAGCCGTTTCGGGTTGCATAACGGCCGGCGTGGGTGGCGGGCTCTGGCATGCGAAGAAGCATGCGGCGCGCGCGGCGGTCTCGGGCGTGCGGGTGCGTCGCGGCTAGGCCGAGCTGAGCTGGAAGTCCGCCCGCCTGTCCCGCAGCGCCGGTGCGAGGACGATGGCGGCGAGCACCATGCCTCCCAGCAGCAGCCAGGCGCCGAAGTACGTGAAGATCGTGAGCCCCGCAGCCAGCTGCGGTCCGAAGTCGAACGCCATCATGATGACCCCGGCAAGCACGAGTGCCGTTGCGAGGACCACCTGCACGAGTTGGTCGACCACGGTGCGGACCAGGTTGCGGATGAGGTCGATGTTGAGCCCGCTGGTCCCGATGTCCAGCGTGCCGTCCTGCAGGTGCTTGACGACACGGGACAGCTCCACGGGGAAGTTCGCGACGACCGGTGCCGTCGCACTCGTGTACAGCATCGCATCCTGGGCGCTGCCCCGCAGACTGCGGGTATCGGCCAGCAGATCCCTCCCGTGCAGCCGCACGAGCCCCAGCAGGTCCGCGGACGGGTCGAGCCTGCGGAGGCTGTCCTCGAGAGTCGTGATCGCACGGAATGCCTGGGCGACGGCCGACGGCATCGTGAACCCGTGCGACAGGATGAAGGCGAGCAGTTCGCGGAAGAAGCCGGATGCCGCACCGCCGGCCCCGTTCGCAGCGTGGTCCGCACCGTTCGGCCTGCCGCCCGCGGTCCCCGCAGCAGCGGAGGCCACGCCCCCGTCGTACTTCAGCATGATCTGCCCGATCTCCCGCTGCACGTGTCGCAGGTCCATGCCGACCGGCATCCCGAAGAGGTCGATGACCGCATTCGTGGCCGCGAGGGAATTCTGCCGTTCGAAGGCCAGCAGCAGCTGGAGGACGTCACGGCGGTCGCGGGAGTCCAGCCGCCCCACAGCGCCGAAGTCGATGAGTCCCACGCGCGCCGCGTCGGACACCATGATGTTGCCGGCATGCAGGTCCGAGTGGAAGACACCGGACTGGAGCATCTGCCGAGCGACGACCACGAACAGGTGCTCCGCCATCTCCGTGCGGGCGATCGTCGACAGACCGCTCAGCACGTCCTCCCCCCGGGTCAGCGGCCTGCCGGGCATCCGCTCCATGACGATGACCTGTCGACCCGACAGGCCGACGAACACGTCGGGGATGCTCACGAGCGAGTCCGGCTGGGCCCGCAGGTCCTCCCGCATCGCGACGGTCTGTCGGATCTCACCGCGGTAGTCGAGCTCCTCCGCGAGGGAATCGAGGAAACCCCTTACGATCGCGGTCAGTCCGATCGTGCGGGCCCATGACGCGGTCTTCTCGAACCGCTCCGCGAGCATCATGATGATGTCCGAGTCCGCCCGCACCTGCCGACGCAGGTTGGGGCGCTGCACCTTGATGACGACCTCTTCACCCGTCTGCAGCACGGCCCGGTGGACCTGCGCGACGGAGGCGGCTGCCAGCGGCTTCTCGTCGAACTCCCGGCACACGTCTTCGATCGTGCGGCCCCAGTGCCTCTCCAGCTCCGGCCGGATCTCTGCGAAGGGGACGGCCGGTGCCTCTGACTGCAGTGCGGAGAACTCCTCGACGAACTCGGCAGGGATCATGTCCGCCCGTGTCGCGACGAACTGTCCGAGCTTCACGAAGGTGACGCCTGCGGCGGCGAGGGCCTGCGCGGTGGTCTGCGCGACCTCCCGCATGGACACTCTCAGACTGGGGATGCGGGGGCGCAGGTACCGGCGCAGACCGTAGCGGATGACGAGGTTCTGGATCTCCCCAGCCCGCCGCACTCTGCGGTACCAGGTCGGAAGGCGCGAGGCGGTCCGGGCGGCCTGGGAGAAGGAGCCGGACGGCAGGACGAGTTCGATCGCCAGCATGACATAGAGCTGGATCGCGACGAACCAGGCGAAGACCAGCAGGAACACCATGACGGCGGGGAAGCTCATCCCCAGGAAGGGGACGTCTCCCCGCTGGACGATCTCCAGCATCGAGAACGCCTGGAGGGAGGCCGGCCAGATCGACAGTCCCATGACGAGCGAGACGATCGTGTTCCTGAGGGCACCCGTGCCGACCGTGATGAGCCGGCGCACGAACACGCCGACGATGATGGCGTTGACGAGGCCCAGGACTATCGTCCAGAAGACGTCCACGGGGCTCCCTTCCTCCGATACGGTGCGGCTGCGGGTGTGGTCGCAGTGCGGGGCAACGCTACTGCATGCGCATGGAGAGCGTGCGCAGGCCGTCGCCGAGGTCCCCCGCCGTCAGCGTTCCGGCTGCGGCTTCGAGGGACGCCGGGGTGTCGATCCCAGCGCGCACGTAGCGGCCGGTCCAGGCGTCGAGGCGGCCGGAGGCCAGCCCGACGGCGAGGGCTGCCACCGCCTGCGGATCGGTCCAGTCGGACCCCACGCGATGGTCGTGCATCGGCATCGACTTCGTCATGTCCGATTCGACGACGCCGGGGGCCATCTCGAACACGCGCAGACCCCGGTCGTGCCCGTAGTCGACGAGGGACTGCGCCAAGCGGAACAGCCCGGCCTTCGACGCGGAGTACGCGGCGTGTGACGGCGTGCCCTGCGCTCCCGAACCGGAGTTCAGGTCGATGATCCGCACGGGTGCGCCGGTGGATTCCGCGGTCGCGAACAGCTGTGGGAGCAGCGCGTGGACGACGCGGAAGACGCCGGTCAGGTTCGTCTCGATGACGGCGGCCATGTCGTCGGCATCCGCCTCCCACACGGGTCCCTCGCTCGCCTCGACCATGCCGGCGTTGTTGACGAGTGTCCGCAGGGGTGTGCTCCAGTCAGCGGCGACGCGAGCCGCCGCGTCCGCGAATGCCGCGACGGACGCGGGATCGGTGACGTCGAGTGCGGCACCGATTACCCGGGGGCGCTCCGTGGCGGGGCCCGCGGTCTCCACCGACGACCTGGCCACCGCCTCGGCCGCCGATTCCGCATCCGCTGCGGACCGGGCGGTGAGGAGGACGGGGTGTCCTGCTGCTGCGAAGCCCGTCGCGAGCGCCCTGCCGATCCCGCGCGAGCCGCCCGTGATGACGGCGAGCCCCGCCGCAGGATCGATCGGCGAGGCCGACGTGGTGGGCTCCGTCATGACCGGACCTCCGCTCCGTGCTGTGCGGCTGCCGCGTCCGTCGCCTTCTGGCGGAGCGCGGACGCCTCATCCGCGGTGAGAGTGCGGTCCGCTGCGCGGAACGTCATGCGCAGCGCCACCGACTTGCGCCCTTCTGGAACCTGGTCGCCGGTGTAGACGTCGAACACCTCCAGCGCCTCCAGCTCCTCACCGGCAGCGGCACGGAGCGTGGCCGTGAGCGTGCCGGCCGGCAGCTGGGCGTCGACGACGAGTGCGACGTCCTGCCGGGAGACGGGATACGTCGACAGCGCACCGTCCCAGTCCCGCGTGTCCGGCTGGGCGAGCAGCGCGTCGAGGTCGACCTCGAAGGCGACGGTCCGAGCCGGGAGCCCGAGGTTCTCGCAGACCTTCGGGTGGAGTTCGCCGGCGAAGCCGAACACGGCTCCGTCCGCGCAGAGGAGCCGTGCGCATCGGCCCGGGTGCCAGGGGGCGCGGGCCGCGGACTCCGCCCGGATCGACTGCCCGTTCGCCACCGCGATCCTGTGGACCAGGTCGATCGCGTCGTGCGCGTCCGCCCGCCGACCGTCACCCAGCACGCCCGGCAGCTCGATGTGCCCCGCCATGACGCCGGCGATGTGGAACGGCTGCGCCGGCACGGACCGCAGCACCGCCGCCAGCTCGTCGGCAGTGGGATGGTGTCCCGGTGCGAACCGGGGGCCCGGACCGTCCGTCGGCCGACCGCCCTCCGTCACCAGACCCGCTTCGAAGACCGCGACGTCCTTGAAGCCGCGACCGGTGTTCCGCACGACCGCGTCCAGGAGTGTCGCGAGAAGGTTCGACCGCATGAGCGGCCTGTCCTCGCCCAGAGGGTTCGCGAGCCGCACCATCGTCCGGCGCTCGTCGTCCTGCGGGAGGAGCAGCTCGTCCGCCCGGTTCTGCGACGTGAACGGGTACGTCAGCACCTCGCTGAGGCCGCGGGCCGCCAGCAGATTCGACACGCGGCGGCGGGCCCGCTGCGCCGCGGTGAGGCCGGAACCACCGGGCGCCTGGGGTTCGACGGACGGGATCCGGTCGTATCCCCCGGCCCGCACCACCTCCTCGACGAGGTCCACTGGGGTGAGCAGGTCGGGTCGCCACGTGGGGACCGTCACCCGCAGGACGGTGCCTGAGTCCTGTGTGCCGGCAACGGCCTCGGCGTACGTGCCGACGGCTGCGAGCAGCGCCACCACCTCGTCCGCCGCATACGCGACGCCCACACGGGACGTCGGCAGGTCCGCGGGCATCTCAAGGACGCGCGGCGTCGGAGCAGTCCCCGCTTCGGTCGCGTCCGCGCTGAGCGTGCCTCCTGCCAGTTCGACCATGAGGTCGGCTGCCCGGCGCGCGGCAGCGGGACCCAGCGCGGGGTCCACTCCCCGCTCGAACCGCTTGGCTGCTTCACTGGGCAACCGGTGCCTGCGGGCGGTCCGTGCGATCGAGACCTGATCGAAGTGCGCCGCCTCGATGACGACGTCCCGCGTCGTATCCGTCACCTCGAGCGCCGCCGAGCCCATCACCCCGGCGAGGCCGATGATGCGGGAACCGTCTTCGCCCGTGCCCGCATCCGTGATGAGGAGGTCCTCCGGGTCGAGCTTCCGTGTCACGTCGTCGAGCGTCACGAGCTGCTCGCCCGCCCGCGCGCGCCGCACGGTGATGGGACCGGCGAGCTTCTGCGCGTCGTAGGCGTGCAGCGGTTGTCCCAGCTCGAGCATGACGTAGTTCGTGATGTCCACGGTGAGGCTGATGGGCCGCATGCCCGCCTCGAGCAGCCGGCGCGCCATCCAGAACGGCGTCGTCGCCGACGGATCGATCCCCGTGACGGTGAGCGCGGTGAAGCGCGAGCAGCCCGGCACGTCGTGGATCGGCGCGGAGTCCGCGAGGACCACGGGGAAGCCCGAGGCGTTCGGGACGTCCGTGTCGATGTCCGCGGGGTCTGCGAAGTCCTGACTCTTGAGCATCGCGAATTCGCGGGCGATCCCCCGCATGCTCAGCTGGTAGCCGCGGTCCGGGGTGACATTCACGTCGAGAGTGACCCGGTCGAGTCCGAGGAGCGGGATCGCGTCCTCCCCGGGCGCCCCCTCCAGCCCCAGGTCGGACAGGACGATGATGCCGTCGTGGTCGTCGCCCAGGCCCAGTTCGCGTGACGAGCAGATCATGCCGTCGGACACGTGCCCGTATGTCTTGCGCGCAGCGATGGCGAACCCGCCCGGCAGCACCGCGCCCGGCAGAGCCGTCACGACGAGGTCGCCGGGACCGAAGTTGTGCGCACCGCAAACGATGCCACGGGGGTCGGACTCTCCCACATCGACGGTGCACCAGTTGATGGTCTTGCCGTTGGAGTGCTCCTCGGGCTCCGCCGTGACGACACGGCCCACCACGAGCGGGCCCGTGACGTCGGGCCCGATGTACTCCTCCTCCTCCAGCCCGATCCCCGCGAACTCCGCAGCGAGGACGTGCGCGTCGTCGACGACGGAGAGATCGACGTACTCGGACAGCCATTCGAGTGGGACGCGCATCAGGCGTTCACCCCGAAACGTGCGGAGAAGCGGAGGTCGCCCTCGACCATGTCGTGCATGTCGTTGATGCCTTCCCTGAGCATCAGCGTCCGCTCGATGCCCATTCCGAATGCGAATCCCTGGTACTCGTCGGGGTCGATCCCGGCTGCGCGCAGCACGTTGGGGTGGACCATGCCGCAGCCGCCCCATTCGATCCAGCCCGCGCCCCCCACCTTCTGCGGGAACCAGAAGTCCATCTCCGCGCTGGGCTCCGTGAACGGGAAGAACGATGGACGGAGGCGCGTGCGGGAATCAGGCCCGAACATCGCGCGCGCGAACGCGTCGAGGGTGCCTTGAAGGTGGGCCATCGTGAGTCCCTTGTCGATCGCGATGCCCTCCACCTGGTGGAACACGGGGGTGTGGGTCGCGTCGAGCTCGTCGGTGCGGAACACCTTGCCGGGGCAGACGACGTAGAGGGGGACACCGCGCTCCAGCAGGCTCCGGGACTGCACGGGAGAGGTGTGCGTCCGCAGCACCAGTCCCGCTTCAGGGGGATCCACGAAGAACGTGTCCTGCATCTGGCGCGCCGGATGGTCCGGGCCGAAGTTGAGGGAGTCGAAGTTCAGCCACTCCGCTTCCATCTCCGGGCCTTCCGCCACCTCCCAGCCGTGTCCCACGAAATGGTCCGCGATCTGCTCCTGCAGGAGCTGGAGCGGGTGGCGCGCACCCTGTGCCGAGCGTGCCGACGGCAGCGTCACGTCGATGGACTCCGCGACGAGCACCTCCGCCTCGCGCTTCGCCTCGAGCTCACCCTGACGTTCCGCGAGCGCACGGTTCACACGCCCGCGCGACTGGCCCACGAGCTTGCCGGCGGCAGCCTTATCCGCCTTGTCGAGCCCGCCGATCCCACGGTTCGCGAGCGCCAGGGGCGACCGGTCGCCCGTATGCGCGATCTTCGCGAGCTTGAGCTCCTCGAGATCACCGGCTGCGGCGAAGGCCTGGAGCGCTGCGTCGACGGCCGCGGACACGGCCTCGTCGTCGCGGGGATCAATGGGGGTCGGATCGACGGCACTGGGCTCGGACATCGTCCTTCTCTCGTGGATGGGTCTGGGACAAGGGGCACTCGAAGCGCCGTGGAACAGTCTAGCCCCGGCGCAGACGCCGACATCGGCGCGTCACGAATGCATGCTTCGAGCGGATTCGTAGATGCAGATGCTCGCCGCAGAGGCGAGGTTGAGGCTCTCCGCCCGCCCATACAGAGGAATCGCCACGGCCGCATCGCATTCCGAGCGGTCCGCCTCCGGCAGACCCCACGCCTCATTGCCGAAGACCCACGCCGTGCGCCGGGACAGGTCGAGTCCGGTATCCCACGGGACGTGGAGGTCGTGTGCCGGCGGGTGGGCGTCCGCAGCGAGCACCTGCAGACCGCGTGCTCGTGCAAGCTCCGTCACCTCGGGCAGCCCCACGCCCGTGACGACGGGGATGTGGAAGAGCGACCCCACTGTCGACCGCACCGTCTTCGGGTTGTAGACGTCGACGCTGGAGGAGGTCACCACGACGGCGTCCGCGCCGGCGGCGTCCGCCACACGGAGGACCGTCCCGGCATTGCCGGGATCGCGCACCTGGGAGAGCACGACGAGCAGCCGGGCCTCACGCGTGACCACATCGGTGAGGGACACGTCGAGGTGCTCCACGACAGCGACGATGCCCTGGGAGGCTACGGTGTCCGTCACCACGGACAGCACCTCGGCGGTCGCCTGCCGGACGCGCAGACCCGCTTCACCGGCGGTTTCGATGACATCCGGATGCCGGTCCGCGGCCTCGGCGGTCGCCCACACGTCGAGCACCGCGCCGCGGGGCGCAGGCCGGGCGGAGACGTCCTCCTCACCAGCCCGGGGCGGAATGGTGACGGCGGACGGCCGCAGGTCGCCGTGGCGCATCAGCGCTTCACGGACCGCCTGAGGACCCTCGGCGACGAAGCGACGGGACTTCGTCCTCCAGGACCGCTTCGCGAGCTTGCCCGCCTCGCGGATCCGCGGAGAATCGGGGCGGGTGATGACCGGGCCGGTGAGGCGGGGGTGACAATCCATACTGGAAGCCTACCCACGCGGCCGCGTGCGGACCGCCAGGGACCGCAGACGACGACAGCGGGGTCGGGGACCCGTGAGGATCACCACAACCCCGCTGTCGCAGGCTCCTCAGGACGAGGAGAGCGGCTCAGGCCGCGGAAGTCTTCGGTGCGTTGACATCCGAGGGGAGCGCGTCCTTCGCGACCTTGACGAGCGTCGCGAACGTCGCCTGGTCGTTGACGGCCAGCTCGGCCAGCATACGACGATCGACCTCGACGCCTGCGGCCTTCAGACCCTGGATGAAGCGGTTGTAGGTCATCCCGTTCGCACGGGCACCGGCATTGATGCGCTGGATCCAGAGACGACGGAAGTCGCCCTTGCGAGCGCGACGGTCCCGGTAGCTGTAGACCAGCGAATGGATGACCTGTTCCTTGGCCTTCCGGTACAGGCGCGAACGCTGCCCCCGGTAGCCGCTCGCCCGGTCAAGGATGACCCGGCGCTTCTTCTTGGCGTTGAGCGCCCTCTTCACACGTGCCACGTGTACTCCTTGTGAATATCACCCACTGCGGTGGCAGTGGGGCCGCACGTCCCGCGGTGCCGTCGAACGGTCCGGGGCGCGCAGTGCTGTCTGCGGTGTCAGGAACTCAGCGCTTGCCGAGGAGCTTGAGGCCCTTGGCCCGGTCGCCCTTCGTCAGCACCTGGTCCATAGAGATCCGACGCTTGCGGCGCGAGGACTTGTGCTCAGCGAGGTGACGCTTGTTGACGCCCTCCCGCATGACCTTGCCGCTGCCGGTGAGGCGCAGACGCTTCTTGGCGCCGCTGTGGGTCTTCTGCTTCGGCATGGTGCCGTTCTCCTTCACATCTCGTCGTAGAGCTTCGGTGGGTCAGGAATCCGCCGCGGGGGCGTCCCCCGCCTGGGCCTCAGCCTTCGCCTGTGCTTCGCGGTCGCGGCGGGACTTGACCTCCGCCTGCGATCCCCTCGATCCGGCGGACGCATTGCGCGATTCCGCCTTCGCGTCGGCCTTGGACTTCGTCGGTGCGATGACCATGACCATGTTGCGCCCGTCCACGCGGGGCGAGGACTCGACTGTTCCGAGCTCGGACACGTCTTCAGCCAGCCGGTTGAGGAGTCTGACGCCCATCTCCGGCCGCGACTGCTCACGCCCGCGGAACATGATCATGACCTTGACCTTGTCCCCGCCCGTGAGGAACCGCGTGACGTGTCCCTTCTTGGTCTCGTAGTCGTGTTCGTCGATCTTGAGCCGGAAGCGGATCTCCTTGAGGGCCGTGTTGGCCTGGTTCTTCCGTGCTTCACGCGCCTTCTGAGCGGACTCGTACTTGAACTTGCCGTAGTCCATGAGTTTGGCGACAGGAGGCTTCGCCTGCGGCGCGACCTCGACGAGATCGAGGTCCGCTTCACGGGCGAGATCAAGGGCCTTTCGCATTGCGACGATGCCCACCTGCTCCCCATTCGGTCCGACGAGGCGGACTTCCGGGACTCTGATCCTGTCGTTGATACGCGGCTCGCTGATGTGCTGCTCCTTCTCGACTGAAAACGACCTTCCGGCAACCGGGAATGCAAAAGGCCCCGACTGCCGATGCAGAGAGGGCCTTGGATACACCACAGAAAACGGTCGGCAGGCTGCCGCAGTTACTGCGCAGCGCGACGATAGAGTCGCGCTGAGAGGTACCCGATCGCCATGAGCGATCCAGGTGGGAGCCCGAAGCCCCGCTTTGCACGCATCCCACGATACTCCACTTCCCTGCGGAGTGCACATCGACCGACCGGGCGCGTGTGCGAGACTTGGGCTCATGACCCAGTCGCATTCTTTCAGCTTCGACGCGTCCTCAGACGCCGCCCCCTCCTCCGACACCCCCGTCGCCCCCGGCGAGGCCCCGCTCGTGGATGACGCCGCACAGCAAGCGGTCCGCGACATCGCGGAGGTGCCCGCCGTCGAAGTGATCTCGACCGCCGCAGTGCATCTCATGAGTGCCTCCGCCGTGAAGCTCGGCCTCAGCGAGGACACCGACACGGAGCGGGCGGAGGACCTCGTGGACCTCGACGAGGCCCGCAAGCTCATCACCGCCCTCGCCGGACTCGTGACGGCCGGCGCCACGGAGATCGGCGATCATCACGCCCGCCCCCTGCGCGATGGCCTGCGCACCCTGCAGCTGGCCTTCCGCGAAGCCTCCTCCATCCCCGACGCGCCGGGGAAGGGCCCCGGGGAGAAGTACACCGGCCCCGTGCGCTGAGCCGCCCCCACCAGGGGCGGACGCCCGGCCTCTGCTCGGGCACCCGGGAGGTGTGGGCCGCAGAGTTCGTGTCGACTTCCTTGAGTGGGCCCGCCGCCCGGCAGTAGACTCGTGGCAGGCGGACCCGCTACAGCTCTCAGCGTCCCCTTCCCACGTGCGGTGCCCGCACCGTGCACAGACGCTGAGGAAAGGACCGAGGCCCGGAGCAGATGCTCCGGGCCTCGGTTTCGTCTCGTCCGCCATGTGGTGGCGCGCTCACTGCTCCACGAAGCTGAGTGTGAGCGAATCGACCTGCTCGGCGATCACCGCGTTCTCTGCGAGCGCACGCTGGAAGTCGGACCGCTGTGCGTCCGCGGCCGTCTGTGCTGTCCTCACCTCGACACGGATCTCCGGCCCCGCGGCCTGCACGGCAGCGGTGGCCGGCCCCATCCCCACTCCCCCGATCCAGGGGAACCCGCTCGCTGCGGCGTGCAGTGCGGAGGCGACCGTCGCGTCGGCCCACGCGGGCATCCACGGTTTCCGCTGGAGGAAGGCCCAGAGCGCAGGCCTCCGCAGCAGGAACGTGTGCGGGGTCCCGGGGTCGATCACGACGAGTTGGGCGCCCTCCTCCACTGCTGCAGCGCCCAGCCGCTCGGCCTCGATGGGGACCGGACGCGCTTCCGGATGCCACGCGGTGAGGGACGGGATGTCGGAGAACGCAGGCGTTGCCTCGCGTCCGTCACCGGACCGCAGGCGGACCATCGCCATCTCCGACGAGTTGTCGTGCATGAGTCCGCGCTCGTCCACCGACTGCTCGAGCACCGCCGGCAGGATGGGAGCGAACAGGCGCTTCTCCGCAAGTGCGGACACGACCGACCGGTGCAGCTGCGGATCGAGGGGGTCCACCGTCACGGCGCGCAGGGCGCCGAGCAGCACCGGGTCTGCTTCGCCGGTGTCACCGGCGAACGACGACGTGTGGAGCTCCCGCCCGCCCCACGGCACCCCCGCCGAATCGGCGGGGCCGCCCAGCGCCGCGCGCAGGTGCTCGGGGATCTCGGGTCTCCTCGCTGGCCCCTCCCCCGTCGGCCCCGTCATGTCATCGTCCGGCGACGTCGAGGGCTTCGGTCAGCGTGAATCGGCCCGCGTAGAGCGCCTTGCCGACGATCGCTGAATCGACTCCTGCCGGTACGAGCTCACGGATGGCGGCGATGTCGTCGAGGTTGGAGATGCCGCCCGACGCGACGATCGGGCGGTCCGTCCGCGCGGCGAGATCCGCCAGCAGTTCCGTGTTGGGCCCCTTGAGGGTGCCGTCCTTCGTCACGTCGGTGACGACGTAGCGCGTGCAGCCCGCCGCCTCGAGCTGGTCGAATACCTCATAGAGGTCACCCCCTTCGCGGGTCCACCCGCGTGCAGCGAGGGTACGGCCCCGCACGTCGAGGCCGACCGCGATCTTGTCACCGTAGTGAGCGATCACCTCTGCGGTCCATTCCGGATCCTCGAGTGCGGCGGTTCCGATGTTCACCCGCTCTGCCCCGGTGTCCAGCGCACGCTCCAGGCTCTCCGTGTCGCGGATACCGCCGGACAGCTCCACCTTGATGGACAGTGACTTCGTCACCTTCCGCAGGAGGTCGTAGTTCGAGCCGCGACCGAATGCCGCGTCGAGGTCGACGAGGTGGATCCATTCGGCACCCTGCGACTCGAAGGAGCCCGCGGCTTCGAGCGGCGAACCGTAGACGGTCTCCGTGCCGGCCGCGCCTTGCACCAGTCTCACGGCCTGGCCGTCTGCGACGTCCACCGCCGGCAGCAGTGTGAGTGAGGGGGTCTCCACGAGCGGGGTCATTGCTGTTCCTCCGAGATCAGATGGTCATGTGGTCGAGTAGTCAGGGTACGCACCCAGTTCGTGAGCAGTGCGCGCCCCGCGTCCCCGGACTTCTCCGGGTGGAACTGGGTGGCGCAGGTGGCACCGTCCTCGACGGCGGCCACGAAGGGCACACCGTGCACGGCAGTCGTGGTGAGTGCGTGGTCGGGGCCGCTCAGCGCGGCGAAGGAGTGGACGAAGTAGAAGTACTCCTCGCGGAGTCCGTCGAACAGTCGGGACTCCGCCGGTGCGCGCACACGAGACCAGCCCATGTGCGGGACGACGGGGGCGTCGAGGCGAGCCACTTCGCCGGGCCACAGCCCGACCCCGTCCGCGTGCGCACCGTGTTCCGTGCCGAGGGAGAAGAGGACCTGAAGGCCGACGCAGATGCCCAGAGTCGGCTGACCGGCCGCGTGCCGTCGGCGCACCAGATCGACGCCGCCCACCGCTGCCAGCCCTTCCATGACCGATGCGAAGGCTCCGACACCGGGGACGACGAGCCCGTCGGCCTCAGCGATCGACGAGTGGTCCGCAGTGAGGGCCACTCGTGCCCCGGTGCGCTCGAGCGCCCTCACTGCGGAGTGGAGGTTTCCCGACCCGTAGTCGAGCACCGCCACTGTGGCCGTCGTCATGGGGCCGCCGCGGGGCTGAGCAGACGGCGGACCCTCAGGAGCGCGGCGACGAGCACTGCCGCGCCGAACACTGCGATCACCCAGCCGAGCGCGGATCCGCCCGCCCCCTGGAACACCCCGAAGCCGACGACCACCAGTGCGAGCACTGCGACGACCAGCCAGAGGAGCGCAGTGCGTGCCAGCGCCGCTCTCTGCGGTGTCATGGCCGCTCGGGACGCGTCCATCTTCGACATCGTCGATGTGTCGATCCAGCCGTCGATCTCACGAGGATCCGCGGTCTCCAGCAGAAGCTTCTCCAGCTCGTCGGGAAGGTTGGACAGCGCGAGCCCCGCGGGGACGTCCGCTTCGCGCTCTCCCCCGCGATAGTGAGCTGCGTCGATCTGCTCCTCGCTGCGCACCATGAGCAGGACCTCGTGCTTGCCGGTGAGCTTCGAGATGGCCGCAGCCGCCCTGTTGCCGGCTGCGATGTCCGTGCCGTTCTGCACGATCGCGGAGAAGTCGCCGAGCGGGACGACGTCGCCCGGGACCTCGGAGAGCACACAGGCAGCCGCCAGCTGATCCGGTCGCCCGAACGGGGTGACGATGATCGTCCGGCTCACAGGGCCCCCTTCGTCGAGGGGACGCCGTGCGCGCGCGGGTCCGGTTCGACCGCTGTGCGCAGTGCGCGCGCGAATGCCTTGAACTGGGCTTCGGCGATGTGGTGCGCGTCGCGGCCCGCAAGGAGCCGGAGGTGCACAGTGAGGCCCGCCTGGAAAGCGAGCGATTCGATCGCGTGGCCCGTCATCGATCCGGTGAAGTGACCGCCGATGAGGTGGTACCTCTGCGCCTCCGACTCCCCTTCGTGGACGAAGTAGGGGCGTCCTGACACATCGACGACCGCTTGGGCGAGGGCTTCGTCGAGCGGGACGGATGCGTCGCCGTAGCGCCGGATGCCGGCCTTGTCCCCGAGCGCGTCGCGGAGTGCCCATCCGAGGGTGATGGCCGTGTCCTCGACGGTGTGATGGACGTCGATGTGCACGTCTCCCTGCGCTCGGACCTGCAGGTCGATGAGCGAGTGCTTCGACAGCGCGGTGAGCATGTGATCGTAGAACGGGACGCCGGTGTCGATCGTCGAAGTGCCGGTGCCGTCGAGGTCGAGCGTCACGGAGACGTCGGACTCGCTCGTCGTCCGCTGTGCGCTTGCGGTGCGCTGCGTCACTGCGAGCTCCTTCCAAGGGTTTCGGGGTGGTTGGCCAGGATGTCTTCGACCGCTGTGAGGAAAGCGGACGTCTCTGCTTCCGTCCCGGCGTTGACACGCAGGGACCCGCTGATGCCGACGTCGCGCACCAGCACACCGCGGTCGACCAGTCGCTGCCAGAGGAGACCCGGGTCGGCGATGTTCCTGAACAGCACGAAGTTCGCGTCGGACCCGACGACGTCGAACCCGCAACGGCGCAGAGCATCGACCATGCGGTCCCGTTGACGCGACAGTTCGTCGACACGTGCGAGCAGCGAGTCCGGGTGCTCCAGCGCCGCATCCGCCGCGGCTTGCGTGAGCGCCGAGAGATGGTAGGGCATGCGGACGAGTCGCAGTCCGTCCACGAACGCGGGATCGGCCGCGGCGTAGCCGAGGCGCGCACCGGCGAAGGCGAAGGCCTTGCTCATCGTGCGTGACACGACGAGTCGGGGGCGGCCTCCGAGCAGGCGGAGAGAGGTGCGGAACCCATCTCCGGCGAACTCCGCATATGCCTCGTCCACGATGACGATGCCGTCCGTCGCGTCGTAGATCGCTTCGACGACACTGAGCGGGGTGCTGTTGCCCGTGGGGTTGTTGGGAGTGCACACGAACACGATGTCCGGACTGTGTGCGCGGACGGCGGCGACGGCGGCGTCCGCGGTGATCGCGAACCCGTCGCCGCGCGGCTCCTCGATCCAGTCGGCCCCCGTCGAACGGGTGATGAGGGGGTGCATCGAATAGCTCGGGCCGAAGCCCAGGACCCGCCTTCCGGGACCGCCGTATGCCTGCAGGATGTGGAACAGCACTTCGTTCGACCCGTTCGCCGCCCAGATCATCTCCGGATCGATCGTGGGGTCGGAATCGACCGTGCCTTCCGGGCGCTCGCGGCCGAGGACGTTCCCAAGGTACCGCGCGAGAAGGGTCCGCAACGACGTGAACTCGCGATCGGGGTACCGATTGAGGGACGCGGCGACGCCGGAGATCCGCTCCTCAACGGCCGCGACGACGTCAGCTGGTACGTCGAACGCGTTCTCGTTGACGTTGAGCCTGACCGGCACATCGATGATCGGCGCGCCGTACGGTGAGCGTCCGCGCAGGTCGTCCCGCAGCGGAAGAGAGCCAAGTGAAGTCACGCATGGAGTTTACCGCGCGGGCAGGTCCAGCCTCTGACCGGGGTGGACCACGTTCGTCGTCATGCCGTTGAGCGTCCGCACCTCATCCAGCACGACGCGAGGATCGCGATCGTACGAATGGTCGGACACCACCGACCAGAGGCTGTCCCCTTCGTCCACGATCACGGTGACGATACCGGTCGCGGAAGTGTCTTCATCCGCAGCGGCCGTGGGCGACCACACCGCGGCGACCACGCCGATGAGGACGGCGACGACGACGACCCCCAGGAGGACTGTGCGGGCGAGCCGGCCGCGCCGGGTCATTCCCGGGCGACGGGTCGGTTCGACGTCGTGGGCACGACGGGCACCCCCCGTTTCGACCGCAGCCGCGGGTCCTGCCGTGCGGGTGAGCATCGATGCGCTCATGTCGCCACCTCCAGGGAGATTCCGGGCCGGCGAGGGCCGGCGCGAAGAGTTTCGAACACTTGTACTATTGAACACAGCGTTCGAAGATTTGTCCAGCCCCGTTCGAACGGATATGCGATGATGGGAATCGAACGTCAGTGGTGCAGTCATGTGGATGAGTCGATCACGAGGCACGGACACAACTCTGCGGCACCGCGTTCGGGCAGGTGAGAAGCGAAGGTAGGCGGCAGCCGTCAGGCAAGGGGAGGGAACGCCGATGACTCCGGAACAGCAGCGTCGCAGGGGGCGTCCGCGCAAGAGCGGGCTCGACGAGGAGATCGAAGTGGTGCGCAGAGCGCAGAGCGAGGAGGTGGAGCTGCCAGGGGGTTCCGCCGCGGACGGGGACACCCGCCTCACGCAGCGGCAGCGACTGGTCCTCGAGACCATCGAACGCGCGGTGTACGTCAACGGCTATCCCCCGAGCATGCGGGAGATCGGCAAGGCGGTGGGGCTCGCGTCGCTGTCGTCCGTCGCACATCAGCTTGCTCAGCTGGAGAGGCTCGGGTATCTGCGTCGGGATCCGAAGCGTCCCCGCGCGATCGAAGTGGTCACCCCGCCGGAAGAGGTGCGGAAGGGGATCGATCCCTCCCCGAACACGGCGATGGTGCCCGTGGTCGGGAGGATCGCGGCGGGCGGTCCGATCCTGGCGGAGCAGGATGTCGACGACGTCTTCGCGCTCCCCCGCCAGGTGGTCGGCTCCGGTGAGCTGTTCCTCCTCAACGTCGTGGGCGACTCCATGCAGGACGCCGCGATCTGCGACGGCGACTACGTGGTGGTGCGTCGGCAGCCCGATGCGGAGAACGGACAGATCGTCGCCGCGCTCCTGGACGAAGAAGCGACGGTCAAGACGCTCAAGCGCACCGGCGGCAAGCAGTGGCTCCTGCCCCAGAACCGCTTCTACGACCCGATCGACGGGGACTTCGCGACGATCATGGGTGTGGTCGTCGCGGTGATCCGCCGGGTGGAGTGACCTTCTCGGTGGTCGGCGACCTCACAACGTGGTGAGACCGCCGGTCATGGAGTCTGCCTGAGAAGGGTCAGGTGTCCGTCTCACGCAGACGTTCGAGGGCCCCGCGCACCAGCGCGGGGTCCTCTGTCTTCCACATGGGCGGCAGGGACGCGAGGAGGAAGCCTCCGTACCGCGCGTTGCGGAGGCGCTCGTCGAGCACCGCGACGACACCCCGGTCTGCGGTCGACCGGACGAGGCGGCCTGCTCCCTGTGCCAGCAGGAGAGCCGCATGCGTCGCGCTCACGGACATGAAGCCGTTCGCCCCCACGCGCTGCGCCGACTCCGTCCGCGCTCGCACGAGCGGGTCGTCAGGCCGGGGGAACGGGATGCGGTCGATCACCACGAGACGACATGTCCGGCCGGGGACGTCGACTCCCTGCCACAGTGACAGCGTGCCGAAGAGGCAGGCCTCGTCGTCCGCGGAGAACTGCGAGACGAGTGATCCCAGGCCGTCCTCACCCTGAACGAGAACGGGGAGATGCGTGCGCCTCCGCATCTCCTCCGCCGCACGCACCGCGCCGGCCCGCGATGAGAAGAGGCACAGTGCGCCCCCACCGGACGCGCGGAGGAGTGTCTCGAGCTCGTCCAGGGATTCTTCACTGGCGCCGTTGCGGCCTGGTCGGGGCAGATGGGATGCGACGTACAGGATCCCCTGCCGGGCGTAGTCGAAGGGCGAGCCCACATCGATCGCGTCGTACCGCGGTGCTTCCGGCCCTGCGAGCCCCAACGCGCCCGCGACGGACTCGAAGCGGCCGCCGAGTGCCAGGGTGGCGGACGTGGCCACGACCGTGGACTTCTCGAAGATGCCGGAACGCATCGTCCCTGCCACCGACAGCGGTGCGACGACGAGTGAGGTGGTAGTCCGTTCCCGGAACGTGGATCGCGAGACCCACGCCACGTCGTTGTCGGCATCGTCCGTCAGACGTGTTGCGACGTCGAACACCTCGAGCATCCGCGCCCGCGCAAGCTGCCGCCCCGCGTCGGGTTCCCCGTCGGAACCGCTGGTCCCGGACCCCAGGTCCGCGATGAGCTGGCGTGAGGCGTCCCGCACCTGTGTCACGGCAGTGGCGAGCGCTTCCGGCCATCGCTCGATGAGTCCGTCGGCAGCGCCTTCGACAGCCTTGGTGAAAGCGGCACCGGCGGTCTCGAGGAGTCCGATCACACCGTCCTGCACGACGCCCGTCCGGCGCACGGAGCTGACCGCGTGGTCGATCATCGCGGACGTGAGACTGCCGGACAGTGCGTTGGTGACGCGGTCACGGAGTTCGTGCGCCTCGTCGATGATGACAGCGGAGTGCTCGGGCAGCACCGCATGGTCCCCGAACGCGTCGATCGCGAGGAGTGCGTGGTTCGTGACGACGAGGTCCGCGCCTCCCGCTCGGATCTTGGCCATCTCCGCGAAGCATTCCTCGAAGGCGGGGCACTTCGATCCCAGGCAGTCGAACGCGTTCACGGACACCTGAGTCCATGCTCGGTCCGAGACTCCGGGCACCAGATCGTCCCGGTCTCCGGTCTCCGTAGTGCGGACCCAGCTCCTGATCCTCGTGATCTCCTCCCCGAGCGCGGTCGGGGAGCCGCCCGCGCGGTCGGCCGGACCTCGCGATGCGGCTTCGTCCGCACCGAAGTCGAACAGCATGCCCGCGCCGTCCTCGGGGAACCCACCGTCCAGCTTGTAGCGGCACACGTAGTTCCTGCGCCCCTTGAGCACTGCGAAGGAGGGCTTGCGCGGGAGTTCCTCCTTGACGGACCTGACCAGGCGCGGGAGGTCGCGGTCGACGATCTGCGCCTGCAGCGCGAGTGTCGCCGTGGACACGATCACCCGATCCCCGGTCCGCGTGGCGTGGTCGAGGGCGGGGACGAGGTACGCGAGCGACTTCCCTGTGCCGGTCCCCGCCTGGACGAGGAGGTGGCTCCCCCGGTCCAGCGAGCTCGCGACGGCCTCCGCCATCGTCGTCTGGCCCTCACGTTCGCTTCCGCCCACAGCACTGACCGCGGAGGCGAGGAGGGTCTGGACCTCGTTCACTCCCTGTCGTCCCGGGTCGCGTCCGGATCGCGGTCGCCCCCGGCGTCGGCCGCCGGCTCCGTCCCCGCATACATGTCAGGCTGCACGAAAGGGGCGAGTTCCGCGGCGAGGGCATCGTCCACACGCGCCTGGAGAAGTGTGCCGTCTTCGAGGAAGCGCTCGTCGAGCACCGTTCCGCGGTCATGCACGCGACTCGCCAGCTCGCCCCGATCGAACGGGATGAGCACCGTCAGCTCGTGGGCCATGACCGGGAGCATGCTCGCGATCCGTTCCCGCAGCGCCTCCAGCCCCGCCCCGGTGTGAGCGGATACTGCGATCGATCCCGGGTGCTCCACAAGGAGCGAGGACAGCGTCGTGGGGTCGGTGGCGTCCGACTTGTTGAAGACGACCAGCTCCGGCAGATGTGCGGCGGAGGCATCGGCCAGCACCTCACGCACCGCGGAGATCTGACCGCCCGGGTCCGAATGCGACGCGTCGACGACGTGCACGATGAGATCCGCACCGGCAGCCTCCTCGAGCGTCGACCTGAATGCCTCGACCAGCTGGTGCGGGAGGTCCCGCACGAATCCCACGGTGTCTGTGAGGGTGTAGACCCGCCCTTCAGCGGTCTCTGCGCGGCGCACCGTCGGGTCCAATGTCGCGAACAGCTGGTTCTGGACCATCACACCGGCGTCGGTGAGCCGATTGAGGAGCGAAGACTTCCCCGCGTTGGTGTAGCCGACGATCGCGGCCGACGGAACGGCATTGCGCGCGCGGTCGGCCCTCTTCGTGATGCGGGCCGGCTCCATCGCACGGATCTGCTTGCGCAGCTTCGCCATGCGCGTCCGGATCCGCCGACGATCGAGTTCGATCTTCGTCTCGCCCGGCCCCCGCGAGCCGATGCCCTCGCCCCCCGCGACACGGCCACCGGCCTGACGCGACATCGACTCGCCCCAGCCTCGCAGGCGTGGCAGCAGGTATTCGAGCTGGGCCAGTTCGACCTGGGCCTTGCCCTCACGGGACTTCGCATGCTGCGCGAAGATGTCGAGGATGAGCACGACCCGGTCGATGACCTTCACCTTGACGACGTCCTCGAGTCCTCGCCGCTGGCTGGGCGGCAGCTCCGTGTCGATGATGACGGTGTCGGCACCGACCGCTTCCACGATCTCCTTCAGCTCCCGTGCCTTGCCGCTGCCAAGGTACGTCCGGGGATCGGGTTTGTCGCGCTTCTGCATCACTCCGTCGAGGACGGTCGATCCTGCGGTCTCCGCGAGCGCGGCGAGCTCGCGGAGACTCATCTCCGCTTCCGTGGATCGTCCGGACTCGTAGAGGCCTGCGAGGACCACCTGCTCGAGCCGCAGCTGGCGGTACTCGACCTCCGTGACGTCCTCGAGTTCCGTCGAGAGTCCGCCCACCCGGCGGAGGGCGGACCGATCGAGCACATCGAGCTGCGACGCCTCCTCGTGCGACACACCGCCCGCGTCCAACGCCGAGGCCCGACCGAGGATGCGGTCGATCGCGCCGTCCCGATCATCGGAGGGCCCGGACTCGGTCGGATTCGTGGGAGTGGTCTCGTCGTCGCTCTGCGTCATGTACTGCCTCTCTGCGGATGGATGCCCATTCTCCCACAGCACCTAGACTCCTCCCATGGCCGATCACTACTTCACTGCGGCACCGGCGAGTGCCGCAGAGCAGCGGGAGCTCATCGTGCAGGTGGGTGGCCGGGACGTCGCAGTCGTCACGGCCTCCGGAGTGTTCTCCCCCGACCATGTCGACACGGGGACACGAGTCCTCCTGGACCACGTTCCAGACCCGTCGCCGGGAGAGTTCCTCGACCTCGGCTGCGGATGGGGCCCCATCGTCCTCGATGCCGGCATCCGGGGTGCGGCTGCCGGCACCGACCTGCGCCTCTGGGCGGTCGACGTGAATGAGCGAGCACGCAGCCTGACTGCTGCCAATGCCGTTGCACTGGGGCTCGGCAGCGTGCACGCTGTGGAGCCGGGCGCAGTCCCGTCCGACGTCCGCTTCTCCACGATCTGGTCGAACCCGCCGATCAGGGTCGGCAAGGCCGTCCTCCACGACATGCTCTCGACCTGGCTGCCGCGACTCGCGCACGGGGGCAGCGCCTACCTGGTCGTGGCGAAGAAGCTGGGGGCGGATTCGCTGCTGAAGTGGCTCATCGAAGAGGGCGGCGACGAGTTCCCGGCCCGCCGCGTCGCCAACGCCAAGGGCTTCCGCGTCCTGCGGGTCGACCGCTCTGCCTGAGCATCGACCGCTCGACGCGATGGGCCGCCACCGTGCGGTCGGCGCGCCTCAGCCGGTGATGTCGAGTTCCAGGAGGGCCACCTCCGCAACGAGGACGGCCGGCCCGGACAGGAACACCCGCTCCGATTCGATCTCGACCCGCACAGCGCCACCAGGCTGGTCCACCGTCCAGTCGACCGGCCCGTCCGACCCGGCCCAGAATCGGGCCGCCAGCGCGGCGGCACACGCTCCTGTCCCACAGGCCATCGTCTCGCCCACACCGCGCTCGTGGACCCGCATGCGCAGTCGCCCCGTGCGGGGATCGGCATCTCCGTCGGCATCGACGACGATGTACTCGACGTTCGTCCCGTCCTCGGGAACCGGGTCCACGGCGGGTGCCGTCGCCAGCTCCGCACTGATGAGCTCATCGAGCGAGGGCAGCGCGACGACCGTGTGCGGGTTCCCCATGTCGACGCTCACCGCAGGCCGGTCGACGTCGACGCCCCGCGTGGAGACCACGGAGTCCGCTCCCCGATCGGAGTCGTCGGCACTCAGCAGCGGCAGGTTCCACCGCCCCATGTCGACGCGGTACCAGGGAGCCTGCCCCCCGGCGGGGTCCGCGACCATCGTCACGGTCTTCACCCCTCCCCGCGTGCCGACGAGGATCGGCCGTGCGGGATCCACACGACCACGGCGGACCAGGTAATGGGCGAAGACGCGTACGCCGTTGCCGCACATCTCCGCGACCGACCCGTCCGCATTGCGGTAGTCCATGAACCACTCCGCGCCCGCGGCGACTGCGGTATCCGCGTGCGTGGCGCTCTGGTCGCCGTCGACGAGCGCTGTGGAGCGCGCGACCCGGATCAGTCCGTCCGCACCCAACCCGCGACGCCTGTCGGTGAGGCGCCGCACCGTTTCCGCGTCGAGCCTGCCCCCGGCGTCCGGATCGTCGAGGATGACGAAATCGTTGGCTGTCCCGTGTCCCTTGGTCACCTTCACTGTGCTCACGCGCGCAGTCTACGGTGTGATCGCTGCGGCCCGTTCGACGAGGTCCGGGGCGTCGGCAGGCAGCACGTGGACCCGCCGGTCCCGTCGGAACCACGTCTCCTGACGCTTCGCGAACTGGCGGGTCCGCACGATGGTCCGCTGGATCGCGTCGTCCTGCGTCATCGTGCCGTCCAGATGCGCCATGATCTCCGCGTAGCCGATCGCCTGCCCGGCAGTGGATTCCGGGCGGAGACCCTCCGCGCGGAGTCGGGCGACCTCGTCCACCCAGCCCGCTTCCCACATCCGGTGGACTCGGTCAGCGATCCGCCGGTGCAGGACGTCACGGTCGAGGACCAGACCGATCTGGATCGTGGGGCGCACGTAGGTGTAATCCGGCAAGTAGGCGGTGAAGGGCTCCCCGGTGATCTCGATGACCTCCAGCGCCCGGACGACACGCCGCGCATCGCCCGGGGCGATCTTCTCCGCCGCAGCGGCGTCCAGACGGCCGAGGCGCGCATGCAGGACCGCGGAGCCCAGCGCCGCGGCTTCAGATTCGAGCCGTGCGCGCACGTCTTGGTCCGTTCCCGGGAAGCGCATGTCGTCGGTCACCGCGCGGACGTACAGCCCGGAACCGCCCACCATGACGGGCTGGAGTCCGCGCGAAGCGATGTCGTCGATCGCGCGGCGGGCAAGAGCCTGGAAGTCCGCCACACTCGCGGACTCGCCTATGTCGAGCACGTCGACGAGATGGTGCGGGATACCGGCCCGCTCGTCGACCGCCAGCTTGGCCGTCCCGATGTCCATGCCCCGATACAGCTGCAGGGCATCGCCGTTGACGATCTCCCCGCCTTCACGTGCGAGGGCGATACCGAGGTCGGATTTGCCGGTCGCCGTGGCACCCACCACCGCGAGCAGCGGCCGCGTCATGCGTGCCATCCGGATAGGGAGGTCTGCCGCTCCCGCGGCACACGCAGAGGTGCGTCCGCCTCGAGTGCGAAGACCCGGTAGCGCACGTGGTGGACGTCCGCGGACGCGAGGCCCACACCGCGAGCACCCGCGAGCTCGAGGGTGGCGAGCATGTCGATCCACGCTGCGTGCCCGCCCGCCCGGTCCTGCAGAGCAGCGATCCTCTCGAGGTCGACGGAACCGGTCAGAGCACGCTCCAGCTCCTCGTCGAACGCCACCGCTCCCTCGCGAGGTGCGAGCGGCGCCTCAGGATGAGCGGCGCCGGAGAAATCGAGGGGAACGACCAGGGGTGCCGCCGACGGTGCGGTGCATCCGTCGCCCCCCGCGATCAAGCGCACATCCACTCCGGCTTCCAACCCGGCGAGGACCGCCACGAGCACCCCGGTCGGGATCTGAAGGGCGGTCCGGACAGATGCCTCGTCGAGCTCCTTCACCGCTGTGACGAGCTCGTCGCCCCGCAGCAGGTCCGACGGTCGGCTCGTTCCCTCGACAATCGCGTGGTCCCGCACTCCCCCCGGCCCCGAGTACTCCATCGGCACTACCGGTCCTGCCGGCTCTTCGGCATGAATCCTCGCACCCACGGCGAGACCGAGACCCCCGAGGCTCGCCACGGGAGGAAGCGCGGATCCCGGCACCCGTACGGTCCACGTGCGCGTACGGACGAGGACGCTGTGGACGGCGCTGCGAAGGCTCGCCATCTCCTCCGGCTCGCACGGATCGACCCCGCTGAGGAGGAGCGGCGTGCCGGGGATGAGGAGCGCAGCCGGGTCAGTCACCCAGACCCACACGGAGGGTCGGCATGCCGAGTGATGTCGGCGCGGCCGGTCTGGAGCCTGCAGACGGGGTGCCGCAGGAGTCCGCCTGTGCACGGTCGAAGGCATCCCCAGCCCGGGTCGAGCGGATCGTGTATCCCGAATCGCTGAGGAGGAAGTAGGGCTTGGCCTCGTCGACGACCACACTCACCACGTCCCCCGGGCGGGGAATCCCGACTGCGTCGTCCACACCCACATGTACCAGTCGGTTGTCCTCCGCACGACCCGAGAATCGCCCGTGCGCCTCATCCGGCTGGGCATGCACGAGCACGGACTGCCGCGTACCGATCAGTGCACGGTTCTCCCCGTGGGAGATCTGGTCCTGCAGCGCCGTCAGCCGCTCGAAGCGCTCCTGCACGATCGCTTTGGGCACCTGGTCCGGCATGGTCGCAGCCGGTGTGCCGGGCCGGATCGAGTACTGGAAGGTGAAGGCCTGCGAGAACCGGGACCTGCGCACCACGTCGAGCGTCGCGGCGAAGTCCTCCTCCGTCTCGCCGGGGAAGCCGACGATGATGTCCGTCGTGATCGCGGCGTGCGGGATGCGTTCACGCACCTCGTCGAGGATCCGCAGGAACCGTGCCGACCGATAGGACCGTCGCATGTCCTTGAGGATCCGGTCGGATCCGGACTGCAGCGGCATGTGGAGCTGCGGCATGACCGTGGGAGTCTCCGCCATCGCTTCGATGACGTCTGTGGAGAAGGCGGCGGGGTGGGGACTCGTGAATCGCACGCGCTCGATCCCGTCGACGCGGCCGACTGCACGCAACAGCTTGGCGAACGCACCCCTGTCGCGGAACTCCGCTCCGTAAGAGTTGACGTTCTGACCCAGCAGGGTCACCTCCACGACGCCTTCTGCGGCGAGTGCCTCGACCTCTGCGAGGATGTCGCCCGGGCGTCTGTCCTTCTCCTTGCCGCGCAGCGCGGGCACGATGCAGAACGTGCAGGTGTTATTGCAGCCGACGCTGATCGAGACCCACGCCGAGTGCGTCGATTCGCGCCGTGTGGGCAGCGTCGACGGGAAGACGTCGAGCGACTCGAGGATCTCGACCTGCGCTTCCGCATTGTGGCGCGCCCGTGCGAGCAGCACAGGCAGAGATCCCATGTTGTGTGTACCGAACACCACGTCGACCCAGGGCGCCCGCCGGATGATCGTGTCCCGATCCTTCTGCGCCATGCAGCCGCCCACGGCGATCTGCATGCCGGGCCGCTGCTCCTTGACGTGAGCGAGCCGCCCCAGATTGCCATAGAGCCGATTGTCCGCGTTCTCACGGACGGCGCAGGTGTTGAAGACGACGATGTCGGCCTGCTCGCCACCCGACGCCGGAACGTACCCGGCGTCATCGAGAAGCCCGGAGATCCGCTCCGAGTCGTGCACATTCATCTGGCATCCGTACGTCGTGACTTCGTACGTCTGCGGGATCGCGGTGGTGGTCGCATCGGCGACGAGCGTGTTCTCAGTCATGGCATCCGCCATTCTATCGACGGCGCGCGTCGCAGGCCTCCTGCCGGTGCGATCACCGCCCGGGATCACACGTGAGCGTGGTCGAAGGAGAGACCGTCAGCCCACCCCACACCGCGGAGGATGTCGTCCGCCACGCGATGGGTCTCGTCGTGGTCGAGTGGACCGTTCACCCCGCTGAAGGCGACGGCCAGGGTCATCCCGCCGTCGACCTTCGCGAAGCGGGTCACAGCGCCTCCGATGAACTGCGAATCGGCGTCGACGACGACCGAGTACGCATACGTCCACGAAGACGTGCTGAGCGGGACGACGCGAACTCCCGGGTGGTCGTATTCCTCGCGCACCGAGTCCAGTGTGTGATCCCGAGGTCCTGAGCCGGAGGACACGACGGAGACGAAGACATGATCAGCCCGACCGCACCCCTGCCGGACGACGCCTCCCACCGGCGGCGCACTGAACGAGAGGACGGCACCGCTGCCATCGCCGTAGGAGCAGACCGGGTTCGCAACGACATCGGACGCAGGGGCTTGGAAGTATTCCGCCATCCGGGGCGTGAGGAATTCAGCGGAGTCGCTGGGCAACAGCAGGTCGGCATGTGCACGCCAGCGTGCCACCCGAACGAAATCTGCGGACATCGGTATTCCTGTTCCTTCTAGGACACACGAGCCGGCGGAAGCCGGACCGTAGTGGCCCTGAGTCTAGGAGCACCGAGCACCCTGCGCGCAATCGGATCCAGGCATGTCGCCAATATGTTATCACAGTTTCGGCGCAGATGCTAACTGATCTCACTTGCATATTTCATGTGAGAGACGCGTCACCGTCATCGTCTAGCGCCTGTGCCGCCGCCCGCCGGGCAACGGATCCGGAGAAGCCGCGCCGCCCCAGCACCCCGAGGGTGCGCCGAAGACGCATGTCGTGCGGGAGTCCGCGCGTGCTCGCTGCCTTCTTGCGCGCCGCGTCCAGGGCGAAGGGGAAATCGTCGCCCACGTCGGCCAGCGCATCGCGTGCGTCCTCGTCCGACACGCCCTTCTCGCGCAGCGCACGTGAGATCGCGGAGAGCGAGCGTCCTTTCCCCGTGCGCTGCGAGCGCACGAACTGCTCGGCGAAGCGCACATCGTCGAGAAGGCCCGCGTGCTCCAGCTTGCCGAGCAGCACGTCGACGATCCGCTCTTCATGTCCACGGCCCACGAGCTTCTGCCTCATCTCGACCCGACTGTGATCGCGCAGGGCGAGGATCGCATATGCACGTTTCGACGCGTCCCTGATCGCTTCTGCGTCAGCGTCGTCCTCGCCCTCAGAAGCAGACCCGGCAGCAGCCTGCCCCACCGCGGCGCACCCCGTACCGGGCCGGCTCTCGCCGGCGAGGTCAGCGCCCCCCTGGGCCGGCGGGACCTCCGGAACAGCGTCGATGGCCTGCTGGAGCGAACTCAGCAGGGACTGACGATCGTCCGTCTCCGCCACGCGGTCAGAACTCCGCGTGAGCAGGCTTGGGCGCGGCCTCCACCTGTTCCGCGGCGACCGCGTCATCCTTCGCGTCCGCTTCCGGATCAGCGAGGAGTCCGAGCTTCTGCTTGATCTTCGTCTCGATCTCATCGGCGAGCCCCGGGTTGTCGCGGAGGAAGTTGCGGACATTCTCCTTGCCCTGCCCCAGCTGATCCCCGTCGTATGTGAACCACGACCCGGACTTCCGCACGATCCCGTTGTCCACGCCCATGTCGATGAGGCTCCCCTCACGGGAGATCCCCTGGCCGTAGATGATGTCGAACTCCGCCTGCTTGAACGGCGGAGCGACCTTGTTCTTCACCACCTTGACGCGCGTGCGGTTCCCGACGGCGTCCCCGCCCTCCTTGAGGGTCTCGATCCGACGGACGTCCAAGCGGACGGACGCATAGAACTTGAGCGCCTTGCCGCCGGAGGTGGTCTCCGGGGAGCCGAAGAAGACACCGACCTTCTCACGCAGCTGGTTGATGAAGATCGCCGTCGTGTTCGAGGTCGACAGGGCACCCGCGAGCTTCCTCAGCGCCTGCGACATGAGGCGTGCCTGCAGACCGACGTGGGAATCGCCCATCTCGCCCTCGATCTCCGCCTTCGGCACGAGGGCCGCCACCGAGTCGATGACGACGATGTCGAGAGCGCCCGACCGGATCAGCATGTCCGCGATCTCGAGCGCCTGTTCACCGGTGTCCGGCTGCGAGACGAGGAGCTGATCGGTGTCCACCCCCAGCGCCTTCGCATATTCCGGGTCGAGCGCGTGCTCAGCGTCGATGAAGCCAGCGATCCCGCCCGCCCGCTGAGCACTCGCCACCGCGTGCAGCGCCACCGTCGTCTTGCCGGAGGATTCCGGGCCGTAGATCTCCACGACGCGGCCGCGTGGGAGCCCGCCGATCCCCAGCGCGATGTCGAGCGCCACCGAACCGGTGGGTATAGCTTCGATGGGCGCCCGGGTCTCGTCCCCCAGACGCATGATTGCGCCCTTGCCGTACTGACGGTCGATCTGACCCAGCGCGGCGTCGAGAGCCTTCGACTTGTCCGCACCTGCCGTACGCGGCGTGCGACTGCTCTTCCCTGCCATGTCTCCTCCTCCAGCGGACCTCCGTGGTCACCTGTGCCAAGCCTAGGCATCGGCACGGACACGGCACCGCGAGCGCCCGAATGTGTGTATGGCCGCCCCGCTCGTCCCCAGACGGATCGACGCACCGCGGCCGTGGTCCAGCGTAGCGCAATGGGAACACGTGTTCGAACGGATGCGGGGGCGTGTCACGAATCGTGTCTCACGGAGCGAGTCACAGAGGGGTCGAGTTCGGCTTGTCCCGCCCCAGCCGGCGTTCGTGCGGGACTCCGGCCGCATCGCAGATCGCTGCCCAGATCTCACGCGGGTCGTAGCCCGCGTCGAAGGCTTCCCGGGGTGTGACGGAGCCCAGGGTGCTGAGGGCGAGGTCGGTGTGGAGGGACGACGCGCGCGCGGCACCGAACTCGTCCTCCATCAGCTCCCAGTACAGAGCGTGGCGCACGATCGGGGATCAGACGCGGCCGGCCATGGCGGGACCGTCCGCCAGGGTGTCCTCGGACAGGACGCGCCGGGAGAGTTCGACCGGAACGGTGTCGGGGATCGCGACGCCCTCGTCGAGTGCGAACCGATCGCTCACGTCGCGCAGGAGGATCGATACGGGCATCTCGAGAGCACCGCAGATCGACGCGAGCAGCTCCGAGGACGCTTCCTTCTGGCCGCGTTCGATCTCACTGAGATAGCCCAGCGACACACGGGCATCGGACGACACTTCGCGCAGCGTCCGGCCCTGACGACGGCGCGCGGTGCGCAGCGCATCGCCGATCTCGATTCGCAGAAGAGTCATGCGGATCCTTTCTTGCCGGGCATCCGCACTGTGCGGTACATCCGGCGGGCCTCGAACCACGACAGTGGAGTGTGTCGTGACAGTGCGTTCAACAGGTGGAGGTCGGATTCTGTTCCCATCACCCTACAGGCGGCCCCTGACACGTTCCTCCATGCCGCACGGGCGGACGTCGGCAGCATCGCCCGCGCCCGGACTGCCACCCGCTCTCGAACCGCCTTCCGTTGCCGACCGCAGTCGATCACAGCACTTCGAGCACGAGGGACAGGCACGCCCCGACGGTCGCCCGTCTGATGTCCTCCCGGTCCCCCGAGAGCGACAGCTCCCGCGCGACCACGTGGTCCGATCCCGTCGCGACCGCGATGTGGACGCAGCCCACGGGTCGCCCGTCCTGCGGGTCGGGTCCCGCGACGCCGGTGCACGCGACCCCGATCGTCGCACCGCACACCGTACGCGCTCCCAGTGCCATCTGGCGTGCGACGTCAGGGTCCACCGCGCCCCGGACCGCCAGGAGCTCCGCGTCCACCCCGGCGAGCGTGGTCTTGAGCTCGGTGCTGTAGGTCACGAGTCCTCCGCGCAGCACAGCCGATGCTCCGGGAACCGTGGCGACGGTCGCGGCGAGAAGGCCCGCCGTGAGCGATTCGCACGTCCCGAGCGTGAGCGAGCGGTGGGTGAGGGCGTGCACCGCTTCAGCGGCCAACGAGGTCACGCGGCCTTCGCCTCCCGCACCAGGCGGTAGGACTTCACGCAGTAGTCCACGCCCGTGACGAGCGTGACGATGATCGCCGCCGTCATCGCGAGCCATGCGACCACGGTCCAGGCCACGCCGATCGCGGGGAGCCCGATGAGGACGGGCACCCACAGCAGCATGAGGCCGATCGCCACGGTCTGGAGGACTGTCTTGATCTTGCCGCCCTTCGAGGCGGGCAGGACCACCCAGCGGATGATGACGAAGCGCAGGACGGTGATCCCGAATTCGCGCACGAGGATGACGAGAGGCACCCAGAACGGGAGCGTGCCCACCATCCACAGTCCTATGAGCGCCGCCGCCATCAGCGCCTTGTCCGCGATGGGGTCCGCGATCTTCCCGAAATCGGTGATGAGGTCCCACCGCCGCGCGAGGGCCCCGTCGACCCAGTCGGTCACCATCGCGACGACGAACACGGCGAACGCCCAGACCCGCAGCGTGGGTTCCGTCCCGCCCTCCGCGAGGAGGACGACGAGGAAGACCGGCACCAGCAGGATCCTCAGCACCGTGAGGGCGTTGGGCAGGTTCCAGTTGCTGGGCGGCGGCGCGTCGCGAGTCCGGTCGTTCACGTGCTCCAGCCTATCCGTCCACCGCACGGCGCCGGGATGCGGCCGTCGCCGTCCTCGGAGGTCCTCACGTCACCGCCCCGTCAGCTCCCATGCATCGTCCGACGACTCCTCGACGATCTCGAGACCCGATTCGTCGTCGTACATCCGACCGCTGCCCGCGTCGCGCCCCGCATGCGCAGGGCCATCGTCGTCGGAATCGCCGCCGGGGCCGCAGCCGCCGGGCGCTGTGTCCGCAGCGGCTCCGGGTCCGCCCGTGTCCGGCGGGTCCTCCCCGCGGATGACGGCGAGCGTCCCCGGCAGGTCGTCGGGGCGCACCAGCACATCTCGCGCCTTCGACCCCTCCGACGGACCCACCACACCGCGCGACTCCATGAGGTCCATGAGGCGTCCGGCCTTCGCGAAGCCCACGCGGAGTTTGCGCTGGAGCATCGACGTGGATCCGAACTGGGTGGTGATGACGAGCTCCGCCGCCTGGAGCAGCAGGTCCAGGTCGTCGCCGATCTCCTCGTCGATCTGCTTCTTGGGCGCTTCGACCGCGACGTCCTCGCGGTAGTTCGGTGCGAGCTGCGCCTTGACGTGCTCGACGACCTCCTCGATCTCCGATTCGTTCACCCACGCACCCTGCACGCGCATCGGCTTCGCAGCCCCCATGGGCAGGAAGAGCGCGTCGCCCTGACCGATGAGCTTCTCCGCGCCCGGCTGGTCGAGCACGACACGGGAGTCCGCGAGCGACGAGGTCGCGAACGCCAGACGGGACGGCACGTTCGCCTTGATGAGTCCCGTGACGACGTCGACGGACGGACGCTGCGTCGCGAGCACCAGGTGGATGCCTGCGGCTCGCGCGAGCTGGGTGATGCGCTGGATGCTCGCCTCGACGTCGCGCGGCGCGACCATCATGAGGTCGGCGAGCTCGTCGACGACGACGAGCAGGTACGGGTACGGGTTCAGTTCGCGTTCGGAGCCCGGCGGCGGCGTGATGCGCCCCTCCCGGACGGCCTTGTTGAACTCCTTCACGTGCTTGAAGCCGTAGTGGGCGAGGTCGTCGTAGCGCGCGTCCATCTCCCGCACCACCCACTCGAGTGCTTCCGCGGCCTTCTTCGGGTTCGTGATGATCGGGGTGATGAGGTGCGGGATGCCCTCATAGATCGTGAGTTCGACCCGCTTGGGGTCGACGAGGATCATCCGGACCTCGTCAGGGGTGGCCCGCATCATGATCGACGTGATCATCGAGTTGATGAAGCTGGACTTGCCCGCACCGGTCGCACCCGCGACCAGGAGGTGCGGCATCTTCGACAGGTCCGCGACGACGAACCCGCCCTCGACGTCCTTGCCCACGCCCATGACCATCGGGTGGTCGGTCTTGCGTGCGGCGTTCGACCGCAGCACGTCGCCCAGGGAGACCGTCTCGCGGTCGGTGTTGGGGATCTCGATGCCGATCGCCTTCTTGCCGGGGATCGGCGACAGGATGCGGACGTCGGCGCTGGCGACCGCGTACGAGATGTTCTTCGACAGCGCGGTGACCTTCTCGACCTTGGTCCCCGGCGACAGCTCGACCTCGTAGCGCGTGACCGTGGGGCCGCGGGAGAACCCGCTGACCTCCGCGTCGATCTTGAACTGCTCCATGACGTCGCTCAGCGCCGCCACGACACGATCGTTCGCCTCGGACCTCTCCTTGGGCGGAGGGCCCGCCGTGAGTGCGTCGGACGGCGGAAGGGTGTAGGTGACGTCACCGTTGAGCTCGAGCTGGGCGACGCGCTGCGGCACCTCCCCCGTCGCCTGCGGTGCAGGAGTGGACACGGTGGGCACTCGCGCGGTGTCGCTCTCGTCCCCCGCCGAGCCCGCAGCCGCCTGACCGCCCGACCGACGGTCGGTGAGCACCTGGGTCTCGTCGTCCATGCCGACCGCGCGACGCAGCTTCGCCGACTCCTTCTCCGCCTTCGTGGGTCGGCGCTCGCCGGGCCGATAGGCCGGTGCCTCGTTCGCGTCGACGTCGTAGACGTCCGCGTCCTTCTGCCGCGACCCTTCGGCGGGAGCATCCGCGACATCGGCCTCATGGATGTAGGCCTTGTCGTACGCGACGTCCTTCTCCGCCTCGTGCGCCGGTGGCTGTGCTTCCGCGTCGGCCGCCTTCTTGCGGGCGCCGCGCTTCCGGCCCATCGGCTTGAGGGTCGCCGTGGTCCGGCCGGTCGCGACGAGGTCGTCGTCGGTCGAGTCGGCATCACCCGTGCGCGGCGCACCGTCGACCAGCCGGTGGTACGCCGCCACGAGGCGAGCGGGGATGTCGCGCACAGGCGTCGCGGTGAGCACGAGGAAGGAGAACAGGCCCAGCAGGACCAGCAGCGGGACGGTCACGTAGACGGTCGTCGCGGCGATGAGCGGCGAGGAGACGACGTAGCCGATCGCGCCGCCGCCATTGGCCATCGCCTCACGGGAATTCACGAAGCTGGGACTGCCCGCCACGATGTGGGCGAGTCCTGCGGCCGCCACGATGAGCGCAAGCACGCCGATCAGGATCCTGTTGTTGCCGCGCGTGTCCTCGCCCCGGAGGAAGAGACGGATCGCATAGGCCAGGAGAATGAGCGGCAGAGCGAGCGCGACACGCCCGAACGTGCCTTCGACGACGGAGCGGACCCCGTCCCCCACGACTCCGGGGATGTGCCACCACTCGAACGCGGCGATGAGGATCGCGGCCGCGATGAGTGCGAACCCCGTCCCGTCGCGGCGGGTCGGGGCATCCGCGCTCTCTGCGGGGTCGAGTGTCCTTCGTGTCCGGTCGCCGGCCATGTGAGCCACTCCCATCCATGCGCCGGTGAGGATGTTGCCTCGCCCGGCGGCCTTGTCGGCATCGGGTCCCCCGGGAACGCCGCGCGCGTTCGTGGTCCGCCGGCGCCCGCGGGGTGCTTCTGAGGCATCCGCGGAGCGCGAGGACGTGCGAGCGCGACCGGTGCTGGCGGGGGAAGTCGTACGGGTCGCCATGCTCCCCATGATATTGCCAGGGCGCGCCGCAGCGTCGGATTCACCGCTGTCGGCGTGTGGGCGGCGCGCGGTGACACCCTGTCGGGTCCACCCGTGGCCGTCGACAGCGGATAGGCTTCACGACAGTCCTGCAGTCCGCGAAAGGCCCCGCTGATGTCCCGCGCCACCACGTGCCCCGCCGGCCCCGTCGACGGAGAGGGGTCACCGCGTCCGGAGGGGCCTCCGATCGGTTTCGACCGCGAGCGCTACATCGCGTCCCAGTCGGAGCACATCCGCCAGCGGCAGCGCAGCATCGGCGGCCGGCTCTACCTCGAGATGGGCGGGAAGCTGTTCGACGACCTGCACGCGGCACGGGTACTGCCCGGGTTCGCCCCGGACACCAAGATCGCCATGCTCGAACAGCTGCGAAACGAACTCGAGATCGTCATCGCGGTGAATGCGCGCGACCTGCAGCGCCACAAGGTCCGTGCGGATCTGGGGATCACGTACGAGGACGAGGTCCTGCGCCTGGTCGACGCGTTCCGCTCCCGCGGCTTCCTCGTCGAGAGCGTCGTCCTCACCCAGCTGGACGACGGGGACGAGGCCGGGCACGGGTTCCGCAGCAGACTGGAGCGCCTGGGGCTGCGCACCGTCCGCCACCGGACCATCCCCGGCTACCCGACGGATGTGCGGAGGATCGTCGGCGACGACGGGTTCGGGCGGAACGAGTCCTTCGAGCCCTCCCGCGACCTCGTCGTGCTCACCGCACCGGGGCCCGGGTCGGGCAAGCTCGCCACCTGCCTGTCGCAGATCTACCACGACCACGCGCGGGGCATCCGGTCCGGATACGCGAAGTTCGAGACGTTCCCCGTGTGGGACCTGCCCCTGGAGCACCCGGTCAACCTCGCGTACGAGGCTGCCACCGCGGATCTGGACGATCTCAACGTCATCGACCCCTACCACCTGCGCGCCTACGGCGAGCAGGTGACGTCCTACAACCGCGACGTCGAGGTCTTCCCGCTGCTCACAGCGCTCCTGGAGCGGATCGACGGCAGCAGCCCGTACCACTCCCCCACGGACATGGGGGTGAACATGGTGGGCGCCTGCATCTCCGACGACTCGGTGTGCCGCGACGCCGCGTCGCAGGAGGTGATCCGCCGCTGGTTCCAGGCACGGGTCGCGGAACGACGGGCGGATACCGAGAACGGGGTGTCCGAACGCGTCGGACTCGTCATGCGGCGCGCGGAGGTCGACGTGGAGGACCGCGCGGTCGTCGGACCTGCCCGGGAGCTCGCCGGTTCGACCGGTGCACCGGCGTCCGCCATCCGCCTGCATGACGGCACCCTCATCACCGGGAAGACGTCCGCCCTGCTCGGGTGCTCCGCCGCGATGCTGCTCAACGCCCTCAAGCATCTGGCCGGAATCGACGACGACGCACACCTGCTGTCCCCCGAGTCGATCGAACCGATCCAGACCCTCAAGACGACCCACCTGGGCAGCCGGAACCCGCGGCTCCACACCGACGAGGTGCTCATCGCCCTGTCCGGTTCCGCCGCATCGTCGGCGAGCAGCCGGCAGGCGCTGTCGCACCTCGCCGACCTCGTCGACACGGACGCGCACACGACGACGATCCTCGGCTCCGTCGACGAAGGGATCTTCCGCAGTCTGGGTATCCGTGTCACCAGCGATCCCGTCTACCAGCGGAAGGCCGACCTCTACCACAAGAGGTGACCGGCACCTCGGCGACGGTCTCCACGCGCACCGACGGACAGCGACCGCCCGAACGGACCGTCTGGTTGACAACCGTCATCGACGACCGCGCGGTCCGGGAACGCCGAAGCGCCGGGCGCACCATGAACGATGCACCCGGCGCTGCCGACGTTCGAGTCCTGCGACTCGACCCCTCGGGTCCGGCGACTCAGCCCAGCAGTTCGTACGCGGGGATCGTGAGGAAGTCCGCGTAGTCCTCCTGGGTCGCCATGGTCGCGAAGAGATCGCGGGAGGTCTTCCAATCGGACTCCGCACCCGGGAGGTTCGCGACCTCTTCCGCGATGAGGCGGTCGACGAGCTCCTTCGTGACCTTCTCACCGGAATCGGCCAGCGTCACGCCGAAGTGCAGCCACTGCCACACCTGCGAACGCGAGATCTCCGCGGTCGCCGCGTCCTCCATGAGGCCGTTGATCGCGGCCGCACCGTTGCCGTTCAGCCATGCCTGGACGTACTGGATGCCGACGGCGATGTTCGCCCGCAGGCCCGCCTCCGTCACGTCTCCCGGCGTGTCCTTCACGTTGAGGAGGTCCGCTGCGGTGACGGCCACGTCCTCGCGCTTCTTCGAGATCTGGTTCGGGTTGTCGCCCAGGACCTTGTTGAACTGCTCGCGGCAGGCCTCGACCATGCCCGGGTGTGCGACCCACGAGCCGTCGAACCCGTCGCCCGCCTCGCGCGACTTGTCCTTCTCGACCTGGTCGAAGGCCTTCTTGTTGGCCTCTTCGTCCCTCGACGGGATGAAGGCGCTCATGCCGCCGATCGCGTGCGCACCGCGCTTGTGGCAGGTGCGGACCAGCAGCTCCGTGTAGGCCCGCATGAACGGCACCGTCATGGTGACGAGACCGCGGTCCGGGAGGATCCAGTCCTCGCCCTTGGAGCGGTGCGTCTTGATGACGGAGAAGATGTAGTCCCAGCGGCCCGCGTTGAGTCCCGCGGAGTGGTCGCGCAGCTCGTAGAGGATCTCCTCCATCTCGAACACAGCGGGGTACGTCTCGATGAGGCAGGTCGCACGGATCGTGCCCTGCGGGACACCCAGCGCGTCCTGCGCGTGGACGAACACGTCGTTCCACAGGCGCGCCTCGAGGTGCGATTCCATCTTCGGGATGTAGAAGTACGGGCCGCGGCCCTTCGCGATCTGCTCACGGCCGGCGGTCGCGAAGTACAGCGCGAAGTCGACGAGCGAACCGGACGCGATCTGCCCGTCGATCTTCATGTGCTTCTCCTCGAGGTGCCAGCCGCGCGGACGCACCACGATGGTCGGCAGCTCCTCGTCGGGGCGGAGCTTGTACTCCTTGCCCTGCTCCGAGACGAAGTCGATCTCACGGCGCGTCGCGTCGAGCAGGTTCACCTGACCGCCGATGACGGAGTCCCACGCGGGCGTGTTGGCGTCCTCCTGGTCCGCGAGCCACACCTTCGCGCCGGAGTTCAGCGCGTTGACGGTCATCTTCTGGTAGGTGGGGCCCGTCACCTCGACGCGGCGGTCCTCGAGGCCCGGCGCCGGTGCGGCGACCTGCCAGGAATCGTCTTCGCGGACCGCGCGGGTCTCCTCGAGGAAGTCGAGCTCCTCCCCCGCGTCCAGGCGCGCCTGGCGCTCGACACGTGCGGCGAGGCGCTCCTTGCGGGTCGCGGCGAACTTCCGGTGCAGCGACACGATGAGGGACAGCGCGTCGGGGGTGAGGACCTTCTCTGCGCCTTCGGGCAGATCGGTCGTGATCTCGAGGCCTTCCGGCAGCTCGATGGTGGAAGCGGTCATGTCCATCTCCTCTGGTTGGGGGTGGTGGGAGGGGCAGGGGTTTGGCTGTGGGCCGCGCTGCGGGAGGCAGTCGCGGCGCGTCGTGTGAGGACGCTGCGACGTGTCAGGACGCGGTTTCGGCGGGGTCGGCGCCCAGGGCGGCCAGCACCGCGTCGGCGATGACGGCGTCCTCGGCCGGCTTCCCGCCCGCGACTCCCAGACCGCCGACGACCACGCCGTCGAATGCGATCGGCACGCCGCCGGCGATGCTCGTGAGCAGTCCGCCGGAGCCGTGCTCCAGCTTCTGCGCGAGCTCCGGGACGATGAGCGCGCTGGGGCGGCGCGTCGACGCCGCCGTCTGCGCCTTCCTGCGGCTGGTCTCGACGCTGTGCGGGGTCATCCCGTCCGTCCGGCCGTATGCCACGAGCTGGAGGGCGGGGTCGACGACGGTCGCGCAGGTGCGGACGCCGGCCTTCTGGCCCTCCTCGATCGTGAGGCTCACGGCCCGTGCCGCGAGGTCGTAGGTGATGGTCGGCACGGAGAACGCGACTGCGTCGCCCGTCGCCGAGGTGGTGGTGCCCTGCTCTGTCATCGTCGCCTCTGCTGTCGTCGGTGTCGTGGTGGCCGTGCCTGCGGAGCCTGCCTTCGGCTTCGACTCGAAGACCACTCCGGGGTTGAGGATGCCCTGCGGGTCGAGGGCGTCCTTCACCTTCTGGTTGATCTCCAGCACGTCGGGGCCCAGGTAGCCGGCGAGCCACGGCTGCTTGAGGCGGCCCACACCGTGCTCTCCGGTGATCGTCCCGCCCAGCGCGACCGCGAGGTCCATGATCTCGCCGTACGCCTGGTGGGCTCGCGCGCGCTGCCCGTCGTCCGTCGGGTCGAACACGACGAGCGGGTGCGTGTTGCCGTCGCCCGCGTGCGCCATGACGGCGACGAGGACGTCGTGCCGCTGCGAGATCTCTTCGATCCCGCGCACGAGGGCGCCGAGGTTCGGCAGCGGGACGCCCACGTCCTCGAGGAGGATCGTGCCCTTCTTCTCCACTGCGGGGATCGCGATGCGCCGGGCGGCGATGAATGCCTCGCCCTCGTCCGCATCGTCGGTGGAGAACACCTCGGAGCACCCGTTCGCCTCGCACAGCTGCGTGACCTCGGCGATCTCGACGCCCGCATAGCCGGCCGGCTCATCGGACTGGACGATGATCATCGCCGCCGCATCGCGGTCGAGCCCCATCTTCGTCTCGTCCTCCACCGCGTTGATGGTGGGACGGTCCATGAACTCGAGCATCGACGGGCGCATGCGCTGAGTGATCGCGAGCACAGCCGCCGTCGCGTCGTCGAGGGTGGGGAACGTCGCGACCAGCGTGTGGGGCGGACGCTGCTCGGGCACCAGGCGGAGCGTCACCTCAGTGATGACCCCGAGGGTGCCCTCACTGCCGACGAAGAGCTTCGTGAGCGACAGCCCAGCGACGTCCTTGAGACGGGGCCCACCCAGTTCGACGGCGCGGCCGTCGGCGAGCACCACCTTCATCCCCAGGACGTAGTCGGTCGTCACCCCGTACTTCACGCAGCAGAGTCCGCCTGCGTTCGTGGCGATGTTGCCGCCGATCGAGCAGAACGTGAACGACGCGGGGTCCGGCGGGTACCAGAGGCCGTGCTCAGCTGCCGCCTCCTTGACCTCACCGTTGAACGCACCCGGCTGCGTGACGGCCGTGCGGGTCACCGGGTCGATCGTGATCTCGCGCATCCGCTCCAGCGACAGCACGATACCGCCGTCGACAGCCGTGGACCCACCCGACAGGCTCGTTCCCGCGCCCCGCGGGATGATCGGGGTGCCGGTCGCCGCAGCGAAGCGGACGACGGCCTGGACGTCTTCCGTCGAGGTCGCGCGGACCACCGCCGCGGGGGTGCCCGCGTCGGGGTCTTCGGCCCGGTCGCGGCGGTACGCCTCCGTCTTCACGGGGTCGGTGATGAGAGCCCCCGGCGGCAGCGCAGCCGCCAGCTCGTCGAGTGTCGTCGCGATCGGGGCGTCCGCAGGTGCAGCGGAGGCAGTGGTGGTCATGAGTGGCCTTTCGCCGTCGGCATCGAGCGGGACGGTGCCCGTCCTCACGTCTCACCGTGAACGCTAGCACCCGAAGTCGCCGTTCGTGAAATCTTGTTTTCACTCTGTGGAATCCATGGCGTGAAACAGGACTATTCTTTCGCTTCCCGTCGCTTCGAGTCCACTCTGCGAGATTGCGGGCCCGCGTTCACGGCAAACAACCAGGGATGTGATAGAAACCTCACAGTGACCCGCCCCACAGCAACAGCCGCACCGGCGATCACATCGCCGACTCCGAACTCTTGAGGGAACTCCCCATGGACAACATCGCACTAGCAGCGCTCCTGGCTGCTTCACCCATCCTCGTGGCAGGTGTCCTGCTACTCGTCTTCCGTGCTCCCGCGACCGTGGCCATGCCCGTCTCGCTGGTCGTCGCCGCGCTCGTGGGGGTGTTCGCCTGGGGCCTCTCCTGGGTCACCGTCGGCGCCTCCGTCATCCAGGGCATCATCGTCGCCCTGGGCCTCCTCTGGATCGTGTTCGGCGCACTCGTACTCCTGTCGACGCTCACGAAATCCGGGGCGATCGACTCGATCAAGGCCGGATTCGTCTCGATCTCGCCCGACCGCCGCATCCAGGTCATCATCATCGCGTGGCTGTTCGGCAGCTTCATCGAGGGCGCGGCCGGCTTCGGCACCCCCGCCGCTGTGGTCGCCCCCCTGCTCCTGGCACTCGGGTTCCCCGCGATCGCCGCTGTCATCGCGGGCCTCATCATCCAGTCGACCCCCGTGAGCTTCGGCGCCGTCGGCACCCCGATGCTCACCGGCATCGGTCAGGGGCTGGTCTCCGGCGACGGGGGCCTCTTCCCCCAGCCGGTCCTCGACCGCATGAGCGAGCTCGGCATCTCGGACCAGACCGCGTTCGTCGCACACACCGCCGTCCAGGTCGCCACTCTCCACGCGATCTGCGGCCTCATGATCCCCATCATCCTCGTCTGCTTCATGACCCGCTTCTTCGGCGAGCGGAAGAGCTTCGCAGCAGGCCTCGCCGTCGCGCCGTTCGCTCTGTTCGCCGCGGTCTCCTTCGTCGTCCCCTACCTGCTCGTCGCGATTTTCCTGGGCCCCGAGTTCCCCTCCATGGTGGGCGGACTCGTCGGGCTCCTCATCGTCGTGACCGCTGCGCGCGCCGGGTTCCTGCAGCCGAAGGACACGTGGGAGTTCGCACCGCGCAAGCGCTGGCCCTCCCACTGGATGGGCTCCGTCGACCCGCGGGACGAAGAGGTCGTCCTCGAGAAGAAGATGCCCCTGGCCCTCGCCTGGTCCCCCTACCTCATCGTCGTCGCGCTGCTCCTCCTCACCCGGAACATCCCCGCGCTCAAGGAGTTCCTCAACGGCCCCGCCGCTGTGGAGGTCAACGACATCCTCGGCACCGGGATCGGCCAGGCGAGCGAACTGCTCTACTCGCCGGGAGCGCTCTTCATCATCGCCGCGCTGCTGACGATCCCGCTCCAGCGCATGAAGGCCAAGCAGGTGGCGGGCGCGTGGCGCATCGCCGGCAACCAGATCGCGGGAGCGGCCTTCGCCCTCCTGTGCTCGGTCCCCATGGTCCGGGTGTTCATCAACTCCGGCAGCGACTACAACTCGACCGGAATGGATTCGATGCCACTCGTCCTGGCGGAGGCCGCTGCGAACGCCATGGGCAGCGGCTGGCCGCTGGTGGCGCCCTTCGCCGGCGCGCTGGGTGCGTTCGTCGCGGGCTCCAACACCGTGTCGAACCTCATGTTCTCGCAGTTCCAGTTCGCCACGGGTGTGAACCTCGGTGTGAGCTCGCCGGAGACGATCGTCGCGGCGCAGGCCGTGGGCGGTGCCGCCGGCAACATGGTGGCCGTCCACAACGTCGTCGCGGCATCCGCCACGGTCGGCCTGCTCGGCAAGGAGGGCATCATCCTCCGCAAGACCGTGCTCCCGATGCTCGTGTACAGCCTCATGGCCGGTGCCCTCGCGTCCATCGTCGTGTTCGGCGGAGGATTCAACCTCGGCACGATCGTGTTCGCGCTGCTCGTCATCGGTCTCCTCACGCTCTTCTTCGTCCTGCGCCGCTCGCAGGACATCCCCAACAAGGAGCTGCTCCCCGACCGCCCGGAGGGAACGGTCGAGGAAGCGACGGCCGACCGGTGATGCGGGGGAACCGTCGGTGCTCACCAGGGCTACGCTGGTGAGCACCATGACGACCCAGACCTCACCCTCGCGCCCGTCGATCGTCCAGTCCGTCGACAGGACGATCGACGTGCTCGAGGCGCTCGCGGAAGTCGGTGGCATCGCCCGATCGAAGGAGATCGCCCAGGCGGCGGGGCTCCCGGTCCCCACCGTCCACCGCCTGCTCGCGACCCTCAACATCCGCGGGTACGTCCTGCAGCTCCCCGACCGCAGATACGCCCTGGGGGCGAGGCTGGTCCGGCTCGGCACGGTCGCCGCACAGCAGTCCGGGGCTCAGGTGCAGCCGGCGCTGGACCGCTTGGTGGACCGTCTCGAGGAGACCGTGAATCTGGCGTTCCTCACGCAGGACACGATGACGTACGTCGCCCAGGCATCCTCGCATCGCTCGATGCGGATGTTCACAGAGGTGGGCAGGCGCGTGGCGCTCCACGCCTCCGGTGTGGGCAAGGCGGTCCTCACGACGATGCCGGACGCCCGCGTCCGTGACCTCCTGGCACCGCTCGGCGCACGCGACGTCGACACGGTGCTGCAGGAGGTCGACGTGAGCCGGCGGCGCGGCTACGCGATCGACGACGAGGAACAGGAGGTCGGCGTCCGGTGCCTCGCTGTGGCCGTCCCCGGCGGCCCCGCTCCTGCGGCCCTGTCCGTGTCCGGCCCCAGTTCACGGCTCGAACCGGGCGTCTACAGCCAGGTCGCCGCACACCTCCGGGCCACCGCGGACGAACTCGCGGAGGGCTGGGCCGTCGACGGCGGGTTCTGACGCGAGTCGGACCGCCCAGGTCGTGACGGACGAACGCCCCGCCGGACCTCGTGGTCCGGCGGGGCGTTCGTCCGTGCGTGCACGTGATCAGCGCACCGCCTGACGATGAGGTGTCAGAGGACGACCACCATCGGCACGATCATCGGCTTGCGGCGCAGCTTCGACGAGATCCAGCGACCGATGGTCCGCCGGATGATCTGCTGGAGCTGGTGGCGGTCCTTCGTGCCGTTCCGCAGCGCGTCGAGCACGGCGGTCTCGACCTTGGGCGCGATCGAGGCGAACGTGTTCGCCTCCTCGGCGACACCACGGGTGTGGATCTCCGGGCCGGCGATCACCTCTCTGCGGGAGGCGTCCACCGCCATGAAGATCGACACGAAGCCCTCCCCCGCGAGCGTGAGGCGGTCCTTGAGGTCCGCTTCCGTGATCGCCCCGACGGACGATCCGTCCACGAACAGGTCCTGCGTGGGGTAGGCGCCGGCGACGGACGGGACACCGTCCACGAGGTCCACCGCGTAGCCGTTCTCCGCGAGGATGATCCGGTCCTCCGGGACCCCCGTCTGGTGCGCGAGCTCACCGTTGGCCAGCAGGTGGCGCCACTCGCCGTGGACCGGCATGACGCCCTTCGGCTGCACGATGTTGTAGGTGTAGAGCAATTCTGCGGCGGAGGCGTGACCGGACACGTGGATGTCCGCGGACCCCTTGTGCACGACCTTCGCCCCCAGCTTCATGAGCCCGTTGATGACGCGGAAGACCGCGTTCTCATTGCCCGGCACCAGTGACGAGGCGAGGATGACCATGTCGTCCTCGCCCACCTCGACGGGGTGGTTGCGGTTCGCCATGCGACCCAGCGCAGCCATCGGCTCGCCCTGGCTGCCGGTGCTCATGAGGACGATCTGGTCCTCGGGGTAGTCGCCCACCCGCTTCATGTCGATGATCGTGCCGGGCGGGGCGGTGAGGTAGCCGAGGTCCTGGGCGATCTTCATGTTGCGGACCATGGAGCGTCCCACGAACGCGACCTTGCGGCCGTGCGCGTTCGCCGCGTCGAGCACCTGCTGCACGCGGTGCACGTGCGACGCGAACGACGCGACGATGATGCGGCGCGGTGCTTGGGCGAACAGGTTGACGAGGACCGGTCCGATGTCCTTCTCGAACGGGGTGAAGCCGGGGACCTCCGCGTTCGTCGAGTCGGTGAGGAAGAGGTCCACCCCTTCCTCGCCCAGGCGTGCGAAGGCGCGGAGGTCCGTGATCCGACCGTCGAGCGGAAGCTGGTCCATCTTGTAGTCGCCGGTGTGGAGGACGTTGCCCGCCTTCGTCCGGATCATGACGGCCAGCGCATCCGGGATCGAGTGGTTCACCGCGATGAACTCGAGGTCGAACGGACCCAGCTGGTCCTTGTCGTCCTCCTTCACCACCCGGGTCATCGGCTTGATCCGGTGCTCCTTGAGCTTCGCCTCGATGAGCGCCAGTGTCAGGGTCGATCCGAGGATCGGGATGTCATTGCGCTTGCGCAGCAGGTAGGGCACCGCTCCGATGTGGTCCTCGTGCCCGTGGGTGAGGACCAGCCCGACGATCTTGTCGTACTTGCCGTCCAGGTATGTGAGGTCGGGCAGGATGAGGTCGACGCCGGGCTGCTCCTCCTCAGGGAAGAGGACGCCGCAGTCGACGATGAGGATCTTGTCGTTGTACTCGAAGACGGTCATGTTGCGACCGACTTCTCCGAGTCCGCCGAGTGCCACGATTCTCAGAGCATCGCGAGAAGCCTTCTTGGGCTCTCCGATCTCCGGTAGGAAAGTCAACACGTGAGGTAGTCGCTCCTTTGCAGGGCCAGGCGCACCGCCTCCACCTGCTCCGCATCAGCCGGAAGCAGGGGAAGGCGCGTTGTGCGCGTCGGGATGACGCCCATGAGTTCGAGCGCCGCCTTCGCGGCGACGACTCCGGGCATGTGATTCATGATCGCGTCCACCAGGGGTGCCAGGTCCGCCGCGATCCGGCGGGCCGCCGCGACATCATTCGACGCGACGAGGGAGACGAGGGTGCTGTAGCGGTCCGCGGCGACATGTCCCACGACGGAGACGACGCCGACGGCACCGATCGACAGCAGGGGGAGGTTGAGTGCGTCCTCCCCCGAGTAGTAGGCGATGGTCCCGTGTGCGAGGACGTCCTGCGTCGCACCGAGTGCGCCCTTCGCATCCTTGACCGCGAGGATCTGCGGATGCTCAGCGAGGGCGAGGATGGTCTGGGTGGTCAGCGGTGCGGCCGACCGCCCGGGGATGTCGTAGAGCATGACGGGGAGGTCCGTCGAGTCCGCGATCGCCCGTGTGTGCGCGATGATCCCGTCCTGCGTGGGCCGCGAATAGTAGGGGGTGACGGAGAGCAGGCCGTCCGCTCCGCACTCCCGCGCACTCTGCGACAGCGCGATCGACTGTGCCGTGTGGTTCGTCCCCACACCTGCGACGACCTTGGCGCGACCCGCGGTCGCGGAGACGACGGCGCGGAGGATCTCCGCCTTCTCCGTGTCGGTCGTCGTCGACGCCTCCCCGGTCGTCCCGGACACGACCAGCAGGTCGTTGCCCCGTTCGATGAGATGGTCCGCCGTCGCTTCCAGCGCAGCGAAGTCCACCGCGCCGTCCGCGGTGAAGGGGGTGATCATCGCGGTGCCGACGTGGCCGAAGGCATCGCGCGCCGCATTTCCTGCTGCGTCCTCTATCATGGCCATGGTCCGATCCTACCCGCCGCGCGCGGGCGAACCCACGAAGGCCCGCCGTGCACACGACTCCCGCAGCATCCGCCCAGGGCACACCTCGCGGCACTCCGCGAAGCGCCACCCGCTCCCGCATCCTCGGCATCGACCTGGCCCGCGGGCTCGCGCTGTTCGGGATGATGGCCACGCACATCCTCCCCCGCATGGACGATGCGGGGAATCTCACAGCGGTCGCGCTCTTCCAGGGCCGTGCCTCCGCTCTCTTCGCCGTCCTCGCGGGGTTCTCGATCATCCTGTCGACCCGTGGCGCACTCGCCCACCCGGGAGTACGCGGGTGGGCAGCTGCGGCGATCGGACTCGTCGTGCGCGGCATCCTCATCGCCCTCGTCGGCTTCGCTCTGGGCGAGTTGCCTTCCGGGATCGCCGTCATCCTCGTGAATTACGGCGCACTGTTCCTCATCGCCCCGCTCTTCCTCCGCTTCCCCACGTGGCTGCTCGGCGCCACCGCGTGGGTGTGGTTCCTCGTCACTCCTCAGCTGTCGCACCTCGTGCGGTCACTGCCGGTGTTCGCGGACGCGGACCTGTTCGTCCCCGCCTTCTCGAACGCCCTCGTCCCCGACACCTGGATCGGCCTCCTGCTCACCGGGTACTACCCCCTCCTGCAGTGGGTGGGCTACATCCTGCTGGGGATGTGGCTGGCCCGCATCGACTGGAGCGATCTCAACCGCCGGGTCGCACTGCTCCTGGCCGGGACGGCAGCGACGACCCTCGCTCTGGCCGCTTCCTCGCTCCTCATGAACGTCCGCGGCCGCTGGGAGCTCGAATCGCTCTACGGAGAGGCGACCGTGACGGATGTCCCCACCTATGTCGATCGCGTCATCATGCTGGGGGCGTACGGCGTCACACCGGCGGATTCGGCGTGGTGGCTGGTCACGGCCGGACCGCATTCCGGCACGAGCTTCGATCTCGTCCAGACCTCAGGGGTCGCGATGGCGGTCATCGCGCTCTGCCTGCTCGTGGGGCCCCTGCTGGACCGTGGTCCGACCCTGCTGCACGCGTGGCTGTCGCGACCCGGGTCGACCCCGCTCAGCATGTACTCGCTGCACATCTGCGTCCTCGCGATCGCGGCCGTCTCCCCCACCATGCCGACATTGCCCGGAGTCGGGTGGCACCTGCAGTGGTTCGCGGTGAACCTCGCGCTCGTCATCCTCGCCGCTCTGCTGTGGACCGGCCTGGTCTCCCGCCGGGGGCCGCTGGAGACCGGCGTCTCCGTCATCGTGAGAGCCGCTCTGCGGCAGGTGCTGGGTCCCGTCGTCGGTGAGGCCTCCGGCCCGGTCGTCGGTCCGGGCGCGACTCACGTCACCGGACCGCGGACACCGCCCGGCCCATCCTCGTGACGGCATCGGTGAGGATCTCCGGCCGAGTCGCGAAGTTCAGGCGCACCGCGTCCTCCCCGCCGCGACCGAACACGTGGCCGGAGCTCAGCGCCACCCGCGCCTCCTCGAGGAAGAATTCCGCCGGTCCCGCGAGGTCGGAGACGACTGCGAGGGCGTCCGCTGAGGCCGCGGCGGACAGGCCCAGGGCAGAGGCGTCGAGCCACGCGAGGTAGGTGGCCTGCGGCGGTGTCCAGGACACCTGCGGCAGATGTTCCTCGAGCAGCCGGCCCAGCAGCGTCCGGTTGTCCTCGAGTCCCGCGAGCAGCGCGTCGAGCCAGTCTCCGCCGCGAGCGAAGCCGGCGGTGTGCGCGAGGATCCCCACGTGGCTGGGGCCGTGGCTGACTTCCTCCGGCAGGCGCCCGAGGTCGTCGACGGCCTCCGGACCCGCCATGAGGAGCGCGGCCTTGAGTCCGGCGAGGTTGAACGCCTTCGACCCGCTCGTGAGCGCGAACGCGTTCTCCGCCCCCACCACCGACAGCATCGGGACGAACGCCGCGTCGGAGTACACGAGCGGTGCATGGATCTCGTCGGAGACGATCCGTGCACCGTGCCGCCGCGCGACCTGGGCGATGGATTCGAGCTCTGCGCGCGTGTGCACGGTGCCCGTGGGGTTGTGCGGATTCGACAGGAGCACGACGGGGTTCTTCGAACCCCCTGCCCGCGCGCGCAGCAGCCCGTCCTCGATCGCGGCCGGGTCCAAGCGGTGTTCGGCGCTCAGCGACGTCTCCACCACCTGCCGGTCCGCGTGCGTGACGAAGGCGAAGAACGGCGCATAGACGGGCGCGGTGACGACGACAGCGTCACCGGGCCGGGTGAGCAGTCGGAGCACTTCGACGATCCCCATCATGACGTCCGGCACCTGAGCCGTCCGGGATGGGTCGAGGCCGTCCCACCCCCAGCGGTCCGCTGCGAAGGAGGCGACGGATTCGGCGTACGCCGTTCCGTACGGGTACCCGGTGTCGCCGGTCTGAGCGGCACGGACGATCGCCTCCGTCACGGCAGGGGCGAGACTCACGTCCATCTCCGCCACCCAGAGCGGCAGCACGTCGGAGGGGTAGAGGCCCCATTTCATGCTCGTCCGCGCACGGAGGTCCGAGAGGGTGGGGACGAGGAGGGGGTTGGTGGTCGTCATGGTGTCACCGCGATTCTCTTCTCCATGCTGATCGCTCGCCGCATCGATTCGCGGGCGCGCCTGCGGTCCCCGGCGGCGTCATACGCGCAGGACAGGCGGAACCAGGACCGCCAGTCGTCCGGTGCCGCGTCCGCCTCCACCCGGTACCGCTCGAATTCGGCGTCCGCGGCTGCACGGACGATGCGCCCTCCCGGGGTGCGGGGCAGGTTGTCCGGGGGCAGACCGCCTTCGGCGGCGAGCATCTGGGCCAGGCGCTCCGTCTGCGCTCCGAAGAGCAGTTCCCGCACGAGCGTCCATGCGCCGACGAGCGGAAGGGCGAACAGTGCGATCCCGATCCCCTTCGCGACGAGGGAGTCGTCCGTCACCATGATCCACGCGCGCTGGAGGGTGAACCAGAAGTAGAGGAGGAGGCCGATCGTGACGATCGCCACACCGATCTTCGCCTTCGTCATGCGAGGTCCAGGTAGGACTCGAGTCCCACGTCCAGGCCGCGACGGCTGCCGATCGCGCGCACCGCCGTGAGGATGCCCGGCATGAAGGCGCTGGTGGAGAACGTGTCGGTGCGCAGTGTGAGGGCTTCCCCGTCGGAACCGAACATGATCTCCTCGTGGGCGTTCATGCCCTGCTGGCGGACGGCGTGGACGTGGACGCCGTCGATCACCGCTCCGCGGGCGCCGTGCGGATCGGAATCCGTGGCGTCCGGCATCGCCGTCAGGCCCGCCGCGTTCCTCGCCGCAGCGATCCGCTGCGCCGTGTGGACGGCGGTCCCGGACGGTGCATCGAGCTTGCGGGTGTGGTGGATCTCGAGGATCTCCGCGGAATCGAAGTACGGCGCCGCCAGTTCCGCGAACCGCATCGCGAGCACCGCGCCGATCGAGAAGTTCGGGGCGATGAGGACTGCCGTGTCGGGGTGTTCCTCCAGGCGCGCCCGCAGCGCGTTGAGCCGGTCGTCCGTCCACCCGGTCGTCCCCACGACGGTGTCGATGCCGTGGTCGACGAGGAAGGAGACGTTGTCCTCCGTCGCGTTCGGGACGGTGAGCTCGACGGCGACGTCGACGTCCGCCTCCAGGATCCGCTCGATCGGGTCGGAGCTGCCCAGTGCGGTGGCCAGCACGAGCCCCTCTGCGTCCCGGACCGCTTCGACGGCGTGCGAGCCCATGCGGCCCTGCGCTCCGATGACGCCCACTCGGATGTCGCTCACGTGTCACTCCCCTGTTCCCCGACCCGCGGGCCGGTCTGCACACTGCGGTCGGATCCGAGTCTACGAGGCTGAAGCCCCCGCCCGGAAACAGGCCCTGCACGCTGCAGCGCACCACGGCGCACTGCAAGGGGGCGAGACGACGAAGCGCCCCTGCTCAGCGGAGCGGGGGCGCTTGTCACGTGCGAGGCTGGAGGCGTCAGGCGATGAGGCCCGGCGTCTGCGTGCGTGCGCGCTCGAAGCGTGCCTGCACGTCCTCCCAGTTCACGATGTTCCACCAGGCCTTGACGTAGTCCGGCTTCACGTTCTGGTAGTCGAGGTAGAAGGCGTGCTCCCACATATCGAGCTGCAGCAGCGGGATGTAGCCGACCTGGACGTTGCCCTGCTGGTCGTAGAGCTGCTCGAGCGTGAGGCGCTGCCCCAGCGTGTCCCAGCCGAGGATGGCCCAACCGGAGCCCTGGATCGACGTCGCCGCGGCCGTGAAGTGTCCCTGGAACGAGTCGAAGCCGCCGAACTGGTCGTCGAGGGCCGCCGCGAGCTCACCGGTGGGCTTGTCGCCGCCGTCCGGGCTCATGTTGTTCCAGAAGATCGAGTGGTTGACGTGACCGCCGAGGTTGAAGGACAGGTCCTTCGACAGCTTGCTGATCGTGCCGAACTCGCCCTTCTCGCGGGCTTCCGCCATCTGCTCGAGTGCGGTGTTGGCACCCTTCACGTAGGTCGCGTGGTGCTTGTCGTGGTGCAGCTCCATGATGCGACCGGAGATGTGCGGCTCCAGTGCGGCGTAATCGTACGGAAGGTCGGGAAGGCTGTACTCAGCCATGTGTTGCCTCCTTGAAATCGTCGGGTGGGCGGAACGCCCCTCCACATCTTCGACCCTATCGCGGGCCGCTATCAGGGACAACGGCTGTGTCACGTGCCGTTATTCCCGCCCTTCCACGTGCGGTGCGGCGTCACCCCAGGTGCGGGATCCGCAGATCACTGCGGGGTCCCACCGCTGCGAGGGCCCAGTCCTGCTCGAGCAGACCTGCGGCGTGTGCGCGGATGTCCTCAGGGGTGACCCGGCGGACCTCCGCGATGAGGGTGTCCGCACTGAGCAGTGGCAGGCCCGTGAGCTCGTGCCGCGCGATGCGATTCATGCGCACTGCCGTCGATTCGAGCCCCAGCACGGTGCCGCCCGCCAGCTGCGAGACCACGTCGTCCACCTCGCGGCCGTCCGGCATCTCTCGTGCGATACGGGTGAGCTCCTCCCCCACGAGGTCGAGCACCTGGTCGGCGGATTCGGGTGCGCATCCCGCGTAGACGCCGAAGAGCCCCACGTCCGAGTACTGGCTCAGCACGGTCTGGACCGAGTAGGCCAGCCCGTGCTCCTCACGGATCCGCTGGAAGAGTCGCGAGGCCATACCGCCGCCCAGCAGGTTCGACAGGACGAGGTGGACGAACCGGTCGTCGTGCCCCTCGCTGAGCCCCTGCGTGCCGAGGACGAGTCCCTGCTGCTCCGTCGACCGCTGCCGGACGTGGGTGCCCGGAGTGAACACCGCGGCCGAGGCCTCCGCCGGGTCCTCCGTGCCGCGCGCGGTCCCAGCCGTGCAGGAACCCGCCCCGTCGCTTCCGGCGACGTGTCGCATGACCTGGTCCACGACCTCGGCGTGCGTCGCACCGCCCGCGGCGGCGAAGACGAGTCCGGGGCCCGAGTAGGCGTCGGCGTAGTGCTCGCGGAGCACCCCGTGCTCGAGCGCGCGGATCTGCTCCCTCGTCGCGCCCACCGGGCGGCCCAGCGCCTGCGATTCGAACGTGAGCTGCTCGAAGTCCTCGAACAGCTGGTCCGTCGGATCGTCCGCCGCCATCGCGAGCTCTTCGACGATGACTCCGCGCTCCCTCTCGAACTCGTCCACGTCGAGCGTCGAGCGGAGCACCATGTCCCACAGCAGCTCGCCGACGGCCTCGAGGTCACTCACGAGGCACCGGGCGTAGTAGCAGGTGTACTCCTTCGACGTGACCGCGTTGGAGTCGCCACCCGTGCGCTCGAGACCTCGGGCGATGTCCAGCGCACTGCGCGTCGCCGTGCCCTTGAAGAGCATGTGCTCGAGGAAGTGCGTCGACCCCGCGGCGACCTCGGCCTCGTGGCGGGAGCCGGAGCCCACCCACACGCCGACGGTCTCCGACTGCAGGCCGGGCACGGTCTCGGTGATGATGCGAATGCCGCCGGGGAGGACGGTGCGCTCGATGCGACCGCCCTCCCCGGCTGAGAGGATCTCACTCACGATGGCAGGATCAGGCCTCCTCGGCCGTCTCTGCGGTCGCGTCGGCGTCAGAGTCCTCCGTCACCGGCACGAGCGACAGCTTGCCGCGGTCATCGATCTTCGTGATCTCGACCTGGACCTTCTGTCCGACGCCCAGGACGTCCTCGACCTCTTCGACACGCTTGTTGTCGTTCAGCTTCCGCAGCTCCGAGATGTGGAGCAGACCGTCGCGGCCCGGGCTCAGCGACACGAACGCGCCGAAGCTCATGAGCTTGACGACGGTGCCCAGGTAGCGCTCGCCCAGTTCGGGGACCTGCGGGTTCGCGATCGCGTTGACCGCGCTGCGTGCGGCTTCCGCCGCAACGCCGTCCGCCGCTCCGATGAGCACGGTGCCGTCGTCCTCGATGCTGATCTGCGCGCCGGTGTCCTCCTGGATCTGGTTGATCATCTTGCCCTTGGGGCCGATGACCTCGCCGATCTTGTCCACGGGGATGTTGACCGAGATGATCCGCGGTGCCGTCGGAGCCATGTCCGCCGGTGCGTCGATCTCCTCACCCATGACGTCGAGGATCGCGAAGCGCGCCTCACGTGCCTGCTTGAACGCAGCGGACAGGACTGCGGTCGGCAGTCCGTCGAGCTTCGTGTCGAGCTGGATCGCCGTGATGAAGTCGCGGGTGCCGGCGACCTTGAAGTCCATGTCGCCGAAGGCGTCCTCCGCACCGAGGATGTCGGTGAGTGCCGCGTAGGCCGTCTGCGGGCCATCGGCGGTGTCGACGACGTCCGAGACGAGGCCCATCGCGATGCCCGCGACCGGCGCGCGCAGCGGCACACCCGCGTGGAGCATCGCGAGCGACGACGCGCAGACGGAGCCCATCGAGGTCGAGCCGTTGGAGCTCAGTGCCTCCGACACCTGACGGATCGCGTAGGGGAACTCCTCGCGGGTCGGCAGGACCGGCATGAGCGCACGCTCTGCGAGCGCGCCGTGACCGATCTCGCGGCGCTTCGGGCTTCCCACACGGCCGGTCTCACCGGTCGAGTACGGCGGGAAGTTGTAGTGGTGCATGTAGCGCTTCGACTTCTCCGGTGCCAGCGAGTCGATCTGCTGCTCCATCTTGAGCATGTTGAGCGTCGTGACGCCGAGGATCTGCGTCTCGCCCCGCTCGAAGAGGGCTGATCCGTGCACGCGCGGCAGGACGCCGGTCTCCGCGGTCAGCGGACGGATGTCCTTGAGCCCGCGACCGTCGATGCGGATCTGCTCGGTGAGGATCCGCTTGCGGATGACCTGCTTCGTCAGCGCGTTGAGCGCACCCGCGATCTCGCCCTCGCGGCCCTCGAAGCGCTCACCGAGCTGCTCGTAGAGCGACGTGAGCAGAGCGTCGCCAGCGGTTTCGCGCTCCTGCTTGTCAGCGATCTGGAAGTTCTTCGTCTGCTGCTCGAGCGCGAGCTCTTCAACAGCGGCGTAGACGTCGTCCTCGTACTCGCGGAACACCGGGTAGTCGGCAGTGGGCTTCGCAGCCCGGTCAGCCAGCTCCTGCTGTGCACGGACGAGCTCCTTGATGAAGGGCTTCGCGGCCTCGAGGCCGCTCGCCACGACTTCTTCGGTCGGTGCGGTGGCGCCGCCGCGGACCAGGTCGATGACCCGTTCCGTCGCCTCTGCCTCGACCATCATGATCGCGACGTCGTCGCCGACCACCCGACCGGCGACCGCCATGTCGAAGACGGCCTCCTCGAGCTGTTCGTGTGTGGGGAACGCGACCCACTGGCCGTCGATCAGTGCGATGCGGACAGCACCGATCGGACCGCTGAAGGGCAGGCCCGACAGCTGCGTCGACATCGACGCCGCGTTGATGGCGAGCGTGTCGTACAGGACGCCCGGCTCGAGCGCCATGACCGTGACGACCACCTGGACCTCGTTGCGCAGCCCCTTGACGAAGGACGGGCGCAGCGGGCGGTCGATGAGGCGGCAGGTGAGGATCGCGTCGGTCGACGGGCGGCCCTCACGGCGGAAGAACGAGCCGGGGATCCGGCCGTCCGCGTACATGCGCTCTTCGACGTCGACCGTCAGCGGGAAGAAGTCGAAGTGCTCCTTCGGACGCTTGCTGGCCGTCGTCGCCGACAGCAGCATCGTCTCGTCGTCCAGGTAGGCGCAGACGCTGCCGGCGGCCTGCTGCGCGATGCGTCCGGTCTCGAAGCGGACTGTGTGTGTGCCGAAGCGCCCATTGTCGATATGGGCGACGGCGGACTCGGGGTTCAGACCCACGGTGTCTCCGTTCTGCCGCCGAGCACGTCGAACGCGCGGGCGGCGGGATGGTTGCGCCCTCGGACCCGATGGAACGGGCCGGGCGCGGAATGGCCGGTGACCTGCGCTGCGCGCATGCGCTGCACGTCGTAGTTCGGCGGCCTTCGATCGAAGCCCACGCACTTTCTCGTTGCGGAGGCCACTGTCGAGGACCGACGACGATGTCACCGGTTTGTTGGACACACCCATCGTAGCAAGCACTGACGGTTTCACCGGCATCCGCGCCGTCGGAACGGACGAAGCCCCTGCCCACCGGTGCGGTGGGCAGGGGCTTCGAAGCACTCGTGCGCCGATCCCGGGGACCGGCGCGCACTCAGCGGCGCAGGCCCAGACGGGCGATCAGCGCACGGTAGCGCTCGATGTCGACGTGCTGAAGGTACTTGAGCATCCGACGGCGCTTGCCGACGATGAGGAGCAGGCCACGACGCGAGTGGTGGTCGTGCTTGTGCTCCTTGAAGTGCTCGGTGAGATCGGTGATACGGCGTGACATGACCGCGATCTGCACCTCCGGAGAACCGGTGTCGCCTTCGTGGGTCGCGTATTCCTTCATGATCTCCTGCTTGACCTGTGGGTCGAGAGCCATGTGAGTCCTCCGTGGTGTCGCTGCGCGGCGCCCACACCTTCTGTGCGAGCACTATGGAACCGCGGCCGGTGAAAAAACGGCATCTTCTAGCCTAACACAGCACGCACGCGGTCGACATCGTCGTGCATCTGCTCGATGAGCGGCCCCATCCCACGGAACGCCACCTGCCCGCGGATGCGCTCGACGAAGGAGACCTCCATCGTCTCGCCGTAGACGTCGAGGTCCGCGAAAGCCACGTCCGGGGCGTGCCCTTCGACGGTGCGCACACTGCCGTGGAACGTCGGATTCGTCCCGACGGAGATGGCGGTGGGGAGTCGGAGGCCGCGCGCAGGGAAGGTCATCCACCCGGCGTAGACACCGTCCGCCGGGACGAGTCCCTCAGCTTCGAGGTCGAGGTTCGCTGTGGGGAAGCCCATCTCGCGTCCCCGCTTCTCACCGTGCACCACGGTCCCCGTGAGCGTGTGGTCATAGCCCAGCTGCTCCGCGGCAGCACGGACATCGCCGATCTCGAGCAGCCTCCGGATGGCGCTCGACGAGTAGCGACCGCCCTCACCGACCTCGTCGATGACGCACACGTCGAAGCCGTGTTCGTCCCCCAGCGCCGTGAGGGTCGCAAGATCGCCGGAGTTGCCACGACCGAACCGCACGTCCGCGCCGACGACGACCGCACGGGCGCCCAGCTTCCCCACGAGGTAGTCGAGGACGAACTCCTCCGCCGACTGCTCCGCGAACGCGAGGGAATACGACTGGACGAGCACCGCGTCGACTCCGGAGAGGGCGATGCGCCCCAACCGCTGCTCGAGCCCGCAGATGAGTTCGACCGGTGAGTCCGCCTGATGCACGAGCCGCGGATGCGGGTCGAAGGTCACGACGAGCGACGTGAGGTCGCGCTCCACGGCCTTCGAGCGGAGCGTCTCGAGGACCACCGCGTGACCGCAGTGCACACCGTCGAAGTTGCCGATGGTGACCGCCGTCCGCCCGAGGTCCTCGGGCACGTCCTCGAGCCTGCGGAAGATGTCCACCTGCGTCCTCTCAGTGAGCGTCGATTCATCGCGGACCGCGCGACGGCGACCGGTGCGGGCGGGTCTGCTCCCGCACATGCGCGAAGCACCCGATCCAGGGTAGCGCAGGGTGTCACCCGATCAGTGCACGGCCGACCACCCCGACGCCCAGTGCCACCCCGAGGGAGGCGAGGGAACCGATGATGAAGCGCTCGCCCGCGGTCGGGCTCTTCAGCAGCTCCGGCACACGCCCGAGCCCCTTGATCGCGACGACGACCGCAAGGATGGATGGTTCACCGAGTGCGATCCCGCCGGCGACGAACGCGCGCTCCAGGAGCCCGATCCACAGCCCGCCGCGCAGCAGACCGTCGTCATCCACGTCGTGCACGGCGGTGTCGGGGTCCGGGTCGTCCTCGTGGCTCGTGTCGCCGGTGCGGCCGGGCACTTCTGCGTCCGTGTCATCGGGTGCGGCGGCCTCCTCCCGCCGAGCGCGGTCCCGTCCGGCCGCCACGTGGAGGGTGAGCCGCGTGAGCGGCCACCCGAGGAGTGCCGCCGCGATGCCGATGCCCAGGGCTGCGCACACGGTGAGGACGTCGGGACTCATCTTGAATCACGCCCGGTGCGCCCAGTCCCCGACACCGGGCCGTCCGCGCCCCCTCCGGTGGGACACAGCTCGAGTGTGTGCGCCAGCAGGCGCGCCGCAGAGACGAGACCGGCGTCGACGGTGTGTGCGTGGTTCGTCCGCAGCGCCTTCGACACCGCCTGCCGTGAGATGCCGAGGTCGCGGGCGAGCTCGGCCTGGGTCGCCTCCGGACGCGCCCGCGCGGCGTCGAGCACCCGCCAACCCGCGTCGGAGCGCATACCGATGATGACGGAGAGGAGGCGCAGGACGGACTGCGCGTCCGCGCCGACCGCCTCCGCATCGGAACCGGCTGCAGACGGTGACACGGAGACGGTCACGCGAGAGGCATCGCCCTTCGCATCCTCGACCGCCTCCCGGGCGGCGAGGAAGGGGCCCCCGCGCGATGCCCGACTGGAGGCGGTGAGCACACCGTCGCGCCCGACACCGATCCCCACCGTCCATCGCCCGTCACGGGCTGACGCCTCCCATGCGTCCACGACCGCGCGCGGATCGGAGAGCACGCCCTGGACCTCATCGCCTGCGGTCCTCTCGAACGGCAGGTCGACAGGCACGTCCCGCAGGCGCTCGAGCAGCTGCGGGACTGCATCGGGATGCGCTCTCGAGTCGACCTGGTCGATCGTCATGACGAACATGCCCCCAGTCAACCGCACACCGAGCCTAACGTCAACCCTAACCGGTTGCATGTTGCATTGCAACCTTAAACGGTTGCATCACCTATTCGGTGATGCGACTCCGGCTCACGCGGGGAAGACGACGCGGGGGGCGAATGCGCTGCCCCGCCGGTCCACAATGGCCACCAGGTCGTGCGCGACGGGATGGTCACCGCCGCGGTCGTCTCGTCTGGAGTCGTCCCCGTCGAACTCACCCTGCCGCACGACGGCGGCGAACGGTTCCGAGGCGTCAGGGGGCACCACGGACTGGTCGTCGATGAACTGCCCCTGACGCAGCGACGCCGCCTGCTGCGGGGACACGGCGAGCACGGGCAGCAAAGCGGCCGCGGCGGTCGCAGGTGCGAGCAGATCGGGCGACGGTGCGGTCTCCTCGAAGTCCGGCACAGCGAGTGCCTCGTCGACGCTGTAGTGACCCACGTGCGTGCGGCGGAGTGCGGTGAGGTGGCCGTGCACGCCGAGCGCATCGCCCAGGTCCCGGGCGAGTGCACGCACATACGTCCCCGATGAGCACTCGACGACGACGTCGACGTCCGCGACTCGATGCGGGGAACCCGCCTCGTCGACGAGGGTGTCGCAGCGGATCGAAGAGGTGGGGTCGAAGCGCGACACCGTCACCGGCCTGGCAGCCAATTCGACGTCCTCGCCCGCACGCACTCGCGCGTAGGCGCGGCGCCCGTCCACCTTGATGGCCGAGACAGCGCTGGGCGACTGCATGATGTCACCGCGCAGGGCCCCGAGCGCCTCGTCGATCCGGTCGAGGTCGAGATCCGCGAGTGCGCTGGGATCACCGAAGCGGTCAGCGGGAGAGTCCGCGTCGTCCGTGGGCGTCGCGGCGCCCAGGCGCACGGTCGCAGTGTAGGTCTTGCCCAGGCCCACGGCGAAAGTCAGCAGTCGTGTGGAGGGACCCACTCCGATGATGAGGAGCCCGGTGGCCATCGGGTCGAGCGTGCCGGCGTGGCCGACCTTGCGCGTCCCCAGCCACTTGCGCACCCGGGAGACCACACGGTGGCTCGACCACCCTGCAGGCTTGTCGAGCAGGAGGAATCCGTGGGGAGCGGTCACAGTCGACCCGATCAGTTCACGGAGACGTGGACGTGGTCGTAATGATTGGCGGTCACGGAACCGCGATCCTCCATCGGACGACCCGACCAGCCCGTGTAGGAAGCGTAGATCTTCTGCTCCCAGATCACGTACTTCACATTGAGCTTGTCCCGGTTCGCGATGAGGTAGTCCTTGATGCGGTCACCGGTCGCGCTGGAGGTCATGATGTCGACGGCATTTCCGCTGTTGTGGTCCGAGCCGGGGTCAGACCGACGCCCCCCGTAGGACTCCACTTCCGGGAAGGCTGCGCAGACGGCACGATAGGCGGCCCTGCCGCCCGGTGTGAGTCCCGATTCGATCGAGGACGACACGGAGCACGCTTCGCCCGACACACCACTGTCGTCGCCGCCGCCACTGCTGCTTGCATCGGAATCGCCGGAATCGGATCCGCCGGACGCTTCGCCGACCGCCGCGTCGGTCGCCTGGGCGGTCTTCGTCGGCTTCGGCACGGCCTTCATGCTGGACTCGCCCGCATCCGCATAGCGATCGTCGTCCTTGAGCGAATCGGCGTACGCCTCGCGCTCCTGGTCGATCTCCTCCTGCAGCTCTTCCTCCGAGGGAGTGGACGCTTCAGGCGTCGGCGTGTCGACTTCACTCACCTGCGCACTGCTCTCCGCAGTGACGGTGCCGCCGGCCTCGTTCTGACCCATCGCGAACGTCGAGGCCACGATGCCGACCGTCGCAGCCGCCGGCAGTGCGATCGCAGCGACCATCGGACGCTGTCGCACAGTGCGGAGGACACCTGTCGCTGTCAGCTCCTCAGTGCTGGGCCCGCTGTGCCTGCCCTGAGGCTTGCGATGCAGCGTGGCCACAGCACCCGCGAAATCGCGCGCGGTGGTGAGCCAGGACTGCTGAGGTGTCGAATGCTTACCCAATCGGATCGTTCCTTCACAGATTCGTGATCGTTCCGTTACCTCGAGCAAGTGTACTCGTCTCGTTCGCGAGTACAAGTCACCCGTTGAAACCCCTGATGACAAGCGTGGAGGGCGGCCTTCCGGCCGCCCTCCACGCTCGATTTCCTCTGTAACGCGACTGTGACAGTCGGCCGCTTCAGCGTTCGTCTGTGTCCGTGACGTCTTCCGCCTCCACGACGACCTCCGCGGTCTCAGCGTCTGCACCGTTCGCCGCATCTGCCTCGTCCACCGCGGCGTCTTCGCGTGGACGACGGTAGGGGTCGGCCTCGCCAGCGGGCACCGCGTCGCGAGCCAGCGCCGCCACTTCCGCGTCACGCGCCTGCGCGCGCGCGATGAGTTCATCGAGCTCAGCCGCCGCTGCGGGCACTGCGTCTGCGACGAACTCGATCGTCGGTGTGAGCCGGATCCGCAGCACCTTGCCCACTTCGGAGCGGATGAGGCCCTTCGAGGATTCGAGGGCCGCCTTCGTTCCTTCGAGGTCCGCGTCGGAACCGAACACCGTGTAGAAGACGGTGGCGTTCTGCAGATCGCCGGTGAGTCGCACGTCGGTCACAGTGACGAACCCCAGGCGCGGGTCCTTCACTCGCTTCTCCAGCGTCTGCGCCACGCTCACCTTGATGCGGTCGGCGATCTTCCGTGCTCGTGTCGGATCTGCCATGGGTACTCCCTAGTCATTCAGTGGTGATGGATGAATGCGCCGGGGGCGGCTGCGGCGGCGCGGACAGCGCCGGCACAGCCGCCCCCTGACGGACACGCACTCAGTCGCGCGGCTTCTCGCGCATCTCGAACGTCTCGATGAGGTCGCCCTCGCGGATGTCGTTGAAGCTGCCCAGTCCGATACCGCACTCGAAGCCCTCGCGGACCTCGGTCGCATCGTCCTTGAACCGCCGCAGCGACTCGACCGTGAGGTTGTCCCCCACGACCACTCCGTCGCGCGTGAGACGCGCCTTGGAGTTCCGCTTGATGAGCCCGTCCCGGACGATCGAGCCCGCGATGTTGCCCCACTTGGAGGACCGGAAGACTTCCCGGATCTCTGCGGAGCCCACGTGGGCCTCTTCGAACTCGGGCTTGAGCATGCCCTTGAGCGAGCTCTCGATGTCATCGATCGCATCGTAGATCACCGAGTAGTAGCGCACGTCCACGCCTTCGGATTCGGCGAGGTCGCGGGCCTTGGCCTCGGGACGCACGTTGAAGCCGATGACGATCGCGTTGTCGACCGTCGCGAGGTTGATGTCGTTCTCCGTGATCGCACCGACACCGCGGTGGATGATGCGGAGGTCGACCTCGTCGCCCACGTCGATCTTGAGCAGCGAGTCCTCGAGGGCCTCGACAGCACCCGACACATCGCCCTTGAGGATGAGGTTGAGCATGTCGACCTTGCCCTCTTCGAGCGCCTGCGTGAACGACTCGAGGCTGATCCGCTTGCGGCTGCGGGCCTGCTGTGCGTTCCGCTCGATCGCGTCGCGCTTCTCAGCGATCTGTCGCGCCGTCCTGTCGTCACCGGTCGCGAGGAACGTGTCCCCCGCCCGTGGCACCGACGACAGTCCGAGGACCTGGACGGGACGCGACGGCCCCGCCTCCTCCAGCACATTGCCGTTCTCGTCGAACATCGCACGGACGCGGCCGTGGGCCGTCCCACAGACGATCGCGTCGCCCTGACGGAGCGTTCCGGACTCGACCAGCACGGTCGCGACCGCGCCGCGGCCCTTGTCCAGCTTCGCCTCGATCGCGAGACCGCGCGCCGACCGGTTCGGGTCGGCTTCGAGGATCAGCGCCGCGTCCGTCGTGAGGAGGACGGCTTCGAGCAGCTGATCGATGCCCTCCCGCTTGAGTGCGGAGATCGGGACGAACATCGTCTCGCCGCCGTACTCCTCTGCGACGAGGTTGTACTCGGTCAGCTGCTGCATGACCTTCTGAGGGTTCGCAGCCTCCTTGTCGACCTTGTTGACCGCCACGACGATCGGCACGTTCGCCGCCTGTGCGTGGTTGAGCGCCTCGATCGTCTGCGGCATGACACCGTCGTCCGCGGCGACCACGAGGATCGCCACGTCCGTCGACTTCGCACCACGTGCACGCATCGCAGTGAACGCTTCGTGACCGGGGGTGTCGAGGAACGTGATCGCACGGTCCTGGCCCTCGTGATCCACGCTCACCTGGTACGCGCCGATGTGCTGCGTGATGCCGCCGGCCTCCCCGCCTGCCACGTTGGCCGACCGGACTGCGTCGAGCAGCTTCGTCTTGCCGTGGTCGACGTGTCCCATGACGGTGACCACCGGCGGACGGGGACGCATGTCCTCCGCGTCGCCCTCCTCCGTGATGTCGATGTCGAAGGTCTCCAGCAGCTCACGGTCCTCGTCCTCCGCGGACACGATCTCGAGCTTGTAGCCCAGCTCGTCCGCCAGCACCTGGAAGGTGGCCTCGTCGAGCGACTGTGTGATGGTCGCCATCTCGCCGAGGTGGAAGAGGATCGTCACGAGGTTCGTCGGATCGGTGTTGATCTTCTCCGCGAAGTCCGCGAGCGATGCGCCACGACGCAGCCGCAGCGGGGTCGAGCCGTCACCGCGCGGGACGGAGACTCCTCCGACCGACGGTGCCTGCATCTGCTCGAGTTCCGCGCGCTTCGCCCGCTTCGACTTCCGCCCGCGTGCCGGGCGGCCGCCGCCGCGACCGAATGCGCCCTGCGTGTTGCCACGACCGCGACCCGAACCGCGAGGACCGCCGCCGGGACGGCCGCGACCACCGGGTGGACCGCCTGGGCCACCTGGGCCGCCTGGGCCACCGGGACCGCCGCGACCACCGGGACCCGGCTTCGCCAGAGCCGAGTTCTTGAGCATCCCCGGGTTGGGGCGCGGGACGCCGGGACGCGGAGCACCGGGACGGGGACCGCCGCCGGGCTTCGGCGCGCCGCCGCCCGGACGAGGGCCGGGACCGCTTGGACCGGGGCGCGGCCCCGGCTTGGCACCGGGCTTCGGCATCCCCTGGGACGGTGCGAACGGGTTGTTGCCCGGACGGGCACCACCGCCGCCGCGCGGAGCGCGCGGACCGGGCTTGGGACCCGGCTTGGCGCCGGGCTTCGGCATTCCCTGGGCCGGCGCGAACGGGTTGTTGCCCGGACGGACGCCCGCAGGTGTCGGCGCGGGGGCGCCAGGGGTGGGAGCGGACGAGGCCGCCGGGGCTTCGGGCGTGGGAGTCGGCGCCGCGGGAGCAGCCGGACCGGGCTTGGCAGCCGGCGCCGGCTTCGCAGCGGGTGCCGGCTTGGCAGCAGGTGCGGGCTTCGCTGCCGGAGCGGGCTTCGGTGCGGTTCCCGGCTTGGGAGCAGCTGCGCGAGGCCCGGGCTTGGCGCCGGGAGCCTTGGGCCCCGGCTTCGCAGCGGACGCACCGGATGCGGGCTTCGCAGAATTCGAGGTCTTCCCCTCGGATTCGTAGGCCTCCCTCAGGCGTCGGACGATCGGGGCCTCGATCGTGGAAGAGGCGGAGCGGACGTATTCGCCCATCTCCTGAAGTTTGCTGAGCATTTCCTTGCTCGTTGTGCCAAGCTCTTTCGCGAGCTCATGGACACGGGGCTTTGCCACTTTTCTCCTGTCCGGGTCCTCCCGGGCAGGAAGGACCGCATCAGGGTCGCGCAGTCGTCATTTCACTGCTCTCGACCATCGTTTCGAGTCGTCATCGGGCGACACTCACTACACGGAATCCATTCGAGATACCTGCTTCCTGTGGTCCCAACCCTCTTCGCACACCGGTTCCGGGCCGGACAGACCCGGAACCTTGAACGCTGTGGAAAAGGCTCTCTTCGCGCGCGCCTTCTTCCAGCACGCGGCCGAATCATGGATCCAGGCGCCCCTGCCGGGGAGTCTGCGATCTGCGTCGACGACGATTCGGGGTTCGTCCGTCACGAGCACAGCCAAGCGCAGGAGCTGCGATCGGGGGGCTCGACGGCGGCAGGCGATGCACATCCGGAGAGGCTCCCGGAAGGACTGCACTGCCGTCGACACCGGACCAGTCTACAGCACCGGCGGGACCGCTCGGTGAGCGGCGGCGACCGCGGGCGCTCAGGCTGCGGTGATGTCGATCTTCCAGTTCGTCAGACGCGCCGCGAGGCGGGCGTTCTGCCCCTCCTTGCCGATCGCGAGCGACAGCTGGTCCGCTGGGACCGTGGCCCGCGAGGATTTCGTCGCGGCGTCCAGGATCTCCACCTTGAGCACCTTGGCGGGAGACAGCGCCTGTGTGATGAACTCCGCAGGGTCGTCCGAGTAGTCGACGATGTCGATCTTCTCCTGACCGAGCTCCGCCATGACGGAGCGCACCCGCGACCCCAGTTCGCCGATGCAGGCACCCTTGGCGTTGACACCCGATGCGGTCGCTCGCACTGCCATCTTCGTGCGGTGTCCGGCTTCGCGTGCCAGCGCCGCGATCTCGACGGTCCCGTCCGCGATCTCCGGCGATTCGTGGGCGAAGAGGCGCCGCACCAGGTCCGGGTGAGTCCGGGACACGGTGATCGCCGGACCCTTCAGCCCGCGGCGCACGTCCACGATGACGACGCGGATGCGCTCCCCGTGCGTGTAGGCCTCCCCCGGCACCTGCTCGTGGGGCGGCAGCACCGCTTCGACATCGCCCAGGTCCACCTGCACCATCTGCGGGTCGCGGCCCTGCTGGATGCGTCCCGAGACGAGCTCGCCGTCCCGCCCCTTGAAAGCGCCCAGCACGGCGTCGTCCTCGACATCCCGCAGCCGCTGGTGGATCACGTTTCGCGCGGTCATTGCCGCGATGCGCCCGAAGTCTTCGGGAGTGTCGTCGAACTCACCGATCGGATTGTCGTCGTTGTCGAATTCGACCGCCCAGATGTTCGCGGTCCCGGTCTTCGGATCGATCTCCGCGCGGGCATCCTGCCACGCTCCCGGCGTGCGCTGATAGGCGAGGAGCAGCGCCTGTTCGATGAGCTCGACGAGCGTGTCGAACGGGATCTCCTTGTCCGTCTCGATCATCCTCAGGGCGCTGAGGTCGATGTCCATCTCTTCCCGTCCTTCTCACTGGTGCGGCCGTACGGCGCGACATGTCCCGGGGCGGACCCCATCCTGGTGGTCGCGTCCCGGGGTCACCACTATAGGCGAACGTCCGCCCCGGTCAGCGCAGGGAGACGACGACTCGTGCGGTCCGGATGTCCGCGAACGCGATCCGCGCGCCGTCGTGCACGCCCTCGAGCACGATCCCGTTCGCGTCGACGTCCGTGAGGATCCCCTCAACGGTCTCGAGGCGTTCGGAGGGCAGCCCCTCCGCTCCGAGCTCCGCGCGCACGCGCCTGCCCACGACGCGTCGGAACCGGCGTGGTTCCGTGAGCGGGCGCTCCGCCCCCGGCGACGTCACCTCGAGCGTGTACGGGTGGTCGCCCCACACGTCGATCCCGTCCAGCACTTCCGACACGCTGCGGGTCGCATCCGCGATGACGGCTGAGGACACCGGTTCCGCGTGGTCGGCGTCGAGGTCGATGGTGATCGTCAGCGTCCGATGCCGGCCTGCGGCGTGGGCCCGGACGTCTTCGACGACGAGGCCTTCTTCCCGCAGGGGCCCTTCGAGCGCCTCGCGGATCCTGTCGGTGTGGAGTGCCATGTGTGCCTTTCGCGTGAGAGCGGTCGACGCGTCGTACACGTCGCGAGAAGCCTACCGACCTGCGGCTACGATTGTCCCCATGCGCAGGCAAGGGAGTGTTCGCGGCCCCGTCCGCAGGACGGTGCTCACCGCGGCGATCGGGCTCCTCGCCGCCGGGGCCGCCGGGTGCGGCCTCCGCCTGGACCGTGATCCGCAGATGCCCGCTCTCTCCCCCGTCGACGTCCTCCGGGACGCCGTGGCGCGGATTCTCGCTGCCACGCAGACCGATGACGGGACGGCCGCCGCGATCCGCGCGTTCGCCGAGGCCGTGGGGCCTCCGTGGAATCCGCCCGCGCACCTCGACGAACCGGTCGAGGCACCCAATCCGGATCCTCCGGCCGCCTCCCTGACGGAAGGCCTCGTCGACCTCACGGAGCGGATCGTCGACGCGTCGACCTCGCTGGGCCCCGGGACGGATCCCACCTTCGCGGTGCTCGCCGATGTCGCCGTCGGCTCGCTCCTCCTCCTGGACTCCCACGACGCCGAGGCCGCCGCCGCGATCCGCTCCGACCTCGCCGCTGCGATGCGTGAGGTGCTGGACGGCGACGGTTCCCTGGTCGACGGGACGGAAGGCAGCGGGACAGGAAGTGACGGGGCAGACAGCGGCGCGTCAGGTGGTGCATGGCCGGCCGGGAACGTCACGGTCCCTGAGCACGAGGGCGACGACGTCGCGCATCCGCTCACCGCGCTCATCACGGCGTGCTACACGGGCGTGTACGCGTATGAGCGTGCCGCCGTCCACCTGCCGGATGATGATGAAGCGAGGCGGTCGGCGCACACCCGCATCGACCGTCTCCACGCGATGACGGCCACCGCCGCGACACTCGAGGAGGACGTGGCCGTCCCCTCCGATCGGCCCGCATGGGAGCTTCCCGTGAGCCCCCGCGACGGCTCGACCGCTCGGGAGGCGCTGCGGATCGCCGAAGACGGTCTGGTGGCGGTGCTGGCGGACGCGCAGGGCTCGGTCCCGCCCGCCGTCTTCCTGTCGTGGTTGGATGACAGCGGCCGTGCACGCCGACGGGCCGAGGGTTCCCAGGACCTCCGCCTCACGGTGGTCCCGCGGAGTGACGAGGAGGACGGATGAGGGTTCCCAACGTGCTGTACGAGACAGCGCGGGAGATCAACGGGGAGAGGCACACCCACGCGTGGACGCGCGCCCTGGATTTCATGCTGATCGAACTCGTCGACCGCTGGGACCTCACACTCGACCCGCAGCCCACGAGCCCGTGGGCCGGATGCGAGTCGCTCGTGATCCCCGTGCTCACGGCGGAGAACCGTCCCGCGATCATCCGGTTCGCCGCCCCCAACGTCGACAACCCCCGGGTCCACACCCAGATCCTCGAGGCCCTGCGCGCCTGGAACGGTCGTGGCGCGGTCCAGGTGATGGCCGACGACCCGACGTTCCGTGCGACACTCCAGGAGCGGCTCCGCACGGACACCAACCTGTCGGCACTCCCTCTCGAACAGGTGCCAGCGACGTGGGGCCAGCTCGCCCAGGCGCTGCGGGTCCCCGGGGTGCCCGGGCTGGTGCGCGTGCAGGACATCGCCGCCGGATGGTCGGAGAGGTTCGAGGCGGATTCCGCCCTGCTGCGCGAGTTCCCCGACTTCGTCCCCGCGGACTGGTCCGTCGTCAACGCGGCCCGGATGTGGATCGAGCGCCTCGCACGGTCAGATGAGTCCTGGTTGCTCCACGCGGACCTGCACTACTACAACATCCTGGCCGGACACCCCGACGCTTCCGGCGTCGCGACGTGGAAGGCGATCGACCCGCAGCCGCTCAACGGACCGGCGGCGTACATGATCGCCCCGCTCCTGTGGAACCGCATGTCTGAGATCCCCGCGACGGACCCTGAAGGTCAGGCCGCGTGGCTGCGCGATTTCGCGGCGGAGCTGTGCCGGTGTGCGGCCGTCGACCCCGGGCTGGGGGTGGGATCCGCGATCGCCCGCGAGGTCGAGAACATGTTCTGGTACCTCCGTTCGGCACTGGGCGGCACGCAGAAGGCGTGGGGCGACGCCGCCCGGTCCCTCTGGGTGGCGCGCGCCCTGTCGCATGTGAGCGTGCAGGGTGTGAGTGCACACCGCCTCAAGCCCCTGGGCTGACCGGGCCGTCAGCCGCCCAGCACCGTCGAGAGCATGCTCCAGCCCATCGACAGCACCATCGCGCCGACGACCACGACGAAGACGATCCGCACGAACCCGCTGCCCAGTCTGATCGCCGCGCGCGCACCGATGTAGCCGCCCGTGAGGTTGCCGACCGCGAGTGCCAGCCCCAGCGGCCACACTGCGTGACCGGCGGGGACGAAGAAGAGGAGCGCGCCCAGGTTGGTCGCCCAGTTCACGATCTTCGTGGACGCGGACGCCTGCAGGAAGCTGAAGCCGATGAGGGCGACGAAGCCGATGACGAGGAAGGAGCCGGTACCCGGGCCCAGCACCCCGTCGTAGACGCCGACGACGAACCCCAGCACCCACGCTGTGCTGTGGTGGGCGGCGGAATCGGGTGGGAAGCGCAGCTTCGCCTCCTGCCCGAGGGTGGGCTTGAGCAGCGTGAAGGCGGCCACCCCCACGAGGACGACGAGGATGACGGGGCGGAAGAGGGCTTCGGGCACCATCGAGGCGAGCATCGCACCCAGCACCGCGCCGATGAGGGCGAAGCCCGCCGCGGGGAAGGTCGCCGAACGGTCAGGTCGCACCCGCCGCAGGTAGGTGAGGGACGAGACTGTCGCCCCGGCGATCGAGCCCACCTTGTTCGTCGCGAGCGCCTGCACCGCGCTGATCCCGGGGACCAGGAGGAGCGCCGGCAGCTGGATGAGCCCGCCGCCTCCCACGACCGCGTCGATGGTCCCGGCGACCAGCCCCACCGCCAGCAGCAGGAGGACGAGGCCCACGGTCACCTCGATGTCGCCGCGAGCGGCGCCTGCGACGCCGTCCGAACCCGCGGCCGCCGCACCTGCCACCGTGAGTCCCTGCTCGCCTGTCAGGCCCGACAGACCCGACGCGCCCGGCAGACCCGTCAGGCTCGCCAGACCCGGCAGGCCGGCGAGACCGGTCACACGAGGTAGTCGGCGCGGGTGTCGCCGACCAGGGCGTAGCCGGCGTCGACCTGCGTCACGACGGCGTCGACCGCCTCGGCGACGGGGACGTCCGAGGCGGACCCGTCTGCACGGTTGCGCAGTTCCACGTTGCCGTCCTTGAGGCCGCGGCCCACCACCAGCACCGTCGGGATGCCGAACAGCTCCGCATCACCGAACTTCACACCGGGGCTCGTCTTCGGCCGGTCGTCGAGCAGGACGCGGATCCCCCGCGACTCCAGCTCCGCGGTGAGGGACTCCGCAGTCTCCCAGACCTCGGTGTCCTTGCCGGTCGCGACGATGTGGACGTCCGCCGGCGCGAGGTGCTGCGGCCAGATGAGCCCCCGGTCGTCGTGGTACTCCTCCGCGATGCAGGCCATGACGCGGGTGACACCCACACCGTAGGAACCCATCGTGACGACACGGGTCTTGCCGTTCTCGTCGAGCACCGTGAGGCCCAGCGCCTCCGCGTACTTCCGACCCAGCTTGAAGACCTGCCCGATCTCCACGCCGCGGGCCAGCTCGAGCGGCCCGGAGCCGTCAGGGGCCTCGTCGCCCTCACGGACCTCGGACGCCTCGATGAGCCCGTCGGCGACGAAGTCGCGGCCGTAGACGAGGTCGTACACGTGGTGGCCCGGCCGGTTCGCGCCGGTGACCCAGCGGGTGCCCTCCGCGACGCGCGGGTCCACGAGGTAGCGCAGACCGGACACGCCCTCGAGTCCGAGGAACGGCTCCTCGAGCGATTCGCCGGGCCCGATGTAGCCCTTGACGAGCTGCGGGAGCTTCGCGAGGTCAGCCTCGGTCGCGGGTTCGACGTCGATCTCGCCCTCACCCAGACGGCCCGTGCCCTCCGCACGATCGAGGTCGACCTCGCGGTCGCCCGGCAGACCGATGACGACGATCTCGCGCTCCCCGTTCGCGTGCGTGACGGCCACGACGACGTTCTTGAGCGTGTCCTCGGCCCTCCAGGGACGGTCCTCGCGCGGCTGGAGCTCGTTCGACGCGTCGACGAGCGTCGCGATCGTCGGCGTGTCAGGGGTCGGCTCGACGTGGGCGGCCGGGATGCCGGACCAGTCGCCCGGTTCCGGCGCGACGGTCGTGACGGCTTCGACGTTCGCGGCGTACCCGCCCGCGGTGCGGACGAAGGTGTCCTCGCCCACCGGGGACGGGTAGAGGAACTCCTCCGTCCCCGCACCGCCCATCGCACCGGGCGTCGCCTCGACGATGACGTACGGCAGGCGCAGCCGGTCGTAGATGCGGACGTACGCGTCACGCATCGCCTGGTAGGAGGCGTCGAGTCCCTCGTCGTCGAGGTCGAACGAGTACGCGTCCTTCATGATGAATTCGCGGCCCCGCAGCAGACCCGCGCGCGGCCGGGCCTCGTCGCGGTACTTCGTCTGGATCTGGTAGAGGCTGAGCGGCAGGTCCTTGTAGGAGCCGTAGAGATCCTTGACGAGGAGGGTGAAGACCTCTTCGTGGGTGGGCGCCAGCAGGTAGTCGCCCTCCTTGCGGTCCTGGAGGTCGAAGAGGAGGTCGCCGAACGTCTCCCAGCGGCCGGACTCCTTGTACGGCTCCGCCGGCAGCAGCGCGGGGAAGTGCACCTCCTGCGAACCGGCGCGCTCGATCTCCTGCCGCACGACCGTCTCGATGCGACGCAGCACCGCGAGGCCCAGCGGCAGCCACGTGTAGATGCCGGGGGCGGAACGGCGGATGTACCCCGCACGGTGGAGGAGCCTGTGGCTCGCGACCTCGGCGTCGGCCGGGTCCTCCTTGAGGGAACGCACAAACAGGCTGGACATGCGCAGGGGCACGGGCACTCCTCGAAGAACGGGGTCGATGGCGACAGGCGAGACGCTGGAACTCTATCACCGGAGACCTGCCGTCCATCTGCGGCGCGAGGCGGCCTCGGTCCCTCCCCCGCGCCCTCCGCCGACAGGGCTCCCGGCCACAGCGTGGACAGGCGTTGTCCGCGTCCGTGCTCTGTGCGACGATCCGAACCATCGCGCCCGTGTGCCCCGCCCGGGGCACGCGGGCGGAACCGGACACGGATCGACGACCGAAGGAGACCGGCGCAGTGACGGATGCACAGTCGCACAGGACAAGTTCCGACGGAGTGCGCACAGCGCCCCCGCTGCCGCTCGAAGGAGTGCGCGTCCTCGAACTGGGCAACTACATCGCCGCTCCCACGGCCGGCCGGATGCTCGCGGACTTCGGTGCGGACGTCATCAAGGTGGAGCGTCCTCAGACCGGTGACGAACTGCGCGGCTGGCGCCTCCACAGCGGGACGACCTCCCTGCTGTACCGCACGACCAACCGCAACAAGCGGTCGGTCGTGCTGGATCTGCGATCGGAGGACGGGCGTGAGGCGGCCCTCGCGCTCGTGCGCACCTCCGACGTCCTCGTGGAGAACTTCCGGCCCGGAACGCTCGAGAAGTGGGGTCTGGGGCCGGACGTCCTCGAGGAGGAGAACCCCGACCTCGTCCTGGTCCGCGTCTCCGCCTTCGGGCAGACCGGCCCCCTCTCGTCGCGTCCCGGCTTCGCCGCCGTCGCCGAGGCCCACTCCGGCTTCCGCGACCTCGTGGGCGACCCGGACCGGCCGCCCGTGCGCGTGGGCGTGAGCATCGGTGATTCGATCGCCGGCATGCAGGCGGCGTTCGGCGCGGTCATGATGCTCTTCGAGCGCGAACGCCGGAAGGTGCACGAACCGGCTGTGCGGGAAGGCGACGGAGTCCCGCCCGCTCATGGCGGCGCTGCCCCCGCGCACGGCGGGGGCGCCTCCCCGCACGACGGTGGCTTGGAGTCCAGGACCGTCGACGTCGCACTCCACGAAGCGATGTTCTCCGTCATGGAGTCGCTCGTGCCGGACTACTCCGCGACGGGACGCCTCCGCACCCGAACCGGTGGGCGGACGGAGGGCATCGCACCATCGAACGCGTACACGTGTGCAGACGGGGAGTCGGTCGTCGTCGCGGGCAACGGAGACGGGATCTTCGCCCGCTACATGAATGTCATCGGCAGGCCGGATCTGGCCGAGCGCCCGGACCTCGCGGACAACGCGGGCCGCTGGGCGGCTCGCATCGAGCTGGACGCGGCGATCGGCGCCTGGACGGGCGCCCACGACCTGTCCCACGTCCTCGCGGCACTGGACGAGGCCGGAGTCCCCGCCGGTCCGATCCACACCGCCGCGGACCTCGTCGCCGACCCCCAGCTGCGCGCCCGCGGGATGATCCAGGAGTTCGACGTTCGCGACGGCGACGGCGAGGACGCCACGGTCCTCACCGACATCGCGTTCCCCGGCGTCTCCCCCGTCCTGGGAGGCACGAGTCTCCCGATCCGCTCGCTGGGGCCCGACCTCGGCGCACACACTCACGAGGTCCTCACGGACGCGGGCCTCGACACAGCACTCATCGATCGTCTGCTGACTGTCGGACAGGAGAAGCACACATGACCGACCACCCCGCCCTCCCCGAGGCCGCGCTGCGCGACGTCACCCTGCGTGACGGGCTGCAGCTCACCGGCGGCCTCCTGCCGACCGACGAGAAGGTCCGCGTCGTCCGCGAGCTGCTGGCCGCGGGGGTGCCGCAGCTGGAGATCGGGTCGATGGCCAGACCCGACCTGGTGCCCCCGATGGCGAACACGCTCGAGCTCGTCGGGGAGCTCACATCGGCGGAGCTCGACCGGTCCTGGATCTGGGTCGCGACACCCCGCAACGTCGAGCGCGCCGTCGCCGCCGGCGTCACCCGGATGCAGTACTGCCTGTCCGTGTCCGACGCGCACAACAAGGCGAACGTGGGCAGGACCACCGAGGAGTCGATGGCTGCGCTGCCCCGCGCCCTCGACATCGCGGAAGAGGCGGGGGCGGAACTCCAGCTGTGCTTCGCCACCGCCTTCACCTGCCCGTTCGACGGCCCGGTCGACCCCGCACGGACTCTCGCCCTCGCCGCGGATCCACGAGGTGAGAGGTGCTCCGAGGTCGTCATCGCCGACACGCTGGGGCAGGCCGACCCTCAGCAGGTCGGTGCCCTCGTGGCGGCGGCGGACCGCACCGCACCCGATCACGGCATCGTCTTCCACGGTCACGACACGTGGGGCATGGGGGTCGCGAACTCACTCGCAGCGGTCGCAGCCGGCGCAGTCGCCGTCGACGGCGCGCTCGCGGGGCTGGGCGGATGCCCGTTCGCACCCGGCGCGTCGGGCAACACGGCGAGTGAGGACCTCCTCTTCGCCCTCAAACCCGGATGGCTCACGCAGGAGACGTTCGCGCGGATCGTGGGACTCGGCGAACGGATCACCGGTCTGCTGGGTGAGGACGGAACGTCCCGCGCCGCACAGGGTGCCCGTTCGAAGGCAGAGGCGTTCCCCTGGGTCGTGCCCTGACGCAGCGAGTCCCCCCCAGATCCGGAATATCCACACGAGTTGCCGAACCGAGCGAGGAGTACCCATGTCACCCACCACCGTCGCCGTCGTCCAGACCGGTCCCGTTCCCTTCGACTCCCCCGCCACCGCACGGAAGGTCGCCGACCTCATCGCCCGGGCCGCGGACCGCGGTGCCCGACTGGCCGTCTTCCCCGAAGCGATGATCGGGACCTACCCGAAAGGACTGACCTTCGGCGCACCGCTGGGCAGGCGCACTGAAGACGGACGCGACGAGTACGCGACGTACGCGGCAGCCGCGATCACCCTGGACGGCGAGGAGATCGCCACCGTCGCGGAAGCCGCGGCCGCCCATGACGTCTTCGTCGTCGTGGGCGTCATCGAACGGGAGCGCGGCACCCTCTACTGCACCTCGGTGCACATCAGCCCGGAGGACGGGGTCGTCGGCCACCACCGGAAGCTCATGCCCACGGGGGCGGAGCGGCTGGTGTGGGGCTTCGGCGACGGGTCAACCCTGCCCGTGAACGAAACCGGGTTCGGTCGGGTCGGCACGGTGATCTGCTGGGAGAACTACATGCCGCTCATGCGGCAGGCGATGTACGCGAAGGGCGTCGAGATCTACTGCGCGCCGACGGTCGACGACCGGGACTCCTGGCAGTCGACGATGCAGCACATCGCACTCGAGGGCCGGTGCTTCGTGCTCGGCTCCGCTCAGGCGATCCGCAGGGACGCGTTCGACGACGACTACGACTCCACACTCGAGCCGAACGACGCGGGCTACCTCATCCGTGGCGGCAGCGTCATCGTCGGCCCGTCCGGAGAGGTCCTCGCCGGGCCCGTCTTCGACCGGGAGGAGATCCTCACCGCGACGATCGACGTCTCCGACCGCGCCCGCTACACCTACGACTTCGATCCCACGGGCCACTACTCCCGCCCGGACGTATTCTCCCTCACCGTCGACGAACGTCCCAAGCCGTCCGTCCGCTTCGACGGCTGAGGCACCCCGTCCGGGGCCTTCGACCGCAGGCGTTGGAGCGGTGGTGAAGCGCACGAGACGCGAGTCTCACTGAATGCGAGAGCGCCCGGCACCTCCGGGACGGATCCTGGAGGTGCCGGGCGCTCGTGCGTCAGCGGCGCGGTCCCGGCGGAACGGCCGAGGCCGGACCGGGGACGACGACGGTCAGCGGCTCACCCTGCCGAACATGTTCGCCACCGGGGTGAGGAAGATCGGCCGCGCCAGGAACCACGCCGCCACCATGACGACGATCGAGATCGCGAACATGATGAACCCGAACCACGGTGCGTCGTCGGACGCCGCATACATGTGCTGCAGGTTGCCGAAGATGCCGTGACCGCCCACGACGGCGCCCACGAACACGAGGAACACGTGGACGGCGATGAAGACGAGGAAGAACACCATCGTCGGGAAGTGCAGTGCGCGTGCCACCGGGGCCGGGAACGCCTTGGTGAGTCCGGAATCCTCCGGCCAGATGTTCGACATGCGCAGCCCGGTGACGAGGGAGATCGGTGCCGCGATGAAGATGACGGTGAAGTACGCGAGCAGCTGGAGGGCGTTGTAGTTCGTCCAGCCCATCTCCGCGGGCCAGTTCATCGACGCGTACTGCAGCGCAGACGACAGCGCGTGCGGGAAGATGTCCCAGCTGAGCGGCACGACGCGCTTCCACTGATCCGTGACGAAGAGGAGCACGAAGAACACGATGCCGTTGAGCAGCCACAGGATGTCGAACATGTAGTGGATCCAGAGGTTCATCGTGATCTTCTGGGGCGGCTTCTTCGTCTTGATGAAACCCTTGTTGTTCCGGGTCCAGTGCCCCTTGGGCCGCTCCGTGATCCGGACGAGGATGCCGGTGCGGATGATGAGGAGCATGAAGAAGGCGTTGAGGAAGTGCTGCCATCCGAGCCATGCGGGCAGTCCCTCTTCGACCTCGTTCACCGGATCCTGCCCCGGGTACTTCTCGACGAAGGCCTCGACCGAGGGAATGGAGCGCAGCCAGATCGCGAGCAGGACGAGGAGCCCGAGCACGACGATCGCGCCGACTGCGATGAGGGCGGGCTTGACGAAGGGCTGGACGTCGAAGCCGCCCTTCTTCTTGTTCTTGGACGACGTGTTCACGCGCGCCTTCCTGGTCCAGCGGTGCGGTGACGGGCATCGCTCGGAGCGCTTCCCGACCCCGCACCGGAATCGGTGTGCAGATGATCGTCTCTGAGCATACCGTGAGAGTTCTAACGAGCGTTAAGTGGGATCGCGGTAGTCTTCCCCCATGCCTGAACCGGACTTCACACCAGGAGCGTCGATGCGGGTCGACGTGTGGCTGTGGGCTGTGCGCATGTTCCGCGCCCGCTCCGCTGCCACCGCCGCGTGCAAGGGCGGGCACGTCCACGTGGACGGCCACCGCGTGAAAGCCGCACTGAAGGTCACCGCGGGCCAGACGGTCCGGGTCCGCACCCCCGGTGGGGAGCGGATCCTCATCGTCACTGCGATGCTGGCGACGCGCGCAGGCGCCCCCATCGCGCAGCAGTGCTACGAGGACCGCACGCCTCCTCCCGACCCTGCGCTGCGGGCTCCGGTCCCCCGCCGGGACAAGGGGACGGGTCGCCCCACGAAGAAGGACCGACGCGAACTCGACCGCCTGCGCGGGCGCCGCTCGGACTGAGCGAAGACTCCGAGCTGGGGTTCCTGAGCATCGGCACGAGGCGCGGGCACTGGACGTTCTACGGGGCTCATGATCCTGGACAGGGAACCCGGACGACGGCGTCAGTGCATCACGGTCGAGTCAGTACATGACGGTGGCGAAAGTTCCGCGCTGCACGTACCCCGCCTTCTCGTACACCCGCAGAGCCGCCGCGTTGTAGGAGTTCGCGTAGAGGCTCACGGTCGGAGCGACATGCTGCTGCGCGTGGGCTGAGACCGCGGCCATGCCCGCGCTGGCAATACCCCGCCCCCGGAAGTCCGGGTGCGTCCACACGCCCTGAACCTGGACCGCGTAGGGAGAACGGATCCCCAGATCCGCCTTGAAGATGACCTGCGGGATGCTGCGAGTGGCGGGCCATCGCCGGATCGGTTGGCCGTCGGGCCCTCGGTCTGACAGGACGAGAAGCGTGCTTCCGCTGTCCAGGAGGCTCCTGACACGCGACCGGTACTCCCTCTCGCCGTCCTCGATCGGGGAGAAGCCGACCTCCTCCGTGAACATCTCCACGGAGGCTCCGAACACCGCACCGAGGTCCGATACCTCGCCCACCCTCACGCCCGGGTGCGCGAGGACTGCGGGCTCCCGCTCGTACACGAGGAGCGGCTGCTCCGGTCGTACCCCGCGGGGTTCTCCCCACCGCAGCTGCGCCGTCAGATCGAGGACCCACGACGCGTCCCCGATGAACGACGTCGACCAGCGGCCCCGCGCATTCAGGAGGGTCGCGATCGGCTTGTTCGTGTGGGGAGTCGCACCGACTGCCACGATGCTGCCGCCCAGCCAGTACGCGGCGAGCGGACCGTCGTCGTCGAACACCCCGTAGAGGGTCCCGGTGGGTCCGGAGATGTCGGCGCTGCCGCGGGCCCGGACCAGCGCCAGCAGGTAGCTGTTCCGTGCGGGATCCTCCAGCAGCGAACGGGTCAGCCAGTCCGTGTACCGCTGGGTCAGGGGAAGGAGCCTCACCGGATCGTGGCAGTCATCCGACGACGACTTCCGCGCCGCCCTGGGGCAGGCCGTTCTCGTCCGCGATCCGCATCGCCTCTTCGATGAGCGTTTCGACGATCGCGGACTCCGGCACCGTCTTGATGACCTCGCCCTTGACGAAGATCTGTCCCTTGCCGTTGCCGCTCGCCACACCCAGATCCGCCTCGCGGGCTTCGCCCGGCCCGTTCACGACGCATCCCATGACGGCGACGCGCAGTGGGACTTCGAGCCCTTCCAGACCAGCGGTCACCCGGTCGGCGAGCGTGTACACGTCCACCTGGGCCCTGCCGCACGACGGGCACGACACGATCTCGAGCTTGCGGGGTCGCAGGTTGAGGGATTCGAGGATCTGGTTGCCCACCTTGATCTCCTCCACGGGAGGGGCGGACAGCGAGACGCGGATGGTGTCGCCGATCCCCCGGCTCAGCAGCGCGCCGAACGCGGTCGCGGACTTCACGGTCCCCTGGAAGGCGGGACCCGCTTCCGTCACGCCCAGGTGCAGCGGCCAGTCACCCTTCTCCGCGAGCAGCTCGTACGCCCGGACCATCACGACCGGATCGTTGTGCTTGACGGAGATCTTGAAGTCGGAGAACCCGTGCTCCTCGAACAGCGATGCTTCCCACACGGCCGATTCGACGAGTGCTTCCGGCGTCGCCTTGCCGTACTTCTCCATGATCCGCTTGTCGAGCGAACCGGCATTCACCCCGATGCGGATGGAGACCCCGGCGGCTGCTGCCTCCTTCGCGATCTCCTTCACCTGATCGTCGAACTTGCGGATGTTGCCCGGGTTCACGCGGACGGCGGCACAGCCGGCCTCGATCGCCCTGTACACGTACTTGGGCTGGAAGTGGATGTCCGCGATGACAGGGATCTGCGATTTCTGCGCGATCGACGGCAGCGATTCCGCGTCTTCGGCCGCTGGGCAGGCCACCCGGACGATGTCGCAGCCCGCGGCGGTGAGCTCTGCGATCTGCTGCAGCGTCCCGTTGACGTCGGTCGTCTTGGTGGTCGTCATCGACTGCACGGACACCGGGTGGTCCGATCCGACACCGACCTTGCCCACCGCGATCTGCCGGGTCTTCCGGCGAGGCGCCAGAACGGGCGGTGGGGGCGCAGGCATTCCCAGATTCACTGAGGTCACAGGTGTGGTTCCCTTCGATGAGGACCGGTCCGAACGATGCCACCATGCTACTCCGGAGCCTGGGGAAACTCCTGGAAACGGACGGTGAAGCGACGCAGGGGTCGATGAGCGGGGCGGGGCACAGGGCGCTGGGTGGGGCCGCGCACGGGCCCGGGGCTAGGCGCCGAACAGCCGCACCGGCTTGACGATGTCGACGTAGAGGAGCAGCGCCGTCATCACGAGGAAGCAGGCGACGACGACGTAGGTGAGCGGCAGGAGCCGTGCGGTGTCGAAGGGGCCCACGATGCCCCGCCCCCTCCACCGGCTGACCGTCCTTCTAGCCCCCTCGTAGAGCGCCACGGCGATGTGCCCACCGTCCAGTGGGAGCAGCGGCACCATGTTGAAGGCGAAGAGGAAGAGGTTGAGGGAGGCGAAGAGTCCGATGCCGGTCTGCGCCTTGTCCAGCATGTCGACGGTGACGACATCGCCGTTCGCGGTCTCCACTTCGTCGGTCGAGGCGATCTCGCCGGCGACCCGGCCCACACCGACCATCCCCATGGGGCCATTAGGATCGCGGGGCTCGTCCGTGAACGCGACGCGGGAGATGTCCACGAGCTTCTGCGGCAGGGTGGCGAGCGCGTGGAACGTGTTGCCGACCGCCGCCCCGGCCTCCGCGGGGAACTGTGTCACCGGGATCGGCTCGTATCCCTGGGTGGGGCCCACGCCGAAGAATCCGGCCGGCTCCGTCTCCGGCGTGCCGTCGTCGCGCATGATCGGTTCGTTGTCCGCGTCGAGGGCGGGACGCTCGGTCTCGATGATGGGAACGTCGAGCGTGCGCTCCTCCCCGTCCCGTTCGATCATGACGGGGACGGTCTGTCCGGCCGCGTCGCGGATGAGCCCTGACATGGTGTCCCAGTTCGTCGCGGGTTCCCCGTCGATCGCGAGGATCGTGTCTCCGGGGTCGATGCCCATCTCCCAGGCCGGCGTGAGCTGATCGCCCGGCTGGCATTCGGCCTGTTCCTCCGCGGTGCGCTCAGCTGCGACGGCTGCGGGTACGGCGCATTCGACGACCGTCTGCACAGTGGTCGTGGGGGCGGGTGCGCCGATCCCCACGAGGCTGACGGCGAGCGCGAGGATGCCCAGGACCAGATTGACGCAGGGGCCACCGAACATGACGGTGAGTCGCTTGGGCACGCTGAGCGCATAGAAGGCGCGGTCCTCCTCCCCCGGTTCGAGCTCCTCGTTCGAGAACGCGCGGGCGTCCTCCATCGCACCGGCGAACAGCCGGGGCCTGCGCACCGCACGGCGGCGGCCCCCACCCACTCGCGTGTTGGAGGCGTCCTCCGGCGGGTACATGCCGGGCATCGCGATGAAACCGCCCAGGGGCAGCGCCTTGACGCCGTAGACGGTCTCACCGCGGCGGGTCGACCAGAGGGTGGGGCCGAACCCGATCATGTACCGGGTGACCTTCACACCGAAGCGCTTGGCGGGGACGAGGTGGCCCAGTTCGTGCAGGGCGATCGAGGCGGAGATCCCGACGAGGAAGAGGACGATCCCGACCGTGTAGAGGACTGCGGTCATGGGGTGGGCACCTCGGCGATCCAGTCACGTGCGAAGGTGCGTGCCGCGCCGTCCGCGGCGAGCACGGCATCCCGGGTGAGAGGTCCAGTCTCCGGCATGCCCGCCGTCGGGGGCGTTGTCCCCGTCTTCGAGGCCCCCGTCCCCCTCGTCGGGGTCGTCGTCCCCCGCGTCGAGTGGGCCGCCAGTGCGGCGGCGATCCCGTCCGCGATCCCGGTGAAGGGGATGCGGCGGGCGTGGAAGGCGTCGACCAGCTCTTCGTTCGCGGCGTTGTAGACCGCCGGTGCGGTGCCGCCGCGACGTCCCGCCTCCACGGCCAGCCCCAAGGCGGGGAACGCCGTGTGGTCCACGGGCTCGAACGTCCACGTGCTCGCGGCGGTCCAGTCGTTCGCCGCGGCGCCGGAGGCGATCCGCTCGCCGGCTCCCAGCGCGTAGGCGATGGGCAGGCGCATGTCCGGGGGCGACACCTGGGCGATCGTCGACCCGTCGGTGAACTCGACCATCGAGTGGACCTGGCTCTGCGGGTGGACGACGACCTCGATCCTCTCGAGCGGGACGCCGAACAGCAGGTGCGCCTCGATGACCTCGAGCCCCTTGTTGACGAGGCTCGCGGAGTTCGTCGTGATGACCCGGCCCATGTCCCACGTGGGGTGGGCGAGCGCCTGCTCCGGTGTGACCGTCTGCAGCTGTGCGCGGGTGTACCCGCGGAAGGGCCCGCCGGAGGCGGTGACGATGAGCTTGCCGACCTCGTCCGCCCGGCCGGATCGCAGTGCCTGGGCAATCGCGGAGTGCTCGCTGTCGACCGGGATGAGCTCCGCGCCCGAGGCCGCGGCCGCACCCAGCACCACCTCGCCGCCGATGATGAGGGACTCCTTGTTGGCGAGTGCGGTGTCCGTGCCCGCCTCCAGCGCTGCGAGCGTGACGTCGAGCCCGACTGCGCCGGTCACCGCGTTGAGGACGACGTCGGTCGGCAGAGCGGCGATATGGGCGGGGGCACCGGGTCCCAGCTCGATGACCTCGACCGGGTCCGGCTTGCCCTGCCGTGCGGCTTCCGCGGCGAGCGCGGCGCGGACGGTGGCCACCGCCTCGGCGTCGGTGCCCTCCGGTGGGTGCGCCAGGCCGATCGCGGGGACGGAGAACTCCACGGCCTGCGCGGCAAGATCCGTGAGGTTCGCCCCCGCAGCGAGGCCGCGCACACGGAAACGGTCCCGGTGTCGCCGGATCACGTCGCGGGTCTGGGTGCCGACCGAGCCTGTGGCTCCGATTACACTGAGGTCACGTACATTCACAGTCCACGATCATCGCATCCGTTCCTCGGAAATCGGTGACCGTGAGACCCATTGCGCCGGCCGCCCCGCGGTTCGGCGCAGTCTTCGAAGGGAGCGACGCCTGATGGCAGTCACCAAGGGGAACGTATCCACGCCGGACGAGATCCTGCAGATCGACCAGGTCTTCGAGAAGGAGGATCTCGAATGGGCGGGTGTCGTCCGGAAGTGGCTCGACGAGCACGTCCGCGACAACATCGGCGACTGGTATCTGGAAGGCACGATCCCCGCCCGCGAACTCGCGGAGGGCCTGGGCGAGCTGGGTGTGCTCGGCATGCACCTCGACGGCTACGAGTGCGCCGGCTCCACCGCGACCCAGTACGGACTGGCGTGCCGCGAGCTCGAAGCGGTCGACTCCGGTCTGCGCTCCCTCGTGAGCGTGCAGGGCTCGCTCGCGATGTGGTCCATCCACCACTGGGGCTCCGAGGAGCAGAAGCAGGAATGGCTGCCGCAGATGGCCGCCGGCAAGGCGATCGGCTGCTTCGGCCTCACGGAACCGGACGTGGGCTCCGACCCCGCCGGCATGAAGACCCGAGCGACCCGCGACGGATCCGACTGGATCCTGAACGGCGCGAAGATGTGGATCACGAACTCCCCCGTGTCCGACGTCATGGTCGTATGGGCGAAGACGGACGAGGTCAACGAGAAGACGGGTGAGAAGGGTGTGGTCCGCGGATTCGTCGTCCCGACGAACACCCCCGGAGTGGAGACGCCGGAGGTCCAGCGCAAGCTGTCGCTGCGCGCGTCGATCACCGGCGAGATCGTGCTCGACAACGTCCGCCTGCCGGAATCGGCGATGCTGCCGAAGGCCTCCGGGCTCAAGGGGCCGCTGTCCGCGCTGTCGGAGGCCCGCTACGGCATCATCTTCGGTGTGACCGGCTCGGCACGCGACTCCCTCGAGCAGGCACTCGAGTACACGGGCACCCGCATCCAGTTCGACCGCCCCCTGTCGTCGTTCCAGATCTCGCAGCAGAAGCTCGCGAAGGCGCTGGGACAGTACTCGTCGATCACCCTGACCGCGGCTCACCTGGGCCGTCTCAAGGACTCCCCCGCCGGAGTGCGTCCGGAGCAGATCAGCCTGGGCAAGATGGTGAACGTCGACACCGCGATGAACATCGCCCGCGACCTGCGCGCCCTGTTCGGCGGATCCGGCATCACGAGCGAATACTCGCCGCTGCGCCACGCCATCAACCTCGAGACCGTGCTCACCTACGAGGGCACCCACGAGGTCCACCAGCTCACACTGGGCCGGGCACTCACCGGCATCAACGCATTCGCTAACTGACGAGGAGGGGCTGGCGAGGAGGGGGCTGCTGGCCCCCGGCGGTCAACTGGCACCCGGGGGGTCGGACGGCGGACAGTAGCCGCGTACCCGGCGGGCGGTCGGCGGCCCGGTCGGCCTCAGCCGCTCACACCGGAGCGCTCACCCGAGCGGTCACCTCAGCGGTCACCTCAGCGGTCACCTCAGCGGCCCATGGACCGCCGCATCACCGCGAGTGAGTCCGAATCGGCCCCGAATCTCCAGGTTCGGGGCCGATTCGCACTCACTCGATCTCAGCCCACCCCACCGGACCCACCCCACCGGACTCACCCCACCGGATCTCAGCCCACCTCACCGGAGCCCTGTTCACGGACGGCGACGATGTGGATCGCCCTGTACGAACTCCTGCAGCCGCGCACGCCTCCGACGCTCCGCCGTCTGAAGCCGGTGCGCTTCGTGGGGTACAGATCACCGACGTGCCGAATACCGGTTAGGATTCCCGCGAAGCAGGGCGCGCCGGTCGTGCGCGCCGCACTGGACGTAAGGACGCTCATGGAGACCTGGAAGACCGCTCTCACCCCTCTGTCATTCCTCGCCCGGTCGGCTGCGGTGTATCCGGACACCCCCGCACTCGTCTACGGCGACGACACGTGGACGTTCGCCCAGCTGCACGAGGCCGTCGAACAGCGGGCCCGTGCGCTGCGCGCCGCCGGCGTCCAGCCAGGGGACCGGGTCGCGTACATGATGCCGAACCTCCCGGAGATGCTCATCGCGCAGTTCGCGGTACCGCTCATCGACGCCGTGCTCGTCTCGATCAACACCCGGCTCGCCCCGGAGGAGGTCCGCTACATCTGCGACCATTCCGGCGCGAAGGTGCTCGTCCTCGACACGGTCCACTGGCCGGACGTCACCCAGGTCGCGGCGGAGCTGGAGTCGGTGCAGACGATCGTCCTCGCCGAGGACGCGCTCCACACGGACCAGCCGGCAGGGCGCGCGAATCCGGCGGGCACCCGCGTCGTCCCGCTCCCGGAGCTCCTCGCAGGAGCGGACCAGGACACCGACGACCTCGTCTGGGCGGTCGCCGACGAGGACCAGACCCTGTCGATCAACTACACGTCCGGCACGACCGGGAAGCCCAAGGGCGTCATGTACTCGCACCGGGGTGCCTACCTCAACGCGCTGTCGGAGATCGTCCATTCGGGGTTCGGCAAGCGCTCCGTCTACCTGTGGACGCTGCCCATGTTCCACTGCAGCGGCTGGTGCACCGGGTGGGCGCTCGTCGCCGCCGGCGGGCTGCAGGTGTGCCTGCGCGAGGTCCGCGGGACCGTCATCTGGGATCTCATCGACCGCCACGGGATCACCCACCTCAACGGCGCCCCGACAGTCGTCACGACCATCATGAACGCGCCGGAGGCCCACGACCTCGACCACCGACTCGTCATCACCACGGCGGCGGCACCGCCCAGCCCCACGATGCTGTCGCGCATGGCGGACATGGGATTCGAGATCGTCCACGTGTACGGCCTCACGGAAACCTACGGGCCGTACACGGTCTGCGAATGGCAGGATGCGTGGGCTGACCTGGACGGCACCACCCGCTCCGCGAAACTCGCACGGCAGGGCGTCGGCATGCTCACGGCCGAACGCGCCCGCGTCGTCCGCACCGACACCGACGGCGACGATCTGGTCGACGTGCCCGCGGACGGGAAGACTATGGGTGAGGTCGTCATGCGAGGCAACAACGTCATGAAGGGCTACTACAACGACCACGCGGCGACCGCGAAGGCGTTCGCGGGCGGCTGGTTCCACTCCGGCGACCTGGGTGTCATGCACCCCGACGGGTACATCGAGCTGCGAGACCGCGCGAAGGACGTCGTCGTGTCCGGCGGCGAGAACATCTCCACGATCGAGGTCGAGCAGGCGATCGCCGCGCACGCCGACGTGGAGGACGTCGCCGTCGTCGGCGTCCCCGACGACCGCTGGGGTGAGCGGCCCAAGGCGTTCGTCGTCCTGGTCGACGGGGCCACCGCGACGGAGGAGACGCTCACGGACTTCCTGCGCGATCGGCTCGCCCGCTACAAGACGCCGCGGCTCTTCGAATTCCTCCCGGCGCTGCCCAAGACGTCGACGGGGAAGATCCAGAAGTTCTCCCTGCGGGAGAAGGAGTGGGAAGGGCAGGAGTCCCGCATCCAGGGCTGAGGCCCGAACTCCGCAGGGCGGGAGTAGGCTGAGGCGCATGTCGAACGACCTCCTCTACGACCTGCCGGGCCTCCACGTCCGGGACGTGACCCTCGATGTGCCGCTGGACCGGGCTGACCCCACACGCGCGAAGATCGAGGTGTTCGCCCGCGTCGTCACCGCACATGGTGGTGGCGACCGCCCGTACGCCGTCTACCTGCAGGGCGGTCCCGGTGTGGAGGCTCCGCGCCCGTCGCTGGAGCCGGTGTCCCCGTCGTGGCTGCCGCGCGTCCTCGAGGACTACCAGCTGATCCTGCTGGACCAGCGCGGGACGGGCCGGTCCACGCCGGTGGGGCTCGACACGCCGGCACCGGGCCTCCGGGAGCCTGGCATCGACCCCACCGCGCCCGAGGCGCCCACGACGCTGCGCACCGCGTCCGCCGCCGCAGCCGCGGAGTTCCTCACACACTTCCGTGCCGATGCGATCGTCGAGGACGGCCTCGCGGTGCTGGCCCACCTGGGCGGGGACACCGTCACCCCGATCGGGCAGTCGTTCGGCGGGTTCACGACGCTCCACTGGATGTCGGTCCGCCCGGAGACCCTGGCGGGAGCGATCATCACGGGTGGTCTGCCCGCGGTGGGCCGCTCACCGGACGAGGTCTACGCGCAGACGTGGGACATCATGCGTCGGAAGTCACTCGCCTTCTACGCGAGGTTCCCCGGCGACCGCGCGCGAATGGAGCAGCTCGCGGTGCTCGCTGCGGACAGTGAGATCCGCCTGCCGAACGGCGACGCGGTCTCGCCCGCCCGGCTGCGGACGGTCGGCCACCGGCTTGGCGCGACGGGCGGAGCCGAGCAGCTGCACTGGCTCCTGCACCTGGACCACCGCAGCCCGGCGTTCCAGCACGATCTCGCCGCCGCGATGCCCTACGGCGGCCGCAATCCCCTCTACGCGGTCATCCACGAATCGTCGATGGCCGACGGCCATGCCACACGGTGGGCCGCTGAACGCACGATGCCGGACGACGTCCGCGCGGACCCGACCCTGCTGGGCGGTGAGCACGTCCATTCCGGCCTCTTCGACGAGGACTCCGTCCTGGCGCCCTGGAAGGAGATCGCCCACGCGGTCGCAGCACACCCGTGGCCGTCCCTCTACAGTCGGGGGGCCCTGGCCGAGGTCCGGGTGCCGGCCGCCGCGATCGTCTACTTCGACGACGCCTACGTACCGACCGAATTCTCGCTCGAGACCGCCGGACTTGTCCCCACCCTCACCCCCTGGGTGACGAACGAGTGGGAGCACAACGGCATCCGCGCCTCCGGCACGGAGGTCGTCGATCGGCTCATCGGGCTGGTGACGGGCGGGAGACTCGCATGAGCGGCGACGCTCAGGGGTACGGGCGCCTGAACGGAGAAGGCGGCACGAGCGCGAACAGCCCCACGCACGTGAACGATCCGATGAGCACGAACAACCCCTCGAACGCCCCGGCCTGCCGGCCTGTGAGCTCCTGCGACGTCGAGGCGGAGCAGGAGTGGATGCGCGCGCAGGCCACACAGTTCGCCCCGAGCCAGTGGATGCGGGGCCTCACGGCATTCCCCCTCACCCCTCTCACGGGCGACCGGATCGACGAGATCGCGCTCATCCGCCTGGTGAGCCGGCTGGTCGAGGCCGCCGTCGATTCGATCGCAGTCCTCGGGTCGACGGGGTCGTACGCGTACCTCGACAGGTCCGAGCGCCGCCGTGTCGTGCACACCGCTGTGCAGCACGCTCGCGGGATCCCCGTCATCGCAGGTGTCGGTGCGCTGCGCACCTCCCAGGTGCTCGCGTGCGCCGACGACGCCCAGCGGGCCGGTGCGAGCGCTCTCCTGCTCGCCCCGGTGAGCTACCAGCCCCTCACGGAGGACGAGGTCTTCACCCTCTTCCAGACGGTCGACGCAGCGACGGATCTGCCGATCATCGTGTACGACAACCCCGGCACGACGCACTTCGAGTTCTCGCTCGAGCTGTACGGCCGCCTGGCCGCACTGCCTCGCGTCTCCGCCGTGAAGATCCCACCCGTCCCGCTGGACGCGGACGATCCTGCCGGCACCAGCGCGGCGAGGGCACACGTCGCAGCGATCCGGGAGGCCGTCGGTCCTGAGACTCTCATCGCCGTCTCCGGGGATCCCACGGCCGCAGCGGGGCTGCTCGCCGGCTGCGACGCCTGGCATTCGGTGGTCGGAGGTGTCCTGCCCGGGCAGGCTATGCAGCTCACCCGTGCGGCACAATCCGGCGACGCCGAGGCCGCACTCAGGGCTTCGGACGCGCTCCATCCGCTCTGGGACCTCTACGCGTCCGCCGGTGGGAGTGTCCGTGTCGTCGCTGCGGCGGCTGAGGTACTGGGCGTCGTCGCGCCCCACTGCCTGCCGCTGCCTGTGAAGGGTCTCTCACCAGAGGACCGCGAACAGCTCGCGCAGTACCTCGCCACGCTCTGACCCCGCCAGGCGCACAGCCGAGGACTCTGGGCCCCGGGAGTCGACTCTTCAGGACGGGCGCGCCTGAACCTCCGGGTCAGCCCACTCACGTGAGACGTCGGGTCACAGGTGAGAAGTAGGGTCAGCCGAGGTCGGGAGTGATCGAGTCAGCCGAGTTGGTGGTCGCTGCTGGTATCAGCGTCCACGGTCATGAGGAGGTCCGCGAGATGTCCCGCGGCGTCCGCCAGGGTGAGGGTCGTCCCGTTCACCACGAGTGCGGGGCGCTGCGCGTCGCGCGGGCGTGAAGCCGCCGGCTGTATGCGCGAGTCCCGGACCAGACGGTCGAGGTCGCGGGACTGCCCGCCCCCTTCGACTGCGATGCCTTCGAAGTGGGAGCGCACGCTCCGCACCGCCGTGCGGATCGCGGAATCGGCGCTCTCCGCTGTGCTCTCACCGTCCCGGTGCGGGCGGATCGTGAGCGTCTCCGCATCAGCGTCGGCGTCGGCGGCATCTGTGGGAGATGCACGCTCAGTCGTGTCACCGGAGCGCGGCGTCGCGTCGGAGTCCACGGCTGCCTCGTCGTCGACCAGGACACCGATCCGCACACCCGCGAGCACCGCGAACGCCCGCACGTGAGTCGGCAGATCCCCGCTGACGATGAGCCGGGACGCCCCGTCAGCACCGAGGACACGCAGCACTCCCCCGAGCTTCGCAGCACGGTCCAGGACGTCCGCCCGGCTGAAGGTCTGCGGCACCGACAGCGCCTCGACGAGCCGCGGGTCCTCGACCGGGCGGCCATCGATCGTCGGAGTGTCCGGAGCGGGTGCCGCGAGGATCACGTCGTCGGCCCCGCCGAGCGCCACGGGACGATCGAGCAGGTCGTACGTCGGGTCGAGCCGCTGCAGGTCCGACGACTCCACCGCTGCTCTCTGCTTGTCTGTCACCGTCAGTCCACACTCGCCATCACTTCGACGACCCGGTCGATGAACGCATCGACCTGGTCCTCGCTGTACGCCGCATCGCCCTTGCGCGTCCGGAACAGCACCCGGCGCACCTCGTCGACGCTCATCGCCTGTCCCTGAGTGAAGTATCCGTGGATGCGGTCGCAGAGGTCGTCGACCTCAGCGACGTCGTAGCCGATGTCGCCCTTCTCCGCCCGGGTGAAGCGCTCTCCCGCAGGGCGTTCGAGACGTCCCCGCAGCGAGCCCGCGGCACGCGTGAGCTCCTTGATCCAGGCCTCGTTGCCCGACCGGGCCACCATGCGGTCACGGGCCTGCTTCGCGAAGGCGTCCTCGAGACGGTCCAGCGCGGCGTCGACGACTCCCACGTGGTAGCCCTTCCGGACGAGATCGAACCCCACCGTGCGGACCGCACGCGCGTCGAGGTCACCCGGCTGGGGCGTCTCCCGATTGAACGATTCGCGCGCCCGCCGGAAGAAGCTGTCGACCTGGGCCGGATCGTAGCCGGATTTCCAGCCCGTCATCCGCGGAAAGTTGGTGTCCATCCCTCTCCTTCAGTCTCCTCAGTCAATCCGTGCCGATGGGCGCGGGCAGTCGTGCCGGTCGGGGTCGTGTCTAGTCGGTGGGGTCTGCGGCGTCCTGCTGCGAGGTCGCCAGCTGTCCACACGCACCGTCGATGTCCTTGCCGCGGGTGTCACGGATCGTCGTGGGCACGCCGGCATCCCTCAGGACGCGGACGAACTCCGCCGCGACTTCCGGTTCGGAGGCCGTCCATACCGAGCCCGGCGTGGGGTTCAGCGGAATCGGGTTGACATGCACCCATCCGCGCCCACGGGCGTTCAGCTTCTTCGCGAGCAGTCCCGCTCTCCACGCGTGATCGTTCATGTCCTTGATGAGCGCGTACTCGATGCTCACACGCCGGCCGGTCTTCGCGAAGTAGGCGTATGCCGCGTCGAGGGCCTCATCGGCCTTCCATCGGGTGTTCACGGGGATCATCTCGTTGCGCAGTCCGTCGTCCGGAGCGTGCAGCGACAGGGCGAAGGTGACGGGGATGTCCTCCATCGCGAGCTTGTTGATGCCGGGCACCAGTCCCACCGTCGACACCGTGATCCGACGCGGGGACATCCCCAGACCGGAGGGTCCCGGTTCCACGAAGCGACGGACCGCGTTCATGACGCGCTTGTAGTTGGCGAGCGGCTCGCCCATGCCCATGAACACGATGTTCGTCACGCGTTCTGCGGAACCGGGGGCGCCCGTCGACGCGGAGGCGGTCGGGGTGGGGGCCGTCGGCCGGGTGCCGGTCGGCCGGGGTGCGTCTGCGGCCTCGGCGCCGGATTCGTCGCCCACGCCCGCGGCGGTCTCGCCCAGGAGGTTGCGGTCCTCGCCCGAGGTGTCTGCCAGCTGCCCGTCCGCGATCACCTGGTTCGCCCGGACGACCTGATCGACGATCTCCGCCGTGGACATGTTCCGGGTGAGCCCCTGCTGGCCGGTCGCGCAGAACGGACAGTTCATCCCGCAGCCGCACTGCGAGGACACGCACAGCGTGATGCGGTTGCGGTACCGCATGAGGACGGATTCGACGAGCGAGCCGTCGAACAGGCGCCACAGGAACTTGATGGTGTCGCCGTTGCCGGTGCGCAGCCGGTGCACTTCTGTCAGCAGCGACGGGAAGAACCTCTCCTGCAGCTGCGGTCGGACGTCCTTCGGCAGATCCGTCATCGCGTCGACGTCCGAAGTGTGGTGCACGAAGTAGTGGGTCGAGAGCTGCTTCGCACGGAATGCGGGCAGTCCCATCTCCTTCACCGCGTCGATCCGCTCGTCCATCGACATGTCCGCCAGATGCTGCGGCGGCTGCGAGACACGCGGCCCGCGGAAGTCGAGGAGGGGTCGCCCGCCGCGTGTGGGCGTGGCCGACGTCGTCCCGTCTTCGTGTTCGACAATGGGACGAACCTGCTTCCGCGGGGAGGTTCGCCTGGGGACCGAGGAGGGGGCTGTCTCAGACATATGCGTCGATTATCTCATGGTTGCGGGGATCCCACAGGGAACGTGCCCTGTCTCTCACCTGGGAGGGGCCCGTCAGCCGACGAAGCCGGGCAGGAAACTGAAGAGGATGAGCACCACGGGGGCGGTGGGCAGGATCGAATCGAGGCGGTCCATGATCCCCCCGTGGCCGGGCAGCAGCGAGCCCATGTCCTTGAGGTCGAGGTCCCGCTTGATCATCGATTCGGAGAAGTCGCCCAGCGTGGCGAACGCCGGGATGAGCACACCCAGCACGACGCCCGTCCACATCGGCGCGTCGAACGCCCAGATCGCCATGCAGACGCCCACAGCGGTCGACATCAGGGCTGATCCGGCGTATCCCTCCCACGACTTCTTGGGCGAGATCTTCGGTGCGATGGGGTGCTTCCCGAAGAGGACCCCCGCGATGTACCCGCCGATGTCACTGCCGACGACGAGTGCGAGGAAGCAGATGACCAGGAGGTTGCCGCTGTCCAGCGTGAGCAGGTACACGATCAGACTGGCGGTGAGGCCCACATAGGTGAGCGCGAAGAGGCTCAGGCAGACGTCCTTCACCGCATTCCCGGTGCGCCGCTCCAGCAGTGCGAAGAGCAGGACCGCGCCCGCTCCTGCCGTGAAGGCGACCCAGAGCGCCTCCCGCCCACCCAGGTAGGTGGCGATGATCATGCACGCACTCGCCGCGATGACGGGGACACGGGACACGTGCGCACCGGACCGCGACAGGGCGTTCGCGAGCTCCCACATCGCGAGCCCGACACCCACCAGCGCGATGAGGACGAAGGACGGCGGGTAGAAGATCAGCGAGGCCAGCACCGAGCCGCCCAGGACGGAGCCCACACCGATCGCGGCGGGCAGGTTCCGTCCGGCCTTGCCGTAGTCCTTCTGGTCACCGCTGTCCGCCGCCTGCTTCCGCAGATGTCGACGCGGCGGCGGGGTGACGAAGCCGTGGCCGATCGGGATCCCCGCAGTCGGCGGCCCCTGCACCGTGGACGAGCCGGACGCCGAGGCCCCCACGTCTGCCAGCGCGGGTTCGTCGGCCGAGGCCGGCGCAGTTCCGGAGGCCGACCCGCCAGCCGAGGCCGCCACGTCTGCCGGCGCCAGTGGAGCCTGCGAGTCCGGCTCGATTGCCGCTGCCGCCTCTCCCGGGGAGACCGCGGGCATCGGCGGGACGGTCGGCACAGCGTGCGCGGCGTCTGATTCCGTCATCGGCTCGGCGTCCTCGGTCGGTGCAGCTGCGGCGTCCCCTTCGGGCACGGGGCCCTTCCGCACGTCCGGCGTCGGAGCGGTGTCCGTCACCGGGGCCGCGGTCGCTGCCGCGTCCGGGCTCGCAGGAGCATCCTGTCCGTCATCGCGTGCGGCGAAGGCGCGTCGCAGGACCTCGTCCTGCGACAGCGGTCCCTCACCGCGTGCTTCCGCTTCCTCCGTGATGCGCCGCAGCTCGCGGCGCGTGGGAAGCGGAGTGTCGCCGCTGGGCGCGGCGTCGCTCGAATCTGCCACGTGGACTCAGACCTCGAGCAGTTCGGCTTCCTTGGCCTCCAGGAGACGATCGATGTCGTCGGTCTTCGACTTCGTGATCTCGTCGAGCTCCTTGATGCCGCGGTCAGCCTCGTCCTCGCCCACATCGCCGTCCTTCGACATGCGTTCGAGCGTCTCCTTCGCCCTGCGGCGGATGTTGCGGATCGACACCTTGCCGTCCTCCGCCTTCGTCTTCACGACCTTCACGTACTCCTTGCGGCGCTCCTCCGTGAGCTGCGGGAGGACCACGCGGATGACGTTCCCGTCGTTCGCCGGATTCGCACCCAGGTCCGAGTTGCGCAGGGCGGTCTCGATGTCGCCCATCGCGTTGCGGTCGTACGGCGTGATGATGACCGTGCGCGCTTCGGGCACCTGGAACGACGCGAGCTGCTGCATGGGCGTCGGCGAGCCGTAGTAGTCGACGAGGAGGTTCGAGAAGAGCGCAGGGTTCGCACGTCCTGTGCGGATGTTCCCGAACTCCTCCTGCGTCACCTCGATGGCCTTGTCCATCTTCTGGCGCGCCTCGCTGAGAGTCTCCTTGATCACGGTGTCCTCGTTTCCTCTTTCGTGCCGGGTCGACCTGTGCGGGTCACAGCGGGTGCGCCACGACTGGCGTGACCGGCGGGATGGCTGCTGAAAGTACTGGTGTCGATTCTACGGTCTGCGGGAACGTCGTCCCACTCACGCAGTGACGAGGGTGCCGATCGGGTCGCCCGCGATCGCCCTGCTGAGGTTCCCTTCGCCTTCCATGCCGAACACGCGCATCGGCAGCGCGTTGTCCATGCAGAGGGAGAACGCCGTCGCGTCGACGACCTTGAGGCCGCGCACCAGCGCGTCCTGGTAGGTGAGCGTGTCGAGCTTCTTCGCGTCGGGGTTGCTGCGGGGGTCGTCGTCGTACACGCCGTCCACCCCGTTCTTCGCGATGAGCACTTCATCCGCGTTGATCTCCAGCGCACGCTGCGCTGCGACCGTGTCCGTGGAGAAGAACGGCATGCCCGCGCCCGCACCGAAGATGACGATCCGGTTCTTCTCCATGTGGCGGATCGCACGCCGGGGGATGTACGACTCTGCGACCTGCGACATGGGGATCGCGGTCTGCACACGCGTGTCCACGCCCGCCTGCTCGAGGAAGTCCTGCAGCGCGAGGCAGTTCATCACGGTGCCGAGCATCCCCATGTAGTCCGCCCGGGTGCGGTCCATCCCGCGCTGGGAGAGCTCTGCACCGCGGAAGAAGTTGCCGCCGCCCACGACGATGCTCACCTCGACGTCGGGGATGGTCGTCGCAATCTGCCGTGCGACGTGGGAGACGACGTCCGGGTTCACTCCGACCGCGCCTCCGCCGAACACCTCGCCCGACAGCTTGAGCATCACGCGCCTCCGCTGAGCGCGTGGGGCGGTTACGTCATCACGGCCCGAGGTGTGGACCGGCGTGTGATTCATTGTCATGTCTCCTGCGAGCTCGGGGCCACCGTTCCGCTGCGCACCTCTGTCAGATGCCCAGCGGGCCGCCGTCGAGTCTACCGGTAGCCCGGTCGTGCACGTGCACAGACGCCGACAGGGCGGCACCCCCGGAAGGGTGCCGCCCTGTCAGAGCAGTGGCGCTTATCAGAGTGATGGCGCCTGGCCGTCCCGGTGACGGATCACCGGGGGGCGGTCAGGAACCCACGCGGAAGCGCACGAAGCCCGTGGGCTTCACGCCGGCCTCTTCGAGGACCGACGCAACCGACTTCTTGGGATCCTTCGCGAACCCCTGGTCGACCAGGACGTTCTCCTTGAAGAACCCGTTCACGCGGCCTTCGATGATCTTCGGCAGAGCCTGCTCCGGCTTGCCTTCGTTGCGCGCGGTCTCCTCAGCGATGGCACGCTCCTTCTCCACGAGGTCCGCCGGAACGTCCTCGCGCGAGAAGTAGGTGGGCGAGAGCGCCGCGATGTGGACGGCCACATCGTGTGCGACGGTCTCGTCGTCGCCCTCGAAACCGAGCAGAACGCCGACCTGCGGGGGCAGGTCCTTGTTCGTGCGGTGCAGGTAGGACTCGACCTTCGCAGCCTCGACACGGGCGACGCGCTTGAGCTCGACCTTCTCGCCCAGCGACGCACCGCCCTCCGTGATGAGCTGGGAGACGGGCTTGCCGTCCACCTCGACGTTGACGAACGACTCCGCGTCCGTCGCGGCGTGCTCGACGGCCAGCGCGAGGATCCGGTCCGCCAGTTCGATGAACTTGTCCGACTTCGCGACGAAATCCGTCTCGGAGTTGAACTCGATCATCGTGCCCACGCCGCCTTCGACGTGCGTGGCGACGAGACCGTCAGAGGTCGCGCGGCCCTCACGCTTGGTGGCGCCCTTGAGACCCTTCACACGGAGGACCTCGATCGCCTTCGCCTGGTCGCCATCGGCCTCGTCGAGGGCCTTCTTGACGTCCATCATGCCCGCGCCGGTCTTCTCGCGGAGCTCCTTGATGTCAGCAGCGGTGTAGTTGGCCATACGCACTCCTTCTTCTGGGAGGTGTGTGCCCACAGCCGGCGGGTGGGCCGGCTGTGGGCGTGAACGATCAGGCTTCGGTCGACTCGGTGTCGGCCTCAGCGGCTTCGGGGGCCTCGGCAGCGGGGGTCTCCGCGGCCTCGGCAGCAGGGGTGTCCGCGGCCTCGGCAGCGGGAGCCTCAGCGGCAGGCGCCTCAGCGGCGGGGGCTTCCGCAGCGGGAGCCTCAGCGGCCTCGGCGGCGGGAGCGTCTGCTGCGGGGGTTTCCGCAGCGGCGGTCTCGGTCGACCCCTCGAGGAGCTCGCGCTCCCACTCCGGCATCGGCTCGACGGCGGAGACGTTCTTCTCCCCGCCCTCGTCCACACCGTGGCGCGTCATGAGACCCTCGGCCACCGCATCCGCGACGACGCGGGTCAGCAGGTTGACGGAGCGGATGGAGTCGTCGTTGCCCGGGACCGGGTAGGAGACCTCATCCGGATCGCAGTTCGTGTCGAGGATCGCGATGATCGGGATGCCGAGCTTCCGCGCCTCGTCGACCGCGAGGTGCTCCTTCTTCGTGTCGACGAGCCAGACGGCGGACGGGGTCCGCTGCATGTCCCGGATACCACCGAGCGTGCGGTCGAGCTTGTCCTTCTCACGACGGAGGATGAGGAGTTCCTTCTTCGTGTACATCGACGACGCGACGTCGTCGAAGTCGATCTCCTCGAGCTCCTTCAGGCGCGCCAGACGACCGGAGATCGTCTGGAAGTTCGTGAGCATGCCACCCAGCCAGCGCTGGTTGACGTAGGGCTGGCCGACACGCTGGGCCTGCTCCGCGATCGCTTCCTGCGCCTGCTTCTTCGTGCCGACGAACAGGATCGTGCCGCCGTGCGACACGGTCTCCTTCACGAAGTCGTAGGCCGAGTCGATGTACCCCAGCGTCTGCTGGAGGTCGATGATGTAGATGCCGTTGCGCTCCGTGAAGATGAAGCGCTTCATCTTCGGGTTCCAACGGCGGGTCTGGTGTCCGAAGTGGACGCCGCTGTCGAGCAGCTGGCGCATGGTGACGACGGCCATGCCGACGACTCCTTCCACGTGTGCCCCGCACCCGCGGGTGCACACGTATGTCAGGCTGGAACGCACTCCTTCCGGACATCCCCGCCGGCACGATGCGCCGCGGGCATGGACAGGAGAGGGTCCGTTTCAGCGTTTCCGGTTTCTGCCTGGCATCCGCGTTCCCCACCGGCGAGCACAGGCTCGCACCGTCGGCCGGGATCGGGTGTTCGGATGCGCGAAGTCAGCCTGTGCCCGTGAGTTCGTCCGACGCCTCACGACCGGGGCCGAACGGCGGAATTCCGAAGCGAACGGACACAGTGCTGCTGGGAGCATCCTACTGTGCTCCAGCCCGCCGAGCCAATCGGGGCCCGGGACGACGGGCTGTCGGGAGCCGGGGTGATCGCCGGTCGGAGCCGGCGATGAGGGGGTGTCGGTACCGGGGACGACGGGTGCGGAGGCTGGGGACATGACCCATCGCCGCACGTACACGTTCCTGGGGAGGAGTGGGACGCTCTCCACAGGTACAGGAAGGGCCTGGGGCTGGCGCGGGCTGCCCGCTTCGCTGGGTGGATGAACGCGCACCCCTACACCTCGCTCCCTCGACGGACGCAGCACCCGGGCCTCCGCCTTCCCCGCCGGAGGCTCCCGAAGAGACCGGCCTCCGCGGCACTGCGCCGATCGGGACGACTGCTCATCGTCGCCGTGCTGGGGCTGCTCCTGCCCCTCCTGGCAGCGCCTCCCGGGTACGCGGTCGTCGCACCGGCGAGCCCTCTCAGCGGCGAGGCTGCGGCAGTGCAGCACCCGACGGATTGGATCGCCCCGGTCCCCTCCCCCACTGTCGTGCGCGGTTTCGATCCGCCGGAGGAGAACTGGCAGGCAGGTCATCGCGGGGTCGACATCGCGGCGCTCCCGGGCGAACCCATCCGCGCTCCGGCACACGGAACGGTGCGGTACGCCGGCGTGGTCGCAGGCAAGCCGCTCGTGAGTGTCACCGTCCGGGACTGGGTCATGAGCGTCGAAAACGTCGACGCATCGGTGCGCACCGGCGACGACGTGTACCCCGGGCACGTGATCGGCGCGGTATCGAGTCCTTCCCATTGCGATGACGGCTGCGTCCACGTGGGCGTGTGGCCCGATGGGGAGAAGACGTCGTACGTCGACCCCATGCCCTTCTTCGGTCGTGGAGACACCATCCTGCTGCCCGACTCAGAAGCGCCGGACGAACTCCCCGAGGTCCCACAGGACTCCGGACGCAGCGGTGCCGGACCCTGGGGTGGGCACCAGAACGGGCGGATCCCCTCCGTCGCCCTCTGCGCTCTGGAGACCGCACCCGGGCATCTGATGCGCTGCGACGCGGCACGCGCCTTCGACGAGATGAGTCGCGCCTATCAGCAGGAGTTCGGCACCCGGATCTCCGTGACGGACTCGTACCGCGACTACGACACCCAGGTGATCCTCAAACGGCGCAAGGGCCGTATGGCCGCCACACCGGGAACCTCCAACCACGGCTGGGGCCTGGCGATGGACCTGGGAGGCGGCATCAATCGCTTCGGCACCGCTGCCCACCGGTGGATGCAGTCGAACGCATCGAGGTTCGGCTATACCCACCCGGCATGGGCCCGTCAGAACGGCTCGCTGCCGGAAGCCTGGCACTGGGAGTACGCCGGCGGATGACCTCGCTCCCGCGACCACGACTGCTCTACGCCCGGGGGTGAGCCTGCTTGTAGACCGCGGCCAGCCGCCCCATCGACACGTGGGTGTAGATCTGGGTCGAGCTGAGCGCCGCGTGTCCCAGATACTCCTGCACCTGCCGGATGTCCGCACCATTCTCCACCATGTGTGTGGCCGCCGAATGCCGGAGGCCGTGCGGGGACAGTGGGGGCGCACCCCGCACTGCTGTCGTGGCGCGCCTGACGACTCGTCGCACCTGCCGCACATCGATGCGGCCGCCGCGCACTCCGAGGAAGAGAGCGGGTCCGGACCGCTCCGTCACGAGTGAGGGCCTCCCCCGCCGCTGCCATGCATCGACCGCACGCTCCGCGGGCACCCCGAACGGCACGCGCCTCACCTTGCCGCCCTTGCCCACCACCGTCACGAGCCGTGCCTCGCGATCCACGTCGTCGATGTCGAGGCCCGCGAGCTCCGCCACGCGCAGGCCCGTGGCGTAGAGCAGTTCGAGCATCGCGGCGTCCCGGAGTGCTTCTGCAGGATCCTGCACTTTCGCCGTGCCCGGACGGCCCGAGCTGTCAACCGCGTCGGACCCATCGGACGTGTCAGTGGTGTCCGAGGTGTCTGAGGTGTCTGAGGTGTCCGACGGGTGAGAGCCGTCGGAGTCGTCGGGGACGGACGAACGGTCTGCTGCCATCACCGCATCACTGACGCCGTCGAGCACCTGTTCCGCATGCTCCTGCTGCAGCACGGTGGGCAGACGGGAGGGCTTCTTGGGCGAGCGCAGACGGGTGGAGGGATCCTTGCTGATGCGGCCGGAGCGGAGGCACTGTCCGAAGAACCGGCGCACAGCCGCCGTCCGGCGGGCGATCGTCGACGGGGCGGACCCGTCCCGGGACATCGAGAGCACCCAGTCGCGCAGGTTGCCCGCTTCGATGGCGTCGAGCGGGAGCCCCGTCGCGTCCGGACCTTCGAAGTCCGCGAGCAGGCGGCAGACGTCGCCCACGTAGGCGCGTCGCGTGTGGCCGGAGGCGCCGCGCTCGATCCTCAGGTGCGCGTCGAACTCCTCCACCGCGTCGATGTAGGCGGGGTCGTGCAGATACCGGTCGATGAGATCGCCCGTGGGGGAAGCAGGCATGACTCCAGGGTAGCGCCCGTCACACCGGTCGCGCCGGAGGCTCCGCCTTCGTCCAGCCCCGGTCCGTCCTCCGTGCGTGGCCGCCCAGTTCCAGCATTCCCAGAGCGGACATCGCGGCGCCGATGCTGAGACCGGCACGTGCTGCGAGGGTGGGCACGTCGACGCCCCGGCGTGCCGGCAGCGCGGAGTACACCTGCAGCTGTTCGGGAGTCATGGTGTCCGTGACCCGCAGTTCCGTCTGCACCTCGTCCTCGCCGTCCAGCGCCTCCGACAGCGAACCTGCCAGGGCGATGACGTCCTGGGCGTCCGTCACGAGGACGGCCGCACCCTCGTGCAGCAGGCGGTGGCAGCCCGACGACTGGTCGCTCAGCACGGAACCGGGGACTGCACCGACGGGTCGCAGGAGTTCGGCCGCCCTGTTCGCGGTGTTGAGTGCACCGGAGCGGTGGCCCGCCGCCGTGACGACGGTGGCGCGTGACGCCGCAGCTATGAGCCGGTTGCGCAGCAGGAAGCGATGGCGCATAGCAGTCTGTCCCGGAGCCGCTTCCGACACGACTGCACCACTGCGCACGACCTCCGTGAGCAGTTCGTGATTCCCGCGTGGGTAGAGGGTGTCAGCGCCACCTGCCATGAAGGCGACCGTCATGCCGTCCGCCCCGAGCGCCGTTCGATGCGCGGCGGCGTCGACACCGTAGGCCCCGCCGGAGACGATCGTGTACCCGGCACCGGCGAGGTCCCATGTGAGCATCTTTGTGACGGTGAGACCGTAGGGGTCCGCGGCCCGGGCACCGACGACGGCGACCGACCGTTCGAGCACAGTCTTGAGCGACGCCGGACCGCGTACCCACAGGGCGATCGGCGCGTGCGTCCCCAGGTCGTCCATCCCCCGCGGCCATTCGTCGTCCGCGGGGAGCACGAGCCTCCCGTCGAGGCGCTCCATCACCCGCAGATCCCGCGCCCCGTCCAGCTCCGAAGCTCGCACCGCCCATCGGCCGAACGCGTCGCCGACCCGCTTCCCGCACACCGCCGTGCCATCGCCGTCGTCCGACCCTCCCAGCTCTTCGACGATGACCTCCGTCGCCTTCCGGTGGTCACGGGCGTCGCTGCTCAGCGCCAGCCCGCGGGCGTCCTGGAAGCCGACGGCTCTGACGAGCGCCGCCAGCAGGACATCGCCCGGCTCAGCCATCCGCACGAGGTCTGCGGCCGCTTCCCTCACTGCGAGAGTGTCCATGTCTCATCCTTCCTGCGTGCGCATGAGCAGGGCGGCGCCCAGCTCCTCCGTGCCGGGCCGTTCCTTGCCGGCCAGGTCGGCGATCGTCGTCGCGATGCGCAGGACACGGTCGTATCCCCGCATGGTGAGGGCGCCCGTCTCCAGCGCGCGGTCCAGGAGGTGCGTCTCGCGCGCAGCGAATCGGAAGTGGCCGCGCAACCACCCTCCCGGTGTCCTCCCGTTCGTCGTCCAGTCCCGCCCCGCGTAGCGTTCGGCCTGTACCTGCCGCGCCGCGACCACTCTCTGTCGCACGTGCGCCGACGCTTCACGCGGCTCCTGCGCGTGCACATCCGCCGGAGTCACGGGCAGCATCTGCAGTCGCAGGTCGATCCGGTCGAGCAGCGGGCCCGAGAGCCTCCCCCGATACCGCCGGCGGTCCATCGGCGTGCACGTGCACCCGGGCGCACTCGTTCCGCCTGTTCCGCACGGGCACGGATTGGCCGCCATGACCAGCTGGAACCGGCTCGGCAGGTCGACGGCTCCCCAGCTGCGCGACACGCGGCACCACCCTGATTCGAGCGGCTCTCGCAGAGCTTCCAGCACATCGCGGGAGAACTCCGGTGCCTCGTCCATGAAGAGGACCCCGTGATGCGCTCTCGAGAACACGCCCACACTGTTGGGCCGCGAGCTGCCGAGCATCGCCGCAGCCGTCGTGCGGTGATGCGGTGTCTCGAACGGCGGCAGCGGCGGGACATCCCGAGCAGAGAACGTCCCCGCGAGCGACGCGAGTGCGAGCACCTCCACCGCGGCGTTCTCGTCGAGCGGCGGGAGGATCCCCGGCAGGCATCCGGCGAGGAGAGTCTTCCCCGCACCCGGTGACCCCGTCATGATCAGGTGGTGTCCACCCGCGGCGGCGACCTCGAGCGCGTAGCGCGCATCGTCCTGTCCCTGCACCTGGGCGAGGTCGTGGACGTCGGGCCGCTGTCCGTGCGTCACACTGCGGTCCCGCACGATCTCCACGGGTCCGGGCACCATGTCCGCGCCGAACCAGGCCGCGCATTCGGCGACGCTCGCGACCGGGAGGATCTTCGCACCGGGGACCAGGTTCGCCTCCTCGGCGCTGCCCGCAGGCACGACGAAGTGGGTGAAGCCCGCTCGCAGGCCGGACACGATCGTCGGCAGCACGCCGGGCACCGGGACGATCCGTCCGTCCAACCCGAGTTCCCCGCAGAACACCACACCAGTCGTGCGGTCGGCGTCGACGATCCCTTCGGCCCCCAGCACCGCCGTCGCGATCGCCAGATCGAAACCGCTCCCGATCTTCCGGACGCTGCCCGGCGACAGCGACACCGTGTACCGCATCGCCTTCAGCCGCACGCCCAGGTTGCTGAGTGCCGCACGGATCCGCTTGCGGGATTCGCTCACTGACGCATCGGGCAGCCCGACGACGTCGATGCCGGGGATGCCGGGATTCACGCTCGATTCGACGATCACGTGCGTGCCGTCCAGACCGGACAGCGCGATCGCCTCCGTCCGCCCCAGCTTCACCGGTCGGGGTGTCCCGACAGACGACGGGAGCTCTTCGGAACCCGGCATTGCGGCGCTCATCCCGTTCACCCGGGGTTCCGCGGCACTCATTCGAGCCCCTCGAGGTGCGTGAGCTCAGGGGCCAGTGCGTCCCAGATGATCCCGATGACGTCGATCCGGAAGCGCGGGATGAAATCGTCCTGCGCCGACAACCACGCTCCAGCAGTCCGCCGCATCCTCGCGGCCTTGCTGGGACCGATCGTCTCCAGCGGGTGTCCCGCGTTCACGGTGGACCGGGTGCGCACTTCGATGAAGACGACCGTGACCGCGTCCGGCGCGATCGCGATGATGTCGATCTCGCCGTGGCGGCACCGCCAGTTCCGCTCGTGGATGGTCCACCCGTGCGATTCGAGGTGCTTCACCGCGAAGTCCTCGCCGTGGCGGCCCAAAATCTGTCTGCTCATGCCTCCATGACAGGGGCTGAATCAGGTGGCGAACAGGGCCCCACCATGTCTGTGGACTGTCGCGGCTGCGCCCACAGCGCCGTGTGCGCATCATGAGCCACACCTGTCGCTGCGTTGTGACGCGCAGTCGATCGGGGCTCCGTCTATCGCCTCAGCGAGGTCGGCGGCTCCAGTTCGGTCTTCGCGAGCTCCTCGATGTTCACGTCCTTGAAGGTGAGCACGTGGACGTGCTTGACGAAGCGGGCGGAGCGGAAGGTGTCCCACACCCAGGCGTCCTGGAGCGTCAGCTCGAAGTAGATGTCCGTACCCGCTTCGTGCGCTTTGAGGTCCACCGAATTCGCAAGGTAGAAGCGACGGTCCGTCTCCACCACGTACGAGAAGAGGCCCACGACGTCCCGGTACTCACGGTAGAGCTGGAGTTCCTGATCCGCCTCGTAGTTCTCAAGATCCTCAGCACTCATAGGGGCCATCCTAGCCATGCGCGCCATCGGATGGGGGACGACGGATGCGGGTCGCTCACAGCGCCCAGGACCGGCGATGGTGCTCGGTCACGCCCAGCGATGCGATCGCCTCGCGGTGCGCCGCAGACCCGTACCCGACATTCGAGCACCAGCCGTAGCCCGGGAGTTCCGCATCGAGTGCCTGCATGCGTGCGTCCCGGTCGACCTTGGCAAGCACGCTTGCCGCCGCGATCGTGGCGACCGACCCGTCGCCCTTGACGATCGTCCGCACTCGCGGCACCTCCACGTCCGCTGCGTCACCGAACACGAGTCCCGCATCGAGGGTCAGCGGCGCGGACAGCCAGTCGTGGCTGCCGTCCAGGAGCACCAGGTCGATGTCGCCGTGTGCCGCGAGCGCCGCGAGGGCGCGGCGGCCCGCGAGGCACAGGGCGAGCGAGATGCCGACCGCGTCGATCTCCTGAGCGCTCGCGTAGGCCACGGCGTGCTCGGGGCGCCACGCGGCCACCGTCCGGGCCAGTGTTCCGCGGAGGGACACCGGGACCTGTTTCGAATCCCTGAGGCCATCGGGGACACGGGACACGTCACGATCCGATCCGTCTGCGAGTGCCTGCGCGTCGACCCGGACGGCGCCGACGCCTACGGGACCCGCAAGTGCGCCACGACCCACTTCGTCCATCCCCACGAGAAAGCGCGCACCGGAGGCGTGGCATTCGACCTCGACGTCGTGTCGAGTGATCTCTGCGACGCGCATTCAGGCCCCCTGCGGGTCCGGGACGGTCGCGAACGTCTTCTCGTCGCTGCCCATCCAGCGCAGACGGTCCAGTGGCCAGTTGATGACGAACACTTCGCCCACCACACCGTCTGCCGGCACGAAGGGGCCGCCCGTGGCGTTCGTGTTGTAGCGGGAGTCCAAGGAGTTGCTGCGGTTGTCGCCCATCACCCAGTAGTGGCCTTCGGGGACATCCACGGAGAACGGCACATCGGAGGGGGTGACACCGGGGTACAGGTAGGAGGATTCGTCGATCGGCTCGCCGTTCACCATGAGGTGCCCCTGGTCATCACAGCATTCGACGGTGTCGCCGCCGACCCCGATGACGCGCTTGATGAGCTGCGTTCCGGCGTCTGCAGGCTGCAGCCCGACGAAGACGAGCACAGGGTTGGGCTTGTACTGAGCGGTGACACCAGGGGCCAGCCAGCCGCCCGGATCGTCGAAGACGATCACGTCACCGCGTTCGACGTCGTTGAAGAACAGCTGGTTCACCATGACTCGATCGCCCACCTCGAGCGTCTGCTGCATCGATGCCGACGGGATGTGGAAGCTGCGCACGACGAAGGTCTTGAGCGCCCACGACACGATGAGGGCGATGATGATGATGATCGCGAATTCGCGGATCGTGCCCCACAGGGACTTGGTCTCACCCTGCATGCTGTCTCCTCCACTCACGATCGCTCAGTCTAGCGCCGCGGGTCCGGTTCGCCGTCACTCCGCTCCGAGCACGGTGCCGATGAGTCTCTCCTCACGGATCATGCCGCCGCCCGGCCGACCCAGGAGGTCGCGGGAATCCGTCGAGTCGTAGCGGTTGTCTCCCAGCAGCCAGAGCCTGTCAGCAGGCACCTCGACAGCGAATTCCGTGCCCGAGGCCGCTGCCGCCCGATCCTTGAGGTACGGCTCGTCGAGGGGCTCACCGTTGACGAGGAGACTGCCGTTCTCATCGCAGCACTGCACGGTGTCACCTGCCACTCCGATGACGCGCTTGACGTAGTACACGTCGCGGGGCCCGATCCCGAACCACGCACCCATCTGTGCGAACATGTCCGGCGGAAGGCTCCCGACGAAGGATCCGCGCCCGTCGACGACGACGACGTCCCCGCGGTCCACGGTGTGCAGCAGCGCGGGTGCCCGCAGCGCGACGATCCGATCCCCGGGTTCCAGCGTGGGTGACATCGACGCAGACGGGACGACGAACGACTGGAGGCCGACTCCGCGGATGAGACCGGCGAGGACGACTGCGATGAGGAGGACGAGGCCTCCGATCCGCATCCATGCCCGCCAGCCCCCGGACGACGCACGAGGGCGCGACCCGGGATTCCGGGTCACGCCCTCGTGAGCATCGTCAGATGCCTGCATCGCGGCGGGATGCGCCGCGTCAGCGCTTCTCGCGGATGCGTGCGGCCTTGCCGCGGAGGCTGCGCAGGTAGTACAGCTTCGCCCGGCGGACGTCACCGCGGACGTTCACCTCGATCTTCTCGATGATGGGCGAGTGCACCGGGAAGGTACGCTCGACGCCCACACCGAAGCTGATCTTGCGGACGGAGAAGGTCTCGCGGATGCCGGTGCCCTGGCGGCGGATGACGACGCCCTTGAACACCTGGATACGCGAACGGCTGCCCTCGATGACGCGGACGTCGACGGAGACGGTGTCGCCTGCACGGAACTCCGGCAGGTCGGTCTTCATCGACTTCTGGTCGACGAAATCAAGCTTCTGCATGATGTCACTCCTGATCGCTCGCCCCGGGACGGGTGATCGTTGTTCAGCCCCACGGTCATGCCGTGAGAGAGATGGATTCGTCCGTCCGGTGGCACCCTGTGACAGGAGAACCGCCACCGCCAGCGCCGTCTCCCCCGAGGCAGAGCGGCCGCAACGAACGCAATCGCCTATTCTGCCAGACCCGACCCGCTTGCTTCAACGCGGGACGAGCCGGCCTCCCGCTGCTCCTCTTCCTGAGCCCCCGTCGTCGCCTCACGCAGCACCTCGCTGTCGCGGGCGTCCAGCGATCCCGCAGGGAGGACGGCCAGCAGGTCCGGCCGGGTCGCTGCAGTGCGGCGCAGACGCTGGTCGCGACGCCATCGTGCGACCTTCCCGTGGTCGCCGGACAGCAGGATGGACGGGACGTCCAGTCCTCGCCAAGTGGCGGGTTTCGTGTAGACCGGGTATTCGAGCAGCCCGTCCTCGTGGCTCTCCTCGTCGAGGGATCCGGGGTTGCCGATGACTCCCGGCAGCAGGCGTGCGATCGCCTCCACCATCGCGAGGACGGCCACCTCTCCCCCGTTGAGGACATAGTCGCCGATGCTCATCGGGCGGACTTCCATCCGCTGTGACGCCCAGTCGATCACGCGCTGGTCGATCCCCTCGTAGCGACCGCACGCGAAGACCAGGTGATCCCGTGATGCGAGCTCACGTGCGGTGGTCTGGGTGAAGACCTCACCGGCAGGGCTGGGGACGATGAGGACGGGCCGGGCGCGGACCGCAGCGGCGCTGTCCTCCGCAGCGGGCACCTCGGCGACGGGCTCCCCCGCTGACGACGCCCCGGCGACGGACTCCCCGGATGGCGAAACTTCGGCGACCGGCACGTCGGGGGTGGCTGACAGGACCGTGTCGAGCGCTTCGCCCCACGGCTCCGGCTTCATCACCATGCCCGCACCTCCCCCGTAGGGGGTGTCGTCGACGGTGCGGTGACGGTCGTGAGTCCACTCCCGCAGATCGTGCACAGTGAGGTCCAGCAGGCGCTTCTCCCGCGCACGGCCGATGAGGCTCAGATCCAGCGGGGCGAGGTACTCCGGGAAGATGCTGAAGACGTCCAGCCGCATCACGATTCCGGGCTCTCCGTGCGGTCGTCCGTCTCGTCACCGTCGATGAGTCCCGGCGGAGGTGTGAGGAGGACGCGCCCGGTCTCCACGTCCACTTCGGGAACGATCTCCTCGACGAAGGGGACGAGCACCCCCTCGCCCTCAACCGTCTCGACGTGCAGAAGGTCCTGCATGACGCCGACCGTCAGATCGGTGACCGTGCCGACGAGACCTCCCGCGGCCAGGTGCACTTCGAGCCCGCGGAGTTCCTCGACGGTCCACGCGTCGTCCTCGACCTCGTCGTCCTCCGCATCCACCAGGATGAGCGTGTTGCGGACCTCCTCCGCACGCGTGCGGGTCGGGACCTCCTCGAACGTGAGCAGCAGCCGATCACGATGCCAACGAGCACGCTCGAGCGTGAGCTCCCCGATGTCCGGATCCGTCGTGAAGACCGCGCCGGCGACGAACCGCGCATCGGGATCGTCCGTGCGGACCTCCACCGTGACCTCACCGTGTATCCCGTGTGGCTTGCCCAGACGGGCGGCGACCTGACTCATGCTCCTCCTGGGTTCGCACACTGCAGCTGGGGCAGCGCTCCGATGTCTGCCCCCGCGGATGTATGCGCCAATCGTGCCACACGGAACACCGATGGCGGACACCCGCAGCGCCGCACAGGCGGTGCCGCACGCACAGCGAAGGGCCCCACCACCTCGAGGAGGTGATGGGGCCCTTCAGCACACTGAAGCTCAGCTGTGCATGATGCTCAACCGTCGATGAGATCGACGCGCACGCGTTCACGCCCGGCCAGCGCACCGATGACGGTCCGCAGTGCCTTGGCGGTGCGGCCTGCACGCCCGATCACGCGACCGAGGTCGTCGGGGTGCACCCGGACCTCGAGCGTCGTCCCGCGGCCGCCGCCGCGCGTGCGCACGGAGACGTCGTCGGGATTGTCCACGATCCCGCGGACCAGGTGGTCGAGAGCGTCAGACAGCATGATCAGGCCTCGGCCTGGTCTGCGTCCTCAGCCGGGGTCTCCGCAGGAGCGTCGGCTGCTGCTTCCTCCGAGGCTTCGGCAGGTGCTTCCTTCGGCTTCTCGACGATGACCGACGCTGCCGCCGGTGCTTCGAAGGACTCCTTCGCGGAACGACCCTTCACGGTGTTGACGGCCTCGCCCTCGCCGGTGAACTTCTGCCAGTCACCGGTGAGCTTGAGGAGCGCCTTCACCTGGTCCGAAGGCTGCGCGCCCACGGACAGCCAGTACTGCGCACGCTCGGAGTCGATCTCGATGAACGAGGGCTCTCCGGTGGGGTGGTACTTGCCGATCTGCTCGATCGCGCGACCGTCCCGACGGGTGCGGGAATCAGCGACGACGACACGGTAGAACGGAGCACGGACCTTGCCCATGCGGGTGAGGCGGATCTTGACTGCCACGAGAGTGGTGTCTCCTTCTGATGAGGTGTGAGAATCCGGACCCGTCCGTGGGGACAGACGGTATGCGTACTCTGCGTGTAGTCGAGCGCCCGCGGTTGAGAGGGTCCGCGCACGCTCGGGTACAGCGATAGATTATGCCAGAAACCGATGGCCGAGAGGAAACCGGGCCGGTGAGCCCGCCACGGACCGATGCCCCAGGCCCAAGAGGCCCAGGGACCTCGGCCGCTCAGAACCCGCCGAAGCCCTTCGGCAGCTTCGACAGGTCGATGTCGTCGTCGCCCAGTTCGATGCCGCCGAAAGCGGCGCCCTTCTGCTCCGGGGCCTTCCCCTGACGACGCAGTTCGGCCAACCTCGCCTCTTCTGCTCGCTTCGCAGGATTCCCGGACTTGCCTGCGGGCTTCTTCTTCCCCTTCTTGCGCTTCGACGCACCGCCCGGGCTGCCCATCCCCGGCATCCCGGGCATCGCGGGCATGCCGGGAGCCGCCTGGGGACCACGAGAGCGACCGCCGCCCATACCGGGCATACCCCCGCCGCTCCGCATCTGACGCATCATCTTCTGTGCCTGCCCGAACCGCTCCATGAGCTGATTCACCTGCGTGACGGTCGTGCCCGCACCCTTGGCGATGCGCTGGCGCCGCGACCCGTTGAGCAGCTTGGGGTTCGTGCGCTCCTGCGGGGTCATCGACTTCACGATCGCCTCGATGCGATCGATCTCACGTTCGTCGAACGCCTCCAGCGCCGCCTTGTGCTCGCTCATGCCCGGCATCATGCCGAGCATCTTCTTGAGCGACCCCATCTTCTTGAGAGAGGCCATCTGTGTGAGGAAGTCGTTGAGGTCGAAGTCCTCACCGGCCTCGACCTTCTTCGCGAGCCGCTCCGTCTCCTTCTCGTCGAAGGTGCGCTCCGCCTGCTCGATGAGGGTGAGGATGTCACCCATGTCGAGGATGCGGTCCGCCATGCGGTCCGGATGGAACAGCTCGAAGTCCGTCATCGATTCGCCGGTCGAGGCGAACATGATCGGCTTGCCCGTCACCTGTGCCACGGACAGCGCAGCACCACCGCGGGAATCGCCGTCGAGCTTGGACAGCACGACGCCGGTGAAGTCGACGCCCTCATTGAACGCGTCGGCCGTCGCCACCGCGTCCTGACCGATCATCGCGTCGATGACGAAGAGGATCTCGTCCGGGTCGACGGCGTCGCGGATGTCCCGCGCCTGCTGCATGAGCTCTTCGTCGATGCCCAGGCGACCAGCGGTGTCGACGATGACGACGTCGTGCAGCTTGGTGCGCGCCACATCCATCGCGTCCGTCGCGACCTGGACCGGGTCTCCCACACCGTTGCCCGGTTCCGGCGCGTAGACGAATGCGCCTGCACGCTCACCGACGATCTGCAGCTGGTTCACCGCATTGGGCCGCTGGAGGTCCGCTGCCACCAGCATGGGACGGTGGCCCTCCTGCTTGAGCCAGTGCGACAGCTTCCCAGCAAGCGTCGTCTTGCCGGCGCCCTGGAGGCCCGCGAGCATGATGACGGTGGGCGGACGCTTCGCGAACGCGATGCGCCGCGTCTGGCCGCCGAGGATCTCCACGAGTTCCGCATTGACGATCTTGACGATCTGCTGGCCGGGGTTGAGTGCCTGCGACACCTCTTCCGACAGTGCGCGCTCCCGCACACTGCCGGTGAAGGCGCGCACGACAGGCAGTGCGACGTCCGCGTCCAGCAGGGCGCGTCGGATCTCGCGGATGGTCTGGTCGACATCGGCTTCGGTCAGGCGGCCCTTGCCGCGCAGATTCTTGAAGGTCGAAGTCAGCCTGTCGGACAGTGAGTTGAACACAGCACTCCTCGCAGGATCGGATCGTGGCTGCCCCGCAGGGTCAGCTCTCCAGGGTACCAAGCGCGACTGTGCTGAGCGCACCACCGGGAGGAGGTCCCGATCTCAGCACACCGCACAGCATCGGCGTACCGCCCTCGCCCTCCAGGGATCGCCGCGCAGCTCTGGCCGGGCAGCGCTCAGCCGTCGACGATCGCGTCGACGAATCCCTGCGCGTCGAACGGCGCGAGGTCGTCCGCGCCCTCGCCCAGGCCGATGAGTTTGACGGGCACTCCCAGGGTCCGCTGGACCGCGACGACGATCCCGCCCTTCGCCGTCCCGTCGAGCTTCGTGAGTGCGATGCCCGTGATGTCCACCGCCTCGGAGAACACCTTCGCCTGCTGCAGGCCGTTCTGCCCCGTCGTCGCGTCGAGCACGAGGAGCACTTCGTCGACTCCGCGGTCCTCGCCCAGGGGACGGGCCGCGACGCGCTTCACCTTGCCCAGCTCGTCCATGAGGCCCTTCTTGTTCTGGAGCCGGCCGGCGGTGTCGACGAGGACGACGTCGATGCTTTCGTCGATCCCCCGTTCGACCGCGGTGTAGGCGACGGACGCAGGATCGGCGCCCTCCTCCTTGCGCACGGTGTCCACGCCGACCCGGGCCCCCCACGTGGTGAGCTGCTCCGCTGCTGCCGCACGGAACGTGTCCGCGGCTCCCAGCAGGACGGTGCGGCCCTCCGCGACGAGGACGCGGGCGATCTTGCCGACGGTCGTCGTCTTGCCTGCTCCATTCACACCGACGACCAGCATGACGCGCGGCGAACCGTCGATCGGGTCGACGGCGAGAGCCCGGTCCATCGTCGGGTCGACCGCTTTCACGAGCTCTTCTCGCAGCAGCTCCTTGAGGGCTGCGGGGTCCCCTGTCCCCAGGACGCGCACCCGCTCACGCAGCGCGTCGACGATCTCCGTCGTCGGGTCCACACCGATGTCCGCCATGATGAGGAGGTCCTCGACCTCCTCCCACGTCTGCTCGTCGAGGGTCTCCCGCGACAGCAGTGTGAGAAGTCCCCGCCCCAGCGTCGTGTTCGACTTCGACAGGCGGTCCCGCAGGCGCGCCAGGCGGGAGGTGGGTTCCGTCGGCGTCTCGAGTACCGGCGCCGAGGTCCCCTCACCGAGGGCTTCCTCGTCCGAGTCGGGAGACGTGGACGGGCCGGTGCCGACGCCGGTGCCCGGCGCCTCGGGCGCGGTGACGGTTCCCGACGTCGCGTCGCCGCGGCGACGCTTGGACGGCGCAAGGAGGAAGGCCCCCGCAATGATGACGAGCAGGACCAGTACGCCGATGCAGGCGTAGATGACGGACTCCACGTTTCAACTCCTGTGGGTCGGAAGCGGACGGATCAACAGCAGACGGTCGGAAGCGGGCAGGCCGCCGGTCTCAGCCTGCGCCCCGACCGAACAGCAGATTCATCGTGGTCGTGAAGCCGGTCCCCGACTCCGGGACCTTCCAGTGGCGCGTCCGCGGGCGCAGTGATGCGAGCGGCGGGGCCGCGTGCCGGGCGGGCTGGGGACGCAGCACATAGGCGTGCTCGCGCATCGCGGTGACTGCGGCCTGTTCACGTGTGGCGAGCGTGGCGGTCTCGTCGTCGCCGAAGTATCCGTAGACCTCTTCGTCGTATCCCGTCCACCTGCGGGGCAGGCGGAACCGGTCGTGCTCGTTGGCACGTATCCGCCCGTCCCTCCGCAGACCGGGAAGCGCGACGAGGAGGACGATGATCAGGCCGATCACGAACGTGACCGCCAGCCCGATGATCACGACGAGGAAACCACCTGTGTCCATCAGGCGGCACCTCTCATCATGAGGGCTGGCATGGGGAAGTACTCCTCACGGTCTGCACGGTCCACCGGCACCGCGTCCGCAGCACAACGGACTCGACCGGTCATCGCGTGCCAGTCTATACGCGCACCGCACTGCACGATCGACGTGCTCATCGAGTTCGGACAGATCACAGTCTCCTCAGAGGTCCCACCCCCGCGCCGTGGAGCCTTCACCGCGCTGCAGGCTGCGGGGCTGTGGGCGGCTGGGCGTCCTTCGGCGATTCCAGGCGCTGGGAGATGACGCGCGAGATGCCGTCCCCGTGCATCGTCACCCCGTAGAGCGCGTCGGCGATCTCCATCGTGCGCTTCTGGTGGGTGATGACGATGAGCTGGCTCGACTCCTGGAGCTCCCGGAAGATGGTGAGCAGCCGGGACAGGTTGACGTCGTCGAGGGCGGCCTCCACCTCGTCCATCACGTAGAACGGACTGGGCCGGGCCTTGAAGATCGCGACGAGCATCGCGACGGCCACGAGCGAGCGCTCCCCACCGGACAGCAGCGACAGTCTCTTCACCCGTTTCCCGGCAGGGCGGGCACTCACCTCGACCCCCGTCGTGAGCATGTCGTCCGGGTCCGTGAGGTCGAGCGAGCCCTCACCGCCGGGGAAGACGCGCGAGAAGATGTCCGCGAACTCCCGCTGCGTGTCGAAGAACGCGGATTCGAACACCTCCTGGACGTGCCGGTCGACGTCCTCGACGAGCCCCAGCAGTTCCGTCCGGGTCCTCTCCACGTCCGTGATCTGCTTCTCGAGGTAGTCGTGCCGCTCCTGCAGAGCAGCGAACTCCTCGAGTGCCAGCGGATTCACCTGACCGATCGACGCGAGTTCCTTCTTCGCCTTCGCCAGCGACTTCTCCACATCGGCCCGCACGTACGGGACCGACGGGGTGTCCTCGCCGTCGGCGCTGCCGTCGTGCTCGCGCGGGTCCAGCACCGGTACCGGGAGATAGGGGCCGAACTGCTCGATAAGGTTGTCCGCTTCCAGCCCCACGTCGTCGACCGCGCGCCGTTCGAGCTCTTCCAGCTGCAGGAGATGCCGTTCCCTCGCCAGCCGCGCCGCGTGTTCCGCGTCCGCCGCCCGGGAGAGTCGGTCCGCTGCGTCCGCTCGCCGTGTGCGCAGGCCGGTGACGGCCTCTTCGAGCCGCTGTCGTTCGCCTGCGCGTTCGGCGAGAGCTGCCTCCGCCTCGCGCTGCCATTCCCCGGCACGGTCCGCGACCTCGGCCGCAATGCGTGCGATCTCCTCCGCGCCGTCGGCCTGTCGCCTCCGCGCCTGCGCGGTGCGCTCTGCCTGCGCGCGGGCCGCCTCTTCCTGGTCTGCCTGCCGGCGCAGCGACCGGACGCGGTCGGCGAGGAACGTCACCCTGTCCTCCGCCGTCCGCAGCCCGACCCGCGCATCGACCGTCCGCTCCCCCAACGCCGACCGGGCGTCCGCGAGCCGGTCCCGTTCCGTCGTGTCCGGTTCGTCCTGCAGGTCTTCTTCCGCATCCGCATCTGCCAGTGCTCGGCGCGCGCCCTCGAGTTCCGCGGCCGCCGCGTCCCTGCGCTCCGTCGCCTGCACGAGCGATGACGCCGCAGCCGAGGCCCGTGCCGTCAGCCGTTCGAGTTCGCCGGCTGCTCGCGCCAGTTCCTCACCGGCCGCCATGATCGCCGCATCGGAGTCGTGCAGTGCGGCCATCGCCTCCTTCTCCTGCGTGCGCGCAGCGGCCAGGGGCTCATCGAGCTGACCGATCCTGCGGTCCAGCTGCGCGACCCGTGCCTCTGAGTCCTCGACCGCGGCGAGCGTGTCGTCGAGTGCTGCCCGTGCGGCGATCTGGCCGGCCTCCGGCGATCCGGCGCGCGCCGCCCGCCCTGCCGCGAACACGGTGCCGTCGAGCGCGATGACGGTCTCGTCCGGATGGGTGGACAGCCGTGCGAGCGCGGTCTCACGAGAGCCGGCGAGCCGCACACCGCTGAGCAGAGGCGCGAGTGCCGCGGCGAGATCTGGGGCCGACGAGGTGACGACGGCCTCAGCGGCGACCGTCTCTGCAGGCGCCGGTGGGGTCGAGGACCGCGGTGACGGAGACTCCGAGGGCTGTTCGGCAGAGACCGGCGACGAGCTCTGAGCCGGAGGTGCTGACGAGGTGTGGGAGGGGTGCTCCGATGAGGCGAGTGTGGCCGGGGGGTGGACGACGTCGATGAGCCGGTCCTCTCCCACATGGTCGAGGAGTGCCAGCGCTGCCGTCTGGTCGGCTGCGAGGACGGCGCCGGACAGTGTGCCGATCGCAGCGGTGACCGCAACCTCGCAGCCGGGGACGATCCGCAGGTGCTGCGCCACCGCACCGCGCAGACCCGGCAGACCGGCCTCCACCAGATCGCTGAGCTCCGCGGTGAGACGACTGCTCGCGCGCTGCCCCTCCGCCTGCGCGCGCAGGCTCACGAGTTCCGCCTTCTCCTGCTCGCGCGCCTGCACGAGCGCGGTCCGTTGCTCCTCGACCTCCGCGACACGCGCCGCGGCCGCCGTGTGGGACTCGTCCAGCACCGTTTCCCCTGATTCGCTGGCGGTGAGTCGTTCGCGTGCTTCTGCGACGGCGACCTCCGCACGGACGATCTGCTCGTCCGAACCGGCGGACTCGGCGTCGAGGGAGCTGATGACCGACTCCGCGTGGGACATGGTGCGCTCCGCCACGGCGACACCGGATTCGAGCTCCGCCCTGTGCTTGACGCGCGCAGCGATCCGGGCACGCTCTCCAGCGAGTTCCCGTTCCGCGGCGGACAGGCGGGATTCGACGTCCTCCTTCTCCGCAGTGAGGTCGTCGAGCGCCGTCCGCCGGTCCGCGGCCTCTTCCTGCGCCTCGTCGTGGTCCGCGACGAACCGTTCCGCCCGCTCGCGCAATGCATCGGGCGACTCTCCGACCGGGCGGTGCTGCTCCGCCGCGGCCCGCAGCATGGTGACCCTGTCCCCCGCACGCTGGGCGAGTGCCGTGGCCCGCGAGTGCTGAGCGGCGATCGCCGTGCGCCTGTTGTGTGCTTCGTCCGTGTGGGCGTCGAACGTCCGGCGGGCGGTCTCCGCCTCGCCGATCTCCTCATCGAGCAGCCGCACTTCCTCCTCGATCGCACGCCTGCGCTCCGCGGGATCGTAGTCCGGCGTCGTCGCGGCGATCCGCGCCTGCAGCTGCACCAGATCGTCGGCGAGCAGTCTGGCGGTTGCATCCCGGACGACCGCCTGGACGACCTGCGCCCGCTGCGCGGCCTTCGCCTGCCGCCCGAGGGGTCCCAGCTGACGTGCCAGCTCCGACCGGAGGTCGGCCAGCCGGTCGAGGTTCGTCTGTAGACCCGTGAGCTTGCGGAGCGCCTTCTCCTTCCGCTTGCGATGCTTGAGGACACCGGCGGCTTCTTCGATGAAGCCGCGCCGCTCGAACGGGTCCGCGTGGAGGATCGCGTCGAGGCGGCCCTGCCCCACGATGACGTGCATCTCCTTGCCCAGACCGGAATCGCTCAGCAGCTCCTGGATGTCCAGCAGCCGTGCCGGTTCCCCGTTGACCCGGTACTCGCTCCCGCCCGAGCGGAAGAGGGTGCGCGAGATCGTCACTTCCGTGTAGTCGATGGGCAGTGCCCCGTCGCTGTTGTCGATCGTGAGAGCGACCTCTGCTCGGCCCAGCGCCTGCTTCTTCGCGGTACCGGCGAAGATGACGTCTTCCATCTTCCCGCCGCGCAGGTTCTTCGCACCCTGCTCCCCCATCACCCAGGCGAGCGCGTCGACGACGTTGGACTTGCCCGAACCGTTCGGACCCACGACGCAGGTGATGCCTGGCTCGAACTCGAGCTTCGTCGCCGACGCGAAGGACTTGAATCCGCGCAGGGTGAGGGTCTTCAGATGCATGGTGACAAGAGTCTATCGAGGCCGGGCATCAAGAACCCTTTCGTGCGACGAAGAATGAGTCGGAGAGTCGCGTCGAAGCAGAGCCGTCTCCCGTTCCCGCACGACGGCGGTCTGCGGAAAGTCAGAACGGTGGCTGCCCACCGTCGACGTCCTCACCGCAGCTGTGACGTCCGCAGCCCTTCCGGTCGCATCCGACGTCGCTGCAGGTCGCAGCTGCTTCTGCTGCCTGGGATTCGTCGACGAGTAGTTCGAGCAGCTGCTGCGCCGCTTCGATCTCCGTGAAGTTGCTGTCGATCACGGCGATCGCTTCACGTCCCAGCGGGTAGCGCCACCGTTCGACGCCCTCGTCGTCCACGCTGACGGTGATGATGCCGGCCGTCTTGAGCTGGTGATGGTATTCGCAGAGCGGGTGCAGGTTGTCCGGCACCGTGAGACCGCCGTTGCGCGGAGCCGCGTGGTCGAAGGGGATGATGTGGTCCATGTCGAGCTTCGTCGATGACCGCGTGCATCCCGGGGCGGCGCAGGAGCTATGGCGCGCTTCGACTGTCCGCCGCATTCCCGCCGGCACCCGGTACGTGGTCGCAACCTCTTCGAGGACTTCACCGGACATCGGGTCCGTGAGCAGTCGGAAGACAGCGGACTGGGTGGGGAGGATCGTGCGGACGAGATCCGCCGGGATCGGCGAGTGCCCTTCCATCTCTCCTGGCAGCAGACTGTCTGCGTCGATGCATGTGAGAACCGGGACGGTGATGCTCACGCGCGCCTGCTCGGCCAGCCAATCACCTTCGGACGGGCAGCGCACGATCACGAACTCCGGGGCGGTGCCATCCGCAGCTGCAGACGGACGGGAGTCTCCGCGGGAAGGGCGCACCCACCCGTGGTCGCGACTCCCCGACCCGCAGGAACCGCCGGAGCAGTCAGAGCCTTCGGTGCCGGCGGAGCAGCCAGGGTCGTCAGAGCTGTCGGAGCCGTCGGAACTGTCGGAGCAGCCAAGGCCGTCAGTCCCGCCCTGGTCGTCGACTCCGTCGCAAGCGTCGGCCGCCGCACAGTTGGGACAGATTCCCTCGTCGGACGCTTTGCCGCGAGCGAAAACTTCGGAAGAGTCCACGGGCACTCGTGTCCCGGGTGCGACGAGAGCGAGCAGGTCGAACACCAGCTGGTCGAGCGAACGTGTGTCAACGACCCGGAGCCCGGCGAGCGAGACGGGATGGCCATCCATGTCGGTCACGTCAAGCGGGGAGATCCTGCCTGCGAGGATCGCTTCCGCGGTCGCGTGAACACGTTTCATCAAGGGCTCGAGTACCGTGAGCGGGCCGTGGAGGCTGACGCAGCCCGTCCCGTTGTAGAAGCGCTCGAACTCGACACGACGGGTAGCGAAGGCGTTACGTGCCTTCTGGCGCCGATTCGAGCGGGAGTCCACCAACTCGCTGATGCGGCGTGCGAATGTCTCCAAGGGGACGTCCGGATCGAGCTCCCGGGCAGATCGATCCAACCATCGCACGTCGGCGAGGGAAAGCGCCGCGCTCCTGCGAACGAGCACCATGAGCTTCTCGGAGCTCAGGACGCCGGCGAACACATCGCGCAATGACCCTGACAGACCGATGTACGCGATGACGGCGTCGATCACGTGCCGACGAGCCTGGTTGTGAGTGAAGTCGAAATCCACGACGAGTGCGTGGGTGATCTGAGAAGGCAGCGCGGCAGCGGTCCTTTCGCGAGCCGTGTATGCCTCATGGTCTGCGAGGACGTCGTCGATGATCGCGGGATCCTCCCCGTGCACACCGACTGCCGCGAGAGCGGTCTCTGCGGTCGCGACCGTTTCGACCGCGTGCAGTCGGGACTTCGCATGAGCAGCCTCCCGCATCCGGCAGGACAGGTCGTAGGCGCTCAGAGACGCAGTGAGCGTCCGGTAGGGGACCTTCGACGTCGCGCGGCCATGACGCCCACTGTCACGGCCCCCACCTGCACGACCCGAGCTGCCACCGCCCCCACCGTCACGACCCGAACTGTCACGACTCGCCCCTTCACAGCCATCACGCGCATCACCAGCAGGCACACCACCAACATCCGCATCGGCCTCACTCACCGCGTAGTCGCCCACCGGGCCGCCGCTCATCAGCTGAAAATCTGCGATGCGCGCGGGCTCAGCGCTGCCGGTCAGCTGCGAACCGCCCTGGAGCAGATACGTGTAGACATCCCCGCCATGGCTCAGGGGAACGAGGTCCAGGCCCTTCGCGCCCGCGATCGTCAGCGTGTTCGCCGCCGAATCACGTCGTGCTGAAGCGAACGCCCGGTGCATCCGAGTACCCCGTCGCGGACGCAGTGCGCCGTGCTCATCACCCCAGGACCCGACATCAACCGCATGCGCCCCAAGACCGTCCGGCTCTCCCGCGGAACCCGTCGAACCCCTGTCATCGCCGTCATCATCTTCACCCAAAGGGCCGCTTCGGAGCCCCGTCATGCCACTCACACCTTCTGACCGTCGCCCTGCACCATCGCCCTGCACCATCGCAGGAGCGTCATCTTCCTTCGATTATAGTTCGAATGCCGCATCGAACGGAAGGGGCGAACTGTGACTTTCTTGATTCTTCGTACGACGCGACGACAAATCCGCTCGAAGGAGGAAGGCACGTGAATGACGAAGCCCCAGAGGAGATCTGGAAACTCAAGGAGGGCTGGAGACTGGTCGGCAACGATGTCCTAGCAATACTCGTCGCACGTGGTTGGGCAGTAACCGACCTCGACGTCGCTGACGACGATGTGTGGAAGTGGGCCGGTGATCTTGGTCCCCGAAAAGCGCGCAGTCGCAGATCCAGGCGCACGCGTGACGTCGGGCTAGCCCAGATCGCGTCGCATGTCGCTGAGCCCGAGGTGCGGGGCGACGTGCGTCACACTGCTCCTGGTCGGCGAGTCCTGCTGGATCAGGCGGGGTGCTGCACCAGCCAGTCGAGTACCTGCCCGGCGTGTTCGTTCGGAGGGAAGATCGGATAGAAGACGTGCTCGACAACCCCACCTCTGACGACCAGTGTGAGGCGGGCATAGAGCCGATCGTGCCCCGGCGCGGAGAAGGTCGGAAGGCCGAGAGCGTCGGCCAGCGCCAGGCTTTCGTCGGAGATCATGCTGAACGGCAACCGCAACCGCTCGACGACTTCCGCCTGGTACTCAGTGTTCTGGCCGGAGAGGCCGAACACCCGCTCCGCGCCTGCGTTGCGAAGCTGCTGGAAGTGGTCGCGGAAATCACAGGCCTCCGTCGAGCAGCCACGCGCACCGGGGATCGCGTCCCATCCCTCCGGCAGGTCCACGCCGGGCCGTCCGGTGAGCGGGTACAGGTAGACCACTGTGCGCCCCGGGCCAAGGTCGGAGAAATCGATGCTCCGGCCATCGCTGGCCGGAAGGGACAGCCGGGGCATCGACGAACCGGGCAGGCCGTGGGCGGCTCCGTCGTCCTCGGGGACCGGCAGGCCCTCGGGCAGAGTCGTGTAGTCAGACATCGGCTTCTCCTTCTTGAATGAACGGTCCGCACTCCGGTCGAGCCGCTGCTGCAGGGCGTCCCGGCGGAGCGACAGCGCATCGATCATGCGTTCGAGGTCGGTAATCGTGTCGCGATAGACCGTGAGTGAGCTCACGCATTCGTCCCCGTGCTCGTGCCCGAGGTCCAAACACTCCACGAACGGTCCTGCCTTGGACGGCGAGATGCCGATCTCGCTCAGCTCACTGACCTCCATCACGACCCGCACATCGTTCTCACCGAACGACCGATACCCGTTGGGTTCGCGAGCCGGATCGACCAGGCCGAGCCGCTCGTAGTAGCGAACGGTCTTGGTCGACACTCCGGCCTTGCCGGCCAGCTCCCCTATGCGCACCGGAACACCTCCTTGCGACTACGCTAAACCTTGCCCCCAGGGACAAGGTCAAGCCCTCGCATGAGCTCGTCAGCCCAGCCCCTCGGCTAGCGCTTCCGCTGGCAGCGCGGGCAGAAGTGGCTCGAGCGGTTGCTGAAGCGGTCCCGGACGATGGCGGTACCGCAGCGTTCGCACGGCTGCCCCTCACGCCCGTAGACTTTCAGGCTCCGCGAGAAGTACCCGGATTCGCCGTTCACGTGGACGTAGAGCGCATCGAAACTGGTGCCGCCCTGGGCGAGGGCTTCGAGCATGACGGTGCGCGACTCCTCCAGGGTGCGCCGAATACGCGAGATGCGCGTGCGGGACGGCACGGCCAGAGGGTGTACGCCCGCACGGAACAGCGCTTCGTCCGCATAGATGTTTCCGATGCCGCTCACAACGGTCTGGTCGAGCAGGACGGACTTGATCGCCGCCCGGGAGCGCGCGACCGTGCGGGCGGTCGATTCGAGGTCCCAGTGCTGGTCGAGCGGATCGCGCGCGATATGGGCGCTCCCCCGGGGAATCGCGTCTGGACCGTCGGCGACGAGGTCGTCCAGACCGATGTGGCCGAAGATCCTCTGATCGAGGAACCGCAGCTCCAGGGGCTCGTGGGGGCCCTCACCACACTCCAGGGAGAGCACCGCGCGGGTATGGCGGTGATACGCCTCGTCGGGCGAGTGGATCCGCAGCTGACCGCTCATGCCCAGGTGCAGGGTGAGCGCCGCGGGTCGATCCTCCCCAAGAGGCACCCACAGGAACTTGCCCCGACGTTCGGGAGCGCGGAAGGAGGCGCCGGTGACGGCGTCAGTGAAGGCATCCACGGCCTCGGGCGGGATGCGCCGCTGCGACGTGGTGCCGAGGATCCGCGGGTCCAGCACACGGGCACCGACCACGTGGGCTCCGGAGATCCAGTCGACCAGACCGCGGCGGACGGATTCGACTTCGGGAAGCTCAGGCACGCCGGGCGTAGCGGGGGTGAGCGGCGGAGATGGCACGCATGGCGACTTCGGCGGCGACCGCCTCGGCGGCCTTCTTCGACGACCCCTCACCCGTGCCCCACACGGTGTCCCCGGTGTACGCAGCCGCTGTGAACACGCGGGCGTGAGCAGGTCCCTCACCGGAGATCTCGTACCGGACCGTCCCGAGCGACAGGTCCGCCGCGGCTTCCTGCAGAGTGGTCTTGAAGTCCATGCCCGCGCCCAGAGTCACGGCGTCCGACAGCATGGGGTCGATGAAACGGTGCACGAGCGCGAAGGCGGTATCCGGCCCGCAGCTCACGTAGCACGCGCCGATCAGCGCCTCCACGGTGTCCGCGAGGATCGAGTCCTTGTCACGGCCACCCGTAGCGTCCTCGCCCTTGCCCAGCAGCAGGGAGGCGCCCACGTCGTAGCGGCGAGCGACCGACGCCAGCGCGCGCGTGTTGACGACCGCGGCGCGCATCTTCGCCAACCGGCCTTCCGGCAGGTCGGGGTTGTCGCTGTAGAGGGATTCCGTCGCCACCAGCTGCAGCACCGAGTCCCCCAGGAACTCGAGCCGCTCGTTCGTCGGGATGCCACCCTGCTCGAACGCGTACGACCGGTGCGTGAGGGCAAGACGAAGCGTCTCGGGGTCGATATCGACCCCGAGACGCTCAGTGAGACCCGCGAGTCCCTCGTCATTCATGACGCTGTCAGACGTCAGCGATCTTGCGACCCTTGTACTCGAGGAACAGCGGCGTACCGGCTGAATCCTCGACGACCTTGGCCTGGTGGGGGCGCGAGTAGACAACGCGTCCGTTCTCGACGGTCTTGACCAGCGCCGGAGCCTTGGCCTTCCACGCCGAGCGACGATGGCGCGTGTTGCTGCGCGACAGCTTCCGCTTGGGAACAGCCATGATCAGCTCTCCTTCTCTTCGTTCAGAACACTCTTGAGTGCCGCCCACCGAGGATCGTCCTCGGGTTCGTCCTCGGTGATGTCCTCACCCAGCGTGTAGCGGAACTCTCCCTCGTCCCCGTCCTTGAGGGGACGGAACGGCAGAGACATCACTACAGCGTCTCGGACGGCGGGCTCGAGGTCCAGCAGACCGGCTTGCACCAGCTGCGATTCCTCGTCCTGCGGGTCCGCCTCGTAGACGAAGAGCTCTTCGATGGCGACATCGAGCGGCAGCTCCATCTCATCGAGCGTCCTGGCATCCTGCCCCTTCGCCGTGGCGCGCACGGCTCCGGAGACGTAGATTCCCTCCACGACGCTCTCGAAGCGGAGATCGAGTTCCATCGGGTCGCCTTCCGGCACACCGATGAGTTCGATCCGCAGGTCCTCAGGTGCTCTGACCGTCTTCGCGATGGACTCCCACGAACCCGGGGAACCGGCGAGGCCCAGCTTCCTCACATCGATGACGAACTCCGACGATCGATCCACTGGTACACCTCCACGCACATTCGTTCGGACACAGCGCACCCTGAGATGACACGCAAGGACCTACTTTAGACCTTCTGCAGACCCCACACAAACTGCAGGTCGCACCCACCGGGGCCGAGGCGCCGGTCAGCGTCGCGCTCGCTCCTCCCGGAGCGCGTCGAGGGCCCGGAGGACCTCCGTGGGGACCAGACCGCCGATGTCGCCGCCCAGCGCGTGCACTTCGCGGATGAGGGACGAGGACACGTGCTCGAATTTCGGGTCACCGGGGATGAATACGGTCTCGAGTTCCGTGAGATGGCGGTTCATGTGTGCCATGGGCAGCTCGTAGGCGAAGTCCGTGGCGGATCTCAGCCCCTTGAGCACCGCTGTCGCACCGATCCGCGTGCAGTAGTCGACGAGCAGCCCGCCGGCGACGTCGTCGATGATGAGCCGGCCATCCACCAGCGCCTGAGCGGTCCGCGGGTCCTCCTCGAGGCCCGCGCGGATGAGTTCGACGCGACGGTCGACGGGGAAGGTTCCGGACTTGTTGGGGTTGTGGACGACAGCGGCGACGACCTGATCCGCGAACCGCAGTCCGCGGGCGAACACGTCGACGTGACCGCTCGTCACAGGGTCATACGAACCCGGGCAGACGATCTTCATGGGATCGATCGTATCCGTCCGTATCACGCGTGTTCGACGGGCGTCCACGAACCCCGCTCCCCCGAAACGCGAAGGTCACGAACCTGTAACCATCAGTCTCCCTTCCCTGAATGTTGTGACAGTTCACATACCGTGACAAGAGTTCGACCAACACGAACCGCCTTTCTACGGGCGGGTAGAGACGGAGGAACCAGGCATGAAACCCACACGCGTCGCACGCGTCGCCGGATCGGCCATCGCGGTCACGGCACTCGCACTCACCGCAGGATGCGGCGGCTCCGGCGGTGACGATGAGGGGGACAGCACCCTGCAGCAGGCGATCGATGCCGGCACCATCACAGTCGGATTCGCCGGGGAGGCCCCCTACAGCTTCGAAGAGGGCGGCGAGCTCACCGGGGCCACCGTCGCACTGCACCGCGAGATCTTCTCCGAGCTGGGGATCGACGAGGTCGACGGCGTGAATGCGGACTTCGGCGCGCTCATCCCGGGCCTCAACGCGGACCGGTTCGACGTCGTCTCCGCTGGCATGTCGATCCTCCCGGAGCGCTGCGAGCAGGCCGCGTTCTCCAACCCCGAGTTCATGTACACGACTGCGCTCATGGTCCCCGAAGGGAACCCGGAAGGGCTCAAGACCCTCGACGACACCGTCGACACGGACCTCGACGTCGTCACGATGACCGGCGCGATCGAGTCCGATTACGCATCGAGCCTGGAGATCGCGAACCACAACGAGGTCTCCGACCCGCAGGACGGAATGGACGCGGTGACCACGGGGCGCGCGGACGTCTTCGCGCTCACCGGCATCTCACTCAACTGGATGGCGGACAACAACCCGGACGCCGAGGTCGAGGTGACGGAGTCCTTCGTGCAGGAGATCGACGGCGTACCGCAGGTCGGTGCAGGCGGCACCGTCTTCCGCACGGACGACACGGAGCTGCAGGAGGCGTACAACGAGAAGCTCGACGAGATCATCTCCGACGAGGACCGCTACCTCGGAATCGTCGGCGAGTACGGCTTCACGGCGGAGGAGCGTCCTGACGGCTCGCTCACGACCGAGATGCTGTGCGAAGGCGATCTGCCGACCGGCGACGAGTGATCGGCTCGACCGCACTCCTCCCTCGCGCTCTTCCGGTGGGACGGACCCCTCTGACCGAGGGGATCCGTCCCACCGGAGGCGTGCGCGTCTGAGATCGGACACTCATGGGCGATAAACTCACCACACTCGTCGACTTCGTCCCCAATCTGTGGGATGGACTCCTCGTCACTCTTCAACTCACCCTCGGCGGAGCCGTCGGCACCGTCGTCCTCGCGGTCCTCCTGGGCCTCGGGATGCTCGCACCGACCGGCTGGGTATCCATCCCCTGCCGTATGATCGTGGAATTCTTCCGCGGCACGTCACTGCTCGTGCAGCTCTTCTGGTTCTTCTACGTCCTGCCGATCGTGCTGGACGTCGACCTCGGGCCGCTCGCGTGCGGCATCCTCGCACTGGCGCTCAACTACGGCGCGTATTCCGCCGAGGTCGTCCGCTCCTCCATCGTGCACGTGCCCCGCGGTCAGTGGGAGGGTGCGATGGCGCTGAGCCTGTCACCGGGCCGCCGCATGTTCCGGGTGATCTTCCCGCAGGCGTGGGCACTCATGATCCCGTCGCTCGCGACCCTGCAGATCCAGCTGCTCAAGGGCACCGCCGTCGCGTCCTTCATCACCCTCCAGGACCTCAACGAACGAGTGGGCGTGCTCCGTCAGGCGACAGGCGACACGATGTTCTCCTACACCGTGGGGCTCCTCGTCTACTTCGTCATCGCATGGCTCATCCAGGTGGGGATGGACGCACTCGAACGCAACGCGAAGAAGCGCTTGGGCCGCGGCGACGGACGGGCCGGCCTGATCGCACGGCTTGTCGGACGCACGGACGCGAAGGCGGTGACGGCATGAGCTGGTGGAACTGGCAGAGCGCCGCAGACGCGCTCCCCCTCCTCCTCAAGGGCTTCGGCACGACGCTCGTGGCCACACTGGGAGGCACCGCGATCGCGATCGTTCTGGGCCTTCTCATCGCGGTGCTCCTCCGGACGCTGCCGACGTGGATCGTGTGGTTGCCGAAGCTCGTCGTGGCGTTCATCCGGAACACGCCCCTGGTCGTGCAGCTCGTGTTCATCTACACACTCTTCTCGATGAACGACACTCTCATCGCGATCTCCGCCCTCACGGTGGGCATCGTCGTGATCGGCATCCACTACTCGACGTACATGTCGGAGAGCTACCGTGCCGGCATCGACGCAGTGCCCCAGGGGCAGTGGGAGGCGATCAGCGCCCTGTCGCTGCCGCCCGTGCGGTCGTTCCGGTCGATCGTGCTCCCCCAGGCACTGCGGGCGACTGTCCCGTCCTTGGGCAACTACGCGGTCGCGATGTTCAAGGACACGCCGTTCCTCATGGCGATCTACGTGACCGAGCTGGTGCGCACGGCCGAGCAGTACGGCGGTCGCACGTTCGCGTACACGGAGGCGTTCACGCTGGCGGGACTCATCTTCCTCGCGGCGAGCTACCCGACCTCCCTCTTGATCCGACGATTGGAGAAGTCCCTTGCCACCTACTGAGACAGGACAGGTCCCCGCGATCGAGTTCCGCGACGTGAAGAAGCGGTTCGGCGATCACACGGTCCTCAAGGGGCTGAACTTCACGGTCCAGCCCGGCGAACGCGTCACGCTCATCGGGCCCAGCGGTTCCGGCAAGACGACGATCCTGCGGCTCATCATGACGCTGGAGAGTCTGACGGACGGCTACATCGACGTCCACGGCAAGCCGCTGACCCACGAGGAGCGCGGCGGCAAGCGCGTCGCCCTGCCGGGCAAGCAGGTGAGGGCCACGACCAAGCGGATCGGGATGGTGTTCCAGCACTTCAACCTGTTCCCCAACATGACGGTCATCGAGAACCTCATCGAAGCGCCGATGCACGTGCTGGGGCTCAACAAGGCGGAGGCGACGACGAAGGCTCGCGGTCTGCTGGAGAAGGTCGGCTTGTCCGACAAGGAGAGCGAGCACCCGTCCCGGCTGTCCGGCGGTCAGCAGCAGCGCGTAGCGATCGCCCGCGCGCTGGCGATGGATCCCGACATCCTGCTGCTCGACGAGGTCACGAGTGCGCTGGACCCGGAGCTCGTCGACGACGTCCTCCAGGTGCTGCGCGACATCGCTCAGGAGACCGACATCACGATGCTGATCGTCACGCACGAGATGCAGTTCGCCCGCGACGTGTCCCAGCGCGTCATGATGTTCGACGAAGGCGTCATCCTCGAAGAGGGACACCCCGACGACATCTTCACGAACCCCTCGCAGGAACGGACGCGGAAGTTCCTGTCGGCCGTGCTCGACTGACGGGACGGTTCGTCCGCCGCTGCTCACCGCGACGGCCACGGGCCTGAGCATCAGGCAGACCCTTGGTCAGCGCCCGTCGCTCTCGAGCTGCAGCAGCCACAGTCGGGTCTCCCCGTAGGTCCGGTCGCGGTAGAGCTCGAGCTGCGGAGGCAGGGTGGGCTGGGGGGATCTCACTGACCGTTCCACGACGGCCAGCGCGTTGAGATCGCGCAGCAGTCCGGACGCAGAGGTGAGCAGGCGCGCCAGTTCGTCTTCCCCCAACGGGTACGGCGGGTCCGCGAAGAGCAGGTCGAACGTCTCGCCGGCCTCGCGGAGCCGGTCGACAGCGGTCTGCGCACGCTGGGCGAGCACGCTCGTGCGTCCCTCTTCGCCCAGGTCGGCGATGCTGCGTCTGAGGGCTGTCACAGATCCTGACCCCTGGTCGACGAACGTGACCTTCGCAGCGCCCCTGCTCAGTGCTTCGAGTCCCAGGGATCCGGAACCGGCGAAGAGGTCGAGGACGTGGGCCGCTTCGAAGAGGCCCATGCCGTCGAGCATCGCGAACAGGGATTCGCGCACGCGGTCCGGAGTGGGCCGGGTGTCGCGTCCTTTGGGCGCGTGGAGGGGCCTGCCCCTGTGGCGCCCCCCGATGATCCTCATGAGCGCGACCCCGTCCGTACAGTCAGCGTTCTCATCAGGCCGCTTCGAATCCGGGTTCTCATCAGCTCGCCTCGATGAGGTCTTCGTCCGCCGTGGCGAAGATGAGGGAGATGAGGCGTGCGAGCGCGGGCGTTCCGAGCAGGGACGGGTCGACCGTCAGCAGTTCCTCCGCGTCGTCGCGTGCGTTCCTGATGATCGCTTCGTCGCGCAGGACGGACAGGTGCTTCAAACTCGATTTCCCACCCCACTGGGCGCGGCCCAGGACATCGCCTTCGCGTCGTGTCCGGATGTCGTACTCCGCCAGCTGGAACCCGTCGAGGGTGTCGGTGACCGTGGTGAGCCGCTCCATCGCCTCCGATTCGTCGGGCGTGTGGGTGAGGAGGAAGCAGAGGGATTCGTCACCGGCACGGCCCACGCGTCCGCGCAGCTGGTGGAGCTGCGCGACGCCGAACCGGTCCGCGTCGACGATCACCATGACGCGGGCGTTGGGGACGTCGATGCCCACCTCCACGACGGTCGTGGCGACCAGCACGTCGATGTCGCCCGCAGAGAACGCACGCATGACGTCGTCCTTGTCCTGCGTGGGCATCTGACCGTGGAGCACCTCCACCCGCGCCTCCGCGAGTGACGGGAACGACTGGAGGAACGCGGCGTAGTCTTCGACTCCCGGCTGTGGCACCCCTGTGACGGGGTCCGGTTCTGCCGTCTCGATCCGGGGAAGCACGACGAAGGTCTGCTCATCGCGTGCTGCGTGCTCCCCCACGACTTCGACGACGCGCTGGATCCACTGCGGATACCGGGCCAGCGGCACCAGGTGCGTCGTGATCCGCTTCTCCCCGGTAGGCATGTGGCTGAGCGTGGAGACGTCGAGGTCCCCGAACACCGTCATGGCGGCCGTCCGCGGGATCGGCGTGGCCGTCATGACGAGGGTGTGCGGTGTCTTCCCACCCGCCTTCTGCCGCAGCGCCTCCCGCTGCTCCACCCCGAACCGGTGCTGCTCGTCGACGACGACCATGCCGAGGCCGTAGAAGATCGTGGTCTCCGACAGGAGGGCGTGGGTCCCCACGACGATGTCGATGTCGCCGATCGCCAGGTCGATGAGGATCCGTCGCCGCTCCGTGGTCGACAGGGAGCCGGTGAGCAGGGCGATGACGACCCCGTTCTCCTGCCGGAGTAGCGCGGATTCGGCGGCGAAGTCACCCAGCGCGGCGGTGAGCGAACGGTAGTGCTGGGCGGCGAGGACCTCCGTGGGGGCCAACATGGCGGCCTGCGCGCCCGAGTCAACGGCTTGGAGCATCGCACGCAGGGCCACGAGTGTCTTCCCCGAACCCACGTCGCCCTGCAGCAGCCTGTTCATCGGCACGTCCCCCGCCAGTTCTGCTCCGATGTCCACACCCGCGTGCATCTGCGACAGAGTGAGGTCGAAGGGCAGCGCACGGTCGAACGCGGCAAGGGTGCCGTCGTCCTTCCCCGGCAGGGCGGACGCACTCAGTGCGGCGTGCTCCTTGCGGCGCTGGTGGAGGACCGTCTGCAGCGCCAGTGCTTCTTCATACGCCCAGCGCGGCCGTGCGGCGTCCACGTCCTGCATCGTCGCCGGCCGGTGCATCGCCTCATAGCCGGTGCGCAGGTCGACCAGTGTGTGCTTCTGCCTGAGGAACTCCGGGACCGTGTCCTCGAACCACGAGTCGCGGACCGTGTCGAGCGCGGTCGTGATGAGCGTGTGGAACCGGCTGCTCGTCATCTTCCCGGCCACCCGGTAGACGGGGACGGGGCGTGTGGGCTCGAGCGGCTGCACCTCTCCCGTGTCCTGGTCTTCCGCGATCCTTCCGTCCGCGGTGAGGAGGCTGGGCGATGACAGCTGGACGCGCCCCCGGTAGTGCTTGATCTTCGCGCTCAGAAGGATGCGCAGGCCTTCCGTGAGGCGGCTGCCGATCCACGGCTGGTTGAAGAACACGGCATCGACGAAGCCGCCTTCGTGATCCGTGACGGACACCGTCGAGATCGTTCCCCGTCGGCTCTGCATCCTGCGTGAGGCGACGCTCACGACCGTGACGTGGAGGACGACGTCCTCGCCCTCCTCCAGGTCGGAGAGGCCGCGGATCCTCGTGAACGTGCCCGGGTCGACCCAGCGCCGGGGGAAGTACCGCAGAAGGGAGTCGACGTCTGCGATGCCCGCCTTGGCCAGCGCCTTCCGGTCCGCGGGTTTGGGGACCAGTGCGAGGAAATCCTGTGCGCGCCGGAACGCGTCCGGGTCGTGCATCCGGTCGTCGTCCGGACCGCCGTCTCCGCTACTCAACTCCCACCACCATCCACGAACCGGTCTGACCGCCGTCGATGACCACGACTTCGGCGTCCGTGTGGTGGGCGTCGATGTGGATGCGCAGTCGCGACACGGCGGCGACCGGGGCGTCCGCCCCGGGCAGCAGCGTGACGAGGTCGCCGCCGGCACCCAGCAGGCGGTCGACGAGGTCCCGTGCGGCTGCTTCCGGATCTGTGCCGACGGCGCGTACACGCCCGTCGACGACGGTGAGGGCGTCCCCGGCGGCGTACATGAGCGGGCCCTCGCCGTGGCTCTCCTCAGCGAGGAGCACGGCCCCGACCCGGGTCCCCGCCGCAGCCTCCACCATGTCCGCGTGCAGGTCCTCGACCTCCGCCCAGGGGTCGAAGACGGCTGCCGCGGCGACGACGGAGGCGGCATCGCGGGTGCGCAGCGTCTTCGCCCCGGTGAGTCCGCTGACCGTGTCCGCGGCGGCGGCGGAATCGGGGAGGACGAAGACCGGCCCTTCGGCGAGACCGACGACGTCTTCGACGACCTCGCGAAGATCCGGCCGATCGGAACGCACAGCGACCGCGTCGGACAGGGCGAGTGACAGGAGGAGCCCGGTGCCGTCCGCCAGTGCCACCAGGCCCGCGGGCTCACCGTCCGGCTGCTTCACGGCGAGGTCCTCGACTCGCAGATCGACGACGCGATGAGCGTCCAGCACATCGAGGAGTCGCCGGGCGTCGTCGACTCCCCCGCCTTCTGCGGTGTGGACATGGACCATGGGCCAATTCACGACGATGCTCGTCCCTCCGGCACGGGTCAGTGCCCGCTTGAGGGGACGAGTGCGGTCCTTCTGCTCGCCCACGTGCGCGACGAGCTCCAGCCCGGTCTCCCCACCGCCCAGCAGCAGGGTCGCAGGCTGACCGCGGTCCGCGGCGGCACCGTCCGGCCCCGACCGGTCGACAGCCGCGCGACCGTCGGCCGGTACAGAACCGCCTTCTCCGTCTCCGGAGGCGTGCTCGCCGCCTGTCGGGTCCCCGCCCGTCACGGTGAGATAGAGGAGATCGAACAGTTCGACGATGCCCGACGAGCCCGCGTCCACGACGCTGTTCTCGCGCAGGACCGGCAGCTGGCCCGTCGTCTCCCGCAGTGCGGCCTGGGATCTGTCTCGCACCGCGATGACGAGGCGCACGAGGTCGTCATCAGCATCTGCCCGTTCCCGCGCCGCTTCCGCCATCGCGTCGAGGACCGTCACCATCGTGCCGTCGACGGGGTCCGCGATCGCATCCCGCGCCCGGGCGGCGGCCAGTTCGAGCGCCGCGGCGAAGGCGGGGGCGTCGGGCACTTCGACACCCGCGAGCGCGTCGGCCACCCCCCGCAGTGCGACGGACAGGATGAGGCCCGAATTCCCGCGGGCTCCGCGCTGGGCACCGGTCGCCATCGCGTCGATGACGTCCGGGAGCGTCACCGCCCCGTCGAGTGATTCGACGGCGCGGTAGGCGGAGCGCACCGTGTGATAGAGGTTCGTGCCCGTGTCGCCGTCCGGGACGGGGAAGACGTTGATCGCATTGATGCCGCCACGCTCACGGCGGAGGCGGTCGACCGTGCGCTTCGCCCACCGTGCGGCGAGGTGACCGTTGATGCGGGCGTCCGCCCGAGGATCACGTCCTGGCCCGTTCCGCTTGCGCACTCATTCCCCCGCACCGCTGAAATGTCGGAAACCACCGTCCGGATCGACAGCGGCGAACCCTGCATCGTCGACGGGGACGCCGTCGATCAGCACGTGCGGTGCCCCGGCGGTCCCGGCGTCGGTGGCGACCGGACGAACCCGTCCGATCCTCGTCCAGCCTAACGGATGCACACCGGTCGGTACGGCGGCGAGGAAACCGTGATCCTCCCCACCTGTGAGGATCCACCGCCGTGCCAGAGCCCGGGCACGGTCTGCGTCAACACTGTCCTCGATCGAGCCCGCGCGGTCAGCAGGATGGGCGGCGCCGGCGGGCCCCACGGTGCTCGCATCGTCCTTGAGCCCCAGCACATGAGCGGCGAGCGGCACAAGATCGTCTGCGAGCGCGTCGAGCGTGCCGGCATCGAGGTCGATCGTCACCGCGGAGGCCCGTGCCATCCTCCCGGCGTCCGAACTCAGGCCATCGGACAGGTCGATGAGTGCCGCCTGGGGGCCGTCCGCCTCGTCCCGGAGATCGACGGCCTCACGCAAGCTGTCCACGCACGTGTAGTCCGGCCGGGGAGCGCGCTGCGCTTCGACCGCCCGTGCACGACGCGCTGAGACATCCGCGGCCGACGCGGGGTCCTCCACGGGAAGAGCCCCCCCGGAGGCCAGGAGGACCTCCAAGCCCGCTGCCGCCCATCCCGTCTGTCCGCCGAGCAGAACATCGAACCCGGGACAGGCCGCATCGCGGGTGAGAGGGGGCTGGTCCACGGCGAGGCTGCCGAGAGCCGTGACCGCGATGACGATCTGCGGCGCGTCCGACAGGTCACCGCCCAGAACCGACGCACCGGCACGCGCAGCCTCGCTCACCATGCCATCGAGCAGACCGTCCACGAACGAGGCGGGGGTGTGCCCGGGAGCGGCGAGCGACAGGAGGAGGCCCGTGGGTCGCGCACCCATCGCCCGGACGTCCGCGAGGTTCTGTGCCGCCGCCTTCACCCCGAGACGGGCAGGGTCGAGCCATCCCTGGAGGAAGTCCTCCCCTTCGACCAGCATGTCCACCGTGCTCACCAGGCGGCCCGGTGAGACCGACACCGCCGCATCGTCGCCCGGACCGATGAGCACGTGATCGGCGGCAGGGATGCGTGCGAGGATCCGCGCGACGATGCGGTCCTCTCCGAGGTCCGCGAAGGTGGGCTCTGACATCATGCTCCCAGTATGCCCGGCGGTACGGACACGGGATGAGCCGTCCCGTGCCGCGACACACTCTCCTCCGTCCGAACCACGGCAAGTACCCTGGACGGCATGCGCTTCCGATCCCGCCTGCACGGTGATTCAGCACGATCGAACCGGTCGCCTCGACCGATCGCCCGCCATCGCATCGCCCAGCGCGCAGCGGCCGGCATCGCGGTGCTCACCGCCGTCGTCACACTGTCCGGCTGCACCGACGTCCTCGTCGTCGACCCCGCCGAGAACGCCGCGGACCCCGACTGCGCCCTGCCGATCCTCCTGATGCCCGACGAGATCGGCGACCTCCCGCAGCGGACCACGTCCTCGCAGGGCACGACCGGGTGGGGAGAACCGGCGAGCGTCATCGTCCGCTGCGGGGTTCCGGAGCCCGCTCCGACCACCGATCCGTGCATCACCGTCGACGATGTCGACTGGGTCCAGGTGCGGGCGGAGGAGGACACGTGGCAGTTCGTCACATACGGCCGCTCCCCCGCGATCGAGGTTCTCGTCACCCCGTCCGTCGTGTCCGGAGCGACCGCACTCGCGTCCGTGTCCTCCGCGGTGAAGGACATCGAGCAGACCGCCGCATGCGTGGCGGCAGAGGACGCGGAACAGGTCGAGGAGGACGTCCCGGCTCAGCCGTGACGTCGGCACGGGGCCACGCAGCGGCGCACCGTCACGCAGCGGCGCGGTGGTCGCGCAGCGCGATGTCGACGAGCGTGTCGACCAGCTCCTCGTAGCGCAGCCCGCTGCGCTGCCAGACAACGGGGAACATCGACGTGGGGGTGAACCCCGGCAGCGTGTTGATCTCGTTGACGTACACGTCGCCGTCGGCTGTGACGAACGTGTCGATGCGTGCCAGACCGGAGCAGTCGAACGCGTCGAACGTCGCACGCGCCAGCTCCTGCACGCGAGCCGCCGCCTGCGCGTCGATGTCCGCGGGGCACGTGATGCGCACGGCATCCGCGTTGAGGTACTTCGTGTCGAAGTCGTAGAACTCCGCACCCGTGACCTCGATCTCGCCCGGGACGCTCGCCCGGGGCCCCTCATGGAACCGTGTTCCGAGCACTCCGCACTCGATCTCCCGCCCTACGATCATCGGTTCGACGATCGCGGCGGAATCGTGGCGGAGGGCCTCCGCGAGGGCCGCATCCAAGGAGGCGTCGTCGGACGGATCGGACACCTTCGAGACACCCATCGACGAACCGGCGTTCGCCGGCTTGACGAAGAGCACATCGCCCAAAGCGCGCAGACGCGCCGCGACGGCCTCGCGGTCCGACCGGAACTGACGGACCGTGACCGACTCCCACGGGCTCGTCGGGATACCCGCGTCGCGCAGCACCGCTTTCATGAAGCGCTTGTCCATGCCGATCGCGGAGCTCAGCACACCGCTGCCCACATAGGGGACGTCCATGAGCTCGAAGACGCCCTGCACCGTCCCGTCCTCACCGAACGGGCCGTGGAGGACGGGGAAGAAGACGTCGACGACCGCGACGTCCTCGACCTCGCCGCCCTCACGGACGACACGCAGCGGGCTGCGCCGCATGTCCAGGGGGAATACCAGCTCCGTCCCGTCGTCGACGACTTCCGGCATCGCGTCGGGGTCGAACCGGAAGTCCTTCGCGTCCTCGACGATCCGGCAGACCCCTTCACGGGTCATCCCGATCGGCAGTACACGGTACCGCCGCTCGTCGAGCGCCCCCAGGACGCCGGCGGCAGTCACACAGCTGACCGTGTGCTCGGAGGAGCGACCCCCGAACAGGACCGCGACGACGGGACGGGTATCGGCTGGGCTCATGCGCTCTGCGTCACTTCGCTTCGTAGGTGGTCTCGATCCATGCACGGCCGATCGAGTGGAAGAAGAGGTTGAAGCCCACGAACGCGGGCGTCGCCGTCTCATCGACTTCCAGCGGCGCGTCGAGCGCGTGCACGATGAAGAAGTAGCGGTGCGGGCCGTGTCCGGCCGGCGGCGCCGCACCGACGAATTCGTGTGCCCCCGCGTCGTTGCGCACGGTGATCGCGCCGTCCGGCAGAAGGCCGCTGTCCGGGGTGCCGGCGCCGGTGGCGAGCTCCGTCACATCGCCGGGGATGTTCGTGACCGTCCAGTGCCAGAAGCCCGATCCCGTCGGAGCGTCAGGGTCGTAGCACGTGACGGCGAACGCCTTCGTGTCCGCGGGGAAGCCGGACCACGAAAGATGCGGCGACACGTCCTCACCGCCGGGCACACCCATCTTCCCGGACGTCTGCGGGGCGGCGAGTTCCTGGCCTTCGGTGATGTCCGTGCTGGTCACGTCGAATCGGGGAAGGTTGTTGAGCTTGTGGAAGGGGGAGTTCACAGGTGACCCTTTCGTGGAATGCGTCACGCCGGACCGCTCAGCGGACCGGACCTTCGTGCTTGCGCTTTCGAGCCAACAGGAGTGCCCCCAATTCGTCAACCCGGAGGTGGCCAGCGATCACCGCGGTGACCGCCTGGGTGATCGGCAGCTCGACGTCGTAGGACTCCCCGAGCGCCAGCACCGCGCTGGCGGACTTCACACCTTCAGCGACCTGCTTGGTCGTCTCCGCGGCTTCATCGACCGTGAGGCCGGTGCCCAGCAGCCGCCCGAAGCTGCGATTCCTCGACAGCGGCGAGGCGCAGGTCGCGACGAGGTCGCCGAGCCCCGCGAGCCCCGACAGCGTGTGTGCCTCCGCGCCCATCGCGAGCGCGAGCCGCGTGGTCTCCGTGAGGCCGCGCGTGATGATCGACGCCTTCGAGTTGTCCCCGAGCCCCTGCCCGTCGCACATGCCCACGGCCAGCGCGATGACGTTCTTCACGGCACCGCCCAGTTCGACCCCCACGACGTCCGTGTTCGTGTACGGCCGGAAGTACGAGGTGGCGGACAGTTCCGCGACGAACTCCGCCGTCGTGACGTCCGTGGCCGCGACGACGGTGGCCGTCGGCTGCTCCAGTGCGATCTCCTTCGCGAGGTTCGGGCCGGAGACCACCGCGATGCGATCCGGATCGTGGCCCGTCGCCTCCGCGATGACCTCGCTCATGCGCTTCCCCGTGCTCCTCTCGATGCCCTTCATGAGGCTCACGAGGACGGCGTCCGGGGGGAGGAGGTCCTTCACGTCCGCAAGGTTGTCGCGCAGTGTCTGCGCGGGCACGGCGAGGACCACGGCCTCGGCGTCCGTGAGCGCGTCCGCGGCGACCGTCGTCGCCGTCACGTTGTGACCCAGGCGGACGTCTCCCAGGTAGCCGGAGTTCGTCCCCTGCTCCGTGATCTCCCGCGCGACCTCGTCCCGTCGCGCCACGATCGTGACGGGGTGGCCCGCATCGCCGACGACCTTCGCGAACGTCGTCCCCCAGGAGCCGGCGCCCAGCACTGCGGTCTTCATGATGTCTCCTCGTCGTCGGCCCCGCGCGGGTGCTCGGATGTGCGCGTGTCGTCGGTGGGATGCGTCGTCGCATCGGTCCACTCCGCGGATACGGATCCGTGGGTGGCGTCCCAGGCATCGATCGTGTCACGGAATCGCTGCGGCAGCTCGACGCCGCGCAGGTCCGCGACGCCTTCCGCGATGCCGGCGGTCACCCGGTCCGCGAAGCTGCGGGAGAGCGACGACGACGTGGCGTGCCGCGCGTCGCGGGCGGGCGGGTGGAGCGGATCGCCGAACGCGACCCGCACCACGTGACCGGGCCGAGGCCTGATCTTCTTGCTGTGGACGGGCATGATGTGGTCCAGCCCCCAGTGCGCGATCGGGATGACCGGCACGCCGGTCTCGATCGACAGCCTCGACACCCCGGTCTTCGCCTGCTGCGGCCACAGCTCAGGATCCTTCGTGAGAGTGCCCTGGGGGTAGATGACGACCGTCTGGCCCGCTGCCAGGGCACGCTTCGCGTGGATGAGGGAGTCCCCCGCCTTCGTCGAGGCCCGCAGGACCGGGATCTGTCCCATCGTCACGAGCGCACGTCCGACGAACCCGCCGAACAGGCTGGACTTCGCGAGGAAGTGCGGCAGCACCCTCTGGTTCCAGATCGCGACGGCAACGACGAGTGGGTCGATCTTGCTCGCGTGGAAGGGCGCGAGGATGACCGGACCGTGCCCGATCTTGTCACCTCCCGTCACCTTCACCCGAGCGACGAGGCGGATGACGAAGCGGATCGAGTTCGCCGTGGGCGTCGCCCAGAACAGGCTGCGCTTGAGCGCGGCGGGGTGGAACTCCGGGTAGCGGACCTCCGAGGCCTTCGCGGCACCGCGGCTGGGCTCCGCGGGTGCTCGACTCGCGTCCGCCGCCCGCGAGCCTTCGCGCTTGCCGCGGCCCCGGCCGATCACGGCTCCGTCACCACGTCGATGCGGGCTCCGAGACCGTCGAGCTTGTCGAGGAACCGCTCGTACCCGCGGTTGATGACGTCGATGCCGGACACCTGCGAAGTGCCCTCCGCCGCGAGCGCGGCCACGATGTGGGAGAACCCGCCCCGCAGATCCGGCACCGTGAAGTCCGCCGCCGTGAGCGGGGTGGGACCGGAGACGACCGCGGAGTGGAGGAAGTTCCGCCGACCGAACCGGCACGGGGTGCCGCCCAGGCATTCGCGGTACAGCTGGATCGTCGCCCCCATGCGCCGCAGCACATCGGTGAACCCGAACCGGTTCTCATACACCGTCTCGTGGATGATCGAGACGCCCGACGCCCGTGTGAGGGCGACGACGAGGGGCTGCTGCCAGTCGGTCATGAACCCCGGGTGCACATCCGTCTCGAGGACGATCGACTTGAGCTCACCGCCCGGATGGCGGAACCGGATGCCGTTCTCCAGCACGTCGAACCGTCCACCGATCTGCCGGTAGACGTTGAGGAACGTGATCATGTCCTGCTGACGGGCGCCCTCCACCATGATGTCGCCCTCCGTCGCAAGAGCGGCGGACGCCCAGGACGCGGCCTCGTTGCGGTCCGGCAGGCTGCGGTGGAAGTACCCGTCCAGGGCGTCGACGCCCTCGATGCGCAGGACGCGGGCCGGGTCGACCGTGATGGAGGCGCCCATCTTCTGCAGGACCATGACGAGATCCATGATCTCCGGTTCGATCGCCGCATTGCGCAGCTCCGTCACACCCTCCGCGCGGACAGCGGTGAGGAGCACCTGCTCCGTCGCCCCCACGGACGGGTACGGCAGCTTCACCTTCGTCCCGCGCAGCCGCTGCGGGGCGGTCAGGCGGATGCCGCCGTCGGTCTTCTCGACGACTGCACCGAATTTCCGCAGCACGTCGAGGTGGAAGTCGATGGGGCGATCACCGATCCGGCAGCCGCCCAGGTCCGGGATGAACGCCTGACCCAAGCGGTGCAGCAGCGGGCCGCAGAAGAGGATGGGGATGCGCGAGGATCCCGCGTGAGCGTCGATGTCCACGATGGATCCCTGTGCGACGTCCGCGGGGTCGAGCACGAGCTCCCCGTCCTCATCATCGCGGTCGGGCCCCGGTGTCACGCGCACGCCGTGCAGCTCCAGGAGGCCGGTGACGATCTCGACGTCGCGGATCACCGGCACGCCGCGCAGGACGGACGGGGTGTCGCCCAGGAGGGCGGCGACCATAGCCTTCGGGACGAGGTTCTTCGCACCCCTCACCCGCACGGTCCCATTCAGCGGTACACCGCCGTGGACGTCGAGCATTCGGGCTCCTCTGCAGTCGGATGGAACGTGCGCCCGGTCGACGAACGCACACGGCCGCCCGGAAGGCGACCGTGTGCATGGTATCGGATCCTCGTCAGAGAATCGGATTCGCGTCAGAGGACAGGGAGCGTCTTCGGCTTGTGGACCGGCCGTGCCTGCTCGAACGCCTCGATCGCGTCCGCGTGCTGCATCGTCAGCCCGATGTCGTCCAGTCCCTCCAGCAGACGCCACCGCGTGTAGTCGTCGATCTGGAACGGCACCGTGAGGGTGTCCGCGGTGACCGTGCGCTCGATGAGATCGACCGTCACCTCGGTCCCCGGGTGGTTCTCGAGCACCTTCCAGATGAGCTCGATGTCCGGCTGCTCGACCTGGGCGGCGAGCAGACCGCCCTTGCCCGCATTGCCGCGGAAGATGTCGCCGAAACGACTCGACAGGACAGCGCGGAAGCCGTAGTCGTGGAGCGCCCAGACGGCGTGCTCCCGCGATGAGCCGGTGCCGAAGTCAGGTCCTGCCACCAGGACGCTGCCCTTGCTGTACACGTCGTGGTTGAGGACGAAGTCCGGCTCGTTCCGCCAGCGCGCGAAGAGCGCGTCCTCGAACCCCGTCCGCGTGACCCTCTTGAGGTAGACGGCGGGGATGATCTGGTCGGTGTCGATGTTCGACCGACGCAGCGGCACGCCGATCCCGGTGTGAACAGACAGCTTCTCCATGGTCACGGTCATGCCTCCTTGCCGGCGGTCACAGTGGTTGCCGAGGTGCTCGACCCACCGGTCGGGCGGACGGGACCCGGGGTGACGGTGAGCGGGATCGGGGTGGGGCGTGCGCGGGCCTCCGCAGCGGCCGCGGCCTCCGCCTCACGGGAGTCGGCCACGGCCTGGGGATCGGCCGGCGGCAGGTCCACGGGTGCGGACAGGGTCCCGCGGATCGCGGTCGCAGCCGCGACGAGCGGGCTCACGAGGTGCGTGCGACCGCCCTTCCCCTGCCGTCCCTCGAAGTTCCGGTTGGAGGTCGATGCGCACCGCTCTCCCTCCGCCAGCTGGTCCGGGTTCATCCCCAGACACATCGAGCAGCCGGCGAACCGCCAATCGCCGCCGGCAGCCTTGAAGACCTGGTCGAGGCCCTCCTCCTCCGCCTGCAGGCGGACACGAGCGGAACCCGGCACCACCATGAAGCGGATGTCCTCCGCCTTGCGGCGTCCGCGCAGGACGTCCGCCGCCGCGCGCAGGTCCTCGATGCGGGAGTTCGTGCACGAACCCAGGAAGACGGTGTCCACCGGGATGTCGCGCAGCGGCGTGCCCGGGGTCAGCCCCATGTATGCCAGGGCGTTCTCCGCCGCCTCACGGTCGGTCTCGTCGTGGAAGTCCGCGGGGTCCGGTACGGATGCCGACAGGGGCAGACCCTGGCCGGGGTTGGTGCCCCAGGTGACGAAGGGCTCCAGGTCGGAGGCCTCGAGCACGACCTCGGCGTCGAACTCCGCGTCGTCGTCGGTGCGCAGCGACTTCCAGTACTCGACCGCAGCATCCCAGTCCTCGCCCGTCGGCGCGTGGTTGCGGCCCTCGAGGTAGTCGAACGTCGTCTGGTCAGGCGCGATCATGCCGGCACGGGCGCCCGCTTCGATCGACATGTTGCAGATCGTCATCCGGGCCTCCATCGAGAGCTTCCGGATCGCCTCCCCGCGGTATTCGAGGACGTAGCCCTGTCCGCCACCGGTGCCGATCTTCGCGATGACGGCGAGGATGATGTCCTTCGCGGTCGACCCTTCCGGCAGTGCGCCGTCCACCGTGATCGCCATCGTCTTGAACGGCTTGAGGCTGAGCGTCTGGGTGGCGAGGACGTGCTCCACCTCGCTCGTGCCGATGCCGAGCGCCAGCGCGCCGAACGCACCGTGGGTGGAGGTGTGCGAATCACCGCAGACCACGGTGGTGCCCGGCTGCGTGAGGCCCAACTGGGGCCCGACGACGTGGACGATGCCCTGCTCCGCGTCGCCCAGGGAGTGCAGTCGAATGCCGAATTCCGACGCGTTGGAACGCAGCGTCTCGATCTGGGTCCGCGAGGTGGGATCCGCGATCGGCTTGTCGATGTCCTGGGTCGGGGTGTTGTGGTCCTCCGTCGCGACCGTGAGGTCCGGCCTGCGGACGGGTCGGCCCGCCAGGCGGAGCCCCTCGAAGGCCTGGGGGCTCGTCACCTCGTGCACGAGGTGGAGGTCGATGTAGATCAGATCCGGCGCGCCGCCCTCGCCCTTGCGGACGACGTGGTCGGCCCACACCTTCTCCGCGAGTGTTCTGCCCACTGTCAGGTCTCCTCCGTTTGGTTCCCGATCCCTTCGGCACGCGCGCCGACGGTGGTCCGCTGCGCGTGTCCTGAGAAGGATCAGCGCCCCGGCGTCTCAGACTGCGAAACTCACGGGGCGCGCTGTTCGTGAGTCCAGGATACTCCGCAGATTCTGAATGGTGGACTTGCATCTCGAATGGCAAGACGTCTAGATTGTGAGACATGACATCCACGAACAGCAGCAGCGGAGTCGGCGTCATCGACAAGGCCGCACTCGTCCTGTCCGCCCTCGAAGCCGGCCCCGCGTCCCTCGCGGAGCTCGTCTCGCTCACCGGACTCGCGCGGCCCACCGCGCACCGACTGGCCGTCGCGCTCGAGTACCACCGGTTCGTCAACCGCGACCTGCAGGGCCGCTTCGTCCTGGGCCCGCGGCTCGCCGAGCTGTCGTCAGCCGCCGGTGAGGACCGCCTCCTGGCCGCCGCAGGTCCCGTGCTCGCACACCTGCGTGACCGCACCGGGGAATCCGCGCAGCTGTTCCGCCGGCAGGGCGACCTGCGCCTGTGCGTCGCCGCTGCGGAACGTCCCGTGGGTCTGCGCGACTCCGTCCCGGTAGGAGCCACCCTCAGCATGCGCGCCGGATCAGCGGCACAGGTGCTTCTGGCCTGGGAGGAGCCGGACCGGCTTCACACAGGGCTGCGAGGCGCACGGTTCTCCGCGACCATGCTGTCCGGCGTCCGACGCCGCGGGTGGGCGCAGTCGATCGCAGAGCGGGAGCGCGGTGTCGCCTCCGTCTCCGCGCCCGTCCGCGGGCCCAGCAACCGGGTCGTCGCCTCCGTGTCCATCAGCGGACCCGTCGAGCGCCTCACCCGCCAGCCGGGCCGCCTCCACGCGGAATCGGTCATCGAGGCAGCGCGCGTGCTGACGGACGCCCTCACCCGCGGCTGACCCTCCGACGCCCGGCGGCTCGGACGATCACGCGGCAGGAGCAGCCGGAGGCCGCTGTGCAACCTGTGGGCTCTGTGTCCTGTGGATACGATGCGAACGACAACACCATCCCGGCGCGTCTTCGCCGCCACAGAAGGGACCCAGCCGCATGAGCGCAGCACCACCTCCACCACCACCGCCCGTTCCGGGACCGTACGGACCCTCCGGAGCAGGACAGCACGGCTCCCCCGGGGCAGGCGCGCACAGCGCGGCCGGACCCGCCCCGTACGGATCCCCGGGCAGCGGCCCTCACACCGCCGACCAGCACACGGGTCCGAATCCGAACAGCGGCAGTCGCACCGGCACCTCGGGCGGAGGGATAGGGAGCTTCTTCCGCGCACTCCTCGACCTGAAGTTCGAGCAGTTCGTCGCCCTGAAGTTCTCCGCGATCATCTACGTCATCCTCATCGCCTACTTCACGCTCATCTGGCTGGCCGCCATCGTCATCGGGATCATCGCGGCCTCGCAGGGCTCGGGCGGCCTCCTGATCCTCCTGCCCGCCCTCTTCCTGGGCTGGATCCCCGCCCTGATCTGCATCCTCCTGTCGCGGATCGGACTGGAATTCCTCACAGCAGGGATCCGCACCGCGATCAACACGGGGAAGCTGGTGGGACGCTGATGTCGACACCGCCACCTCCCCACGACCCCCACAACCCACCGCATACGGGCCCGCTCCCCGCAGGAACGGTCCCTGCCGGCCAGTCGCCCTACCACGCGCCCGCCTACCAGCAGCCCACGTCGTCGCGCCCGCCTCAGGATCCGCGCGACGGGTTCTTCCGTGCTCTCTTCGATCTGAAGTTCGAGCGGTTCATCACGCTGAAGTTCGCAAGCGTCCTGTACGTCATCTGCATCGTCATCGCGATCCTGAACTGGCTTGGGACGATCCTGAGCGCATTCCTCGCGGCCAGCGCGCAGTCGGCATTCGTCTCGTACGCCTCCTACTACGGCGGCTACGACTCCGGCATGGGCGCGGGCGGTGTCTTCATGATCATCGCAGCGATCCTGCTCGGCTGGATCCCGTCGCTCCTCATGGTCGTGTGCGCGCGGATCGGACTCGAATTCATCATCGCCAGCATCCGCACAGCGAAGAACACCCAGGAGCTGGTGGACAGCAGGGGCCTCTGACGTGAAGCCGCCGCACTGGGCACCCGCATGGTGCTCAGCGCGGCGGAGCGGCATGAATGCGAGAAGTCCGGTTCTTCGTGATGAAGAACCGGACTTCTGTCTGTACCCCCGAGCAGGTTCGAACTGCCGTTTCCGCCTTGAGAGGGCGGCGTCCTAGGCCACTAGACGACGGGGGCGTATGAGTGATCAGATCACTTGTGTGAATGGCTTGAGAGCCACTCGCTGGGGTACCAGGACTCGAACCTAGACTAAATGAACCAGAATCACTCGTGCTGCCAATTACACCATACCCCAATGCTGAGGAGCTCCTGGGAACTCCCGGCAACGAGAGACAACACTACACTGGCCCCCGGGTTCTCGCAAAGCCAGAAGGCGTCAGGGGGCGTGACGCTCCTCACGCCCCCTGACGCCTTCCGCCACAGGCACGACCTGCACGCACGACCTCAGTCCGTCACCGGCTCACCAGCACGGCGTTCCGCTCACTGCGCGGCGAGATGCGTCTGCAGCGCACGCAGCCGTGTCAGGGTCGAGTCCTTCCCGAGGATCTCCATCGACTCGAACAGCGGAGGCGACACGCGACGGCCGGAGACAGCCACGCGCAGCGGTCCGTAGGCGAAACGCGGTTTGATCTCCATGCGCTCGACGAGTTCCGCCTTGAGCACCTCCTCCAGCTTGTCCGTCGCCCAGTCCTGGCCGTCGAGGGACTCGAGCTGGGAGATCGAGGCGGTCAGCACCTCGGGAGCGGTGTCCTTGAGGGTCTTGAGGCCGTCGGCGGTGAGCTCGAGATCGCCATCCGCGGTGAAGAGGAACGACACCAGGTCCGGCGCCTCGCCCAGCAGATTCATGCGCGTCTGGATGAGAGGGGCGGCGGCCGTGAGGATGCGCTCTTCATCACCGGTGATCGGGTCCGACACGACCCCGGCGCTCTGGAGGTACGGAAGCAGACGCGCCCTGAACTCCGCTTCGTCGAGCAGGCGGATGTGGTCCGCGTTGATCGCCGTCGCCTTCTTCACGTCGAAGCGGGCCGGGTTGGGGTTCACGTCCGCGACGTCGAACGCCTGCGTGAATTCTTCGACGGAGAACACGTCGCGGTCCGGTCCGATCGCCCAGCCCAGCAGTGCGAGGTAGTTGATGAGCCCTTCCCGGATGAAACCGCGGTCCCGGTGGTGGAACAGGTTCGATTCCGGGTCGCGCTTCGACAGCTTCTTGTTGCCCTCGCCCATGACGTAGGGGAGGTGGCCGAACTGCGGGGTGTGGGCGGCGACGCCCACCGCCTTGAGCGCCTCGTAGAGCACGATCTGGCGGGGTGTCGACGACAGGATGTCTTCGCCGCGCAGCACGTGGGTGATGCCCATGAGCGCGTCGTCGACCGGGTTGACCAGGGTGTAGAGCGGCTGGCCGTTGGCACGGACGACGACGAAGTCCGGGACGGAGCCGGCGCGGAAGGTGATCTCACCGCGGACCAGGTCCGTGAACGTGATGTCCTCGTCCGGCATGCGCACGCGCAGCACCGGCTCGCGGCCCTCCGCACGGAACGCCGCCCTCTGCTCCTCCGTGAGGGTGCGGTCATAGCCGTCGTAGCCGAGCTTCGGATCGCGTCCGGCCGCGCGGTGGCGCTCCTCCACCTCTTCGTTCGTGGAGAACGATTCGTAGACGTGGCCGCCGTCGACCAGCTTCCGGATGACGTCCTGGTAGATGTCACCGCGCTCCGACTGGCGGTACGGTCCGTCCGGGCCGCCCACCTCGATGCCCTCGTCCCAGTCGAGGCCCAGCCACTGCATCGCGTCGAGGAGCTGCTGGAAGCTCTCCTCCGAATCGCGCTGCGCGTCCGTGTCCTCGATGCGGAAGACGAACGTGCCCCCGGTGTGGCGGGCGTAGGCCCAGTTGAAGAGCGCGGTGCGGATCATGCCGACGTGGGGTGTGCCGGTGGGTGAGGGGCAGAAGCGAACCTTGGTGGTCACGGAGGGGTGGTTCCTTTCGAACGGAGGGGTGCGGGATGCGGAGGCGCCGGCGAACGTTTCAGAGGCGCCGGCCGCAAAGGTGGGTCAGGCGTCCATGACTGGATTCTCGAGGACTCCCAGCCCGTCGATGGCGACGGTCATGCGGTCACCGGATTCGACCTTGCCGACGCCGGCGGGTGTGCCGGTGATGACGACGTCGCCGGGCAGCAGCGTGATCGTTTCGGAGATGTGCTCGATGAGTGTGGGGATGTCGAAGACGAAGTCCTCCGTCGTCCCGTCCTGGCGCAGCTCGCCGTTGACCCAGCTGCGCAGGCGGACCGCTTCCGGGTCGTAGTCCGTCTCGATCCACGGGCCCAGGGGGCATGAGGTGTCGAAGCCCTTCGCCCGCGACCACTGTCCGTCGGACCGCTGCAGGTCGCGCAGCGTGACGTCGTTCGCAGCCACGTAGCCCAGCACGTGGTCGTACGCGTTCTCTGCACGAACCCCCTTCGCGACCCGGCCGATGACGACCCCCAGCTCCACTTCGTACGACACGTGCTCGCTCACGGCGGGCAGGCGGACGGGGTCGCCGGGGCCCACGACCGCGGTGTTGGGCTTGAAGAAGGTGAGCGGTGAGACGGGCACGTCGTTGCCCAGTTCCGCTGCGTGGTCGGCGAAGTTGCGGCCCACCCCCACGATCTTCGACCGGGGGATGATGGGGGCGAGCAGCCGCACCTCGTCGTACGTGAGCCTCTCCCCCGTCGACTGGGCGGGAGTGAAGAACGGGTCGGAGTCGAGGACCGCGATCTCGAGGCCGGAGGTGTCGACGCGGCCGTCGTCGCCGATCTCCGGCAGCTCCCCTTCGACGACTCCGTACGTGGGCGTGTCCTTGTGGACGAATCGAACGATGCGCATGGGGACAGTCTAGGACCGGGCACGGACGCACGCGCGCCGTCGCCGGGCGCAGCGGACCCCGTCGTGTCCGCGCCGGGTGTCAGACTGGCGGGGTGAGCACGGAACCCGCCTTCGACCTCGGCCGCATCTCCGCCGGTCTGCCCGCCCGCGTGCTCGTGGGCCGCATCGCAGAGCTCGCGTCCGCGGGGCCCGGGTTCCGGGCGGTGGTCGAGGCCCCGCCGGGAACGGGCAAGACGACGGTGATCCCGCCCGCGGTCACACGCTCCGTCGCCGAGGCCGCAGCCGCCCCCGCGCGCACCCTCGTCTCCCAGCCGCGCCGGGTCGCGGCACGGGCGGCAGCTCAGCGACTCGCGTCGCTGTCCGGACAGGAGGTGGGCGGTGCGGTGGGCTACACGGTGCGCGGCGACCGGAAGGTGGGCCGTCACACGCAGGTGGAGTTCGCGACGACGGGTGTCGTGCTGCGCAGGATGCTGAACGATCCGGAGCTCACGGGAATCGACGCGGTGATCCTCGACGAGGTCCACGAGCGCAGCCTCGAATCGGACCTCGCGTTCGCGATGCTGCGCGAGCTCGTAGACCTCCGTGACGACCTGTCGCTCCTCGTCATGTCCGCGACACTCGATGCGGGCGACTGGGCCGCGCGACTGGGCGGTGAGGTCGAGGCGCCCGTCCTGCGCGTGGAGGCGTCGTCTCACCCACTCACCGTCCATTGGTCCCCGCCGCCCCGTCGCGCCGTGGACGACCGCGGGGTGCGGCCCGACTTCCTCACGCACGTCGCCGCCACAGTGCGCCGCGCGCTCGGCGAGGACGACGGCGACGTGCTCGTGTTCGCGCCCGGGCACCGGGAGGTCGACCGGATCGCCTCGCTCGTGGCCGACCAGCACGGCGACGTCGACGTGCTCACCCTCACCGGATCCACGCCGCGCAAGGAGCAGGACCGGGTCCTCAGCGGAGGGCACCGCCAGGGTGGCGGCCACCGTCAGGGCCACGGGCGAGCGCATCGCCGCGTCGTCGTCGCCACGTCCGTCGCGGAGTCCGCGCTCACCGTCCCGGGTGTGCGGATCGTCGTCGATTCGTGCCTGGCGCGGGTCCCCTACTTCGACACGGGACGCGGCGTGGGCGGACTCACAACGGTGCGGGAGTCGAAGGCCGCCGGCGACCAGCGTGCGGGTCGTGCGGCGCGCGAAGCCGCAGGATCCGTGTGGCGCTGCTGCGGGGAGGCCGACTGGGCGGCGTTCCCCGCGCACACCTCTCCGGAGGTCCTCACCGCTGATCTCACGGGCGCGGCCCTCGACTTGGCGGTGTGGGGGTCGCCCGGTGGAGTCGGACTGCCCCTGCCCACTCCGCTGCCCGCACTGCCGCTGGCAGCAGCGACCCGGACGCTCCACGGGCTGGGGGCTTTGGAATCCGCGGATCCCACGGCGCGGGCAACAGACTTCGGCCGAGCACTGGCGCGCGTGCCCGCCGACCCCCGGACAGCTCGCGGTCTCCTGCTCGCAGCCCCCGTCCTCGGCGCGCGAGCCGCGGCGGAATGTGCCGCGCTCCTCTCCCTCGACGTGCGCGGAGCGGACGGCGATCTGGCAGAGGCACTGCGCCACGCCCGCACCGGTCGCGACCGGGCACCGAGTGGATGGAAGCGGGAAGCCAGGAGGCTGGAGCGCCTCGCAGCCGAGCACGCACAGGGCGGGCTCTCCCGCAACACACCCGGCCGGACGGGCTCTGCGCCCTCCTCACTTCCCGGCTCGGCGTCGAGCGACCTCGGCATCGTGCTGGCACTGTCCAGACCGGACATGATCGCGCGCCTGCGGGACGGAACGGACGACGACTACCTGCTGGCCTCCGGGACCGGCGGTCAGCTGCAGCGCGGTTCCTCCCTGAGGGGCTCCGAGTGGATCGCCGTCGCGGACGTGGGCATCGTGGGCGGAAGGGCCCTCATCCGCGCGGGGGTGGGGGTCGACGAGGAGACCGCACTGTGGGCGGGCGGGTCGCTGCGCACCTCACGGGAGTCCGCCCAGTGGGCCGATGGCAGGATCCGCGCGCGCAGGACCGAAGCGCTGGGCGCCATCACCCTGTCGTCCACTCCGGTCGCAGTGACGCAGGACAGTGCACACGCGGGGATCGTCGACGCCGTCCGCGCGGCCCTCACCCGGGTGGCGGTGGGCGACCCTCCCGCCGCGGCGTTCGAGGGCATCGCAACGGCGGAAGAAGCGGAGTCGTTCGCCGCGCTCAGGGGACGCCTGGGGCTGCTCCACGCGGTGGTGGGCGAGCCGTGGCCGGATGTGGGATCGACCGGACTCGCCGGCTCGTGTGAGGACTGGTTGGGCATCGAGATCCACCGTGCGGCACGTGCGCTGACGGCGCGAGGATCCAGCGGTGCGAAGCGCACCGTCCGGCTGCGGCTCGAGGCGGCGCTCCAGGGTCTCCTCCCCTGGCCGGACGCCGCGGACCTCGACAGGCTCGTGCCGTTGCGCATCCCCGTGCCGTCCGGGTCGACAGTGAGGCTCCACTACCCGCGACCCGAAGAGCACGTGGGTGCCCTGCCTGCAGACGGCGCACCCACTGACGACAGCAGTGGGATCACCCCGCCGGTGCTGGCGGTCAAGCTGCAGGAGATGTTCGGGGCGGCGGAGAGCCCGGCTGTGGTCGATGGCCAGATTCCGGTCCTCGTCCACCTCCTGTCCCCCGCGCGCAGGCCGCTGGCGGTCACCGCCGACCTCGCGAGCTTCTGGGAGGGGGCCTACGGACATGTCCGGGCGGAGAACCGCGGTCGCTACCCCAAGCACCCGTGGCCGGAGGACCCCACGACGGCGACACCGACGAAGCACACCTCGAAGCGCGCAGCGGGGGCGCGGCGCTCGGGGAAATGACCTCGGGATACGGGGCCGATCCGACCTAGGGCCAGCGGGGACCCGACCTTGAGCCGGTTCTGAGCCGAGGCTCAGTCCCCCGGCATGCCCGCCGTTGCAGCGAGCAGGCGGCTGAGCCTCGTGGCGAACACGGCGGCAGGCTCCGATGCCTCATCGCGCAGCCAGCGCTCCGTGCGCCACAGCGCACCCGCGGACAGGAACATCGCACGCTCCCGCGCGTCCTCGTCCGTCTGCTCCGCATCCCGCATGAGCGGGCCCAGCGCCGTCACCTCGATGATCCGGGCGGCGAGGAACGCGATGATGTCCTCCCGGACATCGCCCCCTGCGCTGGAGTCGAGCACCGCGAGGTAGAAGCCGCGCCGCTCCTCGAGCTCCGTGAGCAGGGCACCCAGCACTACGGCGGACGCCTCCCTCCAGTGGACCCGAGCGTCCACGGACGGCGGGGGCACCGACTCGAAGAGGGCCACGAGCCGCACCATCGCAGAGGACCGGACGAGGGTCTGCAGGTCGCCGAAGTGCTGATACAGCGTCGGCCGGCTCACGCCGGCGGCACGTGCGATCTCTGCCACGCTCAGCACGGATTCACGTTCGTGAGCATCCAGCGTGCGCGTCATCGCGTCGATCAGCGCCGCCCTCGACCGTTCCGCGCGAGGGTTCTCCGCCGAAGGCTCCTCCACGGGCCTGTGCCCCTCCAACACGTCCGTCATGACTCCCCTCGCTACTGTCTTGCCGTTGATCGACACGCCTGTCCTCGATTGACACACCCACTCTACCGCGATACTTTTACACCTGTCAGCTTTACAGCCGTAAAAGTCCACGCCGGGCACTCCGGCCAGGGAGTCTGCACATGTCCCGTCTCAGCCCCGCAGCCCAGCGCATCGTCATCCTCACCGCGCTGGCGCTCATCCCCCTCATCTACGCGAGCCTCCTCGTCTGGTCCGTCAAGGACCCCACCGGCGACCTGGAAACGATCTCCGCTGCGATCGTCGACGAGGACTCCCCCGCGACGACCGAGGACGGGGACACCCTCCGTCTGGGCGAGGACCTCACGGACGAACTGCTCGACTCCGACGAGGGGTTCGACTGGCAGACGATGACGGCGACGGAAGCGAACGAGGCCCTCGCGGACGAGGACATCCGCGCGATCCTCACGATCCCGTCCGACTTCTCCGCCGCCGCAGCGTCGCTGGGCGAAGACGACCCGATGGAGGCGGCGACCTCACGACTCACCATCACGACCGACGACGCCTCGAACGTCATCGTCGGCAACATCGCCTCGAACGTGGGCGAAGCCGTCCGCTCCTCCGTCTCCCAGCAGGTGAGCGAGGAGTTCCTCGCGCAGGTCACCGTCGGCTTCACCGACATCGCGGAATCCCTTGACGAAGCGGCCGACGGCGCCCACGAACTGTCCGACGGCACAGCGACCGCGCACTCCGGTGCGGGCGACCTCGTCGTCGGACTCGACACACTCACCGACGGCGCGCACGACCTCTCCGACGGCGCCTCACGGCTGGCAGCCGGTTCAGCGACCGCGGCAGACGGCGCCGGGCAGCTGGCGGACGGCCTCGGCGAACTCGATGAGAAGACCTCCACACTGCCCGGTTCCGCGCGCACGATCGACGACGGGGCGAACGACCTGGCCGGCGGCATCCGGGACCTCGCCGACGGGGCCGATGACCTCGCGAACGGGATCAGGACCGCCGCCTCGGGCGCGGACGACCTGGCCACCGGGGCGGACGACGCGCTGTCCGGAGCGCAGGACGTGGACAGTGGCGCACAGTCGCTCGCAGGCTCCACGGGCGGCCTGGCCGACGGGGCGGGCGCGGTCGCCGACGGCAGCTCGACACTGCTGGAGAACTGGGACCTCCTCTCCGACGCGCAGCGCAAGGCGGCCCTCGAGGAGGTCGCTCAGGGCGCGGGCGACGTGAGCGACGGGGCGAGCGCCGTCGACGACGGTGCGCAGTCACTGGCCGGGGGCACGTCGTCACTGATCGGCACCGCACCGTCGGAGGGGACACCGACAGGACTCAACGCGCTGGCGGATGGGGTCGGTGGCCTGCGCGACGGGATCGACGACGCACGGGATGGCGCGGACAGGCTGGCGGACGGCGGCGATCTCCTGCGCGACGGCGCGGACCGTCTCACCGACGGCACAGGACAGCTGGTCGACGGCGCGGACCAGCTGGCGGGTGCGACGAGCACGGCCGCCACGGCGTCCGCCGACTTGAGCGACGGCGTCTCCGCACTCGCCGACGGCGCGGCAGAGCTGGACGACGGGACCACCCAGCTGGCCTCCGGCGCGGGCGACGCCCGGACCGGCGCGGGCGACCTGGAGACCGGCCTGGACGACCTCGACGAAGGTGCCGGAGAACTGGCCACCGGCCTGAACGACGGCCGCGACGAAGTCCCCACCTACACGGACGAGGAGGGCGACCACCTGTCCACGACGGCCTCCGACCCCGTCGGTCTCGAGGAGGACCGCGCACACGAAGTCGCAGGCTACGGGTGGGGACTCGCCCCCTACTTCATGAGCCTCGCCCTATGGGTGGGTGCGATGAGCTACTTCATCATGCGACCGGCCCTCAACCCGCGCAGGATCGTCACCTCATCACGCCTGCGCGCAGTGATCGCGACCCTCGCACCCTCCGTTGCGATGAGCGTCGTGCAGAGCACCCTCATGGTGACCCTCGTGCGACTCGGGGTCGGCATCGACATGGCGAGCACGGCAGGCGTCTACGCGCTGAGCTTCTTCGTGAGCCTCTGCTTCTTCCTCATCAACCAGATGCTCATCGCTGCGTTCGGCCCACCCGGACGGTTCCTCGCACTGGTCCTCATCGTGCTCCAGCTGTCCGCCGCGGGCGGCACATACCCGATCGAGACGGCGCCCGCCTTCCTGCAACGCCTGCACGGGTGGCTGCCGCTCACCCACTCGGTCGACGGGATGCGCTCACTCATCGCGGGCGGACCGTTCGACACCGCGGGCGTGCTGGTGCCGCTGGGCGTGTGGACTGCGGTCGCACTCGCAGGGCTATTCGTGACCATCGGAGTCGTCGCACGGAAGGCGCGCCGCACCGTCGGCCACCGACGCGTCGACGGGCCGGAGAGTGTCGATGGCGCGGAGGCGGTCGCGGTGCCTGTCGGTGCCGACAGTGTGGAGACCTCCGAAGCGCCCGAAGGCGAGGACCATGGGGAAGCCCAGGCACACCGGATGAAGCCGGAGCCGGAGCCGGACGCAGACACCGCTGCGGACGAGACTGGTGGCGAGACCGTCCCGGAGGCCACATCTGCGAGTGATGTGCGAGAAACGGGTTCCGATGACGCGGATGACGCGGCCCGTGCTGCGGGACGTGTGTCGCGACACTGACACATGACGCAGGGTGGGTTCGCGCACTCCGTCGCTTATCGTGAGGCATACCTGCCCCGGCTCGGCGTGGACGCACCCGGCCCCCGCTTTGAAAGGCTCCCTCCCGTGAAGTCGTGCCTGTCCCTGGCCATGGCCGTGCTGCTCCTGCTGTCGCACCTCGCCGTCGTGGTCGGGGTGATCTTCGTGGCGACCGACCTCACGAGCGTGGGGCGGTGGGGGATCCTCGCGGGCACCCTCGTCTTCGCGATCGTCGTCACGGTGGTGTTCCGGATGTTGGGGCACCGCGTCTGGGAGGCGTACGACGTGCTGTCCATCTTCTCCTGGTGACAAGAGCATCGTCCCTTCCCGCATGACTGGCGCAGTGACAGACACAATGACCGACGCAGCATCACCGGCACAGCATTCGCCCCGACGCACCCTGCGCATCGCGCATCTGAGAGCGCGCGTCTCGCCGCTGTAGAACGCGAGTCTCGCCGCTGTCGTGCGCGGCAGCTCGTCCGGCACACGTGCGTAGTGTGGGAGTGACACCGAACCGATCAGGAGGTCGTCCATGACCCGCACCGTCGCTGTCACCGGAGCTGCCGGAAGCATCGCCTACGCGCTCCTCTTCCGTCTTGCCGCCGGCGAGGTCTACGGCAAGGAACCCGTCCGCCTGCGCCTGCTCGAGGTGCCTCAGGCCGTCGACCGGCTGGACGGTGTCCTCATGGAGCTGGCCGACTGCGCGTTCCCCGCACTCGTCGACGTCGTCGCGACGACTGACCCGGACGAGGCCTTCGCAGACGCCGACGCCGCGCTGCTCGTGGGCGCCGCACCCCGGCAGGAGGGCATGAACCGCGCCGATCTGCTGCGTGCGAACGGCGAGGTCTTCCGCACCCACGGGGCGGCGATCGGCCGGGCTGCGAAGGCGGATGTGCGCGTAGTCGTCGTCGGCAACCCTGCGAACACGAACGCGCTCATCGCCGCGCACCACGCTTCGCTCCAGGACCGCGAGGACGGCCGGCGTATGGACCCCGCCCGCTTCACGGCCCTCACCCGCCTGGACCACAACCGCGCGATGAGTGCGCTGGCCGCGAAGATCGACGCACCCGTCGGCTCGATCGAGCGGATCACGATCTGGGGCAACCACTCGAACACACAGGTGCCCGACCTCACCGATGCGCTGGTGGACGGTCGTCCCGCACCCGAGGTCGTCGCCGAGGTGTGCGACGGTCCCGCCGCCGCGCGCGACTGGGTCGCCGATGACTTCATCCCCGCCGTCGCGAACCGGGGTGCGGCAGTCATCGCGGCCCGTGGGGCGTCGTCGGCGGCCTCTGCGGCCTCAGCCGCTCTCGACCACCTGCGCGACTGGACCTTCGGCACTGACGGGGTGCGGGTGTCGATGGCCGTGCGGTCCTCCGGCGAGTACGGCGTGCCCGAGGGCCTCGTCTCGTCCTTCCCGTGCACGGTCGAGGCCGACGGCTCGTACCGCGTCGTCGAGGGGATCGAACTGGACGCGGACCGGCGAGCACGCATCGACGCCTCCATCGCGGAGCTCGCCTCCGAACGGGACGAAGCGGCGGGCCTCGGCTTCCTGTGACCCGTCACGGAGGGGGCACCGGCGTCCGCCTCCTGCCCCTCGACGCCGCCGAGGCCCTGGCCGGCTCCCCGCTGTCCACCCACCTCACCAGCACGGACGACGCCGTCCCGCCCGGTCACAGGCGTCTCGTCACCAGCCGGTTGCTGGTGCGACGGGACTTCGACGCGGCAGCGGACGAGCTCCTGCGGTGGAGGATGCACACGGGCGCGGGGCTGCGCGTCGCAGCCTCTTCCGAGCGCGCGGCCGTCGGGACGGTCGTGCGGCTGACCCTGTCCAGGTTCGCGCGTGGCCCCGGCCTCCACGTCGCATGCAGGGTGGTCGACGTCATCGACGAGGAGCATCGGAAGGGCTTCACGTACGCAACTCTTGCAGGCCATGTCGAGTCCGGGCTGCAGACTTTCACGGTGCACCGGGGGCGGTGCGATGCGGACAACTCACTCCGACAGGGAACAGACAGCCGGACTCCGCACGGAGCGGACAGCCCGGTCCGGGTGTCGGTCGTCTCCGTCTCTGCGCCGGCGCACCCTCTGCTTCGGCGGGTGGGGCCCGTACCGGTCTGGGCACAGCGGATCATGGCGGCCCGCTACTGCGCGGCGATGGACCGGGAAACCACCTGAGACAGGCGGCTCAGACGGTCAGTGGTTTCGCGGCCCGGTCCCACCAGGCACGCCACTCCTCCAGACGCCCATCGTCGACCGCACCGGCGTCGGCCGCGACGCCGCTTCCCCGCCACGCACTGACCGACCGGATCCCGTGGAGGGCGTTCGTGAGCCACACGTCGTGCTCCTGGAGTTCGCTGCGGGTGATCCGGCGCGCCTGCACCGTGATGCGCCGCTGTCGTGCTTCTTCGACGACGAGGCCTGCCGTAACTCCGCCGAACACGGGTGAGCCCGCGTGCGGTGCGCACAGGGTGTCCCCCTCCCACCAGAGGATGTTCGAGTTCGCGGCCTCCACGACGGTCCCCTCCGCGTCGGTGAGCAGCACCTCGTCCGCGCCGAACGAGCGCGCCTCCTCCCGGAGGACCCCCAGGTACGGCAGATCGGGTCCCTTCACTCGCGGGTGCTCGCGCGGGTCCACGTCCTGCGGGTCCCAGACGACCACAGATCGCCCGCGCTCCGGAGCCGGACGGACACGCAGCCTGAGTGTGTCCGTGAGTTCGACGCGGGGAAACCAGTCGCCGGTCGCAGGGATGAGCGCCGCGAGTGCCGACCAGAAGCGGTCCTCGTCCACCGGGGTGATGACCTCCGGGTCCTCCACCATGTCGATCGCCCCGCCGCAGGCGCGCGTGAAGCGACGGCGGTGGCGCGAGAAGGCGCGGGCGGCTCCGTCGGTCACGAGCCACGAATCGGCGACGAGGGGGACCACGTCGGCGTCTGCGCGCTCCGACGGATCCACCACCGGTAGGAAGGAATCCTCACCCAGGTCCCATTCCCACACAGTGGTCGTGTCGCCAGCATTCATGGAGCCCTCCGATACGTACTGTTGAGTCACCCTCGCGATGCTACCTGTTTCGGAGCACTTCTGCGCTGCTGTGCCCTCGTTGTTCCAGCAGGCGCAGGAGCGGGCCGGCCTTCACGACGGTCTCCTCGTATTCCTCGACGGCGCCCGACAGTGCGACGACCGCCCCGCCCACACCGTAGGAGAACCGCCCCTGGGAGGCGACGAGCGTGCGGATGACGACGCTCAAGTCCAGCGACCCGGTCAGGGAGAACCAACCGACCGCACCGCTGTACACACCCCGGGGCCCCGATTCCAAGCCGTTGAGGATCTCCATCGTCCGCAGCTTGGGTGCCCCCGTCATCGATCCCGGCGGGAACGCGGCACGGACGCACTCGACAGGGCTCGCGTCGTCCGCGAGCTGCGCGGTCACGGTGCTCACGAGCTGATGGACGCTGGCGTACGACTCCACCCCGAACAGCGTCTCCACCTGTACGGACCCCGTGCGGGCCGTGCGTCCCAGATCGTGGCGCACGAGATCGACGATCATGAGGTTCTCGGACCGGTCCTTCTCCGAGGTGCGGAGGTCGTCGATGAGGGCGGCATCCTCGGCCGCGTTCCTGCCCCGCGGTCGGGTGCCCTTGATGGGGGACGACTCGACACGGCCGGTGGAGTCGATGCGGAGGAACCTCTCCGGCGACGTGCTCAGCACGGTGGCACCCGGCAGTCGCAGGTAGGCGCCGAACGGCGCCGGATTGTCCTGCCGCAGGCGCAGGTACGCGTCCCACAGCGGATCATCCACGCGAGTCGGACGACGAGGAGCGCGGGGCTCCCCCGCAGAGGCGAGCGCGTCGACCGGCCCTTCGATCCTGGTGGTGAGGCACACCTCGTACGTCTCGCCGTCGCGGATGAGGCGCTGCGCTTCGCGCACCCGCTCGATGTACTCCTCCCGCGGCAGCAGCGCGGTGAGGCCGGAAGCCGCTGCATGCGGGTCCGCTGCATGCGACGCAGTCGCTGTCTGCGGGGCCTCGCCGTGCAGGGCCGGCCATGTGTGCGGAGGTTCCTGGCTCGCGTGCTCCCGCCGCTGCCGCTGCTCCGGCGGCAGTGCGTCGGCGCGTGCGACCACCGCCGAGGTCGTCTCCGTCCACGCATCCGCCTCCCCCGGGTGAGTGGCCGGGTCGAGGGCGAGTAAGTGGGCGGTCCCCTCGAGGGAGTCGAGGATGATCGCCCGGTCGAGGAACACGAGGGTCGCGTCCGGTGTGGGCGCCTGGTGTGCCGCCGAGGATCCGCACTCGGTCTTGAGCTCGTAGCCCAGGTACCCCACCCAGCCGAGCCCGAAGTCGAACGGCAGGTGCGCGGTGGCGGCGGACGGTACACGGTGCCGTCGCAACTCCGCTGCGAGCCAGTCGAAGAAGCCGCTGTCGACGGTGCCGACCTGCGCTCCCGGCCCGGTGAGGGTCACCGTCCCCGCGGTGACGTCTGCTTCCGCGATGCGTCCCAGCGGTCCCGTCGGTGCCCCCATGATCGAGAACCGGCCACGGTCGTCGCCGGGCAGGTTCCCGTCGAGCCACACGGCACAGTCGTCGTCCCCGTGCAGCGTGTCGAACAGCGCGGCGGGGTCACCGGTGAACGGCACGGTCCGGGTGAGCAGGGGAAGGTGTGGCAGTTCCTCCGACTCCGGTTCCGACGCCGGATCCGGGGCCGGCTCCGCAGCCTGCGACCGGTCCGGTCCCGACTGCGGGTCTCCCCCGGATACCGCGCGCACCGGCGCTCTGCTCTGATGCTCCCTGGTGAGCCGCGCGAAGTTCGCGAGCAGCGTCTCCCCGTGGTCGGTGAGGATCGATTCGGGATGGAACTGGACTCCCCACAGAGGACGCTCCCGGTGCGCGATCCCCTGGACGACACCGTCCTCGGAGCGGGCGGTCACCGCGAGGGGCGAGGCGACCTCCGTCACCGCCATCGAGTGATATCGCACCGCGTCGAAGGGCGACGGCAGTCCTTCGAAGAGTCCCTCCCCCGCATGAGAGATCGCGGACACCCTCCCGTGGCGAGGATCCGGCGCGTGGCCCACCCGCGCACCGGCGGCCAGGGCGATGCTCTGGTGCCCCAGACAGATCCCGAGGACGGGGATGCGGGAGGTGGCGATGACCTCGGCGCAGATGCCGATGTCAGTGGGGTTCGCGGGGGTGCCGGGGCCTGGGGAGAGCACCACGTTGTCGACGTCGTCCAGAACTGAAGGGGCCCACCGGTCCCAGTCGTTCGGGACGAGGACGGGAGGCCGGCCGTTGACCTTCGCGAGGAGGTGGAAGAGGTTCTGGGTGAACGAATCGTAGTTGTCGATGAGGAGAGTGCTGATCATGATCGGTCTCCCTCGTGCATGGTGCGATTCTGCCCGGGCCTGCGCGAGAGCGCCACTCGTCCCGTGCAGCTGGCGCGGCTCCTCCGTCCCGTGCGGTTCGTGCAGCTGGTGCGGCTCGTGCAGCTCGAGGCACTGTGTGCGCCGCCTACACTTGTGGGGTGTCATCCCCGTCCGTCCTCACCGTCCTCACCGCCGCCGAGGCCGCAGACCGCGCCGCTGCCCACGCAGCCGCCGTGCACGCACGCACCTCCGCCCACCTGCACCGCCGCGCCCGCGGTGAGAAGCATCCCGTCGAGGACTTCCTCTACACCTACTACCCGTTCACCCCGGGTCAGCTCGCGACATGGCACCCGGGTGCGGGATTGGCGGTGCGCGTAGGTGACACGGATGCAGTCGGCAGCGCGGGTACCACGACCCCTTCGGTCGGGAGCGGCACGTCCCACGTGCTCGAGGACGTCACGACTCATGTGGCCGGGTCCGACAGTGCTGACGCAGTCGGGGCCGACAGCACTCACGCGGTCGAGGACGACACTGCCGCGTTCGTCGAGGCTCTCGCCGGCCGGAAGTGGTACCGCACCGATGGCTCGACCGTCACACTCGACCTTCCCGCGTGGCACGCGGCCCGCGGCGACGGTGCCCGGTTCATCCGGGATCTGCTGGAGCGGACGCTCAACCGGGAGGGGACGTTCGGCTGCTTCGGCCTCCACGAGTGGGCGATGGTCTACAAGCAGACGCCCGACGAGGTACGACACGACGATGTACCGCTGCGGCTCACCCACGCGCAGACGGACCAGGTCGTGGAGGGCCACCGGATCCGCTGCTCCCACTTCGACGCCTTCCGCTTCTTCACACCGGATGCGAAGCCGCTCAACGAACTCTCCCCGGAACGTCAGACCATGCGTGAGATGGAGCAGCCCGGCTGCCTGCACGGCGGCATGGACCTCTACAAGTGGGCGATGAAGCTGGGGCCCATCGTCCCGTCGGAGGTGACGCTCGACGCGTTCGACCTGGCGTCCGACATCCGGGTCCTCGACATGGAGGCGAGCCCCTACGACGTGCGCGACTGGGGCTACGGGTTCGTTGCGATCGAGACCCCTGAGGGCAAGGCCGAGTACGTGCGCAGGCAGAGGGAGTTCGCCGCACGCGGCAACGAGATCCGGCGCAGACTCATCCACGCGATCGACGCAGTCTTCGAAGGCGGTCCTCCCGCACCGGGACGGGCATAGGCGGCGCAGCACCATGAGGTCGCCTCGGGTGGGCAGCACCCTGACGCTGACGCACCCGGACATCGGTATGTCGCACCCTCACCGCATGCTCAGAGGTGCACTGCGTCACGATCACGGATTCGCAGCACCTGGCGCAGTTCGTCCGCGATCCGGGCATTGTCCGGGAAGACACGGGCGTCGATGCCTGGTCGCGTGAAGGCCTCCGGTGTGGAGGCGGCGACCGACGGCCCCACGAGGAAGAGACCCGTGTGTGCCTTCCCGTCCGGGGCCACCGCACGACCGCGGGCGTCCGCGATGAGCTTCGCCGCGTCCCCGCCGTCCGTTTCCAGCAGCAGTTGCCCGCCCTCCACGAGCCCTCGCAGCAGGGGGTCCGTCGCACGCGCCGCACTCACCGGGGCCAACCGTGCATCGATGAGCCACCGGGTCCTCACCGTGTCCGGGTGGACAGCGCTCGTCGCGACGAAAGCGGGACACTCGGGGTCCACTCCCACTCGCACGTCCGCGCCGAGGAACCTCACGATCCCCGCCCGATGCAGCGCGAGCAGGTTCTCCAGCCTCTCCGGTGGCGGGCCGGAGGCGATGTAGGAGAAGAGACCGTGCAGCCGCCCGTCGATCTTCCGGCTGCGGTCCGACGGGGTGAACAAGCCTGCCGCGACGAGTCCCCGCGTCACGTAGTAGGCGGACACGAGCGCGAAGAACACGGCGGAGTCCTGTGAGAACGAGGGGTTCGCCGCCCGGTCGATCTCCGCGCGGGTATGTGCGGCCACCGCATGGTCGAACTCCTCACGGGATCCGAAGAGGGCATCTGCGAACGGCCGGTCCAGGTGTGAGAGATCGAAGCGGTCCTGCGGGTCCGGCACTGTCGCCTCCGCGAAGCGCACCCACTCCTCCCGCTTCACTGCGGCATCGGCCGTGTCACCCGAGGCGAACGCGGAGTGCCACGCCGCGAAGTGCTCGAGGAAATCCTGCGCGGTGGCCGTCGTGCGACCGGTGTACCGGGTGGCCAGCTCCACGTAGTGCGCGGTGGCGAGCTCCGCCTCCAGCAGCGGGAACAGCACGTCGTCGGCGGACACTGTCCCGTCGTCCCGCACGAGACCCCGCACGGTGTCGTCCGTGAGCCACCGCGTCGGACCGATCGCCAGTCCCTCCGGCCTGTACCCGAGCTTCGACTTGTAGGGCACTCCCCTCCGCGAACCCACCCACAGGGTCGGTTCCCGCCCTGACGGGCGATAGATGAGCGGTCCGTCGATCGACCCGTCAGGTGTGCCCTCGAACACGCCGCCGCGCGATTCGGTCAGCAGCATCATCGCGTCGATGAACGCCAGTCCCATACCGCGCACCAGCACGTTTTCACCTGCGGGGACAGTCGACAGATCGATGTCCGCGGTGTAGCCCGGCGCGATGTAGCCCAGACCGTGCTCGTCCGCGGACGACAGGAGCGTGTGCGTCTCCTCGTCAGGTTCCACCTCGAGGAATCCCTGCGCGAGCACGAGCACGTCCGCAACGACCGATTCGGTCCGCCGCGCCGTGGGCGCGGCGCCACCGCCCGTCGCTCCGGTCACTGGATCGACACGTGTCGGCGCCGTCGCCAGGTTGCCCGGAGCGTTCTTCGCATAGCGCACGAGGTGCTTCTCACCCCGTGCCTCCGCCGCGACCGCCAGTCCCCGCACAGCCATGACCGTGAACCCGTCCGGCAGCGACTCGACCGCGCGGTCGAACGCCCACGCCAGGTAGGCGGACTGGACCCTGCGCGGTGCGAAGTCGCCTGCCCGCAGGCCGCGCGCGGGTGCACCGAGGTGGGTGAGATCGCGAGAGCCGGCCCATTCGGCGAGGCTGGGCCCGGTGATCGGCGGGTGCGGCACGGACGCATCCGCGTCCGGGAAGATCGTCACGTCCTCCGCGAGCGAATTCATCCACAGCACCCGGGCCTGATCGTGTCGCCAGATCCGCCCGCCCCCGGGTGGGAACGGGTCGATGACGACGATCTCCACGGCGGGTGGGAACGCAGTGCGATCCGCGCGCGCATGCGCGGCGAGCGCGAACAGCAGCCCCGTCGTCTTGGGGCCGCCTCCCACGAACACGATCCGGGACATCAGGAGTCCCCCGACCCCTCCGCCTGAGGTGCCGCAACCGGCGGAACTGCAGCCGGAGAGACCGCAGCCGGGGAAACCGCCGACGAGCCTCCGGTCGCCTCCTCCGCCTGCGCCGGCTCCTCCTGCACCTGCGTGACGAACGCGTGCGCGTCCCCCGGGGTGCTCAGCTGTGGCACCTCGCTGAGGACGACGACGCTGCGGCCGGCATGGGCCGCCCGGGTGCGCAGTGTGTCGGGGGTGAGCCCGGCCTCGGCGGCTGTGCCCGTGACGATCACGACGTCGGCGACGCGAGCGGCGGCGTCCGCGGACTCCGGCGAATCCACGGTGACGACGGTGGGCAGTTCGCCCTGCGGGGGTCTCGGCACGATCGACGGACCCTTGACCGTGAACTCCTCCCCCACCGAATCGGTGCCGGAGAAGTCGACATAATGGACCTTCTCCCGGTCGAGGAAGCGCGCGGTCTCCTCGTCGCGGATCTCGGCGTCCGGTTCCCACGACGTCCACAGTCGGGTGACGACGTCGTCGATCTCGACGGCCTCCCGCCAGGCCTGGGCAACGGGGGCTGCGGAGCGGCGGCCCACCAGTCGCGCTTCCTCCTCCGTCGTCTGGACGACGGGCGACCAGCCGCCGCGGGCACGTGCCGCGAAGTCGAGTGTCGCGGTGCCGGTCGCGGCGTGGAACGGCTCGTTGTGGGTGACCGGCAGCTCCGGAACGAGCAGCGCGGTCGAGGTCGCGGGGCCCAGCCAGGCGGCCGTCGTGAGTGCGTCGGATCCGGAGGTGAAGTCATCGCCGAGGACGATGAGCGTGACCCCTGCGGCCTCGAGTGCGGTCACCGCGTCCCGCAGCGCGGACGGGTCCGTCCAGGCGGCCGGCGCGAAGCGCACGGCGCGGGTGGCGGAACCGGCGGCGAGCGCGGGGTGGGTGTGAGCGTGCGTCTGTGTCGACGCGGACGCAGATTCCTGCTGCGGGACGGCGCGGGGCGCTGCGGTCATGGGAGTACCTCCAATGCGAGTGGGGTGCGTGCACCACGTGTGTGTGCATGGGCTGTGTGTGCATGGGCTGCACGGCGCGGGTGAGTACCGCGTGGGTGTGCGCGGGGTGGGGGGCACGGCGCGGGTGCGCACGGGGGGGTGGGGCTCGTGGGGCGGGGTGTCAGACACGGACGGGCTCCTTCGGTGCGTCGGCATCCGCACGCACCTCGCTGCCCGTCCGCGTGTCCCCGTCCTCAGCCCGTGCGGCCGCGGGGTCGCGCTCTGCGGCGGCGTCGCGGCCTGCCTGCCAGTCGGCTTCGGGCCGGTGTGATGCGAGGCCGAGGTTCTCCCGCAGCGTGGTGCCCGGGTAGGCGTCGCGGTAGACGCCGCGCTCCTGCAGTTCCGGCACGACCCGGTCGACGAACTCGTCCAGACCTCCCGGGGTGATGTGTGGGACGAGGATGAAGCCGTCGGCCGCACGCTGCTGGATGTAGTCGTTCATCGATTCCGCGACCTGGCCCGGCGTGCCGATGAACGAATGGCGGGCGGAGACCTCGATGACGAGCTCCCGGATGGACAGCCCCTTCGCCTCCGCCAGGTCCCGCCATGCCTGGGCGACGGGACGTGGGTCCTGCACATGGCGGACGCGGCCGCGGGTGATGTCCGCGTTGTCGAAGTCCGGATCGACGTCCGGCAGCGGTCCGTCCGGGTCGTACGCGGTGAGGTCCCGACCCCACAGCTGCTCGAGGAACGCGATCGCCCCGGGGCCCGACACCTGCTGGCGGCGGATGTGCGCGGACTTCTCCTGCGCTTCCGCCTCCGTGTCGCCCAGTACGAAGCTCACGCCGGGGAAGATCTTGAGGTCCTGTTCCGACCGGCCGAACCGGGCGAGCCGGCGAGTGATGTCCGCATAGAACGCCTTGCCCTCGTCGAGCTCCGTGTGCCGCGTGAAGATCACGTCCGCGGTGCCGGCGGCGAAATCACGGCCGTCGGGCGAATCGCCAGCCTGGAAGATCACCGGGTGCCCCTGCGGGCTGCGCGGCAGCGGATACTCACCGCTGATGTCGAAGAAGTCCGACGTGTGGGAGAAGGCGCCGCCGGTGGAGTCCGTGCCGGATTCCCAGAGGCGCCGCGCGGTCGCGACGAAGTCGATGGCCCGCCGGTAGCGGTCGTCGTACGGGAGGAAACCGCCGCGACGGAAGTTCGCACCGGTGAACGCGTTGTTCGTCGTGACGACGTTCCAGGCGGCGCGACCGGCCGACAGGTGGTCGAGTGTGCCGAGCTTCCGGGCGAGGTCGTAGGGCTCGTTGAATGTCGCGGAGAAGGTGCCGGCCAGCCCCAGGTGCTCCGTCACCTGGGCGACGGCGGCGAGCACGGTCGCGGTCTCCGGGCGTCCGACGACGTCGAGGTCGAACACCTCCCCCTTGTGCTCTCGCAGCCGGAGCCCTTCCGCGAGGAAGAGGAAGTCGAAGAGGCCCCGCTCCGCGGTCTTCGCGAAGTGTGCGAATCCGTCGAACTCGATGTGGGACCCGCCTGCCGGGTCGGACCACACCGTGGTGTTGTTGACGCCGGGGAAGTGCGCGGCGAGGTGGACCTGGCGCCGGTCGTCGCCGGAAGAGGTGTGCGTGGTCATCGTGCTCCGTTCGTGAGGCTGTGGGCGTGGGTGAGGCTGTGGGCCCGGGTGGGGTCGTCGGGGCTGGTGAGGTGGTGGGAGAAGCCGCAGCGGTCGGTGGGTGTGCGTGATCCGGGGACGGCGGCCACGAGGCTGCGGGTGAGTTCCGTCTGCGGGTCGTCGAACACGGACGCGGCGGGGCCGGATTCGACGATTCGTCCGTCGGCCATGACGAGGACCTCGTCCGCGATGTTCCGCACGACCGCGAGGTCGTGGCTGATGAAGAGGTACGTCAGCCCCAGCCTGTCCTGGAGGTCGAGCAGGAGGTCGAGGATCTGTGCCTGCACGGACACGTCGAGCGCGGAGACCGGCTCGTCGAGCACCAGCAGGTCCGGGTCGCTCGCCAGTGCGCGTGCGAGGGTGACGCGCTGCCGCTGGCCTCCCGACAGTTCACGCGGAAGGCGGTGGGCGACGTCTGCGGGCAGGGCGACGAGGCTCAGGAGCTCCTCGACCCGCGCAGTCCGGGCCGCCTTCCCGCCGAACAGTCGGAACCCGCGCAGGGGCTCCGCGATCGACTGGGCGACGGTGAAGCGGGGGTCCAGTGCGGCGGTCGCGTCCTGATGGACGAACCGTGCGCGGCGCGACAGGACACGCACACGCCGGGGCAGGGTCGCGAGTTCCTCCCCCAGCACGGTGCCCGTTCCGGTGTCCGCCGGTTCGAGCCCCAGCAGCAGGCGCGCCGTCGTCGACTTCCCGGATCCGGATTCGCCGACGATGCCGAGCGTGCGTCCCGGCCGGATGATGACATCGACATCCGCGACGGCGGCGACCGCCTGCGTGCCGGTGCCGAAGGTGCGGGTGAGCCCGGACACCTGGACGGCCGGGGCCCCGGAGGCTGTGTCCTCCTGGACGGCCCGGAGCCGCGGTGCGTCGGTGAGGCCGGGAGCGGCGGCCAGCAGCTTCTGCGTGTAGGGGTGCTGCGGTCGGCTCAGCACGTCGTCCGCGGCACCCGCCTCGACGACGCGCCCGGCTTCCATGACGAGGATCCGGTCTGCCCGGTCCCGGGCGATGCCGAGGTCGTGGGTGATGAGGACGAGGGCCGCCCCCCGTGCGGCGACGAGGTCCTCGAGCAGGTCGAGCACCTGCTTCTGCACCGTGACGTCGAGGGCGGAGGTCGGTTCGTCCGCGATGACGAGGCCGGGGTCACCGGCGATCGCGAGCGCGATGAGCACCCGCTGGCGCTGGCCGCCGGAGAACTCGTGCGGGTGCCTGCCCGGGTGGTGGTCCGGGTCCAGCCCGACCGCGGCGAGCACCTCCCGCATCCGTGCTCGGGCCGCGTCCTTCGCGAAGCCGTGGACCGCGAGCACCTCGAGGATCTGCGAGCCGACGGTCCGCACCGGGTTGAGACCCGAACCGGTGTCCTGCGGGACGTAGCCGATCCGCGTGCCGCGCACCCCGTGCCACGCCCGGCTGCCGGCTCCCCGCATGTCCGTGCCGAAGACTGTGTGCGTCCCGGTGGACACGTCCGCCGAGGTCCCCAGGAGCCCGGCGGCGACAGCGGCCGTCGTCGACTTCCCGGATCCCGATTCGCCGACGAGGACGACGGTCTCCCCCGCCTGCACCTCGAGGTCGACACCCGTCACCGCGGTGACCGGCCCACCTCGCGACGGGAAGCGGACCGTGAGGTCGGTGAGACCCAGCGCGACCGGACCATCCGCAGCGGGGCCCGGGTGGGCGGCCGCCTGGCCTTCCGCGTGGGTATCCGTACGAAAGGCCGCGCCCGAGGTGTGGGTCGTGGGACGGGCCGTGTCACGTGTCGTGGTGGGCACCTCGGCGGTGGTCCCCGGCACGTCGGTGACCGATACGAGCGAGCAGCCGGTGAGCGCCTGCTCCGCCTGCTGGGATGCGGCGAAGAGGATCGGTGTGGAGGTCATGACAGTCTCCTTCCGGAGCCGATGGAACGGGCGATGCGGTTGACGGACAGGACGACGCCTGCGATGACGAGGCCGGGCAGGGTGGTGAGCCACCAGGCGCTGGCGAGGAAGTCACGGCCCTCGGACACGAGCAGGCCCCATTCGGGCTGCGGCGGCGGGGCGCCGTAGCCCAGGAAGCTCAGCGCGGACACCGCGAGGATCGCGGACCCGAACTCCAGCGCCGCGAGCGCGAAGACCGGCGCCACCGCGTGGGGCAGGACGTGACGGCCGATGATCTCCGGCGTGCGGATGCCGCTCAGACGTGCCGCCTCGACGAAGAGGGTCGACCGCCAGCGCAGCACCTCGCCGCGGGCCACACGGGCGAACGCGGGGATCGAGGCGAGCGCGACGGCGAGCGCGATGTTGACGGAGCCGAAGCCCAGAGCCACGACGACGGACATCGACAGCAGCAGGCCGGGGATCGACTGGAGCACGTCGATGAGACGCATGACGACCGCATCGACGCCTCGGCCCAGGAATCCAGACACGACACCCAGCAGGGTGCCTGCGCCGAACGCGATGAGGACGGCGATCGCGGTCGTCCCCAGCGAGGCGGCGGCCCCGTGGACCACCCGGGACAGCACGTCGCGTCCCAGGTGGTCGGTCCCCAGCAGGTGGGCGGTGCTGGGCGCCTGCAGCCTGTCCGCGGGTTCCCCCATGAGCGGGTCCTGCTCGGTGAACAGGTCGGGGACCAGCGCCCACGCGATGACGATCGTCAGCACCACCGCGGCGAGGACGAGTCCGGGCGCGCGACGGAAGGCGCGAAGGACAGTTCCGGCGATTCCGTTCCGCGTGCGACGGTCGGCCGGCACCGGCAGGATCGACGGAGTGGTCGTCCGGGCGGTCACGGAGGCGGTTGCCGAGGTGGTCGTCGGGGTGGTGCTCGTCCTGACACTCGTGCTCATGCCGACACCTCCTGTGCAGCGGTGGGCGCCACCGGCCTCGCCGTCCGACGGGACGACGGTCGAGCAGCGGGACGGGTGCGGGGGTCGACCAGCGGGTACAGCAGGTCCGTCACGAGGTTGACGACGACGAACACGAGCGCGGAGAACACCACGATCCCCTGCACGAGCGGGATGTCCTGGCTCGAGACTGCGCTTTCGGCCAGTCGACCGAGCCCGTTGCGGGTGAACACGGTCTCCACGACGACTGCGCCGCTCAGCAGGTTGCCGGTGAGGACACCCGCGATCGACAGCAGGGACAGGCTCGCCACCCGCAGCGCGTGGGTGAGGAGGAGCCTGGTCCGTGCGAGCCCGGCGGCCCGGAACGTCGTCACGAACTGCTCCGCCCACGCCCGGTCGAGTGCGGTGAGGAGCACCTGCCCGATCATCGCGCCCAGCGGCAGCGCGAGCGTGATCGCGGGGAGGACGAGGCCCAGGAAGCCGTCCGCGCCGAGCGCGGGGATCCACCCCAGACGGAACGAGAAGACCTGGAGCAGGAGCAGGCCGACCCAGAACGTCGGCATCGCGACGCCCAGCCCGGGCAGCCCTGCGAGGATGTTCCGCAGCGTGGGGCGCTGGGTGCGCACCGCGATGATCGCGAGTGCGGTGCCGCCCACGACTGCGAGCGCGAGGGCCGCGGTTGCGAGCCCCAGCGTGCTCGGCAGGGACTGGACGATCGCCTGGACGACGGGCATTCCCGTCGCGTACGACGTGCCGAAGTCCAACCGCAGAGCCCCTGAGAGCGCGAGCGCGTACTGCACGAGGAACGGACGATCGAGGTGGTGCTCCTCCCTCACCGCCTGGATCTGCTCCGGGGTCGCGGTCGACTGGTCGGCCCCGCCCAGGATGATTGCGACCGGGTCACCGGGGAGGACGAAGAGCACGAGGAAGCTCAGTGTGTAGGCCGCCCACAGGACGATGGCACCGTGGCCCAGCCGGCGGAGGATGAGCACCGCGGTCGGTGTGATGCGCATCAGTCCTCACCCGCCAGCCACGTGTCGTAGAACTGGATGCGGGAGGATGCCTCGAAGTGGAAGCCCTGCACGTCGGGGCTCGTCGCGACGACCCCCGACAGTTCGACGAGGGGGATCGAGTACCCCTCCTCGATGAGTGCCGTGACGGCCTCTTCTGCGAGCGCACCGCGCTCGTCGGGATCCGTCGTCGCGGTCGTCCGGTCGAGGATCTCGTCGACCTCCTCGGGCTCCCGGTTGTTCACATTGCGGCCGTTGGCGTCGAAGACGGTGCGGAGGATGTCGACGTCCGACCGGGTGAGGTTGTAGAAGTCGAACGCGAGGTCACCGGTCTCCTGCACCGCCCGGTGCTCCGCGATCGTCTTCTTGTCCAGCTGCAGATCGATGCCCACGGTGCGCAGCTGCTGCTGGACCAGCTCCAGGAAGGGTGCGGTCTGCCAGTAGCTGAGCGCGATGGTGAGGGGCTCGCCGTCCTTCTCCCGGATGCCGGTCGACTCGTCGAGTTCCCACCCGGCGTCGTCCAGCAGCTGGGCGGCACCGTCCGGATCGTGCTCCAGGAGGTGGGAGAGGTCCGTGTAGTGCGGTGTCGACTGGGCGAGGGTCGACGTGGCGGGCGACTGGTGCGGGGACAGGACGGTGGCGAGCTCGTCGCGGTCGATCGCCTTGTTGATCGCCTGGCGCACCTCCGACTCGTCCGCGATCGGCTGTCCGACGTTCGGGAACAGGTGGTAGACGACACCCGGGTTGGGGCGGGAGACGATCGGGAAGCCGGAGGACTCGAGCACCTCCTCGTCCTGTGGGAGGACCGCCGTGTCGATGTCGATCTGGCCCGACGACAGGCTTCCGTTGCGGACGGTCGCCTCCGGGACCACCGTGATCTCGATGCCGTCGAGGTGCGCCGGCCCGTCGTGCTGGGCGAGCGAGGACGGCCACCCGTAGTCGTCGTAGCGCGACAGTGTGACGGAGTCGGCCTGCGTGAAATGGTCGAGGGCGAACGGCCCGGTGCCGACGATGTCGCCCATGCACCGCTCCTCCGGGGTCTTCTCCAGGGTGTCCGGCGCGTAGAAGCCCAGGATCATCGTGGAGGTCGCCTGGAGGAATTGGGCATTCGGTTCGTCGAAGGTGACGGTGACGGTGCGGTCGTCCGGAGTCTCGACCGAGCGAAGCCCCGCGAGGTACGACGACCCCTGCGTCGCCTTCGCACCCAGGTCGATGATCGCGTCGAAATTCTCTTTGACGGAGGCGGAGGTGAACTCCGTCCCGTCCTGGAAGGTGACCCCGTCGCGCAGGTGGAAGGTGAAGGAGGTGGAATCCTCGTTCACCTCCCAGGACTCCGCGAGCCACGGGACGATCTCACCCGTCTCCGGGTCCTGATCCGTGAGGGAGTCGGTCACCTGACGCGCCACGTTGAGAGCGGTGTTGTTGCCGACCTGCTGACCATCGACGCACTCCGGGTCCACGTCGTAGGCGACGCGCAGCACGCCGCCGGACACGGGTTCGCCCACGTCCTGGGCGGAACTCGCCGCACCCTGGCATCCGCTCAGCAGGACGAGCGAGGCCAGGGAGGCGACTGCGGCGAGCGGCAGCGCGAAGGTGGAGCGAAGAGACGTGGGACGTCGGGACATGAGGTGTTCTCCTGTGGCGGATATGGCCCGGCCGGTGCCGGGAGAGGAATGGGTGGAATGGCGATGGACGGCCCGAAGCCGACGGCGGGACCCGGGCTGGGCGATTGAGGTCGGAACCAGCGGTCGGAGCCGGAGATCGGAGCCGGGGGTGAGGTGACGCGCAGGAGCCCACGGACAGTGTTCGGCGCACAAGATCTGAGGCGCTGCCTCTGACACACGGAGCTCGGCGCGCCGGTCCGGCGCAGCGGTCCCGGAGCTGGGGAGGGAGTGCGTGTTCCGGCGTGCGCGCAGGGTTGCCCGAGGATTCCGACTCAGTCGGAGGGAATCGGATCAGCGAGCCGGGTGGAGAGTGCGGTGCCGGTCAGTGAGGGCGGGGTGACAGCGGACGGCGTGAGCCGTCCGACATGTGACGGTGCGAACCGTTCAGCTGGTCCCGCGGACGCACGGGGCAGGGCAACAATCGAGGGCTTCGAAGCGGGCGGAGAGTGCCCATGCCTGCGAGTTCCTGAAAGCGATCATCGTTCGTCCTGTCGTTGTGCACTCGGGTCACGTGACCCGAACCACCACTGACAGTAGCCCGTCCGGGAACCGGTGTGATCGCGCTCGTAAGAGTCCGTCACACGGCGTCGCATCCTGAGACACGGAGCTCGGACCGTGGCCGTTCCGTAGAATCCCGATCATGCGCGCAGTCCTCTATGAAGCCTTCGGCCAGCCACCGTCCGTCGTCACCGTCGACCCGCCGACCCCACCGGACCACGGTGTCGTCATCACCGTGGAGGCGACCGGGGTGTGCCGTTCCGACTGGCACGCGTGGTCGGGGCACGACGACAGCGTGTCCGCGCCCCATGTGCCCGGTCACGAACTGGTCGGTCGCATCGTGCGCGCCGGCGCGGGTGTGACGGCGTTCTCCCCCGGCGATCGGGTCACTGTCCCGTTCGTCTGCGGATGCGGGACGTGCGAGTTCTGCGTGTCCGGGAACGCACAGGTGTGCCCCACGCAGACACAGCCCGGCTTCACCCACTGGGGGTCGTGGGCGGAGGAGGTCGTCATCCACCATGCCGACGTCAACCTGGTGTCCGTGCCGGAGGACCTGCCCGCCGAGGCCGTCCTCCCCCTGGGCTGCCGGTTTGCCACCGCGTTCCGCGGGCTGCACGACCGTGCGCAGCTGCGAAGCGGCGAGGTCGTCGCCGTGTTCGGCTGCGGCGGTGTGGGCCTGTCCGCGGTCATGATCGCCCGCGCGATCGGAGCGGAGGTGATCGCGGTGGACATCTCCGCCGACGCGCTCACGCTGGCGGAGTCGATGGGCGCCGGCGCCGCCGTCGACTCGACCGGACTCACCGAGGCCGAGGTCGCAGACCGTGTCCGCGTGGCCGCCGCTGACCTGGGCACGGCCGACGGCCCGCATGTGACGGTGGAGGCGCTGGGCGTCGACAGCACGCTCAACGCCGCCCTCCTGTCGCTGCGGCCGCTGGGCCGCCACGTCCAGATCGGGCTGCTGGCGGCCCGTCCGACGACAGCGGTTCCGCGCATCATCTCCCTGGAGCTCAGCCTGCTGGGGTCCCACGGGATGGCGGCCGGCGACTACGCTCCGCTGCTCCGCCTCGTGGCCGACGGTCGCCTGCGGCCCCAGGATCTCGTGACGCGCACCATCGAACTCGACGAAGCGCCGGCCGCCCTCGTCGGTCTGGGAGAACCCGGAGCGGCCGGTCTCACGATCATCAGGCCATGAGACCCGCAGACCGCGGCGTGAGACTGGTCCGTCTTTCGACATTACGGTCGCGTAACAGCGGAGGCGCCCGGCGTAACGCTCCTTTCGTTTCTGAGAATCATTTTCTACAGTAGGGGGGAGTGAAGGACGCAGGCGGCCGCTCCCGGTGATCGCAGTGCCCTTCAGACGACACGAAAGGGCTGCACATGGATCTCCCGCAGATCGCAGGAATCGTGCTCGCGCTGATCGCCGCCGTCCTCGTCGTCGGAGGCGTGGCAGGCTTCGTGACGACCGCTGTCAACAGGACGCTGCAGCGCCGTCGGCAGGACGCACACCGCACGAACGCCACCCACGCGACCACCGCGCACTGATCAACTGGACACAGAAAGGGTGCCCCTCCCGAGGGAGCGGCACCCTTTCCTGCTGCTCGACGTCCTGACGTGTGGAGCGATGGCACCGGCCGCGCTCGACGAGAGCCGAGAGCACTGACCCGCCCGATCGCCCCTAGCGGACGATGCCGCCCCTAGCGGACGATGCGCGCCAGCACGACGGGCGATTCCTGGCCGTCCCACGTGGCGACCAGCTGACCGGCGTCCACCACTGCGGAACCGAGGTCCGCCGCACCGGCTCCCGGCAGCCCGCCGTCCGTGTCCAGCACCTCCACGAGTTCGATCGCCGTCCCGCGCAGACGGGTGACGGTCTTGCCCCCCGCGCGCTCGACGGTCGGGAGCACCGAACCGTCCGCCTGCACCTCTTCGTCCGCACCTCCGGACACGTCCCGTGGATCGGGCATATCCACGGGGTCCGATGCGGGGCCTGTCCCCCGGACATTCGCCAGCCCCTCCGTGAGGAGCGATCGACTGCCGTCGTCGGCAACGGCGAACTGCTGTGCGGCGCTCCCCGCGTCGGTGATCGCCAGAAGCAGCTCTGTCACGTAGATCGGGTCGTGCGCCGCGTCGTACACCCAGCGGTCACCCAGCACCGAATGGTCCATCGTCGTGACGAGGGCCTCCTGGCGCGCGCCGTCGAGCGGTGCACCCCGGTACGTCAGGGGGACCTGGACGACGAGGTCGCGCCGATCCGGCAGGGTCACGGCCACGATGTGGGTCTCACAGCCCACTTCGCCGGCCGGGTCATCGAAACGGAACGACGTGAGCATCCGCACGTCCTCCGCCGTGATCGCGGTGCTGAACCGCACGGTCAGGAGCGCGGCGACCGCCTGGGGCTTCGTCGGGCTCAGGTCCGCTGCGAAGATGTCAGACATAGATGATCACGCCTTCCGGGTGCCCGGCAGCCATGCACCCTCCTCCACCGAATAGTCCGCGAAGATCGCGGGCGCCTCCTCCTTCATGATCTCCCCGATCTTGCCGAAGACCAGGCGGATCTCCTCCTCCGCACCCGGCGCCGTGCGCATCTCGATGACGTGACGCAGGGAGCGGAGGTTCGCGGTGTAGACGATTCCGGTGCCCAGCCCCTCCGGGGCGAACCGACGCATGAACGACGTCATGTGCTTCTTGTGCGAGAACGCGGTCCCCTCCTCGTCCAGCTTGAAGTGGGACGCCATCCACTTCTGATGCTCTTCGAGCGTGTCGAGCACCTTGAGGGAACGCTCCATGAGCTCCTCGTCCTCCCGTGCCCAGTCGGGGAACCAGAACGGCACCTCCTCGAGCCGGACGTATCGCAGCGACTCCTGCGAATAGGCACAGCCTGCCCGGTGCCTGATGAGCTCGTGCGTCAGCACGCGCGACACGTTGTGGAGGATGAAGGTGAAGTTCGCGTGCTCGAGCACGGAACCGTGCTGTGAGCCGATCACATTGCTCAGGTACGCGGCGGAGTCCGTGCGCACGCGGGAGACGTTCGGGTTGAGCCCGGGCTCCCACGAGCGATAGCACATGCGACCGGCGAACTCGAGGAGGTCCTCGCTGTCCGGGGACTCCGAACTCTGGACCCGGTCGGACCACGAACGCCCTCCCACCTCGTCGAGATAGGAGTCGATGGCCTCCCAGTCGATCTGGGGCTTGGCGATGAGCGAGACTGCCGGTTCGACGTGGCGCACTTCTGTCCTTCTTCACGGGGTCCGGGACATGGGGGCACGGCGATGTCGCCGCCCCTTCCGATGACGACAGTCTCCCACAAGGGGCGCGCTCGTCCCACACCGCGAAACCCGAAGAGAACTGCGCCCGCGCGTCGTCACACAAGCCAGTCGGCTGGTATGTTTATTCTCGGACTAACAGCTGAGGGGAACGCACATGACAACGCTGCCGGTACGGGTACTGGGATCTGCAGAGGAACTGCCACGCCGAATCGTCACCACCGCAGAAGTCGCCGCACTGTGCGACGTACCCGCCGACACGGCCGAACAGCGATCGGGAGTGCGGACACGGCACTGGCTCGGTGAGGACGAGGACCCCCTGATGCAGGGCGTCGCAGCCGCCAGAGGCGCGATCGCAGCTGCGGGTCTGTCCCCCGACGACATCGATCTGGTCCTCAACGCATCCGGCACCCCGATGCAGGCGATCCCGGACGGCGGCGCCCTCATCGCGGCGGAGCTGGGCCTCACACGGTCCTTCGCCTTCTCCGTCCACGCGACATGCATATCCTTCCTCGTCGCACTGCAGCAGGCGGGCTTCCTCCTCGCGGCAGGCACCGCGGAGCACATCCTCATCGTGTCGACGGAAGGCGGCAGCCGCGGCATCAATCTCCATCAGCCCGACAGCGCGCTCCTCATCGGTGATGCGGCCGTCGCGTTCATCGTGGGGCGGTCCGACGACGGCAAGGGCATCGTGGCATCGCAGTTCCGCACGGACCCGTCGGGGATCCGGTACGCGGAGATCCGCGGTTTCGGCAGCCGGATCCATCCGACACGCGTGACCGACCGCCCCACGGACTTCCAGTTCGACATGAACGGTCCCGCGCTGCTGCGCGGGGCGCTCGGCCAGATGCCTCCCTTCTTCGAGAGCCTGAGACCCGGACTCAGCCGCGGGCTGCCCGGGATCGACCGGGTCGTCCCCCATCAGACCAGCGCCGCCGGGATGAAGCTGCTCGAGCGGTTCTGGGACCCCGCACACATCACTCTCACGCTCCCGGTCGTCGGGAACACCGTGGCCGCGAGCATCCCCCTGGCTCTCCATCGGACCCCCGTGGAGCCCGGCGAGACCATCCTCCTGTTCGGCACGGGGTCCGGCACCCACTACGGAGGACTGATCGTCGAATGGTGAACGGTGCACGTCCGTTCCTCCGGATCCGCGGGGTCGGCCGCAGGTTCGGGAGCGGGCCGGCCGAAGTGACAGCACTCGACAGCGTCGACACGACGATCAATGCCGGGGACTTCACCGTCGTCCTGGGGGCCTCGGGGTCGGGGAAGTCCACCCTGCTCAACATCATCGGTGGGATGGACAGGCCGACGACGGGGTCGGTGGTCGCCGACGGCACGGAGCTGACGGAGCTCAGTGACCGCCGGCTCACGGACTACCGTCGCACCCGGGTGGGCTTCGTCTTCCAGTTCTACAACCTCGTCCCGAACCTCACAGCAGTCGAGAACGTCGCACTCGCCGCCTCCCTCGTCATGCCGATGCGGGACGCCGGGACCCTGGCGGAGGAACTCCTCACCGAGGTGGGGCTCGGGCACCGGCTCGCCCAGTTCCCCCGGAACCTCTCCGGCGGTGAGATGCAGCGTGTCGCGATCGCACGCGCGCTCGCGAAGCGGCCGCCCCTGCTCCTGTGCGACGAGCCCAGCGGCGCCCTCGACTCCGTGACCGGGCAGCACGTGCTCGCACAGCTGCAGCGCACAGCACGGGACACGGGGACCGCCGTCGTCGTCGTCACACACGACAGCACCCTCGCGGACGCTGCGGATCACCTCATCCGGCTGGCGGACGGCCGCATCGTCACCGATGAGCACGAACCCGCCCCCGCGCTGCTCGTCCCGCCCGCGTCGTCCACGGCCGCCTCGTGACCCGCCTCCTCCTGCGGAAGCTCAATCGTGACCTGTGCGAGCACTGGACCCAGTTCGCCTCCGTCGCCCTCATGGCCGCGCTGAGCGTCCTCATCTTCGTCGGGATGGAGGGCGGCTGGCGCGGCATCGACACGCAGGTGGAGGGCTTCGCGGACTCCCATCGGATGCCCGACGCGTGGGTGAGCGGACGCGGACTCACCGATGACGATGTGCGGGCCCTCGAGGAGCACGTCGATGATCCGGACCAGATCGAGGAGGCGGCTCTCGTCGACATGGTCCTCGCGCAGTGCGACGGGACGCAGCTGTCCCTGTCGGCGCCGCCTGCAGACGGCATCAACATCCCATGGGTGACCGCCGGCACGCCGGTGGACAGTGGGGACGGGGTCTGGATCGACGACGGCTACGCGCGCGCCCACGACCTCGACCCCGGCGACACCCTCACCGCGACGGTCGGAGACACGACCCTGGAGCTCACCGTCCGCGGCCTCGTACTCCTCCCCGACAAGATCGCGTTCACGGGCACCGCGCGTGTGGCACCGGACCCGCAGGCCGCCGGCTACGGACTCGTCTCCGCCGGAACCCTCGACCTCCTGCCACCGGAAGCCGTCCAGCAGACCATCCTCGTCCGCGGGGACCTGCACGATCTGGCCGACCGGGCGAGGGACGCGCTGGGGCCGGCCTACACCTCGTACGCGGATCGCGACAGCCACCCCCACGTCGCGACCGCCTTCGAACGGGTCGCCCAGATCCGCAGCCTGTCGTACCTGTTCTCCGGCCTCTTCCTGCTGGTCGCCCTGCTGTCGATCACGACCTCACTCCGACGCCTGACCGACGTGCAGAGGTCTGAGGTCGCGACGCTCAAAGCGCTGGGTGTCACGAACGCCCGGATCGGCGGTTACTACACCGCGATGAGCGTCGTGCCCGTCCTCGTCGGCAGCGGTGCGGGGCTCGCCCTCACGCCGGCCCTGTCCCGATTCGTCCTCGCCACGCAGCGCGGCAGCTTCTCGCTGCCCGTGTGGGAGACCGACTACTCGGCGCTGAGCCTGCTCCTGCCGGCGGGCCTCCTCCTCGCATGCGTCGCCGCGGCGTGGTCGGCGACGCGCTCCACCCGGCGCATGTCACCGGCAGAGGGGCTCCGACCCGACATCGGCCGAGCCCGCCGCACCCCCGTGGAACTGATGGGGAGACTGTGGGATCGGGTCGGCTACGGAGCTCGCTGGTCGGTGCGCGATGCGACGACGAATCCCGTCCGCGTCCTGCTGGGCATCGTCGCGACCGCCGGATGCATGATGCTGCTGGTCGCCGGCTTCGGCATGCCCGCCACCCTGGACCAGCAGGTGCAGACCTCCTATTCCCAGCAGTACCTCTACGACACGCGGGTCCAGGTCTCACCGGCCGCGGACGAAGCGCTCCGCGCACGGCTGAACCAGCAGGGCGGGCAGTGGATCCAGCAGACGACAGCACGCATCGATGACGAGGACGCCCCGGAGCTCACACTCACCGTGCTGGGGACCGGCGACCTGTTCCGGCTGCTCGACGGTGACGGGGACCCGCTGCCGGCTTCCGACGGTGCGGTGGTGAGCGCGCAGGTGGCGCACGCTCGAGGACTCGGAGTGGGCGATGACATCACCGTGACCCTGGGCGACGGGACGGAAGCACAGGCGGAGATCACCGCGCTCACGTCCGTCTCCGAACCTCAGGGAGTGGCCTTCACTGCAGAGGCGTGGAAGGCGGCGGGCGGTGCCTTCCACCCGAACGCGTTCCTCAGCGACTCCCCGACCACCGACGACGTCGCCTCGCGGCCCGGCGTCATCGACACGGTGTCACTCGTGGACCAGCAGGCGAACGCCCAGGCCCTCGTCGATTCGCTCGGGCGCGTCTTCACGCTCATCAAGGTCTTCGCGATCGTCCTGTCCGTGGTCGTCCTCTACAACCTGGGTGCCCTCAGCTTCACAGAGCGGATCCGTGACTACGCCACCCTGCGGGTACTCGGGTTCCACCACGGGGAGCTGCGGTCTCTGGCAGCACGTGAGAATGCCGCCACGACGCTCGTCGGATGGCTCATCGGCATCCCCGCGGGGTGGTGGTTCCTCCGCACGTACGTGAGCCTCTTCAGCACGGATCGCGCCGCCTACACGCCCGCGATGGGAGCAGCGGAATGGGCATGGGCCTCCGTGATCACGATCGCGTTCGCGATGACGGCGACCCTGCTCCTCACACGACGCATCAACGGCATCGACATGACGAGCGCCCTCAAGGGCGTCGAGTGATGCCGGGTGCTCCGCTCAGCTGGTGCGAAGTGCCGGTCGGGATCCCCTCACGCGGCGATGCCGCGCAGGACAAGGTCCCACATCGCGTCGACCCGGTCGGCGAGGTCCTTGCGCCCATTCAGCTGGTGGGAGATCTCCTGGGTGCCGAAGAAGCAGCTGACGATGTGCCACGCCACCGCTTGGGGATCGACGTCTGCCCGGACCTCCTTGCGCTCCTGCGCCACGACGAGCTGCCGAGTGACGGCGTCGAGCCAGGGCAGGAACGGCGTGGGCAGGTCGACTCCGATGACGTCCGATTCGCGCATGAGGCGCAGCGGAGCGCGCACGCCCGCATCGTCGCGGTAGATCCGTGCCGCCTCTGCGGACAGCTGCCGGAGGGCCTCGAGACCCTCCGCACGACTGCCCTCCACACCGTCGACGATGGTCTGCCACGCGGACGAGTAGGTGTGGACGACTGCGGTCGCGAGATCCGCTTTCGAAGGGAAGTGGAAATAGACGGACCCCTTCGTCACCTCGACCCGCGCCGCGATCTCGCTGAGCGACACCGCCGCATAGCCGCGCCTCTCGAACTCCTCGGCCGCGGCCTTGAGGATCGCGTCACGGGTACGCTGCCGCTGCAACTCTCGCACGCTGGGGACCACGCCCACCTCCAAAAGGGGTTACTTACTGGTCAGTATCTGGAATACCGTACCACTGCACTGAAATTCGCATGTCATCACGGCACGCGAAGAGTCCAGGCCTCCGTGCCGAACTTCTGGTCGACGAGCGCCTTCGCCGCGGCCTCCTCTTCCTCGCTCAGGACGCCGCGGACGGCAGGATACTTCGCAGTGAACGTGTCGATCATCGTGGCGATGATGTCCTCGCGCGTCGCGCCGGTCTGCCTGCGGACGGGGTCGACCCGCTTCTTCGCGCTGGTGATCCCCTTGTCGGAGATCTTCGCCTGCCCGATGCGCAGGACCTCCGCCATCCGGTCCGCATCGATGTCATAGCTCATCGTGACGTGGTGGATGACCGCGCCGCGCGTCCGCTTCTGCGCCGCACCGCCGATCTTCCCCTGTGATGAGGTGATGTCGTTGATGGGGACGTACCAGGCGTCCACGCCATGAGCGGCGAGCGCTTCGATGACCCAGCGGTCCAGGAACGCATAGGACTCCGTGTAGTCGAGCCCGGCGACGAGGTCCAGGGGCGCGTACAGCGAGTACGTGATGCAGTTCCCGCCCTCCATGAACATCGCCCCACCGCCGGTGACCCTCCGCACGACCTCGACGTCGTGGTCCCGCACACCGTCGGGATGCAGCTCGTTGACGTAGGACTGGAAAGCCCCGATGACGACGGCGCGGTCCTCCCACTCCCAGATCCTCAGGGTGGGCTTCCGCCGCCCTTCGCTCACCTCTTCGAGGAGGACCTGGTCCAGCGCGACGTTCACCCGCGTGGGCAGCACCGGCGTGTGGAGGACCTCCCAGTCGAAGTCACCGAAGTCGCGCGCACCGGCGAGCGCTCGACGCACCACCGCCGCGACGTCCGACAGGGAGAAGCCCTGGAGGTCGAGCGCATCCCCGAAGGGTTCGAGCGCGTCCCGCAGTCTGCGGGTGAGCGCCGCGCCGTCGTCCGTCACGGACGCTCCGACCAGCGCCGGAGCCAGGGCGTCGAACGCCTCGTCCGGCTCGAGGAAGAAGTCTCCGGAGATCTTCGCCTCCGTGATCCGCCCGCCCTGCGTCGCGACATCGGCGACGACGAGCTTTCCGCCCGGCACCTTGAACTCCCCGTGGAATCGCGCGGGGTCATTCTTCACAGTCATGCCCCCAACCTACTCTGCCCGTCATCTGTGCACGTGCAAGGGTCGTGCCGTTTCCGGCATTCTCCCGGCCCTTGACGCGGGCACGCCCACCCTGGTTACCTAGTCAAGTAAGTAACCAGCCCAGTGAGGAGCGTCGTGTTCGATCCGGGTCGTCCCCTCTTCCTCCAGATCGCGGAATCGATCGAGGAGTCGATCGTCGACGGGTCGCTCGCGGAGGAGTCGCGGGCTCCATCGACGAACGAGCTCGCGGCCTTCCACCGGATCAACCCCGCCACGGCCGCCAAGGGCGTCACCGCCCTGGTGGATCGCGGGATCCTCTACAAGAAGCGCGGGATCGGGATGTTCGTCGCCACCGGTGCCCGGCAGACGCTCCTCGACGAGCGGACGAAGGGGTTCGCCGACGCGTATGTCGCCCCGCTGCTCGCCGAAGCGCGACGACTGGGACTGGGCCCCGAGGACGTCGTCCGCCTCATCACCGAACACACCGGCCACCCCACAGACCATTCCGCCCACCTCTCACCGCAGGAGGCACGATGACCGCCGTCATCGAGGTCGAGAACCTCACCAAGCGCTACCGCTCCACCACCGCAGTCGACGACGTGAGCTTCCGGCTCGAAGAGAACACCATCTACGGCTTCCTGGGAGGCAACGGCGCCGGCAAGACGACCACCATGTCCCTGCTCACCGCGCAGAACGCCCCGACATCCGGCAGCATCCGCGTGTTCGGCGAACGCCCGTATGAGAACCACCGGGTCCTGTCGCGCATGTGCTTCGTCCGCGAGAGCCAGAGATACCCGGAGGACTTCACCCCTCGCCACTCCTTCGACGCCGCCCGCATGTTCTTCCCCCGCTGGGACGAGGACTTCGCACAGCGGCTCATCGACGACTTCCACGTGCCGGTGCACACTGCGATCAAGAAGCTGTCGCGCGGCCAGCTGTCCGCCGTGGGCGTCATCATCGGACTCGCCGCCCGCGCGGAGATCACGTTCTTCGACGAACCGTACCTGGGCCTCGACGCCGTCGCCCGGTCACTCTTCTACGAGCGGCTCCTGGAGGACTACACGCACAGTCCCCGCACGATCGTCCTCTCCTCGCACCTCATCGACGAGATCTCCGACCTGGTCGAGCGGGTCCTGCTCATCGACGACGGTCGGCTGCTCATCGACGAGTCGACCGACGACCTGCGGGGACGGGCCGTGACGCTCACGGGGAACGCGGACCAGGTGGACAGATTCGCGGAGGGACGGACGCTGCTGCACCGACAGGCGATGGGCTCCGTCGCCTCGGCGACCGTCTACGGTGCGCTGACCGACGCGGAGCAGGCGGAGGCGACCGCAGTGGGCCTCGAGAGATCATCGGTCCCGCTGCAGCAGCTCGTCGTCCATCTCACGAAGAAGACCCGCAGCGGGCACTCCCACTCCCACGCGCTTGCCCACCCCACCCCATCGTCGGAGGTTCACTCATGACCACCGCCACCCACCTCACTCGCGGCCCGCTCGGCTCGATCGAACGCACCCCCGGCGCCACGATGGCCACCGGCACCCGCATCCTCCATGTCGTCCGGCTGCAGTTCATCAACCGCTACACGTTCCTCTGGGTGCCACTGCTCATCACCGGCGCCGCCGTGCTCATCTCCCTGGCCATCTACGCCATGGTCGGGTCAGACGACCCGATGTACGGCGGAGCGGGGCAGGCACCGCTCTGGTACTACCTCGCGATGGGTGTCCAGGCGATGAGCCTGACCTTCCCGTTCTCACAGGCGATGAGCATCACACGTCGCGAGTTCTTCCTGGGGACCGCACTCGCCGCCGCGGTCTCCTCCACGGCCCTCGCCGGTTTCTACGTGCTGCTGGGCATCGTGGAACAGGCGACGGACGGGTACGGCCTCAACGGCTACATCTCGCTGCTGCCCTGGGTGTGGTCCAGCGGGTGGGCCGGTGCGGCGGCACTCGTCTTCATGCTCACGATGTTCTTCTTCTTCGCGGGCTTCTGGGCGGCGACGCTCTACCGCCGCAGCGGCACGATGGCGGTCACCCTCGCCCTCGTCGGCCTCGCCGTCGTCCTCCTGGCGGTGGTCTTCGGCATCACCCGCATGGAGGCCTGGCCCCGCGTCCTCGAGACCTTCGGCACGATGGGACCGTTCGGGGCCGCCGGCATCCTCGCGTGCGCCGCGCTCGTCGCCGCCGCCGGATCGTGGCTGACGCTGCGCCGCGCCATGCACTGACCCGATGGGCCCTGCCCCGCACCGGCCGCGGGCGACGGACCGCGCAGCTCCGTTCCTGCCCGTCAGGCGCGGAGCTGCCGCATCAGGAACGCGTAGGACAGCGACCGGGTCCGCGCGGCCTGCTCGTTGTCCGATGCGGCGGAATGCCCGCCTTCGCGGTCCTCGTAGAACCAGACGTCGGGCACGCCCATCGCCTGCATCTTCGCGGCCATCTTCCGTGCCTGCACGGGGCCCACCCGGTCATCGGAGGTCGCGGTCCAGAACAGGACCGGCGGGTACTCCTCCCTCCGGGGCGTGCTGGGTTCTCCGGAAGCACCCGAGTCCCCGGTCGCACCGGCCTCCCCGGAAGCGTTCGGCACTCCGTCCGCGTCGAGAAGGTGGTAGGGCGAGAAGGTGCGGATGAAGTCCCAGTCGGCGGGATCGTCGGGGTCCCCGTACTCCGCCGCCCACGAGGCTCCTGCGGACAGCTTCGTGTACCGACGCATGTCGAGCAGGGGGACACCGCACGACACCGCACCGAAGTCCTGCGGGAACTGGGTGAGCATGTTGCCGACGAGCAGTCCCCCGTTCGACCCGCCGGAGCAGGCGAGGGCCCGTGGGACCGTGACGCCGCGGGCCACCAGGTCGCGGGCCACCGCCACGAAGTCCTCGTAGGCGCGATGGCGGTTCTCACGCAGTGCCGCGGTGTGCCACTTCGGACCGTACTCCCCACCGCCGCGGATGTTCGCGACGACGTAGGTGCCGCCCTTCTCCAGCCAGCCCAGCCCGATCGAGGGCGCGTACCCCGGCAGTCGGCTCACCTCGAACCCGCCGTAGCCGTCGAGCATGACCGGCGCAGGGGTGGTGGTTCCGTCCGATGCTGCCGCTCCGTCCGACCCCGAGGCCACAGGTCCCACCTGGAAGTACGGCACGCGGGTGCCGTCCGCGCTGCGCGCGAAGTGCTGGGTGACGACGAGTCCGGCCGCGTCGAAGAGCGCCGGCGCCTGCTTCACCACGGCGGGCTCCGTGTCCGCCGCACCGGCCGTGCCGAGTGTCCCGCGCATGAGCGTCGTCGGTGTGAGATACCCGCTCACCGTCATCCAGACGTCGTTCGCCGTCCGCTCGTCGTCAGGGTCGACGGCGCCCATGCCGACGGACAGCGTCGGGTCGAGCCCCGGCAGGGCACGTCCCGGGAGCACTCCCGCGGACCCGGCCGCGGCCTCGGCGGAATCCGCCTCCGTCCCCGCGGGGACGACTCCGGCGAGCAGTGCGGAGCGGTCCAGGATGCGCAGCTCCGAGCGCACATCAGTGAGGAACGACAGGACGAGGTGGTCGCGGGTCAGCGACCATCCCTGCAACGAGGTGCGCGGCTGCTCGCCCGTCTCCGGGGCGAACACGACGATCGGCGCCGCGGCCGCCGCTCCCCCACTGTGGACGAACGCGTCGTACGGGGCGACCGCGAGAGCGCCCGCCGGCACGCGGAACGGGACCTCGGCCGGGCCGGTGCCCACCCAGTCGGTGCGCGGCCGGAACAGGATGAGATCCCGGTCGACGTCCACGGACACGTCGGTGGGCACGTCGATGAGGGTCCACCCGGCCGTGAGGTCGTCGCCGGATGCGATCCCGTCCTCCGTGACCGGCAGCTCGCGGATCCAGGTCCGCGAGTTGTAGAAGTCGATCGCCTCGATGATGACGGCCCGCTCGTAGCCCGGCGTCCGATCGACACCCGTGAAGATCGACAGGAGGTCGGTGGGGACGGACATGATCTCGCGCGCCTCGTCGAGGCTCTCACCGCGGCGCAGCACGCGGGCGCTGCGGGGATAGGTCGAGTCGGTGAGCGAGCCGGGACCGAAATCGGTGGCGATGAGCAGCGTGTCGTCGTCGAGCCAGCTCGCCTGCGCCTTCGCTGTCGGCAGGACGAACCCGTCCTCGACGAACTCCCGACCGCCGAGGTCGAACTCGCGGATCGTGTGCGCGTCCCCGCCGTCCGGGGACAGCATGACGAGCGCTCGACGGCGGTCCGTGCGCCGCACGCGCGCACCGTGGAACACCCATTCGACCCCGTCCGCCGCGGCGAGCGCGTCGACGTCGAGCAGCACGTCCCACTCCGGGGCGTCCGCCGTGTACGACTCCCACGTGGTGCGACGCCACAGCCCCTTGGGGTGTTCGCGATCGCGCCAGAAGTTGTAGTAGTAGTCGCCCAGCTTGCTCACGCCGGGGATGCGGTCCTCTGAATCCAGCGCCGCACGGATCGCGTCCGACGTCGCCTGCGCGTCGTCGTCGAAGAACTCGTCGACCGTCCGCCCGTTCTGCTGCGCGACCCACGCCAGCGCGTCCTCACCCTCGATCTCCTCCAACCAGAGGAAGGCGTCATGCGGCACGGGAGCGGTCTGAGCAGTGCGTTCAGTCATGGCACCACCCTAACCACGGGGTCAGTCGAGTTCGCGGCCCGTCGTGTCGTGGGCGAGGACCGCCATGAGGATGAGCGCGACGGCGACGAGGCCTCCGGTGAGGGCGAAGGTCCACGTGAGCCCCAGCATCGGCCACAGGAACGAGCCGAAGACCAGGGGCGCGATGCCCGTCGCCAGCCGGGACGCGCTCGAGGCCCAGCCGAAGCCGGAGGCCCGCAGCTGCGTCGGGTACAGCTCGGAGACGTACGTGTACAGCGTGGGGATCGCGATCTGGATGAGGAAGCCGAACACCAGGATGAGGACCTGTGCGGTCATGCTGAGGTTCGCGCCCGAGGATTCGAGCACCCACGCGAAGCCCACGAGCGCCGCTGCACCCAGCAGGGATGACAGCCCCAGCTGCCACTTGCGCCCGATGCGCTCGATGAGCAGCGCGGAGACGACCACGCCGACGATCCCGACCGCGGTCATCTGGCCGGTCACGATGAACGCCGCCTCGTCCGCCAGCCCCTGCTCGCGCAGGATCTTGGGCAGCCACGTGAGTGCCGCGTAGTACAGGAGCAGGATCGACACGAACAGCGACCACGCCACGAGCGTGAGCGGGGTCGACCACCGCCACAGATCCGCGATCTGCCCGGTCACCGCCGCGAGCTTGCCGCGCCACGTGCCCGGCGTCGCCGCCCGCGGTGCGACTGCGGCGCGCCGCCATTCCGTCACGTCCGAACCGGTGGCCGCTACGAGCCTGCGGACGATCGCATCGGCCTCGTCGTGCCTGCCGACGCTCGCCAGATACATCGGGGACTCCGGCACGAAGAGCCTCACACCGAACACCAGGAACGCCGGCACGATCATGATGAGCATGACCGCACGCCAGTCCGAGAAGGTGATGAGCCACGCGGAGACGAACGCGCACAGCGTCGCGCCGATCGGCCACCAGCCGTCCAGCGCCGTGAGCACCCTGCCCCGGTGCTTCGCGGGCGAGAACTCCCCCACCAGCGCGTAGTCGACGGGGATGCAGCCGCCCAGCCCGAAGCCCGCGAAGAACCGCAGGAGGCAGAAGATCCAGATGTTCGGGCTGAACGCCCCGAAGGCGGTGAAGACGGAGAAGCACAGGAGGGTGAGGGTGAACGCCTTCTTACGCCCGATCCGGTCGGCGATGCCGCCCCACACGAAGGCACCCACGGCCATGCCGACGAGGTTGACCGTCGCGATCCACGCGGCCTGCCCCACCGTGAGGCTCCAGTGGTCGCTCAGCAGCGGGATGAGGAACCCGTTGAGGGCCACGTCCCACGCGTCGAACATGAAGCCCAGGCCGCCCACCAGGAAGATCGCACCCTGCGTCCGCCATCGCCACGGCAGGCCCGCGATGACGTCGGCGGTCGTGGGCAGTTCAGCGCGGGGCGCGACGGTTCCCGCACCACTGCGGAGGTCTGAAGAAGACATGGCTGAGACAGTACACCGGCTTTTTCGCGCTTCTGCGAAAAAGAGGGTCGACGACGAATAATCGTGACCGTTCTGTGACCTTCAGGAGTGGCGGTGCGGGCGCCGCCGCGACGGGAGCAGCCGGTCTGCCGCGAGCCGGGCGCGGATGATCCCACCCATCATCGCGCTGGGTCCGCCCGACCGTGTCAGCCCGTCGAGCCGGGCCTTCCGGACGTCGGCCTGATCGGTGGTCTGCGGTGCGGTGGGCCCGCTGCCCCGCTGTGCCAGGTCGATCGCGGCGAAGAGCGCCTGCTCGTGTGTGTCGAGAGCGCTGTGCCCGTGATCGGGCACCGTCGCGAGCAGCCCCTGCGGAGCACGCCGAGCCGCATCGTGGGCGACCGGTCGCGGTGTCCGGAGGTCGCGGTCGCCCGACAGCGCGACGACGGGGAAGTCGAAGCTCGACAGTGCCGCCGCCGTGTCGACGGGCTCAGCGCTGAAAGCGGAGTACTGCTGCGCGAGGTCGCTGAACTCCGCGCCGCCGTCGAACAGGACGGACGGGTCCGTGTCCGCGTAGTCGAGTTCCCGGAACGCGATCTCCGCGACCCTGTCGAACTCCATCCAGTAAGGGATGGGCTGGCCCGTATCCGACGCGCCGAGCTTCTGCAGCGCTGCCCACGTCGTCCGCGCCCTGCCCACCGCGAGCTGGTTGAGGAGGGCGTCCAGGGTGTCGAGGCCCGCGAACTCGTAGACGATCCGGGCAGCGCGGCCCAGATCCCGACGTGAAGCCCCGTCCTGCATGCCCGCCGCGGTCTCGCGCACCTTCCGCGCCACCCGGCGGTGTGCGTCGTCACCGGTGGTGCCGTCGTGCAGCAGCGCGGTCGACCAGTCTCGGGAATCAGCTTTGCCCGCCGCGAGCAGAGGGGAATCGAGCACGAGCCCAGCGACACGGGACGGCAGCGTCGCGGCGAAGGCGGTCGCCAGGTAGGAACCGTAGGACGAACCGACGACGAGCACGCGGTCGATCCCCTCCCGATCGAGGACGGCACGGATGTCGTCGACGACCAGGGAGATGCGCATCGCGGCCAGCGGCAGGTCCTCCCCGGACGCCGTACGCCGCGACAGGCCGACTCCGCGGTGCTCGACCATGAGGACGTCGAGGCCCCGCTTCACGGCCTTCTTCCGCAGACCCGCGTATGGCAGTGCGGAGGCGAGGCCCGGCCCGCCCGGGATGATGAGCACCGGAGGCCCGTCACCGTTCTCCCACTCCTCCGGTGACGTGCGGACGTACGCCAGGGAGAAGGTCGCGCGCCCGCGCTCATCCGTGACGGGGCGCTGGATCCGCTTCAGACCGGCGACGGATTCGGCGCTCTTCCGGAGGCGGCGCGCCTGCCGCGAGGTGAAGACCGCAGGTGGAGAGGTGGGCGGGGTGCTCATATGCGGTCATCGTATGCGCCGGACACCCACTCCGCATACCGTTCGGCTGATTCGGCGATCGCACGGGCTCCGTCGCTGCCGGTCCGCTGCCCGAAGCTGCCCTGGATGCGCTCGACGTCCAGGTCCGCGACGCGGGACGCGATCATCCTCACGGCGCGCGCGGACAGCGGCAGGTAGTTCGGGAACGAGCGCATGAAGGTGACCCAGCCCTGCCGCGCCACCGGCGAGATCGAGTCGCTGCCCAGCAGCACGAGCCCACCGTCGACCGGTGATCGCCACAGCCCGACCGAGCTGCCCGGGAAGTGGCCGCCCACCTGTCGTACGCGGATGCCGGGAACCGGTTCAGCCTCACCGTCGTAGAGCCTGATCGCCGGCCCCCACCGCTGCACCCAGTCCGCGTCGATGCGGGAGACGAAGACCGGCGCGTCGTCGAACGCGCGACTCCACTCCAGCTGGAGGCCGTACATGTGCGGGTGGCTCGCAACGATCGCCGCCACTCCCCCGCGTGCCGCGACGGCCTCGACAGCGGCGTCGTCGATGAACGGCGGGACGTCGAAGAGCAGTCCCCCGCGCCGGCTCGTCGCGTCCGCGCGGGAGTCGCCACTGTCCGCCTCCGAGGCTCCGGCCCCCGTGCCCGAGGCCGTGGTCACCGCGCCCGGGGCCGTCGCCAGATAGCAGGTCTGCCCGATGCCCGTGCGCGGTTCGGTGCGGAGCGCATGAAGCCCCGGTTCGACCTCGGCGATCGCGAGGGACCGCCCGGAGGCGGAGAGCGCACGTACCGTGGTCCACTCCTGCCCACCGGTGGGGACGAACTGTCGCTCGTCCTCGCAGACCGGGCAGACCTCCGGAAGCGGTTCTGCGGCCTCGACACCGCACGTGGCGCACAGTGGCGTGTCCGACTCTCCGCGGCCCGTGGTCACGCCAGCTGCACCATCCAGCCCTCTGGTGCCTCCGCACGGCCGTACTGGATGTCGAGCAGCGTCTTCCGCATCGCCATCGTCGTCTCCCCCGGCTCATCGCCGTGATCGACGCTCCAGTCGTCGGACACGAGCTTCCCGATAGGGGTGACCGCGGCGGCGGTGCCGCAGGCGAACGCCTCGACGATCGTGCCGTCCGCCGCACCCTCACGCCATTCGTCGACCGTGATGGGACGCTCCTCCGGGGTGAGGCCCAGGCGCGGCGCGAGATCGAGGATCGACCGGCGCGTCACACCGTCGAGGATCGTCTCCGACACCGGCGGTGTGAGGAGCCTCCCGTCCGACGTGACGAGCATGACGTTCATGCCGCCCAGCTCCTCCAGGTGCGTGCCGTCGACGGCGTCGGTGAAGAGCACCTGCTGGCAGCCCTTCGACGCGGCTTCGATCATCGCCTCCGTCGAGGCGGCGTAGTTGCCGCCGCACTTCGCGAAGCCCGTGCCGCCCTTGCCGGCGCGCTTGAGGTTCTGCGACAGCCAGATGCTCACCGGCTTGATGCCGCCGGAGAAGTACGCGGCGGCCGGGGACGCGATGACGTAGTAGTCCGCCTGCTGGGAGGGACGCAGCCCCAGGAAGCGCTCTGCGGAGATCATGAAGGGCCGCAGGTAGAGGCTCACCTCGTCCGTGTCGTCCTTGGGTGTCGGCACCCACGCCACGTCCTGCTGCACCAGCCCGCGCAGGGACTCGAGGAAGTCGCCGTCATCCATCGTCGGCAGCGCGAGCCGCGCCGCGGACTTGTTCATCCGGTCCGCGTTGCGGTCGGGACGGAAGGTCCACACCGATCCGTCCGCGTGCCGGTAGGCCTTCATCCCCTCGAAGACCTCCTGCGCGTAGTGGAGGACGGCGGCCGCCGGATCGAGCGACAGCGGGCCGTAGGGAATCACCTCGTGCCCGTGCCATCCCTGCTCGACGGTGAACCGGATGTGGGCCATGTGGTCCGTGAACTGCGTCCCGAACACGGGGGCACCCAGAATCGCGTCGCGCACGTTATCGCTCTGCGGCTGCGGATTCTTCTGGAGTGCGAACGTCGTCATTGCGTCCTTCTCTCTTGTGAGCTGTCGGTTGTGTCTGCGGTCACTCTAACGCAGGGACGCCGAACGCCCCCACCCGGTGGAGCGTTCGCACTGCGGCGTGCTGCGGGAGGGGGTCGGGCGTCTCGCGAGCTATGGGCCGCGAGTGCCGAGTCGGCCGGGCAGCGCTGAGTCGAGCAGCCCGGCCGACCGGAGCGTCAGCTGAGGCGGGACGCGATCGCGTCCCCCACCTCGGCGGTGGTGCGGGGTGCGTCGCCGCGAGCGGCGAGGTCGGCCTCGGCGGCGGTCTGGATCGACCGGGCGACCGCGTCGAGTCCCAGGTGCTCGGCCATGAGAGCGGCGGACAGGATGCTCGCCGTGGGGTCCGCCTTGCCCTGCCCCGCGATGTCCGGAGCGGAACCGTGAATGGGCTCGAAGAGGCTGGGCGCCGTGCCCTCGACGTTGATGTTGCCGCTGGCGGCCAGACCGATCCCGCCGGTCACGACCGCGGCGAGATCCGTCACGAGGTCGCCGAACAGGTTGTCCGTGACGATCACGTCGTACTGCTCCGGGTTCGCGACCATGTAGATCATCGCCGCGTCCGTGTGCTGGTAGGTCACCTCGACGTCCGGGTACTCCGCGCCCACCGATTCGACGGCGCGGCGCCACAGGTGGCCCGCGTGGACCATGACGTTCGTCTTGTGGAGGTACGCGAGCTTCTTCTTGCGCGCACTTGCGCGCTCGAAGGCGTAGCGGACCGTGCGCTCGACGCCGTAGCGGGTGTTGACGGAGACCTCGGTGGCGAGTTCGTGGGGTGTGCCCTCACGCAGGGTGCCGCCCTGACCGGTGTAGGAGCCCTCCGTGCCCTCGCGGACGACGAGGAAGTCGATCTCACCCGGGTTCGCCAGCGGGGACGTGATGCCGGGGTACAGCTTCGACGGACGCAGGTTCACGCCGTGCTCCAGCCCGAACCGCAGCTTGAGGATGATGCCGCGCTCCAGGACACCCGACGGGACCGACGGATCGCCGCACGCACCGAAGAAGATGGCGTCGAAAGCGCGGAGGCGCTCGAGCTCGTCGTCCGTGAGGGTCTCTCCCGTCTCATGCCACCGGCGTGCACTCGCCTCGAACTGCTCCGTGTCGAGGGTGGCGTCCGTGCCGGTCACCTCGATCGCGCGGGAGAGGACCTTGAGGCCTTCGGGGACGACTTCCGTGCCGATGCCGTCACCGGGCATCACTGCGATCTTGAACGTTGTCATGGTCGTGAGGATAGCGCGGGGGTCTCACCATGCGGGTGTGCATCTTGGCTCGCGAGATGGGGTGACGGCGCGGGTCGCGAGGCGCGGCGGCTGTATGAAAGGGGGTGACGGGGGCGCGTCGGCTGGCGGCCGCGACGAGCTCCGATCCTACTTTTGTGAGCCGCACACAAAGCCCGATGGCCACACTGCGTTTCCGCAATAGACTCGGACGCATGTCGACACCTCCCATTCGGAATGCCCGTGCCGCGTCCCTTCCCGCCAAGCTGTCCCGCACCTGGCTGCTCGTCAACGCCGCCAAACCGCAGCTCTTCGAACCCGGGCAGCGGTCGGAGGCGGACTCCGTCATCTTCGACATGGAGGCCGCGGTCCCCGATGACGGGAAGGACGAGGCGCGCGCGAACGTGGTCGAAGCGCTGTCAGAGCGAGATTCGACCACCGGCGAACCGAACATGACCGCCTGGGTGAGGATCAACGGCATCAAGACGCCCTACTGGGAGGACGACCTCGCGGCACTCAACGGCCTCGCGGGTCTGCGCGGCGTCATGCTGCCCAACACGGAGGCTCCCTCGCAGGTCACGTGGACCGCCATGAAGGCAGGGGCCGGCGTCCCCGTGCTGGCCCTCATCGAGACCGCGAACGGAGTGGAGAACGCCACTGACATCGCGAACGCGCCCGGCACCTTCCGCCTGGCGCTCGGGACGAACGACCTCCGCAAGGACACCGGCATGTCCGACGACCCGCTGGCCCTCGCCTACGTGCGCTCGCGCCTCGTCATCGCCTCCCGCGTAGGCGGGCTGCCCGGCGCGATCGACGGGCCGTCCGCACCCGGCGCCTCCGAAGAGCGCGTGCGTGAGGACTGCGAGTGGACGATCAAGATGGGCATGGCCGGAAAGCTCACACTCACCACCTCGATGGCACCGATCATCAACGACGCGCTCGCACCGTCCGAGGACGAGCAGCGCTGGGCCCGCGAACTCCTCAAGGACGCCGAACACGGAGCGGACATCACGGACGGCTCCTACCTGCCGCGCCTAGCGAGGGCGAAGAAGATCGTCGAGCTCGCGTCGTCGTACGGCCTCTGGAACGCCTGAGCCGCGAAGGGGCGCGGCCGGGTGGTCGCGACCTCCTCGTCACGACAGTCTCGTCACAGCCCTCTCGACACAGCTCTCTCGTCACGGTTTGGAGAGACCGACCGTGCCCTGGCGCGGGGCCGTCACTCCGAGAACGCGCAGGACACGACACCGAGGCCGTCGAAGGCCGCGTGGAGCGCATCGCCCGGCTGGACCGGGATCGGTTCACTGCATGTGCCGGTGGTGACGAAACTGCCGGATTCGACGGTGATCCCCAACGCCGACAGCTCGTTCACGAACCACGTGAGTGCGGACCACGGGTCACCCAGGACGTTCGCCCCCACGCCGTCGACGGTCCGCTCCCCCGAGGTGGCCGTGACCGTCGCAGACATCGACACATCCGCCAGGCGTCGATCCCTCCACCCGTCATGGGCGGTGGGCCCCAGCACGAAATCGTGTCCGCACGCGTTGTCCGCGATGAGCTGGTGGGCCCCGACCGCCGTCACGTCGAGGAACCGGGTGCTGGGCAGTTCGATGCCCAGCCGGAGCGAGCTGACGGCTTCGACCACCTCACGCTCGGAATAGGGTGCGGTCCGGGGAGTCAGGGTCTCGCCCATCACGAACACGAACTCCGGCTCCGCCAAGCACATCCTGTTCCCTGTGAGCGGGACGGTGGCGTCGTCGTCATAGACCCGATCGGCCAGCACCCGGCCGGCCACGGGACCGTCGACATTGATGTGCCGCTGGCCCGCAGCACTGGTCGCCGCGATCTTCCACCCCACCGTGGGCGCCCCGTGAGATCAGCGAGGCAGCGCTGAGCCTCGTATGCCTCTGCCTGATTCGCAGGTGCGAAGTCCTCAGGGAGAGGCGGCACCGGATCGTCGTCGACCGCGGCCCGGAAGAGGACGTCAGCGCTGCGGGCCATGTCCGCCGACCTGCCGTTCGGCCCCACCTGCAGCACCGTCTTCGGAAGGCGCCCCTCAGCCAAGCGTCGATGCACGTCCACCACGTCCTCCAGGCGTGCGGTCGCGGGAGCCTGCACGTCCAGTTCCCCGTCCGCGATCATCGCGGACACGTATTCGAGTGCCACATGATCGGGTTCGACGATCATGTTCGTGCCCCGGATGCCTGCCGCTGCCGCTGCTTCTTTCAGCCCCTGCTGCTGGCCCGAGGGCACACCGACGACGGTGCCGCCGCGACGGACCAGGGGCACGGCCCGCAGAGCGAAATCTCCCCCGATGAGGTCGACGACGACATCGACGTCCCGGACAGGACCGCCGGACAGATGAGGATCATCGAATTCCTGGGTGGCATAGTCGATCCCACGATCTGTGCCCCGGCCGATCCCACGATCTGTGCCGAAGCGCTCCAGTCGACGCAGCTTGTCACCGGTCGCGTGGCCGATCACAGTCGCGCCCAGCTTCTTCGCCATCTGGACGACGAGGGATCCCACCATCCCTCCAGCGCCCAGCACCAGAACGGTCTGCCCGGCCCGTACCTGTGCGACGTCGTGGACGATCTGATAGGCCGTCGTCGCGGGCAGCGGGATCGATGCAGCGGTCGCCATGTCGAGCGCCTCCGGGATCCGGACCAGGTGGCGAGAGAGTGCCGTGACGTATTCCGCGTAGCCCGCTGCGGAGTATGGGAAGCGCGGCATCCCGTAGACGCGGTCGCCCACCGCGAAACGGCTCACCCCGTTGCCCAGCGCCGTCACGGTCCCTGCCACGTCCCATCCGACCGTCCAGGGGAAACCACCCATGAACGGTGCGACAGATGCGCCCTCACGCGTCTTCCCGTCGACGGGATTCACCCCGACGCAGCTGACGCGCACCTGCACTTCCGTGGGAATCGGCTGCGGTACCGGCACATCAGTGACCAGGCGCAGCACCTCGGGCCCTCCGAACTCGTCCTGGACCACCGCGCGCATCGACGCCATCTCCACTCCTCCGTCGTCTCTGACCGCCCGGGGTATATGCCGCTCAGTCCCGGCTTCCTCGATCCCATCACATCCGCAGCGGCGGTCCGGACACCGTCCCCACAGACAAGCGCGCTCTCTCCGTGTATGCACGTTCGAGGCGCGTCAGCCGCTCCGCCATGTCTGACGATTTCGTGATGCGGAGGTACTCCCACCCGGCTTCGCGGAAGAGGTCCTCCCGGCGGATATCCGCGTCCCACTGCCAGTCGTCCACTCTGTGGTGGTCTCCCTCGTATTCGATCGCGATGCTCAGATCCGGGTACGACAGATCTGGATGGAACGTCCGCCCCTCGAGTGTGACGGGGTGGGCGACCACTGGTTCCGGCAGCCCCGCAGCCATGATCTGCAGACGCAGGGCCGTCTCACGCGGTGAGCGCACGCCCAGGCGCACACGAGGAATCGCTCGCAACAATCTCGCCTTCCCACGAAAACGCTTCCATGACCTGGCGTGCTGGATGAGATCAAGCGGAGTGACTTCGGGCGGCCCGTGCCAATACCCGCACATTCCCTCGAGCAGTGCGAGCAGATCGTCTTCGGCCATGAGGCTACTCACCTGGCGCAGCGTCTCGTCACGTGCCGCGACGGCCACTCCGCTCACGTCATCGGCGGCGAGTCCTCTCTGGCGATGCCCCACGAACTCGGGCCTGCGCACGATCTCCGTCGTCACATGGACGCGGCGGTCGTGCTCCAGGCGGAGAGGCAGTGCCCACCCGTACATCCTCGCGGCGGACTGGTGGGACACGACAGCGTCCGGCCGGCTCATCTGCAGGGCAGCCGCCACCATCCGCGTCTCCTTCCAGCGGTCGTCCGCCCAGACCGGAACCTCAACCGTCTGGACCCTGGTGGGGTGCTCCCTCACCCCTCGGATCACCCGCTTCAGCCCGCCTGCCGTCGACAGGTGGAAAGGGGTGAGGGAGAGTTCATCGAGGTTCGACGCATGGATGAGCAGCGGCAGTGCGACCCGTCTGTGCGTTGTCGAGTGGCCCGTCTTCGAGTAGTTCGTCCTCGAGTAGTCCGTGCGCGTCTGGTCTGTCCTCGTGTGGCCCGTTCCCGTGTGAGCCGTCGTCGTGTGATCCATGCAGGGAGACTAGGGCTCGCCGCACCGCATCACGCCGTGGTTGCCGCCACTGTGGATACGGCGCTGCCCTTCCACAGGTGTGAGCACGCGCCAATGCCGACTCAACCCCCAACAGGTGAGCGCGCAGGCTCGCCGCGAATATACTCCCGACGGGCGGCCTCCCGACCGCCAGTCTCCTCGCCAGCAGACTCCCCGCCAGCAAACTCCTCGTCGCCAGGCTCCCCACTGACTGCGCACTTCTGCTGCTGAGTGAACAGTGCACTGACCAGTACGGTGCAGAAAATGATGCACCCAAAAATGAAAACGCGCAGTGAAGCGAACCGAACGCTTGAGAAGCGCAGGCCGCCACTCCCCTACAGGCCCCCTGCCACCGTCATAGGCCGCCTGCCACCGTCACAGGCCGCCACTCCCCTGCAGCCGCCCAGCCACCCCTACAGCAGTCCTGCCACTGTTTCGACGACCTGCACACCGGCGAGCACGGTGAACAGCACCAGGCAGACGACCAGGACGGTGTTCGACAGCCATCCGTTGCGCAGCGAGGGTTCGACGGAGGCGCGGTTGAGCAGGAGGAGCAGGACGATGGCGAGGATGGGGAGGATGAACGAGCTGATCGCCGCGTACACGAGCACCAGGGTCACCGGCCGGTCGAAGCCGAGGATGCGTTCGACGGTGAGGAGCACCAGGGTGCATGCAGTGAGCCACACCAGCGCTGCCTTGAACTCCACGGTCTTCGACGACATGGCGTGTTCGGGTGCGTCCTGGTGGGGGTAGCGCCGGATGACCCGCAGGCAGTCGCCCGTCACGTAGGCGATGCCCTGGAACCCTCCGAGCAGGCTCGTGTAGGTGACGGCGAAGAACGACAGGAGGAACAGGACCCACGCCCAGCCGCCCAGGCGCTCGCCGATGAGATCGCCGATCATGAAGACGGCGTCGTTGCTCATGATCGAGTGGCCCTGGCCGTACAGCCAGAAGCCGCCCACCACGGTCATCGCGATGGCGAACACTCCGACGAGGATGTAGCTGAACGCCAGGTCGACCCGCACGATGCTCTTCCACGACGGGCCGCCCCACCGCTTCTCCTGCACGAAGTACGTGTAGGCCATGATGCCGGTCGCACCGCCCACTCCGCCGATCAGCGACAGCACTGTGATGAGGGAGGTGCGGGGGTAGACCGGCATGATGGTCGCCGCGGCGGTCTGCTGTGCGTCACCGTCGCCCACGGATCCGATGGCGAGTGCCACGATCCCCAGGAACATGAGGATCGCGAATCCGACCATCGCCTTCTCCACGATGCCGTAGCGACCCACCCACAGCAGGATCACGGCGGATCCCAGGAGCACGACGAGGGTCGGCCAGAAGGGCAGCACCGGGAACAGTGCCTGCACGATGAGTGTCGTGATCGCGGCGACGCCGGCGCCGAAGAAGAGCCCCACCAGCAGTTCTGCGATGAGCAGGATGATGGGGAACAGTCGTCCGCCCACATCGGTGACGTGGGAGAGGAACGAGCGGTTCGCGGTGAGCTGCAGACGGGAGATCGCCTCGGACAGCCCGAACTTCAGCAGCAGTCCCACGGTGAAGACCCAGATGAGGGCGAGTCCGTATTCCGCGCCCGAGTTCAGGGTCGTCACCATGTCGGAGGCGCCCACGCTGGCGAGCGCCAGGACGATGCCCGGGCCCAGCATCCGCAGGTGTCCGACCCACCCGCGCGGTGCCACCGGTGCGTCCGCGCCGAACCCTGCCGACGCACCCGCACCCGAGTTCGGAGCTCCCGCTCCCGCCATCACCGGAGCCCCCGCTCCCGAGGTCGGCGTCGCCTGCCCGGGTCCCGCACCATTGCGCTGTGCCATGTGTTCCGTCCTTCTCAGCGTCTCGAGACGCGGAAGCGGCCGGGCTGTGGGACCCGGCCGCTTCGGCGTGTGGTTTCTTCAGGGGCGTCGGCTGCGCCGAACGCTCTCCCTCGTCCTCAGTCCTCCGTGAGGTTGACTGCGGCGGCGTGCTCCGCGTCCGCTGCGGCGGCGACCGTCTGGACGATCTCTGCCGTCACCTCGGTGTCCACCGCGAGCACGGACAGCGCCTTGCCGCCCTCGGCCGCACGGGACACCTGCATCCCGGCGATGTTCACGTTGTTGCGGCCCAGTGACTGCCCGAAGACGCCGATGACGCCGGGCCGGTCGACGTACTCGAAGATGAGGAGGTGGTCGGTCATCGTGATCTCGAGTTCGAAGCCGTTGACCTCGACGAGCTTCTGCACCTGCTTGGGGCCGGTGAGCGTGCCGGACACGGACACCTGTGCGCCGGAGGCTGTCGTCGCGACGAGGGTGATGATGTTGCGGAAGCCGTCGGCCACGTTGTTCGTCGTGAGTTCGACCGCCACGCCGCGCTCGTCCGCAAGGACTGGTGCGTTGACATAGGACACCGGCACGTCGACGCGTCCCCGGAAGAGGCCCTTGAGGGCGGCGAGCTTGAGCGCTCCCACGTCCTTCGACGCGATCTCGCCCTTCACCTCCACCTTGAAGTGGGTGACGGTGTCGGTGAGTGCGGCGACGATGCGGCCCAGACGCTCCGTGAGCGGGATGCCGGGGCGGACGTCCTCGTCGATCCGGCCGCCTGCGACGTTCACGGCGTCCGGCACGAGTTCGCCCGCGAGCGCCAGGCGCACGGACCTCGCCACGGCGACACCGGCCTTCTCCTGCGCTTCATCCGTGGACGCGCCCAGGTGCGGGGTGACGTTGACGGCGTCGAGCTCCATGAGCGCGGAGTGCTCCGGCGGTTCGGTGTTCCACACGTCGATGCCGGCACCGCCCACGCGGCCGGAGGCGACGGCTTCGGCGAGCGCTTCCTCGTCGATGATCCCGCCGCGGGCGACGTTGACGATGCGCACGCCCTGCTTCGCCTTCGCCAGCTGCTCGCGGCCGATCATGCCGACCGTCTCCGGGGTCTTCGGCATGTGGACGGTGATGAAGTCGGACTCCTCGACGAGTTCGTCGAGCTCCATGACCTTCACGCCCATCTGGGCGGCGCGGGCTGCGGAGATGTACGGGTCGTAGCCCACGAGGTTCATGCCGAACGACTTGGCGCGCTCCGCGACGAGTCCGCCGATGCGGCCCAGGCCGATGATGCCGAGCGTCTTGTCGTAGAGCTCGATGCCGGTGAGGCGCTTGCGCTCCCACCGGCCCTCCTTGAGGGAGGCGTGGCCGGCCCCGAAGAAGCGGGCGGACGCGAGCAGGTGCGCCATCGTGAGCTCTGCGGCGGAGAGGATGTTCGAGGTGGGCGCGTTCACGACCATGACGCCGGCGGTCGTCGCGGCGGGGACGTCGACGTTGTCGAGGCCCACGCCGGCGCGGGCGATCACCTTGAGGCGGGGCGAGGCGGCGATGGCCTCGGCGTCCATCTGGGTGGCGGAGCGGACCAGCACGGCGTCCGACTCGGCGAGCGCGCCGAGGAGAGCCGGGCGATCCGTACCGTCGACCTGACGCACGTCGAAGTCGGGACCGAGCGCCTCGACAGTGGCGGGCGATAGGTTCTCAGCGAGCAGCACGACGGGCTTGGGCACAGTTCTCCTCCTGGAGCGTCTTCGCGGATTCTCCCCACTGTAGTGATTCGATCGCAGAATCACGCATCCAGGCTCACATCGTGAACAGAGTCATGCGATCGCACCGCGTGAGAGTCTTCCCCGCGCTCTCCTCCCCTTCACACTGCATCCCGCCTCTTGCCATAGTGTGTGTCGCACACTATCGTGTAGGCCATGGTCGCTTCTGATCGTCCGGACTCCCCCGACGCCCTCGCCCTCCACCTCCAGGAGGTGCGGCGCGGCACCGTCGTCCTGGCCTGTCTCGCGGCCTGCCGGGAGCCGCAGTACGGGTATTCGCTGCTGGAGACGCTCGCGCAGGCGGGCATCCAGGTCGAGGCGAACACGCTGTATCCGCTGCTGCGAAGACTCGACAAGCAGGGGCTGCTCACCGCCGAATGGAACACGGACGAGCCCCGCCCGCGGAAGTACTACACGCTCACCGACAGCGGTGCCCGGGTCGCCGACGACCTCCGCGCCGAATGGCTCGCACTCACCGCGAGCCTCACCGACCTCTGGAAGGACACCTGAGACATGCGCACTCTCACCGAGAGGTACGTGCACACCGTCGTCCGCCGCCTGCCCGAAGGGATGCGGGACGACGTCGCCGCAGACGTCACCGCGATGATCGCCGACATGCTCGAGGCCCGCACTGACACGAACACCGATGCCGATACGCACACCGGCACGGACGCGGACCCAGCCGTCGCCGAGGCCGCCGTCCTCGAGGAACTCGGGTCGCCGGAATCCTTGGCGCAGGAGTACGCGCGCGGCCCCCAGCACCTCATCGGCCCGGCGGTGTTCCCCGCCTACCGCTGGGCTCTCACGTGGGTGCTGCCCGTGGTCGTCGCCGTCGCCCTCGCAGTCAACGGTCTCGTCTACGCGCTCACCGCTCCCGAGGTCCACATCGGCGGTCTCATCGGCACCTCCGTCGGCAAGGCGGTTCCGGCGCTGCTGGTCGCCTTCGCGACGCTCACCGTCCTCTTCGCGGTGTACGAGCGAGTGGGCACCGCGCCCGCTCCCGGCCTCCGGGGCCATCGCAGGTGGACTGTCGACCAGCTGGCCGAACCGACGCCGTCGGGAAGCACCGTGCGTGCCGACGGCGTCGTGTCACTCGTCATGCTCGTGCTGCTGGCCCTCGTCCCAGTCGTCCCCACCACGCTCGTCTACGTCGGCCACCTGAACGGCGGAGAGACGTTCGTGAATCCCCAGCTGGGTGCGGGCTGGCTGTTCGGGTACTGGCTGATCCTCCTCCTCATGGCGGCAGGCCCCCTCATCCACGCCGTCCGCGGTCGGACGACCCGTGCCACCCGGGTGTGGGACATCGTCACCGATCTGGTCATGGCGTCGTTCCTCACCCTCGCCCTCCTCTCCCAGCCGGTCCTCCACCCGGACCTCGCCGCGGCCTCCGGCATCGACATCGCGGTGTGGCTCATCCCCGTCATCTGGGCGGTCACGCTCTGGGACCAGATCGCGACGGTGCGGGCGCACAGATCATCCCTGAGGACGATGCCCGCGCCCACGACCGCCCAGTAGCGTGAACCGCATGCCCCCGCCGTCCCCTTCGCCCTCCTCGCCTCCTCACCGCGCTTGGTCCCGGGTGCGCCGCGTCTTCGCCGCGCACCCGTGGATCAGCGACGGTCTCCTCTGGGCGCTTCCCGTCACCTGGGCGGGGGTGAGTGCAGTCCGGGAGATGACGTGGCTGGAGCCGCGAGCAACCGTTCCGATGTGGGTGTGGGTCGCGATCACCGTCCTCACCACTGCGCCCCTCGTCCTACGACGCGTGCATCCGCTCCTGAGCTCCGCCCTCATCGCGGTCGCCTGCTGCCTGGCGCTGCTGACCGGTCTGGGACCCACCTTCGCGATCATCGCCGTGCCGCTCAGCGTCTTCTCCACCGCGTCGTGGGGGACCCGCGCCCATGCGCGGATCGTCCTGGTGCTGGGCATCGTGGGAGCGTTCGCACTGGGACTGTGGTCGTACACGCTCACCCTGCAGTCCTCGCTGGGCCCCGATGCACGTTTCGCGCAGGACCAGAACCTGCAGCGGGCCGACAGCGCCGAATACGTCGGCATCGCGATCATCGTCTCCCTCTGCTCCGCGATCGTGCTCTCCGCGTGGCTGCTGGGAATCCTCGCGCACCGCAGGCGCACAGCGGTCGAGGACATCCGCGACCGCAACCGGCTGCTGGAGAAGGAGCGCGAATCCGAATCCCGGCTGGCAGCCGATGCGGAGCGCATGCGCATCGCCCGCGAGATGCACGACATCATCGCCCACTCCCTCTCCGTCGTCATCGCGCAGGCGGACGGCGGCCGCTACGCCGCGAAGAGCAATCCCGAGGTGGCGGAGGCGGCCCTCACGACGATCGCGCAGACAGGCAGGGACGCACTCGCACAGACACGCAGCCTCCTGGGCGTGCTGAGGACTGAGACGGAAGCGGACGATTCGACGCGTCCCCTCCCCGGCCTCATGGAGGTGCCGGAACTGCTGACCGACGTGCGAGGCGCGGGCCTCGCGGTGAGCATCGACGGATTCGAGGCATCCTCCGGGGTCGGCAGCACCACTGTGACCGGCGCCTCGGCTGCGGCGACCGTCGCCGGCCGGCTCCCGGACGGAGCGGGGCTCGCGGTCTACCGGATCGTCCAGGAAGCGCTCACGAACATCCTCAAGCACGCCGGATCCGGCGCCCGAGCGCAGGTGACACTCACGACGACCGACAGCGACCTCATCATCCGCATCCTGGACGACGGCGGTCCCTCCTTCACACAAGCAGCCGACCGGGTGCGCGATCCCGGCAGCGGTATCCTCGGAATGCGCGAACGCGCGATGCTGTACGGCGGCACGCTCGAGACAGGCCCCGTGCCCGGGGCGGAACGCGGCTTCAGAGTCACCGCCCGGTTCCCCCTCACCGCATCCGACGCCACACCGTCCATCGCCGAGGAGCCCACCCCGTGACAGAGTCCGGAACCACCGCGACCCCACCCCTGCGCGTGGTGCTAGTCGACGACCAGGCCCTGGTGCGGACCGGCTTCGCGATGGTCATCGACTCACAGCATGACCTCGAGGTCGTGGGGCAGGCCGGCGACGGTGTGGAGGCCGTCGACCTCGTCGCCCGCCTCCACCCGGACGTCGTCCTCATGGACGTGCGGATGCCGCGGATGGACGGGATCGAGGCGACCGGCACGATCCTCGCCCGTGCGGACGACGGGACGATCCCCACCCCGCGCATCATCGTCCTCACGACGTTCGACGAGGACGAATACGCGCTCGCCGCCCTGCGCCGAGGCGCGTCCGGCTTCCTCCTCAAGGACGTCATGCCTGAGATCCTGCTCGACGCCATCCGCACCGTCGTCAAGGGCGGGGCGGTCATCGCCCCGTCGACGACGCGCCGCATGCTCGATTCCACACTGGGTCTCCGCGACGCACCCGCGCCGCAGGCGGGATCGGCAGAGTCATCGTCCGCGCCGCAGCCCGGTACTCCTTCGCCGGCCGTGGAAGCGCCGGCCCTGGACGAGGACCGGACGCACCGTCTCGCCTCCCTCACGCCCCGCGAACGCGAGGTGCTGGGACTGGTGGGCCGCGGCATGAGCAACGCGGAGATCGTCGACGCGCTCTTCCTCGCAGAACCGACCGTGAAGACCCACGTGGGCCGCATCCTCATGAAGCTGGGAGCGAGGGATCGGGTGCAGGCGGTCGTCTTCGCCTACGACGCGGGGATCGTCACCCCCGGCGACTGACGACGCTGCGGGGAAGGCCATCATCCGGGGGACTGATGGTGCCCCAGGCGGCGGAGTCCCGGGGAGTCCGACGACACTCCGGGCGACTGCCGACCGGCAGGCGTGTCAGACCCCGGTATGACACCGCCGCACGACACGAGCCCCCGGCTATGCTCCTCGTCACTCCACAGACCATCCCGTGGTCCGATGTGCGAAGTCTTCTCAACCACCAGGCTGGAAGCATGCACACACCAGATCAGTCACGCGCAGTCTCTCCCGCTCCTCCGGTCGCCCCCACCGCTCCGGCTGGGCCCACCCCTCCTGTCGCAGGACCGGCGCACCGCGAACCGGCGATTCCCGAACCCGCGATCCGCGCGATCCGTCTCGTGAAGACCTACGGCGAGGGCGATGCGCGCGTCCGCCCGCTGGACGGCCTCACGATCGACATCGCCGCCAGCCGCTTCACGGCGATCATGGGGCCGTCCGGCTCCGGGAAATCCACCCTTCTCAACATGCTCGCCGGCCTCGACACCCCCGATTCCGGTGAGGTGATCCTGGGCGGCACACCGATCACCGGGCTCAAGGACGCACAGCTCACCGCGCTGCGGCGCGACCGGATCGGCTTCGTGTTCCAGGCCTTCAACCTCGTGCCCGCCATGACGGCGGAGGAGAACATTGTCCTGCCCTCACAGCTGGCCGGTCGCCGCGTCGACCGCCGGTTCTTCCGGCGGATCGTCGATCTTCTGGGCCTCACGGACCGCCTCCGGCACCGCCCCCACGAGCTGTCCGGCGGGCAGCAGCAGCGCGTCGCTGTCGCCCGCGCCCTCGTCGCGAGCCCGGACGTCATCGTCGCGGACGAGCCGACGGGCAACCTCGACTCCGCGAGCGGTGAGGAGGTGCTGGGGCTGCTGCGGGCCTCGGTCGACGAGTTCGGCCAGACCGTCGTCATGGTGACGCACGACCCGCAGGCCGCGGCCCGGGCGGACCGTGTGCTCATGCTGGCCGACGGCAGGCTCGCCGGGGAGCTCCACTCCCCCACCGCCGAGGCCGTCGCCACCGCCCTCACCCAGGTCACCGCACGCGCGACCGGGGCCCAGGCGCCCTCGGCGGGCGCGCACTCCGCTCCCGCCGGTGCACACGGTGGAGGTGCACGATGATCCGCATCGCCCTGTCGAACCTGCGCAGCGCGTCCGGCCGGCTCGTCGCCGCCGGCATCGCCGTCGCCGTGTCCGTCGCGTTCATGGTCGCGGCTCTGCTCTTCTCGCAGGGATTCGGCGACACCCTGGCGAACCAGGTCCGAGCCTCCTGGGAGGGGGCCGATGTCGCCGTCCTCGTGGACGACCCCGAAGACCCGTCGGAGATGCTCGACCCGTCCGAGGTCCTCACCGGCGACCTCGTTGACGACGTCGCCGCGGTGAACGGCGTCGCACACGCGCACCTCGAGGAATCCGGGTATGCGCTGGCGAGCGCGGGCGCGTCCGATGTCTCCGCCTCGCTCACCGGTCTGCCTGCCGACGGGGAGGAGCCGGTCGACGGGGGTCTGCCTGAGTCCGCGGACGAACTCGCACTGCCCGTCGCGGACGCGGAGGCTCTGGGAGTGGGCGTGGGCGACACCGTGACGCTCGAGGGCTTCGCGGAGACCAGCGGCGCCGGAACGGAGTACACCGTCTCCGGTCTGCTGCCGGGAGCCTCGCCCTTCGGACTCACCCTCCACTTCACGGAGGAAGGGCTGGAGTCCGCCCCCTCGGAGATCACGCCCGAGGCGATCCGCATCCGTGCCTCGGACGGCGTGGACCGCGCGGACCTCGCCGCAGCCGTGAGCGATGCGCTCACACAGGATGGCACCGGAGCCGAGGCCGCGCAGGTGGACGTCCGCACCGTCGACGAGGTCGTGGACGAGCAGGTCGACGAGCTGTCCGGGTCGACCGACATGCTCGCGACCATCGGGATCGCGTTCGGGCTGCTGTCCGTGGGTGTGGCCTCCCTCGTCATCTCCAACACCTTCCAGGTGCTCGTCGCCTCCCGCGCTCGCGTGCTCGCCCTCTACCGCGCCGTCGGTGCGACCGCACGGCAGCTGCGGGGTGCGACCCTGCTCGAAGGGCTCGCGCTGGGCATCGCGGGAGCGGCCGCCGGTGTGGCGCTGGGGCTGCTCATCGGATGGGGTCTCTTCGCCCTCGTCCGCGCACTCTGGATGCCGGACTTCGCGCAGATCTCCCCCACTCCTTCGGCACTGCTCGTCGGGCCCCTGGTCGGGATCGTCGTCACGGTCGTCGCCGGCATGGTGCCCGCGTTCAAGGCGGGCGGCGTGTCACCCGTCGAAGCGCTGCGCCCCGCCGACGTCGCACCGGCCCGGTCGCGCTTCCCGTGGGTCCGCGCGATCGTGGGCGGTGTGCTGGGCGCCGGTGGCGTCGCACTCTGCCTGCTGGCCACGACCACCCATTCCGTGGTCGTCGGCATCCTCGGCTGCTTCGTCCTCTTCATCGCAGTGCTCCTCGCGGCGCGCGCCTTCGTCCCGCCGCTCATCGGTGCGATGGGCAGGGGGTTGTCCGCACTCTTCGGCCGCTCGACGCCGATCCTGCTGGCGGGTCGTTCGGCAAGCTCCGCTCCCGGACGCACGTCCTCGACCACCGCAGCGCTGCTCATCGGCGTGACACTCGTGTCCGCGGTGCTCGTGGGCGCCGCGAGCGTCCAGCGCACCGTCGAACTGGCCACTGCAGGCGACACCCCGATCGACCTCGTCGTCGACGGTGCGGGAGATCGCATCGACACGGTGCTTGACGACTCGTCCATCATCGACGACCGCAGCGCCGTCCCCGCAGCACGCGCGGAGGTGACGGTCGCAGAGGACGCGACCGGGACCTCGGGCTCGGAAGACGGCACTGAGACGGGACCGCTGAGCGGGAGCCTCACCCTCGCGAGTGCGGACGACGCGGACGAGGCAGTGGTCCGCAGCGACGGGTTCGCGGTGGTACCCGGAACGATCCGCCTGGCACCCCGCGAACTGGGCGGCGAAGGGCTCACAGACGACTACGACGGGCGGGAGGCGACCGTCACCGTGGGCGACGAGACCTTCACGTTCACCCTCGACGGATCGCCGAACGTACCGGCGGGCACCGCACTGGTGAGCGGTGAGGACGCCGCGCGGATCCAAGCCGCCGCCGGTGGGGACGCAGCAGAGCAGACGTGGGTGCGCATCGCGGACGACGCGTCCACACCGCAGATCGAATCCGTGGCCTCCCAGCTGGGCGCGCAGGACCTCACCGTCGACGCGAGCCCCGCACTCCAGCGGGCCGAGTATGCGAGCGTCTTCCAGGTGGCCATCGCGATCGTGCTGGGACTGCTGGCTGCCGCCGTCGTCATCGCGGTGATCGGCGTGAGCAACACGCTCACCCTGTCCGTCATCGACAGGAGGCGGGAAGGTGCACTGCTGCGGGCGCTCGGATTCAGCCGGGGCGCGCTGGGCCGCATGATCACCGTCGAGTCGCTGCTCATGACGGTCGTCGCACTGGTGGTCGGCCTGGGGCTGGGCACGTTCTACGGCTGGGTGGGCACGGCCTCCCTCGTGGGTGAGCTGTCGACACCCACCCTGTCCGTGCCGGCGCTGCCGCTGACGCTCATCGCGGTCGCCGCCGTCATCGCCGCGGTGCTCGCCTCCGCACTGCCCGCGCGGACCATGTCCCGCATCGTCCCCGCGGAGGGCATGAGCCAGGAGTGAGGGCGGTGGGGGCCTGCGTGCGGCAGGATAGGGGCATGTGCGGGCGAACGGGCGGGAGCGGACGATGACGGGTGAGAGCGGCCCGAGCCTGCGGGACCTGGAGGTCTTCGCCGTGCTCGCTGCCTCGCCCACGATCACGGAGGCGGCGATCGCGCTCCACCTGTCCCAGTCTCAGTTGAGCCGGATCCTCGGCGGGCTCGAACGGCGGATGGACGTCGTGCTGTTCGACCGCTCCACCGCGGGGCTGCGTCTCACCGCTGAAGGCCGCGAGTTCGCCCGGACCGCGGAGGCAATCGGTGAGGCGTACACCCGGGAGATGCGGGCATTCACCAGTCGCGTCGCCGGGGAAGCGGGTGAGGTCCGCGTGTCCGTCCTGCCGTCGATGGCGTTCGAGCACATGGCGACCTGGACCAACCGGTTCCGGTCCCGCCACCCGCAGGCCACGCTCACCGCGACGGACGACATCTCCGGCAGCGGGATCGCCGCAGTGATGAGTGGCGACGCGGACGTGGCGATCTCCGCTGCGCGCATGCGTCTGCCCACCGGTGAGGCGCGCCCGCTGTTCACCGAGGCCCGCGGCGTGCGGATGCTGCCGCTGCTCACGGAGAGGTTCCACCTGGTCGCGCCCGCGGATGCGCCGCTTCCTGCAGAGCCGTCGTGGGAGTTCGCCCTCTCACACCTGAGTGTGGGCTTCACGGAGTCCACGAGCGTGCAGCGCAGCCTCACGGCCATCGCAGCGGCGGAAGACGTCGACTACCTCCCCGAAACACTCACGAACAGCCCCCTCACCATCGCGGGCCTGGTCGAAGCGGGACTGGGCTGGTCGATAGTCCCCGCGTCCAACCTGCGCCTCATGCAGGTGAGACAGCTGCGGACGGCGGAGCTGCCCGGCTACGAAAGAGTCGTCTGCATCGTCGTGCCGGAGGCCGACGCCGCACCGCTCGCGCAGCACTTCGTCGACACCCTCCTCGAGGGCTGACGCGGCTGCGGGTGCTCCGCTCAGCGGTCGCGCCACTCCGGGTCGTCCGCACCCAGCGCAGGTGCCGGACGGTACTCCATCACCGGTGTGCCGCCGAACGTGACAGGGAACTTCACCGCCTTGACGTCCTCGCGACCGGTGAGCGGCTGCAGCAGTCCGCGTTCGGCGGCGAAGGGGTCGTCGAGCACCTCCTGGAGGTCGTTGACCGGTGACCCTGGGACACCCGTGGCCTTGAGGACCGCATCGAGCTCGTCCCGTGGGATCCGCCGGGTCCGCTCCTCGATCGCGTCGATGAGCGCAGTGCGGTGTGCCACCCGATCATCGTTCGTCGCGAAGCGCGGGTCCGCAGACAGGTCGTCGAGGCCCATCGCGGTGCAGAACCGCAGCCAGTGGCCGTCGTTGCCGCAGCCCAGCATGTAGTCGCCGTCCGCCGTCGCGATCGTCTGGTAGGGGGCGAGCGCCGGGTTGCCCACACCCATGGGCTTGGGCGCCTCACCCGTGCCCAGGACGGACAGCGCCCAGTTGTTCATGATCCCGAACTGGGCGTCGAACATCGCGACATCCAGGTACTGGCCCTCCCCCGTCCGCTCCCGGTGGAAGAGGGCGGTGAGGAGACCCACCGACGAGTAGAGGCCCGTGGAGATGTCTGCGATCGACGGGCCGATCTTCACGACCTCGCCGGCCTCCGTGCCTGTCATAGACATGAGTCCGGTCTCCGCCTGCATGACGATGTCGTAAGCGGGCCAGGTGGCGCGCGACCCTTCCCTCCCGTATCCGGAGACCGACAGGTAGATGAGCCGCGGGTTGATGGCGGCGAGGGTCGCGTAATCGACACCCAGGCGCTCGGTCACCCCGGTGCGGAAGCTCTCCGTCACCACGTCGGCATCACGGACCAGGCGGTAGAGGACCTCACGGTCCTCCGGATCCTTGAGGTCGAGCGCGATCGACCGCTTGTTCCGGTTCACCGCTTGGAAGTAGCAGCTGTCACCGGCGTACGTGGGCGGGGTGAAGCGCCGGGATTCGTCGCCGCTGCCGGGCTGTTCGACCTTGAGGACGTCCGCCCCCAGATCGGCCAGCACATGGCCGGCGAAAGGGCCGGCCAGAGTCCGGGCCAGCTCGAGGACCCGCACCCCGGCGAGCGCGCCCGCTGGTGCCGTCACCGCGCTCCCGTCGCGTCGGCACCTGCACGCTCGTCACGCGCGACGAGCGCCTTCCGGGCGAACGCGAGCGCGAACTCCTTGCGGCTGTCGGCGATCGCCGTCTGCTCATGCGTGTTGCGCCACGTGCGGAAGAGGCGCTTCTGCTGCGCGATGACCGCGCGGTCCGACTCCATCGTGTCCCGCAGGTAGCCCAGTGCCGTCTCCTCCACATCTGCCGGGTCGACCACGGCATTGAGGAACCCGCACCGGTCCATGTCCTGCGCGCTGAAGCGGTTGGCGGTCATGATCAGTTCCGTGGCCTTCGTCCACCCCATGACCCGCCAGAGGTTCGCCGCGTCGAGGACGGAGGGGATGCCGATGCGGACCTCCGGCATCGAATACCAGGAATCGTGAGCGCCCACGCGGTAGTCGGCCGCAGAGGCGATCTCGACGGCACCGCCCACGCAGTACCCGCGCATGGCGACGGCGACGGGCAGGTCGCAGTTCTTCACCGCTTCGCAGACGGCACCCAGGTGCGTGATCGTCTCGTACGCGCGCTCTGCGTCGTCGTGCTCGAACTGTGCCGTGTCCATCCCCGCGGAGAAGCCCCGGTCGCCCTTCGCCGTGAGGAGGACCGCACGCAGCGATTCATCCGCGGACGCAGCGGTGAAGGCGTCGATGAGCTCCGTGAACATCTGCGCGGTCAGGCTGTTCGCCTTCGCCTCGTTGTCGATCGTGAGAGTGAGGATGCCGCCGTCGCGGGACTGAGAGAGCACAGGTGTACCTTTCGAAGAGAACGTGGTTTCACTCTCAGAGTGCCACGTCTCCATGCATGCCGCACCGCAGACCTCGGGTCACTCCATGCATCTCACGCATAGGAGCGGCTGGCCCCAGCGGTTCAGTCCCGTCCTTGCCAACGGTCAGCCCCGTGGGCGCCTGCAGCGTCGTGCACACGACGCGGGGTTCGGCAGCATGTCGCTGTCCGCCCCGGACAGGTCGATGGCTGTGCGGCAGTCGTCGGTCACCGGCAGCATCGGCGCAGAGCATTCGGCGTTCGTCGACGCAGTCGTGCGGAGCCCGCACGACTGCAGGTGCGATTCGTCTCCCCGCTGCAGCAGGGGCCACGCGCGGATGCAGCGGGCGCTCGCGATCGTGTTGATCACCATCGCCGCCACCTCAGAAATCGTTCGGCGCGTAGGGGGCACGCTCCAGCGCCAGAAGCCCGCGCGCTCGGATCGCCGCATCGTCGGATCTCTTCGTGATCCTTCCGGCGCGTGCGAGCACGACCGGATCAGCCCCACCCAGGTACAGCGAGCCGAGTTCCGGCACACCCAGCAGCAGGTCAGCGCTCCGGCCTTCAGCGGAATCCACGGAATCCGCGATCTTCTCGACCGTGCCGTTCTCACCGTCCGTGCGCAGGCGGAAGACACCCTCCGCGTAGTCCATGTCGTCCCGGACCGCGAACGTGAGCTCACCCGCGAGTGTGTACGGACGCGCTTCGAACGCCTTCTTCACGTCGAGGATGCGCAGCCACATGCCGTCGCTCTGGGCGATGACCCGCACGCGCCGGGGGTCGGTCAGCAGCCACGGCAGCGGCGACTCCTGGGCGGCATAGCCGAACTGCACGCGCTCCACGAGGTCCACTGCGCCCAGGAACGACCAGAGCGACGCGTAGGCCGCATCGCTCACGGCGATGAGGTCCAGCACCTCGAGCGTCGCGGGCTTCACGTCCCACCCGGCGAAGCGGTAGCTCACGTACCCGTCCGGGTGGCCGTCCTCGTCGTAGTGGAGGGCCGCGCGTGTCCCGAGGTCCTCTTCGTCGGTCGTGAGGTTGAGGTCGCCGGAAGCCACATCGACATACACGCGCTGGCGGCCTGCCGCCCCCGGTGACATCCTCTGGAACCTGTCGTACAGCTCAGGTCCCAGGTCGCGCAGGACGCGGGGATCCGCCATCTCCACACGCCTGTCCGGCTCCACCGCCATGGTGAAGCCTGCACGGGTGTCGACTTCGACCTCGTTGTACCAGGTGGCCGCACCGAAGCCGAACCTGCGGTAGATGCTGCCCTCCGTCACGGTGAGCGCTGCGAAGGGATACCCGGACTCCGCGGCCTTCGCCAGGTTCGCCGTCATCATGCTGCGCAGCAGCCCACGCCTGCGGTGGGTGGGACGGACCGTCACCCACGTGATGAGGTGCGCGGGGAGGAGGCGGCCGCTGCCCACGTTCACGGTCTTCTCGAAGTGGGCGAACGTCGCCACGGGGATCTCCGGCGGCAGAGCGGACTGAGGCGCCTGATCCGCGTACACGGACGTGAACACGCGCTCGTCCGCGATCGCTCTCTGTGTGCGCTTGAGGAGCTTCTCCCCCTCGACGCGCTTGTCGTGGAACCCCGCGCGCACTGCCTGCATGTACGCCGTCGTACGTGCGTCGGGAACGCCGTTCTCCAGGGCCGGTTCAAATGTCTCGAAGCGGTATTCGGTCACGCGCCCAGCCTATAGCACCATGACACCGCTCACGGAGACACGACACCTCACAAGGGAGCACGACGAAGGGCGGGGGACGAGCCGTGCTCGTCACCCGCCCTTCACACCAGTCGGATCAGCGCGCTGCGGTGCCCTCGACGTAGTCGTCGTCGGAGTCCTTGAGCCACGCGAACATCTTGCGCAGCTCACGGCCCGTCGCCTCGATCGGGTGCTTCTCTTCCTTCGCGCGCAGTTCGTTGAACTCCGGCGCGCCTGCGGCCTGGTCGTCCATGAAGCGCTTCGCGAACTTCCCGTTCTGGATGTCGTCCAGGACGGCCTTCATGTTGTCCTTGACCTCCGGCGTGATGACGCGGGGGCCGGAGACGTAGTCGCCGTATTCCGCCGTGTCGGAGCAGGACCAGCGCTGCTTCGCGATGCCGCCCTCGACCATGAGGTCGACGATGAGCTTGAGCTCGTGCAGGACCTCGAAGTACGCGACCTCCGGCTGGTAGCCGGCTTCCGTGAGGACCTCGAAGCCGTACTGGACGAGGTGCGAGGCACCGCCGCACAGCACTGCCTGCTCACCGAACAGGTCGGTCTCCGTCTCCTCCGTGAAGGTGGTCTTGATGCCGCCGGCGCGCAGGCCGCCGATCGCCTTCGCGTAGCCCAGAGCCGTGTCCCACGCAGAGCCGGACGCGTCGACCTCGACGGCGACGAGCACCGGCACACCGCGGCCGTCGACGTACTCACGACGCACGACGTGGCCGGGACCCTTGGGCGCGACCATGACGACGTCGACGCCTTCCGGCGCCTCGATGTAGCCGTAGCGGATGTTGAAGCCGTGGATGAAGACGAGCGTCTTGCCCTCGGCCAGGCTGTCCTTGACGGACTCGTTGAAGATCTGCGCCTGGACCTGGTCCGGAGCGGCGATCGTGATGACGTCGGCCCACTGGGCGACCTCGGCCGGAGTGCCGACCGTGAGGCCTTCCGCTTCAGCCTTGTCGCGGCTCTTCGAGCCCTCCTTGAGGCCGATGCGGACCTCCACACCGGAGTCGCGCAGGCTCAGCGAGTGTGCGTGGCCCTGCGAGCCGTAGCCGATGACGGCGACCTTCTTGCCCTGGAGGACGGAGAGGTCTGCATCATCGTCGTAGAAGCGCTCTGCCATGGGATTTCTCCTTCTCGAAAGGTGGGATGCGGTTACCCGCGTCCCAGAGTAGTACGGGCCTCGACGGCCCGGAACCTTGTCTCAGATCCGCTCCCTGCGGGGGAACGGAGCCCCACCGCCGCCGAGGTGCCGGTCACCCGTGAGGGCGACCGCCGCCTCGGCGGGGGAAGGGTGTGTGCCTCACTCAGCGGCCGGCGCGGTCCGTCATCGACTTGGGCCCGCGCCCGATCGCGAGCGTGCCGGACTGGACGATCTCCTTGATGCCGAACGGCTCCAGCACCCGATGGAGGGCGTCGACCTTGTCCTGCTCGCCGGTCGCCTCGATGCTCACGGCGTCGACCGCCACGTCGACGATGCGGGCGTCGAACATCTCGACGACGGACGCGACCTGCACACGGACCGCGGCGTCGGCACGGACCTTGAAGATCATGTGGGCGCGACGGACCGAGGTCTCCGGCTCCAGCTCCACGATCTTGATGACGTTGATGAGCTTGTTGAGCTGCTTCGTCACCTGCTCCAGCGGGGTGTCCTCGACGTCCACGACGACGGTGATGCGGGAGAGGCCCTCGAGCTCCGTCGTGCCCACGGCCAGCGAGTGGATGTTGAAGCCGCGGCGGGCGATGAGCCCCGTGAAGCGGGTGAGCACACCCGGCTTGTCCTCGACGAGGACGGACAGCGTGTGGCGGCTCATGCCTCTTCACCTTCCTCGAGTTCCCCGGAGAAGTCCGGGCGGATGTCACGCGCGTATTCGATCTGGTCGTTGCTGACGCCGGCGGCGACCATCGGCCACACCATCGCGTCTGCAGGGACCACGAAGTCGATGACGACGGGACGGTCGTTGATGTCCAGAGCACGCTGGACTGCTTCGTCGACGTCCTCGTTGCGGGTCACGCGGATGCCTTCGCAGCCGTACGCGTCCGCAAGCTTCACGAAGTCCGGCACGCGGACGGACTCGTGGCCCGTGTTGAGGTCGGAGTGCGAGTAGCGGCCGTCGTAGAACAGCGTCTGCCACTGGCGGACCATGCCGAGCGACGAGTTGTTGATGATCGCGACCTTGATCGGGATGTTGTTGATGACGCACGTGGCCAGTTCCTGATTGGTCATCTGGAAGCAGCCGTCGCCGTCGATCGCCCACACCTGCCGGTCGGGTTCGCCGACCTTCGCGCCCATGGCCGCCGGCACCGCGTACCCCATCGTGCCGAGCCCACCGGAGTTCAGCCACGACTGCGGCCGCTCGTACTCGACGAACTGCGCGGCCCACATCTGGTGCTGGCCCACACCTGCGGCGTACACGCCTTCCGGCCCGGTCAGAGCGGAGATCCGCTGGATGACGTACTGCGGATCGCACAGCCCGTCGGTGTTCGACTCGAAGCCCAGCGGGTAGCTCTTCTTCCAGCCGTTGGCCAGGCCCCACCACGTGGGGCGCTCGTCCTCCAGCGCTGCGGGGCAGTTCGTCCGCAGCTCCGTGAGGAGCGCGTCCATGACCTCTGCCGCGTCGCCCACGATCGGGACGTCCGCGACACGGTTCTTCCCGATCTCCGCCGGGTCGATGTCCGCGTGGATGACCTTGGCGGTCGGGGCGAAGGATTCGAGTTCGCCCGTGACACGGTCGTCGAACCGAGAACCGATCGCGATGAGCAGGTCGGATTTCTGGATCGCTGCGACCGCCGGCACGGTGCCGTGCATGCCGGGCATGCCCAGGTGCTGCGGGTGGGAATCGGGGAACGCTCCGCGTGCCATGAGGGTGGTGGTCACCGGGATGTTCGTCGCCTCCGCCAGGGCGAGGAGCTCCTTGTGGGCGCCCGAGCGGATGACGCCGCCGCCCACGTAGAACACCGGCTTCTTCGCGTCCGCGATGAGTGCGGCCGCTTCACGGATCTGCTTCGCGTGCGGGCGATTCACCGGACGGTAGCCGGGCAGGTCGAGTTCCTCATCCCACGTGAACTCGAGCTCCGCCTGCTGCGCGTCCTTCGTCACGTCGACCAGGACAGGACCGGGACGACCCGTGCTCGCGATGTGGAACGCGGAGCGGATCGCCTGCGGGATGTCCTGGGCGCGGGTGACGAGGAACGAGTGCTTCGTCGCGGGCATCGTCATGCCGACGATGTCCGCTTCCTGGAACGCGTCCGTGCCCAGCAGCTTCGACGACTGCTGACCCGTGATCGCGAGGAGGGGGACGGAATCCATGTGGGCGTCCATGATCGGGGTGACGAGGTTCGTCGCGCCCGGACCCGAGGTCGCCATGCAGACGCCCACACGACCGGTCGCCGCCGCGTACCCGGTCGCCGCGTGACCTGCGCCCTGCTCGTGGCGGACCAGCACGTGCTGGATGAGCTCCGAGTCGAGCAGCGGGTCGTACGTGGGGAGGATGGTGCCGCCGGGAAGGCCGAAGACGGTGTCGACGCCCAGCTTCTCGAGGGTGCGGATGATGGCCTGTGCGCCTGTCATCACCTCCGGCTGCGAGCGGACGCCGCGGATCGCGGCACCGCCCGGAGCGGGCACGGGACTGGGGGTGGGTGTGGTGACGCGGGGACTCTGCGCCTGTGCTGGGCCTGCCACGGTGGGCTCCTTCTAGTGATCGATTCCCTGATGGACGCCTTGAGCGGCGCCCTCATGTCCCGCCCTGCCTGTGCTCCTCACCCCGGGTGGGGTGTCTTGCACAAAAAAACGCCCTTCCGGTCTGGAAAGGGCGCGCGGGACGTCGTCAGTCGACAGCTACGGGGTCACCGCGCGCTGGGTAATGACGACGAGAAGGACGTTCATGGGTGAGATGTTACACAGGTGCGCGCAGCGGTGTCGAATCGCGGAGCAGCAAGTCTCACCCTGTGGGATGGGCGCCGCCGTAGAAGATGGTGGCAGCCGGCACGGCGGACGACCCCACGCTCGGTCTCCTCGATGAGAACAGGTCCGGGATCGAATACGTCGTCTACTCCTTCGACTCACCCACACGTCAACACTGCACTGCGCCGAGCGAGAGGCACAGAGCCCCTCTCCTCACAGCTCAGCCACCGGCATAGGATTGGGGCACCATGCGTGACCTCCTGAGATTCTGGCCTGACATCCGCCCGCGCGCATGGCGGTATGTGGTGAGCATCCTGCTGGCGCTGGTGTCCACCGGTGTCGGCCTCTTCATCCCCGTCCTCACCGGCCGTGCCGTCGATGGTCCGATCGCCCAGCGCGACGTCGCGGGCCTCGTCGCCGTCGTCCTGCTCGTCGTCGCCGTGGGGTTCGGTGAGTCGATCGCCCAGCTGGTCCGCCGCATGCTCACCGCCGGCATGACTGCGGACTGGGAGGTGCTGTGGCGCCGCCGCCTCTTCACGCACCTGCAGGACCTCGACATCGCGCATCATGACGAGTGGGATTCCGGCCAGATGCTCTCCCGCGCGACCAACGACCTCACGCAGCTGCGCCGCTTCACCGCGTTCGGGCTGCCGTTCCTCGTCATCACCCCGTGCCTGCTGGTGGTGGGCGGTGTGATCCTGTCGTTCATCCACCCCGTGTTCGTCGCGCTCCTCGTCCTCATGGCGATCCCGACGATGGTGGGAGTCGCGTGGTTCAACTCCCGCTACAAGCTCGCCGCCCGCGCCGCGCAGGACACGATGGGTGAGGTCTCCACCTCCGTCGAGGAGTCCGTGCAGGGCATCCGCGTCCTCCTGGCTTTCGGCCGCAGCCCGTGGGCGGCCGCCCGCTTCCACGCGATCGTCGAACGCCTGCGCGCACACGAACTGGAGAAGGTCCGTCTGGACGCCTGGCTGTTCGGTGCGATCATGCTGCTGCCGCAGCTGGCACTCGTCGCCTTCGCCGCCGTGGGCGCATGGGGTGTCGTCGCGGGCTGGGCGACGATCGGCCAGACCGTCGCCGCGATCACCCTCATGATGTACCTGCGCATGCCGATCGAGATGTTCGGCTTCCTGCTGGCCGACGCCCTCATGGCCGCCACCGCCGCGACCCGCTACTGGGAGCTCATGGACCGGCGTCCGCGCATCACTGACTCAGGGCTCCCTGACCACGCGCCGCGCGACCCGTCCCCCGGCGTCCTCGAGTTCGACGAGGTCGTCTTCCAGCACGAGGATGCGGCGACACCGCTGCTCACGGGCGTCTCGCTTCGGATCGAGCGGGGCGAGACCGTCGCGCTCGTCGGGACTACCGGCAGCGGGAAGACCGCGACGGCGGCCCTGGTCCCCCGCCTCTTCGACGTGACTCGCGGGGCGGTCCGCGTCGACGGGCACGACGTCCGGGACCTGTCACTGGCCGACCTCCGGTCCCGGATCGGGGTCGCGTTCGAGGAGCCCATCCTCTTCTCCGCCACCGTCCGCGACAATGTCGCGATGGGCACGCACGCGGTCGACGGGTCCGCCGCGATCGACGACGACCGCGTGTGGGAGGCGCTCGAGGTGGCACAGGCCGCTGACTTCGTGCGCGCCCTGCCCGATCGCCTCGACACGGAGGTCGGTGAGCAGGGACTGTCCCTGTCCGGAGGGCAGCGGCAGCGGATCGCCCTGGCCCGGGCGGTCGCGGGACATCCGCGCTTCCTGGTGCTCGACGACCCGCTGTCCGCCGTCGACGTGGAGACGGAGGACCGCGTCCAGTACGGACTGCGGCGCGTGCTCGCCGCGACGACCGCACTCATCGTCGCCCACCGACCGTCCACGGCGGCGCTGGCCGACCGCGTCGCCGTCATGGACGCCGGCCGCATCGTCGCGGTGGGCGGGCACGAGGAACTGCTCGCCACCTCGGCGGTCTACCGGGAGCTCATGGGGGCGACGGTATGACCGACACGACCTCGACCACAGACTCCCGCACCGCGCGGCGCAGCCCGCACGAAACGGACACACTGCCGCCGGACATCGCCCAGCGGGCCCGCCGGCTGCTGGTCGACCTGGCGCGGCCGGAGCGCAAGGGCTACATCGCCCTGGCGTTCCTGCTGCTGGCGTTCGGGATCGGCAACGCGATCGGACCGGCATTCATCGCGCAGGCGATGGACCAGGGCATCCCCGCAGCGATCGACGGCGACACCGCAGCGCTGGCCGTCCCCCTCATCGTGTTCCTCCTGGTGACGATCCTGACCGGCGTCGCTGACTTCTTCGGCACCCGGATGACGGGAACGCTGGCTCAGCGGCTCATGGTCGCGCTGCGCAAGCGTCTCTTCGGGCACGTGCAGAAGCTCGGGATCTCGTACCACGAGCGGTCGACGTCCGGTCGGCTGGTCGCCCGGCAGACGTCCGACATGGAGAACATCCAGGTGTTCCTCACCGGGTCGCTGCAGGAGATGGCGATCGGGCTCACCGCGATGGGCGCGATCGCTGTGACGCTCATCGTCATGGACGTCCGGCTGGCGATCGTCGTGTTCCTGGGCTTCATCCCGCTGCTCGCGGTGTCGATCGCCTCGAACCGGGCGCAGCGGCGCAACCAGAGGCGGACCCGAACGGCGATCGCGAAGGTCATCGTCCACATCGTGGAGACCCTGGGCGGCATCCGCGCCGTCCAGTCGTTCCGCCGCGAGGACGCGAACATCCGCCACATCGTCCACGAGGACTCCGAGTACCGCAACGCGACCGCCGCGAGCCTCCGCAACGTCGCGTGGTTCGCCGCCAGCACCCGCCTCATCGGCAACCTGTCGATGGCGGCGGTGCTGCTGGTGGGCGGCTGGCTGGTCATCGGCGACACCCTGCAGATCGGGATGCTCACCGCGTTCCTCCTGTACGTGCGTCGCTTCTACGGCCCGCTCGACGAGCTGGTCCAGGCCGTCACCATGTACCAGTCCGCGTCCGCCGCCCTGGAGAAGATCACGGCCGTCCTGGACGCCGCACCCGAGGTCGTCGAACCCACCAGCCCCACTCCCCTGCCTGCCCGGGGCGGCTTCCGAGGAGAGGGCGAACCGGGCCGTCTCCCCGAGGGGGGCGACGGTCACCGGCCGGCGACGTCGGGAGATGACCGGGACCTCGGCGGCGGTCGCCTGGTCGAATTCGACGACGTCGAGTTCGCCTACGGCGACGGGGTCCCCGTGCTGCCGCGGTTCGATCTCACGATCCCGGCCGGCCAGACCGTCGCGCTGGTGGGCGCCACGGGCGCCGGCAAGTCGACCCTCGTGAAGCTGCTCACCCGGTTCTACGACCCGACCGCCGGCCGCGTGCGCCTGGACGGCGTGGATCTGCGGGACGTCGCGGATGCGGACCTGCGCGCGGCCGCCGTCATGGTGACGCAGGAGTCCTACCTGTTCGGCGGGTCGATCGCGGAGAACATCCGCATCGGACGGCCGGACGCGTCGGACGAGGACGTGCGGGTGGCCGCACACGCGGTGGGGCTCACCCCGTTCATCGAGCAGATGCCGGACGGCTTCGCCACCGACGTGCGCAAGCGCGGCGGACGCCTGTCGTCGGGACAGCGCCAGCTCGTGAGCTTCGCACGCGCGTTCCTCGCAGACCCGGACGTGCTGGTCCTCGACGAGGCGACCGCCCACCTCGACATCCCCTCGGAGCGGCAGGTGCAGGAGGCGCTGGCGACCGTGCTGGAAGGCCGGACCGCGGTCATCATCGCCCACCGGCTGTCCACCGTGGAGATCGCGGACCGGGTGCTTGTCATGGAGGCCGGCCGGATCATCGAGGACGGCGCGCCGGGGGTGCTCATCGACTCCGGTGGGCGGTTCGCCCGGCTGCACAGCGCGTGGGAGGACTCCCGCGCGTAGGGGGCGGGCGCCCATGTGCTGTCAGTCTTCGGAGCTGCGCTCGACGCGTTCGATGAGCGCATGGAGGGTGTCGCGCAGGGACGCGAGCTCCTCGATGTCCATCTCGAGGTTCGCGAGGATGGCACCGGGGATCGGCTTCGCGCGCTCCCGCAGCGCCCGGCCCGCGACCGTGAGGCCGACGAGGCGGATCCGCTCATCCTCCGGTGCGGCGACGCGCGTGATGTAGCCCGCCTTCTCCAGTCGGGTGAGCAGCGGCGACAGTGTGGCGGGCTCCAGGCGGACGACCCGCGCCAAGTCGCCCTGACGGCGCGGCTCCTCTTCCCACAGCGCGAGCATCACGAGATACTGCGGGTGGGTGATCCCCAGGGGGGCGAGGAGGGGCCCGTACATGCCCACCACGGATCGCGAGGCGACGGCGAGTGCGAAGCAGACCTGCTCGTCCAAGCGGAGGAGATCACGTTGGGAGTCCACGCGATGAGGCTACACCTCGCCCGCACCAGCCCCGGCACAGACACAAGCCGCATGATAAAATTAGTGCACAAACTAAAGCGGAGAACACACCGCTCGGAGTCCCTCGCAAAGCCGGCGCGACACACGGGACATCCAGACCCGCCACCTGCACGGCCGAGGAGATGTCACCCCATGTCACACGAGAAGAATCCTGGCCCCCTCACCCCTCACGGGACGGACGGACACGGCCCGGAGGAGCCTTCAGCCGAAGAGCCGTCTGCGGTCTTCGCCGAGGATGAGGACGACACTGCTGCGGATGCCCCTATGGAGAAGCCGCGCGGGGAGGACGGCTTCGGCCTCTGGTACCGCTTCTTCTTCCGGTTCCAATACCTGCTGCTGCACATCATCGGCCCGCCCCGACTGTCCCGCAGCATGGATCCCCGCACCCGCATGAAAGCCGACTACGACAGGCGCAAGGCACTGCGTCAGCAGTGGAAGGCGTCCCGGAGGGGAGCCTGATCCGCACCGCTCCCTGCGCACGCCCGTCCTGGAATGGGTTCCGGGGCGGGCTGTGTTGTTCCAGGACACGCGGCGACACCGAAGGAGTGTGGTCATAATGCAGATTGCAACAGCACCGGGCGCAGAGGCGCGGCCCGACACCGCAGGCACCGCTTTCGACTACGTGATCGTGGGGGCTGGGATCGCAGCAGCGTCCGCAGCGCGCTCCCTCCGACGCAATGACCCGGACGGCACGATCGCGATCCTGGGGCGGGAACCGGACGGTCCCTTCTACCGCCCCGACCTGTCCAAGACGCTGTGGGTGGACGAGTCCGCACAGCTGGACTCGGGGTGGCTGCTGGACGAGAATACAGGCGCGGAGTTGAGGACCGGGACCACGGTCACGGCGATCGATGCGGAAGCGAAGACGCTGACACTGTCGGACACGTCCACGGTCACTTACAGTCGCCTGCTTCTGGCGACGGGGTCGGAACCCCGGAACCTGGAGCTGCCGATGTCCGACCGCATCCTCTACTACCGGACGGTCGAGGACTACCGGCGGCTGCGCGCACTCGCCCGCCCCGGCAGCCGTGCGGTCGTGGTGGGCGGCGGCTACATCGGTGCGGAGATCGCCGCGGCGCTGGCGCAGAACTCCGTCGACGTCACCCTGCTCATGCGCGGCACGACGGTCCAGGGTCACATGTTCCCGCCGCGCCTGGCGGAGGAGGTGACGCAGACGTACCGCGATCGCGGAGTCACCGTCATCGGCGGTTCCGGTGCCTACGGGGTGAGCGACCACACGGACCACGTCATCGTCGCCGACGCGGACGGGGAGACCCACACCGCCGATGTCGTCGTCGTGGGCGTGGGCGTCATTCCCAACGACCAGGTCGCACAGCAGGCGGGGATCACGGTGGACGACGGGATCGTCGTCGACGAGCACCTGGCGACCAGTGCCGCGGACGTGTGGGCGGCGGGAGACGTCGCCCGCTACGATGATCCGCTGCTGGGCCGCCGCCGGGTGGAGCACGTCAACAATGCGAAGCGGATGGGCACGATCGCCGGGCGGAACATGGCCCGGTCCCGCACCGGGACCAAGGAGCAGGATCCCTACGCGTACACGCCGTTCTTCTGGTCGGACCTCTTCGACTACGGGTATGAGGCGGTGGGTGTCCTCGATGCGTCACTGGAGACGGTCGAGGACTTCACGGACGACCGCACCGCCGGTGTCGTGTACTACCTGGACGAGGGCGCCGTGCGCGGCGTGCTCCTGTGGAACGTGTGGGACTCCGTCGAGAAGGCCAAGCAGGTGATGGAGCAGTCGAAGACGGAACCGCTGGGAGCAGACGACCTCATCGGCCGGATCGCACTCGAGTGAAGCTGCGGCTCATCGCCACCCTGCCCTCGCGGCACTGAATGTTGAGTTTCCTTGACACGCCTGTGTTAAGTCTGTTTAACATGGACATGTCAAACATTCTTAACACGGGAAGGGTGGTCATGCCGGACTCACATCGCTCCCACCCGCACGGGACCGCCGCGCAATCGGTGGTCGCACCATCAGCGGAGGGCGCCTCCCCGATCCGCGCGCTGCGCAAGTCCGCCGGCCTCACGCAGGGTCAGTTGGGACAGCATGCGGGGGTCACGCGACAGACGATCGCCGCCATCGAGAAGGGCGACTACGCGCCCAGCGTCTACCTGGCACTGCGCATCGCGCAGCGCCTCGATTCCACCGTCGAACACCTCTTCCCTCTGGACAAGGAGCCGTCATGACCTCGAACAACAGCGGAGGACGCAGGAGCTTCGCCTCTATTGCCGACACCCTCGCAGGCATCAAGGACCCGTCCATGGGCGACGAACGCGAACGGGACATCATCCTGCGCGCCGGGACAGCGGCGATGACGGCGTCGATCTTCACGATCCAACTGCTGGGCGTCTTCCTCGCTCTGATCGGCGTGGGGCTGTGGTCCGGTGTCGTCGTGGTCGCAGCGGTGATTCCCAGCGGCGTCTACTCCTGGTACTGCAGGAGTTCCGGACTCGACACCCATCAGAGCTACTCCAAGATCGCGCCGCGACGCAGGAACGGGGCGATGGCGCTGGGATTCGTACTGGCGCTCGCCTGGATCGGCGCGGTTGCGTTCCACATGAGCACCGGATCTCCGATCATGGACGTGGGCATGGGCAGCGTGAAGGTCGGGGAGACCTCGACCGCCAGTGGCCTTGTGGTCGGCGGCATCGTAGGCGGCACGATCGGGGCGATCGTCCTCACCCGAAGCTCACGAGTGGGTGCCAAGCGCAGAGCCGCGGACGTCGAAGACGACGAGGACTGACACTGCCAGTCCCGGCGACGACCGCCCCAGAAGCGGGCGTCCCTGCGACGAAGGGCGATCCGACCGCTGCTGTGAACGCGGCCTCGGAGAAGCAGAGCGGGGGCCGCGGAACGATCGTTCCGCGGCCCCCGCTCTGCTGACCGGCAGTTCACACTGCCCACGCCGGTCGCATGACTCAGCAGCTCACACCGTGATGGCACCCACGGATGCCGACTGCACGAGCTTCGCGTACTTGCCCAGGACACCGTGCAGGCGCGGGTTCTCCGGGATCGTCCAGTCCTTGCGGCGCTCTGCGAGCTCCTCCTCCGGCACGTGGAGCTCGATCGTGCGGGCGGCGATGTCGATGCTGATCTTGTCGCCGTCACGCACGAGCGCGATCGGACCGCCGTCCACGGCCTCCGGTGCGACGTGGCCGATGCACAGGCCGGTCGACCCACCGGAGAATCGACCGTCCGTGATGAGGAGGACGTCCTTGCCGATGCCCGCGCCCTTGATGGCGCCGGTGATCGCGAGCATCTCGCGCATGCCCGGTCCACCCTTGGGGCCCTCGTAGCGGATGACGACGACGTCGCCCTTCTCGAGCTCACCGTTCAGCACCGCGTCCATCGCGGGCTGCTCGCGGTCGAACACGCGCGCCGTGCCGTCGAAGACGTCCGCGTCGAATCCGGCCGACTTGACGACTGCACCGCCCGGCGCCAGCGACCCCTTGAGCACCGTGAGGCCGCCCGTGGGGTGCAGCGGGTTGTCCATGGCGCGGAGGATCTTGCCGTCCGGGTCCGGCGGGTTGATCTTCGCGAGGTTCTCCTCGACGGTCTTGCCGGTGACCGTCATGCAGTCGCCGTGGAGCAGACCCGCGTCCAGCAGGGCACGCATGACGACGGGCACGCCGCCGATCTTGAAGACGTCGTTCATGACGTAGTCGCCGAAGGGCTTGACGTTGCCCAGATGGGGGACGCGGTCGCCGATCCGGTTGAAGTCGTCGAGGCTCAGGTCGACGCCCGCCTCGTACGCGATCGCCATCATGTGGAGCACCGCGTTCGTGGATCCGCCGAACGCCATCGTCACGGCGATCGCGTTCTCCAGCGACTCCTTCGTGATGATGTCCTTCGTCGTGATGCCGCGCTTCAACAGGTTGACGACCGCGTCACCGGACATGCGGGCGAACAGGTTGCGATTGCGGTGGATCGCAGGCGGTGCGGCGGAGCCGGGCAGGGACATGCCCATCGCCTCGGCCGCCGACGCCATGGTGTTCGCGGTGTACATGCCGCCGCAGGCGCCTTCGCCCGGGCAGACGGCGCGTTCGATCGCGTCGACGTCCGATTCGGTCATCGTGCCGGCACGGCAGGCACCCACGGCTTCGAAGGCGTCGATGAGGGTGACTTCCTTCTCCGTGCCGTCGGACAGCTTCGCGGTGCCGGGCATGATGGAGCCGTTGTAGAGGAAGACGCTGGACAGCTCCAGGCGGGCGGCCGCCATGAGCATGCCGGGGATCGACTTGTCGCAGCCGGCCAGCAGCACGGACCCGTCGAGGCGCTCAGCGCCGAACACGGTCTCCACGGAGTCGGCGATGACTTCGCGGGACACGAGTGAGTAGTGCATGCCCTCGTGGCCCATCGAGATGCCGTCGGACACGGAGACCGTCCCGAACTCCAGCGGGTAGCCGCCGGCGGAGTGGACACCTTCCTTGGCGAATCCGGCGAGCCGCTGCAGCGACAGGTTGCAGGGGGTGATCTCGTTCCAGGACGAGGCGACGCCGACCTGCGGCTTCTGCCAGTCGTCGTCACCCATCCCGACGGCCCGAAGCATGCCGCGGGCCGCTGCCCGCTCTATGCCGTCGGTGACGTCGCGGGAACGCGGCTTGATGTCGACGCCCGCGTCGGGCTGGGCGGTGGTCGAGGAGGTGGGCTGCGGATCCGTGTTACTCATGCCCGCATCTTAGGACCGCCGTCACACCCCGCTGTCACCGGCCCACATGGCGGACGGACCCACCGCCGCCGAGGTGCCGGTCACCGCAGAGGGCGACCGGCACCTCGGCGGCGGGGTGACACTGCGGCGGGCTCGTCACCAGCAGGGATGCCTCGCCCAGAGCACTGGCGGCGCGGGAGGAGGGCCACGCGATGCGGCTCTCCCTCTCGGTCAGTCCTCTGACACGTCCACGAGGTTGAGCAGCTCCTTGCCGATCTGGAGCCGGTACACCTGCTCGACCAGCAGATTCTCTATCCGGGGATGGAACGCGGAGGCGTTCCCTCCCACGTGCGGGGTGAGCAGCGTGTTCGGCGTCGACCACAGCGGGTGCTCCTTGGGCAGCGGCTCCGGGTCGGTGACGTCCAGCGCCGCCTGGAGACGGCCCGACTCCAGCTCTGCGACGAGGGCATCCGTGTCCACCACTCCCCCGCGCGCGACGTTCACGATGAGCGCCTTGTCCGGAAGCGCCGCGAGGAACTCCTTGTTCACGAGCTTCTCCGTGCGGTCGGTGAGCGGGGTGATGAGGACGACGACCTCGGCGGTCGGCAGGAGCTGAGGCAGCTCGTCGATGCCGTGGATGTGGCCACGGTCGTCATCGCGGGCGGTCGTCGCGACGCGTGTCTGCTCGACCTCGAACGGTGCGAAGCGGTCGAAGATGGCGTTGCCGATCCCTCCGGCACCGACGATGAGGACCTTCCGGTCCGCAAGCGACGGGCGCTGGCGGTGGTTCCAGTTGTGCTCCGTCATGTCGCGCGCCGCATCGTCGACACCGCGCAGACGCGCGAGCGTGAGCGCCACGGCGAGTTCCGCAGTCGCAGCCGCGTGGACACCCGAAGCGGTCGCCACCTGCACCTCCGGCCCGACCTTCCCGATGACCGCGTCGTAGCCGGTCGTCTGCAGCTGGACGAACTTGAGATTGGGCAGCTCGTGGAGCCGGTCGATCGTGGGGCCGTGGTCCGGGTACGGGAGGACGACGGCCTCGATCGCGGACTTGTTGAGGCCTCTCGACTGCTCCTCCGCGGACCACACGACGAAGTCCAGGCGGGACTGCTGGTGGTCGACGATGCGGGCGTCGACCTTCGAGCGCAGTTCCTGCGTCGGGAAGGCGACGGTCTTCACGAGTCCGGACGGGGGTGTCTGGGCACCCGCGGTGCCCGTGCGTGCTTCTTCGCTCATGCCCCCAGTCTGGCATGAGGGGCGGATTCTCCGGCAGGTGCTCTCACTGCTCGACCGCGGCGTGCATCTTCCCCATGATGCGGGCGAGCGCGTCGATGTCGTCCGCATCCAGCACCGCGTCGAAGAGCCGGTGGATCTGCTGCCGGTGGTCACGGCCGGCCGCGACGAGTGCGCCCGCCCCGTCATCCGTGAGGACGATGTTGTGGGCGCGCCTGTCGTCGGGGCACGGCTCCTTGAGCACCCAGCCGCGCTCGACGAGCACGCCGATCCTGTAGCTGAGCCGGGGCACGGAGAACACGATCCGTTCCGCGAGGACACTCATGGTGAGGGTGCGATCGGGTGCCTCCGCGAGGACCATGAGGAGGTTGTAGTCCGCGAGGTCCATGCCCGCGTCCCCCTTGAGCGCCGTCCCCAACTGGGCCATGACGCGCTGGGAGGTCTCGAAGTAGAGCCTCCACGCCTCCATCGTGCGGGCTTCCGCCAGCAGGTTGCGGGGCGGACCGCTCACACTGAGGCCGCTCACGCTCAGGCCGTCCATGCTCGGGCCGTTCACACCCTCCATCGTCCTCACCTCCCCCATGATTCTGTCAGCCTCCTTCGCACCCGGTGTTCCGCATCGGCCAGGTCGCTTCAGCCGCCCAGCAGGACCGAGAACGGGGTGACTGAATCCGGGTCGAACTCATCCCGCGTCCGCTCTTCTCGCGCCCGCTCCCCCAGGCCGTTCGGGGTGATCGCCGACCTCCCGGACTCGCGCGCCGGCCCCGCGTACGGGACGCCCGGGGCGGCGGGGGCGTCGGAGTCCGCGGCCGGCTCCGGGGACACTGCAGCGGAACCGGCTGCGGCCTCGGGCGCGGGGTCTTCTGCACCGCCCGGGGCGGCGTCGCTCGAGGAGCCGGCGGCGTTCGGGTTGAGGGCGAGCGCCAGCTCCGCGAGCTCGTCCGCGGCCTGCGTGATGCGGCGGTCCAGGCCGGCCTGCTCACCGCTGCCCCAGTCGTCAGTCGCTGCGAAGACGGAGGTGGGGAGCGCATACCCCTTGAGGTAGGCGATCATCGGCCGCAGCGTCGACTCCGCCGCCAGCGAGTGACGGGGCGTCCCGCCCGTCGTGCCCAGCAGCACCGGTGTGCCCGCGAGCGAGGCGTCGTCGACCAGCTGCCAGAACAGCGTGTGGATCCCCGCCGGCGCAGCCTTGTAGACCGGTGCCACCGTGATGACGGCCGACGCCCGCTTCACGGCGGCGAAGGCCTCGTCCAGTTCCGGCGCGGGGAACCCGGACACCGTGAGGTCGACGAGGGCCTTCGCCAGGTGCCGCACGTTGATGTGTGTCGTCGTGGCTTCCTCGCCGCGCCTGGCGAGCGCATCCTCCGCGGACCGCAGCATGCGATCCGCAAGGCGGCTGGTCGCGGAATCCTCGCTCAGTCCTGTCGACACTGCGACGATCTCGATCATGAGACTTCCTCTCCTCTCTTCCCGGGGTCAGCGGGTGTCGGTCATCCTCGGGTCGGTTCGTGCCGGCCGTCACCGGGGTCGGTTCGCTGCTCGCCCCGAATCAGTTCGTGCTGGTCGGTCTTGGCGTCAGTTCGTGCTGGATGCCTGCTTCTGGCGAGCCTCTTCCTCTGCCGCGAGCCGATCCTCGTGAGCGCGGGTGCCGGGTGCGCCTCCGGGGACCGGAGCCTCACCCGCGCGCTGGCGGGCGACGAGCCATTCGTGCGTGGGAGCCTCCGGGATGTCAGCCGGACGGTTCGCCGCGAACTCCTTGCGGAGCTCCGGCACGACCTGCTCACCCAGGATGTCGATCTGCTCCAGCACGGTCTTGAGCGGCAGGCCGGCGTGGTCCATGAGGAAGAGCTGGCGCTGGTAGTCGCCCGCCCACTCGCGGAACCCGGCGTAGCGCTCGATGACCTGCTGCGGCGAGCCGACCGTCAGCGGCGTCTGCGCGGTGAAGTCCTCGAGGCTGGGGCCGTGGCCGTACACGGGCGCGTTGTCGAAGTAGGGGCGGAACTCGCGGACCGCCTGCTGCGAGTCCCTGTGCATGTACACCTGGCCGCCCAGACCCACGAACGCCTGGTCCGCGCGCCCGTGACCGTAGTACTCGTACCGCTGACGGTAGAGGTTCACCATGCGGGCCGTGTGGCTGGTGGGCCAGAAGATGTTGTTGTGGAAGAAGCCGTCACCGTAGTAGGCGGCCTGCTCCGCGATCTCCGGGCTGCGGATCGACCCGTGCCACACGAACGGTGCAACACCGTCCAGCGGCCACGGCGTCACAGTGAAGGAGTTGAGCGGGGTGCGGAAGTTGCCCTCCCAGTCCAGGTTCTTCTCCCGCCACAGCCGGTACAGCAGGTTGTAGTTCTCGACCGCCAGCGGGATGCCGGAGCGGATGTCCTTGCCGAACCACGGGTAGACGGGGCCGGTGTTGCCGCGGCCCATCGTGAGGTCGACGCGCCCGTCGGCCAGGTGCTGCAGGTAGGAGTAATCCTCGGCGATGCGGACCGGGTCTGTCGTCGTGATGAGGGTCGTCGCGGTCGACAGCTGGATGCGCTCCGTCTGCGCCGCGATGTTCGCGAGCAGGACCGGAGGGTTCGCAGGCGCCACGAACGGAGGGTTGTGGTGCTGGCCGGTCGCGAACACGTCCAGCCCTGCTGCTTCCGCGTGCTTGGCGATCGTCACCGTCGCCTTGATGCGCTCCCCCTCCGTGGGGGTCGTGCCGTTCGTCGGGTCAGTCGTCACGTCACCGATCGAGAAGATGCCGAATTCCATCGCTGCCTCCTGGTCGCCCGCCGGCTTCACCCGCCGGCAGATCGTCAAGCTCTCAACTACTTACTGAAAAGTTTAACTAACGGGGCGGCGGTTTTGTTCCCGCGGCCCTGTGGGCTCGGTCACCGGGGGCAGAAATGGTGGCGCGGCGGGCGGGAACGGGTGTCGCTGAGGCGAGAGACCGCACCCCTTCGCTGACTGCGCACTTTCCTCGCTCACTGCACAGTGCACTGACCAGTACGGTGCAGATAACGATGCACTCAAAAACGAAAGTGCGCAGTGAGCGCCTGCGCAGCCACCGCGACGTGTGGCCCGCTATGCCCCGGCGCCCTCGATCGTCACGTTGGTCGCCTTGACGACGGCGGTCGCCAGGGAGCCGGGCGCAAGCCCCAGCTCCTCGACCGCTTCCGTGGAGACAAGGGACACGACGCGGAATGGCCCGCACTGCATCTCCACCTGACTCATCACACGGTCGGAGATCACGTTCGTGACGAGACCCGTGAGGTGGTTCCGCGCCGACCGGCGCCCGGACCCGCCGTCCAGCTCGTCCAGCTTCTGCTTCGCCGCGCTCTCCTGCGCCAGCGCCGCCAGCGAGGCCCCGTCGACCATGAGGCGACCCGCGTCATCGGTGGAGGCCTCGAGTCGCCCGCGCTCGACCCATCGGCGGATCGTGTCGTCGGAGACGCCCACCAGGGACGCGGCGACACTCACCCTCATCTGCGACATGCCCAGAGGCTAGCACCGGGGAACCCCCACGCCCGCAGCTCCGCCAGCCCGCACTTCAGTCAGATAACATGAAATCAGACAGAGTGTATAGATCAGCCGCACGGAGGAGATCCGATGACACAGTTCCCGCCCCTTCCCGAGGACACAGCCCGGATCGACGAGGACGCCGCTCGCGGGTTCCTCGGAACGCGAGCGGACCCGATCATCCGCACCGCGTCCGGCACTGTCGTCCACGACCTCGACGCCTACGCGTTCCTCGACTCCCCCGCACCGGACACCAGTCCTGCGACACTCTGGGAGCATTCCCGTCGCGTCGCCCGCCACGGCCTCTTCGAGGTGTGCGAGGGCATCTATCAAGTCCGCGGGTTCGACCTCGCCAACCTCACACTCATCGAAGGCGCGTCCGGCGTCATCGTCCTCGACACCCTCACGTGCACGGAGACCGCTGACGCAGCACTGCAGCTGTACTTCGCCCATCGCGGCGTGCGTCCCGTCACCGGGGTCGTGCTCACTCACCCGCACGTCGACCACTTCGGCGGGACGGCGGCCGTGCTCGCACACGCCGCAGACGGCGAGGCGCCCGTCATCGCACCCGAGGGCTTCCAGCACCACGCCACGAGCGAGAACATCGTCGCCGGGCCCGCCATGCGCCGTCGGTCCGGATACATGTACGGCGCGATGCTCCCCGTCGGCCCCGACGGCCACGTGGGCTGCGGCCTGGGCCAGCGGGTGGTCCCGGGGACGACCACGCTGGTGGAGCCGACCGACGAGGTGAGGGACTCCGGCGAGACGCGGGAGATCGATGGCGTGACCCTGGAGTTCCAGCTGACGCCCGGCACCGAGGCCCCGGTGGAGATGAACGTCTTCCTCCCCCAGCGGGGGGCACTGTGCCTGGCGGAGAACGCGGTGCACACCCTCCACAACATCATCACGCTGCGCGGTGCGCAGGTGCGCGACGCGAAGAACTGGTCCGCATACCTGGACGAGACCCGCCGGATGTACGTCCCCCGCACGGATGTCGCCTTCGCGACCCATCACTGGCCCACGTGGGGTCGCGACCGGGTGGATGCGTTCCTCTCCGTGCAGCGCGACGTCTACGGGTACATGCACGATCAGACGGTGCGCCTCATGAATGACGGTCTCACGGCGGACGAGATCGCGGAGGAGCTGACCCTGCCCCCGCAGCTGGCCGCCACCGCCGTGGTCCGCGGCTTCTACGGCTCTCTCAGCCACAACGTCAAGGGCATCTACCAGTTCTACCTGGGCTGGTACGACGGCAACCCGTCGCACCTGTGGCAGCTGCCGCACCGCGATTCGTCGCGACGCTGGATCGACCTGCTGGGTGGGACGGACAAGGCGGTCGAACACGCGCAGGGGCTGCTCGACACGTACCGTGCGAGTGCCGATCCCGAGGCGGGCACCGCGGATTCCGCGACGGGCAGCGACCGTACGGCGGGTTCCGTCGACGACCTCCGCTTCGCGGCGGAGCTGCTGGACGTCTGCGTCTTCGCGGAGCCCACTCGGGAGGAGATCCGAGAGCTCCTCGCGCAGGTGCTCGAGCTCCTGGCGCACAGCTGCGAGAACGCGGTGTGGCGCAATGAGTACCTCACGGGCGCACTCGAGCTGCGCGCGCAGCACCAGCAGTCGGCCCCCGACGCGGGTCAGGCTTCGCGCGGGAAGGGCCGAGGCGGCAGTCAGCTGGGGCAGGGTCTCGCTCCGGACGAGGTCCTCGACTCCCTCGCCGTCCGCATCGACGGGCCGGCAGCTGCGGGTGCGCGGCTCAGCTTCGACCTCGTCGAGCTCGACGACTCCGGCGCCGAGGTCCGGGTCCACCACGCGCACCTTCTCAACGGAGTGCTTCGGCACCACGCGGAACCCGTCGGCGCTCCCGCATCGGACTCGCCGGCCCCGTCGCATTCCTCAGCCGCATCGGATCTGTCAACTGCATCGGGCGCGTCGACCGTGACGGATCCCGATCCCCGGCTCACCGTCCGGCTGCGGCCGGGCCAGGCCGCGCAGCTCGTGGCCGCAGGGGTCGAGGGCTTCGACCACACGGGCGACCCTGCAGTGTGGGACCGTTTCCGTGCACTGCTGGAGACCCCGCGACGTCGCTTCCCCATCATCGAACCGCGCTGAGCCGGCTCAGCGCGGTGACCCGCACACCGGGACGCAGCGTCACCTGCCGGAACGCCACGGGGCCTGGTCGGAGAATTCTCCGACCAGGCCCCGTGGCTCTTCACCCGTGTCGGGTCAGCCCGTGACCCGCATGGTCTTCGCGACCGGCAGACCGTTGATGACGCGCTGGCTGAAGCCTTCCGCTGTCGTGGCCTGTGCCGGGAGATCGCTCAGGGGCACGATGTGCGCCTCCTGGAAGACCGTCTCCTGCAGATCCTGATACAGGCCGCAGCGCGTGTCCTCATCCGATTCCGCCATGGCCTTGCCCAGCTGCTCCAGCAGTGCCGGGTGCGGATCACCCGTGCTGTTGCGGCCGCCGTCCTCCGTCGTCGGCCCCACGACGCGCGAGAGCCCACCGTAGACGTTGCCGGACAGGTTGATGAGGTTGATGACCGCCATATCCCATGATTCCGGCTTGGTCGCCAGTTCCGTGGCGAGGCCCGCATTGTCGACGGTGCGCAGCTCCGTGTCCGCACCGGCTTCGTTCAGCACCTGGTTGATGTAGGTGTTGCCGGCGCCCTTGCCCACGGCCTGCGTGCCGAGCTGGACCGCAGAGAGTCCGTCGAGCGCGGAAGCCGCTGCGTCCGCGTCCGGTGCGAGCAGCGCGTCCTCGTCCTCGTTCACACACGACACCGTGTCGCCGACGAAGCTCTTCGCGGGGGTCCCGAGGCCGCTCGTCGCCGCCTGCACGAACGCCTCACGGTCGATCGCCTGTGCCACACCGCGGCGGGCATCGGTGTCAGCGAAGGGACGCCCGTCTCGCTCGTTGAAGAGGAGGAAGAGGTTGCCGGTGGAGAACCTCTCCACCCCGAACCCGTCGTCGTCCCCGAACCTGGTCATCGGTTCGCCCGTGATGGTCGCCATGTCGAGGTCGCCCGCGATGAGGCTGTTCGCGATGCTGTTGTAATCGGCGCTGATCGTGAACTCGATGTGATCCGCCGGCTCTCCTTCAAGCGGGGTGGCGTAGTCGGGGAAGGAGAAACCGTCGTCGCGCAGCTCGAACGCGACGCTGGCACCGGGGGTGAAGTCGCCCAGTGTGTAGGCGCCGGAGAACGCGTCCGGGACGGTCCCCTCGGCGGTCCCCTCCGGGTCTTCGATGCCCGCCGGGCACACGATGCCGGTGTCCGACATCGTGAGGCCCTGCGCCATGTCCGCCCACGGGGTCTCCAGCTCGATCGTCACGGTGCCCGCCTCGTCATCCGCGCTGATGTCAGGGGTCGACGGGCCGAACACCTGGTCCTTCTGCGACGACGTCTCGACGAACGCGTCGAGGGAGTCCTTCACGACTGTCGGGGTGATCGCAGTGCCGTCCGCGCAGGTCGCCCCGTCGCGCAGGGTGAACACGCCCTTCTCCGGTGACGTCTCCCAGTCCGCTGCGAGCTCACCGGCCAGCGTGCTGTCCTCGTCCTGCGCCAGCAGCGTGGTGTAGAGCAGTCCGGTCGCCGTGGTGCCGGGCACACCGGACGACGTCATCGGGTTGAAGCTGCTGGGATCGGCGATGAGGGTGGAGCGCAGCGTCGATGCGGCAGCTCCGTCCGCGCCGCCCGCACTGCCGGCCGAACCCGTCGTGCAGGCGGACAGGACCAGTGCGAGCGCCGCGGTGCTCGCAGCTGCCGGCAGCAAGCGCCGCACGAATCCGGAGGACCGGGGACTGGTGGTTGCGGTCATGATGACTCCTCGTGGTTGTGAAGGGTGTGGAGGTCACAGGGACTGGAGGGACTGCGCGATGCGCGCGAGCGCCGGTTCGAACACCGGCAGCGGCAGGTCGTCCGCGACGGGATGCGCCCCGTAGAGCGCGATGACGGTGTCGCGACGTGGAGAGACGTACAGGCGCTGCCCTGAACGGCCGCGGGCCACGACCGCACCCTCCCCGTCGAGTGGCAGCCACCACGACTGGTTGAAGGCGAGGACCGGTGCACCACCGGTGCGTTCGTCACCGGTGCCGAGCACGTCGCCCGCAGGACCGTCCGGCACGTCGAACAGACCGGCGACGAGTGATTCGGCGAGGACCTGGCGATCACCGACCGCGCCTCCGCACCGGATCACTTCGCCGATGCGCGCCAGGTCGCCCAGGGTGCAGGCGAAGCGTCCGGACACGAGTTCACGCCCTGTGGTGTCGAGGGCGAAGTGGGCATCCTCGACTGCTCCCAGTTGGCGGTACAGCAGCGCAGAGAGCAGTTCCGCGACGGGGCGACCGGTCACACGGCGCACCACCTCTCCGAGCGCCTCGGTGTTGCCGTTCTCGTACCGGAACACCCTCCCGCTGGGATGCTCCGACTCCGCCGTCGCCAGCCGGTCCAGCAGTGTCGTGGGTCCGCTGTAGCCGGGTGGTCGCTCGACCATGCCGACTGCCGCGAAGAACGCGCGTGCTTCCATCTCCTTGTGGAACGGACGACCGCCGTAGCGGATCTCCGTGAGCATGTGCAGGCAGTGGTCGACGAGAGCATCCCCGAAACCGGTGCCCGCGAGCTCCGGGACGTAACGACTGACGGGTGCCTGCAGGTCGATCTCGCCCTGACGGACCAGATCCATGACCAGCAGCGCGAACACGGACTTCGAGATCGACGCGGTGACGTGGAGATCGTCGGGCCGGAAGCCGTGCCGGTACCCGCTGTGGACCGGGCGGCCGCGGTGGAGGACGAGGAGACCCGTCGCGTCGGCACTGTCGAGGAACGTGCTCAGCGGCACTTCCTTGCCGCCCACACCGGGGACCATCAGATCGCTGAGAGAACGAAGGGGCTCGCTCTCGCCCAGGGCGAGGTCACTGGGCGCTCCCCGGCGTACGCGGCGGGTGCGCATCCGCTCCTGGTCCTCGATCATGTGCGCGCGGATGACCGCGGGGTCGCGGAATCGCTGAGAGGCGGCAGTCATGTCAGGCTGAATCCTTTCGCTCCTGGAACCGAGTCGAGCAGAGTGCGCGTGTACTGGTCAGCGGGATCCGCGAACACCGCATCCACCGGGCCGGTCTCGACGATGCGGCCGTGACGCATGACGATGATGTCGTCGCAGACGACCTGCGCGACCGCCAGATTGTGCGTGATGAAGAGCATCGAGTGGTCCGCGCCCTTCAGCCTCAGGTCGGCGAGGAGTCGGATGACCTCCGCCTGCACGGACACGTCGAGCGCCGATGTGATCTCGTCCGCGACGATGAGTTCCGGGCCCACCGCGAGGGCGCGCGCGATGGCGATGCGCTGACGCTGTCCCCCGGAGAATTCGTGGGGATAGCGGGATGCGAGCGACGGGTCCAGCTGGACGCGCGTCAGCACCTCCGCGATGAGATCGGTGCGTCCGCGCGCCGTGCGCCGGTTGGGCTCGAAAGCCTCGGCGAGTGTCTGACCGATCGTGCGGCGCGGGTTGAGCGACGAGTACGGGTCCTGGGGGACGTACTGGACTCGCCGGTAGAGCCTGTGTCTCTGCGCCCGACTGGGACGGCTCACATCCTCGCCGACCACCTCGAGCTCCCCCTCGTCGATCCGGTTCATGCCGACGATCGCCTTCGCGAGTGTCGACTTGCCGGAGCCGGATTCACCGACGAGACCCACGACGCGACCCCGCCGCACGTCCACGCTCACGTCTTTGAGGACGTGATGAGCTCCGAAGCTCAGGTCGAGGGACCGAGCACGGACCACCAGGTCGCGGCCGGAGTGCTCCCCCGCCGCGCCGGAGTGCTCCCCCGCTGCGGCGACGTCCATTCCATCGTGCTGCTGTGTCATGGTCGTCGGCCCTCCTGTGCTGCGCGGCCTGCGGAAGCCGTGCGCTTCCCCCGTGTCGTGTCCAGCTGCGGGACCGCGTCGAGGAGCGAACGGGTGTACGGGTGCGAGACGTCGTCTGCCGCCAGCTGTGCCGCGGTGAGCTGCTCGACGATCTCGCCGGACCGCATGACCACGACGCGGTCGCAGAGTTCACGGACCACGCCGAGGTCGTGGGAGATGAAGAGGATCGCGGTCCCCAGTCGGTCGCGCAGGGCGCGGAAGGCCTTGAGGACGCCCACCTGGACGGTGACGTCGAGCGCCGTGGTCGGTTCGTCCGCGATGAGCAGCGACGGTCGGGTGACGACGGCCGCGGCGATCATGGCCCGCTGCCGCATCCCGCCGGACAGCTGATGCGGATACTGCTTCATCCTCAGTTCCGGCTCCGTGACGCCTACGGCCGCGAGCGCGTCCACGACCGTCGCCCGTGCGTCACGCTTCGACATCCCCATGTGGGTGCGCAGGACCTCCGTGAGCTGGGGGCCCATCGTGCGCGAAGGGTTGAAGGTCGTTCCGGGGTCCTGGTAGATGAGCGCGATCTGCCGTGCCAGGTCTGCCGGTGCCGGCGCGCCCCTCATGTTGAGAGTGCCGACCCGGAGCTCATCCGCACTCTGCCCCAGTTCCTCGGCGAGGAGACCGGCGACGGACAGTGCGGTGAGGGACTTGCCGGATCCCGATTCGCCGACGATCCCCACGATCTCCGCGCGATCGACATGCAGGTCGACGCCGTGGACGAGTTCCGTCTCCCCGCCGCTGGTGCTCACGGCCAGGTTCCGCACCCGCACGAGTGCCTCATCGCCTTCGGCAGGCACGGCGACTGCACCGCCGATGCGCGGGCGCGGAGCCCAGCGGCGCGACGATCGCGGATTCGCGTGGGCGGCCAGACCGTCGCCGATGAACATGGCGGCGACGGAGGCGATGATGATCATGACAGCAGGCCCCAGTGCCTCGATGGGCTGCGTGTAGAGCGATTCGAGGCTGTCGTTCAGCAGGGAGCCCAGGTCGTACTGCGGTGGCTGGACTCCCAGGCCGACGAAGGACAGCGCGGAGATCTCGACCAGCACCGTGGCGAAGATCGTCGTGGACAGCACCAGCAGCGGCTCCGCCATCGACGGGATCATGTGGCGGGTGGCGAGGTTCCACGATCCGACGCCCAGGAAGCGGGCGGTGAGGAAGTACTCCGCGCGCGCCGTGCGGCCCGCGAGGTTCGCGGTGACGCGGGCGAAACCGGGTATGCCGGCGATCCCCAGAGCGAGCACCGCGGTGGTCGCCCCGGGCAGCAGGATCGCCGCGATGATGAGTGCGGAGATGAGGGTGGGGAAGGCGACGGCGGTCTCGAGCAGCCGCAGCGACCATTCCCGCACCACACGGGGCGACAGCCAGATCGCGACCCCCAGCGCCAATCCGCCCAGGACAGAGATGAAGGTTGCGAGCACCGTCATGATGAGCGTGAGGCGTGTCGCGACGAGCACGCGGGCGAAATTGTCCTGCCCGAAGTCGTTCGTCCCCAGGAGGTGCTCAGAGCTGGGAGGGAGCGCTACGGCGTCCGTGAAGCGGTAGGCGGATGCGGAGACGAGCGGCGGCGCGATGATCGCGACGAGGACCACAGCGGTCATGGCGACCACCCCGACCGTGAAGCCCGGAGTCCAGAGCGTGCGGGAGCGAGCGGACATCAGTGAGCCTCTCCGTCGAGGGTGCGTGGGTCGACGATCGCGAGCACGACGTCGACCACGAGGATGAGCACAGTGGCGAGGACGCCCAGCAGCAGGATGATGCCGCGGATCACCGGGTAGTCGCGCTGGACGATCGCCTGGACGATCCCCGTGCCCAGACCGGGCCATCCGAAGACCGTCTCGACGACGACTGCGCCTCCGAGCATGCCCGCGAGGATGAGGCCGGAGAGCGTGAGTGTCGTGGTGAGCAGGTTGGGGAGCACATACCGCGAGGTGATGTGCCATGTGCTCAGGCGCCACCCCCGGGCCGTCCGCACGTAGTCCTCCTCGAAGATCGTGGCGGCCTCCCGCCTCACGATCCTCGCCAGCGCGCAGGCCGGGCCGATCATCACCGCGGCGGTGGGCAGGATGAGAGAGGGGAGAGTCGCGGCTCCGGACGCCGGCAGCCAGCCCAGCCGGATCGCGAAGATGTAGACGAGGAGCGTGGCGAGCACGTAGTTGGGGACCGCGAAGACGAAGCTCGTCAGCGCGTTGAACACGTGGTCGACCGCAGGCCTGCGTCCCCCGCGGGTGAGCAGTGCCGCCGCAGTGCCGAGCGGCACGCCGATCAGCAGAGTGATGCAGATCGCGATGAGCGCGATCTCCGCCGTGAACGGCAGACGCGAGAAGACGACGGTGCTCACCGGCACGCCGGTCGCGAAGGAGACGCCCAGGTCGAGGGTGAGGACTCCGCGGAGATACTCCGCGAACTGCACGAGCAGCGGCGCGTCGAGGCCCAGAGCCGTCCGGGTGTGCTCGATCTGCTCCAGCGTCGCGCCCTCGCCGGCGGCGACGACCGCGGGGTCGCCCGGCAGCAGCGGGACGATGAGGAACGTGATGAGCACGAGGAGAGTGAACGACAGCAGCAGACCACCCGCACGACGCAGAGCGAAGCGCACCCACGGGTGGTGGGCCAGCCGTGATCGCCTGGGCTTCGGCCGCGGACGGGCCACTGAAGCACCTGATGCGAGGGCCAGGGCCATGGTCAACACCTCCATGTGTCTGATCGGCACCGGACTCCTCGCGAGGAGGACTGCTGGTTCACAGAGGTGCCGCAAAACATACTGTTGCCTTCTGGACAGTATGTCAAGATTCAGGTCACAGGGGGCCAGGAGTCCGCGCGCGCACCTCCCGCACCGAGGCCGGAGCCTCCACGGACACGCGCGCGGAGGACGAGACCGAGGCGACCAGCCCGAGGACTATGACCCGGTGGACGTGCCCGAGGCGATCGGCCCGAGGGCTATGCCTCCGGCGGCGAGTCCGCCGGGAACTCGTCGAAGCCGCTCGCCCACATGCGTCCGTGGATCGACAGGTCCGCGAGGATCTGCGCCACCGCCTCTGCGCTCATCGGCCGCTCGTCGGGCTCCAGCCACCACTGGAGCACCGTCACCTGCTCACCCACCCAGGCCCGGGTGAGGACCTCCGGGTCCAGCCGGAAGCGTGCGCCCGTGACCTCGGCGCGCTTCTCGAAGATGCCCTTCGACGCGGCTGTCCGCCCGTCGACGAACTCGCGCAGCGCGATCCCGTTGCCCTCACCTCGGAGGATCACGCGGTAGGCGTCCCTCTCCTCCGCCGCGTGCTCGAACAGGATCCGCACCGCCTGACCGGAGAAGTACGACGCCTCCCGCAGCCGCAGATCCGCGAGCCGCTCCGCAAGCTCGTCCTGGAGGTCGCGCACGATCTGCGTGAGCAGCGCCTGCTTGTCGCGGTAGTACGCGTAGAACGTGGCGCGCGAGATCTCCGCCGCCTCCGTGATGTCCTCGATCGTCACTGCGTCGTAGCCCCGCTCGAGCACGAGCGAGACGATCGCGTGCTTGAGTGCGCGCTTCGTCCTGCGGGTCCTGCGATTCTCCGCCATGCCTTCTCCGTTCACCCCGAATACCCCGTTCTGCATTGACGACTCTCGCAGAGCCAGCTTCCTGAATGCATCTTCCCCTCTGGATCTCCCTGACCAAAGTTGTACACTGTGTCTACTTTTAGTCGGACTGTCTGAAGGAGATCGCTGATGCTCAACCTCGGCTACTACGTGTCCCGCGCCGCTGACTACTGGGCCCAGAGGGAGGCCGTCGTGGCAGGCGACCTCCGGGTGTCCTTCGCACAGCTCGACAGTCGCAGCACGGCGCTTGCCGGAGCACTCGCTCAGACCGGTGCGGGCCGAGGCACTCCCGTCGCCACGTATGCGGCCAACACGGGGCAGCTCGTGGAGATCGAGGTGGCGCTGTACAAGCTGTCCGCCCTGCGGGTGCCCGTCAACGTGCGCCTGGGGGTCGCGGAAACAGCACACATCCTGCGCGACGCCGGCGTCCTCGTCCTCTTCACGGATGTGGCCCATGCGGACGCCGCACGTGAGGCCGCCGCACGAGCCGAGACATCGGTGCGCGTCGTCGTGATCAGCGACGACGGACCGGACGGGTACGACGCGTTCGTGGCCTCCGGAGAGGGCACGGAGCCCGGCACGATCATGATCGACACGGACGAATCCGATCCGTGCGTCCTCAACTTCACATCCGGGTCGACGGGGAAGCTCAAGGCCGCGATCCAGACCGTCGGCAATCGGCTCGCGAACATGCGCAAGCGGCTCATGGACCCCTCCGGATCCGCACCCGAGGCCCGGTACATGGTCGCGGGCCCCATCACCCACGCCTCGGGCATGGGGATCCTCGCGGCGCTGTCCCGCGGCACCACGATCGTCGTCCTCCCCCGCTGGGATCCGGCGGAATTCCTGCGCATCATCCGCGATGAGCGGATCACCTCGACCTTCGTCGTGCCCACCATGCTCCACTCCGTCCTGGACCACGGGGTGCGGCAGGAGGACGTGCAGACCCTCACGACCCTCAAGGTGGGCGGCGCGCCGGTGAGCCCGCAGCGTCTGCGCGAGGCGGTCGCCGCCTTCGGCCCCATCGTCGAACAGGGCTACGGCCAGGCGGAGACGACCAGCGGCGTCACCGCGCTCACGAAGGAGGACGTGGTCCGCGGCATCGAAGAGGATCCGGAGATCCTCCTGTCCTGTGGCCGCGCCGTCTTCGACTCCGAGGTCGCAGTGCTCGACGACGACGGGAATCGAGTCCCAGCGGGAGAGCTGGGCGAGCTCGCGGTCCGCGGCCCGGACTGCGTGACCGAGTACTGGGGCGCGCCCGAACTGACGGAGGAGACCTTCCGCGACGGGTGGGTGCTCACCGGCGACATCGCCCGCATCCGCGATGACGGCTACGTGTTCATCGTCGACCGCAAGAAGGACATGATCATCTCCGGCGGCTTCAACATCTACTCCACGGAGGTCGAGGCGGCGATCTACGAGCACCCGGACGTGCACGAGGTGTGTGTCGTCGGCTCCCCGGACCCGAAGTGGGGTGAGCGCGTCACCGCGGTCGTGGTCCCGCGTGCGGACAGCTCACCCTCCGCCGATTCCATCGCGGACTTCTGCGAGCAGCGGTTGGATCGCTTCAAACGGCCGCGGCGGGTCGACTTCGTCACCGAGCTGCCGGTCAACCGCAACGGCAAGATCGACCGCAAGCAGGTGCGCGCAGGCTACTGGGCCGGCGCAGAGCGCGCCGTCTGACCCTCTCCTCACCGAACGGAGCAACCATGACCTTCTCACTCTCCCCCGACTACACCGACCACCCGCTCGCCGACACGATCGAGCGCCTGCGTGACTACCTCGACGGCGAACTGGCCGATTACGAGGCGTCTCTGGGCCTCGAGCCGGAGTCCCCCTACGACCGTGGCGTCCTCGAGCCCGTGTGGAAGCGGTCGTACGAACTGGGCTTCTACGGGGTGCACCTGCCCGAGGAGTACGGGGGCAAGGGACTCAGCCACACGGATCTTGCGATCCTCAAGGAGGAGACCGCGGCGTCCGGCCGGATCCTCTCGCAGAGCGTGCTGGGCGACATGGGTGGACCGCTGCGCGCCGGCGCGATCTTCGCCCATGCCACACAGGAGCAGATCGACCGCTATCTGCTCCCGGTCGTCCGCGGCGAGCGCGCGTGCTGCTTCTCCCTCACGGAGACCGACGCGGGCTCGAACGTGCGGGCCATGAGCACGACCGCGGTGCCGGACGGCGACGGGTGGAGGATCACGGGCCACAAGGTGTTCTCCTCCGCCGGACCGTTCGCGGACTTCTCCGTGCTCATCGCGCGGATGGACGGTGACGAGGAGCAGTACTCTGCGTTCCTCGTCGACTTCGACGCACCCGGGGTGAGCGTGCTCCCCGGGGAGACGCCGATGTCCGGACAGCACATCGAGGCCGACATCGTGCTGGACGACGTGCGGGTGGGACCCGTCCAGCTCCTGGGTGAGGTGGGCCAGGGACTGCGGATCGGCCTGGGGCGTGTGACGACCAACCGGCTCCTGCACTGCCCATCCGTGCTCGGCCAGGTGCGCCGTGTGCTCAACCTCACCGTCGACTTCGTCAAGAACCGCCAGGTCGCGGCGGGGAACATGGCGGGACTGCAGTCCGTGCAGCACACGATCGCGGACATGACGACCGACTACTACGCGGCCCGCTCCATGACGTACGACGCCCTCGCCGCCCTGGACCGCGGTGAGGACATCCTGCCGGAGGCGTTCATGTGCAAGCTGTTCGTCGCGCAGAAGGCCTTCGCCATCGCGGACACGGCTCTGCAGCTGCACGGCAAGGCCGGGATGGTCCACGGAGCGGAGATCGAATGGATCTGGCGCAAGCTGCGCATGTTCCGGATGCTCACCGGTTCTGATGAGATCCAGAAGAACGGGATCGCGAAGGTGGTGCTCCAGAGCTGACCGTGTTCCCGTCGATCGCCGTCCACCCCAGGAATTCGCGGAGGCCCCGATGGTCGGCTCCTCCGGGTGAGACGGGCGGTCGCGCCGTCAGCTGTCGCGACAGGTGCAGCGGTCCGCGGCAGGGACCCCGGCGAGCGCTTCTTCGACATGCTCTCCGCACCCGGCCCAGGTGGGCTTGCCGCAGCTGTCACACGTGATTCTCTTGCACATAGCGTCCTTCTCCTCTTCTCGTCACTCACCAGTGTCCCTTTCGACCCTGCGTGCTTCCACTGCCATCGCGGATTCTCGAGACGCGACGCTCGCCGGAGGAGTTCGAGAAGCTCCTGCTCTGCCTCGCAGGACGGATGCGTGCCAGTCGAGCTGACGGGCCCACGCACCAGCACTGGCCGTCAGGGCCGGTCCTCACTCCCGTCCGGAGTGATGCCTTCCCACCGGCAGGACGAGTGGTTTGCCGGAGACCGGGTCGTCGATGACGCGGGAGGTCAGCCCGAAGACGGCGTCGACCATCTCCTCCGTCAGCACGTCCTTCGACGCTCCCTGCGAGTGGATCCCTCCGGCGTGCACGGCGACGAGGTGGTCCGCGTAGCGGGCTGCGAGGTTGAGGTCGTGCAGCACCATCGCGATGGTGGTGCCGGTGCGCAGATTGAGGTCTGTCAGCAGGTCGAGCACTTCGACCTGGTGCGCGACGTCGAGGAAGGTCGTGGGCTCGTCCAGCAGCAGCAGGCCGGACTGCTGGGCGAGCACCATCGCGACCCACACCCGCTGCCGCTGACCACCGGACAGCTCGTCGACGGCACGGTCTGCAAGGTCCACGGTGCTCGTCACGTGGAGCGCGTCCGCGACGGCGCGGTCGTCCTCCGCGGTCCAGCGTGCGAACGCTCCCTGATGCGGGTGCCGCCCGCGCCCCACGAGGTCGGACACGATGATCCCCTCCGGCGCGATGGGCGACTGCGGCAGCAGCCCCAGGATGCGCGCGACCTCCTTCGTGGGCATCCGATGGATGTCCTTGCCGTCCAGGACGACGGAACCCGCCTGCGGGCCGAGCAGCCGTGCCATGGACTTCAGCAGTGTGGATTTGCCGCTGCCGTTCGCCCCGACGATCACCGTGATCTTCCCCGGCGTGAGCTCGAGGTCCAGGTCGCGGATGACGGTGCGGTCCCCGTAGCCCAGGGTGAGACCGCGGGCGGCGAGCGAATGATCGGTGGTCACAGGGTGCCTTTCGAGCGGGTCGAACGGACGAGCAGGTAGATGAGGTAGGGCGCGCCCAGTACGCCGGTGATGACGCCCACCGGGTAGCGGGTGCCGAACGCGAACTGTCCCACGAAGTCAGCGACGAGCACCAGCAGTGCTCCCACCAGCGCGGCGGGCACCAGCGGCGATCCGGTGCCCTTCGCCTTCGTGACGATGCGCGTGGAGATCGGTCCGGACAGGAAGGCGACGAAGGCGATGGGCCCGGCTGCGGCCGTGGCGAACGCCAGCAGTGTGACGGCCAGGAGGATGAGCAGGATGCGGGTGCGCTCGACACCCACGCCCAGCGCGGCGGAGGCTTCCTCCCCCAGCTGCAGCGTCCCCAGGTTCCGGGACAGCCCCACGAGCGCGGCGACGCAGACGACGACGGCGACGCCCAGGGGCAGGACCTGGTCCCACTGCGCGTTGTTGAGGTTGCCGTTGAGCCACCGCATGGCCGTCTGCAGGTCCCACTGCGCGGCGCGTGAGATCACGTAGGACACGACGGAGTTGAGCATCGCGGCGATGCCGATGCCGATGAGGATGAGGCGGGTCCCGGACAGGCCGCCCTTGAAGGACAGGAGGTAGATGACCGCGGCGGTCGCCAGGGCGGCCACCGTCGCGACCAAGGACACCAGCGTCTCCGACAGCGACAGCATGACGATGCAGAAGACCGCCGCGGCGGACGCGCCGGAGCTGATCCCGATGATGTCAGGGCTGGCCAGCGGGTTGCGCAGCATGGTCTGGAAGGTGATGCCGGCGATCCCGAACGCCAGTCCGGCCAGCAGGCCCACGACCGCCCGGGGCAGTCGGAGGACCCCCACCGTGAAGGTCGCTCCCTGCACGTCCTCGCCCAGGAGGACGCGCAGCACCTCGCCGGGGCCGTAGAAGACCTTCCCGAACATGAGCGACGCGGCGAACACGACGACCACCAGTGCTGCGAGGACGCCGCACACCAGCAGGTACCTGCGTGCGCGCCCCTTGCGACTGGCCGTCACCCGCTGGACGACCGCATCCGCCGCCGAGGCCCCGGTCCGCTCCTCCTGCAGTGCCCGCCTCACAGCGCCCGCACTTTCATGCGGCGGACGATGAGGATGAAGAACGGTGCGCCCACGAGTGCGGTGACGATGCCGACCTCCAGCTCCTCGGGGCGGGCGATGACGCGGCCGATCACGTCGGATGCGGTGAGCAGCACGGCACCGGTGAAGGCGGACAACGGGAGCAGCCAGCGGTGGTCGGGGCCGAACACCATGCGGCAGACGTGCGGGACGACGAGGCCCACGAAGCCGATCGGGCCGGCGACGGCTGTCGCGCCGCCGCACAGCAGGACGGCGGCGAGCGCCGCGATGATGCGCGTGCGGCCCACGCGCACACCCAGCCCGCGTGCCAGTTCGTCGCCCAGCGCCAGGGTGTTGAGGCCTCGGGCGCTCACGAAGGCGAGCAGCACGCCTGCCAGCAGGAAGGGTGCGACACGTGCGATGGTGTCGAACGCGGCCCCGCCCACGCCGCCGATCTGCCAGAACCGGAACGAGTCGAGCACCTGCGCGCGCGGCAGGATGACGGCGGAGACGAGCGAGGTGAGCGCGATCGACGTGGCCGCCCCCGCGAGCGCGAGCTTGAGCGGGGTCGCCCCTCCCCCGCCCAGGGATCCGACCGCGTAGACGAACAGCGCCGTCGCCCCCGCGCCGGCCAGCGCGGTCCAGATGTACGCGTACGGGCTGGACATCCCGAAGAAGGTCATTCCGATGACCACGAAGAGTGCCGCGCCGTTGTTGATGCCGAAGATGCCGGGGTCTGCGAGCGGGTTGCGGGTGATGCCCTGCAGGAGGGCCCCGGACATGCCCAGCGCGGCACCGACGACCACGGCGAGCAGGGTGCGGGGGATGCGCTTGGCGACGGCGGCCTCGGCGAGGGTGTCCTGTGATCCGCTCACCCCGGCGACGATGTCCGCCCAGGTGACGCCTCGGGCGCCGAAGGCGACGGACGCGGCCGCCGCCAGCACGAGCGCGACCGTGATGAGCAGGAGGCTCAGTCCGCGCACGGACAGCGATCGCTTCCGCGCGGCAAGCGCGGGCGGTGCCTTCGGGAGTGCGGGCAGTGCCACGGTGGGGGCGGGGAGCGTCGTCATGCGGAATCCGTCACGTGAGGGTGCGTGGGAGAGGCGGGGCCGCGCGGCTGGCTGTGTGTGCCGCGCGGCCCCGCGGGTTCAGTCCTGGGCCTTGCCGGCGGCTTCGTCGAGGAGGGCGAGGTAGCCGTCCATGTACTCGCTGGTCACGTTGAGCGGCGACGGGTTGGACACGGCCGCTTCCGGAGCGTCCGCGGGCAGCCACACCATGGAGTCGCGTTCGATCGCGGGGATCTTCGACATGAGCGGGTCCTCCTGCATGAGCTTCTGCTGGTCGAAGTCGGTGGAGACGACCATGACGTCCGCGTCCGCGAACGTGTCCGCGGCCGTCTCCGTGCTCTCCGAGCCGAAGAACTGGTCGTTGCCCTCCGACGCGTCCGTGACGGCCTGCGGGATCTCCATCCCGATCTCCGGGAAGAACTGGACGCGCGGATCGTTCACGGTGAAGTAGGAGAACGAGCTGGTGTCCGTCGGTTCGACGTAGGCCCACATCGCCGAGGTCCCGGCGAGGTTGTCGTACTCGCCCACCTTCTCCGCCAGTGCGTTTTCGGTCTCGTCGATGACGGCCCGGCCCTCCTCCTCGAGGCCCAGTCCCTTCGCGTCCTGCAGGAGGGTGTCCTGCCAGGTGGAGCCCCACGGGGTCTCCGGGTACGCGACGACGGGGGCGATCTGGGAGAGGGTGTCGTACTCCTCCTGCGTGAGGCCGGAGTAGCCGGCGAGGATCACATCCGGCTCCGAGGCGGCGATCGCCTCGAAGTCGACGCCGTCGGTCGGGTCCCAGGTCTCAGGCATCTCCGCGCCCATCTCCTCGACCTTGTCCTCCACCCACGGCAGGACGCCGTTGTCGTCGTCATCGCCCCAGGTCGCCTTCTCCATGATGACGGGGACGACACCCAGCGCGAGCGCGGCCTCGTGGTTGCCCCACGCGATCGTCGCGACGCGCTCCGGCTTCTCCTCGATGACGGTCTCTCCGAAGGCGTGCTCGACTGTGACGGGGAAGGCACCGTCGCCGGTTCCTTCCGCAGCATCGCCGCCGGCTTCGGCGTCTCCTCCTCCACAGGCGGTCAGGACGAGGGCAGTGGCGGCCGTGACGGCGGCGAGCGCAGAGCGCGAAGTGCGCATGGAGGATTCTCCTCTGGGTGTGATGTGCGGACTCGGGGAAGCATACCGCAATGAGATAGGAAGACCTTACCTAATTCAGGGTGGCCTGCCCGCGGCGCGGTTCTTATCTGAGAACATGTCTCCATGACAGACCATCAGCTGGGACCCAGCGTCGCACGTGTCGGCCCGCTGCTCTCAGGAGGTGCGGGTGTTCTCAACATCGTGGGGCACTCGATCGGCCTGCTCGCGGGTCTCGGGCTCAGCCTTCCGGGAGTCCTGGCACTGGGCGCTTATGCGTTCGGACCCGACCCGACGTCCGCGTTCCTGATCCTCGGTCTGCTCTTCCTCATCGCCGGAGTCGTCGTCATCGCCTTCGTCGTCGTGAGCTTCATCCAGTACGTGAAGCTGAACGTGACGGTCCACGAACAGGGTCTCGTCATCGGCCAGCCCTGGTTCCGGACCCTCACCGTCCGATGGGAGGACGTCGATTCCCTCATCCCACCCCACGGCACCGGGATGTTCCATCCCTTCACACTCGTGCACCGGTCCGGGGCTCGCGTGCTGGTGAATCGCCTGTGCCTGTCACCCCGCACGTCACTCGAGTACGGGACCGTCCACCACCCCGACGTGCAGACGGTCATCGACCACCACGCGCGGTGGAAGCACGCACACAGCGCGGCCTGAGCCCGAGGGACAGGGCACACTCGCACCATGAGCACGGAGATCATCGGTCTGGTCATCCTCGCGGCCGTGTTCCACGCTGTGTGGAATGCACTCGCGAAGCGAGCGGAGGGGTTCGGCGCACTCTTCGTCTGGGGGTACCAGGTCGTGGGGGCAGTCGCCCTGGCAGTGCCGAGCCTCCTGCTGCTCGCCCGGGGCCCGTCCTCACTGGGCCCCCACCTGCTGGTGGCCGCGGTCGTCACGGGGTTCCTCCACGTGGGCTACGCGACCAGCCTGCAGACCGGGTACGCGAAAGGTGACCTGTCCACCGTCTACCCCGTCGCACGAGGCACGGGGCCCCTCCTCACGGTGATCGTCGCCGTTCTGGTGCTGGGAGACCACCCCGGCGCACTCGCGCTGTCCGGCGCGCTCATCATCGTCGCCGGCATCGTCGTCGTGACGCTGCGGACCAGCCATTCCTCCCCCGAGCGGAGACGGTCCGGGTTCCTGTGGGGTCTGCTCACCGGGGTCTTCATCGCCTCGTACACCCTGTGGGACGACCACGCGGTGAATGAGCTGTCCGTCAACCCGGTCGTCTACTTCTGGCTGTCCTGCGTCATGCAGGTCATCCTCCTGGCCCCTGTGGCGATCCGCCGGCGGGACGAACTCCCGGACCTGGGCACCCGCCACTGGGGCACGACGCTCGCGGTGGGCCTGCTCTCCCCCGCCGCGTACGTGCTCGTCCTCTTCGCGATGCAGCACGCGCCGGTGGCGCTCGTCGCACCCATGCGGGAGTCGAGCATCGTCATCGGCCTCCTCCTGGCCCGCGTCCTGTTCGGGGAGAAGAACATCGGGCTGCGGATGGCGGGGTCGGTGATCGTGATCGCGGGCATCGCGCTCATCGCCCTGGCATGACGGGGATGACGCGGGCCCCACGACAAGGACGGCGCTGACCGCGTGAAGCTGTCAGCGCCGCCCCCGTGCGGCGTCTGTCAGCGGAAGCCTGCGGAGACCTCGTCCAGCGACGCCACTTCATCCGCGGTGAGCTCCAGCGCCGTCGCCGCGAAGAGCTGGTCGAGCTGCGCCGTGCTGGTCGCAGCGGCCAGCGGTGCCGTGATCTTGCCGTCCGCGGATGCCCAGGCCAGCGCCACGGACGCGACATCAGTGCCGTGAGCGGCGGCGACCTCGTCCAGGACGGAGACGACTCGCAGACCCTCGGGGTTGAGGTAGCGTTCGACCGCTCCTGCGCGGGCACGACCCTCGAGGTCCGCTTCCGTCCGGTACTTGCCGGAGAGGAACCCGCCCGCCAGCACCTGGTAGGGGAACACGGACATCCCGTGCTTCTTCGCCGAGGCAGCCGGCGCGCCCTCGTACTCCCTCGACACGAGCGAATAGCGCGGCTGCAGAGCGACCGGCAGTGCGAAGCCGTTCTCCTTCGACACGGCGAACCACTCGTCGATCGCGTCGGGTGAGAGGTTCGACAGGGCGATGGCACGCACCTTGCCCGCCTTCACCAGGGCATCGAACGCGCGAGCACTGTCGATGATCGGCGTCTCGTCGTCCTGGTAGTGGGCGTAGTAGAGGTCGATGTAGTCGGTCTGGAGGCGCTGCAGCGATTCGTCGGCGGCGCGCGCGATATTGTCCGGCGACAGGCCTTCGCGTCCGGGCTTCGCGGCGACCTTCGTGGCCACCACGATGTCCTCACGCTTCCCGCGGGCCGCGAGCCACTGGCCGATCACCGTCTCCGATTCGCCGCCGGAGTTCCCGTCGACCCAGAAGGAGTACATGTCCGCGGTGTCGAGGAAGTTGCCGCCCCGCTCGACGAAGCCGTCGAGCACCGTGTGGAACTGCTCCGGCGAGCTCGGGTCGTTGAACGTGTTGGTGCCCAGACCCAGCGGGTAGACCGTGAGGTCGGAGCTCCCGATGGTGACGGCTTCATGAATGTTCTTCGATGTCACGGTGCATCCCTTCGACGTGTTGCGGTCAGTCCTCTCGCCACAGTACGTCGTCTGGCACTCACGGCCTTCGTGTGCCCCTTGAGGTCGCTGCCGCTCAACGGCCCCTTCGAGCACCCCTTGACATTGACGCAGCGTCAAGGTGTTTGATGCAGACATGAGAATCGGTGAAGTCGCGGAGCATCTGGGCGTCACGACACGGACCCTGCGCCATTATCATCGCGCGGGTATCGTCCCAGAGCCGGCACGGCGGGACAACGGCTACCGCGACTACGCACTGCGTGATGTCGTCCTCCTCATGCGTGCGGTCCGACTCGCGGGGCTGGGCCTCTCGCTCAGCGAAGTCGCAGATGCAATGCGCGATGACGACGTGCGCGACCTCTCAGCCATCCTCAGGGACCTGGACGACGAGCTCTGCAGACAGGAAAGCGAGATCCGGGCCCGGCGTGACACCGTCCGGAGCCTGCTCAACCGCGTCGAATCGTCGACCGACGACAGCAGTTCGCATGATGCGCTCCTCCCCGACGAGGCCCAGTCACTCTTCAGCTCGCTGCAGGCACATGGCGCGGGGACGCAGAGTCTCGAGATCGACCGACAGATCATGAGCACCCTGCCGGACCAGGCCGTTCATGCGTGGGCGACCGCGATGACCGACGGCGGAGCCGACCCCGCCACAGCCGAGCGGATGGCAGACATCTATCGGAGGTTCGACGACCTCGGGCACGGGGACGCGTCCACGCGGACCGACGACCCCGCCCTCCGACAGCTCGCCCACGACCTTCTCGCAGCGCTGCCCGAACCACTCCGCGCCCAGTTCCATGAAGCGCCCGAATCACGGCCGCCCCTCATCGACACCATCATGGACGACCTCTCCCCCGCGCAGGCCATGGCGATCCACCATCTCCTGGCGCTCAGGAGCTCATCATGAGAACCACCCCCTCCCGCACACGCACGGCTGCGGGTTCACCACTCCGCACCGGGCGCAACCGGACGGCATACATCCACAGTGCGCTGCTCGTGCTGGCGCCGGCCGAAGCCGCCATGGCGCTTCTCCTCCTCGCCGGAATCCCCGTCGCCCCGTGGATCCCGATCACCGTCGGAGCGCTCCTGCTCGTGACAGTGATCGCCGAGATCGTGCTCGCCGTCTGCGTATACGGTCAGGCCCGTCAGGAGGGGGACTCGAGGAGAAGCGCTGTTCGCGCGATTGCCCGCGAGGCGGTTCCAGCCCCCATCGTGCGATCAGCACGCTTCGAGGTCCTCCTGTGGGAGAGCATCTGGAGGTGGGTGTCGCGCAGGCCCCTCGTTCCTGAGTGCGGGCAGGGGTTTTCGTACCACCGCTATGAGCTGCCGGTTCTCCTCGCCTTCGCGGTGCTCGGCATCGTGGAGATCGCACTGGTCCACTGGCTGCTGCCGTGGCCCACCGTCCGAGTCGTCGCGCTGGTCCTGGGAGTCATGGGCGTCATCTGGGTGCTCGGGTTCCTGGCATCGCTGTCGACGCGACCTCATCACGTGACCGACACGACCCTGACCGTGCGCGTGGACGCTCACCACGAGATCCGCATCGAACGGTCGACGATCACGACGGCGAGGACGGGGCTGAAGCACTACCCGACAGACGGAGTGCACCTGGAGCGGCCTTCCGAAGGTGGAGGAGCCGGAGTTTCCGTCGCCCGTCACGGCCAGACGAACGTGTGCCTCTCCCTGACCGACGGTACGACAGTCGACGTGACAGGCCACGGCTTCTTGGCCGTTAACCGTGTCGCGTTCTGGGTGGACGAACCGGATCGGCTGCGCGGTCACCTTCACGAGGAGCAGTCACCTTCACGAGGACCCACAGGACCGCAACCAGCATCCTGACGCCTGCCTCGCCTGAGACGTGTGTGGCGCCCGTGGAGAACCACGGGCGCCACACACGTACGGAATCCCTTGTCCGCTCAGATCCAGAGTGCCGGATCCGTCAGCACACCGTCCGGTGTGGGGTGGCCCTCGTCATCGACGGGACGCGAAGCGGGGAACTTCACCTTGGCGGGCACACCCACGGCGGTCCCGCCTGCGGCCACGTCCTTGACGACGACCGCGTTCGCTCCGACGGCCGCGTTCTCACCGATCTCCACGGGCCCGATGATCTTCGCCCCGGTACCGATCACGACGTTGTCCCCCACGGTGGGATGCCGCTTCTCCTGCTTCATGGAGCGGCCTCCCAGCGTCACCTGGTGGTAGAGCATGACGTCGTCGCCGATCTCCGACGTCTCCCCGATCACCACACCGTTGGCGTGGTCGATGAAGAAGCGCCTGCCGATCTTCGCGCCCGGGTGGATCTCCACCCCGGTGAGCGTGCGCACCGCCTGCGACAGCAGACGTGCCGGCGCCTTGCCCGCGTCGTACTGGTTCAGCTTGTACAGCGCCCGATGCGCCCAGATGGCGTGCAGTCCGGGGTACGACAGCGCGATGACGACGTCGTTCCGTGCCGCAGGGTCACGCAGCCTGGCCGTATCCAGGTCCTCGCGCAGAGTCTCCCGCACCACCGGGCGCGACAGTCCGTAGGCCGCCGCGCCCGCCGCCGCGAGCGAACCGATGAGTCCGAGGCGTCGTCGCATCAGGAATCCATGTACTCCGAGAAGAGGGGCGTCGTGAGGTAGCGCTCGCCGAAGTCGGGGAGGATGACGACCACACGCTTGCCCTGGTTCTCCGGGCGGGCGCCCACGACCTCGGCGGCGGCGACGGCGGCACCGGACGAGATGCCGACCAGCAGGCCCTCGTCCTTCGCGATCTGGCGGGCCACGTCGAAGGCGACGTCGTTCTCCACGGTCTGGACCTCGTCGTAGATGTCGCGGTCCAGCACCTCCGGGACGAAGTTTGCGCCCAGGCCCTGGATCATGTGCGGGCCGGCGTCTCCGGAGGACAGCAGCGGGGAGGCGGCGGGTTCGACGGCGACGATGCGCGCGTCCACTCCCGCCTTCTTGAAGGCCCGGCCCACTCCGGTGATGGTGCCGCCGGTGCCGATGCCCGACACGAACACGTCGACGTTCCCGTCCGTGTCCTGGACGATCTCCGGACCCGTCGTCGCCTCGTGGACGGCGGCGTTGGCCTCGTTCGCGAACTGGCGGACCAGGACGGCGCCCTTGTCAGCCAGCGATTCGGCCTTCTCCACCGCGCCGCGCATGCCGTCCGCCTTCGCGGTGAGCTCGAGCTCCGCACCGAACGCGCGCAGCAGTGCGCGGCGCTCCTTCGACATGGATTCCGGCATCGTGAGGACGACCTTGTAGCCGCGCGCCGCACCCACCATCGCGAGCGCGATGCCGGTGTTGCCGGACGTCGCCTCCACGATCGTGCCGCCAGGCTGCAGCTGCCCGGATTTCTCTGCCTCGTCGATCATCGCCACACCGATCCGGTCCTTGACCGAGTTCGCCGGGTTCGCGCCTTCGAGCTTCGCGATGATCTCCGCACCGCTGCGCTCGCTTGCCTTGTTCAGTCGGACCAGCGGCGTCCCGCCGACGATCTTCGTGACATCGGAGTGAATGGTCATGTGTAGCCTTCCGTTCCCGTCCGGGGCCCTCACCAGGGATCGCACCGGACTGTGTCCATAGGTTCGAATCGCGAGGAACGGTCAGCTGCAGGCGTCGAGTTCCTCGACCACACACCAGCCAATGGCTTCAGCTGCTGATTCATTTCGGTATCAACGATCTTAACCGCTGGTAACGCCCGAACTATTCCCGTCGTCCGGAAGACGGACACGTCACAGGACGAACACCGTCGCCGAGGCGGTGGTAGGCATGGGGTACACCGACTCAGCGCTGAGGAAGGCGCGGGCGACGCCCGTACACATCCTTCAACTTCTTGTTGAGCTTGTCCGACAGCTGAAGAAACGCGAGATCGTCGGCATTGGAGACGTACACCACCGTCCCATCAGCGGTCTTGTACTTGAGACCGTTCTGACCGGTGCTGGCACTCGCATCCGGCCGGCGTGGAAGGCTCGTGCTCTCAGAGATGGCCATCAGCTCGCCTCCTCCTCATGTCGTCTTCCCAGTCTACCGGCCATGCGCAGGAAGAACCCGCAGATCCCCCGGCCTGCATGACGGGCAGCCACTCCACGCCTCGGGTCAACCGCCGGATCTTCTGTATCGGGGGCAGCCGGAACCGCTGCGGAGCGTCGCATCGCCTCGTCGCGAAGCTCGTCATTCAGGCTTTGCAACAAGTCCCGATCCCGTTGGAAGATTCCCTGCTCGCCAGCCTGCGCGAGCAGAACCCTCATGCCGATTGCGCGTTTGTGCGCGTCATCCTCCACCGCCAGCTCGACGCCATACTGAGTACGTCGCCACCACTCTGCGCGCGTGTCGTTAAATCGTCGATGACGGTAGCTTCTCCACGCGACGATCCCGGCGACCGCGGCGACAAGCGCGGTGCTGAACGGGGCAAGGGGCTCAGCCTGCGTCAGCCACTCGCGCGCCCATCGCGGAACGTCGAGCGCCCAACCGTCCGCGAAGCCCCACACCACAATCGCAAGAATCGCCGAACCGGCTACCACCCATCCGGGCTTCGACCAGCGCTTCGCGGTACCCATATATACGAGAATAGGGGTATTGGCACGTGAAATTCTCCTCTGCCTGAATGTCCTGGCGTCGCATTCCGTCACGGAACGTCACCATGAGTCGCCCTACGCACAGGGCCGCCTGTGCCTCCCTAGCATCGGGGGCACCGTTGCAGCTGGGGTCCGCACCTCACCTCTGCAGCGGAGCACCTGACGTCTGGCGTCCGCCGAGTCGCCCACCCTCGAGAAGGAGAGCCTGTGACCGCCACTGCCACCGCTGTGAGGACGACGCCGTTGGAGCCCGTCGAGCTCCCGGACTCTTTCATCGCGACACTGCCGCCCACGAACAAGGACTCACTGCCGGAGCTGGCCGATCACTGGAAGCAGCTGGACCTGCGTGAGATCTTCGCCCGGCCGGCCGCATTCATCTCGATCGGGCAGTCGAACTCCGTGTACAGGCCCGGCGGTGTGCAGTACGGCGAAGGACACGCCTTCCGTGGCAACCTCGAGGCGACGGTCCGATCCGTCACCGCAGCGCGCGCCGCCGGCAACTTCGACATCACATGGGTCGGCTACTCGCTGTTCCGGTCGCAGTACCCCCAGTCGGACTTCGACCGCGTGCAGTACTCGTCGTGGACCGATGAGATCGGTGCGACCCCGGAGCAGATCGCATGGGACAACACCCTCGTCGATGAACTGCAGGAGCTGAAGCAGCCGGGTGACAAGGAGCTGTTCGAGAGTGCCCTGCAGAGCGCGTTCGTCGGCACCGACCTGCCGGGAACCCTGGCGCGGAAGAAGATCGAGGTGCTGGTGTTCGCCGGTGTCCACGTGGACTGGTGCATCGAGGGCAACGTGCGGGCCGCTCGCGACAACGGGCTGCTGCCGATCGTCATCGGCGACGCGTCCGGCGCACAGCAGCCCGAACAGGAGGCCGCCACGTTCGATCGGATCAACCGCTTCTTCGCACCGGTCATCAGCGCAGACACGTTCGTCGACCTCGTGACGCGGTGATGCGGTGCCACCGTGACGCGGTGACGCGGTTGCGCGGTTGCGCGGTTGCGCGCTGACGAATCACGGCCCGACGATCGCTTCGGCGACCACCCCCGCTCCCAGGGCGGCCATCACGACCCCGGATGCGCCGGTGACCACGGCTGCGGCCAGTGGGCGCGTCGAGAGGACCGCTCCTGCCCCGCACGCCACCGCGACGTACACGACGGCGCAGGTTGCGACGTGCACGAGTCCCAGCACGAGCATCTGCCCACCGATCGGCAGCGATGCCGACGGGCTCGCGAACTGCGGAAGCAGCGCCAGGAACAAGAGGAACACCTTCGGGTTGAGGAGGCTCACCCCCGCTCCTTTCAGGAAAGCCGCACGCCGTGTCGGCACCGGGGTCGCATGTGTGTCCCACGCCGTGCTGTCGTGGCGCCGCCGCAACGACAGGAGCGCGCGAACTCCCAACCACAGCAGGTAGAGACCGCCGGCGCACGATATCGCTGTGAGCATCCACCCGGATGACGCGATGATCGCCGCCAACCCTGCGGTGACGGCCACTGCCGCCGTCAGATGCCCCGCGAGCATCCCCAGTACCGCCGGCGCTGCCCTGCGCTGCAGACCCGCAGAGATCGCGTAGGCCCAGTCCACGCCGGGCGTGCAGGCGAGAAGAGCGGACAGGCCCCAGAACGAGAGCAGCAGTGCGAGATCCATGGTGGAAGACTATGGAGCAGAACGCCGAATGTGCTTCGCGAACTGCTGCAAAACAGCTGGGTGTGCGCAAGACTCTGCGCCATGGATGCGATCGACCGAGAGATTCTTTCGATCCTTCACGACGACGGGCGCGCAACGATGACGCAGGTCGCCACGAAGGTGGGGCTGAGCCTGTCCGCATGCCATCGCCGCTTCCGCGACCTCGAGGCCGGAGGTGTCATCCGCGGCTTCCGGGCGGACCTCGACTTCGACAAGCTCGGCACGCCTTTCGAAGCACTCGTCTTCGTCACCATGGCAACCGGAGACCACTCCGCCGTGCAGGCATTCGAAGAGGCAGTCGCGCAGGTGCCGCAGATCGTGCAGGCACAGCGGCTCTTCGGCGACCCCGACTATCAGCTCTATGTCGCGACGGAGACGAAGCAGACGTATCAGGAGCTCTACGATTCGACCCTCTCACGGCTGCCGGGCGTCCTCCGCCTCACCTCGACCCTCATCATGAAGACCGTCGTCGCACACCGAGCACCTCTCTGAACCCCCTGCAGATCCCTCGACCGAAAGGCCTCTCCGTGACTGAGAACTCTCCGCAGACTTCTGCCGGCTCGCACACCGCTGACACCGCTCCCCCACACGCAGCTCCAGAGGTGCAGGCACGCATCGAAGCCAGCTTCGGCAAGCAGGGCCTCATGACGACGATGGGGGCCGAACTGGGCGACGTGCGTGAGGGCGAAGTACGCATCCACCTGCCCATGAGTCCTCGCGTCACCCAGCAGCACGGCTTCTTCCATGGCGGCGCGACGTCGACGATCGCCGACAGTGCGGGCGACTACGCGGCACTCACGATGTTCGACGCATCGTCCGAGGTCCTCACCGTCGAGTACAAGATCAACCTCGTCGCACCGGCGATCGGTGAATCCTTGGAGGCGGTGGGGACCGTCATCAAACCGGGACGGACGCTCACGGTGTGCGAGCTCAAGGTGTACGCGCACAAGGACGGCGCGCGAAAACTCGTCGCGACGGGACAGCAGACACTCATCCGCGTGGACGCGGAGTGACGCCATGAGTGATCTGGGACGGCTTCCTGCCGGTGTCCGCTTCGAGGAGCGGCTCTTCCCCCACGCGAATCTGCTGGTGCTGCCCGGAGAACAGGCTGCGGTCGTGGATTCGGGCTTCGCCTCCCAGGTCGACGTGACCCAGAGTCTCGTCGATCAGCACACGCGGCGTGTCGACTGGGTCTTCAACACCCACTGGCACTCCGACCACGTGGGCGGAAATCAGCGCTTCCAATCAGCCGGTGCCGGCATCATCGGGTCCGCAACGGACTCCCACGATCTGGCACAGGCCTCCCCCGGATGCTGCGCCGCCGAATACCTCGATCAGCCCGTCCCCGCCTACGCGATCGACCGGACGGCTTCCGACGGCGACGTCCTCCACCTGGGGGACCACGCGTGGCACGTCCTCGAGGTGCCCGGCCACACCCCCGGCCACCTGGCCCTGTGGGACCCGGAGTCCCGCTCACTCGTCGTGGGCGACACGCTGAGCGCCTACGACGTGGGCTGGGTGGACGTCATGCGGGAGGGGACAGAGGGGCTCGATGCGGCGATCGCTTCCGTTTCCCGTCTTGGGGGCCTCGACGCCGGTACCATCGTGCCCGGTCACGGGCCGCTCATCGCAGACACGGCCCCCGCCATCGACAAGGCGCTGGACCGTCTGCGCCGCCAGCGTGCAGACCTTCCGTTTGCAGTCGATTACGGGGCGAAGCGGATCCTCGCCTTCCAGCTCATGATCCGGGGCGGGATGGCCGCGGACGGGATCGAAGATTACGTCGCCGGCCGGCGGTGGGCCCAGGCCGCCGCCGAGGTCGTCGGCACCGACCCGCACACCTTCGCCACCGCTCTGGTCCGGTCGATGGTCGACGGCGGGGGCGCGCAGGTGCAGCACGGACGAGTGCGGGCGGCGACCCCAGCGGAGGAAGCGGATCCATCCGTGTTCGACCTGCCCTGGCCCAGGGAGTGGCACGCCTCCAGGTGAGGTCAGGCCCCCGCTAGGATTCTGCGCATGACCATTCATCCCATCGTCGTCTACGGAGAGCCCGTCCTGCACCGCGTCGCGGACAAGGTGACGGAGTTCGACGACGAGCTGCGCACGCTCGTCGCGGACATGTTCGAAACCCTCAAGGTGTCCAACGGTGTGGGGCTCGCGGCCCCGCAGATCGGTGTCGGCAAGCAGATCTTCGTCTACGACGCGGACGACGACTTCGCGCAGGTGCGCAGGCGCGGCGTCTTCATCAACCCGGTGCTCGTCGGATCGAAGGTGCCGGACCACAGGCCGCATCCGGACGAGGATTCCGAAGGGTGCCTCTCCGTCCCGGGTCTGGATTTCCCGCTCAACCGCAGCGCGAAGGTCACGATCAACGGGGTCGACGAGAACGGGCAGACCGTCTCCCTGAACGTCGAGGGCTGGTTCGCCCGCATCATGCAGCACGAGTACGACCACCTGCAGGGAACACTGTACGTCGACCGGCTGCAGGACAAGTGGAAGAAGCGCTGGAAGCGGGAGCAGAAGGCTGAAGGCTTCAACGTGCCCGGGAACTCATGGCTACCCGGCACGGACCCGGATCCGTTCGGTCACGGCGACGAGGACGACGAGGGCGAGGAATGACGGCGGAGGCTGGGCGCGCATTCACAGTCGACGGTGAGACGTTCCTCGTGCGGGAGAAGGGTCGCGGCGAGTACCAGTTCGACTGGACGTCCGGCCCCAACCCCGACTACGGGTTCATGACCAGCATCTACCCCCACGGGCACATGACGGACGAGCAGATCGTCGCGAGCATCCACGATTTCCTCGCGGAGATCGATCCGAAGACCGGGTACCTTGCCGACTGATCCGGATTGTGGCGTGCGCGTCGTTCCGACGTGACATCAGCGCGTGCCGCGGAGCCTATCGGTCTCGTCCTCATCCACGCGATACATGCGTTCTGTCCGGACAAGAGCGTCCGCCGGACCGCTGTATTCAACGGCTACGCCGTAATCGTCTCGTGCGCTCTCGAGAGTGATATAGCCGTCTATCACGTCGTCGAGTACACGGTCGACTGGCCGCTCCCAGGGGTTGCCATACCCTCCGCCGCCGGGGAAGCGCAAGATGACCTCGTCGTCGTCTCCCAAGAACACCTGCGATTTCCTCGGGAGCGGTTCTCCTGTCGAAGCTCGCTCGAACGAGCCACGACGACCGGGAGCACCGCCGGCTGCACCAGGAGCGGGGAACTTCACACGGTCCACATTGGCGTTCACGGACCACGTGCCCTTTCCTCGCCTCCGTACCCGCAGCACCTGACTCACTCCCCCGCGGTGAGTCCCTGGTCCCGCCGAATCAGGCAGCAGTTCCCGCGCCGTCTGAACGATCGGAGTGTGAGCTTCGAGCACTTCCGTGGGCGCTGCCCTCACTCCCGTCGGGAACCCGGTGGTCGTGAGCCCATCCTTGCGAGGCCGCCCACCACTACCGCCCGCACCGAACGAGGTAAGGGTGAAGTACGACCGTTCCCGGTCCTCGTCGACCACGCCTCGCCATACGGTCATCCACAGAGCATCCGCACTCGCGGCCGGGAGGCCACCGGGCACAGCGGGCCGGAGAGCCTGAAAAATGAGGCTCGGCAGAAAATGCCCCACGAGGTGTCGCGACGCAACGGGAGCAGGCTCCTGGCAATTCAGGATCGAACCTTCGGGGGCCCGTGTTCTCACGGGGCGGAAAGCGCCCTCATTGTGAGGGACGTCCGGCGAGAGTGCGGCCTTGATCGCGAACGACGTGTACGCGCGGGTGTAGTTGATGACGACGTTGATCCCATGCTTCGACTGTGGCGACGACCCTGCGTAGTCGACGACGATCTCGTCGTTCTCGACCGTCACCGTCACCGCGAGAAGCAGAGAATCCTCGCCGAACCCGTCGACCTCCATCGATGCGGAGTACCGCCCGTCGACGAGCTCCGTGATCCGACTCCGAAGCGCCGCCTCCGACCTGTCCATGATCGCTGACGCGATCGAATCGATCTCGTCGAGGCCGTGTTCATCCATGAGGGCGAAGAGACTGCGCGCGCCCACGCGATTCGACGCGACCTGAGCATAGATGTCCCCCATCGTCTCGTCCGGCGTCCGGACGTTCGCCCTGATCACCTCTTCGAGCGTCGTGTCAGGCCCCGCTGCTGTGCGCAGCTTCATGATGGGCAGGCGGAGGCCTTCTTCGTAGACTTCACGCGCCTCCGCGGAGAGAATCTTGCCGCCGATGTCAGGCGAATGGCAGCAGCTTGCGAACCAGGCGACGAGCCTGCCCTCCCGGAAGAACGGGGTGGCGACCGTGATGTCGTTGATCTGACCGGCCGTCATCCACGGATCGTTCGTGATGAGGACGTCACCGTCGGCCAGTTGTCCGTGCGGAAACCTCGCGACGATGTGCTCCATGCCGGTCGCCATCGCGTTGATGTGGCCCGGCGTTCCCGACGCCGACTGCCCGATCATTCGTCCTCGTGAGTCGAAGACGGCACATGCCAAGTCGTAGGACTCACGAACGACCGGGCTGAAAGCCGTGTTGATCAGCGCGGTCTGCTGCTCGTCAAGAATGGAATGAAGCCGATTGGTCACGAGACCGACGATGACGGGGTCGATGTTCGCAGCAGCGAGTCCAGGTGCAGGGGTTGCGATCATTTCCATCCACCTTCGTGAGACGTGAGCGCGACGCGAATCGCCTGATTGGGCAACACTGTTGCGTGCCCCTCCGGTGGCACCACCAACGTGGACTCAGGCTCTTCCACGATTGCAGGACCGGGAATCTCCTGCCCCGAGTGCAGGTGGTGTCGGTCGTAGACGTCCACGTCCTGGAATCCGTGCTCAGGGCCGAAATACGCGCGGCGTGTGCCTTTCACCGCGGTCCGTTCAGCGTGATGCGAGGCGAAATGCAGTGCTTGCGACGGCTCTGGCCCCGAGGCCTTCACACGCCACGTCAGCACTTCGACCGGCACACGCTCTGGAGCGACGGGACCAAACCGCTGCCGGTACGCCTCGTGGAACCGGTCATTGAGCGCTTGATCCCACCGTATGTCTGCGTGAGGAGTCGGTGCCATGACTTCGACCTCCGTCCCCTGCCCTTCGAACCGCATCTCGACAGTGCGGACGTACGTGATGTTCGCGTGCGATACACCGGAGGCAGACAGCAGCGTCGCCGCTTCCTCTTCCAGTGATTCGTAGATCCCCGCAGCAACGGACGCGAGGCCCTCGTCAACACTGGAGAAGTGCGATCGGACCACATCAATCGCTGGGGGTGCAGACAGGAACCCCAGTGTGCTGAGAACACCCGCGGCCGGGGGCACTGTGAGCGAGGGGCTGCCCAAGGCCTGCGCCACTCCCGGGCCATGGAGGGGACCGTTCCCACCGGAGACGAAGAGTGGCAGACGGTCGACATCGCATCCGCGCTCGATTGCATGCACCCTGGCGGCATCAGCCATGTTCGCGTTAACCGTTGCGTGGATGCCCCACGCCGCATCTGTGACACTGATGCCAAGAGGCTCAGCGATCTGCGTCCGAATCGCGTCGTGAGCGGCGTCGAGGTCCAGCTCCATCCGTCCGCCCAAGAAGCTGCCGGCGTCCAGCAGACCGAGGACGAGGTCTGCATCCGTCACTGTGACAGGTACGCCGCCCTTCCCGTAGCAGACCGGCCCCGGTTCGGACCCGGACGACTCCGGGCCCACTGCGATGAGGCCCAACGAGTTGATTCGCGCGTTCGACCCTCCTCCGGCACCGATCTCGATCATGTCGATGACAGGGGCGCGCACGGGCAGCCCTGAGCCCGCTCTGAGCTTGTACACCCGGCTCACCTCGAATGTGTGAGTGAGGAGTGGTTCTGCCCCTTCGATCATGCAGAGCTTGGCCGTCGTACCGCCCATATCGAATGCGAGAAGGTCAGGTTCCCCGATCGAGCGCCCCACGGCCACTGCTCCCAGTGCCCCCCCGGCAGGCCCCGACTCGAGCATGCGGATGGGGAAGCGCTGCGCCACTTCGATCGCGGTCACACCGCCATTCGACAACATGATCATGGGGGCATCTCGCACCCCCAATGCGTGGAGCCCGCTCCGCAGCTCGGCGAGATACTCTTCGACAATGCGTTGAACGTAGACATTCGCGATGGTCGTGCTGAACCGTTCGTACTCACGCACCTCTGGATTGACGTCGCTGGAGAGAGCGACGCGGAGACCGGGCGCGACCTGCCTCATCACGTCGCGAGCTCGCTGTTCATGCTCAGGATTCACGTGGCTGTGGAGGAAGCACACAGCAACTGCTTCGACGCCCTCCGCTGCGAGCTCAGCGGCGACGGTCGCTACTCTCTCCTCATCGAGCGGCTCTGCCACCTCACCCGTCGCGAGGATCCGTTCCGGCACTCCGATCCTCAACCGGCGGGGAACGAGCGGTACAGGCATTTCTATGTCGAGGTCGTAGAGGTCGTACCGATGTTCACGGCCCATCTCCACAACGTCGCGGAAGCCCTCTGTCGTCATCAACGCCGTCCTCGCGCCTCGACGTTCAATGAGTGCGTTCGTCACGAGAGTCGTCCCGTGGACCAGCGTGCCGATATGTGCGGCGTCGATGTCGTGGGACTGCAGCAGTTCCATCAGCGCTTCGAGCACACCCTGTGCAGGTGACCCATGTGTCGTGAGCGCCTTACCGACCGCGACGATTCCGTCATCGTCCAGCACCGAGAGATCGGTGAATGTGCCGCCGATGTCGATCCCGACGCGCATGGTCTTCACCACTGATGTCATAACCCCTCGATTCGTCAGGTGTGGAAACCCGCGTGCGTATCTTCGACCATCCTGCAAGATCGTCCGACGATCCGCAAGCGCCCTGTGTGCAACAGCACAGTCGTCGTGCGATAGCCTGAGGCCCGTGACCACCCGAACGCTCACCGATCCGCTACCGGCCGTGGCCAGCGCCGCCGCACGCGTCGCGGACGAGGTCCGCACCCTCATCGTCGACGGCGAGCTGCAACCAGGAGCAAAGCTCGCAGAGGAAAGGATGCGGTCTCAGCTGGACGTCTCGCGGAGCACCCTGCGAGAGGGCTTCCAGCTCCTCGTCCGCGAACGACTCGTCGTCCACGTCCTCAGCACCGGATTCTTCGTCCGTCGCCTGGGCCGCGACGACATCGCCGATCTTATGACGACGCGCGAGATCATCGAATGCGGCGCCCTCACCAGCGTGAACACTGTCCCAGCGCAAGGACTGGCTCGCATCCGCGCAGCAGTGGCCGAAGGAAAGGCAGCCGCAGAGCGCGATCACTGGCAGACGGTCGCGGCAGCAAGCATCGAGTTCCACCGCGGTCTCGTCGCCCTCGCCGGCTCGCAGCGCCTCTCCATGCTGATCGAGCAAACGCTGGCAGAGTTCCGTCTCGCCTATTGCTACATGGAAGACCCTCTCGCCTTCCATGTCACGTATCTGCACAAGCACGACACGGTCGTGAGCCTCCTGCAGGAAGGTGCGGCGCCTGCCGCAGCCGAGTACCTGCGCACGTATCTGGCCAACTCTCGCAGCGACCTCCTCCTCCGCGTCCCGGAATAGCAGCAGGGGCCCCCGCAACCCCTTGCTTTCGTCCGACGATATGCCTAGTGTGCTGTGGAGCCGATCACATTCACGGTCGACGATTGCGAGGTTGCAGCTGTGCACACCGACTCTCATGCAGATCAGGTCCACCCCCCCCCACACCCGCGCTTGTCCGGCGAGCGACAGTGGGAGCATCCATCGGAAGCGTCGTCGAGTGGTTCGATGTCGCCCTGTACGGCTACCTCGCAGTGATCATCGGAGAGGTGTTCTTCCATTCGGAGGACCCAACCTCGGCACTCCTCAGTTCCTTCGCCGTCTTTGCCTCGGCGTTCCTCGTACGTCCACTCGGCGGGATCTTCTTCGGTGCAGTGGGAGACAAGATAGGCCGCAAGAACACGCTTGCGGCCGTCATCCTCACCGCTTCGATCGCCACGTTCGGAATCGGCCTGCTGCCCGGCTTCGACACCATCGGCGTCGCAGCACCGATCCTGCTCGTCCTCTTTCGACTGGTCCAGGGGTTCTCCGCCGGAGGTGAGATGGGTGGTGCATCCGCTTTCGTCGCCGAATATGCGCCGAAGGAACGGCGCGGTTTCTACGTGAGCTTCGTCGAGATGGGATGCATCTTGGGCTTCCTTCTCGGCGCAAGCACGGTGCTGGTGATGAACCTCATCCTCAGCGAGGCTCAAATGCATGACTGGGGGTGGCGCATACCGTTCCTCGTCGCCGCTCCGCTGGGGATCGTCGGCCTGTACATCCGGTCACGGCTTGAGGAGACGCCTGAGTTTGTCGCACTCCAGCGAGCTGGGCAGGTGAAGAAGAACCCACTCAAGGAGACGATCATCCACCACTGGCGGGCCGTTCTGGTCGTGGGCGGATTCGCTCTTTTCCAGAACGTCGCGATCTATGTCGTACTCACCTATGTGCCCACCCACCTCTCGGTGAACGCAGGATTCAGCGCCCTCACCGGCTCCCTGTCCGCCGTAATCATGATGCTCGTCCTCTGTGCCATGATTCCGCTGACCGGTTGGCTGTCAGATCACATCGGTCGCCGCAAAGTCCTACTGGCATCGTGCGTCTCATCCGTGGTCCTCGCTGTGCCTTTGTTCCTTGCTATGGAGGTCGGCAACGTTGCCATCGCGATCGCCAGCCACATCATCCTGGGGGTCTCGCTGAGCTTCTTCTTGGGGCCCGTCCTCGCAGCCGCAAACGAACTGTTCACGACGGACGTTCGCTATGGAGGTTTCTCGCTCGGCTACAACTTGTCGGTGTCCCTGTTCGGTGGAACCGCGCCCTTTGTCGTCACGCTCATGATCGTTCAGACAGGCTTCACTGCCTCACCTGGGATCTATATCGCGATCGCGGCGATTATCACCGGAACCGTAGTGTACCGGGTGAAGGAGAGCGCCCCTCAGGTCGTCGAACGCCCGTGACTCACAGCCGACAAAGCAAAGCTCGATGGGCTCTTCCAAACACATCCAGGCGAACAGAAGGCCTGCCACCAGCACCTTTCGCTGTTAGGCTCATGAGTTCCGAGCCACTCGCTGACGACTGGGAGTGCAGTTCAGGCTCCCGGTTTCGGCCCTGACCGCGGAAGGTGCGGCACATGTTGAACCGCCTCCATGACGGACTGCGTCTGAGGACCACACCAGCGGTGTTCTTCGGCGCTGCAGGGATCATCATCCTGTTCGTCCTTGCCACGATCGTCTTCACCGAACCCCTGTCCAAAGCAACAGGCGTTGCCTCGCACTGGCTCATGGTGAACCTGGGATGGTTCTACATCCTGGGTGTCACCAGCTTCCTCATCTTCCTCATCTACATTGCCGCGAGCCGGTTCGGCCGCGTCAAGCTGGGTCCGGACGATGAGGGGCCCGAGCATTCGAATGCCGCCTGGTTCGCCATGCTCTTCGCCGCCGGCATCGGTTCCATCCTCATGTTCTGGGGTGTCGCTGAGCCTGTCAGCCATTTCGGTGCGCCACCCCGTGAAGGCGCGCTGGGGATCGCACCGGAATCCACCGCCGCCGCCGTGGACGCCCTCAACTTCTCCCTCTACCACTTCACCTTCCACACGTGGGCGATCTTCACGCTTCCGTCGCTGGGCTTCGCGTACTTCATCCACAAGCGGAACCTGCCGCCACGCGTGTCCTCGATCTTCCAGCCCATCCTGGGCAAGCGGATCCACGGGCCCATCGGCAAGTTCATCGACGTGGTCGCCATCATCGGCACCGTGTTCGGCGTGGCCGTCTCCATCGGCCTGGGAACGCTGCAGATCAACGGTGGCCTCGAGCAGCTGTTCGGGGTGCCGCAGAACGCCGGCTGGCAGCTCATCATCATCGGCATCGTCACGGGCATCGCGATGATCTCCGTGGGGCTCGGTCTGGAGAAGGGCATCAAGGTCCTCTCCAACATCAACATCGTCGGAGCGGTCGCGCTGCTGCTGTTCGTGCTGGTCGCCGGCGGGTCCACCCTCTTCATGCTCAAGGGGACGTTCGAGTCGTTCGGATCCTACGTGTGGAACCTCGCGGACCTCGCCCTGTGGAACGACACGCTCGCGGACACCGGCTGGCAGAACACGTGGACCGTCTTCTACTGGGCGTGGACCATCACCTGGTCGCCGTTCGTGGGCATCTTCATCGCCCGCATCTCCCGCGGACGCACGATCCGCCAGTTCGTGATCGGCGTCCTCGCAGTGCCGGCACTGTTCTCCGTCGTGTGGTTCGGCATCTTCGGCTACGCGTCGCTGAACATCGAGATGAACGGCGAGGGCGGGCTCGTCGAGCGGGTCGTGGTGGACGAGGACATCCCCGGTGCCCTCTTCGAGCTGCTCTCCCACTACCCGGCGGCCTGGATCGTGTCCGTCTTCGCGATCGCGATCGTCATCATCTTCTTCATCACGTCGTTGGATTCGGCGGCTCTCGTCATCGACACGATGTCCAACGGGCATGAGGACTTCAACCCCCTGGGTCAGCGCCTCTTCTGGGCGCTGGCTGTCGGTCTCATCACCGCGACACTCCTGGTGTTCTCCGGGGAAGGTGGGCTGGAGGCCCTGCAGTCGATCAGTATCCTCATCGGGCTGCCGTTCTTCATCATCGCGTTCTTCCAGATGTATGCACTGCACCGAGCCCTGCGGGAGGACGCCGGCGAGATGCCGGCTGTCCGCACCCGCGAATGGCGCAAGGTGCTGCCGCCGGAGGAGACCATCCGCCGTATGCGAGCAGAAGACGACAAGTACGAGTACGAGGACCCGGTGAACACGGTCACCCGTCCGCAGCCCGCGACCGAGGTCCCCGTCATGCGCGGCCTCTACGAGGAGCCGCCCAGGGACGTGCGCCGACGCCCCAAGCGCAACGTCACTCTGGCGGGACGCACGGGAAGCCGCCGGATTCCCCATCCGTCGGAAGACGGGGACTCGTAAGGAACACCCACAGGGCCGAGCTTCCTTCCGAAGCCACCCGCAGAAGCGCCGAGGCGCCGACTGGATTCCAGCCGGCGCCTCGGCGCTTCTCTGCCCACCGTACTCCGCTTCGCACGCCTCAGCCGGTGCGCGAAACGCGCTGCGGAGCCAGGACTATGCCTGCGGGTCGACGTCCTTCTCGTCGATTGTGGCCGGCCCGTGCGCTGCAGGCCTCTCCCCCATGTCGACGTACTGCTGAGATGCCTGGAACTCCTCAGTGTCGAAGACCTCTCCGTCCAGTGGATCCGCGCCCTGCTGCGTGCCGATGGGGCGACCGGACGCGGAATCGAACTCGAGGTTCCCGGTGTTGAGCGGCCTGTAGGACACGATTGCCGGATCGCCGGCGTCTCCCGTCGCTGGTGTGTCGGGCTCGAACCCGCCCAGCGATGCGGAGACTCCACGCAGACCGCGGACTTCGCGACGAAGACGTGCCGACAGACGCTCCCCGGTGCGGACTCCTTCTGCAGCGGCTTCTGTGCCGGGTGTGAGTACCATGCTCGGCGGGTCCGTGGAGATGAGCTGGATGTACTCGGGCATCCTCGCGACGTCGTGCCGGAACGCTCTGTAGAGCGAGATACATGCCAGAACGAGGATGACAGAGAACGGTGCCGCAGTGGACACAGCGACCGTCTGCAGGGCGGTGAGCGCGACGTCACCTCCGACCACCAGCAGAACAGCTGCCGCCACCCCTTCGAGGACCGCCCAGAACACGCGCGTGGATTTCGGAGTCTCCACCTTCCCTCCGCAGGCGAGCATGTCGATGACGAGTGAGCCGGAATCAGACGAGGTCACGAAGAAGAACACGACGACGATGATGCCGACGACGCTGAGGACCCCGCCGATCGGGAATGTGCCGAAGAATTCGAAGAGCGATGTCGTGTTGTCGACGCCGTCGCTCACGTCCATGCGTCCGTCATGGGCGAACAGCATCGCGGACTCGCCGAAGATCGTGAACCAGACGAGGCTGGCTGCGGTCGGTGCAAGCAGGACGCCCAGCACGAACTCGCGGATCGTGCGACCGCGGGAGATGCGTGCGATGAACATCCCGACGAACGGGGCCCAGCTGGTCCACCAGCCCCAGTAACCGATCGTCCACACGGCTTCCCAACCATCGGACGACCACGCGCCGGTGTGCAGAGTCGTCACCGGCAGCTGGCTGAGGTAGGAGCCCAGGTTCTGCGGGATCGCCTGGAGAAGGAAGATCGTAGGACCGATGAGGAACACGACGAGCGCCAGCAGGGCCGCGATCGACATGTTGATGTTCGACAGCCACTTCAGGCCCTTGTGGACGCCGGAGAGGACGGACCAGAGCGCTACTGCGGTCACGACGGTGATGATGCCGATGACGAGGAGCGGAGAGCTCTCCGCCCAGCCCAGGTATTCCAGGCCCGCCACGATCTGGCTGACACCGAAGCCGAAGGAGGTGGCGATGCCGAACAGGGTGCCGATGATGGCGATCGTATCGATCGTGTGGCCCATCCAGCCTTCGACACGTTTGCGACCGATGAGAGGCTCCAACAGCCATCGCACCGCCAGGGGGCGGCCTCGCCGGAACGTCATATAAGCGATGCCCAGACCCACGACCGCGTAGATGCCCCAGGGGTGCAGGCCCCACTGCAGCATCATGAGACCCACGGAGTCCTGGGCCGCTCCGATCGACAGAGGATCGTTCCCGTGCGCTTCTGGAGGGAGCACGTAGTTGCTGAGCGGTTCAGCGACGCCGAAGAAGACCAGGCCGATACCCATTCCCGCACTGAACAGCATCATGAACCAGGACGCGACGCTGAATTCCGGTCGCTCGTCGTCCCTGCCCAGTCGGATACGACCGATCCTCGTGAAGGCGCAGAAGAGCACGAAGATGAGGAAGAAGTTGACGGCGATGACGTACCACCAGCCCACCCCGTCCGTGATCGCGGTGTTGAGTACTTCCGTGAGATCCTCCGCCTGCTTGCGGAAGATCAGGACGAGGCCGATGAGGCCTACGATCACCGCCGCGGCCGGAATGAAGACGGGTTTGAGGATCACCGATCCCGAGGACGGTTCGCCCGATGCGGCGACCGCCGGAGGATCCGGTTTCTGCGCGTCGACAGACATATCACTCTGCTTTCGACTTAAGGGTCTGGACAGGGTTCATACTGTTGAACGCCGCACCTCGAAGACCGAGGCACGGACCCCTCACAGTGTTCCACATCACACGAGTTTCAGCGGGTTTCACCTGCGCTTCTTTCCCGCCGACTGCCTTCAGGACCGTGGTTCGCTACCGTGGTCACCATCACATCCACGACGACGTACCACGGGGAAGAGGGACGGACATGAGCGACAAGGATTTCGCAGGACGCACGGTGTTCATGACGGGAGGCAGCCGCGGGATCGGATTGGCGATCGCCACGCGACTGGCACGCGAAGGGGCGAACATCGCGTTCGTCGCCAAGACGGACACCCCGGATCCACGACTGCCGGGAACCGTCCACACTGCTGCGGCGGAGATCGAAGAGGCCGGCGGCACCGCGCTGCCGATCGTGGGCGACGTGCGTGACGACGAATCCGTGGCCGGCGCGGTCCGGTCGACCGTGGAGCGGTTCGGCGGGATCGACATCGTCGTGAACAACGCGTCCGCGATCGCCCTTTCCGGGTTCGGTGAGCTGTCCCCCAAGCGCTACGACCTCATGCAGGACATCAATGTGCGCGGCACCTTCAGCGTGCTCTCCGCGACGCAGCCGCACCTCCTGGAGTCGTCTGCGCCTCGCGTGCTGACGCTGTCGCCGCCGCTCGACATGGACCCGAAGTGGTTCGCGCAGCACGCTCCCTACACGCTCAGCAAGTACGGCATGACGATGCTGACGGTGGGCTTCGCCGGGCAGCACCGCGACGAGGGCATCGCCGCGAACTGCCTGTGGCCTCGGACGCTCATCGCCACGGCCGCCGTGCAGAACGTGGTGGGCGGGGACGACGCGATGCGGGCATCCCGCAGGCCGGAGATCGTGGCCGATGCAGCACGGGAAGTGCTGCGCCGTCCCGCATCGGAAGCCACAGGCAAGTGCTTCGTCGACGAGGACGTGCTGCGCAGCGTCGGCGTGACGGACTTCTCGCCCTACCTGTTCGAAGGTTCCAGCGAGGAGTCGCTGCAGACCGACTTGTTCCTCTGAAGCGCGTGCATGACGTGTAGCACGTGACGTGTGGGAGGGGTGTTGGCCCCGGAGCGCCGCAGTGGCGAACCGCGGTCAGTCCCCCAGCGTCTCAGTCGACGAGCGGCGCACCTGCTTCGCGGTGATGAGCAGGCCGATCGCGGAGAGCACTCCGCCGATCGCGATGTAGAGGGAGATGCCCGCGCTGCCGTGGAAGTAGCCCAGCAGCGCCGTCGCGATCGACGGGGACAGTCCGCCGCCCAGGACTGCGCCCAGGTTGTAGGACAGTGCCACGCCGGAGTAGCGGTATTCGGGCTTGAAGAGGCTCACGTAGTAGGCGGCCATGGGGCCGAACACGAAGCTCAGGCCGATGTAGGCCACGATGACCGCGAGGTAGATGAGGCCCACGTCGCGGCTGTCGAACAGCCAGAAGTAGGGGAACGCCCACACGATCTGGAAGATGGCACCGGCCATCATCACCTTGAGCAGGCCGATCCGGTCCGCCAGCCAGCCGGCGACGAACACGGAGATCAGCATGCCGAAGGATCCGGCCATGCCGCTCAGGAGGATGTCGTTCCGGTCCATCCCCAGCTGTTCCGTGCCGTAGGACATGCTGAACGAGTTGACGATGAAGATGAAGAGGTTGAACCCCAGGTTCACCAGCACCCCGCCGATGATGAGCGGCAGCGCGGTCGCGACGACACCGGCCAGCGGCAGTCGCGACACCTTGTCACCTGCGGCCATGGTGCGGAAGACGGGGCTCTCCGAGATGCCCAGTCGCACGTAGATGCCCACGGCGATGAGGACCGCGGAGGCGAGGAACGGAATCCTCCATCCCCACTCCGTGAAGGCCGGACCGGTCGCGACGGCGACGATGTTGAAGACGCCGATGCCCAGGATGCTGCCGATCGGCGAACCGGCGGTGACGAACGCGCCGAAGAACGCCTTGCGTCCACGGGGTGCGTGTTCGGTGACCATGAGGAACGCGCCGGACTGCTCACCGCCCATGAAGAAGCCCTGGAGGACGCGCAGCGCGACGAGGAGGATCGGGGCCAGCACCCCGACCGTCGCGTAGGTGGGCAGCAGGCCCATCGCCACGGTGCACGCACCGGTGGCGACCAGGGAGATGACGAGCATCGTCTTGCGGGAGAACCGGTCGCCGAAGTGGCCGAACACGATGCCGCCCAGCGGCCGGGACACGAAGCCCGCCCCGAACGTCATGAACGACAGGAGGGTGCCGATGAGCGGGTCGGACTCCGGGAAGAACAGCTGGGGGAACACGAGTCCTGCGGCCAGCCCGAAGATGAGGAAGTCGTAGAGCTCGATGCCCGTGCCGATCGCGCTGGCACCGGCGACCCTGCGCATCTCCCGGGGGCCGGTCGTACCGGGCCGCGCCGAACCGGGTGTGGACGCGGGTTCGGGCGAACCGACGGTCGTCGTGGTCATGGGTCTCCTCGTGTCAGAGCCGCGGCAACGTTCGGCACCGGATGATCGGGTCGGCACTGCGAAGGGCCGACGCCCAGGGATTCTCCCAGGGACTGCACAGATTCGGTACGAGTGTTCCCCTGGTGAGACAGGCCACGTCTGCGAGATCCCGGCAAGGGGCATGGAGGTAGCCGACGGCGCGGCGACGAGGACGGGCGCCGGCTCCTTCCCGAGGCCGGCGCCCGTCCGCGTGGTCGTGCTTCCGCGCGTCAGCTCTGCTGTCTGCGCACCATGTGAGTGAGCACGAACCCTGCCACGATCAGGGCACCGCCGAGCACCAGCGCCAGACCCACCTGGGCACCGGTCCGGGGAAGTGTCCCCGTATCGTCTTCACCCGAACCGTGGTCGCTCTTCGAGTCATCGCGGTCCGGTGAGTCGGGATCGTCCGTCGAATCCGGAGAACCCGGAGAACCCGGAGAACCCGGACCCGTCGGCTCCGCAGTCGGCTCGTCGGTCGGACCTCCCGTGGGCTCACCCGTCGGCTCTCCAGTCGGGCCGTCCGTCGGCTCCCCTGTGGGATCCGTTGTCGGTTCGGGTCCCGGCTCGTCACCTGCGACCACGACCGTCGCCTCCGCGGTCCGCCCGTTCACCGTGACGGACACGGTCGCGGTTCCGGGCTGCACCGCGGTGATCTCACCGGTGCGCGGGTTCACCCGCACGACGTCGGAGCTCACCTCCACCGCGTCGTCGCCGCCGTCCACGACGACACCGTCGCCACCCCACTGCGAGGTGACCGGCCACCCGACGGGCACGGTCCGACCGTCCTGTGTGAACTCGGCCGAGACCTCGGCGGTCTGGCCCGGGACCATCGCCCCCGGCGCGTCGACGGTGATCTCGTCGACCCAGGGGCGGGTCTCCGCCGCCAGCCACGCGACTCGGTCCGCGGTCGTGGGGTTGTCCCCCACGTCGCCGAGGCCCGGGTCCACCCCCAGCATCGTCCACCCCGTGAACCCACCGGCCGCGGCCGTCCCGGAGGGGCTCTTCCCGGAGTTCCCGTTGATGAGGTAGCTGACCCCGTCGACGGCGGACCCGTGGAAGACGCCCACGTGCCCGTTGACGACAGCGGCGGACTTGCCGGTGTCCTCCCGGAAGGCGCCCAGGAGTGCTTCGAGCTCCGCCGCCTCCCGCCGGTCCGACAGCTGGCTGGACTTCGACGACAGCGGGTCCTGCGGCGGGTGGTGGAAGAACACCGTCACACCGGTGAGGTGGTCGCTCTCGCCCACCTCGTCGAGCGCGTCCTCGAGCATCCGCAGCTGGTCCGTGTCCCCGTCCCGCAGCGAACCGGACGCGGTGTTGAGCGTGATCGCCTTCGTCCGCCCCAGGGTGCGCTCCGTGGCGGTGGGCCCGAACGCGCCTTCGAAGTTCGCGATCTCCCCGCCCATCACCTCATGGTTGCCGGGCACGTAGACGTACGGGATGCCCTCCGTCCACTCCTCGTCGAGGATCTGCTGGGCGAGCGCGAAGTCGTCGTCAGACGCCTCGTCGACGAAGTCGCCGTTGATGACGAGCAGGTCCGGCTGCGCCTCCCGGATCTCCTGAAGCGTCCGCCTGGCTCCCGCGACCGCGTCGCTGTCCGGGTTCGCCGCGACGAACTGCGCGTCGCTCATGACCGCGATGTTCTGCGGGCGGTCCGCGACAGTGCCGGTAGCCAGCAGGGCCGGGTCGTGGACGGGGGTGTCCTCGGTGGGTGCGGCCTCGGGCGTGGAGATCGCCTGCAGACCGGCCATGGCGATGTCGCCTTCGTACTGGGCGGTGGGTCGCGTCTCCATGATGCGGATCCGTTCGAAGGTGAGCGGCTGGGCGAGCCCGGCCGGCACCTCGAAGCGGACCTTCTGCCAGCCGTCGAACGCGAGGTGGTCGCCGTCCAGGTTGGTGACGACGCCGTCCGCGCCGCGCACCTGCAGGCGGGGCCACGCACCGGAACCGTCGCCGCGGATCATCAGCTCGAACGCGAGCGTGTTGCCGTCGATCGTGGGCTCGTCGCTGCTGATGAGGTAGTAGCCGCGAGTGGCGGACGACTGCGTGAAGTCGTACTCCATCGCGACCGACGGGACGCCGTCAGGAGTCGGCTCGCCCGCGATGAACGAGCCCGTCGCCCGCGCCGTCTCCTCCGTGAACGCGCCCGGGTCACCGAAGTCGACGACGTCCGTCACCCGCGTGCCCACCGTGATCGGGACCGAGGCCGTCGCCTCCCCCGCACGGAACGTCACCGCCCCGCCGGCGGTCTCCTGAGTCGCGGTGATGACGATGTTGCCCAGATCGTCCGTCGTCACGTCGATGCCGTCGCTCGCCTCGATGTCCAGGTCGCGGGTCTCGACGCGAGCGGTCCGGCCGTCGGAGTCGAAACCGGTGATCGTGAGTTCCGCGGAGTCCCCGACCTCTGCGAGGTTGAGGGCGCGGGAGCTGGGGCGCAGGCCGATCGCCTCCCCCAGCACGCGCAGATCTTTGCGGGCGGTGTGGTTGTCCGCGGCGAAGGACACGCGGGCGGTGCCGGTCGTCTCGCCGCGGACGGAGGCGGTGGCGCCGTCGGCCTCGGCGAGGGTGAGCCCGCTGTCTGTCGCGAAGGTGCCGGACACTGCGAGCGGGTCGAGGTTCTCCCCCAGCCCCGTCCCGCGGTAGGTGCGGTGCATGCCGCGCAGGACGGTGTCCTCGCCGTCCAGGGCCGTGTCGAGCTGGACGTCGTTCAGCTGCTGCGCGGGTGCGTCTGAGTAGAAGACGAGCGCGTTGGGCACCTCCCGCTCCCCACCGTCGGACGGCGAGTTCTGGACGAACGGTGCGTCCGCACCGGCGGGGCGGGCGACCATCGTCGTGGACCCGCCGCCGTCCAGGTTGAGCGCGTTGTGCGCACCCAGGTCCTTGAAGAACGCACCCAGCTCCGGGAGTGTCATCCCGCGGGAGGCGCCGCTGCGGCCGTCGATCGTCATGACGAACAGCTCCGTGCCGTCCTTGCTCATGCCCACTGCGGTGCGGGGGTGGACGGCGGTCGCGAGGTCCGCGCTCATGTCCGGGACCTCGCCGTCGGTGAGGATCTGGTGGCTGCCGGCGATCGCGGCGTCGACGTCGTGGTTGGGTGCGATCTCGATGTCGACGGAATCGCCCACTTCGAGCGCGGCGATCGTCTGGGCTCCCGCGTCGCGGCCCAGGAGCACCTGCCCGCCGTCGGGGATCTCCGGGTCACCGGCGGAGTCGACCAGCCCGGAGACGTCGATGACCTCCCGTCGACGACAGTCGCGCGGGCGACGTCGTCCGCCCCCGAGTCCGGCCCACCCACGGGCCGGTCGAGGGTGTAGTCACCCCACGCCGCGGTGTAGACGCCGATCATGCCCTCCGTCAGCTGCGGGTTGTTGAGGCCGCCCAGATCGTGCTCCTCACCGTCCGCGGTGAGTGTGCCGGAGGCGGACAGCATCTGGACCGCCGCCTGCCGGCCGGTGAGCGTGAGGCTGGGCATCGGGGTGTTCGCGCCCACGCGCATCCCCTCGCGGGACACGGACGTGTAGATGGGGGCGTCGGAGTGGTTGATGTCGAAGAACGTGCCGTTGACAGCGGCGACGGCCTGGCCGCCGTGATCCCCGGAGGCCATGACCTCCGAGGTGGGTGCACGATCGGTCACGATGCCGGTGTCCGTCACGTCGACGGAGAGGCTGTCGACGGTGAGGTCCGCCGTGAGGACGTTGCCGTTGTTCCAGCTGCTGTCCTCCATGCGGGAGAAGTGCGTGAGGTCGAGGCCGGGTGCCACGCGGGTGGTCTCCGAGGAGCGGAGGACGGAGCCGTCCGCTCCCAGCTGGTCGTCCGTGGGGGCAGCGTGTACCGGCGCCGAGGTCCCGGGCAGTCCCGGGACGAGCACGGCTCCCGGCGCCACGAGTGCGGTGGCGAGCGCCAGCGACGTGAGCAGTGAACGAGTGGGTGTGAGTGACATGGTCTCTTTCCAGACAGGCGGGTCGATCCGCGAAGACTCTGTCAGTGCTGGTGAGACGGTGTGCGAACCCTGGGTGAACCCTGAGGGACGGAGTGGTGGCGTTCGTGGCGGGTGGCTTCCGAGTGCTTCCGGAATGGTCTGCTGCGGCCCGCTGTTGCTCCGAACAGGTGGCTGTCGATCACTGTCGATGGCGAGGCCGCCTCCGCACAGTGACCTCTGTGCGACCGAACGGTGGAGGAGAGTCATGGCAGACATACAGAAGACGGCATCGGCATTCGCACAGGCACATGCGTCCGGAGACCTGCTGGTCCTCCCCACGGTGTGGGACGTGTGGTCCGCGCGCCTGGCAGAATCCGCGGGCTTCACGGGCCTCACCGTGGGCAGCCATCCCGTGGGTGACGCTCTGGGGCCCGGTGACGGCGAGGCGATGGACTTCGCGGACTACATGCAGGCCACGCGCCGCATCGTCGACGCCGTGGACCTCCCCGTGAGCGTGGATGTGGAATCCGGGTACGGGCTGACCCCGCGTGAGTTGGTCGCACAGGTTCTGGAGGCGGGCGCGGTGGGCATCAACGTCGAGGACACGGTGCGCCGGGAGAACGGGCGCATGCGCGAGCGCGACGAGCACGCCGAATACATCGCGGAAGCACGCGCGGCCGCCGACGAGGCCGGGGTGGAGCTCGTCATCAACGGGCGCACCGACGCGCTGGTGCACGGCACCGCACTCTTCGAGGATCCGCTGGCGGAGGCGGTCGAACGCGTCCGACTCCTGGTGAAGGCGGGTGCACGCAGTGTCTATCCTGTGGGGCTGCCCGATGGTGAATCCGCTGCTGCGATCGTCGCTGCCGTGAGTGTCCCGGTGAACGTCACCGCCCACCCGGTCAACGGCGCGAAGTCCGGTTCCCTCGAGCAGCTTCGTGGGATCGGCGTGCGACGCGTGACGTTCGGTCCGCTCTGGCAGGCCGCGCTGGCGGAAGTGAGCGCCCAGCAGCTCGCGGCGTGGAGGCAGTAAGACGGACAGGTGAGTCGGACAGGTGAGTCGGACAGGTGAGTCGGACAGGAGGCTGACCGGTGGGTGAGAGCGCTGGCGGACCATTCTTCACGGTGGGGCATTCGAGCCGGACGCTGGAGGAGTTCCTGCGCCTGCTCGAGGAGAACGCGATCGGCTTGGTGGTGGATGTGCGCAAGCTGCCCGGGTCCTCGAAGTATCCGCATTTCGATGAGGACGCACTCCAGTCTTCGTTGAGCGACGTGGGGATCGACATGATTCGGGCGGAAGAGCTCACCGGACGGCGGCCCGTCAGCAAGACGGTGCCCTTCGAGGAGAACGCATGGTGGCAGAACCGCAGCTTCCACAACTACGCGGACCACGCGCTGTCGGAGGGGTTCCGCGACGCGCTGGACGCGCTGCGGTCGTGGGGACGCAAGCAGCGTCTTACGGTGATGTGCTCCGAGGCGGTGTGGTGGCGCTGCCACCGCCGCATCATCGCCGACCACCTGCTGGCGCACCACGAGGCGGTCCAGCACATCATGGGTCCCGGGAAGACCGTCGAGGCCGTGATGAGTGAGGGTGCGGTGGTCGATGATGCTGTCGTGACGTACCCGAAAACTGTCGAGTGACGAAGCGGCATGTGAAGCAACAGAGCCGTCTGTCGTTCACTGCGCGTTTCCGCCACTGACTGCATCGTTTTCAGCAGTAGAACACTGCTGAAAACGATGCAGTCAACGCGTAAAAGTGCCACTCAACCGGGCCACTAGGTTCGCGGGACTCGTGAGCCCATTTCACAGCACGAGCGACCCCGTCCACGAGACTGAAGAAGCACCTCGCAGAACCGGCCCCCACACACGAAAAAAGTGCTGGGACGCCGTGTGTACGACGTCCCAGCACTTCCGGTGGAGCGGATGACGGGGATCGAACCCGCGACCTTCTGCTTGGGAAGCAGATGCTCTGCCAGCTGAGCTACATCCGCGAACGTGGAACACTATACCCCGTCCCCGCGGGGACGGAAGACACCCCACCCCACGACGTGTCACACGTGCACATGGTCGTCGCGTTCGCACGTCAGTGGTCGTGCCACACATGCAGCGCCGCAACCACCGTGACGCCAGTGACACAGATCCTGCACGCCGGGACGCAGGGGCAGCACGCCGGATCACAAGGGCAGTACGCCGGCGTCCGGTACCCTGGTCGTCGCTACGGTCCTCCACCGGATCGAGTCCCACTCACCCCCGCAGGAGCCGCACGATGAGCGACGACCGTCCCCGCGACGAAACGACGTCCGAGGAGATCGACGGGTCGTCTGTCGACGCCACCCCTGCAACCGAGAGCCCTGCGGCACGCGACAGCGCTGCGGAGCCGGATGGTGCTCCGGGCGGAACGTCGACCGAAGCGTCCCCTGAGGATCCCTGGGACGCGGTGAAGCCCTGGAAGGGGAAGGCCACGAGGCTGGACAAGATCCTCCTCGTCCTCATCATCGGCGTGCCGCTCGTCTATATGGCGCTTCTGCCGTTCCGGCCGTGGCTCCTCGTGAACGCACCGGTCCTGCAGGAATTCATCAACGGGGCGAAGACCGCGATCGTCGCGGCAGCCGCGTACGCCCGGGTGGGCGACCTCCCCCTGTGGCTGGTCGTGTTCGCAGGGTTCGTGGGCATGGCGAAGCTCGACTGGGTCTTCTGGTTGGCAGGCCGCCGATGGGGCGACGGCATCCTCAGGCTGTTCGCGCAGAACGAGCGGCAGCGCAAACGAGCGGAGAAGCTCAAGAACATCCCGGACTGGGCGCTGTTCCTCATGACGGTCATCGCGAGGTGCCCCGGCATCCCCGGCACAATCGTCTACTTAGTGGCCGGGTGGACGCGGATGCGCCTGTCCCTGTTCCTCACAGCAGACCTGCTGGGCTGCTTGATCTTCACGCTCATCTGGACCGTTCTGGGATACCAGCTGGGCGAGGCCGCAGTCGACATCCTCAAGGTGATCGACAAGTACGCGCTGTGGCTCACCCTCGCGATCATCGTCGGTATCTTCGTCCTGTCCTTCTACAAGGAATGGCAGAAGCAGAAGCAGGCCGACTGACAGTCGGGGACGCGATCGGCGGACCGACATGATCCGCACACTCCCGCTCTGAGTCAAGGCGGTGCCGTCATCGACGTAAGAACAATGACCAGTCAGGTCACGGCCGGACATATAAGTCGCCGTGGCATCCCGTGTCCCTCCCGCCGTGCAAATATTTCAGTTATTCGACGCCACGAGGCGCCCGAAAGCCCAGGAACCAGACAGGGTGCTCCCCGCGACGCCGTGCTTCCGCCCCAACTCTCAACTACGCGGCGAGGAACGGGGAAGAGAGCCAGTTCCTGAAGCGCTGGGAACACGGGGACGTAGCGGTTGGCGAACCGCTCATGGACCCGCCCTGTCTGCCCCACGCCCCACCGGTCCCGCCCCGAGGAGGTCGCCATGAGTGCCGAACCCCTGCACGCCCCTGAAGCCCTGCACGCCACCGAAGTCCTGCCCCTCACCGGCCCCGTGCCCGTCGCCGAGGCACTGCCCACCGCGGACACCCGACCGACCACCGAAACCCTGCCCACGGAGACGCGCACTGTGCTGCGCACCCTCAGAGTGGCGGCGGACGATCCACTGGCCGCGCCGCTCCTGGCCGATCTGGAGCGGGAGTACGACTCCCGGTACGGGCTGGAGTTCAAGGGGGAACCCGCGAGCGTGGAGATCAACCGCTACCCTCCGGATGCCTTCGCCCCGCCTCACGGGGCGTTCATCGTCCTGCTGGACGGTGAGGATCCGATCTCTGGTGGTGCCTTCATGCGGTACGACGACCACACTGCCGAATTCAAACGGGTCTGGACGCACCCCGACCACCGCGGTCGGGGGCTCGCCGGACAGGTGCTGGTCGCGCTGGAGCACGAAGCAGTGGAGGCCGGATACGACCGCGTCTACCTCACGACCGGGCCCAAGCAGCCGGAGGCCGTCGCGCTCTACCTCAAGAACGGATACACCCCGCTGTTCGACCCGCAGGGGCCCCAGCCGCCACGCGGGAAGCGGCCGTTCGTGAAGATCCTCAGTCGGGCATGACATTCGGGGATCACAGATGCACCCCGGGGGCACAGGGCCCACGGGGTGCATCGTGTCTGCCGGAGATCCCGAGTCCTCACGGCTCTTGGCGGAGTCAGTCAGTCGGGCTGGTTCCCCGCTTCGCCGGGTCGTCCGGACACAGCAGTCCCGCGGTGAGAGGAGCCGATGATGTCTCCGGCCTTCCATTCGTCCCAGCCAGGCTGATCCTTCATGAACGCCTCGATCTGGTCCTTGTCCGCGAGCAGCTGCGGATCGTGCTTGAGGTAATGGCGTGTCTCCCGGGCGATCAGTCCGGAGAGGACGAGGATTCCCACCAGGTTCGGCAGCGCCATGAGACCGTTCATCACGTCCGAGAAGCTCCAGACGACTTCGAGCTCCGAGGTGCAGCCGACGTAGACCACCAGGGAGAACACGACCCGGAACGGCAGCACCGCCCGACGGCCGAACAGCCTCTCCACGTTCCTGTCGCCGTAGTACGACCATCCGAGCAGGGTGGAGAACGCGAAGAGCACGATCCCCAGAGTGACGACCCAGTGTCCCCATTCACCCGGCAGGCCGTGCGAGAACGCCTCGCCCGTCATGAGTGCGGCGGAGATCTGTTCACCCGTCTCCGGATCGACCTGGTTCCACGTGCCCGTCGTGATGATCGTCAGACCGGTGAAGCTCACCACGATGATCGTGTCGATGAACGTCTGTGTCATGGACACGAGTCCCTGACGCACGGGATGGTTCGTCTGCGCGGCCGCCGCGGCGATCGGGGCGGATCCGAGCCCCGATTCGTTGGAGAACAGACCGCGGGCGACTCCCATCTGGATGACGATGATGATCGCCGACCCTGCGAAGCCGCCCACCGCCGAGGTGCCGGTGAACGCTTCGGAGAAGATCTGGCCGAACGCTGCTGGCACCGCCTGGATGTTCGCCAGCAGGATGTAGAGGCCGCCTGCGACGTAGAACACGATCATGATGGGCACCAGGCCCGCAGTGACGCGGCCGATCGACTTGATGCCGCCGACCAGCACCACCAGGGTGAGAACGCTGAGCACCAGACCGGTGACCCAGGCAGGTACGCTCCAGCTGGCCTCGACGTTGGACGCGATCGAGTTGCCCTGCGTCATATTGCCGATGCCGAAGCAGGCGAGCACAGCGAAGATGGCGAACATGAGCGCCAGTGCTTTGCCGAACCCGTTCTTGATGCCGTGCTCAAGGTAGTACTGGGGTCCGCCGGACTTCTCCCCCGCCGCGTCGGTGCGGCGGTAGCGGACAGCGAGGAAGCCCTCCGCGTACTTCGTCACCATGCCCAGGAGTCCGGTCATCCACATCCAGAAGAGCGCACCCGGACCGCCGATCCCGATGGCCGTGGCGACTCCGACGATGTTTCCGGTGCCCACCGTGGCGGCGAGTGCGGTGGTGAGCGCCTGGAACTGGCTGATATCCCCTTCCGAGCCCTGGTCCTTGCGCTTGAGGATGCCCAGGCGCAGAGCGGGGATGAGCTTGAAGAACTGCAGCCCGCCCAGGCGGAACGTCAGATACAGTCCGGTGCCCAACAGCAGCGGGATGAGGACGAACGGCCCCCACACCACTCTGCTGATCGCGTCGAATACGGCCGTGAGAGAGTCCAATTCCGCACCTCAGATTCCACGATTCCGCCCACCACAGAGTCGTGATCGGCTTCACAAGCAATGACCAGGGAACCCTACCGCAGTCGTCGGCGCAGAGGAGTCCCCAACCACCAACGGAGGTTGGGCTCGAGCCATCAGCGTCAACGGGGCTTCGCACGGCCACTACCCGCAAGTAGGCTGAATGGTCCATTTGCTACCTGGGAATTCGTCGGTAGCATCCCCGGTATGCCTCACACGGAGATCTCAGCCGGACGCCTGTGTCGAACACAGGTCCAGTCCCTGGGGGATCGTGCGTCCGAACTGGACCGCCACTCCGCGCGCATCGCGCCCCGCCCCGCCAGCGGTTTCGCGAATGATTCCTGGACCCCTGCTGCGATCGGCTGGTGGGGCGGAGAGCCATAGGGCTGTTGCCCGCCGCACGGCCTGCTTCCCCGGGCCTCGGCATCACGGACCTACCGCCGACACCAGCCCTGCCGCCTCAGCGCGCCGGGTAGCGAAGTACTGTTCGGCGGTCCACCCGCGACCTCCGACAGGAGCAGTATCAGCGATGACTGACGATCAGCAGTCTTCCCACACACCCGACCCCGCGTCGACGAACCCAGGCGCCGCGAACCACGACGCCACGGACGCGCCGACCACCGACACGACCGCATCCGCTGCGTCTGCAGGCCACGGCGCCCCGCAGCGTCTCAAGCAGGACGCGAAGCGCGCCGGCCGCGCCGCCGGTGAGCAGCTGGGCCGCGCCGGCGAGCAGCTGGGTCGTTTCGACTACCGGCGCCCCCGGTACCCGCACAACGACTACCCGCACGACATCCACCCCGCGCTGGTGCCGGGTATCGCGATCGACGAGCAGCGTCGCCGCTACACCCTGGGCAAGACGGTCTTCGGTGTGGCCGGCGTCCTCACGGTCGCGTTCGTCATCTGGGGGATCGTCGGCACGGAGAGCGTGAGCATCGTCGCAGGTGCCGCCTACGACTGGGCGACCCGCAACCTCGGCTGGCTGTTCAACCTCGTCGCGATCGTCATCCTCGTCGCTCTGCTCGCGATCGCGATGTCGCCCTACGGCCGGATCGTGCTGGGCAAGGACGGTGAGAAGCCGGAGTTCTCCACGTTCTCCTGGGTGGCGATGCTGTTCGCCGCGGGCATCGGTATCGGTGTGCTGTTCTTCGGCCCGTCGGAGCCGCTGACCTACTACGTCTCCCCTCCCCCGCACACGAATGCGGCGGAGACCACCGAGGCCCTGCACCACGCGATGGCGCAGACATACCTCCACTGGGGCTTCCACGCCTGGGCGATGTACGCGCTGGTGGGTGGTGCGGTCGCCTATGCCGCCTACCGCCGAGGCCGCTCCCTCCTCATGTCCTCCATCTTCCGCAGCCTGTTCGGTGAGCGTCACACGGATGGCTTCGCCGGCAAGCTCGTCGACATCTTCGCGATCATCGCGACCCTGTTCGGCACGGCGGCGGCTCTGGGCATCGCAGCGATGCAGATCGGCACGGGTGTCTCGCTGGTGTCCGGTGCGGGCCCGCTCACGAACAACATGACGGTGCTCGTCATCCTCATCCTCACGGTGGGCTTCATCGTGTCCGCGGTGTCCGGTGTGTCCCGCGGCATCCGCTACCTCTCGAGCATCAACATCGTCCTCACGGTGGCGATCGTCGGCATCGTCCTCTTCGTGGGGCCGACGCTGTTCCTGCTCAACCTCCTGCCGTCGGGGATGATGGAGTACCTGGGGTCGATGTTCGACATGCTGGGCCGCTCCCTTTCCTGGGGTGAGGAGACGGTCGCCTTCCAGTCGGCGTGGACGGTCTACTACTGGGCGTGGTGGATCTCCTGGTCGCCGTTCGTGGGTGTCTTCATCGCCCGCATCTCCCGCGGCCGCACGATCCGCCAGTTCCTGCTGGGCACGATCTTCATCCCGTCGACGCTGCTGTTCGTCGCCTACGGCATCATGGGCGGCACGTCGATCTGGATGTACACGCAGGGTGCGGAAGGGTTCTCGAACGACATGGCCCCGCCCGAGGTCTTCTTCGCCATGCTCGACAACCTCCCGAACATGGGCTGGCTGTCCGTCGTGAGCATCGCGGTGCTGGCGATCTTCTTCATCACGTCCGCGGATTCCGCGTCCGTCGTCATGGGGATGCTCACGACCGGGGGCGATCAGGCGCCCCGACGCTGGATCGTCATCTTCTGGGGCCTGGTCATGTCCGGCATCGCGGTCGTCATGCTGCTGCTGGGCGATGCGACGGCGCTGGAGGGTCTGCAGCAGCTGGTCATCGTGACAGCTGTCCCGTTCGCGTTCGTCATGCTGCTGGCGATCGTCGCCTGGTTCCGCGACCTCCGCACGGACCCGCACACGATGCGCCACAAGTACGCGCAGGCGGTCATGGACAACGCGGTGGTCGACGGTGTGGACCGGTTCGGCGACGACTTCGCACTGCAGGTCGTGGAGACCGCGCCGGGTGAAGGTGCCGGTGCGATCATCGATTCGGAGGACGAGGACTACACCGCCTGGTACAAGCGCACCGACGAGTACGGCAATCCGGTCGGCTACGACTACGAGACCGGCGAGTGGGCCGACGGCTGGACTCCCGACGGGGAGGACTCCGCGACCGACGTCGCCGATACCGATCCGGCGGAGGACGACACCGCCGCCGAGGCGCCCACCACACCCGCTGCCCCCGCACCCGCAGCTGGGGAGGCCTCCGAGGATCCGGCCCGGTGAGCGTGCGATGCGCAGCGCAGCCCGCTCTCGCGGGTGCCTAGCCGGACGTGGGGTCCTCGCCTCTCGTGAGGTCCTGGCCGGTCGTGAGGTCCTCGCCCCGCGCGGGGGCCTCACCGGCCGGGGCGTGCTAGCCGGTCGTGACGGCCAGGCGGAAGCCGGTGTGCCCCAGCGACGTGTCCGCGGTGACCGCGGTACGCGCGGAGGTGCGGTACCGGCGGCAATAGGAGGCGTGGCACATGTACGACCCGCCGCGCAGGACCGGTCGCTGGTCGGTCGCGCGGAAGGGGCTCACGGTCCATTCCCACACGTTGCCGGTCATATTGTGCAGCCCGTACCCGTTGGGCGGGAACGCCTCCGCCGCCACCGTGCCGACCGGACCGGTGGGGCCATCGGGGAACTCACCGGAGAACGTGTTCATGCGGACCTCCCCGCCGGGCGTGCGCTCAGCACCCCACGGGTAGGGCTGCTGATCCAGCCCACCCCGGGCCGCGTACTCCCATTCGGTCTCCGTGGGCAGTCGCGCACCCACCCATCCCGCGTACGCTGCCGCGTCGCGCTGGGAGACGTGGGTGACCGGGTGGTCGACCCGATCGTCCACGCGGGAACCGGGACCTTCCGGTTCGAACCAGCAGGCACCGGCCACCTCCTGCCACCACGGGGTGGCGACCACGGTCGGGGAGGCGGCCCGCACCTTCGCGGGCAGCAGAGCGGTGAAGACCAGGGAGGTGCCGTGGGCCTCGGCGTCGGTGCGGTGCTCGGTCGCCGCGACGAAGGCCGCGAACTGGGCGACGGTCACCGTCGTCGTCGCGATCGCGAACGGGTCGACGGACACGGTGCGGACCGGACCCTCGCCGTCCTCGGCGTAGGCGAGCGGATCCTCGGCACCCATGCGGAAGGTGCCGCCGGGCAGCCCCGCGAAGCGCAGCTCCGACCCGGCCGCGGCACTGAGCCTCTCCAGCAGGTCCGGACCAGGGCCGCAGTCCTCCCCCGCCGGACCGGTGCGATCGGCAGCGGTGCCGGCGTGAGCCTCGGGCAGGTCGGTGCCCGTCCGGTCCGGGCCGCAGCAGGCACTCACAACTCTCACCTCGTAGACAGTTCCAAGAAAGGACGTGACGCCACGTGACGCCACCCAACATCGTAGTGATCCAGGCAGACCAGATGGCCGCGCAGGCGATGGGGGCGTACGGCGACGACGCCGCGCGCACCCCGCACATGGATGCGCTGGCCGCCGACGGTGCCGTGTTCGACCGTGCCTACTGCACCACTCCCCTGTGCGCTCCGTCGCGGGCGTCGATGATGACGGGGAAGCTGCCCTCGGAGCTGGGATGCTTCGACAACGGTGCGGACTTCCCGTCGTCGGAACCCACGTTCGCGCACCGGCTGCGGGCGATGGGGTACCACACGGCGCTCGTGGGCAGGATGCACTTCATCGGCCCGGATCAGCATCACGGGTTCGAGCAGCGGCTCACCACCGACGTGTACCCGGCGGACATGGACATGGTGCCGGACTGGGAGCGGCCGCTGGGCGAGCGGCTGCAGTGGTACCACAACGCGGACCCGGTGTACGAGGCCGGAGTGTCGACGGCAACCGTCCAGCAGGACTTCGACGACGAGGTGGGCTTCCGGTCGCTGCGGCACCTGGCGGACCGGGTGCGGGCGAACCGGGCGGCCGGGGAGGATCAGCCGTTCCTCATGGTCACCTCGTTCATCCACCCGCATGACCCGTACGAGCCACCGCGGGAGCACTGGGACCGGTTCTTCGCAGGGCAGATCCCGGATCCTGCACATCCGGAGGTGCCGGACGTGGAGCAGGACCCGCACAGCCACCGACTGCGGACGATGTGCGGGTTCGACCAGCGGGAGCCTACGCTCGAGGAGGTCCGGCGGGCGCGGCACGCGTACTACGCGGCGGTCGCCTACATCGATGATCACGTCGGCAGGATCCGTGACCGGTTGGAGGAACTGGGGCTGGCGGAGAACACCGTCGTCATCGTCACCAGCGACCACGGGGACATGCTGGGTGAGAAGGGCCTCTGGTACAAGATGTCGCCGTATGAGCAGTCGGCACGGGTGCCGCTCATCATGTGGGGGCCCGAGGACGTGGTCCCGAAGGGGCGGTTCGCGAACCCGGTGAGCCTGCTGGACCTCGCACCGACGCTGGTGGAGCTGGCCGGTGGCGGTGGTTCCGGTGCGGGCGCTGCGGGGGCGGATGCTGCAGGTTCAGGCGCTCCGGGTGCGAGCGGAGGGTCGGAAGCTGTGACGTCTCCGGTGTCTGCGACGGATGAGGTGGTGGCGAAGGGTCAGGCGGGGCTGTCCCTCTTCGAGTCGATCCGCCGGGAGACGTCCGGGACGTCGAAGCCGGATGATCGGGATGTCGTCATCGAGTACCTGGCGGAGGGCACATACCGGCCGCAGGTGACGCTGGTGCGGGGGCAGTACAAGTTCGTGCTGTGCCCGGGCGATCCGGATCAGCTGTTCGACCTGGTGGCGGATCCGGATGAGCTGGTGAACAAGGCGGCGGACCCTGCGTATGAGGGGATCGCGGATCAGCTGCGGACGGAGTTGGAGGGACGGTACGACTTCGGGGCGCTGGAGTCGGAGATCCTGGGCAGTCAGGAGAAGCGCCGGCTGGTGGCGGAAGCGCTGCAGGCGGGGACGTCACGGCCATGGGACTTCAACCCGGATCCGGAGCAGCGGTATGTGCGCGGCGATTTCTGGGGTGCACTGTCGTATGGGCAGATCAAGGACGTGTCGCGGTAAGAGAGGCGAGTCCCGAACCGCACGTGCGTCGTGCGGTTCGGGACTTTCTGTGTTCACAAGTCGTTGTGTGACCATTCGTGTGCGTTGTTTACGTCCAGCCGTTGGGGGCGGCGGGTCAGTCCTTAGCGTGGGGCTCACGCTCAACCACACAGGCGCCGAGGCCGCGGGGTCATCTGAGCTCGACAGGTCTCGCGGGCACGGCTCTGTCTGTATCGACAGGGTTCACTCGGCGTCACGAGTAAGTGCCATGTGCACGACTTCGACGATTGGACTCAATCATGGCAACAGCGCTCGCGCAGCCCACGCTGACTGACCAGTTCGTGACCGCCTTCCGCAACCACCCCGCTGGCGTCGCGCTCGTGACCGCGGATCCGGGAGACGGTCCCGTCGCGATGACCGCAACCTCCGTGATCTCTGTCGACGCGAATCCGCCGACCGTCGCGTTCTCCGCGTCGGCTCGGTCGTCGAGCACTCCTGCCCTCCTGCGCTCGTCGGGGGTCGTGGTCCACCTTCTCAGCGCACGCCAGCTTCACCTGGCGAAGCTCGGTGCGACGAGCGGCATCGACCGCTTCGCGGATACGAGCCTGTGGGATCGTCTGCCTACGGGTGAGATCGTCTTCCGCGACGCGGCCGCATGGATCCGCGGCCGCATCATCGGCAACCTGCCGGCAAAGGGCGCCACCCTCTTCATGGTGGAGGGTGACGAAGTGGGTGGGCTTCACTCCGTCCCGGAGAGGGATGCGGAACCGCCGCTCGTCTACCACAGCCGCGCGTGGCATTCGCTCAACGCCAGTTCGCTGATCCACGACTGACGAGGGCGTTGACGCACGACACGGCGCACAGCGAGGTGAGGGGTTCATCATCCACGCGTATGATGAACCCCTCACCTATATACGTCACTCGCGGCGATACGCCCGCAGTGAATACGCGCCCACTTTCCGCGGTTCCTGCGTCAGATCGCTCGGAGGCTCAGATTGTCATTCTGCTTCGCCTTGTACATCTGGACTGCGAGCACGATCGCCACAAGGGCTGCTCCGCCGAGGTCCTGGAACATGTCCGGTGTCAGAAGAAGCACGGCTCCAGCTGCGATGACGATACGCAGGTACCACGCCATGTCCTCCATGAAGTGCCCCTCGATCGCAGTCGACAAGAGAAGGACTGCCAGCAGCGATGTCGCAACGACGATGATACCGGTCATGACGTCCACGTCCCTCAGCAGGAGTTCGGGGCTGAACACGAAGATGTAGGGAATCACGAAGCCCGCGGCGGCGAGCCTGAGTGACGCCATTCCCGTCGCCATCGGCTTGCCTCCACTGATCCCCGCTGCGGCGAACGCAGCGAGCGCCACCGGCGGAGTGATATTGGCGAAGAGACCGAAGTAGAACACGAACAGGTGCGCAACGAGCGGTTCGACGCCCAGCGTGACGAGGGCAGGGGCCGCCATCGTCGCGGTGATGATGTAGGCCGGGATGGACGGCAGTCCCATTCCGAGCACCAGGCAGGCGACCATCGTGAAGACGAGGGTCCAGAACAGGATTCCACCCGAAAGCGCGACGATAGCGCTGGCCAGTGTGACGCCGAAGCCGGAGATCGTCACGACTCCCACGATCACGCCCACGGAAGCACAGGCGATCGCAACGCTCAGTGCAGACAGCGTCCCCTCTTCGAGTGCTTCGAGGATCTGACGGAACGACATGCGCGTGCTCTTCCGCAGCATCGCGATGACGATGGTCACCAGGATCGTGAGGAATGCGGAGAAGAGGATAGTCCTACCCGAGAAGAACAGCATGTAGAGCAGGAAGATCAGAGGCAGGAGCAGATGCCCCTGGTCTTTGAGGACATCCCGCACTGCCGGCAGGCTGTCTCGCGAGATCCCCTTGAGACCCATTCTTGTGGCGCGAAGGTGGATCTGTGCGATGAGGCTGATGTAGTAGAGCAGTGCAGGGACGATAGCGGCGAGGGCAACCGTCGTGTAGGGGACGCCGATCGTCTCAGCCATGATGAAGGCGGCAGCACCCATAACGGGTGGAAGGATCTGCCCACCGACAGATGCGGTCGATTCCACGGCACCGGCGAAAGTACGGGTGTATCCCACCTTTTTCATGAGCGGAATCGTGAAGGCGCCGGTCGAGACGACATTCGCGATCGCGGAGCCGTTGATCGAGCCCATGAAGCCGGAGGCGAGCGTTGCGACTTTTGCCGGTCCGCCACGCGTCTGGCCGGCGATCGCCAGTGCGAGATCGTTGAACATCTGGCTCATCCCGGACTTCGCCAAGAAGGCTCCGAAGAGGATGAAGAGGAAGATGTAGGTGGAGGACACTCCTACCGCAGTGCCGAAGATGCCTTCGGTCGTGGCGAAGAACTGATAGGCGAGGGTGTCCCAGTCGTAACCGCGGTGGCGCAGCAGCCCCGGCATGTCCCGACCATAGAGGCCGAATCCGATGAACAGGAGTGCGAGGATCGGCAGCGCCCACCCTGTGACGCGGCGTGCTGCTTCCAGGACGAGCACAACCAGGAGCGTCGCCACGATGATATCTGTCGAGGTGAACCGTCCTGCTTGGATCACCACCTGCTCGTAGTTCTGCCAGAGGTAGATGGTGGGCACGATCGCCAACAGTGCCAGTACAGCGTCGGGGATTCGCCACCATTCCGCTTTAGCGCGCTTCGCGGGGGGGTGCAGCATGAAGGTGAGGAACAGGATGAGGCTCACATGCAGCGAGCGGTGGATCAGCGTCGGAGGTGTCCCGAAGTACGCGGTATACATGTGGTAAAGCGCGGTGAAGATCGCGACACCACTGATGAGAAGCGCCAGCGGCTTCCACTTCGTCGTCCTGATCCGCGACTCTTCGTCGTACTTCGCGGCGGCCTCGGCGGCATGTGCCTCCTGCGCACGCCGGGTTGCTTCGTCCATCGGTTCGAGCGTGATGCTGCCTGTAGGCGCACCACCGCTTCCGCCAGCGGAACTCGCGGCTGTGCGGCCGTCGCCCTTCAGCTTCTTCTCGTCGGTCATATTGGCCTCAGTTCCAAGGGTTCGTTATCTGGAAGCTCGTGAGGATCAATGGCATCCTCCATGTCGTCAATGCCGATCCGGTAGTCGACACGGTGCGAATGGATCCACGTGATGGCTTCGAAGGTACGGTCGATGTCTTCGATGACGACCCATCCGTCTTCCATCCGGATAGTGCCTTCGTCCAGGGGCATCCCCGCCCCGTACTGCTTGAATCGCGTTTCGACCAGCTGAAGCTGTGTGCCGTCGAATTGGAAGGTATCGGTCCACCGCGAGAGTTCGATCGAATGGATCCACGAATGGGTGATCCGGGTTCCTTCTGCAATCGGGAAACGTGCATACTCCTCGCCGGTGCGCTGATGACGACAGACGAGGACTGGTCCCTGTGGAGAGCACGCAGTCAGTCCCACTCCGAGGCCGACGACTGCGAGTCCCCAGCGGAACGCTGCCCGTCTCGAGGGTGTGGGCCGCGCGTCGAAGGCACGGCCCACACCCTCAGGAACGGGGACGAGCGTCACTCGTCAGAAGCATCTGCCTCGGCGGCTCCGTCGCTCCCGGGAACGGAGCTGAGGTCGAGCCCCTGCTCTTCGTAGTACTGCGCTGCACCGGGGTGCAGCGGCACGACCAGCCCCTCTGTGATGGTCTCCAGCGTGATGTTCTCCGCTTCCACGTGTGATGCATGCACCCGGTCGATGTTGTCGAAGATCGCTGCGGTGATGTCGTAGACAGCTTCCTCGCTCAGTTCTGTGGACGCGAGGAGGTGATTCGTCACGCTGACCGTGTCGACGTCGTCATCGTTCTTGTAGGTATCTGCGGGAATCGTGGCTTCCTGGAAGAACTCGTACTCGGACAGCAGATTGTCCCTCCCCTCACCATCGATGGGGACCGGGATGAAATCTGTGCTCGTCGCGAGCTCGGTGAGCGCAGGGTTCGGCAGTCCGGACGTGGCGAAGAGTGCTTCGACGTGGCCGTTCGCCATCTGGTCCGTCGCCTCACCGTAATCGAGGTAGTCCGCGTTGAGGTCGTCGTAGTCCATGTCGTAGGCGCCCAAGACCATCTGCGCGTTGAGTTCCACACCGGATCCCACATCGCCGACGGCGACGTTGCGGCCCTCGAGGTCTTCAACGGATTCGATTCCGGAGGCCTTGGTCGCGATGAGCTGGACCGTGTTTGGGTAGAGCGCGCCGATAGCAGCCAGGCCTTCGCGGGGTTCGCCTTCGAAGGGACCAGTGCCTTCTAGAGCCTGGACCGTTGCGTCACCCATCGTGAACGCGAGTTCGGCGTTCCCGTCCGTGATCAGATTGATGTTCTCCGCTGACGCGCCGGTCGCCTGGACTGACGTGTCGGACCCCAGCTCGTCCGCGAGCATGTCCGACAGTGTGGCGCCGATCTGGTAGTACACGCCCGACGAACCACCCGTTGCGATGGTGATGAATTCCGTGTCCAGATCCCCGGCTTCCTCCGCCGTGGCAGCGGAGTCGCTGCTCCCACCACAGGCCGCGAGTGTCAGGACGGACACCGAAGCGATTGCGGTACCCAGAAGTGTGAGGCGTCGTTGTCTCGTTGTCACAGTGCGATTCCGTTCTCTGTTGCTGACCGTTGTCTGTGAAGTAGATCAGATAACACTGTAACGGATCGAGAGGGGCACGTGACCCGTTCACGGAGCATCGTGGCTCAGTCGGAGAGGCAGCGGGACTGACTACCCGTTTCACCGACGCGGACGTCTTCACCGGCCTGAATCGGCGACCGCGGTGAGGACCTTGACCATTGTTTCCGCACAGAATGCAACGTCGTCGGCGCTGAGCGACGAGTGTGTCACCGCACGAAAGGCCGCAGGGCCTATGGGTTTGACGTGGATCCCTCGCTGCGAGATCTGCTGCTCGAAGTGCTTCGCTTCCGACCGCGACGCCGCAAGAGAGAAACTCACGATGTTCGTCTCGATCGGATCGTTCATGAGGGTGACACTCTCCACGGAACGCAGGGCGGACGCGAGCACCGCGGCGTGCGCGCGGTCCTCAGCCATCCTTTCTCGCCAGTCCTCGAAAGCCAGCAGGCTGGGTCCCGCGATGAAACCGGTATGCCTCATCCCGCCACCCAGACGTTGACGGATCATGGCGGCTTCACGCACGAACTCCGACGTTCCCACGAGGATCGACCCCAGAGGTCCACCCAAGCCCTTGTTCAGGCAGAATTGCAGCGCGTCAACGTGCTGAGCGATCTCCGAGAGCTCGACACCCAGCTTTTCTGCCGCATTGAAGACTCTCGCTCCGTCCATGTACAGGAAGGCCCCGTGCCGATCGACGACTTCCCGTATCTCTTGAAGGTTGGACAGGGAAGAGACGTGACCCGCGTTCAGGTTGTAGGTCGATTCCAGGAAGACCGCGCTCGTAGGAGCGACTTGGAGCGCTGATGTCCGCAGCGCCGCCTCGATCTCGTGAACACGGTATTCCCCGGCGTCCGCACCGACTGCACGCACCTGCACTCCGGAGTTCGCCGCCAATCCGCCGGACTCGAGATTGTAGATGTGGGAGTCCGATCCGAGGACGACCTCACTACCCGGCCTGGACACCACGGCCGCCGCGATCTGATTCGACATCGTGCCGGTCGGGGTGAAGAGCGCGGCTTCCTTCCCGAAGGCTTCGCAGACATGGTCGAGCAACTGCTGCGTTGAAGCGTCCTCACTGAGCAGATCATCAGCGAAGTACTGCCCCCTCAGCGATTCGACCATCGCGGCAGTCGGCTGGATCGCAGTGTCACTGCGCAGGTCATACACGTCACGCATCGGTCGTGTCCTTTGTCCGTGTGGCTTCGGCTTCATCCGGTGATCCGAAGAAGCGATTGACGATCATAGTCAGCGCTCCGTCTCCCGTGACGTTCCCTGCGGCCGCGAAGCTGTCTTGGATGGCGAACAGCGTCAGCATGAGCCCGATCTCCGGGTCTCCGAATCCGAGCACGCTTTGGAGGATGCCCAAGGAGGCGAGGATCGATCCTCCCGGAATACCCACCGCGCCGACCTCGATGACCGCGAGCAGCAGAATGAACACCACGATCGTCGCCGCGCCCGGAAGCTCACCCGTCGTGATGACCGAAACTGTCATCGCAGCAATGGCGATGCCGATGCCTGCGCACGCCTGATGGACAGTGTTGAAGAGTGGAATGGTGAAATCGGTGACCCGGGAGTCGATCGACGTGACTGTCTTGGCCTGCCGAAGTGCGACCGGCATCGTGACGGCACTGGACATCGTCCCCATCCCCGTGAGGTAGGCAGGCACCATCGCTTTAGCCATCGGAAGCGGACTGCGGCGAGCAACGATTCCAGCCACCGAGTACTCGATGATGAGCCACAGCCACTGCATGCAGATGAGGAGAATGAACATTCCGCCGAACACCGGGATGTTCGCGAATATCTCACCCTCAGCAGAGAGCTTCACAAAGGTCACCAGGATGAAGAACGGTATGACCGGAAGCACGATCTTCTGGATCGCCCAGAGGACGATGTCCCGGAACTCCAGGAGCAGCGTGCGGAGGGTATGCGATTTCTCCCACGTCGCACCCAGCCCCAGGACGAATGCGAGGATCAGCGCAGATATCACCGCGAGGGGCGGATCGATCTCCAATTCGAAGAACGGGTCCGGCAGAGGGTTCGCCTCTTGAGCAGCACGCCCACCGTCCACCAGGTTGGGAATGACGACGACTGCGGCCAGTACCCCGAGGGATATGCCGATGACAGTGTCCGCATAGGCGAGAATGACCGAGAAGCTGAGCATCTTCCCGATCCGGCCCTTGAGCTCCGCAATTCCTGCAGCGATGAACGCGAAGACGATGAGCGGAATGAAGAACTGGAGAAGACCGCTGAGTATGACCCGGACAGATTCGGTGCCGGCCAGCACGGAGCTGGGGAGGAACTGGCCCAGGATGAGCCCCACCCCGATTGCGACCAATATCCATATGAGTAGCTTGAACTTCATTGTATGGTCCCTTCAGATCGTAGGAGGCGACTCTGCTGGTCGTCTTCTTGGTACAGTCCGGACCCATCTGGCCGGGTGAAACTGGCTACCTGTCGCAGTGTCAGGTGGTGCGGTCGTAGCGACGAGGGGCCCCTACCGCCCCGTCCACTCCATCGGCTCCTTCGTCAGGAACGCCTCAACAGCGCCGGCGAAGTCCTCGCTGCCGTACACCGCAGAAACGACGTCCGAATCGTCGACCTCTCCCCCGGCGTTCAGCCGCCGCAGGTTCTCCTTGATCGACCACTGCGTCAAAGGAGCACCGCTGGCCACCTCCGCCACCACACGCTCCGCCGCCTCGTCCAGATCCTCGGCGACCTCCGTGAGGAATCCGCTCAACAGCGCTTCCTGCGCATCCACCCGCCGCGCCATCAGCAGCATCGACGCCGCCCTCGGCTCCCCGAACGCGCGCACCAACCGCCGCAGAGTGTTCGCCGACAAGGTGTTGCCCAGCGTCTTCGCGATCGGCACGGAGAACGACGCTTTGCTCGACCCCACTCGGATATCCGCGCAACTGGCGATGCCCAGCCCACCGCCCACGCAGTGACCGTCGATCACCGCGACGACCGGCTTCTTCACCGCCGCCAGAGCACCCAGCACCGCGTCGATCTTCTTCTCGTACTCGACACCGTCCTCACCGGTGAACCCGCGGAACTGCGCGATGTCCGTCCCGGCGACGAACGCCCGGCCGCCCGCGCCGCGCAGCACCAGCACCCGCAACGACGGATCCTCGTCGACACGCGTGCACGCCTCGGCCAGCCCCTGGTACATCTCGAACGTCATCGCGTTGCGGGCCTCGGGCCGGTTGAAGGTGACATGCAGTGCCGCCCCACGGACCTCGGTCACCAAGTGCTCAGTCATCCCCTGCTCCCCCATCATCAGTGATCCGTCCCCGTCGACCCAGCCCTCGACCCACCCGTCGACCCGTCCCGACGCCCGCCCGCAGCAACCTCCGCCAGCACCCGCTCGGTGTCCGCACCCAGCGCGGGCCCCGCGTTGCCCCGCGTCACCTGCGACCGGGAGAACCGCATCGGATTCCCCAGCTGCTCGACCTCACCCAACTCGGGGTGCTGGGCCGTCCAGAAGTAGTCGCGCGCCTTCAAATGCGCGTCGTTGAACACCTGCTCGTAGTCGTTGATGGGCGCTGCGGGGACGCCCACCCGGTTCATCTCCTCGAGCACGTCGTCGACCGTCCGGTTCCGCAGGCGATCCTCGACGACCGCGACGAGTCCTTCGCGGTTCTCCAGGCGCAGTTCCGGTTCCGCATACTTCGGGTGGTCCTCCAGGTCCGCGAAGTCGAACGCCTGGCAGAACCGCCTCCACGTCGCCTGCGCGTTGGCACCGATCGTCACGTGGCCGTCCTTCGCGAGCACCGCCTGGTAAGGGGCCTGTGCCTGGTGGGCGGAGCCGTTCGGCTGGCTCACCACTCCCGCACCGAAGTAGCTGCCCGCTTCCCACACCGCCAGCGACACTGCGGATTCGAAGAGGGACACATCCAGGTACTGGCCCTTCCCCGATTCCTTCCGCTCGTACAGGGCAGACACGATGCCCAGCGCCATGTACAGGGCGGTCGTGAGGTCGGAGATCGGCACCCCCACCTTCGCGGGTGGCTGGTCCTTGAACCCGGTGATGCTCATGAGTCCCGACCGCGCCTGCGCCATGATGTCCAAGCCGGCCAGCGGTGACAGCGGCCCGTCCTGGCCCCACCCCGAGGCCGAGGCGTACACCAGTCCCGGGAACTCCTCCTTCAGGTCGTCGTACCCGAATCCCATCTTCTTGAGCGAGCCGGGACGCAGGTTCTCGACGAACACGTCTGCGTCCGCGAGCAGCCCGCGCAGTGCCGCGCGGCCGTCGTCGGACTTCAGGTCGAGGACGATCGACTCCTTGTTCCGGTTGAGTCGGATGAAAGGGCTCGAGTGGCCGTCGATGAAGGGGCCGGATGCCCGCAGGGAGTCGCCGGTCCCGGGGGTCTCGATCTTGATGACGCGAGCTCCCATGTCCGCCAGCTGCATCGTCGCGTAGGGGCCGGCGATGAAGACGCCCACTTCCAGCACGGTGACGCCGGACAACGGGCCTGCCGAACTCTCCCGCGCAACCGCCGCCGAGGTGTCAGCCCGGTTCCCGGCTTCCGCCGCCTTCTCGTGTGCTGACTCGTCGGCCATTCCCCACCTCATCGTGTCGTGCGTCACCGTCGATTGTCTACAATAGGCGAGCGAGTGCACTGCTGCATACCCTTCGCAGTTAGCTGCCCGAAGAAAGAAGGTCGCGATGACACCACGTTCCACGACCCCCGAGACCGGCCACGCGACCCCCGTCGACTCACTCATCGAGAGCCCCAGCCTGGCCGAGCTCGCAGCCGATCGGATCAGTGAGCTGGTCTTCCGCGGTGAGCTGCGGCCAGGCGACCGACTGGTCGAAGAGCACCTGTGCGAGCGGCTCGGGGTGTCCCGCGCACCGGTGCGCGAAGGGCTGCGCATCCTCGAAGGGTCCGGGCTTGTCGTCCGCCGGCCCCGCGCGGGTGTGCGGGTCATCGACCTGACCCAGAACGATGTGTTCGAGATCCTCACCTTCCGGGAAGGCCTCGAACGCATGGCGGTGGAGCACCTCTACCGATACACGGACGACGTGACAGCGATCGACACCTCGCGCCTGGACGCAGCGCTTTCTCAGCTTGCGCAGGCGTTCGAGCGGACCGATGATCAAGCTGCTCGTGTGCAGGCGAGCTTCGACTTCCACACGGAGCTCGTCCGCCTCTGCGGGAACTCGAGGATCATCGCGAGCTACACACTCATCACCACACAGGTGAAGCTGTGCATGTCGATGAACCTGCGGAAGCGCGACACGGAAGAGAATCCCACACAGAACGTAGCGCGTCACCAGTTGCTGCGAGATGCGGTTCTGTCCGGCGCACTCCCCGCTGCGTTACGCGCGCTTGCAGACCACGGCCACGATTCCTTCGCTCGCGATTTCCTCGCAGTGCTCCCCGGCAGCACACATCGGTCCACTCAATGGATGGCAGGAAGTTAGAGCATCATTGACCCGTCAGCGAGAGAAGCCTCGAAGCCATTCATAGACCTCCGCACGGATCTCGGCCTCTCGAGAGGGGTCGCCCCAGACATCCGCGACCATACTGGCAACAGTTGCGGCATCGGTCAGGAGCTCAATGAGATAGCGATGCCCCAGAGCGACGGCCTCGCCGATGCTCGTGTCCGAGATACCACGGACGAAAGCGTCTGCCGCCTCTTGAGGCGGCATGGCAAGGAGGAGCCGATAGAGATCCGCAAAGTCCTTCGGACGAAGTCGATCAGCGTTCCGCCTCAACTGACTCGGATCCATCCGCTCGTGGATCTTGTATGCCTTCGCACAGAGCAGCGCGGCGGGACCGGCGACATACGCGTCGGCTGTCGGTCCACCGTCGAAAGACCGGAGCGTTCGCCACTGGCGATCGAGCACGCTGAGCTCAGTGCCACGAGTCGCTGACACGGTGTGCTTCCCGTGTCTACCCACACGGGCTGCTCGGATTCGCCGCTTCGTAACCAAGTTCAGTCATGCGCATACTCAAGTTCGGAGATTCGCTCAGCAGTTGCGGAATCACACCAAGGTCACCATCGCGAGTCGTGTCCTCGGGCGGCAGGCCAGGGACCCCCTGGGTGACTTCGATGACCGCGTGTCCTCCGAGGACAGTGAGGGCTTCGATCTGGTCGGCAAAACCGGTGAGGACGTCGATGAGTGCTCTCCGTGAGGTGATGATCTCGATCTCGAGGTCATCGGGTACGCCGCTCATGCTGTGACAGACAGCAGGGAACGGAGGGCGTCCTCAGCTTTGTCGGGCTCCCTGCCTGCACCCGCGAACGCGTCCAGCACTCCTTGTGCGCGTGAGACGAATCGGATGCCACCTTCGGTCTCCGTCCGTTCCAGTTCGTCACCGACGGGGGATATCAGCAACACACCACGACCGGAGCCTGTTTCTTCCAAGTCGAGCTTCGCCACTGCCAGTGGAGGCGAGTCGACGTAGATAACCGGCCTCACTGCTGTCGCGGATGCGCGGTCCCGACGAGTGGCCACGAGCCCTGAGATGGCGTAGGCGAACCCCGCTTCGTCAAGTCGGCGTGCGAGAGAGCGCCATCCTCCGTCAGCGACGACCGTGCGCTGCAAGACGCTACGGCGAGCAATCTTGCCCGCGTTGCCGGCGGACACCGCCACACACACGAGGTCATCGACATCCGTGCGGTCGGACAACCATCCGACACGACCCCACCGCCCCAGCCATCGGCTTACCGCCTCCGTGATCTGACTGTTGGCCGCAGCCGCACAAGGAGCGGTCGGAGAGCCCTCTGCCGCCGACCGCAGGGCAAGGTGCTTTTCGAGGACCGGCCGTGCGGCGGCGATCCCTGACGGGTCGCCGGCGGACACTACGGTGTCACCGTTGATCTGGTGCCCCGTTGCTTCGAGGATGTGCGAAAGGGTTCCCCAGGTCGGGTCGAGCGTTCCCTGCTCGACCCGACCGATCGTCGAAGGCGCGACACCGGCGAGTTCCGCCAATTCCTTGCGAGTCACTCCGCTCAGCACGCGTATTCGCTTGATGATCGTTGCCGCGTCCACGACCCCACCCCTCTTTTTGCGTATACGCAATCCTACTGGACGAGGTGCGTCGGGGACACCCGCCGCCGTTGCACTTCTCAGACGAAGGGCAGGAGGAACGACAGGATCAGCAGCACCATGGCTCCGCCGAGTCGACTGGAGATCTGCAGGAACGGCATGAGCTCGAACCGGTTCGCAGCCGACAGCACTGCGACGTCGCCTGTACCTCCCATATCTGTCATGCCCAGCCCCACACAGATCGTCGCTTCGATGAAGTACATCTTCACCAGGTAGCCGAGGAGACCGGCCGCGATCCCGCCGATGATCACCGTCGCGAGTACCAGGACGATGTACATGGGGTCGGAGATCAGCGCCACCACTGAACTCACGTCGATGTACGCGAAGCTGATCCCCACGAGAAGGGCCGGTGTCCACGCTGCGGCGACGAAGGAGAACCAGCCGGACGCAGCATCTTCGTACGTCTGGGGAAGCAGGCCGAAGATCTTGATGAGCGCTGCGGCAAGGATCGTCCACGCATACGGGTGGATCGCCGGTACGAAGTGTCCGATGACCTGGCCCAGGGTGTAGAGCATCGCCGCGAAGATGACGCCGACGATCAGCACGTTGAACCGGGCGCTGACGGACCGGTCGGGCACCTTGTAGTCCGAGGAGTCCCCCGCGACCCGGAGCAGGTTGCCTTCACCGTTGAATCCCTTGAACAGCTGGCGGCCGTTCTTGCCGAGTCCGTTGAGGACGCCGGCGAAGATGATCGTGAAGATGTTGCCGATGATCACGGCCGGGATGATCTGCGACAGCGCGTCTCCGGAGTCCACTCCCATCTGGGAGGCGTACATCTCGGACATCGGCACGGCGCCGGCCCCCACGCCTCCGCCGATGATCGGTGCGGCGATGAAGAAGATGCCATCCCAGAATCCGCGTCCCACCAGTGCGGAGAGTCCACCGACGCCCGCGAGGACGACAACGACCATGCCCAGGAGGGGCACTCCGTACCGGGCTCCGGCGGAGATGAGCAGCTTCCGGGGCATGCCCAGGATGCTTCCTGCGATGAGCGCCGCGATGTAGAAGTTGATGAATCCGTAGCCGCTCGTGAAGTTCGTCGCAGCTTCCACCAGTGCGTCCGGGAGCAGGTTCATTCCGGCGATGACCGCTGGCAGGACGACGCAGAAGACTGTCGGCGCACCGTAGTCTCTGATGACCGGGATGATGCTGCCCAGCCACCAGAGGAACCCGCCCAGCAGCATGGTGATCGCGAACCCGGAGATCATCTCATCGGGCAGAGCACCCAGGTATCCCGCCACGATGAGGATGGCGATCAGCAGGAGGAAGTAGGGCCATTTGATGCCTGCGATCGTGCCGATGCGGTCACGACCCTCGTGCAGGTCGCCCTCGATCTCCTCGACCGGGGTGATGTACGTGTTGCTCTTCGGAGTGACCGTCATTGGTGACCTCTCTCATCGCCGTCTCGTCGTCGAGCGGAATGGTGGGCGGCGGCATTGCGGACGCCGCATGAGGTGTGACCTCAGTGACATCGGGTCGATGTCCGGAACAGAGTCGCAAACAACGACTGCGCTGTCCTGGTTGCGTTCATATTGGTCGTGGGCCGCGAACGGTGCGCAGACCGTACGATGCCCACAGACGAGGGCGTCCCCAGAAGGGAGGTGTGTGATGAATGCTGCCTCAGCGAGCCGCAGGCGACGGAAGCTGAGCGACGGTCCTCTTGCCCGTCAGCAGTTCTTCCTGCAGCTCGCCCTCATCGTCGCTGTGAGTGTCGCGCTCAGCCTCACCACCTACAGCAGAGCGGTGAGTTCCACACACGAAGCTGCCTCCGACCGGGTGCTCAGCATCGCCGAAACCATTGCGCACACACCGTTCGTCGCCGAGGCGGTGGTCTCCTCCGATCCGTCCGCTCAGCTCCAGCCCTACGCGTTGACCATCATGGATACGGCTGACGTCGACTTCATCACCATCATGAATCGCGACCGCACTCGGTACACACACCCGGACCCTGATCAGCTGGGCAAGCCGTACATCGGCACCATCGATGCGGCTTTGGGCGGCGGCAGTCAGGTCGAGGAGTACACGGGCACGCTGGGCCCGTCGGTGCGGGCGATCGTGCCGATCTACGACGACTCCCAGAACGTCGTGGCCATGGTCGCGGTCGGGGTCACGCTCGAGACACTGTCTGTGGCGCGCGCGGCGTCGCTTCCCCAGATCATCACGATTGCTGCGGTTGCGATCCTTCTGGGCGGGTTCGGGTCATGGAAGCTCAGCCGCTATCTGCGACGGGCGACGCTGGGCTACGGCAATGAGCAGCTCAGGCGCCTCTTCGCGTTCTACAACTCCGCTCTGCATTCCGTGCGGGAGGGGCTCATCCTCATCGACGATGAGGGGCGGCTGGCCCTGTACAACGATGAGGCGGCCCGGCTGCTCGACCTTCCCCCGACCGACGACCGGCGTCCGGTCCCCCTGTCAGAGGTGGTGCTGCCGGACTCGGTCCGCACGCTGCTCTCCTCCGGTCGTGATGCCCTCGACGAAGTCCACTTGACCCGCGACCGCGTGCTCGTCATCAATCAGAACAGGGCGAGCCAGCCGCACGCCGACGACGTCCTCGATGGAGGCGTCGAAGGTGCGGTCGCGACCCTGCGGGATCGCACCGACATCCAGGAGCTCACCGGTGAGCTGGAGACCATGCGCACTCTGTCCGAAGCACTGCGCGCCCAGACACACGAGCATGCGAACCGGATGCACACCCTGGCCAGCCTCATCGAACGCGGGCGGGAGCACGAGGCGCTGGAGTTCGCCGTGCAGGACCGGCAGGAGTCGCAGAAGCTCACCGACGCGTTCGTCGATTCCCTGGATGAGCCGTTCATCACGGCGCTGATGATCGGGAAGGCCGCTCAGGCCAATGAACGAGGGCTCACGCTGACACTCACCGGTTCGGGCGAGGTCCCACCCGGCAGCTTGGATGCACGCGACCTCGTCACGGTGGCCGGAAACCTCCTCGACAACGCCTTCGATGCGGCAGCAGCCTCGGAGGAGAGGCATGTGTGGGCGGATTTCACGGCTGCCGACGGCGAGCTCATCATCACGATCGCAGATTCTGGGCACGGAATCGTGCAGGACGACATTGATACGATCTTCCGTCTGGGTGCCACTGCGAAGACCGGCCCGCCTCACCGACTGGGGCGCGGATTCGGGCTGGTCCTCGTGCGTCAGGCCGTCACGAGGCTCGGAGGTGAGCTCCACGTCGAATCGGACGGTGGAGCGATCTTCACAGTGGTCCTTCCGCTGGCCGAAGGAGGCACAGATGAGCAGTGAGCACACGCTGCGGGTGCTGATCGTCGAAGACGACCCGATGACGGCGGAAGCACACGCCGACTACGTCCGTCGCGTCCCCGGATTCTCTGTCGCCGGCATCAGTCTGAACGGCGCAGACGTCCTCACACGCATGGATGCGTGGGCGGACGCCGGCGACCCGGTCGACATCGTCCTGCTGGACATGAACCTCACGGACTCGCACGGTCTGGAAGTGGCGCGGCGGATCAACCACAGCAGACACGATGCGAACATCATCGCCGTCACTGCGGTGCGCCACCTGCAGGTGATCAAGAGTGCGCTGTCTTCCGGCATCACGCAGTACCTCATCAAGCCGTTCACCTTCGCGGTATTCCGGGAGAAGCTCGAGAACCAGCGGGAGTTCCGGCTGAACCTCGCAAGCAGCGGAGACCTGGCGACCCAGGCCACGGTCGACAATGCCTTCAGCGCTTTGCGCGCCACGCCGCAGACACGACTGCCCAAGGGACTCATCGAAGAGACCCTGAGGGAGGTCTCGTCCGTGGTGCGGACGTCAGAAAGCGCGGTGTCGGCCACAGAGGTCGGACAACGGCTGGACCTGTCCCGCGTGACGGTGCGCCGCTACCTGGAGCACCTCGCGAGTACCCAACAGGTCGTCAAGCAAGCGCGACACGGTGCCCCCGGGCGCCCCGAATTCGAGTATCGGTGGGCCTGAGACCAACGGACACCTCGTCGATCCGGGCGGCAGAGCCGGTCACCGCTGACGGGGGCGAACACCCACCGCCGTGACGAGAACTGCGACCGCGGCGATACCAGCCGCCCACACGATGACCGCGGATTCCAATTCACCGCTGGCCCGACCGACCGCGATCCACACCAGCCCCCACGACAGTGTCAGTGCAGGCGCCAACCGTCCGTGTGTGGCGAGCGCGATGCCCACACCGATGCCACCGGCCACAACGACGACTGCCACCGCCAGGAACTCCCATCCGGCGAAAGGCTCTGCGATCCATCCGGATATCCACGCCGCGATGTTGGCGATGGTCGCAACGGTGACCCATCCCAGGTAGAGGCCGAAAGTGCCATCGGTCAGCAGGGTGTCCGCCCACCCGTGCGAAGGCGATGCCTGCATGAGCAGCAGGATCCGGATGAGCACCAGCAGCAGGGCGATGATGACGACCACGCTGACGAAGACCAGCTCCAGCTGCACCGTCCAGATCCACGCGGCATTGAGTAGCGCGGAGGCTACCGCCCACGGCCTCACCGCACGCTGTCGCTCCGATCGCCGAGGTGCCGGGAAGAGCTGCCAGATCGCGTAGCCCACCAGCCCCAGGTAGATCACGCTCCAGATGCTGAAGGCACCACCGGCGGGAGCCACGGGCGTGCCATCGGCGGAGAAGGCTCCACCGGCGGCCTCGGCGATCGGGGTCCCTCCCAGCGCGCCGCTGCCGATGAAAGCTCCGATGATCGACACCGCCACAGCGGCGGCCGTGATCCCCGGCCAGACCCATGGACTCGTACGGTGTCGCATGACAACCCCTCCTGTGTCCTGGTCGGCTAGTTCTTCACTCGACGGTACTCTGCCAGTGCCTCACGGCGGGACTGTGCGACGTCGACGATCGGCTCACGCTCCTGTTCCTCGCGCGGGACCCACCTGTCCACGTACACGCCGAGGGGATCGAACCGTTCGGCCTGCCGGTGCGGGTTGAAGATCCGGAAGTACGGCGCCGCGTCGTCGCCGCTGCCGGCGACCCACTGCCAGTTGAATGGGTTCGCGCCTTCGTCCGCGTCGACGAGGGTGTCCCAGAACCACTGCTCGCCCTTCCTCCAGTCCTGGAGGAGGTTCTTCACGAGGAACGATGCGGTCACCATGCGCACGCGGTTGTGCATGTACCCCGTCTCCCAGAGCTCACGCATCCCCGCATCGACAAGCGGCACCCCGGTGCGACCCCGCTGCCATGCGCGCAGCGCCTGCGGGTCGTCGTCCCATGCGAAGTCGTCGAATTCGGGCCGGATATTCTCGCTGTCCAACTGCGGGAGCACTGCTCGCCGATGCCACGCGAATTCCCGCCACAGCAGCTCGCCCCGGAATGCCTCCGCGTCCCCAGAGGACATTGCCTCACTCGCGAATTCCACGTTCCGGTGCCACACCTCGTGCGGCGACAGTTCCCCGAACCGCAACCGCGGGGACAACAGCGAGGTGCCGCTCTGGTCGGGTCGGTCCCGCCTCTGGTCGTACCCGTCGAGCACGTCCCCAAGCTCCTCAAGTCGCGCACGCGCGGCAGCCTCACCCGGCGTCCACGTCTGCCGGAGACCGCCCGCCCAATCCGGTGCCGTCGGCAACCACCCGCGCTCACCCAGCGCATCAGCGAAACCGTCCGCGTCGAACCACGTCGACAGATGGCGCCCCGCCACCGTCGCGCTGAGATCCCCCTCCACCGTTGTTCCGGGGTCCCCTGCAACGCTCGTGCCGGGGTAGCCCGCGACCGCCGCGCCGGGGTCCCCCGCGGACGCCTCACCCGCCTGTACGGGTCCCCGCAGTTCCCGAGGCCGTGGATGCGGTTCACGCGGCTCAGGGCGAGACCGGCAGGCGCGAGCGAAAGCCGAATACACCTTGTACCCGCTGCCGTCGTCCTTCGTCACCGTCCAGGGCTCATGCAGGAGGAATGCGGCGAACGACTCGACGGCGACACCGTCTTCCCGCAGACGGCTCATGAGTGCAGCGTCGACGTCACGGTGCGGCCGGTGGTACCGGCGGTTCCACACGACGTGGGACGCCTCGACCTCCTGCACGACCTCCGGAACCACGACGCACGGATCCCCCGCCGCGAGCACGAGCGGGACGCCGTACTGCCGGATGTCCTCCGCCAGTGCTGTGAGCGAATGATGCAGCCACCACCGGCTCGCCGCACCCGGCGTCCGCGCGCCCGCCACCTCTTCATCGATGTGCAGCGCCACCACGGTTCCCGTACGGGCAGCGGAGAGGAGTGCCGGATTGTCGGCGAGCCGCAGGTCGTCCCGCACCCACCAGAGAGCCATCGCCCGGTCCCCGTCGCGCTCGTCGGGTCCGTCGCACTCGTCCCGCCTGTCGCAGCCGTCGCGCCCGTCGCCCATACTCAGACCGTAACCGCCTCCGGCAGCTTCATCGCTCGCGCGGAGAACTCACCCGGCACCGCCGCCACACCCGTGAGCAGCTGTGCCAGGGTCACGCCCTCCACGTTCGCCAGGTCGCTCGCCTGGGTCCGGCACGAATACCCGTCCGCCAGGTAGATCGAATCCGCCGGCGCGTCACGCAGTGCCGGCAGCAGCGCGTTCTCCGCGACGGCGACGGACACCTCGTAGTGCCCTGCCTCCATCCCGAAGTTCCCCGCCAGACCACAGCATCCGGCAAGCTCACGCACGGTCGCGCCCGTCCGCTCCAGCAGCTTGCGGTCCGCGCCGTACCCCATGACGGAGTACTGGTGGCAGTGCGGTTGCACGACGATCGTCCGCCCGGTGAGATCCGGGACGTCGAGCTGGGAGTCGACCAGGACCTCGGCGACGGTGCGGGTGCGTGCAGCGATCGTCTTCGCCCGCATGTCGTCGGGGAACAGATCGACCAGGTCGCTGCGCAGCACCGCGGTGCAGCTGGGTTCGATCCCGACGATCGGGATCCCCTTCTGCGCGTACGGCGCCAGCACCTCCATGGTGTTCGTGAGCCGCCAGCGGGCGGCATCCAGCTGCCCGGTGGAGATGAGCGTGAGCCCGCAGCACGCCTGCGACGGGGGCAGGAGCACCTCGAAGCCGGCCTGCTCGAGGACTTCGACGGTCGCGCGGGCGCCCGCGTCGGACAGGTACTCGGAGAACGAGTCCGCCCACAGCAGCACCTGCGGCTTCTGGCCACGGCGCACGGAGCCGCTCTTCACGTACTCCCCGCGGACCAGCTCGTCCCGGTGCTCGGCGCCCGCAGCACCAACACCGCCAACACCCTCGCCAGCAGCACCGCCACCGCCAGAACCAGCACCCGCTCCCCCGCCGGCGACGTTCTTCTTCGCCCACCGGGAGAACCGCTGCGTGTTGAACGCGACCATGCCGCGGCGGGCGTCCATCCCGCCGCCTGCCAGCACGATCTTCGCCAGCGGTTTGAAGGACAGCGCGGCGTTCGCAAGCGCAGACACACCCGGCACCGTCGTGAGCAGCTTGCCCCACAGCGGCAGCCAGCCCAGCGAGTAGTGGGACATCGGGCGCACCCTGCCCTTGTAGGTGCGGTGGAGGACCTCCGCCTTGTACTGGGCCATGTCCACGCCTGCGGGGCAGTCGCTGCCGCACGCCTTGCAACTGAGGCACAGGTCCAGGGAATCGTGGACGGCCTGGCTGTTGAATGCGTCGATGAGTCCGCCGTTGGTGACCTCCTGCAGGACGCGTGCCCGGCCCCGCGTGGAGTCCTTCTCGTCCTTCGTCGCCAGGTACGACGGGCACATGAACCCGCCTGCCGCGGACGTGTCCGCCCGGCACTTGCCCACGCCCACGCACCGGTGGACGGCGTTCGTGAAACTGCCCTTGTCGTGGGCGAACGCGAACCCGCCGGAGGTCGCCCCGATGGAGATCGCCTGCGGCCTGCGCAGGTCCTGATCCAGCGGCAGCGGGTCGACGATGACGCCGGGGTTGAGCAGGTTCTGCGGGTCGAAGAGCCGCTTGACCTCCTCGAGCGCGTCGACGGCCTCCTGCGAATGCTGGAGGGCCAGCAGCTCGGACCGTGCCCGGCCGTCGCCGTGCTCGCCGGAGGCCGATCCCCCGTAGCGCGCGACCAGTCTGCCCGCGTCCATGAGGAAGTCGCGGAAGATCTCCGTGCCGCCGGGCTGGTCGAAGGGGAAGTCGGTGCGCATGTGGACGCACCCGTCGCCGAAGTGACCGTATGGCAGCCCCGTCACCCCGTAGCTGTTCATGAGGTCGTCCTGCTCGCGCAGGTAGTCGCCCAGGACCTCGGGCGGGACGGCGGCGTCCTCCCAGCCGGTCCACGCCGGGTCACCGGCCGCGGTGCGACCGGCCAGGCCGCCGGCGTCCGCGCGGATGCGCCAGAGGGTCGACGCCTCGGGCCCGGCGGGGATGATCCGGTACGAATCGGTACCCGAGTCCGCCGCGATCACCTTCGCGTTCGCGACGGCTTCTTCCGCCGAGGCCCCACCCACCTCGATCAGCAGCCACCCCGATCCTGCGGGCAGCTCCGGGACCGCCTCCTTGCCCTTGTGGGCGCGGACCATGTCCATGAGGCGGGAGTCGATGCCCTCGACCGCCAGCGGGCGGTGCGGCAGGACGCGGGGGACGGCGTCCGCGGCCTGGAACATGTCCGGGTAGCCCAGGGCGAGGATGGTGGGCGACTGCGGCAGGTCGCCCAGGGACACCACCGCTTCCGTGATCGTCGTGAGCGTGCCCTCGCTGCCCACGAGGAACTTCGCGAGATTCGGCTTGTTCTCCGGCAGCAGGTGCTGCAGTGCGTATGCGGACGCCTGCCTGCTGAACCGGCCGAACTCCGTGCGGATCACCGCCAGGTGCTTCGCTGCGATGTCGGACAGTCCCGGCACCGGGTCCAGTCCGGCACCTGCCGTGAAGGCGCGGCCGGTGCCGTCGATGACGTCCATCTGGACCGTGTTGTCGACGGTGCGGCCATAGGAGATGGCGTGCGGTCCGCACGAGTTGTTGCCGATCATCCCGGCGATCGTCGCGCGGTTCTGCGTGGACGGGTCAGGGCCGAACCGCAGGCCGTGCGGGGCGCCCGCCTTCTGCAGGTCGCTCATGAGCACGCCCGGCTGCACGCGCGCGATCTTCTGGACCGGGTCGATGTCCAGCACCTGGTTGAGGTGGCGGGAGAAGTCGATGACGACCCCCGTGCCGATCGCGTTGCCCGCCTGCGAGGTGCCACCACCGCGCGAGGTGATCGGCACCTTGTGCGCCCGGGACACGTCGAGGATGGCGGTGACGTCCGCGGTCGTCCTGGGGAAGGCGACCACCTGCGGGACGACCCGGTAGTTCGAGGCGTCCACCGCATATTCGGCCAGCCGCCGCTCCGACGTGTCGACAGTGCCTTCGATGCTGGCGGTGAGGTCTGCGATGAAATCGCTCATGGGTCACGAGTCCTTGAGGACCTCGAGGGCGGCTTCGACACCGCCGGACTTGATGGGGACACCGGCCAGCTGCAGGCCCATCTGGACACCCGCGAGCGTGCCGGCGAGCGTGAGGTCGCTCAGATCGCCCAGGTGGCCGATGCGGAACACCTTCCCCTTGAGCTTCGAGAGACCCGCACCCAGCGACATGTTGAACTTCTCGAGGATGAGTGCACGCAGCTGATCCGCGTCGTGGCCTTCCGGCATGACGACGGCGGTGAGGACCGGTGAGTGCTCGGCCTCGTTCGTGCAGAGCACCTCGAGGCCCCACGCGTTGACCGCTGCCCGTGTCGCCTTCGCGAAGCGCTCATGGCGGGCGAAGACGTTCTCCAGGCCCTCCTCGTGGAGGATCCGCAGGGCTTCCTTCAGCCCGTAGAGGAGGTTCGTGTTGGGCGTGTAGGGGGTCTGCCCGTTCTTGCCGGAGGCGAGCATCTCCGTCCAGTCCCACACAGACTTGGGCAGCGTCGACTTCGCGTGTGCATCGAGCGCCTTCTGGCTCACCGCGTTGAAGGACATGCCCGGTGGGAGCATGAGCCCCTTCTGCGACCCGGACACCGTGACGTCGACTCCCCATTCGTCGTGGTGGTAGTCCACGGAGCCCAGGGAGGAGATGGTGTCGACCATGAGCAGTGCAGGATGGCCCGCTGCGTCGATCGCCTGACGGATCTGCGGGATGCGGCTGGTGACGCCGGTGGAGGTCTCGTTGTGGACGACCAGGACGGCCTTGAAGCGGTGGCCCGTGTCCTGTTCGAGTGCCGCCTGGATCTTCTGCGGATCCGCGCCCGTGCGCCAGTCGCCAGGGATAACGGTGGGCCTGAGCCCCCACCTCTCCGCCTGCGCCTTCCACAGCGAGGAGAAGTGGCCTGTTTCGAAGCAGAGGATCTCATCGCCCGGGTTCAGTGTGTTCACCAGCGCGGCTTCCCACGCGCCCGTGCCCGTCGCGGGGTAGATGACGACCTGATTGGCCGTGTCGAAGATGTCCGCCATGCCGGTGAGCACGTGGGAGAAGAGCTCCTGGAACTCCGGTCCCCGGTGGTCGATAGTGGGCATGGAGATGGCGCGCAGCACCGTGTCCGGGACGTTGCTGGGGCCGGGAATCTGCAGGAAATGCCGTCCGCTGTGAGTCATTGTCTTCTTCCCTTTCAGGCGAGGGTGTTGCGCGAAGAATAAGCGTGGAATCCGCGGGATGGAAGGTCGATGAAGAATGCGATCACAGAATCACCGCTGATTCCACGATGCGACATCGGGTTTTCAGATTTTTACGCTACCACAGGCGGCAGGGCACGAAGAACCCCCTGACAAGATGTGGACACACACTAACGCCATACCTTTTTAGCAATAAACAGTCGTTCGAGAAGCAATGTTTTTCAGTATGGGTGAAACGCTTGACGCGACCCCCGGGCCGCGTGCAAGATTTCACAATGACTGGTGATTGATTTCACATTCCGAAATCCAGAAAGAGCGGCACAGGCGCCTCCCTTTCCTTCCTTGATGCACTCTCACATCGCATTGGAGCGAAATGTGTCTCTAGAAATTGCGTCAATACTCGTCCTCGTGGCGCTGTTCGTGGTCGCCACGTTCACCTCCGTCCACATGGGTGCACTGGCACTCATGGCGACGTTCCTGTTCGGCACCCTGGTGCTGGGCGAGGACGTCGACACACTGCTGTCCGGGTTCCCCGCGGATCTCTTCCTCATCCTCGTGGGCGTCACGTACCTGTTCGCGCTGGCGAAGGACAACGGGACGGTCGACTGGATGGTGCAGGAACTCGTGAAGGTGGTGGGCGGCAGAGTCTCGCTCATCCCCTGGGTGTTCTTCGTCGTCACCGCGATCCTCACCGGATTCGGTGCGGTGGTCCCTGCGGCGATCGCGATCATCGCGCCCATGAGCATGGGCTTTGCGAAGCGCTATGAGATCCGGCCGCTGCTCATGGGCCTCATGGTCATCAACGGCGGCACCGCCGGCGGCTTCTCCCCCTTGAGCATCTTCGGCACGATCACCAACCAGGTCGTCGTCCGCAATGATCTGCCGGGCAGCCCGGTGCTGCTGTTCCTCGCGTCGTTCGCGTTCAACGTCGTCCTCGCACTGGTCTGCTTCGCGATGTTCGGCGGACGTGACCTCATGGGCAAGAAGGACAAGGGCCACGGACTGGAGGACACCGGCGGTCGCGGCACAGGGCCTGCGAAGATGCCGGACACCCCGCGCAGCGACCCGGAGCGCCGCGCCGCACGCCGGTCCGTGCAGACGACGATGGTGAGGGACGAAGAGGCGGAGGAAGCGGTCACCAGCCTGGACCGCAACCGCATCATCACGCTGATCGGCCTCATCGTCCTCGCCGTCGCGGTCATTCCGCCGTTCAACCAGGACGTGGGCTTCACCGCTATCTGCATCGCAGTGGTCATCTCCCTCTTCTCCCCCAAGGTGAGCAAGGGTGCCGTGAGCAAGGTCGCGTGGCCGACCGTCCTGCTGATCTGCGGCATCGTCACCTACGTGGGGCTGCTGGAGCGCCTGGGCACCATCGACTGGCTGGGCGGGCAGGTCGCGAACCTGGGCGCACCGCTGTTCGCCGCGCTCATCATCTGCTTCATCGGCGCAGTCGTGTCCGCGTTCGCGTCCACCACCGGCATCCTGGGAGCGCTCATCCCGCTGGCCGTGCCGTTCCTGCTCACCGGTGACATCGGAGAGATCGGGCTCATCATCGCCCTGGCGATCTCCTCCTCCGTCGTCGATTCGAGCCCGTTCTCCACGTCCGGAGCGCTGGTCGTGGCGAACTCGCCCGAGGATCAGCGCGACAGGGTCTTCAAGCAGCTCATGGTGTGGGGCTTCTCCATGGTCGTCATCGCACCGATCGTCACGTGGCTGCTGTTCGTCGTCCCCGGCTGGGGCTGACCGCCAGCCTTCCGTGAGTGACCGTGAAGCGTCCCGTTGAGAACTTTCAACGGGGCGCTTCACGCATGTGCTGGGAGGTCTCAGCTCTCTGGCTTGTGCGCCTTGCCGTCCAGCCACAGCCCAGTGGACTCGTTGTGGGTGCCAAGTAGAAAGACTCTGCGGGGCTTAAGAGAGCGTCTTTCACAGAACGCCCGGTGCCCAGAAAGCAGAACAGACCCGAAGACTTCACACCTCGTATGGTGTGAGGTGTGTTCACTATTGGAGTCGACCTTGCAGCGGGCCCAGAGGGGACTGCGCTTGCGCGAATCGACTGGACGGGCACATCAGCAGGCCTGGTACGAGTACAGGTCGGAATCGACGACTCTCCTATCGTCGACGCCTCACGCGGCGCGACAGCGGTGGGCATCGACTGCGCGTTCGGGTGGCCGGTCGAGTTCGTCGACTTCCTTACTGAGCACGCCTCTGGGCGGCTACCCCCACGATCTCTCACAGGCAAGGACTGGCGACGGCAGCTGTCGTACCGGCACACCGATCGGTTCGTCCGCGACATCACTGGCCGGTGGCCTCTGAGTGTGGCGACCGACCGCCTTGGTCTCACGGCGATGCGCTGTGCGGAGCTGCTCTCCGCGTTCTCCCTCGCGGGTGAGGACGTCGACCGCTCCGGCAGTGGCCGGCTGGTCGAGGTCTATCCAGCAGCGGCACTGCGGTGCTGGGACATCCCGGTTGCCGGGTACAAGAGGCATGCGAGCAAGCGGATTGAGGCGCTCGACAACCTCTTGTCAGCGGCACCGAGGTTGGAGATCACTCCCGACCAGAGGGTCGTCCTAGAGCGCTCCGACGACGCTTTCGACGCCGTTGTCTCTGCACTCGTTGCGGGAGCTCATGCCCGCGGTCATACCTCGCCGCCGCCACATGAGCTTCAGGACGCAGCTCAGGTCGAAGGCTGGATTGCACTGCCGACGTCGCCCCTCGAATCGATCGTGTCTCCGGCCGACCCACGCTGACGAACGAAGAACGCGACCCACTGGATCACGTAGTCAGCGTCGTGTCATCGAGCGGCAGTCCCTTCTGGTTCGCTTTCACCGCTCGAACTACGAGCACCGGTTGGACCCGGTGGTGACAGATCGATCCTCAGATTCGCACTGTGAGAGCCCAGGAATCGAATGAGTTCTTCCTGCCGTGGCTGTCCCATGACGAATCTGTACGCGCCGACAGTCCGCACCAGCGAGCGGTAGTGACGGCTTTCTCTGCTCAACGGCATTGCAGGCACGTATCGTTCGATCTTTGCTTCCCCACTCTTCACCCAGTAGGGGTCGAGTAGGGAGTCTCCGTCGGGTCGTGCGTCCTCAGCTTCCAAGAACATTCGGTGCCACGGGTCGCCTACCGGTTCTCCGAGCGCATGCTGCGCGTATTCGGCGGCGATGTTCTTGCGCACAGCATGACCTTTGTACCGGTGGACACGACCTTCCCGCTGTTCGAGGTCCACGGGGTTGGACGGGAGGTTCCAATGAACGACGGCATGGCTGTATGTATGGAAGTCGAGGCCCTCCTGACCGACAGAAGTGCTCGCGAGGACAAACGGCCAGAACGGCGAATTGAAACCTTCGCGCACAGTTGCTTCACGATCCGACGCACCCTCGCTCGATGGAACGCGTCCGAAGCGTGCCGCGATATGCGAGTTCACAGGGTGTGTTTCGACGGTGGCCCGACTACGTCTCACACGCACGTCGAGGACGCTGTTCTGAGCGGTTCGTGTGGAGGCGGACCGGTGGATCTGGTCCGCCAGATTGTCGGCCTGGTCAGCTGCGGAGGTGCCACTCGGTTCTGCACCTCCGAGCATGTGGGCGTATTCGTCCAGAACGGCCTGGAGGTTTCCCTCGAAGCAGTACCGAAGGACCTGCCTCCAATATGAGTCAGCGTCTTCACTCGAGTCGCCCGTCGCACCGCGAACGATGGCTGTCATGGTGGGTCGGTTGAAAAGATTGCGCAAGCCGAGAGCGGCGTGAAGGGCGTGCTTCCGAACCTCTGCGTCGTAGAGCGCGTTGGAGCCCTCTGTCATTCGCGTCACCGCACGCAGTGCGCAGACCCCAGGTGCCGCAGCCGCGACCACTGTGAGTACGGTAGCGAGGTCCTCCGGTGGCGGACCCATTTCCTCGAGGAGCGGATTCAGAGCCCACTGGGCATGATCGGACAGCCGTATTCCCCCATCGCCATCAGTCCAGGCGTCCTGGGGAACGTCTGCGTCCCACCCCTCACCGGCTGCTGCAGCGCGATCAAGGAGGAAAGGTGCGACACCGTACCAGCGGCGACGAAGCCCCTCGGCCCCCGGTTGCGGGTGAATGCCGGCTTCATTCAGCATTGCTGTTATCCGCGCTTCCACGTGTTGCCCGTACGCTTCAAGATCCAGTGGAAGCTCATGTCCAACTTCTTGCGCCACCGCCAGCGGGTCACCTACGCGAGCAAGAGTGGGAGACGGGTAGACGACGCCAAGGTTCGGTAGATTCCGGGGGAGATCGCGATCCGCATCCCACCCGAACCTCAATGGCGCGGAAACTGAGCGATCGTCGTATGCGCGCCCCCTCTGTGACTCTGAGGGTGACGCAGTGACTGCGAGTCGTTCCATCTCATAACTCACAAGCGACGCGATTGTCTTCGGAACGACATTCCAGGCCGAAAAGATCAGTTTCTTTGTGAAGCGCTGCGCTTCAGGGCTCGCGTATACGCCCCCTGGTTCAAAGTACGGAAGCGACGGGCTGATCCATGCCAACTTCCATGCTCCACTCGACGTGAGGTCACCGATCAACGCACGGAGTTTCGGATTCGCAGGGTCGACGCGTTTATAGTTGCGGATCGACGACCACGGCAGCAGTGATTCCCTGTGGTTTCGGAGAGCGCTAAGCAGTTCTTCGTTGTCGGCGTCCAGGCCGCTGAGGAACTTCTCGTGTGTCTGGTAACCGGTCGCGTCCATCATGTTGTGTGTATAGGGTCCGGAACGCCAGTATTCGAAAGCTCCCCCGGCCCCGATCGCATGCGAGATATCGTCGAGCGCGCGCCATCCTCTGACATCAGAAGGTGTGAGGGCGAGGTCGCCGAACTCCTTCTCTTCTAGCATCCCGTCCCTGTCCGCAGTGGCGGCAAGACGTTCTGTTCGGGACATGACGGAACGCAGAGCTTGCTCCGCATCCGCCCGAGCCCGTTCTGCTCGTTCCACCCCCTCGTCACTGCCTACGAGGATTCCCTTCCTCATGAGGCTCAACGACCGGGTGATCTCCTGTGCCTTCTCTCGTCCGGCTAAGAAGGACACGGTGTCAGTGAAGTCCCGATAGTGGTCGTCGCCGTCGGCCTCGTCGGGCAACGTGTACATCTTGTATGGAGTCGCCGAGAGGACGAGAGTCTTCGCTCCTTCGCCATTAATCACTCGTTGAGCCAGCTTCTGGGCCTGAGGGATGACAAGAGATTCGTCGTCCGCGAACAGGTCTTTGAAGCGTTGAAACTCATCGAGGATCACCAGATCAGGCTGAAGACGTTCAAGAGCCGCATTCGCCATAGCCACGCGCATGCGAGCGATGACCGGGTACCGAGAGCGGCGCAGCTCTTCCGTCCGATGGGGAGTACGAGCCCACCTCGCTTGGTGGTCGAACAACTCCTCGAGGAAGGGGTTCCCGTCGGACCCTCTTTCATCTTCAAGGTGTGCCCTAAAAGACGTAAGGATGTCCGCTGGTACCTGTTCCTGTTTCTGCGACCACGAGAGTTCGTCGTCGAACCTCTCGACGGCGGCTCGTCCCGCGAGGTACGTCGACCAGGATCTCCGTGTGAAGTCGATTGCGGGAAAAGCGCCGGCAAGCATGCGGTGCAGGAGGACCCGTTCAGACACCGTTCCAGCGCCGGTTCCAAAATTCAGGGATGTTCCCGGCGTGAAGGCAATGACCTGCACCCGGTGCTCTCGCGAGCTTCCCATGGTTCGCGGAAGCATGGTGAGCCGGTCAGCGTTTGCCTGCACGTCGCCGTCTGTGAGCTGAGCCAGGCGCGCAAGATTCTGCCGTGCGATCTGATGATTGGAGCAGATGTACACGATCGTGATCGGTTTGCCGGAGCGTTCTGAGTCGACCCAGAGATGGTCGATCGCACGCGCGGCGACCCCCTTCGCGACCATTGTCTTCCCCAAGCCCACCTCGTCTGCGACGAGGAAACGATTCACTGCATCATCGTCACCCCACAGGCGCGCGTACACGTGGTCTACCGTCGCGCGCTGGAACGGTTTCAGTCCCGCGAGGACCGCATCGACGTCGAGGCGCTCTTCACTCATGCCAAGCCCCCTGGAGAAACTGACTCGAGCACAACGTCCCACATCATCAAGAACTCGGGCGGGATCTTTTCGTCTGCGTCCGGGATGCTGCGGAGCTCGTCTATCTGATGCGCGATCTTTGCGAGTTCGCGAGGCTGCCGAGTCGCATGCATGAGTGGTTCGAACAGCACGACGGGCGGCAGCCCACCATCGGGCAGTGAATCGTCATTCAGCATGAGCGACAGTGAGGAATCAGTGTCTCCCTTCACCTCGGACGCTACTGGAGCCGTGACCGGGTCGAGTCCCAGCAGCAAGGCTAGGTACCTCAGCACGCTGGCAGGATTGGAGAGAATTGCCGCCAATGCAGCCTTCCGTCGGTCTACGGCATCACCTGTCAGCTCACAGGTGATCACGCATCGGCGGGTGATGGTCCCCGCGCCGTACGTAGCGGTCGTCTCGACTGCGAGGAACGTGGTGATGCTGGCCGGTGCGACGGTCCATGGGTGATCGCTTCGCAAGTTGCGCACGTCCGTGTCGACTGTATAGAGCCACACCTGTGTCGTCTCGGACAGCTCGTCGTCCGGCGGCTCCAGCACGAGCCGAGCAGTCACTGAGTCCTGGTCGATGATCGATAGGTTGAGTGCCGGCTTGCTGCGCGCGAGCCGCCGGTGGAAATTTTCTATCTGATATCGAATGGCACGTTCAGCGTCGGTTTCGGGATCCCACCGCTCCGGTGAGTATGGCTCGATGATGGACGACAGCCCTACGGGACCGTCTCCAGCGCTCAATACCTCGTCGACTCCAGTGGTACGTGTGGGGCCATGCAGAACAACATTGAACTCCACATTCCGTGTCCAGGCAGATTGAGTGAAGTTCGCGCTCCCGGTCACTGTCAGCGATTCGCCTTCCTGACCGTCAATGATCGCAGTTTTCGCGTGAAGACCGGTCTCAAACGCCCACGGCGCAGCCCCGCGCGAGCTATCCATGTCGGGTTCCGTGTCTTCGTCGTCGGGTTGATCAACTGCTGTGTGCAAGACGAAAGTGTCCCAGGATGCCAAACCTTTCCGACCAAGCTCGTTCATGGAGTCCGCGCGAGAGATCAACATCGCGTCGGGGGCAGCGGCACGCGCGACTTCCAGTTGAGTTGCGGCTAGGAACGGGCTGATGACGAGGGTTCGCACCGCAGACTGGGGGAAGGACCATGAAGCCTCCCCCAATCCCATCGGAACGAGTTCTCCTCGGGTGAATGGTGGCGGAGCAGACAGCCGAATAGCAGACAGCGTTCTCGCAAGGTCGTCGACTGCGTGCCGACGCTTGGCAGAAGCGGGTCTGATGCTCATCTCTGGAAGCGTTCTGATGAAATCTGCGGCGGGAGCTGCGTCGATCACACCATCGGAAGCCTCTTCGAGTACCAGGACGGTGTCCCATGAAGTGTCTTGTGTGAGGTTTCGGCTTGTCACGATGACCCGGTGATAGAACTCGTTGTCATCGTTCACATAGCGGACGGCCCACATTTTGGGGTGGAAACTACCTTCCTGGTCTGGTGAGTCCACTTCGACAACGCTGTCTTCGAGGAATGCAAAGATCCGACTGTGGGAAACCGGGATATGGATTCCGCCGGCCTGAACGAAGACAGTCGTGCGGTCGATGTGACGCTGTACCGCGTCCAGAGTCGTGATCGGGTCGTTAGCGATCGCGGTTCCGATGTCATCAGCACTTGCCATGGCGAATGACATCGGTGCGACGAGAATCGATTCGAGGGTCAAAGAGTAGGTCGTGGCAACGGCGTGGTCGATATCGAAGTCGGGTGGCGGGCGCAACGCGTCGGTCAGGAGCACCTGATCATCAGGGCTGAGCATCAGTCAGTTCCCCTCACGTCGTAGAGATCCTGCAGATGCTGGACCACGTAATTCCAGCGGAAGTTGTTGCGGCCTGTTCCAGCGGCACCCGACCACGCGTCAAGTGCTCGCCGGTTGCCAGCGGCGAGACGAGCGCGTGCCCCCTTCTTCTCTCGCTCTCGCGATACGATTCGCTGGTTGACGTCAGCCGATTTGATGAGCTGGTCGGCAGTGGTTGCAGCGTCGACCGATGCGATCCAGTCCCGCACAAACGTCATGGTGGATCGGGACAATGCCCGGCCGGTGGCTGTCACCATGAGCCAGATTTGATTCTGCTCTTCTGCGGTGGGCGTCCCTTCTGCCTGCGCCTCATCGAACCACTCGCGAATCCAGTCGATGTAGTGACCTTCGTACGTTGTTTCATCGTCGATGTAGCGGCCTGTTCGTCGAGCGAGGACGAGGTTGTACACAAGACTGGCGCCATGGACGGCGATCGCATACTTCTTCGCACGGGTCACGAGACCCCGCAGGTCCGGTGGGAGGTCGACTGCGATCTCCGGCGAAGCGAAGGAGTCCGGAGCACTATTCAAGTCGGTCCACGATGTCGGCTGATTTTCCACCAAGTGTGCAAGGAACGAACCAGGAGCACGATGAGTAATCGCCTCCCGTAAGAACTGCGCGTCTTCTGGCCTCAAGGTGAAATCGGCAGCGCTCAGAAAGTCCGGTGGCGCCGCGGGGAGTCCTTCGTGCAACCCAGTCGGGGTGAGATCAAGTGCAGCCTCAGGATCGTCTGCACGTGGAAGGACACGCCGTTGCTCCCGCCTCAGCAGGCAGCGTTCGAAGTACTCCCTCACGGTGAAGCCTCGCTCGAAAACACCCCATGTGGAGAGCATGCCCCAGTAGACGGTGGAGGCCGTGCGTTTGAGGTCCGAACCCGCTACTCGGCCGATGACTCCTTCGGCCTCCCCACCGTTCAGGAGAGACTGCGTCAGCTGGAACTCGCTACGCGTGAAGGCCGCAGACATCTCTGACACTGTTGCGTTGCGCTCACTCGCTAACTGCATCGTCCACGGGACGAACAGTGCATAGCGAATGCGCGTGTGCAGTGTAGATGTGCCGGGAAACAGCGTGTCAGAAAAAGCATCGCGAATTCCGCCGAGCCCTAAGTCATCGACCGTCGTCGAATCACGGAACTGGTCCACGATTTCCATCATGCGACGGCGCTGCTCTGCATCCGTCGCTACCCATCCGAACACTGAAGACATAGTTCCAGCCTGAACCGTCACGGGCTCAGCAACGAAGTACAACTCGCGGAACGTCTAATCTCAGTCGGCAGAGCCAAATCAGCCCTCGCTCTCCCTGCCAGACATCCAGAGCATGACGTCCAGTGCTCGCAGCGATGAGAGGTTCGGTCGGCTCGCAGCAACACGAACCGTCTCGGCACGCTCTTCCAGGTAGTCGCCGTCCTCCTGGAAAGCCTCCCACCAGACTCGCCACGAATCAGCTCGACCGAGGCCAATGACTCTGTTCACGACCGAGTCTTCAATGGGAATCAAATGTGGCCGCTTGCGCGCGAAAATCTTGCTTGCCCGTGTCGGTCCGACGCCCCAGCGGTCGCGATGTGCGGCACGCAACAACTCCCAGAGCTTCTGCGCAGGCGATTGGAGCCCAAGCGTATCTTCATATTCGGTTTCGGTTATCTCTCGTAAGTCGCACGACGGCACTTGCGATAGAAGCGTACGGATATCTTCCGCGTACGCAAACAGGAGCCCTACACCGGCTGGAGCTGGAATGTGAACGGCAAGACACGAAGCGGCGTATAGGTCAGAGGAATTGATCGTATTCGGATCAGCAGTACCCGTTCCAACCTGTTCGAAATATGCACCTGTATACGGCGTCTGGCCAGCGCCGCGCCCGTAATAAGTCTCCGCCCACACACGTGCTTGCTCGTCGCTGACTCTTCTAACCGCTTCAATAATCGACATATGCCTGACCTCTCTGTCATTTTTCCGTCGACGGGCCTATTCCTACCCCTATCACGTCACCCCGCAACGGCAAGTGCACCAGCATCTCCCGTGGCCGCTCCCCCGTCGTCGCCTCCAAAGCCTCGGCATACGCTGCTAGCTGCCCCACGTAGTTCTCTCGCACATGATCCACAGCATCCTTGCCTGGGTACGTCTTGTGATCGACCAGCACATGCCCACCATCAGCCAGCATGATCCGGGTGTCGATCCACCCCTCCATCACCTGATGGAGGTCGTTTCGCCACGTGATCGGCTGCTCGGTGAGGATCTTCGAACCCGGGTACGTCTCCTCCACCCAGCGAGCCCACCGCTTACCCGCCTCATAGAGCACCTCTGGCTGCAGAACATCGCCCACGGCCCACCGATCAATGATCCGCCCCGCCGCCTCGCGTGCCATCTCCTCGGGCATCACGTGATGAGGGATCCCCAGATACGAGTGCACCGCATCACCGACGATGTCCCAATCCACGACACCGCGCGCAACCAACGGCTCGCCCAACGTCGCCGCCACACGAATGTCAGCGTCGATACCCTCCGACGCAGCACTGCTCGCTGTCAACCGTGCCGGTACGAACTCCTCACGCACCGCCGGTCTACGCAGCGGTACATCCGTGAACGCATACGGCGACACCACAGCCGTCTGCTCCACCACCTTCGGCTCCGCAGCGATCACACTCTTCCGCATCATCACCGGCAGATTCGTCCCAACAGACCCATCCGCGCGCAGGTCGTTCACCCGCAACTCTGCCTCCGAGTTCCCCACCGCCGCGTCATCCCACTCCACCACCGGGGCATCACCGCGCACCGCCTCGCCCAGCGCGTTCCCCTCCCCATCAGGAGTCGCGAATGCCATGACGCTGTAGAGCTCCGCCCGCGTAAGCCCCACGTAGTACAGACGCGCCGACTCTCTGCTTTCCGCTTCCTTCCCCGCACTCACCACCGCGCTCGCATCCAACCGCTCCCGTAGATCGGCGTATCCGTCCAGCACCCGCGGCAGGAATCGGATCGACCTCCCTCCAAGCGGATGCATCACGTCGAACGACTCCGCCTTCTGGACGCTCACCGCGCGGTGTCCCCAGCCACGCGCCTGCGGGATCCCAGTCACCACCACCGGCCACTGCAGTCCCTTCGACTGGTGCATCGTCGCCACGAGCGCCGCTTCGTGCGCTGTCACGTCGCTGTAGTCGTCTGCCACCTCCGCAAGGTACGCCAGCAGTCCTACCGCACTCACCGGTGCATGTACATCTCCTATTTCCCTGGCCCAGTCACCTCCGCGCCACTTCGCCCCCGGCTCACCACACTCCCAGTGCCGTTCCTGCTCACTGGCGACATCAAAACAATCGGGGCAATCAACGCCGTAGCAAGCACCCCGACCGCGGTCGCTTCCAGCCGACCCTCCACGTCCGATGCAAAAATGCTGGTCTAACGTGCCCACGACGGATGCGAGGCGAGACTATCGTTCAGAAGTACACATACGTCACCGGACCCGCCTGGAAGTCGTGCGCAGACGCTTTGAACTGTCCTGCAAAGGGTTTGGTGGGGTAACCACCGGTTCAATGTCGGCAGCCGACAACAGGCCCTGCACTTCGCGGCATTTCGCTAGTTACCACCGACAAGGTATTGCAAAGTGCACTCGATAAAATAGATGCTCCGTTCTCCGCACACCTTTTCGGGAACCCAACTCAGCTTAAAGCGACTACTGAGTCGCACGCAAAGCAAAACAAAGCAATCGCTTCACCCGCACACCTTTCGCGAAGATCTCAGGGGCCGCTCAAGTGAAAGCGACAACTTCAGATGCGAATCAAAATCACAACGTCGTAACACGGATCCGCGGCCTACTTTACCGCCGGCGACCGCCCCGCCGATCAGCGCGAAATAAGAGATATCTAGACGCCGAAGCGACCTGTACGGCCATCACGATGACGGACTTTACACAGTCTTCAACATCGTCAACTCGACTTCACCCTGGTCAACTATTCATTGCAGTGAACATGCATACTTCCAGCCTGACCGCCATTCGCGTGAATACAGGCATGTCACCGCATACATTTCCTCTAACCGTGTACTATCAGAGTATGTCACGCAATTTGATGGGGATCATCGCCTCTGCGGCTGCTCTCACTCTATTGTCTGCTTGCTCTGATCGCGCCACCGTCGAGGAGTTTGCAGGCGGCGTCGCTCCCGTCAAGAGTTACGTAACTGATTGGCTTTCCACCTGGCACGACTCCGAGTTCACCAGCGACGATATCATGGATCGAAAAGCCAGTTGCCTGGACGTTACCAGCGCCGGATTTCACACTACAATCGATGCCGAAATTGACCTCGCAGCTCTCACAAGGGACGACATGGAAGGGTATGTTGGGGCCCCCGCAAGGAAACCGAAGCCGCTGTACCAGGACACTTACGATGAAGCACTAGCCGCTATCGACGCGGCGAACTCTTACATCCTACACTGCTCAAGCGAGGCAACAGAAGACTGCTGGGTGCACGTGAATGGGTTCCTCCTTGAGATGGAATAGTTTTCAAACAAGCTGCATCGCTGGGAGCCATATTTATAACTCTTGTTTTGCACACGCACCCGTGGTCGCAAACCGGCATCAACCCTCAAGCACCTACCGTCACGGCAATCACCGATCCGACTACGGTTTGCGATGCGGCAGGCACTCCCCGCTTCTTGGACACCGCGCCACGTAGGTCAAAAAGCGTGTTTAAGACTTGCTTCGATCTGCATACCGGCTGTATCCCTCGGAGCGACGAGGTGATGGTGATGAGCAACTTCCCCTTATTTAGCAGACGCGGAGCATCCCAGCGGGAGTTAGCCGCGCTTGGGTTTAAGAAAACGCAACTGCGGAAGCGGCTTGCCGATTCAATTGAGTCGGCCAGAGGCCTGGCCGTATAGGATTCAACGTGCGCTGCGCACGAGTACGGATTCGTCGAGCGGGAATCCGTTCAAGACGCAATAGAAGCTCTTCCACACAGACCAGCAGGCGCAGGTCGAAGTGGCATAGGACTCATATCAACGGATCGTGACCTCGAAGCGGAAGCAGGAGACGGCAACCGGGAACGCCCGGATATAAGCTGTCATCGGCGCAGTCAGAGGCAAGGCTCCAGGACCGTTGACAGAGTTGGCCGCCCCGGGCCAGACACTGATACTCCGAGAAAGTGATTTGCTACCTCACTTCGAGCAGCACGGAATAAGTAGTTGACCAACAGATGCTATCAACGGCCGGAACGGGCACTAGCCAGGGACAGCCCTGGAGACCAAGAGTCTCGCTAACTACATCGCCAGAGCGCTACTGGATCCCGGAAAGTTCTGGCCCCTGCTACGCCCTATTTTCCGACGAGCCACCATAGCTCAAATCGGCGCAATGACGCTTACAATCCCAACCCTTGGAAATACGAATATTCCAGCGAGCTTCGAAGGCAACACGCATACTGTCACCTCCAGAAATCAGCTGCACCTACCCTTTTTTCATGAAGTCCGGCACACTCCACGCTCAGCAAGCTCAATAGCATAAGCAGATCCAGGAACAATGGACCCATCAAAAGCAAACTCAAAGCACGCCATTCCAGTCTTTTCCGCCCACTCAAGCGCTTGCATGGTGTATCCCGACAGTGAAAAAAACACAGCGCGCTTTCCATACACGGAACAAACTCCTGTCAACCTCTGCAACTTTTCCCGAGAGGTTTTGACGCCTTCCATTTTGACTTGCGCAATCGCCTCGTCTGAGATCACATCGATACCCTCGTCTGAGCCAGGCGGCGTTATCGAAACATTACGGAACCCTAACGCATGCATCACTTCAGCACTGTAGAGCTCTGCCTCCTCAAACGTTTTGACAAGTCGCCGGTCAGGGAACGTTGGGCCGATATGAGCAAATCGACGCTCCGCGGCATCATGACTAAACACGTTGAGCCTGGGGTCGTCATCCACCACAAGCGAAATCATCTTTGGTTCCCCATATGCCGAAACCATTCGGTCAAAGACATCGTTTCGGAAATCCTGATCACGGGCAAGATGCAACGACTCGACATCTGGACGGTGAATCACGAGAAGATCACGCTGTAGAACTCTGTGCTCACTAGCCGTCAAATCGCGTAGCGGTAAAGGCTTGACTTGAAGCTGGTCATAAATAAGATTCGAGAGCACAAAGGATTCCGCAGAAGTGAATTGACTATATGTTGGAAACACTGCATCGTCTCGACGCCTGTTATGAAGCTCTGCGTAAACCATGTACTCCCAAGTAGCATCGTCCCCTGGTGTTGACTCCCGCACCCCCGTATCCATCACATCGTTCAAACGGATGCCTATCACCCCAACCGTCTGGAGCACCTCATCATCAGAATCGATCCACAAATGATCCACATCCAAACGAGTCGACTCAGCGACCGGGAGATCGCTCGCCCACATATACGGCGAGTATTTGGGTATGCCGAGTTCCGCGAACCGCAAATCAGGACGTTTTAGATTCCCGTTCTTTTCGAAGTCAAGCCATCGATCTAGATGCGCCCGATCAAATGCCGGACCGACAGTGATCGATTCGTAAGTTGACGGAAAGTGCAATAGATAATCAAGCAAAGTATACTCTGGCATGTTATCGGCCGCGGAGAGAGTCATTAGGGCGAGTAAAGCCTCGTCGGAAAAGTGGCCTCCAACGGCTAGAGACGCCGAGGTGCAACCCAAAGGCAAACACGAATAATTCTCCAACTCGAAGATATCCCACTCCTCACCGTTCCAGTGAACAATAAAGTACGGATATTCATCTTCTTCTATTTCAAACCCGATTGATGCAGCCCGCGTGGCCTCGTCGCAGTCCCATCTGTACCATCCCACTTCTCTAGCACTCATCCGTCAGTCCCTTCGTAAAGCGCTCGACTAGTTTTCGGCTTCACTGAAGAACCAACTGAACAACCTAGCGCTCCGCGAAAGCTCGCGCTTTTGACGTTACTGGTAACCTTGCTTCTGCTATGAGGCCGCTTCGCATCATACGTTAGTTCACCTGATAGTGCGAACGAATACTTCATGAAACTTGTGCCATTAAACTGTTCTTCTACAGCACCTCACTGCGCAACTGCAAGTCCTTCTGTATCACCTGCGTCGACTCCTCCAGCGTTGTCTCCAGCGCCGGAGGTCGCGGTGCCAGGAATCCAGATATTTTTGGCCCATATCCGACTCGTCGTAAAGGATGGTGTAGTAGCGGTCTGAAGCCTCCGCAATCGAGCAGGGCTCTAGTGATGAAGTGAAAACCCCAGGGCGGTCCCTCACAAATGTCCGAGCCTGCCATTGATCGCCTCCGTTGGTCCTTTACTCGTTCCAGGCCGCTCGGAGTGTGCCAGCACGTCCGCGGCCCTGCGCTTCAACATTCGTCCCAGGGCGATCAGGCTCCTTCAACGACCCCGGCACCGAGTGTCTCGATGACCGCTTCCGTGCCCGCTTGCACCTTTCGCGGGGTCCGATGCCTGGTACGCCGCGACGATGCGCTGATACATCACTCACCTTGCGCTCACCTACGCATGCTCGTCTGCATGGAACACTCGCGGCAACTTCTCGAACTGCCTTTGGCTCAACATGTCCGCACCCGTACGCAGCACACGCCGAACCCCGTACAACTAGTCCCCGGCCCATCCACGGTGCCCCAGCGTCTCCTGCTGCATACGATGCCGGCATCGGTCTAACCCGGTACCGGCAAGCACGACGATGTGGAACGGATCCATCACCGCCATGGCATCGGGCAGCACTTCCGTGGTTGCGGTCCTATAGAGCTCGTGAACCCGTCCAGCGCTTCTCCCTCGAGGCCCTGCCGAAGCGCAGGTGTCTGCGCGTCGAAACAGGACTTGAACACCTTCTTCGATCGCCTGACTCCATGTCCAGCAGCCCGGACAGGTCCGTCCCATTACGGATCGGCATCAGATCGATGATCACCGTCACGTACTGCTCCCCACGCGGGCGGTGTCGCCACACGTGCTGATCGACCCTGATGACGCGGACCCCATCGAACCGGGTGGGGTCAGCGATGAGCAGCTACCTACCTGCTTCCCGAACGGCAGTATTGACCGTATTCCACGAGGCTGCCCGGTTCTCAGCGATCCGGGTTCTGGAAGACCCAGGCGATCACGACTGTTTCAGCGCCCACAGGACCGCCAGTAGGGAGAGCTACGCGGAGGCTGCCTGAGTCATATCTTGGCGCCACACGTGACGGCACTCAATGCACCGGTACGTGCGCACACGCGCATGGAGGATGGTCGGCCGCCACCCCACTCGCAAGTACGCAAGCCGGCGGACGACTGTCCCTCGCGGGACACCTTCCACACCGCATTCACGGCAGAACTCGTCCGGGTCGATTCCCCGATATGTAATGACCCCGTGAGAGGCGGTGACGTCCTGCCCGGTTGCGGTCAGTCCGAGCCCGTCCAACAGACAGAAGGTATCGAGGTCAGGCATCTTGAAGTTGGGGCTGTCCATGTCGAGGTATTCCAGAAGGCGAGCGTGAGAAATTCCATCTTCAGCGAGGACCTCGCCGTCCATCCCTGTAGCGACGAGCCCATGCCTACTGCGAGGGCGCTAAACCCTCAGTTACGAAGAGCGTAATCACTGCCTTCGCGCCACGACCTAAAGAAACTCGACCACGCCAGCCTGCAAACAGCAAGCAGCACTGTGCCGATAGCCCCTGACAGAGACGGTTGCGTCCGACCCCGCGACGATCAGCGACCAGCGCTGGTCAGTCGAGACCGAGATCTGGCAGGTCGTCGATGATGCTCATCGTATCGATACTGAGAGTGGTCACTCGAGCGATGAGGTCGATTATGTAGCGCGGCTGCTCGTGTTCGCGAGACCAGCCGTTGGGATCGTTGACGATCCGTGAGGCATTGTCGGTCTTGATTTGGTAGCGCTCGAGGATCCAGTCCAGACCCGATCTGGAGCCGAGCATGTACCGTTGTGCCTCTTCTGGGATGCCTTCCAGGGTGATGTAGGGGTTGTAGCGGATGGTCGACTTGTCCCAGGCGCCTGACTTGCCGCCGTATTTCATCTTCGTGACCGCGAACCGCTCGTACTCATCTGCCGGCGCGACCGCGGAGATCACCTCTGTCAGCGGATACGGGTCCGTATTCTCATAGTCGATGTGCAGGTCGGCGAGCTTCCGGCCTGCCGAGACGAAGACATCGAAGCAGTCTCTGCTGGGGACTTGGGGGATACGGGGGAGGGACTTCTTCAGTTCGGCTGCGTACCGGGTGCGGTACTCCTCGGAGTGGAGGAGTCCGTAAACGTAGAAGAAGAGGTCGTCCTTCGACACGTCACTGCCATAGGCGTCCCTGTACTGTGCGAGTGCCCAATCGGTGATGTTGTCCTGGCGCTGAGGAGCTTCGAATAGACTGGCCTCTTCCGGGGGTGTGTAGGAGTATCGGGCAAAGAACTGACCCTGCCCTGACCCCCAGAACGATAGATCCGGAACCTGATCAGTACTGATTGTGGAGAACGGCTTATCGTTCCCCGGGCCGACCACGTAAAATCCGATGTTTTCGGTCTCGGGAGCGGGGAAGTCTCGTTGCAACAGCGCAGGTCGGTGCAGGATTGGCGGGTGGGCTGTCAGGTGTTGTTTGTTGAATGGCCGGTACAAAGCGGGGCGAATTGCATTGTCGTCCAGCTGAATGTGATGTCCTGCGGAGAAGCGGCTCTTGAGACTTGAGGACCAGCTGATCTTCGTGGGGTCAGTATTGATGAAGTTCTCGACTGGTTCGGGGCGCCCGGCGTCCTCCCAGCGGTCGATCTCGCTGTTGTAGAACTTGATCATGCGCGCAGCGTTGGCGCTGACCTTTTCGCTGGAGCTGTTGTAGACCCACGCATCCCGACCCGTCTCCAGCCCTCGCCCATAAGCAGAAAAGAAGGTCTTTCCGGTCTTGTCTTTCTTGTCGGCGATGAGGGGGTAGGTCTCGTAATGGGGGTCGCGCTGGTTGATCCAGTCTCCGTATGTATTGGGAGTGAGCGTCTCCCAGTCGACAGTAGTCAGGCTATTGGTTTCGAGAATGCCGAGTTTGGTCTTCCGGTCGAGGTAATCCCCGATGTCCTTGTAGTGCAGCCGGCAAGACTCCACCGCCCCGGGCCGTTTCACCAACAGCATGAGTGCAATGGTGGTTCTGCCTCCTTCACCAAAGACGTTGTCCTTCTCCTTTCGGCGAAGCTCTCCGGCGGTACGAGCGTTGCCGCGGAGGTTGTAGATGTAGATGTCGTGGAACTCGTCGGTCAGTGTCTTGCGGAGTCCGTCGGCGGTGTTGCCATCGATGTAACCACCATTGGAGACATAGCAGACGGCCCCACCGTTGGCGGATGGCAGGATCCGGTTCGAGGCCCACCGGATGGCGCGGATATAGGAGTCATACAGCGAATTCTTGTTCGTCGCCGTTGATCGTGCCGCATAGGTGGTGCGGATCGACTCATCCAGGGTGGGGTAGGACTGGTTGGCGTTGTTGTCGTTGCCGCTGGTCTGGCCCACGGAGTAGGGCGGGTTGCCGATGATCACGCGGATATCGAGATCGTTCTGCGCTACAGCCCGGTCGCTGTTGCTGGTGAACACGCGAGTATCCAGCGTGTCACCGTCCTCGGTCATCTGGAACGTATCGGTCAGCACCACACCTTCGAACGGTACGTAGCCGACCGCGTCGGGGTCTTGGCCGGCGGTTTCGGCGTTCTCGCGCTGGATCCCGTGGAAGGTCGCTTCGATGTTGATCGCGGCGATGTAGTAGGCCATCAGCAGGATCTCGTTCGCGTGGAGCTCGTTCGCGTATTTCCTGGCCAGATCAGCCGGTTCAATCAGGCCCGACTGCAGCAGGCGCGTGATGAACGTACCTGTTCCGGTGAAGGGGTCCAGCACATGCACCCCTTCAGCCGACAGGCTCGTCCCGAAATGTTCACCGAGAGCCTCGTTGACGCAGCGGAGGATGAAATCGACGACCTCGAGAGGTGTGTAGACGATGCCGAGGGATTCGGCGGTCTTGGGGAAGGCGAGTTTGAAGAACCGTTCGTAGAGTTCGGTGATGATCTTCTGCTTGCCCTCGGCACTGCTGATGCCCTCTGCACGGATTCGCACGGACCGGTAGAAGTCCTCGAGCGTCTCCGTCTCCGTCTCAACGTGGAACTCAGAGAGCGCGGCCAGCATCGCGTCCATCACCTTCGAGACCGGGTTGTGGGCAGTGAAGTCATAGTCCTCGAACAAGGCGTCGAAGACGGGCTTCGTGATCAGGTGCTGCACCAGCATGTCCACGGCATCCGCTTCACTGATCCCGTCGTTGAGGTTCCCGCGCAGCCCGGTGACGAACTCCTCGAACCGCGCCCGGATCTGCGGGTTCTCGTCATCGGTCACGATGCTGGTGATACGCGCAGTCTGGCGGTCGGCGATCTCTTTGACATCGGCCGCCCAGTCTTCCCAATAGCGACGATCGCCCACCTTCTTCACCATGCGGGCGAAGATCGCGTTCTCCCAGTCGGTGGCGTTGACCATCGAGAACAACGCTTCGGCTGAGCCTTCACTGCTCGCCGAGTCGCCCGTGCCAGCCTCTTCACCGTCGGTACCGATGCCGATGACGTCAACGGTGGTGTTGGCCTTCTTATCGAGGTCGATCTTGTTGATCATCGCCTCGAACCGGTCATCATGAGCCCGCAGCGCTTGGAGGACGTCCCAGACGACCTTGTACTTCTTGTTGTCATTCAGCGCCGTCTCCGGGTCCTGAGTCGCAGGGACTGCGATCGGCAGGATCACGTACCCGTACTCCTTGCCCGGCGCCTTGCGCATGACCCGACCGACGGCCTGGACGACGTCGACCTGGGAATTGCGGGGATTGAGGAACAGGACGGAATCGAGGCTGGGGACGTCGACACCTTCGGTGAGGCACTTCGCGTTCGTAAGAATCCGGCAGACATCTGCCTCTGTCGACTCCTGCAGCCAGTCGAGACGCTTGGAGCGTTCCAGCACGTTGAAGGTCCCGTCGACGTGCTGGGCCTGCATCTCCAACAGCGAGTGGCCGTCCTTGCGGTTGACGAGGAGCTCGCGGCCAACTTTCTCGAACTGCTCCGCGATGGCCTTGGACTCTTTGATGTTGCGGGCGAAGGCGACTGCCCGGCGCATCGGAGAATCGTCCGTGATCGACAGGCGCGTGTCGTTGACTCCCCGCTTGGACAGACCATTCCAGCAGCCGACGATGCGGGCCACGTCATCGAGGTTGAGGTCTCCGTCTTCGGACAGAAGCTGCTGGAAGGACGAAGCGACAGAGCCTTCATCGACGGCGAGGATGAGCACCTTATAATCCGAGAGGTGTCCCAGCTCGACTGCGCGGCCGAACCCCAGGTGATGGAACTGGGGCCCGTACGTCGCCTCATCATCCATCGAGTAGACCGCCACACCGTCCTGGGCGGCCTTGTTCTTGGAATCCTCGACATAGATCCGCGGTGTCGCGGTCATGTAAAGACGCTTGGATGCCTGAATGAAATCGTTGTTGTGCACGCGTACGAACGCGGAATCATCCGCCCCCGGCTGCGAGATCCCCGTGGTCCGGTGGGCCTCATCGCAGATGACCAGATCGAAGCCTGGCAGCCCCTGTTGCTGGGCCTGGTGGATCACATCGATCGACTGGTAGGTGGAGAACACCACCGAAATGGCCTCTGCCCCGGTGCTGATCGCGAATCGCGCTGCGAGTTTGTCCGGATCCGTCGTCGCGGGAAACCCCAGATCGTGGGCGGAGACATCTTCGTTCTGCTTCCGTCCCACCGAGGTGTCCGAACAGACCGCAAAGGGTCGCAGGGGCATGTTCGCCTGTGCCGTCCACTCATTCAGCGTCTGCTGCAACAGTGCGATCGAGGGGACCAGGAACAGCACCGACCCACCGACTGGAACATATTCCTCAACCAGGGACAGCGCCGTGAACGTCTTACCAGTGCCACACGCCATGATCAGCTTGCCCCGATCATGACCCTCGAACCCGGTGATCACGTCGTCGATGGCTTCGCGCTGATACTTCCGCGGCTGCTTACCCGGCTTCGCGACCAGCTGTGAAGGCTGATCGAAATCGAACACCGACCAGTCGATCGTGGATTCTGCGAAATCACGCAGCCGCACCCGCTGGACTTCCTTCGTCTGGTCTGCGAGTGCTGCCTCGGCGTGGCTTGACCAGGTGTCCGTGGAAGTGATGATCATGCCGCGTGAGAACGGTGCCTTGCCCAGCTCGGTGAAGAAAGAATCGATATGAGACTTCTGTAGCGCCCGTTCGGGATCGTAGAACTTCGCTTGGATCGCGACCAACTCGCCTGTGTACCGGTCTTCGGCAACGAGATCGATGCCGGTGTCGACGCGGCCAGCACGTCCGGGCCAGTCCTGCCACCGCCACACGCGAGAGAACTGATCCGCGTACTTCGGCTCCGTCTGCAAATACGACTCGAGCAACGACTCGAACTTCGACCCCTTATCTGCCTCGCTCGTCGCTGAGAAGTACAGCCGGTCGAACACCTCGTCAAAAGCCACCGCAGTCATACCCGCCATTATGCTTCAGAACCGAATCAGAGAGTAAAACTGCGACGTGAGTGTCGCTGGTCATGATCCTGCAGCCACTCCAGGCTCAGACAAACGCTAGCGAGCTACGTCAACCGCGACACCAAAGGTTCCGCCTGCAATCACGATCGCTGCATAGCATCCGGCGCGGCCTCAAAACGCCTAACCCCGAAACGCATAGCGCTCACTCCACGAGGCCCCGCCTCCCCTACAGTTGTTTGAAACCACCATAGGGACACCGCAGGGGCTAATCTACTGCGAAACGCGACGGAGTTTAGCTACCTAGAAGCACCCGTGAACCGACCCTGGTCGCGCCGCTGCACTCGCCTCACTGCGGACCGCCTCCCCCTCGATACTATGCGGTAGGCCTGTTCGTCATCCTTCGAACGGCGATACGGTAGCGTGCCGTTCGACGGCCGCAGAAAATGCAGGAGTCTCTTGATGACGTGGGAAGAATCGTACCGAGAGCACGAGCTCTGGACGACTGTGGATGAGGCGCTCACTGCGCTCGTGGAGATAGCTGACGAGGGGATTGATGACGACGCACTACAACTGCGGGCAATGCTGACCCAGATCGCCGGGCATTCGGACAGTCCTCACCCTGCCCTCACTAGCCCTCACCTGACGTCAGTTAACAAATGCCTGGAATCGATCCTCTCTGCAATTCCAGACAACCTTCCCTCGGTGTTCGTAAAGCGACCCAACCAAAATCAGCCATCGCTCTTTACTCAACTCGCACAGTATGTCAGGTCGTGGCCAGCAACCGGGTCGACAAGCATTCGAGGATTGAACTCGCAAGTGACTCAGATTGTAGGATCGCTCGCGTCTCTCAATGAAGTCATCAACGAACGGCTCACCGAGCTGACTGCCGAGGTGGAGCAAATCAAGGCGACCGCCACAGCGTCACTTGAACAGCACCAGTCCGATCTGTCGGAGAAGCGTGCGGAGCACGCCACCACTCTCGAGGAGATGTCAACCGAGCTAAAGACGAAGTTTGAGGAGCTGGATGAGGCACTGGACGAGGCTGATGGGACGATTGAGCAGCAGAAGACGCGCCTCGACAGCGCCCTCACCTCCCATCAGGAGGCGTTCATGAAGCTTCAAGAGGAGCTCTCCCAAGAGTGGAAGGAGCGCCTTTCGTCGAGCGACGGGCAACTTCAGGCGCACGTTGCAGCGATGGAGCAATATGAAGAGGAATCGCGCCAGGTCCTTTCCGCCGTCGGCGTGAACGCAACCGCGACGGACTACGGGCGGTACGCAAACGAACAGTCACTCGCGGCGAACCGATGGCGAATCGGGGCCGTGGTCGCACTGTCGATCGCTGCCGTTGCATTCCTGGCCGCCGCGAGCCTGTCGTTCTTTGGAATCGGCACGAACCTCGACTGGTGGCAGGTCGTCGTGCAAAAGGTAGGTGCCCCTGCGGGAGCCGCCGCACTCGGGTATCTGCTCCTCCAAGAATCGGGCCAGCATCGAAAGGAGGAGCGTGCGGCGCGCCAGGTCCAGCTGACACTTACTGCGCTTGAGCCGTTCATTGCTAACCTCCCAGCGAAGCAACAAGAGCTGATCCGTGTCGAGACGGCTCAGAGCATCTTCGCGCCCCAGCGAGGAGGGGACAAAAAGACGGTCCCTGGGGCGAGGGAATACGCGACAAGTTCGCAGTAATTGTCAGAAGGGGATGCCACCGCCGATCATTTCGAAACGAGCGCCACGGTCAACGGCACGGGTGCGAGCCTCTAGTGCCTGAGCCAGCTCAGTATCCACGTCATTTCGGCAGATTCCGATGTGCCGTCAATTATGGCTAAAATTGAGCGCCCAAGTTCGTCGAATGTGCCAGCCGCACCGTCCATAGAGATGCCAGAATAGATTTCTGGGCCTCGATCCTCAATGCAAAGGTCATCGACGAGTTCATCCGGGAGAGCGATCGGGATTCAGTGCTAGCGTCCTGGCGCACAGCCCGTGAGGAAAGCCTGTTTTTGGATAAGTCTGCTGGCACCGAACACACACTTCTAGAGTCCTACTTGTACAGACTTTGAGCGCCGATGACGTCATCTCGCTCCATTGACTCCGGACGCAACTATTCGAGCATCTTCTTCAACGGCACCTGGCTCGCAGATCATAGACTGCTCCCTCTGGACATGGACGAACGCCGCGAGTGTGTTCGCTGCTACCAACAGATTCACGGCGTCTCCGTCATCTGGCGAAGTAGCTCCTCGCCGATGTAACGGTCGCAGTGCTGCAAACGCCGGGGCAACCGAGGACGAACCCATAAACGTCCACTCCCCCAAGACCGCGCAACCGAGGTCGGTCGCTCGTGCTGACGTCATCTGCAGGACGACGCGCCGCACACTGCGCGGTACGGCCGCAGACGGACCCGGAGGAATCCGTGGCGATCATCGACACCGCCCTTCCGTCCACCATCCGCACCAATTTCTCCGTCGCGCGGGCTGCTGCCAAACTACCGGATGACGACCCAGGTCACGTCCTCGTGCTCGCCAACGAGCGGGCCGTCGGACTCCTACCCGAGCCGCAGTTGTAGACGACGGAGGCGATCTCTCCCGCGCGCGTCGCACATCCGCGAGCCCCGTCCCGGCAAGTGAAACAGACTCGGCCAGTTAACACTCTTGAGATTCGGTCGCGGAGAGCCAACCAAACCGACGATGCCTCGGAAGCAGCTCTTCCCCGACGTCACGGCACGGGCTGAGAGCGACGAGCTGCTAATCGCGACCTTCCGCAATCACCGAGAAGTCATTGGCTCCGTGGCTGACCAGCCACAGACATCCTCCCTACCCACAAGTCGAGCGACAGGGAGGCGGAGCAGCGTCTACTCACCGTCCTACCGGAAGCGCCGTCTTAGCGGCGCCGGCAGGACGCGCGCCCATGCGGAGCACCAACACTCAGGAGTACGGGACGCTCCCGGCCTCATCCAGTCGGACCGCACAAGTCGAAGGCCCAGCGGCTCTATTACCGGCTGGGGTTGCTCATCTCCCAGCTCCACCAGGCTCCCCTTCCCACCTCACGCGGGAGTCTAGTGACCGTCTTCCGGTGCGGCCTTGTACTGGTGAACACGATAGACCCACCGCCCGGGCACGCACTCGTAGGCGCTGTGGGGAAGCGTGTCGTGCTTCTCGTGAACCCCCAATGTTGAACGATTGTTAAGTCTGCGCTAGAACTGTGGCTGTACCCACACGCAACGGCGCACGCCGGGATCGAGGACACACGCATGCAGTTCAAGGACAAGACCTTCATCGTCACTGGCGGGGCCTCCGGGCTGGGGGCCGCAACGACCGCTGCGTTCATCGAACGCGGCGCTCGCGTCATCGTCGCCGACGTCAAGGGTGAAGCACCCGAAGGCGCCACCTTCGTCCAGACGGACGTCACGAACGAAGACAGCGTCCAGGCCCTCGTCGACCAGGCCAACGCAGACGGCACGCTGGCCGGCGTCGTCAACTGTGCCGGGATCGGCGTCGCCCAGAAGACGGTGGGCAAGCAGGGCGCCCACGACCTCGGCGACTTCACGAAGGTCATCCAGGTCAACCTCATCGGCACCTTCAACGTCATCCGGCTGGCCGCTGCCGCGATGCAGAAGAACGAGCCCGGTGAGGACGGCGAACGCGGCGTCATCATCAACACCGCCTCCGTCGCCGCCTACGACGGGCAGATCGGCCAGGCCGCCTACTCCGCGTCCAAGGGCGGCGTCGTCGGCATGACCCTGCCCATCGCCCGCGACCTCGCAAGCTCCGGCATCCGTGTCGTCACGATCGCCCCCGGACTGTTCCTCACCCCGATGATGGCCGGCCTGCCCGAGGCCGCACAGGCTTCCCTGGGCCAGCAGGTGCCGTTCCCGTCGCGTCTGGGCAACCCGTCGGAGTACGCGGAGCTCGCCGGTCAGATCGTCACGAACCGCATGCTCAACGGTGAGGTCATCCGTCTGGACGGCGCGATCCGCATGGCTCCGCGCTGATCGCCAGCAGGCTTATCAGCACTTCGCTGACCATTCTCTCCTGACAGGCACAACGATCCCCGCACTCTTCGACGTGCGGGGATCGTTGTGCCTGTCAGCCTCTGCGATCGCTGGCTCCGTTGCCTGGCTGACGCGCGAATACGAGCATGAGTGCCCGCATGCTCAAGACGAAGCCTCCGAACAGCAGGACGAATCCGAAGAAGGTGTACAGGTGGATACCGGCTGCCAGCAGCGGGCCCGCGTCACTGATGATGAGCATGATCGCACCCAGCACAGCGGCACCGGCCAGCACTGCGATGATCATCTGCTGGAACAGGTTGGTGAGGAAGACACGGTCGGAGGGGTTTGCGAGCATCCGCACGTTCATCGAGAACCGCCCCTGCTCCAGGTCCTCACTGATCTTGTCCACCCGTCGCGGCAGGCGCTCAAGCGCCGGCAGGAGTGAGACGACCCGGTGCTGCAGCGCGTCCTTGATGTTGGTCGTGGCGAACCTGTCCTTCATGAGACGGCCGCCCTGTTCCCGTGCGACCTCGACGACGTCGAAGTCCGGATCGATGACGCTCAGTGTCCCTTCGACCGTGGCCAGCGCGCGGAAAGCCGCACCGATCTGGGCGGGGACGGAGAAGCCGTGGCCCAGCACCAGTGAGAAGAGGTCGTCGAACATCTTCGCGCCGCTGATGGACCGTCCGCCGTGCCGATAGCGGGTGATGAGCTCCCCCACAGCGCGTTCCACTGCCCGCTCGTTCAGATCATCGGGTCGGTCGAGCAGCTCGATGAGCGCATCCGTCGCCCCGGCGGTGTCGTTCTTGTCGATCGCGTAGAGCATCATCCCCACCGACCTCTGGGTCCCCGGATCCAGACGACCCACAGAGCCGAAGTCCAGCAGCCCCAGCGAGCCGTCCGGGGTGATGAAGATGTTGCCGGGGTGCAGATCCGCGTGGAACACCCCCACGGTGATGATCTGCTCCAGCGTCACACCCAGCAGATCCGCGGCCAGCTCGCTGCGCTTCGTCGCGGACAGCCCCTCCAGCTGAGTGCTGGCAGACGACACGGGACCGCCGGGCAGCTTCTCCATGACCAGCAGCCGCTCACCGGACAGTTCCGCATACGCGTGCGGGACGGACACCGAGTGCTTCCCGATGTCCTGGAGGGACGCTTCGATGCTGCGCATGTTGTCCAGCTCGATGCGGTAGTCCAGCTCCTCCTCGAGGGATTCCGCGAAACCGAGCGCCAGCCCGTGGACCCCCAGATTCCGCCCCCACACGGTGGTGCGTTCCAGCCAGCGGGCCAGTCGGAGGATGATGTCGAGGTCCCGGGTCACCTGTTCGAGTGCCTTGGGCCGCTGGATCTTCACGATCACCTGCGTCCCATCCAGGAGCGTCGCCTCGTGCACCTGCGCGACCGAAGCCGCCGCCAGGGGCGTCGAGTTCACCTGACGAAAGACCGCGTCGAGGTCTCCGCCCACCCTGTCCGCCAGGGCCGGTTCGATGACCTCCCACGGTTCCGGTGCCACGCTGGTCTGCAGGCTCTCGAGCTCCTCGACGAACACCGCCGGAAGGATGTCCCGGCGGGTCGAGAGCATCTGCCCCATCTTCACGAAGGTGACGCCCGCTTCGCTCAGCGAATCACGCAGAGCACGCGCCGTCTTCCGCTGACGGTCGGGGCGGTCGCTGCTGCGGCCGAACCCGCGGATCTGCGACCCCAAGCCGTGGCGCACGGCGATGGCGATGACTTCGGAGTAGCGGCGGCCTCGGCGGTTGCGGGCCTTCCAGCCGAACAGGACGGACCGCACGGTCGGCAGCGAACCGGTGGGCACGGCGACTTCGATGACGACGAGGGCACCGACCCCCAGGGCGAAGATCCAGCAGGTGGCCAGCACGAGGAACATCGCGGCGATCGGCGGTGCGACCTCCAGGCCGCCCGGGTTCTGGCCCGTCGCCGCACGGAACAGGTACTGCACTGTCAGCGCCATGACGCCGCTCATCACCAGACCGACCGCGATGGTGCGGGGCCAGCCGGTGGGGACGCCCAGCACTCGGCGGACGACCACAGCGGCGAGCCACGACTGCAGCGCGAGGAACAGGAAGGCAGCGACGACGACGAGGACGTACCCGCCGAAATCCAGGACCTCCATCAGGACCGCTTGCCGCCCGAGCGCTTCCGCAGGCGCACATGCATCTGCCCCGAGTCCGTGCGGTGGTCCAGGTAGGCCTGTTCGGTGATCAGGTCGCTCAGCTTCCGGTGGCCGAAGTCGCGTGGGTCGAAATCAGCATGAGTCCGGTTGAGGTGCTGTCCCAGCAGACTCAGGGAGGCCCACCCGTCGTCACCACTGGTGGCGTTGATCGCCTTCGTCAGAGCACTCTGCAAGTTGATGCGCGACGCGGTTCCGCTTCCGCCGGAGCGGCCGCCGTCGTCCTGCCCGTCCGCCGAGTCCGCATCGTCCTCGTCCACACCCTCGTGGGAGAAGGTGACGGCATACCCGCTCCTGCTGTCGCTGGTGGCTTCACGAGTGTCAGTCTTCGCGGCATCGCTCTTGGCGCTCTTGCTGCTGGAGGTTTTGCCGCCCGCAGGAGTCTTCGCCTCAGCGGTCTTGGCGGGTTCGCGGGTCTTCGGAGTCTCCTCCACCTCGGCGGTGTCGTCGTCGCTGCCCAGCAGCTCGAGGTAGATGAACTGGTCGACGGCGTTCCGCAGCGAGACAGGTGTGCGGCGGCGACCCAGGCCGATGACCTTCTTCCCCGATTCGCGCAGACGAGTGGCGAGCCGGGTGAAATCCGAGTCGGAGGAGACGATCGCGAACGCCTCCACGTTCCCCATCCACAGCAGGTCCATCGCATCGATGATGAGCGCCGAGTCCGTGGAGTTCTTCCCCGTCGTGTACGCGAACTGCTGCACCGGCTGGATCGCCCACCGGTTGAGCTCCTTCTTCCACCCGGACAGCTGCGTCGTCGTCCAGTCGCCATACGCGCGCTTGATGGTGGGGGTGCCGTAAGCGGCCAGCTCTTCGAGCACCGCCCCCGTGTGAGTGGAGGACACGTTGTCGCAATCGATGAGGACAGCGATCCGCGTGTCGTCGTGGGAAGAGGTGGAGTGAGTCGCCATGCCCTCACCCTAGTGGGGAGGAGCGTGCCACCGGTATCGACGGACACCGGTGACGCCCAAACCAGCACTGCTGTTCGGCCCATTGTGGCGTCCCCCACATGCCCTTATGCGCACCCGCTTGTGGTTCCTAGGGTGGGTCTTGCACGGATCTTCTGATCGTGCTTTCTCTGTGAAAGGCAGTTCGATGCGCGCGATAGTTTTCGAGGACTTCAAGACCTTCCCCACGCTCAAGGACGTCGACAAGCCGACTCCCGGCCCCGGCGATGTGCTCCTCAAGGTGGCAGGCGCGGGAGCGTGCCATTCGGACGTGTCGATCTACGACGAGTTCACGGCGGACAGCCCCGTCGCCTTCCGGCCCCCGTTCGTTCTGGGCCACGAGAACTCCGGATGGATCGAGGAGCTGGGTGAAGGCGTGTCCGGCTTCCAGAAGGGCGACGCCTACCTGGTCTACGGGCCCATCGGCTGCGGACGCTGCCGCGCGTGCTCCCGTGGGCAGGACACGTACTGCGAGAACGCGGCGACGAACCCATACGCAGGTGTGGGACTGGGCCGCGACGGCGGCATGGCCGAGTACGTGACCGTGCCCGCCCGCAACCTGGTGCCCCTGGGCGACGCGGATCCGATCGCCGCGGCACCCCTGTCGGACGCCGGTCTCACCCCGTACCACGCGATCAAGGAGTCGCTGCCGAACCTTGCAGGCGGTGGCAAGCACGCTCTGGTCATCGGGCTGGGCGGCCTGGGACAGATCGGCGTGCAGATGCTCACGGCGCTGACCGGCGCAACAGTCATCGCGACGGACATGAAGGACGACGCGATGGCGAAGGCTGAAGCCGTCGGCGCCCTCACCGTCCCGGGCGGGCCCGACCAGGTCGAGAAGATCCGCGAGCTCACCGGCGGCAAGGGTGTGGACGCAGCGTTCGACTTCGTGGGTGCGTCTGCGACGATCAGCGTGGCCGCGAAGTCGATAGCGTACAAGGGTCGCTGCACGATCGTCGGCATCGCCGGTGGCACGTTCGAATGGTCGTTCTTCACGAACCCCTACGAGGCGACGCTCACCAACACGTACTGGGGAACGATCGAAGAACTCCACGAGGTCGTCGACATGTACCGCGCCGGCCAGATCCACCCCGAGGTGGAGCAGTTCAGCCTGGAGGACGGGCTCGACGCCTACCGCAAGCTGCAGGCGGGCGAACTGTCCGCTCGCGCTGTCGTCGTACCGCACGGGAAGTGACATAGCCGCACGCCGCTGCGTGTGAAGCGACTGGAGGCGTCCCCTTGAGGGGGCGCCTCCAGGTGTTTTAAGAGGACGTGGGGTCGATCGCGAGGCTGTCGCCCTTCTAGTGGGCTTCCAGTTGTTGACAGGGGCAGAACGGGCGGGCATGCTCAAAGACAGAATCTGACATTGACGTCAGATTTGGTCGGGTGTGGGCTGACCCTGCTCGTGACCTGACCTCGCATCTAGAACAGAGGCGGCTCTCCCGTGACCAGTGCAACCCCTAGAGTCGAGAACTCCTCACAGGCTTCCACCCGCCCTGAGCATTCATCGAAAGGGCAGCGGACCCGCGCCCAGTTGGTGACTGCCGCACGTCAGGTGTTCGCCGAACACGGGTACTTCAACAGTCGGCTCTCCGACATCACAGACCGCGTGGGATGCTCGACCGGCACCCTCTATACGTACTTCCGCAACCGCGAAGACATCCTCGCCGCCGTCATTGAACACGCGCAGCAGAATGTCCTCCGCACTCCACACACCAGCGACACGGACGTCGACCCCGTCGAGCGGATCCACCGCGCCAACAAGGAGTACATCGACTCCTACTGCGAGAACGCGGACCTCATGGCCGTGATGGAGCAGGTGTCCCACGTGGACCCGAGCATCAAAAAGGTCCGGAAGGACCGGTCGAACGCCTTCATCGCACGCAATGCGCGATCGATCGGCAAACTCCAGGACCAAGGCTTCGTCAACTCCACCCTGGACCCCCAGCTGGTGTCGAAAGCGCTGTCGTCGATGGTGAGCCGTCTCTGCTTCAACATCTACGTCGACGAGAAGGACCCCGCGTACGCCACCGAGGAAGGACGTGCGGAGCTCATCCGCACCGTTTCCGTCCTCTGGACCGAAGCGCTGGGCCTTTCCATGCAGACGCAAAACCACTCATGACAAGGAGTGCAGAATGACAACACCCTGGCGCACGATACCGATCGCGTTCACCGCGATCGGCATCCTCGCCCTCACCGCAGGATGTGCCGGAAGCATCGGGGCTTCCGCATCTGGCGAGGCGGGAGAAGGCTTCGAATATGGTGCCATTCAGGACGAGGTCAACGAGGTCATCGCGGACCTGGACCCGGTGACGCTCGTGTATCAACCGGCATCTAGCTCACCCGACGACACCGGCGCGCCTTCTGCGCTCGCGTACAAGGAGGCGATCGAAGAACGATCCAATGGACAGATCGAGGTCGAGATCGTCTACGGGCAGGCCATCGCCTCATACACGGAGGTGATCGACGCACTATCTGATGGGCGGGTCGACATCGCCCACACGGTGCCGGCCTATCTCCCTTCCGAGTTCCCGGCCTACAACGAGCTCATGAGCTTCTCACAGCTGGCCCCGACATCGCCTCTCGTCGGGGAGATGGCCACGAACGCCATGCTCAGCCAGTTGGCGTGGGAGAACGACGCGGTGCTCCAGGAGTTCGAGGACAAGGGGCTCGTACCACTCACACCTCAGGTGAACAGCGGCGACTTCTTCTTCGTCTGCAATCCTCAGAACGCAGAGAACTCCACGGCGGACGACTGGCAGTCGCGACAGATCCGGATCGGCACGCAGGACAGCGAAGCCGCAGTGCGCGACATGGGAGCGAACCCCGTCTCCCTCGAGTACGTCGAAGCGTTCGAAGCGCTGCAGCGGAACACAATCGACTGCACGATGACACAGCTCGGCTCGGCGGCGGTCTTCGGTGTCACAACCGTCGCGCCCAACATCAGCTACCTCACCGAAGGATCGTTCGCCGGCCGCGCTGCCGCCGCCCACCTGGGAGGCACCGGGTTTTCCAACCTTCCGTTGGCGTATCAGCAGATCGTCTTCGACGCGCAACCCGACTACTTCGCCCTGTGGAACCAGCACCTCGCGGATTCGAATGTTATGGCGGTAGAGCAGGCGAACGAGAACGGCGGGACGATCACCGCGCTCCCGGACGAGGTACAGAACACGATCCGGGACTCACAGGCCGGTGCGATCGTCGACACCGGTGATTCGGAAACGATCACTCAAGCGATCGCCAGCGACCCAGAGGCGATCGGAGAATCGTGGATGTCCGTCGCTGATGAGATGGGATACGCCGACGGTGGGGACCTGCAGTCGATCGGCGACTGGTACTCACCGGACGACTATGACTTCCTCCCCTACGCGACCAAGATCTACGAAGACGTCTTCCTGCCACACCGCCCTGAGTGAGCAGCCTGCCGGGGTGAGCAGTCACCCGACTGACGCGTATCGTGTGGTCATCCATCCGGTGCGCGTCAGTCGTGTGCCATGCAAGGAGCACACACTGTGATCGAGTTCGTCGTCATCGGGCTCGTCGTGCTCTGCGCTTCCTGCCTGCAGGGGTCCATCGGGTTCGGGCTGGGCATGATCGCCGCTCCCCTGCTCGTCCTGGTCCGGCCAGATCTCATCCCTACGACGATCATCCTGTTGGCGATCAACATCTCCGTCTTCGCATTCTTGAGGGAGCGCCACAACGTCGACTGGTCGATGGTGCTCTGGGGATCCATCGGCCGGATCCCAGGAATCATCGCCGGCACGATCGCGGTGGCCACGTTCTCCCAGACCGGCCTGTCACTGACACTCGCCTCGATCGTCCTCATCGGTGTCGCGTTCAGCCTCATCGGCTGGAAGCCTGCTCCGCACCGCCGGAACGTGGTCGTCGCGGGATTGTTCTCCGGACTGTTCGGCACGTCGACAGGCATCGGCGGTCCACCCATCGCCCTCGTCATGCGATCCGTGGAAGCCTCCGCCGCGCGGGCGACCATCAGCGCGTACTTCGTCGTTGGCAGCCTCATGTCGCTCACCGGCCTGGCGATCGGCCGTCAGCTCACCCTCACCCACGTGGCATACGCCGCGGCCTGGGCTCCGTTCATGATCGTGGGCATCGCCCTGTCGTCGATCGTCATCAAGAGGGCGAGCACCCGCGCCCTGCACGCACTCGCCGCAGGCGTCGCCGTCCTGGGTGCACTGTTCGTCATCGGACAGGCGCTCGTGAGCTAAGGAGCGTTGTTGGGCGGGGTTCAGGTGAGGTGCAGCTTCAGCTGAGCGGGAGGCTCAGCGGGCTCCGAGGCTTACGACAACTCCGAGCTCTCAGTCAGGCCTACGCATCTCCACGATGAGCTTCGGGGTGGACGAGGGCCTCTGGCTGGGCGGCAACGTGTCGATCACCTGGTCGACCATCGGCTGGACGAACAGCGTCCCCAGCTGCCGCACCATCGCCGCGACGATCTGATCCGTGCGATCACGGTCCGAATAAGCCAGGCCGTGAGCCCGCATGTCGTCCACGCTGTCGGACACGAGCTCCGTGAGCTGACGCAGCAGCGTGCCACCGGGGTACGGGTGGAGGAATTCCCGCCGCATGTAGTCCTGGATGTGGGGCGTCTGCTCCAGCATCGCGACGACCTCCACCTGGCGGTCGTGCGCAGTAGCGCCCTTCTCCCCCGCGTTGTCCTTCGCACGCTCGATCGCGTCAGCGAACTGGCGGACGATCCACCGCTCCAGGTCGTCCCGCAGCCCGTTCTTGGACCCGAAATGGTGGGGAATGAGACCGACGGTGACCCGGGCCTCGGCGGCAACGGCGCGCAGCGGGGTCGCAGCGACCCCCTGGGTCGCGAACAGGCGCAGAGCAGCGGAGCGGATACGCTCCACGCTGGCCAGGTCGCCGGTCTGCGGCGCCTCGTCCTGCGTCTTCCCGACCACAGCCGTCCCTCCATCCGTCACACGATGCTCCGAGAGATTCTGCCACGAGTCGCGCGGCCGGTGAGCCGGGGCTGCACGGATGTTCAAGAGCCTGTGACGCACGTCGCTGCGATCGGGTGACACGCGTGTCGCTGGTTCACCGCGTCCGCCGTGAGCACACTGCCCACGGCGGACGCAGCACCTGGGTCAGGTCAGCATGGCGATGATCGCCACGATGATGATCAGTCCGATGATCCCGCCGGGAATCCAGATCTTCATGGTTACCTCCTTCATAGAACGCGCCCACAGAAGTGGCCACTGCTCCCCAGCGTAACGAAGATCAAGGATCCTTGTGGATATTCAGTTGCAGATCGGCGCGTGGAATCCTACGGGGTTCCACGCTCACCCGACGCGAGCTCACGCCTCGCTGGTGGCGACCAGGCGGGCGTTCGCCTTCTCCACGGAGCTGACGGGCTCGAGCAGCCGGATGGTCAGCTGCACGACGAAGCCCACGCCGATCGCGGCGGCCACGGTGCCCTCTCGCACTCCGGCGAGCCCGTGGGTGAAGATCAGGGCGATCGCGACGGAGACGAGGACCAGCGTCGTGTCGAACTGCACCTTCATCGCGCCGAACAGCAGAGGCCGCTTCACTCCGAACCGTCGGATGAGCGTGTCGCTGAGCGCGAGGATCAGCCCTTCGCCCGCCAGTGGAACAGCCTGTGCCTTCACCTGGAAGGCCACGCCGACGCCCACGACCACGATGCCGATCGCCACCAGCAGCCACTGCTGCCAGTACGTGGAGTAGGTGACGTCCCGCAGGAGCCACAGCGCGGCGTCATTGAGGAGGCCGAACACCACCACCACGGGGATCTGCAGCAGCTGCACCGGCTTGAACCGCCTGCGGAGGACGAGGATCTGCAGGGCGACGAAGACGAGGTTCATGAGGATCATGAGCGTACCGACGCTCAGGGGCGTCAGCTCGCTCACCACGTACGGCAGGCTGGAGATCGGCGTGGTGCCGAGGTCACTGCGGATCGAGAAGGCGATGCCGATCGACATGAGACTCAGACCGAGCCCCAGGACGACGTAGCGCAGCGTCATGTCGACGACTCGATTCCTGCAGAACACACAACCTCCGAAAGATAGACACCCGCCAGTGGGCGGCGGCAACAAAAAATCGCCGATCGATGTCGGCGAGAACCCGGGTGTATTTCAACCCTCAACTACATCGACTGTATCAAGGCGCGTTTTGCAGACGGCGGGTGGGGCCCGTGGACAGCCACACGAGCACTACGCACACCAGCGCAGCGACGGCACCGGCCGCGAAGGTGGTGAGGAAGGCGGAGAGGACCGGAACCTCGGCGCCGTCGACGTTCACGACCTGGGAGGCGAGCACCATCCCGGTGACCGTCGCACCGGAACTGGTGCCGATGCTGCGCATGAGCGCGTTCACCCCCACCGCGGAACCGGTAGCCTCCCGCGGGACCTCCGCGATGATGAGCGTGGGGATCGCCGCATACGCCACCGCCACCCCCACGCAGGACACGGTGCTGGCGAGGATGAAGTGCCACACCTGGTCGTGCCAGACGAACGCGACGCCGTAGCCGGCCGCACCCACGAACGCACCCACGCACGTGGAAACGCGCGCCCCGTACCGATTGGTGATCCGCGCCCCCACGGGAGCGGCGGCCATCATCGCGAGCGACGCCGGCACCAGTGCCATGCTCGCGTCGAACATCGTGAGCCCCAGCCCCGCCTCCGTGTGCGCGGGCAGCTCGAGGATCTGCAGGTAGGCGACCTCCATGACGAAGAAGGAGAAGCCCAGCGCGACGGCACCCAGGTTGGTGAGCAGGACGGGGCGGCGGGAGAACTGGCGCAGGTCGACGATCGGTTCGTCGATGCGCATCTCGAAGACGACCCACAGCGCGAGGACGACGATGCCAGCTGCGACGACGCCCACGGTGAAAGGTGAGGTCCAGCCCCAGACGGGGCCCTGTGAGATCGCGATGAGGATGCCGGACAGACCGACGCCGAGGCCGAACGCACCGATGAGGTCGACCCTGCGGCCCGTGCCCGGTGAGTGCGGGACGGTGAGCCACACGATGGCGAGGTTGAGGACGCCGAGAGCGGCGGTGGACCAGAAGAGCGTCTTCCAGTCCCCCACCTGGACGATCCACGCGCTGAGCGGCAGGCCGAGCGCTCCGCCGAAGCCCAGGCTGGCGCTCACGAACGCGATGCCGGTGACGCTGAGCTTGCGGTCCGGCAGGTCGCCCAGGATGGAGATGCCCACGGCGATGACGCCCATGCTGATGCCCTGGAGGGCTCGGCCGACGAGCAGCCACCACAAGCCTTGCGACAGTGCGGCGATGAGGGAGCCGAGGATGAGGAGGGCGACGAGGGCGAGGAGGATCCGGCGTTTGCCCCAGAGGTCGGCGAGGCGTCCGGAGATCGGCGTCGTGACCGCGGCGGCGACAAGGGAGACGGTCAGCACCCAGGCGGTGGCGCTGCGGGTGGAGTCGAGCAGCTCCGGCAGGTGGTTCTGGATGGGGACGACGAGCGTCTGCATGAACGACACGCTGGTCGCGGCGATGGAGAGGGCGACGACGACGGCCCACGGGGTGGTGGGGAGCGGGGCGTCCGGTGTCGAGGGGGCTTTGGGGTCACGCACGCGGCATCATCATCCGAATGCAGAGGGTTCCCATGACGCGAGCATATCCATGCTGGTGATCTGGGTGAAGAAGTGTCTCGTGGGTGGGGTGGCTGGGTGGAAGCCGATCACAACAGCCGCACCTCGCGCCGGATGTCATCGTTAGCGCGAGGCGTCAGACTGCCGTGGCGCGCTTCTCCCTCGCCGTCGACCAGTGGCATGCGGGAACCATGGGGCCCTGGACGACAGTGGGGTCAATCCTCGCAGTTGGAACAGCCTCTTGTCTCCGGGACCTCGGTGAAGCAGGTGTCGCAGATGCGTCGCTGACGCTCGACGGTGCGGGTCTCATGGGAGTGGCTCTTGTACCCGCTGCTGACGGGGTGTGTGATCCCCCAGAGGCCGATCCGGCTCTCGCTCTGCCACGGCGGAGCGTCCTCCGATGCGAGATCGCCCAGCGCCGAACGTGCTTCGTCCTCATCGGTGAAGCCGTTCGTCCACCCGTAAGCAATGTGCAGGTCAGGGCCGTCACCCGCCCTTTCCGCCGTGATGAAGGTCCGGGCTGGCCGGTACGCGGCGATACCCACGTGCGTCGTCACCTCACGGATCACCGCATCGTTCTCGTGGGGGATGGCGAACTCTTGCGTCGCGTCAGCAAGTGAGGCGAACTGGTATGCGGTGTCCATCTCCTCAGACTACGGTGCGCCCAGCCCTCCGCCGACCACTCTCAGCTGTTCGCCCGACGCCCCACCCGCAGCACACCCCGCACCACCAGGCCCGCGACCAGTGCCCAGAACGCGGAACTCACTCCCCCGATCGCGATGCCGGACGCGACGACCGCGAAGGTGACGACGGCCGGCAGGAGGTCTGCGGTGTCCTCCAGCGAGGCCTTCAGCGACGACGCGAACGTCCCCAGCAGCGCGAGGCCCGCGACGGCGATGATGACACCCTCGGGTGCAAGAGTGACGAGTGTCCCGAACGCCGCCGCCCCGATTCCGATGAGGATCGCGAGGAACCCCGAGGTCACGCTCGCGATCCAGCGACGGGCGCGGTGCGGCCCCGCCTCGGGCCCTGCTGTCAGTGCTGCGCTGATCGCGGCGAGGTTGATGCCGTGCCCACCTGCTGGCGCGGCAACGACCGACCCCACACCGGTGAGCACGATCGCGCGGCCCCACGGCACGTCATAGCCCAGCCCCTTCATGACAGCCATCCCGGGGACGTTCTGGGACGCCATGGTCACGAGGTACAGCGGCAGCGCCAGGCCGATGACAGCCTGCACGGTGAACTCGGGAGCGACGAATTCGAGGCGGGGAACGACGGAGGCGACATCGAGCTCGGCGTCTGTTGTGACGACGTGGAGCACGACGACGGCGGCCGCCACGAGGAACGCAGCCGGCACCGCCCAGCGCGGGAAGAACCGCACGCCCACCAACCAGACGAGCACGACGGGAACGACACCGGCAGGGTTGGCGACCGCTCCCGTGATCGGTCCCAGGCACAGCTGCAGGAGCACGCCCGCGAGCATCGCCTGCGCGACCGAGGTGGGGATCCGCGCGATGAGCGCACCCAACGGCGGCACCAGCCCCGTGAGGACGATGAGCACGCCGGCCACCAGGAACGCCCCCACAGCGGCGGGCCAGCCGCCTTCGACGGCCCCCGTCGTCACGAGCAGCGCGGCGCCGGGCGTCGACCACGCGACGGTGATCGGCATCTTCGTCCACCACGCGAGGATGACCGTCCCCACCCCCATGAGGACGGTGACGGACATGAGTCCGCTGGACGCCTGCGCCGGGGACGCACCGACCGCCGTGAGTCCTGCGAGGACGACGACGAACGAACTGGTGAACGCGACGAGTGCGGAGACGATCCCCGCACTGATCGGCTGGGCGAGGGACGGTGATTCCCGTGGCTGTGGGGCCTCGTGGGCTAGCTGGCTCGACACGAGCCGAGTCTCCCACAGCCGTGATCGTACGATGAGGGCGTACTCCCGCATCGCCGGCGTCGTCGATGCTTCGGACAGTCAGGAGGGCCGCATCCATGGACACCGGAACCACGCACCACTCCCCTGCTGGGGCGCAGCGGACGGGTGAGAGCGCGCGACGGACGGGAGGACGCGCACGGCAGGTGGACCGGCGTCACGTCGCGGTGATCGGCGGTGGCGTCATCGGGCTGGCGAGTGCCTACCGCTTGGCGCAGGCCGGCTTGGACGTGACGGTGCTGGAGCGCGATGCGATCGGCCAGGGCGCCTCGTGGGGGAACGCAGGCTGGATCGTGCCGACCCTCGTCCAGCCGTTCAACGCGCCCGGTGTCGCCACGGACGCGGTGAAGACGTTCTTCAAGCGCGACGGATACGCGGCGCTCAGCCAGGTCCCCACGCCCCGTCTGGCGCTGTGGGGACTGTCGTTCCTGCGGCACAGCAGTGCGGCACGGAGCGATCGGTCCCTGCGGGCACTGGCCGCGATGGCGCACGACACCGCCGAGGCCACCGGCACCTTGGCAGAGGAACTGGGCTTCGAGATCCACCGGACCGGTCTCCTCATCCCCTTCGCGTCGCAGGAGGGCCTCGACCAGCAGGCCGTGACGCAGACGCAGCTCGAGGAGCTGGGCTACAAGGGACGCACCGAATGGCTGGATACCGGACAGCTCGCTGCGCGCGAACCGTCGCTGAGCAGTGGTTTGGCGGGTGGGCTGCACCTGCTGGACGAGCTCACGGTGCGACCGGATTCGATGACCGCGGGCCTGGCGCGCGGGTTCGTCGCAGCCGGCGGCGAGCTGCGCGAACAGACGCGTGTGAGCGGTCTCCACGCGGAGGCGGGAGGGCACTGGAAGGTGAGGACGGCTTCAGGCGCGGACTTGCTGGTCGACGCGGTGGTGGTCGCGGCGGGCGAGCACTCGGACGTGCTGCTGAGGCGAGCCGGTGCGCGTGTCCTCCTGCAGTCGGGCCGCGGGTGCAGCGTGACGCTACCGGGGACCATCAGCCTCAATCAGGCGGTGAAGCTCGCCGAGGTGATGGTCGCCTGCTCACCGTTCGACAACGGCAAGGTGCGGATCTCCGGGACGTTCGACCTGGTGGGCAGGGACGCGTCCACGAACCGTGCGCGCATGCAGCACGTCCTCGACGCGGCGACCCCGTACCTGCCCGGCCTGGCCGACGTCGACCTGGAAACGACCGAGGTGTGGAGCGGCCCCCGGCCCGCCACACCGGACAGCGTGCCCGTCGTGGGACCGGTGGGGAAGAAGCCGGGGCTGTACGCGGCGACCGGACACGGGACGTTGGGGATGACGCTGGCCGCGGGGACGGCGGCGACGATCGCGATGCACGTAGGGCGGCTGATGCGGAGCCGGGGTGTGCGGGTGGGGTGAGGTTTTCCTGACATCAACCATGTGCCACGACACTGGCGACACCACCCCGCAGGGATATAATCCCTACACAGGCGCCGATAGCGTGTAAGGATTATATCCATGAGGGCTGTAGACGAGACTTTGCCGTCAACTTTCACGACGAAAGCGGCGCGTGCACTGGGGGTACATCCGCGCGACCTGTACGCCTGGCGAGATTCAGGAGAGATTGTGGAGCTCTCGCGCGGTGTCTTCCGTCGCGCCGACGCACCACCAGCGTCGCACCCGGATGTGCTGGCGATCGCACACCGCACGCCGCAGGCCATCGTGTGCTGTATTTCGGCGGCAGCGATTCATGAGTTGACCGACGAGATGCCACCCGAGGTACAGATCGCAGTACCGAAACGCTCACACACCCCCGTGATCGACTATCCACCGGTCACCGTATTCCGCTTCGACGAGTCTGCATTCGAGCTGGGGTTGTCGTCGTTCGAAGCGGGACCAGGCGAGGAAGTAAGAATCTACGATCCGGCACGCACCGTCGTCGACCTCATGCGCCTCCGCCACCGGTTCGGCGAGCCCACCGCGCATGCCGCTCTTAACCGGTATCTGGCCTCCTCCGAAGCGCGACCGTCATTGCTCCTGGACTATGCAGAGCCGCTTGGGACGTTTGGTTCAGTGCGTCTTGCCCTCGACATAGCGAGTGCTCGATGAGCCGGCCGACGCGCGATACGGCGGCAGGACGTGCGTACCTAGATCTACAAAACCGTGCTCGCCAGGAAAGCGCGGTACACAGGAACTCCTGACGATGTACATCGTGGAACGGTGGCTCGCACGCTTGTCCACATCGCCCTACGCGGATGACTTCATTCTCAAAGGTGGAATGTTGCTTGCGTCCTTTGGAAGCCGCCGTCCCACTGTCGACGCTGACGCGCTCGCGAGGAATATGGCTTCCGACCAGACATCCGTATCCCAGCGAGTCGCCCGAACGCCCTTGAGACCCCACGTCAGATCTCTGCGAGCATCTTCCCCGGGTTCAGGATGCCTCGCGGGTCCAGAGCTTCCTTCACTGCGCGCTGCGCCCAGCGGGAACCCTCGTCCAGCTCCTTCGTGAGCCACCCCTTCTTGAGGTAGCCCACGCCGTGCTCGCCGGTGATCGTGCCGCCCAGATCCAGCCCGATCTGCATGATCTCCTCGAACGCGGCTTCTGCCGTCGCCGTCTCCTGCGCATTGCTCGCGTCGAAGAAGACGGACGGGTGCGTGTTCCCGTCCCCCGCGTGCGCGACCAACGCGATCGTGAGACCTGTCGACCTCCGCAGCGCGTCCAGCCGATCACAGAACTCCGGCATCGCCGCCCTGGGGATGCACACGTCATCCAGCAGCTGGCCCCCACCGTGCGCGTGCGCATAGTGCTCGTACGCAGGCTGGATCGACCTGCGAGTGGCGACCAGAGCTGCGGAGTCCGCCGGATCGTCGGAGACGGCGACGTCCAGGGCGCCTGCGGCCTCGGCGACGGTTTCGAAGGACGCGAGCATGTCCGCAGCCTCCGCAGGCGACTGATCGAACTGGACCAGCAGCATCGACCCCGCGTTCTCGTCCAGGCCGAAGTCGCCGTAGGAGTTGAGCATGTCGAGGCTCGCGCGGTCCAGGAACTCGAAGAGGCTGGGCTGACCGCCAGCGGCCATGAAGTCCGCGACCGCCTGCAGGCCGGAACGCTCGTCCGGGAACACCGCGACAGCCGTGACGGGATCCGGCATGAGCGGGATGAGGCGCAGGGTGGCCTCGACGACGATGCCCAGCGTGCCCTCGGACCCGATGAACAGCCCGCGCATGTCCAGACCGGCGACGCCCTTCGCGGTCTTCGGGCCGAACGTCGTGAGCGTCCCGTCGGCCAGCACCACATCGATGCTGCGCACGAAATCACGAGTGACCCCGTATTTCACGCAGCACAGACCACCGGCGTTGGTCGCGATGTTGCCACCGATCGACGAGATCCCCACAGACCCCGGATCCGGTGGATACGACAGATTGAACGGACGCAGATGATCTTTGAGGTCCTGATTGATGATCCCCGGCTGCACACGGACGGTGCGCTCCGAGGTGTTCACCTCCAGCACGTCCTTCATCCCGGAAACACTCAGCAGGATCGCACCGGGAATCGCGTTCGCTCCGCCGGAGATCCCACTGCGCGCGCCCTGCGGGACGATCGGGATCCGGCGCTCGTGGGCGAACCGGATCGTGACCTGCACGTCGTCGACAGTCTTCGCCCGCACCAGCGCGATCGCACCGTCATGAGGACAGAAGAGCGCCTCGTCCTTCGAGTGCGCGGCGACCACATCCGGGTCGGTCGTGAGCGCGCCGTCAGTCAGTCGAGCCGCGAGTGGCTGCAGGTCCATGAGTCTCCTTCACGTGGGGCTCGTCCCATTGTCCACCCTGGCCTGCGAGCACTCGGCGGGTGTCACGGGCTCCGCTCTGTGCCTCCCTCACAACACACAATCAGGAAATTGAACTTTCTACCGTATACTCGTATCACTCTTCCGAGAATAGGCGGTGTGGTCCGATTCTCGTTTCGATTCTCTTGGACAGGAATCCCCCATTGACTATGAAAACCCTGATCGGTCTGGGTTCCCTCTCTCTTCTCGCACTGGCAGGCTGCGCCGGGACTGACGCTGCGTCACAGATGCCCGCCCCCGTTGAAACAGTCACGGTGACAGTAGAAGCAGAGCCCGCCCCCACTGTCACGGTGACGGTGGCACCACCGGAACCAGCAGCGGACAATGAGTCTGAGAATGTCGCTGCGGAAAGCGCGAAGTCTTCTAGTGGCGAAAAGGCGACGTCGGATAGGGACGAATCGTCCGGGCAGCGGAATGCGCGCAAATCTGCCGAGTCCTATTTGGAGTACAGCGCCTTCTCACGTCAGGGCCTCATCGAGCAGCTCGAGTACGAGGAGTTCAGCCGTGCGGATGCCGAATACGCCGTCGATTCCCTCGACGTCGACTGGTCCGAGCAGGCCGTGAAATCCGCAGAGTCCTACCTCGAATACAGCTCCTTCTCCTTGAGCGGCCTCATCGACCAGTTGGTCTATGAGGGATTCACTCAGTCACAGGCCGAACACGGAGCCAACCAGGCCTACTGACCGCCCGGCCTGGTTCGCGTCGCGACGCCTCGACACTTCCCTCCCTCAGCGCGAGTATTCGCAAGAAGAGAGACGTTGACTCCTGCCCCTCACTCAGCCGGTTGCACGCTCTCCTGGATCCAGGCCAGGTACGACTCGCTGCCGTCCGTGATCGGCTGGACGATGTATTCGGGCTCGTCGTACGCGTGCGTCTTGTCGATGTGAGCACGCAGCGGGCCGGCGGCGGCCTCGGCGGTCGTCTTGAAGGTGAGCAGGAACTCCGGATCACTGTGCACCTTCCCCTCCCACCGGTAGAAGCTACGCACAGCAGAGACCTGCACACACGCGGCAAGACCCTGATCGACAGCGGAAGACGCCAGCGTCTCCGCTTCGTCCCGCGACCCCACGGTCGTCTGCGCGGTGACGCACGCGGGGCGGTACTGCGTCGACGAATCGAGCGGGCTCCGGTCAGCAGGATGTGGCACGTTCTGCTCGGAAGGTGTCGTGGAGGGCATCGGCGTCGTCATGGTCTGCTCCCATCAATCACGGAATCGGCGGTTCGCACCACTCCCATTGTCCCAGCCCCGCTCGCACAGCGGGAGAGCCTCACGGCCACCAACACGCAGTCCGTGGCTTCTGAGCCGCGGACCGCACCGTCTGAACTGCGGTCCGCAACGTCTGGGCCGCGGACCGCACCTACGCCTCAGCGATGGACCTGCCCGGACGACCCAGCATACGAATCGCGCAGCACGTTCTTCTGCACCTTGCCGGTCGCCGTGCGAGGCAGTTCAGCGCGGAACCGGTAGGACTTGGGGACCTTGAAACCCGCGAGCTCGCGTCTCGCCCGCTCATCGAGGGCACTCGCCAGCTCATCACCGGGTTCATCCGTGCCGTCCACGACGACGATCGCGGTGACCGCCTCACCCCAGTGCGAATGCGGCACCCCGATGACGGACACATCCAGCACCCCGGGATGACGGATGAGCACCTGCTCGACCTCGACCGGGTAGACGTTCTCCCCACCGCTGATGATCATGTCCTTCTTCCGGTCGACCAGCGTGTAGAACCCGTCTTCGTCGACCCGCGCCATGTCACCGCTGTAGAACCAGCCATCACGGAACGCTTCCGCAGTGGCCTCCGGCTTGTTCCAGTAACCGGCGAACACCTGAGGGCCGCTCATGATGAGCTCTCCCACTTCCCCCTGTGGCACGTCCCTCCCGTCCGGGTCGACGATGCGGAAGCTCATGTGCATGGCGGGCCTGCCGATCGACCCGGAGTGCTCTTCCGCGTCCTCCGGTGTCATCCCGGAGGCGATGGGTGCCGTCTCCGTCATCCCGAAGCCCTCGGAGAACCGCAGTCCCGCCTCCCTCAGCTCATCGAGAACCGGCAGCGGGCAGGGCGCACCACCGGACTTCGCCTCGTTGACGGAGCTCAGGCGGAACTGCTGCGGGACGCCCGCGCGCACGATCGCCGACCACATCGTCGGCACAGCGAACGCCTTCGTCACCTGGTGCTCCTCCACGAGCCTGCCCCACTGCACAGGGTCGAACCGCTCCGTGATGATGTTCGTCCCACCCCAGTACAGGAGGGGCAGCGTGTACACGCCCAACGCTCCGATGTGGAACAGCGGGGCCACCGCGAGGCTCACGTCCGACTGGCTGAGGCCCACACCGCTCGCGTTGTGCTGGATCGCGTTCCACAGCGTGTTGCCGTGGGTGAGCATCGCACCCTTGGGCCGGCCCGTCGTCCCGGACGTGTACATGATCATCGCGACGTCGCCCAGGTCGTTGACGGCTTCGACCGCGTCCTCTGACTCCGCCGCCACCGCGTCTCTGTAGTCGTTGGCCACGCCCCGCGCCCGCTCATCGGCCGTCGCCACGACGACGACTTGTTCGACGGCGGTGTCCCGGGCCGCTTCCTGTGCGACAGGCAACAGGTCCGTCGAGGCGAACAGCAGGGTCGCCCCGCTGTCGGAGAGGATGTAGGCGAGTTCTGGAGCGGCGAGCCGCGTGTTCATCGGCACGCTCACCGCACCCGCCTTCGCGATGCCGACGAGGATCTCGAGCATCTGCGGCGAGTTGAGGGTGAGCAGCGCGACGCGGTCGCCCGGTCGCACGCCCTGCGCCCGCAGGTGGCGCGCAGCCGCGTTGGTCCTGCGCTCCAGTTCGCCGAACGTCGTCTGCTCCCCCGTGTCGCCGTCGATGAGCGCGATGCGATCCCGCGACCGGAGGGCGTGGATCCCAGTCCACATGTCGAATGTGAATGAGTGATTGGCACTCACATGGTGCATGGCTTCGTTGCCCATGGAACTCCTTCGTCCCGTGTCCATCAGTGGTGTCACAGCGGTGTTTTCGATCAGCAGTGGTGTCGATCAGTGGTGTCAGAGCTGCCCGCGCAGCTGGGCCTTCCGGATCTTGCCCGTCGTGGTCTTCGGCATCGCGTCGACGAAGAGGACCCTCTTCGGAGTCTCGAAGCCGGCCAGGTGGGCGCGCGCGTGGGCGAGGATGTCCGCCTCGAGTTGTGCCTTCGCAGAGTCCGACCCGGCACCGGAAGCCCCGTCTTCAGGAGCCCCCTCACCGGCAGCTCCCTCACCAGCAGCCCCTTCATCCCCTTCTCCTGGGAGCCGGTCGGTCACGACGACTGCCGTGACCGCCTCGCCCCACCGATCGTCAGGGACGCCGATGACGGTGCACTCGAGGACCCCCGGCGCGGAGGCGACGACGCGCTCCACCTTCACCGACGACACGTTCTCCCCACCGGATTTGATGATGTCCTTGAGCCTGTCGACGAACCAGACGACACCCTCCTCGTCCTGGTGGCCCAGGTCGCCGCTGTGGAACCATCCGCCGGAGAACGCATCCACGTTCGCGTCGGGACGGTTCCAGTAGCCACTCATGACGTGCGGTCCCCGGTAGACGATCTCCCCGACCTCACCGTGGGGCAGCAGGTTGCCATCGGCACCCATGATCGCCGTTTCCACGGTGGGCAGCGGAGGCCCCCACGATTCCGGCTTCGTGTGCTGGTGGACCCTCCACTGGCGGACCGTCGCCGGCACCACCTCGGTCTGTCCTGATCCCATGAGGATCGCCGCGCGCGGCATCATCGCGGACAGGTCATCGAGCAGGTCCTGCGGCATGGGCGCCATCGCGTACGACGCGGTCGTGATGCTCGTGAGGTCTCGCTCGTGCGCCTTCTGCGCCTGCTGCAGCGCCCGCCACATCATCGGCAGCCCGACCATGGTCGTCGCCCTGTGCCGTTCGATCTGCTCGAGGACGCGTACCGGGTCGAATGGGGTGACGAGCACGATCGTGCCGCCGGCGAACAGCGTCGTGAGGCACAGCGCGTTGAGCGCCGTCACGTGGAACATCGGCAGCACGTTGAGCAGGACCGCGTGGTCCTCTCCCCACCGGTGCGGTGACAGGAGCGCATTCGACAGGCACGCGATGACAACGGCGCTGTGCCTGGTGAGGACGCCTTTCGGCTTCGACGTCGTGCCGGACGTGTAGAGACACTGCGCGGTGTCCGCGTCGTCGATGAGCACCTGCACCCGGCCGCCGGGCACACGCACCGGAGTCGCAGCGAGGCCCGCGAAGTCGACGACCTCGGTCGCGGCGAAATCCGTCGCCGAGGCCCCCTCCGGTCCCACTGCCGACTCCCCTCCCGATCCTGCCGGGCCCGGCGTGTATCCGTCCCTCACGATGACGGTCTCAAGGCGCACGCCCTGGATCGTCGTGGTGCGCCGCAGGAGCGGCAGGAACGCCGCGTCGGCGACGACGGCGTCGCTGCCGGAATCCTCGAGCAGCCACGCGAGGTCCTCCGGTGTGACGGCGAGGTTCACCGGCATGGCGACGAGACCGGCTTTCACGATGCCGAAGTAAGCGACGAGGAAATCCGCCGAATTGCCCATGAGGATCGTGATCGGGGCACCGCGTCGGTGCCCCTGGTCCAGCAGGGCCTGGGCGAACGCTTCCGAGTGCGCATCCAACGTCGCGTAGTCGACACGGTGCTCGCCGTCGATGACCGCGGCCCGCGCCGGGTGCAGCCGTGCGACCCGATGAAGCGCGTCGCCCAGGGTGTTGCGCGTCGCGAGGTTGAGCTCGAGCGCATCGACGTCGTCTGTGGGTGCTCTCATGCCAGTCCTTCCCTCTCGATGTCCTTCACACCCGGAACCCGTCCTGGCGTGCGAGCACCTGGAGCATCACCTCGTCAGCGCCTCCGCCGATCGACGTGAGACGGGTGTCGCGGAAGAACCGCGCCGTCCAGTTCTCCTCCATGTAGCCCATGCCGCCGTGCACCTGGACGGCGAAATCGGCGACCTTCCGCAGCAGCCTTCCCGCCGTGAGCTTGCCGACGGTGACGTCGCGGACGACGTCCTCGCCCGCGGCGATCTTCTCGACCACCTGACGGTTCAGCGCGCGCAGCAGCTCGACCTCCGCCGCCAGCTCCGTGAGCGTGAAGACGAGGTACTGACGGTCGGCCAGGGGCGAGCCGAACACCTCCCGCGTGTGCATGTACTCCCGTGTGCGCTCCAGCGCACGCGTGCACGCCCCGACGCTCCCGGCGCACGCAGAGAACCTCTCGACGACGAACTGCGACATCTGCTGCTGGAACCCGCGACCGATCTCCCCGATCGTGTTCGCGACCGGCACCCGGACGTTCTCCAGCCGCAGCTCCGCGGTGTCGGAGGACCGGTTGCCCAGCTTGTCGAGCTTCCGCACCACCTCGAACCCCGGGCTCGGGCGAGGCACGATGATCTGGCTCATCCCGCGGTGCCCGCCCTCGTCACTGGTGCGCACCAGCATGCAGTACCAGTCGGCCTGCGTGCCGTTCGTGATGAATGTCTTCTCACCGGAGATCACCCAGTCGTCCCCGTCGCGGACGGCCGAGGTGGCGAGCTTCGCGACGTCCGATCCCGTCCCGGGCTCCGTCACCGCGATCGCCGCGACCGCCTCCCCTGCCAGCGCGGGCACGAGGAACTGCTGCTTCTGCTCGTGGGTGCCCAGGTCGTGCAGCGACGGGGTCGCCATGTGGTTCTGCACAGCGATCGCCATGTTCACCCCGGCGATGCCCCCGCGGCTCAGCTCTTCGGAGGCGATGAGGGTGTAGGTGAGGTCCGCGCCCTGCCCGCCGTACTCCGGGTCGTAGTTGAGGCCCAGCAGACCCTGTTCCGCAAGCTTGGGGAACAGCTCGTGCGCGTCGAAGAAGCCCGCGTCCTCCCACTCCTGCGCGTGCGGGGCCATCTCCGTCTCCACGAACCGGCGCGCACTCGCCCGGAAGACGTCCTTGTCCTTCTGGTCGCTCATGGGGCTCCTCTCCCCGGGACACAGCTGCGCCCCGTCCGATGCCGTGATCCGAGCCACATCGCCCGGCTGCACTCTCGAAGCCTAGAGCGACGAAAGAACAAAAGCAATCACGCTTGATTCTTTTTCCTCGGTGTGGAAACCTGAAGTTCCTCGCCGCGGTCGGTGCGTCGCGAACACGACTCGTCCACCGGCTCGCCGCAGTCAGCTCACCGCAGTCAAGGAGGACATGTGGACGTCGCAACCGCGCTGGACCTGCTGGAACAGGAGACCGCTGGTCTCGATGCCGTCGTCGCAGCCACGGACGACGACGCGTGGGCCCTGCCCACCCCCTCCCCCGGATGGACCGTCGGCCACCAGATCGGACACCTGCACTGGACGGACTCCGTCGCTCTGCTCGCCGTGACGGACCCGGATGCCTTCGACCGTGCGGCGCAGGCCATGCGACCCGGCGCGGTGGACGACCTGGCGGCGGAACAGGCGAAGCGCCCTCGCGCGCAGCTCCTGGCGGACTGGCGACGCGACCGCGACGGGCTGCACCGCGCGCTCAGCGCCGCGGACCCGGCGGTCAAGCTGCCGTGGTTCGGTCCACCCATGCGCCCGATCACGATGACGACCGCACGCATCATGGAGACGTGGGCCCACGGACTGGACGTGTGCGACGGGCTGGGCGTCCGGAAGGAGCCCACCCCGGCGCTGGCCGCCGTCGCGCGGATCGGATACCGGACGCGTGCCTTCGCCTACACGATCAACGGGCGCGAGGTCCCGGAGACGGACGTCCACGTGCGACTCGACATGCCGGACGGATCCGTCCTGGAGTTCGGGGAGCCCGATTCGCCGCAGCGGATCACGGGCACCGCGGACGCGTTCTGCCGTGTCGTCACGCAGCGCCGCAACATCGCGGACGTCGCCCTCGACATCACGGGTGAGGACGCCGCCGCCTGGATGGACATCGCGCAGGCGTTCGCGGGCGGGCCGTCTGCCGGCCCCCGACCAGGAGAAAGGGTCCAGCCCCATGACCAGTGAGACCACGACCGCAGGCCGTCACCCGGAAGGCGGCACGCGCAGCGTCCGGATCGGCAACGCCTCCGGCTTCTACGGCGACCGGCTGTCCGCGATGCGCGAGATGCTCACGGGCGGGCCGCTCGACGTGCTCACCGGGGACTACCTGGCGGAGCTCACGATGCTCATCCTCGCCCGCCAGAAGGCGAAGGACCCGGACGCAGGATATGCGCGCACGTTCCTCAGCCAGCTGCGGGAGAACCTCGGTCTGGCCCTGGAGAAGGGCGTCCGCCTGGTCGCCAATGCGGGCGGCATGAATCCGGAGGGGCTCGCCCGCGCGATCGAGGCAGTCGCCGCGGAGCAGGGTCTCAGTGCCACGGTCGCGTGGGTCGACGGCGACGACCTCACGGAGGATGCGGATCGCCACGGGTGGGGCAGCCCGCTCGCGGCGAACGCCTACCTGGGCGGCTTCGGGATCGCACGAGCACTGGCGGAGGGTGCGGACGTCGTCGTGACGGGCCGCGTCACCGACGCCGCGGTCATCTCCGGCTCCGCCACCTGGTTCCACGGGTGGGGTCGGGACGACCTCGACGCGCTGGCGGGCGCGACCGTCGCGGGGCACATCATCGAGTGCGGGGCCCAGGCCACCGGTGGCAACTTCGCGTTCTTCACGGAGATCCCCCGCATGACCCGGCCCGGCTTCCCCCTTGCGGAGGTCGCCTCGGACGGCAGCTGCGTCATCACGAAGCACCCCGGCACGGACGGTGCCGTCACCCGCGAGACGGTGACCGCCCAGCTGCTCTACGAGATCCAGGGAGCCCGGTACGCCGGCCCCGACGTCACGACGCGGCTCGACACCATCACTCTCCGTGACGACGGCCCCGACCGGGTGCTCGTGTCCGGTGTCCGCGGTGAAGCGCCGCCACCGGATCTCAAGGTGTCGATCAACGACATCGGCGGGTACATCAACACCCTCACCTACCTGCTCACCGGCCTGGACATCGAAAAGAAGGCGGCGATCGCCCGCGAGCAGTTCGAGGACGCACTCACCGTCGACCCCGAATCCATCACCTGGAACCTCGTCCGGACCGACCACACGGATCCCGCCGTACAGGCCATGGGCGTGGCCCGTCTGGAGGTCGTCGCCCGGGACCCCGACCGCCGGAAGGTCGGACGGGCCTTCAGCAACGCCGCCGTCCAGACGGCGCTGTCCGCCTACCCGGGACTGCACACCGGCACGCCTCCCAGCGAGGGCCAGGTCTACGGGCGCTTCACCGCGGGGTACGTCCCCCAGGACGCGGTGCCCCACCAGGTCCACCTGCCCGACGGCCGTGTCCTCGACATCCCGCCACCCACCCGCACCCAGCCGCTCGCCCCCGTCGAGGGGGCAGAGCACGTCTCCCCCGCCTCGGCGGCGGAGACCGGTGGGTCACGGGCCGCAGCGGCGGAGACAAAGGGGGCGGACACCTCGGCGACCGCGACCGAGGCGGCCCAGACCACGGCGGCGAACACGGCCCGCGAGGACAGCGGGGCTGGGGCCGGGACGGTCCGGGTTCCGCTCGGCCGGGTGCTGGGCGCGCGCAGCGGCGACAAGGGCGGGAACGCGAACCTGGGCGTGTGGGCGCGCGACGACGCGGGCTGGGAGTGGCTGTCCACGTTCTTCACGGCGGATCGCCTGCGCGCGCTGCTGCCGGAACTCGCCGGCTGCGACATGACGGTCCTGCACCTGCCGGCGCTGCGGTCGATCAACGTGGTCGTCCACGGCCTGCTGGGCGAGGGCGTCGCCTCGAAGGCGCGCTTCGACCCGCAGGCGAAGGCGCTGGGCGAATGGCTGCGCAGCCGGTGGGCGGAGGTGCCGATCGCCCTCGTGCCCCCGGAGCACCTGCCCCCGGCCCACCTGCCCACAGAGCACCTGCCCCACGACGCCGCGAACACTCACTCGACCGACACCGACCAGGAGACACACTCATGACGGCCACCACCACGGACCACGCCTCGACGGTCTGGGAGAGCGACGAGCTCACCGCACTGCGGGAGACGACCACCCGGTTCGTGCGCACGGAGATCCTCCCCCACCAGGACGACTGGGAGCGGAAGGGGATGCTGCCGCGCTCCCTGCACCGCACCGCCGGCGACCTGGGACTCCTGGGTGCCTCCTTCCCCGAAGAGGTCGGCGGAGGCGGGGGCGGGCCCCTCGCCGCTGTGACGATGGCGGAGTCGATGTTCGAAGCGGGCGCCTCCGGCGGCACGCACGCCTCCCTCTTCACCTCCGGCATCGCGCTGCCCCACATCATCGCGGGCGGCGACCAGGACCAGATCGACCGCTGGGTGAAGCCCACGCTGGCTGGTGAGCTCATCGGGTCGCTCGGCATCACCGAACCCAGCGGCGGGTCCGACGTGGGCCGCCTGCGGACCCGCGCCGTCGTCGACCCGGACGATGACACTCACTACCGCGTCACCGGCGAGAAGACGTACATCACCTCCGGGGTGCGCGCGGACTTCGTCACGACCGCGGTGCGCACCGGCGGGCCCGGATCCGCAGGGATCTCCCTGCTCGTCGTGGAGAAGGGCACCCCCGGCTTCGAGGTGGCGAAGAAGCTGGAGAAGCTGGGCTGGCACGCGTCCGACACGGCCGAGCTGGTGTACGACGACGTGCGGGTGCCGCGCAGCAACCTCGTGGGTGTCGAAGGCGGCGGCTTCGCCCTCATCTCGCAGGCGTTCGTCTCCGAACGGCTGGGGCTGGCAGTCAACGCCTACTCCTCCGCGCAGCGGGCGCTCGACCTGGCGCTGCAGTGGTGCCGCGACCGCGAGACGTTCGGCAAGCCCCTCATCGCCCGCGACACCATCCAGCAGACCCTCACGACGATGGCGATGCGCATCGACGTCGCCCGCACCTACACCCGCCGCCTGGCGGAACGCTGCGCGAACGGCGAGACGGACGTCGTCGCCCACGCCTGCTTCGCGAAGAACACCGCGGTGGAGACCGCCAGCTGGGTCGTCGACCAGTCCCTCCAGCTGTTCGGGGGGCTGGGCTACATGCACGAAACGGAGATCTCCCGGCTCTACCGGGACGTCCGCATCATGGGGATCGGCGGCGGCACCGTCGAGATCCTCAACCGACTGGCCGCCAAGCACCTGGGGTACCTCTCATGACTGTTCTCACCAGCACACTCAGCACCACCGACGACGGCTTCACCGCTGCGCGCGCCGCGATGGACGCGAAGCTCGAGGAACTGGGGCGCGAATTCGACACCCTCCGACAGGGTGGGGGCGAGAAGGCCCTCGCCCGCCACCGCAAGCGCGGCAAGATGCCCCCGCGGGAACGCATCGAGAAGCTCGTCGACCGGGACACGCCGTTCCTCGAGCTGTGCCCCTTCGCCGGCTGGGGCACCCGCTTCCAGGTGGGGGCGAGCATCGTCGGCGGCATCGGCACGATCAGCGGTGTCGAGTGCATGATCGTCGCGAACGACCCCACCGTGCGTGGTGGGACCTCGAACCCGTGGACGATGCGCAAGACCCTCCGGCTCAAGGAGATCGCATACGAGAACCGGCTGCCTCTGGTGTCGCTCGTGGAGTCCGGCGGTGCCGACCTGCCCACCCAGAAGGAGGTGTTCATCCCGGGTGGTGCGAACTTCCGGGGGCTCGCCGAATTCTCGAAGGCGGGCATCCCGACGGTCGCCGTCGTGTTCGGCAACGCCACCGCGGGCGGTGCGTACGGACCGGGCATGAGCGACCACATCGTGATGATCGACCAGCGGTCCAAGGTGTTCCTCGGCGGTCCCCCGCTCGTCAAGGCCGCCACGGGTGAGATCTCCGACGACGAATCGCTGGGCGGTGCACAGATGCACGCCCGCGTGAGCGGTTTGGCGGATCATTTCGCCCAGGACGAGGACGACGCGATCCGGCTCTGCCGCGACGTCGTCGCCCGCCTCAACGTGGCGAAGGCAGGACCGCGGCCGGACGGCGTCGTCGAACCCCGCTACGCGGAGGAGGAGCTCCTGGGCATCGTCCCGGAAGACCTCAAGGTCCCCTTCGATCCGCGGGAGATCATCGCCCGCGTCGTCGACGACTCCGACTTCGACGAGTTCAAACCGCTGTACGGCTCCTCGCTGGTGACCGGCTGGGCGCGCATCCACGGCTATCCCGTGGGGATCCTCGCGAACGCGCAGGGAGTCCTCTTCAGCGAGGAGGCGCAGAAGGCCACGCAGTTCATCCAGATCGCGAACCGCCAGAACACGCCGCTGCTCTTCGTCCACAACACGACCGGCTACATGGTGGGTGCCGAGTACGAGCAGGGCGGCATCATCAAGCACGGCTCGATGATGATCCACGCGGTGTCGTCGTCGACGGTCCCCCACCTGTCGCTGCTGGTGGGGGCGTCCTACGGCGCCGGCCACTACGGGATGTGCGGGCGCGCGTTCAACCCGCGCTTCCTCTACGCGTGGCCGTCCGCGAAGTCCGCCGTCATGGGGGCGGAGCAGTTGGCCGACGTCGTCACGAGCGTCGCGAAGGCGTCCGCAGCAGACCGGGGCATCCCGTTCGACGACGAGGCGAACGACGCCCGCAGGCTCGCGATCGAGGAGCAGATCGACGCGGAGTCCATGCCGCTGTTCCTGTCCGGGCAGATCTACGACGACGGGGTCATCGACCCGCGCGACACCCGCACGGTGCTGGGCCTCTCCCTGTCCGCGATCGCGACGACCGCGATCGAATCGGACAGGTCCTACGGAATCTTCAGGATGTGACACAGATGGTTGCGACAGACACGACCAGCAACACCGGCCGGCGCACACCCGCCGCGCCTCGACCGATCCGCTCCGTCCTCATCGCGAACCGCGGTGAGATCGCCCGGCGCATCATCGCGACCTGCCGTGCGCAGGGCATCGCGACCGTCGCGGTGTGCTCCGATGCCGATGCCCGGGCACCGCACGTGCGGGAGGCCGATTCCGTTGTCCGACTGCCCGGCGACACCCCCACGGAGACGTATCTGCGGGCGGACCTCGTCATCGCCGCCGCCCGGCGGTCGGGGGCCGATGCCGTGCACCCCGGCTACGGGTTCCTGTCGGAGAACGCGGAGTTCGCCCGCGCCGTCCAGGACGCGGGGCTCACCTGGATCGGCCCGTCCCCGGAGTCGATCGAGGTCATGGGGTCGAAGGCTCGGTCGAAGGAGCTCATGCACGACGCCGAGGTCCCGGTCCTGGAAGCGCTGCGGCCCGAGGACGTGACTGCCGACCACCTGCCGGTGCTCGTCAAGGCGTCCGCGGGTGGCGGCGGCAGAGGCATGCGGGTCGTCGAGGATCTCGACCTGCTGGAGGAGACCATCGAATCCGCCGCCCGTGAGGCCGCTTCCGCGTTCGGCGACCCGACGATCCTCTGTGAGCGCTACCTGCCGCGCGGTCACCACGTGGAAGTCCAGGTGTTCGGCGATCATCACGGCACGGTGTGGGCGATCGGCGAGCGCGAATGCTCCCTGCAGCGCCGCCACCAGAAGGTCGTCGAAGAGGCACCCTCGCCGCTGGTCGAGCGGGTGGGCGGGGACATGCGCGAACGGCTCTTCACCGCGGCCCGCAACGCCGCGGCCGCGGTCGACTACGTGGGCGCGGGCACCGTCGAGTTCCTCGCGGACGAGAACGGCGAGTTCTACTTCCTCGAGATGAACACGCGCCTGCAGGTCGAGCATCCGGTGACGGAGTGCACGACGGGGCTGGACCTCGTCGACCTGCAGCTGCGAGTGGCGTCCGGTGAACCCCTTCCGGAGGCGCCACCAGCCTCCCACGGGCACGCGATCGAGGTCCGTCTCTACGCGGAGGACCCGGATGCGGGCTGGCAGCCGCAGAGCGGACCCGTCCACACCTTCGACGTGCCCCGCGTCCGTGCCCGCTTCGAGCCGCTCACCGCACCGGGGATCCGGGTGGATGCCGGGGTCGAGGCCGGATCCGTCATCGGCACGGACTACGACCCGATGATCGCGAAGGTCATCGGAGTGGCACCGGACCGTCGGCGCGCATCCGCGCTGCTGGCCGCAGCACTGGCGGACACGCGTTTCGACGGGCCCACGACGAACCGGGATCTGCTGGTGCGGACCCTGCGGGACGAGGAGTTCCTCACGGGGGTGACGGACACACAGTACTTCGGTGACCACCCGGAGGTGTTCGCTCCCCTGGCCGACGACAGCGCGGTCGCGCTGAGTGCCCTTGCCGCTGCACTCGCCCAGGCGGAGGCCGTGCTGGACGGTGCAGGTGAGCACCGGGAGCCGGGGCGGCAGGCGCTGCACGACGCGACGCTGGCTGCGAATCCCCGACCGCGCATCCGCGGGTGGCGGCTGTTCCAGGACCAGTGGCGCATCCGCGAGTTCACGCACGGCGAGCAGACGATCACCGCGTCGTACCGGTGGGAGCGCACCGGCTACACCGTGGACCCCACGTGCCTGCCGGTCGGGATCGAGACGGTCAGCGTGGGCGATGCGGGGCCGGATGTGGTGGTTCTCGAGGTCGACGGGGTCGCCCAGCGGTTCACGGTGACGCGGGGCGGGGAGGACGTGTTCGTCGGTTCGCCCCGGGGCCATGTCGCTCTGCGGGAGGAGCCGCGGTTCGTCGAGCCCGGCGCGGCGAAGGCACCCGGCAGTCTGCTGTCCCCCATGCCCGGCACGGTGCTGCGGGTGGCCGCGACCGTCGGGGCAGAGGTCGCGGAGGGCGATCCGCTGGTGTGGATCGAGGCGATGAAGATGGAGCACACCATCCGCGCCGACCGCGACGGGGTCGTCACGGAATGCCCTGTCACGGCCGGTGAGCGGATCGATGCGGGCGTGACACTCGTCGTCATCGAAGCAAACGGTGACGGGGAGACCGACGAGGCGCAGGAGGCCGTGGCATGACGGACAATCCGGTCCTCACAGACCTCGACGAGCGGGGGCGCCTCACCCTCACCCTCGACTCCCCGTCCAACCGCAACGCGCTGTCGCCCGAACTGATCGGCGGTCTGCGCGACGGGTTGGCCCGCGCGGACCAGGATTCGGACGTCCGCGTCGTCGTCCTCACCCACACCGGCACGACGTTCTGCGCGGGCGCCGACCTCAAGCGCAAAGGTGCGAAGGCACCGGCGGGTGGCGGAGATGCCTCCACATCCGAGGGAACCTCGGGAACGGGGACCTCGGGAACTCCGTCCGGTGGGGGCTCGAACACCACCTCCGGTGGGGCGGCGAAAGCCGGCTCCGGTGGGGACGCGATGGTGGGCCTGCTACGGGCGATCCTCACGTGCCGAGTGCCCGTCATCTGTGCGGTCGACGGGCACGTGCGGGCCGGTGGCATGGGGCTGGTGGCGGCGTGTGACTTCGTCGTCGCCTCGACCTCGGCGTCATTCGGGCTCAGTGAGGTGCGGATCGGGGTGGTGGCCGCCATCGTGTCGTCCGTGGTGTGCGAGCGCATCGGCACGCGCACCGCGGCGGACTGGATGCTCACCGGACGGACCGTGAGCGCTGAGGACGCCGGGGCGGCGGGCTTCGTCACGGTCGTCTCCGATCCGACAGCAACAGTGGTCGACGACCTGTGTGACCAGCTGTCCCGTGGTGGACCGGACGCGCTCGCAGGGACGAAGACGATCACGTCCGCGCCCCTGCTGCGACGGTTGGACGCGGAGGCGGAGGCGATGAGTGCGCTGTCTGCACGGCACTTCGCCTCTGCCGAGGCGGCAGCGGGCATCCGTGCTTTCGCAGCGAAGGAGCCACCACCATGGCATCCGCAGTGAGAGGCGCGGGGCGCGGCACGGGTGCGGAAGACCTCGGCGTGAGTGCTGAGGACCTTGGGCCACAAGGCCCTGGCCCGGAGGCCGAGGCTTACGATGGTCGGATGACCACATCCAGGCGGGAGCCCAAGCAGGATCGATCGCGCGAGACCCGCCGCAAGATCCTCGAATCGGCCGTCCACTGCCTCGCGACGTACGGCTGGCAGGGTGCGACGATGGCCGTCGTCGCCGACCACGTCGACATCAGCCGTGGCGCGCTGCAGCACCATTTCCCCACGCGTGAAGACCTCATGCTCGCGGCCATCGACCACGTGGCCGAGCAGCGGGACAAGGACCGCCTCCAGTACGACAGCACGACCCCGGAGGGCAACGACCGGATCGACTACGTCGTCGACATGCTCATCAACTACTACTCGACCGACGCGTTCAAGGCAGCACTGCAAGTGTGGGTCGCCGCCGCAACCGACCCTGCGCTCCGGGAGCGGGTCATCCCCCTGGAGACCCGTTTTGCCCGCGCAGCGTACCGGCATGCGGTCGAATTCCTCCGGGCGGACGTGTCCGACGAGAGGACGCACCGCCTCATCCAGTCGACGATGGACCTGGCCCGTGGACTGGGGCTCGCGGACGTCATCACGGACGATTCCGCGCGCCGCAACAAGATCGCGCAGTTCTGGAAGAGCGAACTGGCGACGATCAAGACGCTCGACTAGGCGGACGAGGACCGGCTGAGCTCGAAAGCCACCTCCCTCCCGCACGTCGACCCAAGCTTCCCCACCGTGGGGCGGCATCGAGATACAGCGGACAACGATGTCCGCGCACCACCTCGAAAGGATCACAATGAAGAGATTCCTGACCGCGGGAGCAACGGCTCTCACCCTGTCGCTCGTCACCGGATGCGCCGGCGGAGTGCTCCCTTCAGGCGGAGACGACGGAGCCAGCGGCGGTGGGGACGGCCTACCCTACGGCGCGTCGAAAGAGGAGTTCCAAGAAGCGCTCAGCGACATGGACCCCGTGACGCTCACGTTCCAGGCGAGCAACTCCCCCACGACCCCCACCGCCGACAAGGAACGGGCGTGGGCGGAGGCCATCGAGGAGTGGTCGGACGGGAAGATCACGATGGATGTCGTCCACGGCCAGCCCATCGCTTCCTACGGGGAGGTCACCACAGCCGTCGCGGATGGTCGTATCGACATCGGCCTCGAGATCCCGATCTATGAACCAGCCGAATACCCCGCGATCAACGATCTGGTGAGGCTCTCCTCGACAGGTGGATCCGGCGCGACTCTGCCGGAGATGGTGAACGTGGCAGCCAATCAGGACGTCGCGTGGAACACTCCCGAAATAATCGAGGATTACGAGAGCAAGGGTGTTTCGGTCCTCGTCCCGGTCGAGTTCGAGTACGCGAACACCCTCATGTGCAGCAGTCCCGTCCGCACGATGCCGGAGCTGAAGGGCAAATCGATCCGAGCCGGTTCTTCGTCGGACGTGACCATCACGGAGTCCCTCGGCGCGACCCCGGTGTCGATGGATTACACGGAGGTCTACGAGGGACTGCAGCGCAGTGTCGTCGACTGCGTGATGGGCGGCCTCAAGATCGGCACCCAGTTCGGATACTTCGAAGTCGCACCCGAAGTGACCAACCCGCAGTCCGGAGCATTCGGGCGCAACCCGACGTCCGTCATCGCCGGAGGCACATGGGACACGCTCCCGCTGGCGGCCCAGCAGCTCATCTTCGACCGGCTCGACATCTACCTGCACGGCCACTACACGACCAGCACGGACTTCAATGTGAATGCTGTGGACGCGATCAACGAGCAGGGTGGTGGCTTCCACACGCTCGACGACGCATCGCAGTCGGCCCTGGAGGAGGCGAAGGGTGAGCTGCGGGATGAGGTCGCAGAATCCAGCGCACTGGACGGGGCTGAACTCACGACGGACCTGGACGCCGCGTTGGAGAAGTGGCGCTCGGTGGCACTGGACCTCGGCATGGAGGAGTTCGACGACTGGGCTGAAGTCCACAGCTACATCGAGGAGAACGGCGACATCGATCCGCAGGAGTTCGTCGACGAAGTGTCGTCGCAGCTGTACAGCCAACACCGACCCGAGTGAGGGGACATGCGTGAGTGAGGTGGCTCCGAGCTGAGTGAGTCGACTCTGACGTGAGCCGGTCGGCACCGACCCGAGCGGACCGATACCGACCTGAGTGAGTCGAGTCTTCACAGGAGACGAGGACTCTGCGGCGTGGACGATGGCATTCCATCGTGCACGCCGCAGTCGTCGTTGCAGTCGTCGTTGCAACCGTCGCCGCAGCTGTCGTTGCAGCCCCCCTGCTATCTGCACGACGCGCGGACCTGATGCGCGACCACCACGGCAACCCAGCCGCAGTTTCAACAAGATACGTTGCCTAGCTTGGTAGCTTTTCGCATAAGATCGAGTCACTGGTCGTATTCATCGTGCGCCTGAGTGGCGCGGCAGGAGGGCACGCCCCATGATCCACCGCGACACATCGGCCGTGAGGTGAGCGCGTTCGGCATCGAGGAGGAGTTCTTCCTCTACGACCGCCGCACCGGCCTGCCCGCAGCACCGTCGCACGACCACGTCTCAGCATTCACTGAGATCACCGCTGGTGGTGGTTGCACGTCGACGGAATGGCTGGCCTGCCAGATCGAGACGTCCACGCCGGTCCTCCACGACGGCACTGCGGCGCTGGAGTCGCTGCGAAGCTTCCGCAGCGCTCTCACCGCAACCGCCGACGGGTTCGACATGGACGCCGTCGGCATCGGCACTGCACCTCGCATTCCACGCGAGCGAGCCACGGTGACTGCGAACGAGCGCTATGACCGCTTCGTCGCGCTGGCCCCCGGCTTCGCGGCGGATCAGTACATCAACGGCATGCACGTCCACGTGAGCATCCCCGACCGTGACACCGGAGTGCGTGCCCTCAACGGCCTGCGCCCCTGGCTGCCCGTCCTGACAGCCCTGGGAGCGAACTCGCCACTGTGGCGCGGACAGGACAGCGGCTTCGCCAGCTGGCGAGCCATCCACTACAGCCGATGGATGGCCAGCGGGCCACCCCCGCACTTCGAGGACGCACGCGACTATGAGGCCCGGGTTTCCGCGCTCCTCGAATCCGATGTCGTCTTCGACCGCGGCTGCCTCAACTGGCTGGCCCGTCTGCCCGAGCATCTACCCACACTCGAGGTTCGCGCCAGCGACGTGCAGCTCCAGGCGGACGACACCGTCACCCTGGCGCTGCTCACTCGCGCTCTCGTCGAGGCGGCGATGGACGCGCCTCCGGTGACGCACCCGATTCCCGCGGAACGACTCGACATCGCCCAGTGGCAGGCGGCGCGGTACGGGCTGGACGGCCGGCTCTTCGACCCGGCTCGCTGCGCATCACTCCCGGCAGCGGACGTCGTCTGGAGCCTCTTCACTTACGTGCGGCCCTACTTCGCAGATGCCGACGAGGAGTCGCTCGTGCGAGCCGGCCTGGATCGCTTCCTCTCCCACGGAACGGGCGCTGCCCGACAACGCGCCGCGTTCAGCTCCGAAGGCATCGACGGCGCCCTCCGCTCTGCGGCTGCCGCGTTGACCTCCTGACACGGTGGCCTGACCGGCAGGCGGAGGCCTCCGACTGTCTTGTCTAGTCAGTCGTCTCAGCCCACCCCTGCACGCGGCTCACGCGCACTCTCGCAGCGAAGATGAAAGCTCGCCCCCTTGCACTTTCGAGGCTAACGGGATTAGCCTTTGCGCTATGGGCATGAACAAACGGGTGCAGTGCAAAGCGATCACTCGTGCGAGGACTCAATTCTGATGGCTCGCGCAGGTCTCACCCGCGACGCAGTCGTCGACATCGGCCTGTCGATCGTCGATTCCTCCGGGCCGGAAGCTCTCACTCTCACAGCCGTGGCCGACCGCGCCGGCGTCGCGCCCCCGTCGCTCTACAAGCACGTGGCAGGTCTGCCCGTCCTGCGATCACTCCTGGCGGTCCGGGTCCTTGACGAGATCACTGCAGCTCTCACAGCGGCCACCATCGGGCGCAGCGGAGCTGACGCGGTCGCATCCCTCATGCACGCCTACCGCGACTATGCGGCGGGACACCCCCACCGCTACGCGTCCGTTCCCGCCGACCCGCTGCACGATCCCGCTCTCCGCGAGGTGGCCGGCCAGCAGCTCACCGTTGTCCGGACAGTCCTGGATGCCTGCGGAGTAGCCGATTCCGACGCAGTCCACACCATCCGTGCACTGCGCGCCACCGTGCACGGCTTCGCTCACATCGAGGCCGCGGGCGGGTTCGGTCTCGAGGAGGACGTGGACATCAGCTTCCGCCGCATGGTCGATGTATTCGTGAGGGCGATCCCCGGCCTCACCACCTGATCCACCCCACACGCCGAGGAGCAGTGATGGCCACATCCACTTCCACCCGCCGCACTACCGCAGTCCTGCTCATCACCGCTGGACTCCTCTTCGCGGCATTTCCCCTGTTGCGCCCGTGGGCGGACAAGGGTGGCACCTTCCCAGGTCTACTCGACGCGATGGCGTCGCCCCTGTGGGTCGCGGCGCACCTGGGAGGGGCATTCGCATTCGTCGCTCTCCTCCTTGCCGGTCACGGGATCAGGGCACTCCACCCGGACACCCGGGGTTCGCGGGCCGCGAGATTGGGCGTCGCCGCGCTGACGGTGGGGACCGGAGCGACGCTGCTGTTCTACGGCGCGGAGACCTTCGCGCTCCATGCCATCGCAACGTCCCCGCCGCTACAGGCAGATACGCTCATCTCCGCCGTCCGTGAAGGACCGGTACAGCTCACTGTGTTCGGCCTCGGGCTGCTGCTGGTCGCGGCAGGAGGGGTGCTCCTGGCGGTCGCAGTGTGGCGCGGCGGGCGTCTGCCTCGGTGGAGCGCTGTCCCACTCGCCGTCGCGGTGGGGCTCTGCTTGCCGCAGTTCTTCGCGCCGCCTGAAGTCCGCATCGCGCACGGAATCCTCACCGCAGTCGCCGCGATCTGGCTTGCGAGCATCCTCCTCCGCCGGGTCCCCGCGTCGCCCCCGCCGCCACCTACACAAAACTTCGCCAGCTACAGGGATATAACACTGTAGGTGGCGAGCGCGGTTGCAGCTGGCGAACAAAGGCGCAGGTAGCGCGGCAGGCACCCGCACGCCAGCGGCCGCGCCAACCTCACGGTGTGAGTGTCAGCCGGTCCTCCATCGCCTGGTCGACCGCGTCGACGGAGTACGCCCACCGGTACTGCTCGCCCCGCGTCCACCCGTCTGCCTGGTCCGTGTAGTGGTCGTGGAACGCGTGGCCGCTCTGCCCCGTGAGGTTCTGCCATGTCGAGGCGTCCCAGTCGGAGACGTCCACGACCATGCGCAGTGACGGCACGGTCGTCGTCGCGTACCCCTCGTCCAAGTCCCACCCTGTCGCGTTCACCACGCCGGATCCGCCGCCGGTCTCATACGGTCCGCGGTTGAACAGCGCTTCCAGGGGCTTGATGCCGCTGGTGCCGAACGTCCCGTGCGTGAGCGGCAGCGCGTGCAGCTCTCCCCAGTTCCAGTCCCCCGGGTCCTTCCCCTGCAGATCCACAAGCTCCTCGTGGGCATCCAGCGCCGCCGTGCGCAGCAGCTCCTCGCGATCCCCGCCCCACCACGGGCTGGAGTCGTCCTCCAGCTGCTGGGCGAGGAACACTGCGAACCGCGACTGGTCGTCCCGCGCAATGGTCGGTTCCTGCGGCGGCTCGTACGCCTCTGCGGTCGCGGGGTCCCCCAGGTCCTCGTCCTCCGCATCAGGGTCCACGACCGTGCCCTGTGTCTCGATCATCGCCGCAGTCACCCGGTCCCACAGCACGTTCGCGTAGGCCGCAGCCGCCGAATCCTCATCGTTCTGCCCATTCCAGTTCGCCAGGAGGTCGAGTGCCTTCCGCGTCCCCTCGTCGCCAGCGTCCATACCTTCGTACGCGCTCTGCAGGGATTCCGCCGCCGGGAACTGGTTGTCCATCTGGATCGTCGCCAGGTCCGAAGCCGTCACGGGGCCGGTCTCGATCTGCTTATCCAGCAGTTCCACGATCCGCGCCGCGCGGTACCCGTAGTCCCAGTCGCGGCTGAGGAAGTGCTCGTAGTCGTCGGTCACGATCGCGTTGTTCGCGGTGACGATGTACCCGGAGTCCGGGTTGTACACGACGGGCTGCTCCTCGAACGGGATGAAGCCCTGCCAGTCGTAGGCGCTGTCCCAGCCCGGCTGCGGCAGCCAGCCGTCTCCCTCACCGCGGATGGGCAGCCGTCCGGGCGCTTGGTAGCCGATGTTGCCGTCGGTGTCCGCGTAGATGAGGTTCTGCGCCGGCACGTCGAATTGGGATGCCGCGTGCCGGAAGTCGGAGAAGTCTTCTGCCAGGTTGAGGGAGAAGATCGCCTGTGCGGTCGTCCCGGCGTCCAGCGCGGTCCACCGCAGGCTCAGCGCATACTCGCCGTCCGTGAGCGTCGGATCCGTGTCCGTCCCGTTGTCCATCGGGACGGGGTCGTCGCCCGAGGCCGGATCCAGCGGCCGCTCCTCCGCCCCCTCCGTGACCCCCACCCGGGGGGCGAGGGCGATCTTCGTGAACTCGGGTGTGAGGCCGGAGATGATCGGCCCGTGGCCCGTCGATCGGACCTCGAGGTCGATGTCGTCTCCTCCTGCGACGGTGATCGTCTCCTGGCGGGTCTCGAACGGGACGGTCTCACCGTCACGCAGGTAGCCGTCGTCGCTCACCCGTTCGACGTAGAGGTCCGCGACGTCCGTCGTGAGGTTCGTGAAGCCCCAAGCCACCTGCTGGTTGTGGCCGATGACGATGCCGGGCAGTCCGGAGAAGCTGTACCCCGCCACGTCGAAGGGGCATTCGTCGTTCACCTCTGCACACCGCAGCTGCATCTGCGTCCACACCGATGGCAGTGAGGCGCCCAGATGCGGGTCGTTCGCCAGCAGCGGCTCACCCGTGTCCGTGTGCTCACCGCCGACCACCCACGAGTTCGAGCCGATCCCCTCCCCCGCGCCGCCCACCAGAGCATCGACCTGTGTGAGCAGCTCGGTGAGCGCTGAGGTGTCGACGTCGAGTGCCGACAGGGCCTGGAGGTCAGCCGTAGTCTCGTCGTCAGACTCGGAGCTCGCGTTCTCGGAGTCCGGTGCGTCCTCGGAACCGGCAGTGTCGTCAGTGGTGGCGTCGTCGTCCGAAATGGCGTCGCCCTCCGCGCCGGCCTCGCCCTCCGCGCCGGCTTCGTCTTCGGAGCCGGCCGGGGCCTCGGCGGCGGTGTCGTTCGTAGGGGCAGGCAGGTCGGCCTCCGCGATCCCGGAGCCGTCCGGGTCGTCGGCCATGATGACCGGGTGGTCGTCGAAGGGGTACGCGGGGTAGAGCTCGGCGAGCCGGTCTGTGTCGAGGTTCTGGCCCAGCAGCGCGCGGGCGGTCTCGTCCTCGATGTTGGTGCGCAGGTCCCAGGCCATCGCCTTCAGCCAGGCGACGGAATCGGCCGGCGTCCACGGCTCCGGTTCATACCCGCGGTTCTGCAGGCCCAGCACGGTGTACTCGAAGGCGAGCGCCCCGCCCTTCCGCTCCTCGAGGTAGGCGTTCACCCCGGCGGCGTACGCGCCGTAGTAGCCGCGCACGTCGTCCGGCAGTGCGTCGACCTCTTCCTGCGCGGTGCGGTGCCAGCCCAGGGTGCGGAGGAAGGAGTCGGTGCCGACCTGCGCCTCGCCGAACAGCTCGGACAGGCGGCCGCTCGTCATGTGCCGGCGGAAGTCCATCTCCCAGAAGCGGTCCTGCGCGTGGACGAAGCCCTGGGCGCGGAAGAGGTCGTCCGTGGATTCGGCGGTGACCGTGGGGATGCCGTGGTCATCGCGCTGGACGGTCACGTCGCTCTGGAGACCCGCGACCGTGATCTGCCCGTCGGTCTGCGGGAAGGCACGCATGACGGACCAGGTGACGAAGCCAGTGACCACGAGGGCGACGACGACCAGCGCCGCGAGGGTGCCGAGGAGGATCCGCTTGAGACGGGAGCCTCGGGAGCGTGCACGCGGTGGGGCTGTGGAACCGGTGGGCGGCTGACTGCTCGACGTGTCCTCCGACGTGCGACGCTGCGCCATACCGCGTTCCTCCACTGTGAGTTCCTGCGCTGAAAGGTCCCGCGCTGGGGAGTGGTCGACATCACAGCGCGTCCTGTCACTGTAGCGGCTGGTGAGCCGCCTTACGTGCAGTGGTCGGTGTCTGTGTGCGCAGTGGAGCCGGGCAGAGGCTCAGAGGAGGCGCAGCGCGGGAGCCCTGATCAGACCGGGGCCCGCGCGGGGCCGGGGCTCAGGCGGTGATCGTCTTGTCAGTGCGGTTGAGCACCAGCGTGATGACGCCGGCGATCGCCATCGCCGCACCCACAGCCCACATGCCGGCGTTCGATGTCCCGGTCCAGTCCGTGAGGATGCCCGTGACGTACGGCGCGAGGAAGCCCGCGGAGTTGCCGATCGTGTTGATGAGAGCGATCCCCGCGGCCGCGGCGGCGCCGGTGAGGAACGCCTGCGGCAGCGGCCAGAAGCACGGCAGCGCACAGCAGATCGCCATGCACGCGATGGTCACCGCAATCATCGTGGTGAACGGCGACGTGAGGTACAGCGCCACCGCGATGGCGACCGCACCGACGAACAGCGGTGCCGCGACGTGCCACACACGCTCCCCCGTCGTGTCACCGTGCTTCGCCCACAGGAACATCGCCACAGCACCGAACGCATAAGGGATGGCGGTGATGAGCCCGACCTGCACGAAGGAGTAGTCGGTGCCGAACCGCTCCGAGAACCCGTCGATGATCGTCGGGAGGAAGAAGCTCAGGGAATACAGGCCGTAGACCGCCCCGAAGTACACGAAGCCCAGCGCCCACACGCGCGGCTGGGTGAGCGACTTGGCCACGGAATGGGTCTGGGTCGTGCTGGCGGTCTGGGCGGCCTCGGCGTCCATGGTGTCCTGCAGCCACTGCCGCTCATCGGCCTGCAGCCACTTCGCGTCCTTGGGACGCTCCGTGAGGTAGAAGAGGCACATTATGCCGAGGATGACGGCGGGGATGCCCTCGATGAAGAGCATGAACCGCCAGCCCGCGAAGTCCGCGAAGAAGTCGTTGCCGAACTGCACGAGCCACGTGGACACGGGTGCGCCCACCACACTCGACAGCGGGATCGCCAGGAGGAAGAGGGCCGTCGCCCGCGCCCGCACCGTCAGCGGGAACCAGAAGGTGAGGTAGAGGATGACGCCGGGGAAGAACCCGGCCTCCGCCACACCCAGCAGGAACCTCACGACGTACAGCCAGAACGGGCTGGGCACGAACGCCATGAGCGACGCGAGCAGACCCCAGCTGATGAGGATCCGGGCCAGCCAGAGGCGAGCACCGAACCGGTTGAGCGCCAGGTTCGACGGCACCTCCAGGAGGAGGTACCCGAAGAAGAAGATGCCCGCCGCGAACCCGAACTGCGTGGCGGTGAGCCCCAGCTCCTCGTTCATCCCGCCGGGACCGGCGATGCCGATGTTCGTGCGGTCCAGGTAGTTGATGAAGTACATCGCGACGATGAACGGGATGAGGCGCAGGGTGACCTTGCGCATCACCCGCTTCTCCATCGCCCTGTCCGTGCCCGCGTGTGCGGCGGACTGCGGGGACGAGGCGCCGTGCGCCTGCGGGGAATCAGCGGACGGGCTCGCTGCCACGGGGTTTCCTCTCGATCACTGACGGTCCCGACTGGGCTCCGAACGAGCGAGTATAGCGTCAGTGACCGCCCCCACAGCAGGGCGTCTTGACGGGCGTCAGGTCAGGCGTCAGCTCGGGCGCCGGGTCAGGCGTAGAGCTCCTCGATCTGTGCCGCGTAGAGGTCGTCCACGACGTGGCGGCGCACCTTCATGGTGGGGGTCAGTTCGTGCCCCGGCCGCCATGGCTGCGGCAGGATCGTGAACTTCTTGATCTGCTCCACCCGTGCGAGCGTCGCGTTCGCCCGGTCGACCTGCTCCTGGACCCGCCGCTGCAGCTCCGCCTCGTCGAGCTCCGCCGCCTGCGCGGGGTCCGCCACGATCAGTGCGACGTTGTAGCGGCGGCCGTCACCGATCACCGCGATCTGCTCCACCAGGTTCCCGGCGGAGCGGACTGCCATCTCGATGGCGGTCGGCGCCATGTTCTTGCCGGCCGCGTTGATGATGATCTCCTTCTTGCGGTCGATGATCCAGAGGAACCCGTCCTCGTCGACCCGACCGATGTCGCCGGTGTGCAGCCAACCTGCGTCGTCGATCGCCTCCGCGGTCTTCTCCGGTGCACCGCGGTAGCCCTTCATCACCTGGGGGCCACCGATGAGGACCTCGCCGTCGTCGGCGAGCGCGACCTCGACCGTGTCGAGCGGACGCCCGACGCTGCCGGGGCGCAGCGCGTCCGGCGTGTTGACCGCGACGCCGCAGGAGACCTCGGACATGCCCAGCATCTCGCACAGCGGCAGTCCGAGTGTCCTGAAGAATTCGATGACCGCCGGTGGGGTCGGGGCCGCACCGGTGACGACCCACGCGGCCCCGTCGAGACCGAGCTTGGCACGCACCGCCTCCCCGACCGCGGGATTCGCCCGGGCGTCTGCCTGCAGATCGCCGTCGTACCCCGCTTCGAGTGCCGCCTTGAACTTCTCCCACACACGGGGAACGGCACCGAACAGGGTGGGGCGCGTCTGGGCGACCGCCGGGGCGACGGCAGCCATGTCCGCCACACTGGTGAGGGTGTTCGCATACGTCATGAACGCCGAGTAGTGGGAGGTCCACCGGTCCGCGACATGCGCCGCCGGCAGGAAGGAGACCTGCCGGCCCAGCCCCGGCAGCGGCATCGCCGTGTGCACGCCCTGCAGCTGGACCAGCATGCCCCGGTGCGTGAGCTCCACACCCTTGGGCGCCCCCGTGGTCCCCGAGGTGTAGATGAGTGTCAGCACGTCGTCGGGTGCGATCTGCTCGATGGTGGAGAAGTCGAAGTCGGTGCCCGTGGCCGCGAGTTCGGTGACGAGGCTGCCGGTCACGAGCTCGCCGCCATCCTGGTCGATCAGCAGCAGCTTTCCGACCGACGGGACGCCTGTGAGGGCCTCCTGCAGGGAGGGGAGGAAGACCGATTCGGCGACGACGACCTCGGCGCCGGAATCCGTGAGGAGGAAGGCGATCTGTTCGGGAGCCGAGGTGTTGTAGATACTGAACGGCACCGCCCCGAGCATCATGGCTGCTGCATCCACGACGTGGAACTCCGGGCGATTGCGGAGCATGAGCGCAACCGGCTGACCTCGACGGACGCCCAGCTCGCGCAGCTTCTGCACCACCGCACCGATGCGCGTAAGGGTCTCCCCGTACGTCCACTCCTGGCCCGTTTCGTGCGAGCGGAGGGCCACGTGATCCGGGACCGTGCGTGCTGTCGCGACGAGGACCTCGGCCATGGTGGATGCCTGGCGCAGCCCGTCAGCGATCGCCACGACGGTGAAGCGATCAGACGCTGCGGCGGAGCTGGGCGAATCAGAGGGGGTCACAGAGGGGTGGGTCACAGAAGTTACTCGCTTCCTCGAGAGTACGGTCGTCACCCCATCTTCCAGTGCGCCTGCGCGCAGCGGCCACCCCCGGAGGTCGCCGGGTGACACCCGAAGGGGTGGCAGTGCGCACGAGGCAACCAAAGCGGGAGTGGTTCGACGAGTGGGCGGCTCGTCGAACAGTGACCACAGAGGCCCCGATCCCCGATCGAGTAAGTTGACGGTGTGACTGCCTCCGACCGCCCAGCCCTGGATTTCCGTGATCTCCTGGCCCGGCTGGCCGATGTCGTCTACGCCGTCGACATCGAAGGCCGCTTCACGTATGTGAACCCGGCAGGAGCGCGCGTGTTCGGACGCAACGCCGACGACATCGTGGGACAGCACTTCTCCCTCGTCGTGGAACCCGACTCCCTCAGCGACACCGCAGAGCATTTCCGACGTGGCATCGAGGGGCCGGACACGAACCCCTTCTTCGAGACGCTGATTCTGCGCCCGGACGGCGACACCCGCGAGCTCGAGATCCACGCCGGCAGTCTCTACCACGACGGGACGCTGATCGGGCGCCAGGGTGTCGGCCGCGACATCACCGAACTGCGACGCCTCCAGGAGGAACTCGCGGAGAAGACGAGCCGGCTCGCGATGCTCGAGGACCAGCAGCGGGCGGCGATGGACGCCTACCGCCGCCTCAACCTCATGGCGGGCCAAGTGGCGAGCGACCCGGCACGGGCGGAGCGCGCACTCGACGCGGTGGAGGCCTCACTCCGCGTGGAGGCTGCCCGCTGCCTGGGACTGCAGGACGATCTGGAGATCATCCGCCTTGTCGCCGACGGCCACTCCAACCAGGAGATCTCCGAGCAGGTACACCTGAGCGTCCACACCGTCAAGGACCGGGTGAGCCGCATCGTCACCGCGCTCCGGGCACGCAGCCGCGCCGGCGTTGCCTCCCGCGCGGCGGAAGCCGGCCTGCTGCGACTCTGAGAGTTTTAAACGGCTCTCAGGGCCCACGGGGAATCTCTAGCCCCGGCCCAGAAATGACCCTCCCCGCACTGAGTACCGACGGTTCCACCGCGCACTTCGCTTACACGTCGAGCGTCACATCGCCGATCGGCACGGCAATGCACGTGAGACAAACGTCGTCCGCAGGTGCTTCACCCATGTGTGCCACCGAACCCTTCAGAACACGGACCGCACAGCTCTCACACTGTCCCACCCGACAGCCGCTGGGAAGCCGGTGACCATGCCGTTCGGCAGAATTGAGGATCGTCCCGTCGGCTGGCTCCCAAATCATGGCTGAACCATCGCGAAGCCGCACCTCCGCGGGCTCAAGATGGGGCGGCACCTCCACGGTTGACTGGAAGTCCTCGCGGAACACGTCGAACCGCGGAATGCCCCGCGCCACCGCGGCTTCCGTCGTCTGATCCATCATCCCGCTCGCCCCACACAGGTAGACCAGTGGCCGGTCCTGTGCATCCAGCGCTGCCGCGGAACCATCGGTGTCGCTCCACGTCGGGCGACCGGGAATGTCGTACTCGACGCCCTGAATGTCGTTGGCGAGCGGCTGCGAATACCAGGTGGTGGTCGACAACTCAGGCAGCGAGTCCTTGAGCGCTTCAACTTCCTCCCGGAACGGATGCTCACTGGAGTTCCGGAACACTTGCAGCAGCTTCACCGCCGGTGGCCGGTCCACCACCTCCCGAAGCGTTCGCAGATAACCGATGAAGGGAGTGATACCCACTCCCCCGGCGACAAGTACGACCGGCCGGTCTCCGGTGAGCGGCGGCGTGAAGGTCCCCTGTGGCTTCTCCAACCAGAGCCGGTCTCCTACTCGGACATCGTCATGGATGAAGCCGGAGACCACACCGTCAGGAACTCGTCGCACCGCTATATCGAAAGAGTCCTCTCGGCTCCCACCACGCGTCACGGAATACGCCCGCGCGGGGGCATCCTCATTCGGTGCCAGAAGCACATGCTGTCCGGGCCGGAACCCTTGTTCGAGAGCCCCACTCACAGGCACTATCGTCAGTCCCCGCACGGACTTTGATTCCGTCCATGCTCGAGCGACCTCCACCTCTTGCTGCCCGAACCAGTTCCCCTTGCTCCGTGGCTCATCCTTGCGCAGCTCGCAGGCGACTGCCCGCAGCGGAACGGAACCACTCGTGGGGTCGTGTTCGTCATCGCTCAGCACTGCATTGATATTGAGCGTCCCCTCGCCTGAAACGGGGGTCCGGGGAAGACCCAGCGGAGGACAGTCCTCCCACCATCCGAAGTCAGCAAGCACGACTGTGGGGTGTAGGTCGTCGTCCACCCGCACCCGAGCACTCGTTGTACCAGTCTCCGTCTCCAAGATCGCCCAGTCGCCCTCGACCAGGCCACGCTCCTGCGCCAGCTGCGGACTTACGTCGAAGTGCGGGTCCGGCGCGCGCCGCCTCAAGGAGGCCACGTGCCGATGTGACGTATGAACGTATACACCATTCTTGTGAGTGGACAGCACCAGAGGAAGAGGCCCCCCGGTCACGCCGCCGGAGCGGCCGGTCGCAAGGGGTTCGATGAAGCTGGGCAACGGACGATATCCATGCTCCAACAGCTGCTCCGAGTAGAGCTCGACGCGCCGGGTGGGAGTTGCGAACCCCTCAACCGACCCGTCCTCCCGTCGTGCAGCATACTTCTCCCGGGACGTCTCCTGCGGCAGACGCGCGAAGCGCTTCCCCTCCGCAAGCCCCTCCACCGTCAGCCCCGTAGGTTCGAGATGCCAGTTCCACCCCGCCCACACATCACCGTCGAAGAATTCGTCCGCCAGCCCGAGCTTCTCCGCCAGCGCGATTGCGATCTCGTAGTCAGGCTTCGTATCACCCAGTGACGGCAACATCTGCGGGCGGAACTGTACGTACTCCACCGCTTCCTGTGTGATCTCGAAACCAACTCGCAGCGCGTCTCGCTCCCACGGGGTATTCGCCGGCAGCACATAGTCGGCCATTTCCGCAGTCGGGTTGAGGAACATGTCGACATGCACATAGAGCTCCAGAGCCTCGAGCGCCTTCCGCGTCCGGTCGCCATCAGCCTGAGAGACCATCATGTTGTTCCCGAAACTCATGAGGGCTCGCACGCGGTAAGGAACAGCTTCCAGGACCGCTCTGCAGAAATGACGAGCCGTCACCCACCCCAGTCGCGGAGGCCCAAGCGGAAGCTCGTTCAGCCCCAGAGCCTTCACCTGCTGTTCATGCGGAAGATCCGAGTACGGCGACAACAGGTTCACCGGCGGTGGCTGGAGCCACAGGTTCCCACCACGCCGGTCACACGCACCCAGGAGTGCATATAGCGTCGCAATACTCCTCTCCGTCTGTGTCGCGTTGGAATGCTGCCCTACCCCCGTCCATGAGTGGTAGGCGACCTTGCGCTCATTGCTCAGCAGTTCGTAAAACTTGCGCAGCGAAGACTCATCGATCGTGGTTGCACTCGCAACAGCTTCAACAGTCCACGGGGAGCAGTGAGCCTCCAGCAGAGCCAACGCCGGTCGGGCCGTAACCACAGCTCCTTCACGGTTCGTGAGCGTGACGGAACCCGTGAGATGCACCTCACGGGAGCGGGGCAGCACCTCTGTCGGATCGTACGGCCTCGCTCCCTCACTGTCGGACACGACGAACGCTCCGGAAGGTGCGTCCTCCCAGACATCCTCCGCGCGTAGGAAGAGACCGGTTGCGTCATCCACCAGCATTGGAGCGTTCGTCCACGACCGAACGAAGCCCGAGTCGTAGCGCTCTGTCTCCAGCAGGTGACGGATCGCACCCAGTGCGAGGGCGGCATCGGTCCCGGGCCGCACTCTCAACCACAGATCTGACTGCTGGCCGCTACCTGCCTTCTTGGGGTCGATGACCACGACTTTCGCACCCCGTGCCCGAGCCTCCGCGATCCGACTGGCCTGGGCGAGCCAGGTGCGGGCAGGGTTGTGGCCCCAGAGGATGATCGTCTCCGCCTCGTCATAGTCGGGAGCGCCTGCACCCCGACCAAAGGTGAGAGCGTGTGCGTAATCCTTGTGCCACCCGCAGATCTCCACCGCATAGACGAGATTGGGGCTGCCGAAACGGCGGACCAGTCGCTCGATCCACTCGACACTGTCCACGATCGGGGTGCCGGACGGAGTGGTGGACGCGAAGGCGACCGATTCCGCGCCCGACTCCAGCTTGATTCGCTGGAGTCGACCGGCAATGTCCGTGAGTGCTTCGTCCCAACTGACCTCTTCCCACCCCGGATCCTCGCTGCCGCGCGGCTGTGTTCTGCGTAGTGGGGTGGTGAGGCGTCTAGGACTGCCCACGATCTCCGGGGCGGCCCGCCCCTTTGCGCACAACGCACCTCCGGATGGGTGCTCCGGCAGCGGCTGCACGTCCACCAGCCGTCCGTCCTCAACTGTGTTGAGAGAGCCGCACCGAGACCGGCACAGCGTGCAGTAACCGGCGAACTGTTGCGTCATCACGTCACCCTAACGTCGCGTCATGAACAGACTCAGAGAAGAACAGCATCAGAAGAACAGCGGTGCCACGAGGAACGCAGCCGAACCTATGGCAGCCGTCACCAGGAAGAAGATGATGAGGAAACCCATGATGTGACGGAACGACAATCCGCACAGTGCCAGTAGGGGCAGCGCCCAGAACGGTTGTAGCGCATTCGTCGACATGTCGCCCCAGATGTAGGCGATCGCGGTGAGATCCAGCGGCACATTCAGCGCCTGCGCCGCCTCTCCCAGATACGGCGCTTCCAGCGCGAACTTGGATCCCCCAGAGGGGACGAAGAAGTTGAGGATGCCCGAATACCAGTAGACAAAGATCGGATAGGTGAACTCGTTCGCGATCGCCGCGAAGAAATTCGCTATCCGCTCGCTCAGACCGGACGCCACGATCATGCCCAAGATGCCTGCGTAGAACGGGAACTGCAGCAGAATGCCCCAGACGAAGGTCCCTCCGGTACGCGCTGCGGTCAGCAGCGCCTTGGGAGTTCCGTGCATAAGGACGCCCACGAAGATGAAGATGAAGTTCACGGAGTTCAGCGTCAGCCCGTTGAGAATACCGTCCTCCAGTGAACTGAAATAGAGCACGCAATACACGAGACCCAGAATGCCGACCAGCATGTTCACCCAGCGGGAGTTCTCGATGATCTCCACCGGGCTGCGACCCGCCTTCACCGCGTCGGACTTTGTCTTGCGGGCGGCTTCGTCCTCTGCGAACTCCGCAGCAAGCGTCTCCCGCAGTTCTCTGGGCGCGCTCACGGTCTCACTCGGGGACGGCTGCAGGCGGACAGCGGTGATTGTCCACGCGATGATCGTCGCGGCGACCAGAATGAGGCTGAACGGGGAGAATACCGTCTGACTCATGGGGATGAGACCGAAGTAGTCCTCCGCGAAGTGACCGGGCGTGGCGAGCAGCAAACCGACCGAGGACGACATACCCGCATGAAACGTACCTGCCATGCCCAGGTACGCGGCGGCAACCAGCAACCGGTAGTCGGCCTTCGTGTTCCGCGCTGCGTAGTAGCGCACCAGGATTCCGGCAGCGATGAGACCGATCCCCCAGTGGATCCACATGAGGATCATGCTGGTCAGTGCCACTGTGGCAACGGTCCGGAGCGGGCCAGCCTCCCGATCTGCAACCCAGATGAGGAGTCGGCGCAGCGGCGGCGAACTCGCCACCACGTACCCGCTCAGCAGCATGAGAGCCATCTGCATGCCGAACTCCAGGAGGTCCCAGAAACCGTCCCCCCATCCACGAATGATCGTGTCCGCCTTTTCGAGGCCAAAGCCGCCGGGGGTAAGGAAGAACGACAACAGTCCCGCGACCAGTGTGAGGAGGACGACGATGACCCACGGATCCGGGATCCACCGGGTGCATACGTCACTCAAGAAGGTGGAGAACCGGTCCAACGGCTTCTTGGGATACTTCTCTTTCGCTGCTGTCTTCATGAAGAGTCCTTACGTCATTGTGAGGTGAAGCAATGGTCCTGATCAGGTGAGGTGTCGGTCGTCCTCAGCCTGCAACCGCATTGCTGGCAGAGCGTTCGAGGATCCCAAGTGCCTTCGCGGCTTCGACGGCGACCGCGACATCGGCCCACGCTTCTCCCACGCCCTTGAACAGTCGGGGGCGGCTTGTCTGAAGGAACCCGCCGTCGAGTATGTCTGCTAGCTCGCCGTCGATCGCTTCGTCATGCGGTACTCCGTCCCGGTACGCCAGGATCACGTCACCGGCCTCTGCGAACGCAGAGGCTCTCGTTTCAACGATCACCGAGGCTCGTCGCACCAGTGCAGTGTCGACCTCGCGCGCTTCCGGAGAGTGCGATCCCATGGCGACGACGGTGGCACTGTTTCCTACTAGAGAGGAGTCGAACAGCGGAGTGCTCGTGGAGGTGCAGCAAGCGATGACGTCAGCGTCGGCCACGCGGCTCGCCGCACCAAGCTCTGCGCTGAGCCCCGATGCTCGGATTCGTTCCACCAGCGCCTGCCCGGGCTCTAGTGACCGCGCCACCACCGTCACCTTCGTGAGAGGTCGTACCGCACGGATCGCTTCGACGTGCCCACGTGCTTGTGGTCCTGAACCGAAGACAACGAGATGGGATGCATCCTCGGGTGTCAGATGACGCACGGCGAGCGCGGACAGAGCGGCGGTCCGCAGCACGGTGAGACCCTCTGCGTCGAGGATCGCGCGCGGCTCGTGCGTCGCACCGTCGTAAAGCATCATTAGTCCCTGGATCCGCGGCATTCCCCGCGCAGGATTCCCCGGGGAGACGGAGGCAAGCTTCACCCCCAGATAGTCGTCCACCAGCGACGGCATATAGAGCAAGTGGCCGTCGGGCAGTTCAGTGTGGGTGCGCAGAGGAGTGTGCGCCGTCGCGGTGCCGGTCAGCAGCGCCGATTCGAGAGTCTCGACAGCGGTGCGGTACGACACTGCATCATGCACTTCAACGGCGGTGACAAAGGGAAGTACGGACAGATCACGCATTGCTCGAAGTACCTCTCTGATGCTTCTACTCGACAGGGGTAATGTGTTACCGGTTACCGGCCATCGAACACGCGGGTGTGACGTGAGTCAACCAGTGCGCGGATATTCTCATCATGTGGAGAACACCCACTCCGCCTCGGACAAGCTCGTGATAGAGCGAGCAGCAGCGGCATAAATGCTAAGAACGCCAGACGAGAAGGACGGCCCGAATGATCCCTATGGCAGCGATCGAACGCGACGACAGCTTGCGAGACAAGGCGTTGCGGGTGCTGCGGCAAGGAATCGTCTCCGGTGAAATCCGGACCGGCGAGCTCTATTCGGCAACTGCGGTGGCCCGCCGCTTGGGGGTCTCAGTGAGTCCGGTCCGCGAAGCGATGCTGACGCTCGTAAATGCAGGGATCATGGAAGCCGTGCGCAACCGCGGGTTCCGGGTTGCAGAGCTCAGCCAAGAGGACCTCGACGAGATCTTCGAGATCCGCCTGCTCCTCGAAGTACCAGCCGTATGCGCACTGACGAACTGCGACCTCTCTGAGGAACAGGAGCACCTGGACGAACTCGTGCGTGCAACGGAGACCTCTGCAGAAGCTCAGGACGTCAACACTTTCCTAGCAGCAGATCGCGAATTCCATCTGACGCTCATCCGGTTGCACGGCAACAAGCGCCTCGTGGCGACGATCGCCGACCTCAGGGATCAGACCCGACTCTACGGGCTAATGGAAACAGCAGAGCATTCCTTGATCGAAGCGGCGAAAGAACATCGCACGATCCTGGAGGCCCTGCTGGCCCGCGACGCGCCGCTCGCGCAGCGCCTCCTCACCACACACCTGGGCCACGTGCGCAACGAGTGGGCCAGCCCAGCGGAGATCAGACACGGCTGACTAGAGTCGGCGCCCTGGCCCCGCACCCGCAGGATCCCCCGTGGGGCGGTTTCGATGCGACAGAGCGGCCCTGCAACTACTCGCAGCACCTGCACCCTCCACCTCGCCTTCGCCAGGTGACGAGCGAGAAGATAAGCTTGGCCCGACTGCGGATCTCGCGTTTCTCCACCACCGCGCGCCGCCCGTGCCGCGCATCTGACCGAAAGGGGAGTCCCCATGGACACCAGCATCCACGTCATCATCTCCGTCCTTGGCCTCACCGCCATCATGTTCGCGCCGGTCGTCGCCATCCTCCTGCTTCCGAACATTGAGAAGTCGTACCCGCGCAACCGCCACGACGGTTCACTCAAGGAGTGATCGGCCCCGGCCGCAGGGGGTAGCGATCACCCCGGTCAGAGGCGCACACTGTCCGCATGGACTCACGCGACCTTCTGACCGACCTCGCACAGCGCCCCCTCCAGGAGCTCGACCACTTCTGGGACTCCCTGGACGCCTCCCGGCTCAACGAGCACCCGGCAGGGCACCCGAACTCGATCGCCTGGCTCGTCTGGCACACCGGACGGGAGATCGACGTGCAGGTGGCCGACGCCTCGGGCAGCGACCAGGTGTGGACCCGGGGATGGTCGGACCGGTTCGATCTGGGCGTCGGTGACGACGACCTGGGCCTCGGTCACACGGAGGAACAGGCGCGCGCGATCATCGTCGACAGCAAGGATCTGCTGCGCCGCTACCTCGCTGCGGTGACCGACGAATCCGTCGACTACCTGGGCGGCCTCACCCCCGACGACCTGAGCGAGGTCATCGACGACAACTGGGACCCGCCCGTCACTCGCGGGGTGCGGCTCATCAGCGTCTACGCGGACGCACTCCAGCACATCGGCCAAGCCGCCTACGTCGCCGGCACGAAGGGCTGAGCCGACTGCCCGATCAGGCCTTGTGCTCCGGGTCCGGGTCGTCCCACCGCTCGCGGGCGAAATCGTGATGACGACGGCGGATCTTCACCAGCAGTGACGTGTTCCGGGGCTTGGTGAAGGGGCTGACCACGCAGAAGACCACGATGTTGAGCAGCAGCGCCAACAGCTCCACACCACCCACCGCGAATGGTCCCGGCGCCCACTGCGGGACGGCCGTGAACAGAGCCAGCGCGGCCAGACCCACAATCAGACCCGACGTGGCACCGACAACGCTCGCCCGCTTCCAGAACAGCGCCCCGACAGTGGGGACGATGACCTGAGCAAGACCGCCGAATGCCACCAGCCCGATCGTCACGAGCAGGCCCGGGATGTACAGCGTCATCACGTAGGCGATCGCGGAGAACACCAGGATCGCCCACCGACCCACCCAGACCTTCTTCCTTTCGGGAAGGTCCTTCTGGATGTATCGATTGTGGAAATCCATCGTGTAGCTGGCGCCCATGGCGTGGACCTGCGAGTTCGCCGTCGACATCGCGGCACCCGCCCCGGCCGCGATTACGATCAGTGCCAGGAGCATCGGCGCGTACTCGAACAGCAGCAGCGGAAGCACCTGGTCCGCGTTCTCGATGTCCGGCATGAGGATGGTGCCGGAGTTCCCCACGAGCATCGATCCCATGTACGCGATCGCCATGAGTCCCACGAGGAACGGCATGAGGTCGAACAGCCGCGGGCTCTTCGTCGCATACATGCGCGTCCACATCTGCGGTCCCATGAGCGCCCCCAGCGGCGTGATGAGGAACATCGTGATCCACGTCATCCACACGCCGTCGCCCAGGATGAGATTGTCCGGCTGCACCTGCTGGATCTCGTCGAACATGGTGCCCATGCCGCCCACGTGCCCCACCACGACGATGCCTGCGGCGATGAGGCCCAGGAAGATCGTCACACCGTAGAAGATGTCCGTCCAGGCGACCGCCCGCACACCGCCGGCCCAGACGTAGATGATGATGACGAGGTAGAAGAGCAGGCCTCCCAGCCAGAACGGGATCAGGTCACCTGACGCCACTTCCAGCAGGTAGGCGCCACCGGTGAGCTGGATCTGCAGGTGCGGGAGAGTGAAGACGAGGATGATGATCGCGATGAACGTTGCGAGCTTCGGTGAGCCGAAGAGGTCTGCGAAGAAGTCACGGGCGGTGATGTAGTCCCCCCGCTTGCCGTGGAACCAGACGCGCTTGCCTATCCAGTAGTACATGACGCCGAAGAAGATGTTCCAGACCAGCGCGGTCCAGAACAGCGGGCCGTCCAGGTAGAAGCTCGCGTTGGAGCCCAGGAACGCGAAGGCGCTCCACCAGGTGGCGGTCACCGTGAAGAACACGGCGATCGACCCCATCGCCCGGCCCTGGACGAAGTAGTCGTCGGTGGTGGACTTCGCGAACCGTGAGGCGACACCGCCGATGACCAGGGGGATGACGAGGAAGAACCCGATGACCACGGCGCCGAGGATCTGTTCGGTGCTCATGCCGTGTCCTCCCGCTCGTCAGCTTCGTCTTCGAAGGTGTCGTCGAGCTCCTCCGGTCGAGGTCTGCCCCACCGGGTCCGGTAGGCGATCAGCAGCACCACACAGAGGAAGCCCCAGATGAGGACGTTGAAGCCGTAGATGAACGGCATGCCGAAGATCCGGGGTTCTGCCACGTCGTGGTAGAAGAGGATGCCGGGGAACTGCACGGCGGCCAGGCCCACGATGATGAGGGTCCACAGCGTGATGGTGAGTGGTGTCGGAGTCTTTCTGCTCATCTCAGTGAATCCTTCGCTGAGGTGCGACGCAGTGGACACCGCTGCGGTCCTCCAGCCGGGGCGCCCTACCCGAGCAGTGGCACTGCGCCGTGCACGCGGACGGGTTGCCACCCACCCTAGGCTCAGCGTCAAGAGGCAAGCAGACCTGCGCTCATCGGGCAGGGCGGGGCGGGCCCCGTGGTCGCGCGGGCGAAGCCTTCTCAGCGCCCGAGGCTCACTCAGTAGTCATGACCTCGCGCGGCGTACTCGTCGATCGCACGCTTCGCTTCGACGAGACCGGCACCGGTCACCTTCCGGTACTCCTTGATGGCGTGGATGAGCTGGCTCTCCCCCACGAGCCGACGGACTTCGGGCGTCAACCCCGGATCCGCCGTGTCACGGATCGCCTCCACCTCGTGCGGGGACAGGCCTGCCTGCACAGCCAGACGCTCGACGAGCGCCTCGAGCGTCCCCACCCGACGGATGAGCTCCTCGATGCGGTCGTGGGCGTCGGAATCACGGAAGAACGACATGGCTCCAGGATTTCACACCGGCTTGCCCACGGGCCCGCAGCGCCTCCACTCCACGCACCACGACCTCTCGCTCACTCCCCCGCGGCGACCTCCCGCAGCTTGTGCTTGAGCAGCTTGCCGGACGGGTTGCGGGGCAGTGCTTCTTCGAGGACCACCGTGCGCGGCACCTTGTAGCGGGCGAGTTTCGTGCCGACGAACTCCTGCAGTCCCTCCGTTGTGAGCGCCTCGCCTTCCGCACCGTCGGCCGGTGTCACGAACGCGACGACCTGCTCGCCCCACTCCGGGTCGGGTTTGCCCACGACCGCCACGTCGGCCACACCCGGGTGGGTGGCGATCGCCTCTTCGACCTCCAGCGAGAACACGTTCTCCCCGCCCACGATGATGACGTCCTTGAGGCGGTCGACGACGTAGTAGTACCCGTCCTCGTCGACGCGGGCGATGTCGCCCGTCTTGTACCAGCGGCCTTCGAACGCCGCTGCGGTGGCGTCCGGATTGCCCAGGTACTCCTTCATGGTCGTGTCGGACAGGAACCAGATCTCGCCGGACTACCCCGGTTCCGCATCCGTCCCGTCGGTGGTCACGACCCGCATCTGCACGCCGATCATGCCGGCCCTGCCGATGCTGCCGGGTTTCACCAGCTGTTCGTGGGGGCGCAGCACGCTGCCGCTGGGGCCGGTCTCCGACATCCCGAACAGCTGGAAGTGCTCACCAGGCTGGTACGACTCGATGATCTTCCGTGTGCCCGCCGCGTCGATGGGTGCACCGCCGAACGTCCAGCGCCGCATGGTGGAGAAGTCGAAGTCCGCGAAGTCCAGCCCGTGGGCGGCCGCAGCCCGCAGGGGTGCGAGGTAGGCGACGGTGGGCCCGAAGAACGTCGTGATCCTCTCAGCACCGATGAGCGTGAGTGTGTCGATCGGGTGGTACTCCTTCTGCAGGACGACCGTGCCGCCCATGAGCAGGACGGGCAGCAGGCAGACGTTGAGCGGTGCGGAATGCCAGATGGGCATCGCGATGAGGATCCGCTCGTCCGTTTCGTAGCCCAGGTTGAGGGAGATCTGGGTCGCCAGCCGCACCAGCGAGTCATGCGTGTGCACGCAGCCCTTGGGCGCGCTCGTGGTGCCCGATGTGTAGAGCACCTCTGCCGCCGCACGGTCGTCGTCGTGGGTCTCCCCCCACGGATCCGCAGCCGCCAGCAGCGCGTCGAACTCCCCGTCCGGCACGGTCCTCACCCAGTCGACATCCGGCGCGCCGGCCCGGGCTGTCTCCGCCAGTTCCCCGCTCACCACGCCCACCGTCGCCCCGCTGTGGCCCACGGTGTACTCGACTTCCGGGACCTGCAGCTTGTGGTTGACCGGCACGAACGCGGCACCCAGCATCCACGCGCCGAAAGCGGTGAAGACGAACTCCGGTTCGTTGTACGTCATCGCGGCGACGGTGTCGCCGGACTTCACGCCCCGGTCCGCCAGCAGGCCCGCCGCCTTCTCCGACGCGGCGACCAGCTCCTCGTACGACCAGCGATTCTCCCCGCTCACCAGCGCTTCCGCCTGCGGTGCTCGTGTCGCCGTGGTGCGCAGCATCGTGCTGAGCTTCATTGCTCTCCCCCTGTATCCGGTGTCACACTGTTGTCATTGAACCACGATTCAAAGCTTGGCGGAGAATCTGATGGCAAGGGGGCCTTCGAGCATCATGTACCGGCAGACGGACGCGACCCGGCAGAACGCCGTCCAGCGTGAACGCGCTATCGCAGAAGCCGCCCGCGCCCTCGTGACGGAATCCGGCTTCGCCAGTGCCACGATCAAGTCCGTCGCCGCCCGCGCCGGCTGTTCGGCGGGCCTCATCTACTCGTACTTCCCGGATCGCGACGCCCTGCTGCGCAGCGCGTTCACCCACGCCTCCGGCCACGAACTCGCCGCCGTCACCCGCGCGCTGGAAGACGCACCCACCACCGCCGAGGCCGTCGCCGCCCTCGTCGACACCTTCCTCACCCGCGCATTCGCCGGTGCGCGGCTGGCCGACGCCCTCCTCTTCGAGGCGCTGCCGCCGGCCGTCGAAGCGGAACGGCTGCATTTCCGTGCCGGATACGCCGCCGCCATCGCCCGCCGCCTGCGCCGGGAGGAGGCGCCGCCGCTGCCCGCGCAGGACACGTCGCTCACCGCCCGCGCCCTGGTGGGTGCGCTGTCCGGGTGCCTGCAGGAGCCGATCCACGATTCCGGGCGCACCCGCTTCGACCCCGCGGAGGTACAGGCCCTCGTCCACCGGATGACCGGCTTCTGCTTGGCAGCGGTGGGCTTCGCGTCCCTCCACTCACCCTGACCCACCAGCCCGCCCGCATTCTTTCCGTCATGCTGACCCACCCGAAAGGACCCCCGATGACCACGCACACAGTCCTCAACCAGTCCGCTCCCCGCACCGATGTCGACGAGTACGCGACGAACACCGCACTCGTCGAAGCCGTCACCGCGCTCGCCCCCGACGCGGACACCGACGAGCTGCGCCGCATCGGTCGTCTGGTCGGCAGCGCCTCCTTCCAGCACGACGCCGCGGTCGTCCACAAGGTCACGCCCCAGCACTCCAGCCACGACCGGTGGGGACACCGGGTGGACGACGTGGAGTTCCACCCCGGCTACCACCGCATCATCGATGACGCGCTGACCGCCGGCGCGCACTCCCACGCGTGGGCGCATCCCGGGCCGGGGGCGAACGTCGAACGGGCCGCCCGGTTCATGCTGTTCAGCCAGATCGAGCCCGGGCATGCCTGCCCCGTGTCGATGACCCATTCCGCCGTCGCCGCACTCAAGGACACGCCCCATGCGGAATTCTGGCTGCCCCGACTGCTCGACACCTCCTACGATCCCCGCCTCGTCGACGCCCACGACAAGCAGGCGGTGACGTTCGGGATGGCGATGACGGAGAAGCAGGGCGGCTCCGACGTGCGCGCCAACACGACGTGGGCAGTGCCGGTGACCGGGACCTCGGCGGCGGGGGCACCGATGGGCTTCGGAGGGGTCACCGACGGCCACCACCTGCTCACGGGGCACAAGTGGTTCTGCTCCGCGCCGCAGTCGGATGCGTTCCTCGTGCTCGCGCAGCGCGAGGAAGGGGTCAGCTGCTTCCTGGTGCCCCGCATCCTGCCCGGGGGCGAGCGCAACGCGATCCGCATCCAGCGGCTCAAGGACAAGCTGGGCAACAAGTCGAACGCGTCCAGCGAGATCGAGCTGGACGAGGCGCACGGCTGGCTGGTGGGCGACCCCGGCCGGGGTGTGCGCACCATCATCGAGATGGTGAATCGGACGCGGCTGGACTGCATCCTCGGGTCCGCTGCGGGGATGCGGCAGGCCGTCGCCGAGGCCGTCTGGCACGCCCAGCACCGGTCCGCCTTCGGTGCGACGCTGGTGGATCAGCCGCTCATGCGGTCCGTGCTCGCGGACCTGCAGCTGGAAGCGGAGGCCGCCGCGTGGACCGCGGTGCACCTGGCTCGCGCGCACGACGACACAAGCAAGGATGATGCGGACTTCCGCAGGATCGCCACGGCGGTCGCGAAGTACTGGATCTGCAAGCGGGGGCCGGAGCACGCGTACGAGGCACTCGAGTGCCTGGGCGGCAACGGGTACACGGAGGACTTCCCGCTGGCCATGCGGTACCGGGAGCAGCCGGTCATGGCGGTGTGGGAAGGGTCCGGCAACGTCATCGTGCTGGACGTCATCCGGGCGATGGCGAAGGACCCGGCGAGCGCGAAGGCGTTCCTCGCCTACCTGGAGACGGGGCGCGGGCGGGTGCGCGCCTACGACCAGGCGTTCGAGCGGCTGGCGGCGGAGCTGACGGACGCGTCGCAGGTGGTGGCCAGCGGCGACGCGGCCGCAATGGCCCGGCTGCAGGGCGGAGGTCGGGTGCTCGTGGAGCGGATGGCGCTGCTGCTGAAGTCGGCGGTGCTGCTCGATCATGCGCCGGCGGAGGTGGCGGAGTCGTTCGTGCTGGCGAGGCTGGGTGAGGACCGGGGCCGAGAGTACGGCGCGCTGCCCTCCGGTGTGGCGGTCGACGTACTGGTGGAGCGCGCGATCGGGGCGGCGTGAGGCTGGCAATCCACTGACAACGAGCGGTTTCGCACCACCACGCAGCCCACAACGCTCCATGCTGGGGAGAAGGCCGATAACTTCAAGGGAGGCTGTCATGGATCAAACGTTGATCTGGATCATCGTCGCGATCGTGGTGCTGTTGGCCATCATTGTGGTGCTGTCGGTGGTGTTCAGGAAGCGCGACAAGAAGGTCAACCGCGTCAAGGCGCAGGAGATGCGCGAGGCCGCGCTCGCCCGCGACGAGCAGCTCAAACGCGAAGAGGCGAAGGCGTCCGAAGCGGATGCGGCGGCTCGCAAGGCACGCGCGGAGGCGGACGAGAAGTCCGCACGCGCGCAGCGACTCGAGATGGACGCGCAGGACAGCGGCCACGAGGCGGAGCATCTTCGCCATGAGCAGGACGAGAAGCTGCGCCACGCCGACAAGATCGACCCCGACATCAACACCAACAAGCACGGCGAGCGCGTGAGCGGTGCACCCGCTCCCGGAGCGCCGGGTGCAGGCGTGGGCGCCGGTGCGGCTGGTGCGGGTACAGCTGGTGCAGGCGTGGCTGGTGCCGATCACCATCGGGGAGACGGAGTCCCTCCGACGGGCGAGCCTCATGCCGGGGATGCCCCGAGGCAGCACGCACCGGGTCGGCACGCGGGACCGGCTGCGGACCCGCAGGGCGACCAGCCGTACGTCGCTCAGCAGCCGCAGGGACACCAGCCCGTCCCGGCGCAGCAGCCTGTGCAGGGGCAGCCGCCCGCGCAGGGCCAGCCGCCTGAGCAGGGGCGGCCCGTTCAGGGTCAGCCAGCGCAGGGTCAGGCGTACCCGGCCGAACCGGCACCGCAGGACCAGTCGTACGTCGACCAGGTGCCGCCGGAGGGTCAGCAGGTGCAGGGGCAGCAGCCCCCGCAGGCGCAGCCGATGCACGGGCAAGAGCCACAGCGAGCGCCGATCGATGATCCGTCGGGTGACCGGCTGGAGCGCGGTCATACCCCGCCGCAGGAGGGTCAGCCCGGCCACGGCTCAACGGTGCGACCTGACGATGTCGATCCCACCGCTCCTCCGCAGGATCCGAACCTGCCACCCCAGCGGTGACAGCAGACCGCTGACGGCACAGCACACCGGCGCCGCCGCTCCGACCGGAGCGGCGGCGTCGGTTACTGCTGCGGACGTCTCTGCGGCCTCGGCGGGTGTCTCCCCCGGTGACACGGCCACGCGAGTGCTGACGGGGTCGTGATAGGAAGAAACTGCCGGGTGTGATCTCAGCGGAGAGATCGTGGCATCCTGAGGCCCGTGAGCACGAAGGACCTCGGTCCCGGCGTCCTCCAACACACAAGTGAGCTGACCGTGGACCCCCACCGCCTGTCGGGACTGCGCCTGGGCACCCTCGCCTTCGCGCTGTTCGTCGTCGGCACGAACGCGTTCGTCGTGGCCGGGGTGCTGCCGGCGATCGGCGATTCGTTGAGCGTCACGCCCACGCTCGTGAGCTACGCGATCAGCGCCTACGCGATCCTCGTGGCGGTGCTGGCACCCGCGTTCTCCATGCTCCTCGCCCACATCCCTCCGGAGCGGGTCATGGCCGCCGGCATGCTCACCTTCGCGGTGGGCACCGGCGTGTCCGCGATCGCCCCCACGTACCTCGTCTTCTTCATCGCCCGCGCTCTCGCCGGCGTCGGTGCCGCCGCCCTCGTCCCCCTCGCCACAGCACTCGCGCCACGCCTGGCGGAACCGGGCAGGCAGGGCCGGGCGATGGCGGTCGTCGCGTTGGGCTTCACGCTCGCGGTGGCCCTGGGCTCCCCCGTCGGCACGGGGCTGGCCGAGATCACGAATTGGCGGGTCGCGATCGGAGGCCTTGCAGTCCTCGGCGCCGTCCTGGGTCTGACCATGGCCACGCTGCTGCGGGGCGTTCCGACGAACCCGAAGGTGTCGCTCGCCGCACGCATGAGGGTCCTCGCCGACCCCCGCGTCGTCATGGGAGTCATCGCCATCATGATGATGATCATGTCGTTCAACCTCATCTACGTCTTCAGCAGTGAGGTGACCTCCGCGGTGACCGGCGGGGACGGTGCGATCCTCGCGCTCCTGCTGCTGGTCTTCGGGCTGGCCGGGGCGGTGGGGAACCAGCTGGGCGGCTGGCTCATCGACACGTGGGGTGACCTGAGGACGATGCGGATCGCGCTCGTCGCCGAGATCGCCGCGTTCCTCCTCATGCTCCTCACCCTCGAATCGCTCGCCGGAACCGCCCTCGTCTTCGCGCTGTGGGGCGTGTCCGGGTTCGCCTCCGTCGTCGCGCTGCAGCACCGTCTCGCGTCACTCCGCCCCGAGCACTCCGCCATCGTCCTGTCCTGGTACTCGACGGGGATGTATGTGGGCATCTCCCTGGCTCCTGTCATCGGAGCCGCTGTCCTCCTGAGCCACGGACCGCTGGGACTGGCCGTGAGCGCCGCTCTCGCCGCCGCGGTCGCGCTCGTCATGACCGTTCCGGTTCGCTCACGCAGCTGACCGGAGCCGAGGCCGACTGGAGCCAGGGTCCAAACCGCGCCTCGAAGCCCATGCGCCGAGGTTCCCCAACAGTCCCCGCCCCTCGTCCCATAACGGCCGAACGACTCTTGACGAACCCTTATCGAGCGTTCAAACTTTTACCTACACGGCCAGGAATGGGCCGCGAGTGTTGCCTGCCCGTCATAGATGACGAGCGACAACACCTCACGAACGCAGACAGGACAGGAATCAGAGGCGATGAAGCACTCAACGGTTTCCCGGCGCGGAATACGCGCACTGGCAGGTGCCGCAGCAATCGCGGTCGTGGTCTCAGGATGCGCGGGCGGTGCCGGCGGCGGTTCCTCCGCCGGCGGTGACGGCGGTTCGGGCGAAGGGTACGAGTACGGAGCGACCCCGGAGGAGATCCAGGCGGTCTTCGAAGACATCGACCCGCTCACCATCCGGTACCAGCCGTCGGCGCAGTCGTCGCAGGGCATCGACGCCTACCGTTCGGAGGCGTTCATCGAGAACCTCGAGACGCTGTCCGGTGGCAAGATCACAGTCGACACGACGTACGGGCAGGGCATCGCCGGCTACACGGAGCTGCCGGACGCCCTGGTCGACGGACGCGTGGACATCGCCTACATGCTCCCCATCTACCAGCCGGACCAGTTCCCCGTCTTCCACGCGTGGGTGACCGGCACGACCCTCACGGGCGCCTCCCCGCTGGTCGACGAGCTCGCGGCCAACGCGGCGATCGGCGAGCTGACCTGGAACGACGACCAGCTGCTCGATGAGTTCCGCGACACCGGCATCGAGCCTCTCAACGTCTTCAACTCCGCAGGTGCCGTCGTCGCCATGTGCAGCAGCGAGCACGTGAGCGCGGACGACTGGGACGGCAACCAGGTGCGGGCCTCGTCCCAGGCACAGATCTCGCAGCTCAACGCTCTGTCGGCATCACCGGTGTCACTCCAGTACACGGAGACCTTCGAAGCGCTGCAGCGCGGGACGGTCGACTGCACCCTGTCGACGACGCTCGCAGCAGAGGCGGCAGGCTTCCTCGAGGTCGCACCCCACATCGCCTACACGACGGACGTGACCTTCGCGCGCGGCCCCGGCGGCGTCTTCGCCGGCAGCGCGTGGGACTCGTGGCCGCTTGCGGTCCAGCAGCTGGTCTTCGACTCCATGCAGGACGAGTTCATCCAGTCCCGTCGCGGTGACCTCGATGCGAACTCCGTCGCAGCCGAGGTGGTCCGCGAGCAGGGCGGCTCCTTCGAGGAGATGGACGACGACATGCAGGAGGAGCTCAAGGAGGCCTCGCAGGGCCTCGTCGAGGACGACGTCGCGGACGGCCTCCTGCCCGACGGCTCTGCCGACGCGATCCCCGAATCCGTCGACAAGTGGCGGGGCATCGCAGAGGAGCTGGACTACGAGGACGCCGGCACCTTCGCGGACTACGACGAGTGGTACCCGATGGACGATCTGGACTACCTGGTCCCGTTCGGCGAGCGCTACTTCGAAGAGGTCATGCTGCCTCACCGCCCCAGCTGACACCCGGTGTCTCCCCGCCCCCTTCCGTGTCGCACGTCACTGCTAGCATCGGCTCCACAGGCTGTTCCAGCACCGACTATTCCGGCAAGGGGACTCGTTGCAGCGGACGCGTGTGCGCCACGGTGGATCTGGGGCACACACGCACGACAGCGCGGGTGCCCAACGTCGATGAAAGGGCATCGTGGACAACGACGTCGCATACCTGGAGATCTCCGGACTGTCCGAACTCATCCGCTCGCGTCAGCTCACGTCGACGGAGGTGACGGCGGCGCTGCTGGAGCGGATCGACTCCCTCGATCCTCGCCTGCTGTCCTATGCGGTCGTCACCGCGGAGCGGGCACTGTCCGACGCCGCAGCCGCGGACGCGGAGATCGCGCGCGGCCACTGGCGGGGGCCCCTGCACGGCGTTCCGATCGCGCTCAAGGACCTCGTCCACACAGAGGGGATCACGACGAGCGCCGGCACCACGGTCCACAAGGATGTCGTTCCGGAGAAGGACGGAACCGTCGCCGCGGGTCTGCGTGCGGCAGGGTCCGTGCTGCTGGGCAAGGTGCGGATGACGGAGGGCGCGTTCTCCGCCCACCACCCGGACCTCCCCACCCCTGTGAACCCGTGGGCAGAGGACACGTGGTCAGGGGTCTCCTCGAGTGGCTCCGGCGTGTCCGTCGCCGCGGGGCTGAGCTTCGGCACACTCGGCTCGGACACCGGCGGGTCGATCCGCCTGCCGTCAGGCGCGAACGGCGTCACGGGGCTCAAGCCCACGTGGGGGCGGGTGAGCCGCGCGGGGATCTTCGACCTCGCGCCGAGCATGGACCACATCGGCCCCATGACCCGCAGCGCGCAGGACGCTGCACTCATGATGACGGCCATCGCCGGGTGGGACCCCGCCGACCCCACGTCGTCCACGCGTCCCGTCCCTGACTACGCAGCGCACCTCCGGCTCGACCGCTCCCCCGTCGTGGGAATCGACCGGGAGCTCAACTCGCTGTTCGATCCGGAGACGCAGTCGATGCTCGTGTCCGTCGAATACGAGCTGCGCGATCTGGGCTGGCGCATCGTCGAGGTCGATACCCCTGACTTCGTCCCCGTCGCCGCGGACTGGTCCGCCCTGTGCGGCGTGGAGACCGCACTGGTCCACGACGAGACCTACCCCTCGCGCAAGGACGAGTACGGCCCGGTCCTCGCCGGACTGATCGAACTGGGACGGTCGCTGTCCGCCATGGACCTGGAGCGCATGTCGCAGCGGCGCCGCCGGTTCACGGGCGCGATGAACCGTCTCATGGACGACATCGACATCCTCCTGCTGCCGTCGATCGGCAAGGCCTCACCCAAGATCGCGGATCTGGAGAACCTCGCCGCGGGCACAGAGCTGTTCGAACAGGTGACCGTGCCCACCGCGCCGATCGACATGTGCGGCCTGCCCTCCTTGACTCTGCCGTCGGGGTACACGGTCCGAGACACACCGCTGGGCGTCCAGTTCGTGGGCCCCGCCTTCGCCGAGGCCGCCCTCCTCGCAGCGGGCACCGCCTACCAGCAGGCCACCGACCACCACCTCCGCCGACCGCCAGTCTGATCAGGCCTGACCTGTCCTGTACCGGACTGTTCTGATCGCAGCGGAGGCACACGTAAGGCGGGGCGTCAGGTATACATATGATTATGGGACTATCAGCCGCTCGCCCGTCACGCTGGAGCGTGCCGCATCCCAGCGATCCGACGATCACGTGCAACATCCATCGTCGGGTCATGGACGGAAGCCTCGACGATGCTGCTGCGCTGCTCGCGCAGATCGGCACGGCGGATGACACGGTCTGGCCGACGTGGCGGTGGCCTGCCCTGCTGCTGGACAACGGTCTGACCGTCGACAGTCTGGGCGGCCACGGTTCGGTGCGCTACCGGGTCGCGGAGGTCGAATCCCACCGCGTGCGATTCGTCTTGACGAGCGCCGGCCCCTTCGAGGGCGAGCACACGTTCGCGCTGGCACAGCCGCAGCCGGGGAAGGTGGCGTGGATGCACCACCTGGACGTCAGCTCGTCCCTGCCGGACTGGGCCCTCCGTGTGGTCGTGAGGCTGCACGACGGGCTGATCGAGGATCTCTTCGACAACGTCCAGGCCCAGCTTTCCGGGAAGCCACTGCGTCCTCGCCCCTTCACGCCCCAGTACGCGCTGCTCCAGCGGCTGTACCGGACCTTCGACAAAGAGCGGTGACAGAGCCGCACGAACGATCACGTAAACGGGTGCGCCTCAGCTCCTGCACCGGGCGTGGACTCGCCCTCCCTCTCTCACCCCTCAACAAAGCACCTACGTCCGCGTACAGGACACCCTCAACACCTACGTCCGCGTTCGGGACCGTTCTGAACGTGAAAGCAGGTCCAGTACGCGGACGTAGATGAAGGTGTCAGTGCCGGAGCTTGCGCGTCACTGCCTGCCGATGAAGTAGTCGAAGTCCGCGGACTCCACCGCGCCACCGGAGAAACGCGACGGTCGGAAGTCCGCGAGCAGTGCGGATTCGCGCCCCTCGAGCTCCTCCACCGTGAGGCGTCCGAACAGCGGCCCCAGAGTCATCCCGGAGTGCGTCACGACGGCATACACCTTCCGTGCCTCGTCGAGGAATCCGACGATCGAGTGCCCGTCCTCCGGGAAGCTGCGCCCGGAGTAGATGACCTTCTCCATAGCGACTGGCCTTCCGAAGAGGCTTTCGAGCTCCTGCTCCATGACGGCGGCGACCTCCGCGAGCATCTGCGGGTCCTCGCCTTCTGCAACACGCTCCTCGATGCGCGCCACCTGCACCCACATCCGGCCGTCGTGACGGGGCCGGACATTCACGCGGTCGGAGATGATGATCCGCTGCAGGGGAATGTCCACGGGCTTGGTGAGACCCAACAGGCTGTGGGTGCGCGTCGACTGTTCCGCCAGGTCCGCGACGGGGATGAACATCCCCGAGGCCGCCGCCAGCTCCCGCGACCACGAACCGGTGGCGACGACGACCGAATCCGCTGCGATACGGCTCCCGTCGGAGAGTTCCACTCGAGCACCGGACTCGTCCGAGTCGATGCGGACGACTTCCGCGATCCGCGGTTCGACTCCACGGTCGGCGAGGACTCGCAGCAGCTCCTCCCCCAGCACGTCGTTGTCCAGCCACGACTCCTCCGGGTAGAAGAGTGCTTCATCCAGCTCGTCCGGCCACTGGACCGTGGGTTCGAGCTCACGGAGGCGAGCGCGGTCGACGGTCTCGACGGGGTAGCCCATTCCGTCCGCATCACGGACGCGCTTCGCGTACGTGTCCGGGCGCGTCTCACCGAAGTCCACCAGCAGGTTGCCGGAGGGATGCAACCAGGTCCGGTCGGACGGCAGATGCGCCTGCAGATGCTTGTGCTCCTCCAGGCCCTCGCGGTTGATCCGGTAATAGGACTCGGGGAACTTGTTGTTCGCGTTGAGCCAGGCGAACGACCGATGGCTCGCGCCGGCGAAGGGAGCTTCCTTCTCCAGCAGCACCACTTCGTGTCCGCGTTCCGTGAGGGAGTATGCGGCGGTCAGCCCGAGGATGCCTGCCCCGATGACGATGGTCTTCATGCCTGCTCACCTTCCTGAGCGCTGAGGCGCTCCGTCGACTGCTGAGGTGTCCCGTCGGGAGCGATGCCGCCCTCGATGCGCACGGGCTTCCAGATCGCCAGCGCGATGAAGTAGGCGACGGCACTCGCCACGATGCCGAACACCGCGTACGGCACAGTCGTGTCCAGGATGTGGGCGACACCGCAGCCCACAAGGCCCACGCCCATCGACGCGAACGACACCTGCACCGGGATGCGGAAGCGCTTCGCCACGATGATGCCGACCAGCATCGGCACCGCCAGGATCGATGCCGAATAGGCGTACGTGGCCACCAGCCATTCGAGCGCCTTGGGGTAGACGATCGCGAGGATCGCCGCAACGGCTGTGACACCGACGGTGCACCAGCGCGACACTGCGATCGTCTGCTTCTGCGTCGACTTCTCCTTGAGGAACGCACCGCGGAGATCGTTGATGAGGTTGGCGACCACGGACTGCAGCGCCGAACCCGTCGTGGAGACGATCGTGGCCATGAGGAACGCGCCGTAGAGGGCGAGCAGCCACGTCGGAACCTGTGTGAGGAACCATCCGGCGGCCAGTTCGCGCCCGTCCTCGCCCAGCGTCGGGTTCATCGCGCGGACGGAGACACCGATGAAGAAGGCGTACACACCTGCGATCGTCACCATGACAGCACCCAGGTACAGCGACGACCGTGCGTCCTTGCCCGACTTCGAGGCGAACACGCGCTGGTAGTAGAGCTGGTTGGTGAGCGTTCCGGGAACGATCGCGAAGAACCACAGGACGATCGTTCCAGCGCCGGCCAGTGTGAGGCCCTGCGGCATGGTGAAGAAGTCGTCCGGTACGCGCTCAACGACTTGCCCCCAGCCTCCGGCGCTGATGACGGCGTAGACGGCGATAACGATGGAGGTGCCGACCATGAAGACGCCGAAGAAGAAGTCCGACCAGGCCACCGATGTGAGTCCGCCCGGCAGGACGAACAGCAGGCTGACGATCGCCATCGCGACGATGAGCGGTGTGAAGGCGATGCCCGTCACTTCGCTGAACAGGCTCGCGAAGGCGACGAACTGGGTGGCGAGCCATCCGAACGGCACGAGGATGACGGCGATCGCGACGATCGACAGGAGCATCTTGTTCTGCCCGTAGAGGCGGGTGAAGACCTCGGGGATCGTCGAGAACCTGCCCTTGCGGAGCCAGTTCGCGAACATCGCGATGATGAGCATGCCGGCGACGACGAACAGTTCGTACCAGAAGACCGACAGGCCCCACGCGTAACCGATGCCCACGTGTGCGACGAGGACACCACCACCCACGGCGGTGGCGTACTGGGTGAAGGCGACGACGTACATGGGGAGGCTGCGCCCACCCACCAGCCAGTCTTCTTCCGTGTTGTTCTTCTTGCCGACGTAGAAGGAGATCCAGGCGCCGATGCCCAGAACGATGAAAGCGGTGGTCGTGATGAGTGCGATGGTGCCCAGGTTCATGTTGCAGCTCCTGTGCTGAAGCGGGACGGGTCCATGATGGCGAGTGCATCAGGGGACGTACCGGTGGCGACGAGGTCGGCGACGACGGAGCCGACCATGGGTGAGAATTTGAAGCCCTGGCCGGACATGCCCACTGCCAGTACGATCCGGTCATCGACGGGGCTGGTGCCCACGATGGGGGCACCGTCGGGGGTGAAGCCCTCCGTCCAGGTGGAGACACGGATGGCGGTGGGGTCCAGGTGCGGCATGAGGCGTGCGACGGCGGCCTCGGCGGAACGGATGGAGTCCGGCTCGATGAAGCGCGGCAGCTCGTCCACGGAGCTCAGATGCGGCCACCGGAGGTGGTGGGGCAGGATCTTCACGCTCGCGCCGTCAAGGCATGGGAAGCAGGAATAGCCTCCCTCCGGGTGTCGGCGGATGGCGATCGGCATGTTCGTCGGCTGGTGCATGTCGAGGTCGCGGACGGGATACCATCCGGCGACCAGTTGCGTGGGGCGGATCAGTGAGGCGTCGAACCCTGACAGTTCTTCTGCCCAGGGCCCCGTCGCCACGACGACCGAGTCGAAGAGCGAGGCGCCCTCTGCCGTGTCGACCGCGACGGTTCCTGCCAGCGGCCGGATGTTGAGGACTCGCGTGTACGTCCGGTACTGCGCGCCGTGGCGGATGCCCTCGTCACGGGCGGCGAGGACAGCGAGCTCGGGGCGGAAGACTCCGGCGCCGGGGTCGAACACCCCCACTTCGTCGTCGTCGACCCCGTACTGCGGGAACTCCTTCCGCATGGCGGCGGCGTCGAGCACGCGGTGCTCCAGGTCCTGCTCACGGGCACGGTCTGCGACGGCCGCGACATCCGGGTGATCCGGGTGTCCGATCGTGAGGCCGCCGCACCATTCGAGGACCCGGGTGTCCTGTTCCGATTCGAGCTCGAGCCACATCTGGCCCGACTTGCGGAGGAACTCGACGTATTCGGGGCCCTCCTTGTAGATGGTGCGGAAGATGCGTGATTCGCCAGCGGAGGCCCCGCGATCGTTGGGGGTGTTCCACTGGTCGAAGACGGTGACGTCGTGACCGCGCTTCGCGAGCTGCCAGGCCGCCATCGTGCCGATGATTCCGGCTCCGATCACGGCGACGCGCTTGGACGAGGCAGCGCTCGACGACTGCGAACCGGTGTGTGATGACTGAGTGTCAGTGCTCAATCTGGGTGACCTCCAGTGTGAGTTTGGTGGGGTGGAAGAGCATCTCGAGACGCTCGATCGGCAGGCCGTTGCCGGTGTGGAGCGTTCGCATCTGCCGCACGACGGGTGTCGTCGTGTCCAGGCCCAGATGTTCCGCATCCTCTGTCGACAGGTGGGTCGCGGAGAGGACGCTCGAGGCGTGGAGCTGCTCGATCCCGATGGATGTGTAGTAGGCCGCGGTGGTGAGCGCGGCGAGGTCCTCGTTGAGGATGTTCGGGGCGAGCGCCAGGTTGAGGACGCAGCGTTCCACGACGATCCCGGCGGAGAAGCTGTCGAGTTTGATCCGGACGAGCTCCGCGATGGGAGTTCCCGCGGGGAACAGGTCTGCGGAGAGAGGGTGATTCTCCGCTGCGACCACCCTCGTGCTGACGACCCGGTGGAGACCTTCGACCTCCGGGCCGTCGGTGGACGCGCGGAGCAGGCGCAGCAGACTGCTGCGCAGTCCCGTGGACGCGACAACGGTGCCGGAACCCCGGCGCCGTTGCACCAGGCCCGTCTCGACGAGCTTCGACATGGCGGTCTGCACCGGGTTGCGGCTGACCGCGAAGCGCTCCATGAGTTCACGTTCGGTCGGCAGGCGGTCGCCTACCTGCAGCCGACCGCTGTGGATCTCACCTTCGATCCACTCGCGGATCTCGACATGCTTCGCCTTGGACATGAGTGTGAGCGTAGACACACACTGTCATCATGGCAACATTCAAGTTGACATGTCATTTAGGTGCAGCCTCTCATGGGACTGTGATCAGGGGCGTGCCGGTGGGAGCTCACTAGGCTGCAGGGCCGCTACGCGTCCGCACCCGCGTGACCGCTACGCTGGACGTTTCGTGTGCCTCGACGTCGGATGAGAGTGGCTCTTTGGAGTGTGAAGATCGACCGGATCGCGTGAGAACCACCCCCTGGCGGGCCCTCGCGGTCTTCGTCCTCGTGTCCTTCGGGCTGGCCTGGCTCACCATCCTCCCTTTGTGGCTCACGGAGACCGACGGCCCGACGTTCAACGCTCTGGCCGCCGTGCTGCCCTCCGTCATGATGTTCGCCCCGCTCGTCGCGACGCTCGCGGTGGTCTTCCTCGTACGGGTGCCGCGCAGTGAGCGACTGCGATTCCTCGGCATCTGGCCGCTGCGCCCCGCGAAACGCGTGGTGTGGTTCATGGCCGCCGCGGCCGTCGCGCCTCTCCTGCTCGTGGCCGCAAGCATCAGTGTCTCGTCACTGTTCGGCTGGATCCAGATCGACCTCCTCCAACTTTCGGGAGTGCAGTCGCTGCTCGATACCCCAATGGACGAATCAGAGCTGCGACAAGTGCTCCTCCTGCAGATCACAGTGGTCCCGTTCGCGGCGGTCTTCAACGCCTTCCTCGCCTTCGGAGAAGAGATCGGGTGGCGAGGGTGGCTGGTACCAGCACTTCGCCCTCTGGGCCTCTGGCCCGCACTGCTGCTCAGCGGCGTCGTCTGGGGGCTCTGGCACGCACCGATGACACTGCTGGGCCACAACTTCGATCAGCCCAACCTTCTGGGCGTGACGCTGATGACCATCGGCAGCATGACATGGGGCGTCCTCTTCGGCTGGCTGCGCCTGCGCTCCGGCTCGGTGTGGCCGGCAGTCCTCGCACACAGCGCACTCAACTCGTCGGGCGTGCTCGTGCTCATGCTGGCGACCGCAGGTGTCCCGCTGAACATGGCGCTCGTGAATCCCTTCGGACTGTCCGGCTGGATCGTCGCCGGGGTGGTTGTCATAGCCCTGGCTCTCGCCGGCCAGTTCAGGCATGAGCCACAACTCAGGCCAGAGCGACTCGCTGCAACTACGGACTGACCGACCCGAGAACCCCTGAATTGCGGCGCGCGATGACCGCACCATGAGGGCGGTAACCCGAGCCCGTGCGGGTGTGTGCCTCACTGACGGTGAAACCAACTGCCTCGAGTTCGGCAACCAGGGAGGTCATCGGCCAGTAGTACGCCGTCGTCACCGCGTGGTCGAATGCCTCGAGAGAGGAACCGACGAAGAATCCGATGATCAAGCTTCCGTTCGGCCGCAGCACCCGAGCGAATTCTTTGAGCGGAACCCGTATGGAAGTCGACTCATGATGAATGAGGGAGTACCACGCAAGCACGCCTCCCACACTCCCCGCCGTCACTTCGAGACTGTCGAGCGATCCGACATGGAAGGAAAGGCGAGGATACGCAGTCCTCGCATGGTGGATGAAGGCGGAGACCTGGTCAACGCCGTGAACGGTGCAGCCGCGTTGGGCGAGATGAGCGGTCCAATGGCCGGGGCCGCAACCGACGTCGAGTATCGTCCCGTCGATCTGGTCGGCCCACGTGTCGACGAGGTGCCGATCAGCTGAGTGGACGCTTTCCATCGAACCCAGAAGTGACGTGTACTCACGTGCGCGGTCTGCGTACGCCTGCTGAACGGTCACTTCTGCACATCCAGTCTTCGGGCGCTCTCGCTCACGACCTGCCACCACGTGAGCGCACCCACCACGCAGCCCATCATGACGCGCGGCAGTGGAACCTTGAGCTTCCGAAGACCACGTTCGGCCTTCTCATCGACCCAGAACCCCACCGCCATCGCCCCTGAGCTCAGAGTCCCGACTGCGGCACCACCTGTCGCAAAAACGATCGCTCTCGCACGAGGACTCAGGGACGAGAGTCCACTACCGGTCTTCGGCGGCCCCTGGGCATCCGGCTCAGCGACCTCGTCGCTCTCCGTATTCTCCTCCGTCGCGCCTTCCACACTCTTGCGCTCCTCGCCGACCTGCGGGAGAGACTCCGGATTGGCGGCGACGTATCCGAATCCGATCGCGCCGACCACCGGTGGTCCCCAGATGAGCGTGCGCCGCAGCCACAGGGGATACGTGCGTGCAGGAATCAGCGTGAGTGCCCCCACGAGGGCGGACTGCCCCCATGGACCGCTGAGCAGGCGACTCGCCTCGCCTGGAAGGCCGCGGTGGGTCATACCGGCCACACTACAGAAGCACTGGAGAATTCGGCCGACCCCGAGTGAGCCGAGCTCCACGTCTGCTGGTCTCCGAATGAGATGCGCAGAGTGCACCTCGCCCCGTCGTACTCGACTACTGGGGTCGAGGCGCGAAGACCCGGAACGGGTTGCCGTCCGGATCGCGCATCGCAATCCACCGGACGCCACTCTCCTCATGCTCGGACACTCGCACTGCCCCTAGATCCTGGGCGCGGTCCGCGACGGTCGCCCACAGCTCTTCGTCAGCGAGAGAGAGGTCCAGGCCCACCCGCCCGTGAGAGGAGTCGTCCAGCCGGTCTGCCTGTTCGAACATCCACGTGACCGCCCCGCGCTCATGGTGGAAGTCCAACATGGCGAACTCGTCCGATGCCCCTTCCGCGAGCGGAAGGCCCATGAGCTGCCCCCAGAATGTGGCGAGCGCTATCGGGTCCGTCGTCTGGAACGAGTACATGCCGACGACTGGCCACTTCACGCTTCCGGGGCCTGCCTCAATCATGTGCGCCTCCTGGTTCCGTTCGTGGTCGTTCGCGCTCCATGCGACGACGGTACGGCACATCGGCTGTTCGACGACCTCACTCACACCCCGGAGCGCACGACGCCACGGGATCAACGCTGCACACACCAGTCTCCGGAAGACTCAGCTGCACCGCGTCTGCGGCCTCACGGTCCCCCGCCAGCGCAGCAGCGATCGACCGCACCTGTTCGTAGCCGGTCGCCATGAGGAACGTCGGAGCCCTCCCGTAGCTCTTCATCCCCACGATGTAGAAGCCCTGCTCGGGGTGCGACAGGACACGCTCCCCATGAGGTTCAACGCTTCCGCAGGAATGGAGTTCGGGATCGATGAGCGGCCCCAGCCGTCGTGGCGCCTCCACCGCAGGATCGAGTTCGAGCCGCAGTTCAGACACCATCGACAGGTCGGGACGGAACCCGGTGGCGGGAACGACCCGGTCCACCGTCAGAGACTCAGAACCGTCCGCGCCGTCTGCGATGACGCGAAGCCGGTCACCTGCAGATTCGAAACCGGTGATGACGAACTCTGTGCGGATGTCCACGATGCCGGATTCCACGAGTGTGCGAAGGCGTGCACCCAGTGCACCGCGGGCGGCGAGCTCGTCGCGCTCCTCCCCGCCGTACACGGACGTGACATCTGCGGTCCGGAGTGCCCACGTGATCCGCGTGCCCGGTTCCTCCTGCGCCAGCGCAGCGAGGTCCAGCAGCGTGTTCGCCGCCGAATGTCCTGCGCCGACCACCAGCACGTGACGGCCGGCGACTACGCTCCGGTCCTTGCCTCTGACATCCGGCAGCGGCTGCGTGATGAGGCCGCGCGCCACTGCCTCCGCCTCTCCCTGCGCGGGCAGGCCGGAACGCCCCAGCGGATTCGGCCGCTCCCACGTGCCGGAAGCATCGAGGACGCTGCGCGCCCGCACGTCATCGATGGAACCGTCGGGACGCACCGTGCGCACGAGGAAGGGCGCCGCCTCACGGTCCGCACTGCGCGTCTTGTCGATGCCGTCCCGTGAGACCGCGACGACACGTGTCCCGGTGCTCACAGCCTCACCCAACGCTGTCGCGAGTGGATCCAGATAGTGCTCCGCCAGCTCCTGGCCCGTCGGCAGCACGTCCAGATCCGGCTCCTCCCAGCCATGCGCGCCCAGCAGTCGCCGGGCGGCGTCATCGATGTTGTAGCGCCAGGGAGAGAACAGCTGGACATGGCCCCACGCACGCACGGAGGCCGCCGCAGTGTCGCCCGCTTCGACGACAAGAGGAACGAGACCGCGTTCCCGGACGTGCGCTGCGGCCGCCAGCCCCACGGGCCCCGCGCCGATGATCAGGACAGGCAGCTCGTCCGAGTCCGTCGTGTTCGGGAGCAGCTCTGAGACCAGCTGTTGGACACGGGACTTGATGTCGTCGCGCACCCGGCGGACGTCTTCGATGCCCTTGCCCGCCGGATCGGCCAGCTCCCAGTCCTCGTATCGGGTGCCGGGGAAGATCGGGCAGGCATCGCCGCAGCCCATGGTGACGACGACATCGGAAGCCCGGACGGCCTCGGCGGTCAGGATCCTGGGAGCAGCGGTGGTGAGGTCGATGCCCTCCTCCGCCATCGCCTCCACAGCGACCGGATTGATCTTGTCGGCGGGTTCAGAGCCCGCAGAGCGGACCTCGATGCGATCACCGACGAGCGCGCGCAGGTAGCCCGCCGCCATCTGGGAACGGCCCGCGTTGTGGACGCAGACGAAGAGGACACTGGGCGCAGCGGTCATGATCGGACTTCCTGGGTGGAACGGTGCGGGACGGTCGGGTCGTTGCGGAAGAGCTTCGGTCCCAGCCACAGCGCGACGTACACGAGCCCCACGAGCACGGGGACTTCGATGAGCGGGCCCACCACACCGGCGAGCGCCTGGCCGGACGTGATGCCGAAGGCACCGATCGACACGGCGATCGCCAGTTCGAAGTTGTTGCCGGACGCGGTGAACGCCACGCTGGTCGACTTCGCGTAGTTCAACCCCACCGCCCTGGCGATGAGCAGGCTGATACCGAACATGAGGACGAAGTACAGCAGCAGCGGCACCGCCATCCGCGCCACATCGAGCGGCTGCGAGGTGATCGCCTCCCCCTGCATCGCGAACAGCAGCACGATGGTGAACAGCAGTCCGTAGAGCGCCCACGGGCCGATCCGCGGCAGGAACGTCTCTTCGTACCAGCGCCTGCCCTTGGCCCGCTCCCCCAGCACCCGGGTGAGGAAGCCTGCCAGCAGCGGGATGCCGAGGAAGACGAGCACCGATGCCACGATCGCCCACACGGAGAATTCCGCCGAGGTCGTCTCCAGTCCCAGCCACGACGGCAGCACCTGCAGGTAGAACCAGCCCAGAGCACCGAACGCGACGACCTGGAAGACGGAGTTGAGGGCCACGAGCACCGCGGCGGCCTCCCGGTCACCGCAGGCGAGGTCGTTCCAGATGAACACCATGGCGATGCACCGAGCGAGGCCGACGATGATGAGGCCGGTGCGGAACTCCGGAAGGTCCGGGAGAAACACCCAGGCGAGCGTGAACATGAAGGCGGGGCCGACGACCCAGTTGAGTGTCAGCGACAGGATCATGAGGGTCCGGTCCCCTGTCACCCGGTGCGTCTCGTCGTATCGCACCTTCGCGAGCACCGGATACATCATGACGAGCAGACCGATCGCGATCGGCACGGAGATGCCGCCGACCTTCACGGCGTCCAGGGCCGCATCGAGTCCGGGCACGAACCGCCCCAGCAGCAGTCCCACTGCCATCGCGGCGAGGATCCAGACGGCCAGCCACCTGTCCAGGAACGACATCTCCTGGGCGACCGGCCCCGCGGATCGAGCAGTCGTCGCTGCATTGCTCATCGGATCGAAGCCCCTTATATCGATGAATGTCTATGGATCAGAGTAGAACCATACATCGATGAGCGTCAATGTATGATGCGGGCATGAGCACATCGGTGGAGAGCAGACGACCCGGCGTCGGGACAGCACCCGAATGCTGCGCGATCGACGGAGAGCCGCTGGATGCCCCGGACGCGGAGCGGATCGCAGGTCTATTCAAGGCGCTGGCAGATCCCACACGACTGCGAGTGATGTCGCACGTGGCAGCCCAAGGCTGTGATTCCGTGTGCGCCTGCGATCTGATCGATGTCCTCGATATCAGCCAGCCCACCATCAGCCACCATCTCAAGAAGCTTGTCGAAGCGGGCCTTCTGACACGGGAGCAGCGCGGCCGGTGGGCTCACTACACCGTGGTGCGCGAAGCGTTCGCGGAACTGTGCACGTTCCTCTCGCTGGACTGACGCGCTCAGCCACCCGACTCGGGGTGGATTCCTTCGATCGCGTCGACGGCGCGGATGAACCCCAGGTGGCTGAATGCCTGCGGGAAGTTCCCCGCCAGTCGGCCGCTCGCGGAATCGTACTCCTCGGCGAACAGCCCCAGGTCCGTCGCATAGCCGGCCAGCCGATCCAGCAGGGCCTCCGCCTCGTCCCCGCGTCCCGTCAGTGCGTACTGCTCCACCAGCCAGAACGAGCACATGAGGAACGAGAACTCGTGCCCCGGCAGTCCGTCGAGGCCGGATTCCGTGCGATAGCGCCGCACCATCCCGCCGTCGTCCAGCAGGTCCCGCTCGATGGCGGCGACCGTCCCCAGGAAGCGCGGGTCGTCGTGACGGACCAGCCCGGTGTTGGGCAGTCGCAGGAGGGAGGCATCGACTTCCGTGTTCGAGTACGTCTGCGTGAACGTGTTCGCGTCCTCGTCGTATCCGTGCTCGAAGATCTCGTCGCGCAGCCGGTCCCGCAGACCCTTCCATCGTTCGATCGGACCGTCCAGACCGTGTTCCTCCACTGCTCTGAGGCCCTGATCGAACGCGGCGAACATCATCGCGCGACCGTGCGTGTAGAGATCGGCCTTCCCGCGCATCTCCCAGATGCCGTGGCCCTTGCGGTCGAGGTTGCGCTCGACGAAGCTCAGGAGGTTCCTCTGCAGAGCCCACGAGTACTCGTCCTCCTCGACCCCCGCGTCGCGCAGCGCTGCCAACGCCATCATGACCTCACCGACGACGTCCGCCTGGTACTGGTCGTAGGCCCCGTTGCCGATCCGCACGGGGCGGGAACCCTCGTAGCCCGAGAGGTGCGGCAGCTCCGACTCCGCAAGGTCGCGCTCCCCGGCGATGCCGTACATGATCTGGATGTCGTCCGGGTCGCCCGCGACTGCCCGCAGCAGCCAGTCCCGCCAGTGCAGCGCGCCCTCGGTGAAGTCGTGGGTCACCAGCGTGTCGATGGTGAGCGATGCGTCGCGCAACCACGTGAAGCGGTAGTCCCAGTTGCGCTGTCCCCCGAACTGCTCCGGCAGCGAGGTCGTCGGTGCCGCCACGATGCCGCCGGTGGCTTGGTCAGTCAGGGCTCGCAGCACCAGGAGGGAACGCAGCACCAGTCGATCGTGCCGCGTGCGGACCTTCACCTGCGACGACCAGTCCTGCCAGTAGGCCACCGTCCGGTCGAGGGCCTCCTGCGGATCAGGCGGCTGCGGCGGATCGCGGTGAGAGCGGTGCCAGGTGAGCACCCAGTCCTTCGTGTCTCCCGCGTCCAGGTGGAAGACGCCGGTCAACCGGTCGGACACCGCACCCCGGTAGTCGTCGGGCTGGCTCTGGCCGCTGGTCTCGTTGCCGCGCTCCCGGTCCCGCGCCCGCCGCTCCTGCCATGCGCTGTCGGGGTGCAACTCCGGACCGGTGAGCAGCAGCGCGTCGGGTCCCGCGACGGACAGCAGCCCCGTCGCCCCCTCGCCGGTCGCCACTTTCCGCGTCCAGGGCTTGGCCCGGTTGTAGTCGAAGCGGATCCGCAGATCGTGCTCGATCTCGACGTGTCCTTCTGTGCAGCTCACGCGACGGATCAGCTCCGCGTGCTCGTCGCTGGGCGGTAGGAAGTCCGTCACCACCGCTGTCCCGGTGGGTGTCCGCCACGTCGTCTCGACGACCATGGTTCGCGGCAGGTATCGGCGGGATACCACCTCCCCGTCGGGTGCGCAGATCTGCCAGCGCCCGTCGTCGGGGGTCCCCAGCAGCGCAGAGAACACCGCCGGCGAATCGAAGCGGGGAAGCACAGCCAGTCGATGCTGCCGTGGCGCGACAGCAGCGGACCGGTCCGCAGGTCGGACAGCAGCGCGTAGTCCTCCAGCGGCACCGATCCGGGTTCACTCGTCTGCTGTCCCATCAGTACATTGAAACAGGCTCCGCCGGAGTTCGAAAGGGTTCACATCCGCGGAAGACCGCAGTAGGGTGCCGGAGTGGACAGCTTAAGGAACCTTGTCATCCTCGGAGCCACCGGCGATCTGGCGTCGCGGTTGCTGCTGCCCGGCCTGGGCACCTTGCTGGCGTCTGATCCCGATCGTCGCATCACGGTGATCGGCGCGTCCCAGCAGCCCTGTGACGACTGGTCGGACATCGTCCGGAACGCGTTCGCTTCCGCCGAGGCCGCCGGACCGGCCGTCGACCACGCCCAGGAGACCACCCGGTTCGTCCACTGCGATGTCACGGATGCAGAAGACCTCGCCTCGCTCGTCGCGGGCCTGGAGACTCCTGCGTGCTTGTACTTCGCACTCCCTCCTCGAGTGACGATGAAGGCTCTGGACGTGATGGCCGGCATCGACCTGCCGGACTCCTTGAGTCTGGCGCTGGAGAAGCCCATCGGGTACGACCGCGCGTCTGCGGAAGAGCTCAACCGGCTGGCCGCGCGTCTCGTGACCGAAGACCGCACCTTCCGCGCCGACCACTTCCTCGGCCTTCCCGCCGTGCTCAACTTCGTCGGGCTGCGCTTCGCCAACCGGATCGTCGAACCGCTCATGAACCGCGAACACGTCGAGTCGATCGAGATCGTGTTCGACGAGACACTCGGCCTGGAGGGCCGCGCGGGCTACTACGACAGGAACGGTGCGTTCCGGGACATGATCCAGTCCCACCTGCTGCAGGTGATGGCACTCGTCATGATGGATCCGCCGTCCACGTTCGACCACGTCGAACTGCCCGCTCTGGCCGCTCACGTCCTGCGCTCGACCTCGATCTGGGGCAACGACCCCGCACGTTCCGTGGTGCGCGGTCGCTACACCGCCGGTCGTGTGGGCGGGAGGGAGCTCCCGGACTACGTGTCCGAGGACGGCGTCGACCCGGCACGCGAAACGGAGACGTTCGCGCAGGTCACCCTCGAGGTCGACACGTGGCGGTGGAGTGGAGTCCCGGTCACGCTGCGATCCGGCAAGGCGATCGGAGCGCCGCGCCAGGAGATCATGGTCCGGTTCCGCCCTCCCCCGCACGAGTACGCGCAGTTCCCCCACGACGGCCGTGTCCCGGAGAACGTGCTGCGCATGCAGTTCGACGACGAGCAGCTGACCTTCGAGGTCAACATGGGCGGGCCGTTCGATTCGCGCGGCATGACCCGGGCGACCCTGCAGTCGGACATGGGGAGACCAGGGCGGTCGGCCTACGGCAGTGTGCTGCGCGGGGTCCTCGACGCAGACCCGACGTTCAGCGTGCGCGGCGACGGCGCGGAGCAGGGGTGGCGGATCGTCGAGGAGATCCTCGCGCACATCGAGGACGGGGTCGTTCCCCTCCAGGAGTATGAAGCCGGCGGTCCAGGCCCGGTCTGACCGTCATCCGGCTGTCAGAGGTCTGCCGTTCCGGAGAGCACCACGTCGGCGTGCCCTCCGACCCACAGGGTCCCGCCCTCACTGCTGATGTGCACGCGCCCTCGTCGTCCCATCGCAGTTCCCTGTGCGGCTCGATACGGCGCGTGAGCTCGTCCGGACGCGATGAGCCATTCCGCGGCTGCGGCATTGAGGCTGCCGGTCACCGGGTCCTCCCGCATCGGGCCGTTCCCGTCGGTGAAGAACGCCCGCAGCTCGAACTGTGCGTCCGACTCCGCGTCGTGCGGGCCGATGACGCCGATGTCCCAGGCGCCGGCGTGGGCGGATGCATCTGGCCTCAGCTCGAGGACGGTGCGCGCACTGTCGAGGAGGACCCCCACCCAGCCGGGCCCGTTGTCCAGCCATTCGGCGTCGACCACGCGTTCCCGGTCGACCCCGAGGACGTCGATCACACGGTCGAGCAGGTCCGCGTCCACGTGTCCTGAACGGATGCGCGGCGGTGCGCCGAAAGCGAGGACGTCGTCGTCGATCCGCACGGAGATGAGGCCCGCGTCGCACTCCTGGACGACGACACCGGGAGCGATGGGAGCGCCTCCGGCATCCAGCCACGCGCGTGCGGTTCCCAGAGTGGGGTGCCCGGCGAACGGGAGTTCCCGGTTCAGCGCGAAGATGCGGACACAGTAATCGGCTCCGGGGGCTGAGGGCGGGAGGACGAAGGTGCACTCCGACAGGTTCGACCAGACGGAGAAGCGCCGCATCGTCTCCTCGTCGATCCCCTCCGCATCGAGGACGACCGCCACCGGGTTGCCGGTGCAGGCTCCCGTACCGAACACATCGACCTGTCTGAACGCACGTTCCATGAGCTCAGCCTACTGGCCGCCGCCAGGCACCCGTCGCCCGTGGATGCTCACCGGTCGGCGGCCGCCCCTCACCGCCACGCGGAGGCGTTCGTGAGGCAGAAGGGATGCCCCGCCGGGTCGAGGAGGACGATCCATGTCTCTCCCGGCTGCTGCGCCGGTCGTTCCGCTCCCAGTTCCATGAAGCGGGCTGCCGCTGCCTCGAGGTCGTCGACGGCCAGGTCGAAATGGAATTGCTTGCGGCCCGCGTCCGGCCATGCTGGCCGCTGATAGTCGGGGATCCTTCCGATGCCCAGTGCGTGAGAGGGCCCGGTGAGCATCGCGTAGTCGTCGTCGAGGTGGGCGACCGGCCAACCGAGCACTGCGGACCAGAAGTCCGCCATCGGCTTCGTCGCCGGAGCGTCCAGGGTGATCATGGCGAGTTCCGCCGTCTGTGTGTCCGTCATGCCTGCCATACTTCCGGCATGCCCACCGGCGAGGATTGGACGAACGCGACACCGTCGCAGATGTTCGGCCGCGTCCTGCGGCCCGACGAACTGCTCACCCGCACGACCTACGGGCAGGCTGCACCGGACCAGCGGCTGCGCCGATGGGTCGAGCGCTACTGGTCCGTGCGCTGGGAACTTGCGGACGACGAAGTCTTCCACGCCTCCACCCTCGACGAACCGGCCGTCAACATCACCGTCGAACGCGGCGGAGTGCACCGTGCAGGCACGTGCGGGAGCGATGCGCACCCGACCGCGGGGTGCGGGGCCGGCGTCTGGGTGACGGGGCCCGTCAGTGCTGGGCGCTTCGACGTGAGCCTCACTGCCACAGGTGGCGTCGTGGGCGTGAAGTTCCGAGTGGGAGGGATCGCAGCGTTCCGCGACCACGACCTCGGCGGCATCCGGGACCGGACGGTTCCCGCGTCCGCGTGGTTCGGCGTCCGGGCTCCCGACCCGCAGCTGCCGCTCGACGCGGAGAAGGCCGCGCCGTATCTGGACTCGTGGTTGCTGGAGTGGGGACCGGGCGACCCTCCGGGCTTCGACCGATTCCTCCGCGTGCTCGATCTGCTCGCCTCACCGGAGATCACGACGCTGTCCGTACTGGCGGAGCGTACGGGTCAGAGTGTCCGCACCCTCCAGCGGCTCATCGGCAGGTTCACCGGGATGGGTGCGAAGAGGATGCTCGTGCGGGCCCGCGTCATGGATGCGGTGGCGGCGATCGACCGGGACGATCCCCGCGACATCGTCGACCTGGCGATGGACCTGGGGTGGTTCGACCAGCCCCACTTCATCCGCGACTTCCGCACCATCACGGGCGAGACACCCGGGCGGTATGCGCAGCGCACGCGCTTCCGGGAACAGTGAGCAGACACGTCTTCAGCTCGCCCGCGTCACGCCACCAGGAGACCGACCACGATATTCACCACGGCGTGCACGGCGACGCCCGGGAGGATCGAGCCGCTCGTCCAGCGCAGCCATCCCAGCAGCCACCCGGTGACGAACTGGAGGACGAGCAGCGGCCACAGGCTCCCGTCGAGGGCGAGCAGCACGGTGTGCGGCAGGAGGAACACCACCGCCTGCAAGAGGTTGCCCCACCCGAAGCCCAGCCGGCGCATGAGCACGCCTCCCACCAGCCCCCGGAAGAACACCTCCTCACCGGCCGCCCGCAGGACCGCCCCGATGAGGGCGAGCCCCGAGGCGGCGGTCGCGATCGTGACCGCGGGGTCCGACAGCACGTCTGCCGGCACAGTGCGGACGACCACGACCGCCGCGCCCAGAAGGGGAACGGCGACCAGCGCCGCACGCCCGTAGTCCCTGCCCGTCCCGGTTGTCGCACCGACCCGTGACAGCGCTTCGGCCAACGGGAGCTGCCACCTCCGCACGCAGATGAGGAGGTAGAGCACCGCCGGCATGCAGAACAGCAGGAGTTCGAGCATGCTCGAAGGCTATCGGCTCAGTGCCCGACCGCCTGCCCGTCGCCGCGCGGGTCCGCTCCGCCCTCGTACATGCCTGTCGCCGGGTACCGCCGGATCGCCGCCGCATGCCCCAGCGTCCCGTCCCACTCCGGGGTGATCGCGACCGGCTGCCCGCGCAGCGTGAGTTCACGGACCACCTCCGGAGCGATCCGCGCCTCCAGCTTGAGGTTCGAATCGGAGACGCCCCACGTGCGGCCGTACAGCCAGCGCGGCGCCTCGATCGCCTGCTGCACGTCGAAGCCGTAGTCGATGATCCGCGTGAGGACCGCCGCCTGCGTCTGCGGCTGTCCTTCACCGCCCATCGTGCCGTAGGCCAGCACGGGCTGCCCGTCCTCCAGCACCATCGCGGGGATGATCGTGTGGAACGTCTTCTTGCCCGGCTCCAGCGTGTTCGGGTGCGTCGCGTCCAGGGAGAAGAACGAACCGCGGTTCTGCGGGATCACCCCGGTCTCTCCCGCGATGATCCCGGAACCGAAGTCGTGGTACGGCGACTGGATGATCGACACCATCATGCCGTCGGAGTCCGCCGCCGCGAAGTAGACGGTGTCACCGGTGGGTGCCGTCCTCTCTGCTTCGTCCCCGTAGCGCAGGCCCGGTTCCACGGACGCTCCGTCGAGTGCCCGCTCCAGGCTGATGAGCTCACGCCGCTGGTCCGCGTACTCCTTCGACAGGAGCGTCTCCAGCGGGATGTCGACGAAGCCGGGATCCGCGAGCCATTCGTCGCGGTCCGCGAACGCCACCTTCACGGCCTCGACGATGAGGTGGTAGTAGTCGGCGCCCCCTTCCGGGATCGTCGACAGGTCGAAGCCCTCGAGCAGGTTGAGGATCTGCAGCGCGGACATCCCCTGTGTCGCCGGCGGCAGCTGGTAGACGCTCCGGCCCCGGTACGTCGTGGAGATCGGGTCGACCCACTGCGCGCGGTAGCCCGCGAAGTCGTCAGCGCACAGCGGGGACCCCTGCTCCTGGAGCGCGGTCGAGAAGGCGTGTGCGAACTCCCCTTCGTAGAAGTAGCCGCGCGCACCGCCCTCGGCCAGGCCCCGCAGTGTGGCGGCGAGCGCGGGCTGCTGCAGGATCTCCCCTTCGCGCACCGGGGTCTCCCCGCTGGCGAACACCCCTGCGATCTGCGGATCGTCCTTCAGCAGCTGCCAGTCGGCGGCGATCCAGTCCGCCAGCGACCGGGTGACGGCGACGCCGTCCTCCGCGAGCACGATCGCGTCGTCGAACAGGTCCCGCCACGGCAGCCTGCCGTAGCGTTCGTGGGCTTCCCGCCACCCGTCGACGGCGCCGGGGACCGTGAGCGCGGCGTAGGCACCGCGCATCGGGATGCGGTCGACGTGTCCGGCCTGCCCGTAGAAGTCACGGGTCGCGGCCGCCGCAGACGGACCGTTCGCCTCGAGCGCTTCCACTCCGTCGACGGGTCCACCGGCGAGCAGCATGAAGCAGTCGCCTCCCAGCCCCGCCATGTGCGGGTAGGCGACCGCGAGCACCGTGTTCGCCACGATCGCCGCATCGACCGCAGACCCGCCCCGTCGCAGCGCCGCGTTCCCCGCCTCCGAGGCGAGGTGGTGGGGACTCGTCACGAGCCCCCGCTTCGCGAGGACCGGCGGTCGTCCGGTGCGGGGTCCTGCATGGTGTGCCATCGAATGCTCCTTCTCTCTGCCGTCTGTTCTCAGTCTTCTGGTCTCAGTCGTAGTCTGGCTCAGTCGTCGTCGGGTGAGTCGGGGTCCTCGTCGTCGGTGCCCGTCAGCAGCCGCTGGATCGGCAGCAGGACGATGCCCACGGCCAGGCATACCAGCCCGGCCCACAGCAGGCCGGCACCCGGGCCCGAGGCCCCGGCCGGGACCTCGGCGGAGGCACCTGCCGTGGTCCCCGCGCTGATGAGGGGCAGCGACACGAGCAGGAGCACGAAGGAGACTCCCAGGTACATCGTCTTGTTCAGCACGAGCGCGCGCACGGTGGGTCCTTTCGTCCGGGGCGATCAGAGGTAGGCGAGGGCGACGGTGACGGCCCCGGTGACGGCGAAGGCCGCAGCCGTCCACGGCAGCGTCTTGCGCATGATGATGCCCTCCTTGCCGTTGATCCCCGCGGTCGATGCGCCCATGACGATGTTGGCAGGTGCGATCGCGTTGCCCAGCGCACCCCCCGCGGACTGTGCGGCGAGGATCGTGGAGACCGGCAGCCCCTTGATCTGCGCGACGTTCACCTGCAGGTCGGAGAAGAGGACGTTCGACGAGGTCGACGAGGAGGTCGCGAACGCACCGACCGCGCCGATGCCGTTCGCCAGGAACGCGTACACCGCAGCGGGTGCCACCGCGGACAGGCCCAGGGCGAGCGTCTGCGTCTGACCCGCATGATTCATCATCGACGCCATGACGAGGAAGGTGACGATCGGGACGGACGCTGGGATTGCGGTGATGAGGAGGCTCACCAGCGTGCTCCTGTCCTTCACCGCAAGCCCGGCCTGCCAGGTCCGCTCGTAGCCGCGCCGGACGAAGAGCACCCACGTGACGACGGCTGTCACCAGCAGTCCCGCACCGGGATGCGCCAGTGGGGCGAGCGCGGAATAGGTGTCCTGAGCCTCTGTGACGACGCCGAAACCGGTCGCGGTCCCCGGGAACGGGAACCCCACCGTGAACCGCCCCAGGACGTCCGCCACCGGGCCGATGAGCGACGTGGCCGTCGCGATGGCACTCAGCAGGATGTAGGGGAAGAACGCCGTGAGCGTGCTCATCGGCGGCACACTCCGCGCGGTGTCCGCACTGAGTCCGGTGTGGGAGACGGACATCGCGGGGCGACGCACGATCGACTCCGCCGGCTCCGCGTACCGCCTCCACCGGGACAGCGGGAACAGCGCGATGAGCGCCGCCGTCGCCGGCAGGAACGCGCCCAGCGCCGGATCCACGAGCACCGCGGGGAACTGACCCAGCGCCTGGATCCCACCGATGATGAGGACCAGGGGCCACCCGTGCTTGACCGCCTCCCAGCGGCCGTACATCCACACGACGGTGAACCCGCCCATGAGCGCCTGGAACGACAGCATGAGGGACGATTCGAGAGCCGTCGCGAGGATCGTCGACTCGTCCAGCTGGACGACCTGCAGGGTCGCGAGCCAGCCGACGCCCAGGGTGCCGAAGAACTTGGCCCAGATGTGGGCGATGATCGGGATCGCGACGGCGTAGATCGGCTTCACGCCGAAAGCCACGAGCAGCGGGGCGACGATCGCGATCGGGGTGCCGAACCCGTCGACCGCCTGCAGGAACGAGGTGAACACCCAGCCCAGCGCCACGATGATGAACAGCTCGTTGCGGCTCATCGCGGTGATGCCGCGCCGCATCGACTCATAGCCGCCGGCGCGCTTCATGACGTGGAACAGCAGGAGTGCCGGCCAGATGACGAAGAGGATGGACACCGCGTCCCAGACACCCTTCGCACCGGCGACCCCCAGCGTCTCGAGCGGTGCGCGGAAGAACAGCAGCGCGATGCCGGTGACGACGATGACACCCATGGCGCCCGCCTGCTGCGCGCCCCAGCGCAGCTGGATCATGAAGAAGGCGAGGGCGGCGATCGGCAGTGCGGACAGCACCCAGTGGAAGAGATCGACGGGCAGCTGCACGGCGTGACCACTCTCCGTTCGGGGGCTGGACTCTGAGGCGTCTCAGAGTCCTGAGGACGCGCACAGTCAGCAGGCTGTACGGACGACAGCCCCATTCGAGCAGATATGAGAACCATTCGTGGGAGAGTCCGGACCGTGGACCTCACGGACCCTGAGGCACCCTCACACGTCCGAGGCGCCGTCCTCCACCGCGCGCATGACCCGCAGGACGTTGCCGTGGGCCAGAGCCTCGAGGTCGTTCCGCGACCATCCGCGATCGGACAGCTCATGCAGCAGGTCCTGGTAGCAGGACACGCTCTCGAGCCCCACCGGCAGCGACGCCGTCCCGTCGTAGTCGCCGCCCAGTCCGATCCGGGTGATGCCCACGGCCTCGCGCGCGGCCTCCAGGTGGGCGACGACCTCGTGCAGCGTCGCCTGCGGCTCGGGGTGAGCCTCCTCCCAGGCCGCCAGCCGGGCGGCGGCAGCGGGTGGGACCTCGGCGTCCGTGTCGCCGTAGGCATAGTCGACGTGGTTCGCGGCGTTGTCGGCCCTCACCTCGTCGCACGTCTGACCGGGGCGCGGTGCGCGTGGCATGTGGTACGGACGAGTGACGCTGATCGGACGGTCCGGATCATCGATGCCCAGGCCGATGCGGACCTGTGCCCGTTCGCGTGTCCACTCCAGCAGCGCCGGCGACACGAACGCCGGCACGAAGGTGAGGCCGAGGACGGAGTCGGTCGCAGCGATCCGCTCCAGCACGCGGTCGGTCACGTTGCGCGGGTGCGGGTTCACCGCCTGGACCGACGAGTGGGTGAAGAGGGTCGGTACGCGGGACGCTTCGAGGGCATCCAGCTGTGTGCGCTCGTTCGTGTGCGACAGGTCGACCATCATGCCCAGACGATTCATCTCCGCGACGACCGCGACGCCCTCCTCCGTGAGACCACGCGGCGACCTCCCGCCCGGCGCGCCCGGCAGCCCGTCGACCTCCGCCTGCGTCTCGTAGCCGCCGGTCGCCGCGGTCGCCCAATCGAGGTCGTCGTTGTGGGTGAGCGTCATGTACCGGGCCCCCAGGTGGAACATCTGCCGCAGCACCGCGAGCGATTCGGCGATCGACTGCCCGCCCTCCAGCCCGATGAGGCTCGCGATGCGACCCGTGGCGAAAGCCGCTTCGACATCGGCGGCGGTGTGCGCTGCCTGCAGGAACTGCGGGTAGGCGTCCGTGAGCCGGTGGACCGCGTCGATCTGCTGCAGAGTCGCGACGACCGCGTCCTCCTGCGGGATGGACGACGGCACCCACGCGGACCAGAACTGCGCGCCCACTCCGCCGCGCCGCAGCCGCACGAGGTCGGTGTGGAATTCCTCCCGCTCCCTGTCCAGCCCGCTGACGTCATAGCCGGCCCGCTCCCGCAGCGCGAACGGCAGGTCGTTGTGGCAGTCGAGGATCGGGATCGGAGCAGTCGTGTCGAGCATGCTTCGAGTGTAGATCTCCGCCGCACATCAATACCGGTCAAGGCAATAATGAACGAGGCCACCATGGCAACTTCTGCATGAAAGTCGTGCACAATGGCATCAACCATCCACGAGGTTCTCGACGACGAGGAGTCGCTTGATGAAGGTGTTCGCCGCCACAGGCCCCGATGCCCCGCTGCAGGAGCAGGAGGTCAACTCACCCATCCCCACCGGTCGTGAAGTACTCGTCCGCGTGACCCGCAGCGGTGTCTGCCACACGGACACGCACAGCCACGCTGGCGGCTACGACCTGGGCGGGGGCGGCTGGCTGTCCATCGCGGACCGAGGCCTGAAGTACCCCGCTGTGTTCGGCCACGAGATCGTCGGTGAGGTCATCGCGGTGGGCCCGGACGCCACTGATGTGCGCCCGGGTGACAGCCGGATCGTCTTCCCGTGGATCGGCTGCGGAACCTGCAGCCGGTGCGTGAGCGGGAGCACGAACCTCTGTGCGACCAGCCAGGCGATCGGCGTGTTCCGCTGGGGCGGTTTCGCGACGGAAGTGCTGGTCCCTGATTCCGACTACCTGGTCGACCATGAGGGGCTCGACCCCAGCTGGGCTGCGACGCTCGCCTGCAGCGGGCTCACGTCGTTCGCCTCGGTCCGCCGCGTCCTGCCGCTCACGGACGACGAAACGGTCGCGGTCATCGGCACCGGCGGGGTGGGGCTCGCCGCCATCGCTCTCCTCTCACGCATGACGCGGGCACGGATCGTCGCCGTGGACGTCTCCGACGCGAACCTGGAGAACGCCGCACGGCTGGGCGCGCACGTGACAGTGAACTCGAGGAACCTGGACGGTGCAGGTCTGGCCGAGCACCTGGGTGGGCCGGTCCAGGCGATCGTCGACTTCGTGAACACGGGCGACACCTTCTCCTTCGCGCTGGCGTCCGTCGCGAAGGGCGGCACGATCGTCCCCGTCGGCCTGTTCGGCGGCAGCACTCCCCTGTCGACGGCGCTGCTGCCGCTCAAGGCCGTGTCGATCATCGGGAACTACGTGGGCAGTCTCGAGGACCTGCGCGCGCTCGTGGAGATGGCGAAGGCGGAGGATCTGCCGCGCGTCCCCATCACGGAGAAGCCGCTCTCCCTCGAGAACACCGTCGACAGCCTCGCGGCACTCAACAGCGGAACGGCGACGGGGCGGACAGTCCTCGTGGGCTGATCGGCTCCGCCCCGTCACGCAGCGCTCAGTCACACAGCGCTCAGTCACGCAGCAGTGTGCTCAGCTGCCGTCGTCCCTGCGGTGCTTCTCCCGCTTACCATCGCGCGTGCGGTCGAAGTACGCGTCGACGCGGGTCGCGGGGTCAGCCTCTGCGGTGAGCGCGGCGGCCCCTCCATACTGCGCCGAATCCGCCGCGCCCGCAGCGGATGCCTTCTGGATCTGGGCGTCGAGATCGTCGAACTCCTCCGCCGTCTCGTCCAGCTCCGCCAGGAGGCGGGCGATCGATTCCGCGTGGGACTCCGCTTCCATGTTGAGGTCCCGGAACTGCGCCCCGAGCGTGTCATCACCGGCGGTGCGGGACACGATGTCGAGGACGCGCTCGCCGATCTCCCGGGTGCGCTCCGAGTGGTCCAGTGCGATGAGCTGGGCGTCGAGTGCCCGCAGGTGTTCGAGGTATTCGTGCATCGCCATCACGCGGTCCGCGATCGATTCGAAGGCCTCAGCCAACCGCCCCAGATAGGCCTGGACACGGTTGGCCTCCGTCCCGTCGCGCATCGCGTCGAGCTCCGTGCGGACCTGGACGAGCTCCGCCAGTCGCACGCCGATGCCTGCGACCATGTCGTCCAGGTCGACGCGGGCCACGTGGTCGGTGAGGATCGGGTGCGTCCACGCGCGGGTGGACGCGATGCGGGTCGCGAGCATGACGGAGAGGTGGAAGAGTCGCTGCTCGTCCGTGTCCTGACCGTGCTTCACTCCCGCGACGAAGCCCAGGGTCTGCGGGGTGATCCACCGTGCGGCGCGGGCGCTCTCGCGGTCCTTCCGCGACAGCCGCTTGGGGTCGCGCATGTACTTGGTGCCCGTCACCGCACCGGTCACACCCGTCCCTGCTGCGAACAGACCCGTCGTGATGACACCGCCGGTCGCGACGTCCCCCGTCAGCCAGGAGATCCCGAACGTGCTGAGCCCGAAGATACCGGTGGTCGCCGCCCCCGCACCCGTGAGGACACGGAAGACGACGTTCGATCGGATGAGATTGCGTGCCTCGCCCGGCGTGTGCAGGAGGCGGGAGTACGTCGCCTGCCGGGATGCCGGCAGTTCGTAGCCGCGCGCCTCCCACGTCCGGATGACGGAGTCCGTGACGGAATCGGGCACGAGGATGCGGTACACGGGCAGACGACCCGCGCACAGCTGCCGCCACAGTCCCTTCCACGGGTGACGTGCCATCGGTGCACTCCTCTGATATCGGTGACACACAGCGTAGTGAGTCAGGCTGGATGAACGATTGGAGCGTGCGGGCCGAGCCCGCGCCGCCAAGCGCCTCCTACCCTCCCCGCAGCTCCGCGATGTCGATCTTCTTCATGCCCATGAGCCGCTGGTACGCACCGGGGGCTGCCAGCAGGTCGTCGAGGTCCGCCGGGACGATCTGCCAGCTCACCCCGTAGGCGTCGCGGCACCAGCCGCACTGCTCCCGCTCCGGGTCCGTGGACAGCACCGCCCAGAGCCGGTCGATCTCGTCCTGGTCGTCTGCCCTCACCATGAGGGAGAAGCCCTCCGTGAACGTGAACGGCTGGTCCACCCCGGAATCCATCGCGGTGATCCACGGATCCTTCCGAGGCCCACCGGAACCGCGCCCGAGGCGGAACTCGGAGAACATGTACGCCCCCTCCACAGCCGGTCCGGTCTGCGTCGGATAGGTCGCGACCGTCCCGACCTCCGACCCCGGGAAGAGGGAGGTGTAGGTGGCGACGGCCTCGGCGGCGGAGTTCTGAGCAGGACCGCAGAACAGCAGCGAGGGGACGAGGGACGGCCGCGGAGCGGAATCCGGCGGGGTGAGGAAGAGCTGCCAGCTCACCCCGTACCGGTCCTCGACCCACGCGTAGCGGGCGGAGAACGGGTACTCGTCCAGCGGCATGAGCGTGGTGCCGCCCTCGACCAGCCGATCGTGCAGCCCATCGAGGTACCCACGGGGGTCTTCGGCGACCGCGTCGTCCACGTGCACCATGAACCCCGCGGCCGGGTTGGGGCGGAACGTGTCGTCCGCGTTGATGAAGGCGACGCGGCAGCCGTGGATCTCCAGCTCGATGCCGAGTACGGCACCGGCGAACGACGCCTGGAAATCGGCCGGCCCCTCCGTCGGATAGTGGGAGCGGGAGACTTCGCGCACGTCGCGGAAGGCCTCCGTGTAGAAGTCCGCAGCCTCTGCCGCCGTGCGGTCATGCCAGATGTGCGGGGTGATCGCGTGCATGCCTCAAGTGTGCGCCTCCGCGCGGACTGCGGGAAGGGGGATAACCCTCCATCACGCATCGTTCGCTTTTCGTATACCCTGGCAGGAGTACCCCCCCCACCAGCACTCGACCGATGTCCACTCTCCCTCGAGTGCCTGCTGACCCTCACCCGCGGAAGGGACCGACTGTGCGCAGCGCGATCATCGTCGACCGGCTCACCAAGACATACCCGGGACAGACAGCCCTGGATCCGGCGTTCTACGCCCTGGGAGCCGTGTCGTTCGTCGTGCCGGAACGCACCACGTTCGCGCTGCTCGGCAGGCCGGGAACAGGGAAGACCACGGTGATCGGCTGTCTGTCCACCCGCATCACCCCCACGTCCGGAACCGTGCAGGTGGGCCGTCACGTGGTGAGTGTCGACGACCGCCGCATCCGCAGGGAGGTCGGGGTCGTGGCGCAGGAATCGCAGTTCGACCCCGCGCGCACGGTGTGGGAGAACCTGCTGCTGTCTGCGGAGCGGCAGGGGTATTCGGGCCGCAGCGTCCAGCGACGGATCGAGCAGCTGTGCGGTGTCCTCGAGATCATGAGCGTCCTCGACCGGCGCTTCGGGAACCTGCCGGTCGGGTTCAGACGGCGCGCGGACATCGTCGGCGCACTCGTCCATGACCCATCCATCGTCCTGCTGGACGAACCCACCGCGGGTCTGGACTCCGACGCTCACGACGGCATGTGGGACGCGCTGCGTCGCCTCACCGTCGACCTGGGGCTCACGACCGTTCTCACGACCCGCGACGAGACGGATGCGGACCGCGCGGACGTCACCTTCGACCTCTCCGCGGATCCGGCGGCGGCAGCCCGTAACGCCGCGGCAGCGCAGGACATCGCCCACCCGGTGACGCCGGAGAGGGAGCAGGCAGCGGTGCAGCAGGTGGGCGAAGCCGAGCACACCGGTGATGAACTGCGGCTGCTCCTGCACGACCCCACCGCTCTGTCACTCATCGCGTCGTACGACATCACCGCCCGCGGCGACATCTGGGTGCTGCCGGTGCGCGACTGGGCTGAGGCCCGTGACGTGCTGCGCATGCTGGACGGGGCGATCACCGACTTCGACTTCGTCCCCGGCACCACGCAGGTCCCCACCGGATCGCGGGAGCGCGCCGCGTCCGGGTCCGTGGGCAGGCACTCGCACCTGCGCGCCGTCACGGCCTGACACGCTGACCGAAGCCCACCCTCCGGGCAACCCAGTCTTTCGGCAGATCCCATCCTTCCGGGCGACCCACCCTTTCGGTGGATCCCACCCTCGGGACGGCCCTGCTCAGTCGAGCAGTCCCGTCAGTCGAGCAGTCCCGCAAGCGCCACCAGCACGGCCACTCCCACGCGATTCGGTGCGTCGGTGCGCGTCATGATCCGTCCGAGGTGGGTCTTCACCGTCGCCTCACTGGCGTACGTGGCCTCCGCGATGTCGCGGGTGCTCATGCCCTGCGCGACCAGGATCGCCATCTCCCGTTCGCGCGCCGTCAGGAGAGACAGCCGCTCCACCGCGTCGAACCGACGCGTGCTCGTCTGCGCCACGCGGTGGGCACGGATGAGGCCCGTCGTCGCACGGGGCGAGACGAACCCGTCCCCGCCGTGGATGGTCCGGACCGCTTCCTTCAGATCGTCCGGAGCGATGTCCTTGAGGATGTAGCCCGCGGCACCCGCCTCCAGTGCGCGGAACACATAGTCTTCCGCGTCGAAGCTCGTGAGGGCGACGACCTGGGGCGGGCGCGGCATGTTCGTGATCCTGCGGGTCGCTTCGATCCCGTCCATCACCGGCATCTGGATATCCATGAGGACGACGTCCGGGAAGTGCCGCATCACGCTCTCCAGCGCTTCCGCCCCGTTCGCCGCACTGCCGACCACTGCGATGTCGTCCGCAGTGGACAGGATGTGCGTGAGCCCCGTGCAGACCAGATGGTCGTCATCGACGACGAGGACACGGATCGACTGATCGGATGGCATGACCCCACAGTAGGACAGCCCACGGACACGGTTCAGACGTGTCCAGCACGCTCCGTGAACGGAGGCAGCCGCACGTCGACGACGAAGGAGTCACCGCGCGGGCCGATGGACACCTCGCCGCTGACCATCCGGACCCGCTCCTCGATGCCGATGAGCCCCATCCCGCCGCCCGATCCGGTCAGGTCGCCCAGAGCCTCCTGCTCCGGGACGGACGGGTTGCTCACGAAGATCCGTGCGCCGTGCTCCGCGCTCACCCTCAGGTCCACCGTGATCGGGCGGCCGGGAGCGTGCTTCATCGCGTTCGTGAGCGATTCCTGGACGATCCGGTAGACGGTTCGGCTCAGCAGTGCAGGGGCCCGATCGACGTCTTCGAGCACGATGATCGCGGTGACATCCGGCCCGGTGGACCGCACCGACGCGATGAGGTCGGGCACCGTCCGCAGCGTCGCGAGTGCCGGCGTGGTGTCGGTCAGCACTGTTCGTGTTGCGCCCGCTGTCCCATCACGGACTCCGCTCACCAGGTCCCGCAGATCCTCGAGTGAGGCCTTCGCCTCCTTCCGCACCGCCGCAGCCGCCTCTGCCGCCCGCGCGTCGTCACGGGAGACTTCGAGCGCCCCGCTCTGCAGAGAGATGACGGACAGGCGGTGCGACAGCGTGTCGTGCAGTTCCCGCGCGAGCATCTGGCGCTCCGACTGGCGTGCGAGCTGCACCGTGAGTGCTTCGCTGCGCTCCGTCTGGTGGGCCGCGACTGCTTCCACGGACCTCATCCTGCGGGTGCGCCGCACCAGATACCCCACGCCCACCGCAATCCCCAGTGCGACGGCACCGCTCACGATCGTGAGCACGTCGATCGCCAGCGCAGTCTGGGGCGAGAACACATGGGCATCCGGGCCGGTCAGCGCCACTCCTTCCGGAGCGACCAGGAACGCGAACGGGTTGTACCCGGGTTCGCGCACGCATGCCCGGACGACAGCCCAGACCACGACGGCCGCCCCGGTCGCGGTCGCCGCCGTCGCGGGGCGACGCGGCAGCCTCACGACCGCGTGGAACACTCCCACGAGCAGGAGGAGGACGTCCCCACCCATCAGTCCGCACACCGCGCCCGCGATGAGTGGCACCAGCGGCCAGCGGGTGCGGACGAACACGGTGAGCCACAGCATCCAGACGAGGAGGAAGACGATCGCGCCGACCCCCGACAGCTCACCGGACTCGTCCATCGCGCCGGGCACGCCGATCAGGGACAGGGATCCGACGAGGACACCCGACACGTACACGAGCAGCCCGATCACGATGTCGAGGGCGATGCGCAGCGCCCTGCGGCGGTCGTGGCCGCGCATCCGCTGCCCCACCGCCGTGAGTGCTGTCGCTGGAGTCTCTGAGTTCACGCTCTCACCGTAGCGGGGCGCACAGACACGCACGTCAGCCGAACAGGTGGGGCCGTGAGGCTCCTGTTCATCCTTTCGGCGTGACCGGTCCACCCGTTCGGACGACGCGGGGGCACGCTCCTTCGACGGAGGCTTGTGGTGTCACGACGAGAACGTCGTCGTATCCACCCTTCACTCCCGAGGAGCATCATGACGCAGCCCCATCCGCACACCCCGCAGCCCGGCCAGCCGCACCAGCAGGGCCACCCTCAGCAGCACCCACAGCCCGGGCGCCCGTACCCGGGAGATCCGTCGAGCCAGCCGCAGCAGTCCGGCCAGTACCAGTACGCGCAGGCACAGCAATACGGCCAGCCCGGGCACCCCGGACTGTACGGCCAGGCCGGACACCCCGGGCACCCCGGTCAGCCCCAGCAGTACGGCCAGCCGGGTCAGCCGGGCCAGTCCGCACCCACTCCCCCTGCCGGGAAGCCTCGGAAGCCGCTGTGGAAGCGCTGGTGGTTCTGGGTCCTCGCGATCATCGCGCTCATCGTCGTCGTGAACATCGGAGGCGGCGGTGACGAATCGCCGGCCCAGGACTCCGCAGACTCCGCCGGAGCCGCCTCGGACGCCGACGAAGCCGACGATTCCGGCGACGGCGAGGCGGCAGCGGACGATGCGGACGCCTCGGGCGCGGACTACGGGCTCGGCGACGCCGTCGCCACCGGCGACTGGGAGATCACCGTCTCCGACGTGCAGGACGGTGTGAGCGAGGTGGGGGATGAATATCTCGGCACCACCGCGCAGGGTCAGTTCGTCCTCGTGGACATCTCCGTGAAGAACACGGGCAGCGAACCCAGCTACTTCTTCGACGGCGACGTGAAGCTCAAGGACGACGACGGCAACAGCTACTCATCGGACTCCGAAGCGGGCATCTACGCGGCATCGGACAACGACGTGGTGCTGATCGAGGAGATCAACCCGGGCAACACCGCCTCCGGACTCATCGTCTTCGACGTGCCGGCGGACGCATCGCCCAACGTGCTCGAGTTCCAGGGCGGGATCTTCGACACGCCGGCAGCCGTCGCGCTGGACTGATCCGGCACCGCACCGGACCGCCGCGCCGGTGAGGGAACAACCGGCCGGATGGCTGTCGTACCGCTGAGTAGTGGTTTACGCTCAGCGAACCCACCCGGAACAGTGCCGCTGAATCACCGGGCGGACCACGGATCGAGGCCGGGGTGAGGAGCTTCCAGGAAGCTGCTCCTCACCCCGGCCTCCTCGCGTGCGCCGTGATGCCGGCGAGCTCAGCGGTGCCGGCGCACTCAGCCGTTGATGCGCGCCATGATGAGCTCGCGGGCCTTGCCCGCGTCGGCCTGACCGCGGGTGGCCTTCATGATCGGCCCCATGAGAGCACCGATCGCCTGCATCTTCCCGCCCTTGATCTTCTCGACCACGTCCGGGTTCTGCGCGATCGCGTCGTCGACCGCCGCTTCGAGAGCACCCGTGTCCTCGACGATCTGCAGGCCGTCGGCCTCCATGACCTGCGCGGGAGTCCCGCGGCCCTCGAGCACACCGGCCAGCACCTTGCGCGCCAGCTTGTCGTTCAGCTTCCCGTCGTCGATCAGCTTCTGCAGCTCCGCGACGCTCTCCGGGGTCGTGAGGCCCGCCGCGTCGACGTCCTGCTGCTTGGCGAGGCGTGCGATCTCACCCATCCACCACTTGCGGGCGGCGTCGGGTGTGGCACCGGCGACGACCGTCGCCTCGACGGGGTCCAGCAGACCGGCGTTGATGATGTCGCGCATCTCCAGGTCGCTGATACCCCACTCGCCCAGCAGACGACGACGGCGTGCGGCCGGCAGCTCCGGCAGTCCGGCCCGGATCTCCTCCACCCACTCGCGGGACGGGGCGACAGGCACCAGGTCCGGCTCCGGGAAGTAGCGGTAGTCGTCCGCGTCGGACTTCGGCCGGCCCGACGACGTCGACCCGTCCGCCTCGTGGAAGTGGCGGGTCTCCTGCAGGACCGAACCGCCGGCGTCCAGGATGTCCGCCTGACGGGCGATCTCGTAGCGGACGGCACGCTCGATCGACCGGAACGAGTTCACGTTCTTCGTCTCCGTGCGGGTGCCCAGCGGGGCGTCTGCGTCCGGCCGCAGCGACACGTTGATGTCCGCGCGGACGTTGCCCTGCTCCATGCGGGCCTCGGACACGTCGAGCGCCCGGAAGATGTCCCGCAGCGTGCGCACATAGGCGGCTGCGACCTCGGGCGCGCGATCGCCCACCCCCAGGATCGGGTGGGTGACGATCTCGACGAGCGGCACACCCGCACGGTTGTAGTCGACCAGCGAGTGGTCCGCGCCGTGGATACGACCCGACGTCCCGCCCACGTGGGTGTTCTTGCCCGCGTCCTCCTCCATGTGGGCTCGCTCGATCTCGACGGGGACGATCGTGCCGTCCTCCAGTTCGACGTCGATGCGGCCGTCGAAGGCGATGGGTTCGTCCGCCTGCGAGGTCTGGAAGTTCTTCGCGAGGTCCGGGTAGAAGTAGTTCTTCCGCGCGAACCTGCACTCCTGGGCGATCTCGCATCCCAGTGCCAGGCCGATCCGGATGGCGTACTCGACCGCCGTCCGGTTCACGACCGGCAGTGCACCGGGAAGCCCCAGCGACGACGGCGTCGTGTTCTCGTTCGCACCCCCGCCGAACGTGTTCGGCGCGGCGTCGAACATCTTCGTCGCGGTCCCCAGCTCGACGTGCACCTCGATGCCCAGAGCCGGATCGTACTTCGCGACTGCTTCTTCGTACTTCATGTCAGTCTCCTCCCCGGCCTCAGGCGCTCGTCGTCGTGGGTGATCCGGCTGCCGCGTACTCCGTCGGCACGCCCGCCCACACGGGCGTGCCTGCAGCGTCGGTGACCAGCGCCTCGATCGCGGATCCCACCTCGTAGAGGCGGGCGTCCTCGCGCGCCGGGGCCAGCAGCTGGAAACCCACGGGCATCCCGTTCGCCAGGCCGGCCGGCAGGCTCATGGCGGGGATTCCGGCGAGGTTCGCCGGGATCGTCGCCGCATCTCCCAGGTACAGGGCCATGGGGTCGGAGGCGTCCTCCGACCCGAACGGCAGCGCCGTCGTGGGAGCGGTGGGCGTGACGAGCACGTCCACCTGCTCGAACGCTGCGGCGAAGTCCCGCTGCACCAGGGTGCGGACCTTCTGCGCGGAGCCGTAGTAGGCGTCGTAGTAGCCGGCGGACAGCGCGTAGGTGCCCAGCAGGATGCGGCGCTTGACCTCCGAGCCGAATCCGGCTGCGCGGGTCGCGCTCATGACGGTCTCCGCGGTGACGGGGCCGGTCTCCGGCTCCACCCTCAGGCCGAACCGCATCCCGTCGTAGCGGGCGAGGTTCGAGGACGCCTCCGACGGCATGATGAGGTAGTACGCGTCCAGGGCGTACGCGAGCGACGGCATGTCGACCTCGACGATCTGGGCGCCCGCGGATTCCGCGAGGGCCAGCGCCGCGTGGAACGCGTCCCGCACGTCCGCGGCGTAGTCGTCCGCGGACAGCTGGCGGACGGTGCCCAGGCGCTTGCCCTTGAGAGATCCGTCGCGGACCCCCGCTTCGACGGCGGCGAGGAGGTCCGGCACCGGGTCGGTGAGCGACGTCGAATCCTGGGCGTCGTGCCCGGCCAGCAGCTGGTGCAGTGCCGCCGCGTCCGCGACGGTGCGGCCCATCGGGCCCACCTGGTCGAGGCTGGACGCCATCGCGACGACGCCGTAGCGCGACACGGAGCCGTACGTGGGCTTCACACCCACCGTGCCGGTGAAGGCGGCAGGCTGGCGGATTGATCCGCCCGTGTCCGTGCCGACGGCCAGCGGGGCCTGGAATGCTGCCGCCGAGGCCGCAGCACCTCCCGAGGACCCGCCCGGGACCGTGGTCGTGTCCCACGGGTTGTGGGTCGGGCCGAACGCCGAATGCTCGGTCGTCGAACCCATCGCGAACTCGTCGAGGTTCGTCTTGCCGAGCACAGGCAGGCCGGCGTCCTTGATCTTCGTGTAGACCGTCGCGTCGTAGGGCGGCACCCAGTCCTCGAGCATCTTCGACCCCGCGGTCGTGCGGATGCCGGCGGTGACGACGACGTCCTTGACGCTCACGGGGACCCCCGCGTACGGGTGGAGTGCCTCACCTGCGGCACGCTTGCGGTCGACCTCCGCGGCCGTGGCGAGCGCCGTGTCCGGGGTGACGGTGAGGAAGGAGCCCAGTGCTGCGTCCGTGGCGTCGATGCGGTCCAGATGGGAGCGGGTGACGTCGGTGGCCGAATAGTCGCCGGCACGCAGTCCGGCGGCCAGCTGGGCTGCGGTGAGTCGTGTGAGATCTTCCGTCATGTCAGTCCTCCCCCAGGATCTGCGGGACGAGGAACTTCCCGTCCTCGGACGCGGGGGCGCCGGACAGCGCCTGCTCCGCGGTGAGGGGGGTGCCCACGACGTCGTCGCGGAGCACGTTCTTCAGCGGCATGGGGTGGCTGGTCGCAGGCACGTCGTCCGTGGCCACCTCCGCCACCCGTGCGACGCTGGCGAGGATCCGGTCCAGGTCCCCTGCCGTCTTCTCCAACTCTTCGCTGGTCATGGCGATCCTGGCGAGTTCCGCCAGGTGCTCGACCTGTCCAGCGGTGATCGCGGCCGTGTCAGCCATCCCCACCCTCTCTCCTACGATTTCGTACCGCCTGCCAGTCTACGACGGGGGCGGCCAGGCTCCTGCACTGCCGGACGAACCCCGTGGTCACACCGGCCGCTTCCCCTCCCCGTCGGTAACTTATGTCCTATTCCGACATTCTCTGATCCCACGAGCGCATAAAGAGACTCCCGTCACTTACGATGGTCCGGACCGGTGCACCTCGCACCGGGCCTCTGAGGCCCCGACAGCCCTGTCATCAGCGGTGACACCCTGCGTCCGCAGGGAGTCCCGCACGACGGGCTGCGAGACCCGGGAGGTTTCCGCCGATCGCACGGAGGGGAAATGACTCACGACGGTCCCGCGCAGAGCAGCGCGCCGCATGAGGATGAACCACAGGAACCACAGGGCATCGACTATGTCGCTGTGAACGAATCCGCGGCATTCGTCTCGCTGAAGAAGACGCAGAGGAGCTTCGTCTTCCCGATGGCCGCCTTCTTCATCATCTGGTACGCCGCCTATGTCCTGCTGGGCGCCTACGCCCATGAGTTCATGGCCAAGCCCGTGTTCGGGTCCGTGAACATGGGGATCGTGCTCGGCCTGCTCCAGTTCGTCACGACGTTCGCCATCACGAGCATCTACGTCGTCTTCGCGAACAGGCGCCTGGATCCTGCGGCCCAGGCGATCCGCACCGAACTCGAAGGGCAGGAGGCCACCTCATGAACACCCCCCTGATCTGGGCCGCCGACGCCCAGGAGACACCGGTGAACAACCCGGTCCTCAACATCTCGATCTTCCTGGCGTTCGTCGTGGTGACGCTCGTCATCGTGTTCCGGGCCAGCCGCAACAACAAGTCCGCTGCGGACTACTATGCGGCCGGACGCTCCTTCACCGGGCCGCAGAACGGCTTCGCGATCGCCGGTGACTATCTGTCCGCCGCATCGTTCCTGGGCATCGTCGGGGCGATCGCGGTCAACGGATACGACGGCTTCCTGTATTCGGTCGGGTTCCTCGTCGCCTGGCTGGTCGCCCTCCTGCTCGTCGCGGAACTCATGCGCAACACCGCGAAGTTCACGATGGCGGACGTGCTGGCGTTCCGCCTCAAGCAGCGGCCCGTCCGCATGGCGGCCGCACTCACGACGCTCGCCGTGTGCTTCTTCTACCTGCTGGCACAGATGGCCGGAGCCGGAGGCCTCGTGTCGCTGCTCCTGGGCATCGATTCGAAGGTGGGCCAGTCGCTGGTCATCGCGGTCGTGGGCGTCGTCATGATCATCTACGTGCTGGTGGGTGGCATGAAGGGCACCACCTGGGTGCAGATCATCAAGGCGTTCCTGCTGATCAGCGGCGTCTTCATCATGACGATCTGGGTGCTGTGGCTCAACGACTTCAATTTCTCCTCCGTGCTGGACGACGCTGTCGCGAACTCCATCGCGGATCCGCCGGAGGCACTCCTGGCACCCGGCCTGCAGTACGGCGCGCTGCCCATCGACTTCGTGTCGCTCGCAATCGCACTGGTCCTCGGCACCGCCGGGCTTCCGCACGTGCTCATGCGCTTCTACACGGTGCCCACGGCCAAGGAAGCGCGTCGCTCCGTCGTGTGGGCCATCTGGCTCATCGGCATCTTCTACCTCTTCACCCTGGTGCTGGGCTTCGGTGCCGCCGCCATGGTGGGGTCGGAGACGATCGTCAACGCCCCGGGCGGCGTGAATTCGGCCGCGCCGCTGCTCGCTGCAGTGCTCGGCGGTCCGGTACTGCTCGGCATCATCTCCGCGGTCGCGTTCGCCACGATCCTCGCGGTCGTCGCGGGTCTCACGATCACGGCCGCCGCGTCGTTCGCGCATGACATCTACTCGAACGTCATCCGCAAGGGCGTCATCGATTCGAAGTCGGAGGTGAAGGTCGCCCGTCGCACGGTGCTCGTCATCGGCGCCGTGTCGATCATCGGCGGCATCGGGGTGCAGGGCCAGAACATCGCGTTCCTCGTGGCCCTCGCGTTCGCCGTGGCGGCGAGCGCGAACCTGCCGACGATCCTGTACTCGCTCTACTGGCGCCGCTTCACGACCCGCGGGGCGGTGTGGAGCATGTACGGCGGACTCATCTCGTGCATCCTCCTCATCACCTTCTCCCCCGTCGTGTCCGGTTCCGAGACCGCGATGCTGGGCGCGAACATCGACTTCGTGATCTTCCCGCTGAAGAACCCGGGGATCGTGTCGATCCCGCTGGGCTTCCTGCTGGGCTGGATCGGCTCGCTCACCGACAAGGGTGTGGAGAGCAAGAAGCTGGCTGCGGAGATGGAGGTGCGCTCCCTCACCGGTCACGGTGCCGAAGCGGCCGTCGAGCACTGACGGTCCGCTGACGCGGGCGGCAGCGCCCGCCTGACAGGCGAAAGAACAGAGCTGCGGTCCCTCCGGAATCATCGGAGGGACCGCAGCTCTGTTCTCGAGTCGCGGAGCTCTCTGCGTCAGACGACGTCGGCGCGGCGCTCGCCGCGGATGTAGGCGCCGAGGTCCTCGCTTACGCGTTCGGCTGCCGCCCACGAGATCTCGCCGGCTTCCGCCGCCGAGAGGAGCTCGGCACGGACCCCGTCCGCCCGCGCCCCCGCATCGAGGGGCGCTGCATCGATAGCCGCAGCGTCGGCGGATGCAGCGTGGGCGATCGTCGTGTCGGCGGCACCTGCGGTCGCCGTGTGGAGGCGTTCGGCGTCGGTCAGTCCCGGGTAGGAGCCGAATTCGTCCGTGGTCCCGGCAGTCGCGGCGCGCGCGTCCGGGGTGGCACGATCACCTTCCGCGGTGGGCGGTGCGACGTCCGCCGGCGAGTCCCGGAGGGACGTCTGGCCCAGTGCTGCAGCGCCGATCGTCGAACCGACCGCCAGCGCAGCGGAGAGGATCAAGCGGGTCCCGATGTTCATGACCCCTACTCTTCCACTCGAATCTGAACCTCCGACGACGTGGACCTGTGCGCAGCCTGTGTGGTTCAGGTCACCGTCAGGTGTCGTCGGCTTCCGACGCCTTGTCAGCGGCCTCGGAGGCCTCGTCACCGGCTTCCGCACCCGTGTCGCCTTCCCCCGGGCCGTCCCGCAGCAGCGTGACGAACGACTCCTCGTCCAGCACGGCCACGCCCAGCGCTTCGGCCCTCGTGAGCTTCGATCCCGCGTTCGCTCCGGCCACCAGGAAGTCCGTCTTCTTCGAGACGGAGCCCGACGATCTGCCGCCTGCCGCACGGATCGTCTCCGCGATGCCGTCGCGGGTGAAGTGCTCGAGCGATCCGGTCGCGACGATCGTGAGCCCGGCGAGCGTCTGTGCCTGCGCGGCATCGACGGCCTCGTCCGCGACGGCGTCCTCGACACCCTCCGCCGAGGCCGCAGCGGCTCCCACGCCCCCCGCCCCTCCTGCTGCAGCGGCCGGGCCGGTGACGTCGTCGTCCATGACGACTCCGGCCGCCTCCCAGCGGTCGACGATCTCCCGGTGCCAGTCGACCTCGAACCAGTCGACGAGGCTCTGGGCGATCACCTCACCCACCCCTTCGACGACGGCGAGCTCACCCAGCTCCGCCGCACGGATCGCCTCCATCGACCGGTACGCAGCGGCGAGTTCGCGAGCGGCGGCCGGCCCCACGTGGCGGATCGACAGGGCGACGAGGATGCGCCACAGCGGTGCTCCCTTCGCCCGCTCCAGCTCCGCGAAGAGCGTCTCCGTGTTCTTCCGGGGCCGCGACGGCGCCTTGAGCTCCCCCATCCGCGCCTTCGTCGTGTAATGCTCGGGCCGCGTCCAGAAGTAGGGGACGAGCTCCGTGCGCTCCTCGCCGTCCTTCCGCACGGTCTGGAACGTGCGGACCCCGGCCACGCCCTCGGGCGTGAGGTCGAAGAGGAACGCTTCGGAGGTCAGCGGGGCGGCCGTCGTGTCGGCGAGCTTCCGCGCGGTCTCCGTCTCCGCGTCCCAGTCGGTGTTCTGGACACCGTCGAATTCGTCGGGGGCGGTGAGGGCGTAGGCGGCCTTCTCCCCCAGCGCTTCGATGTCCAGCGCGGATCGGGACGCCAGGTAGATGACGCGGTTGACGAGCTGCTCGGGGCACGAGCGGGCGTTGGGGCACCGCAGGTCCTTGTCACCCGCTTTCTGCTCGTAGAGCTCCGAACCGCAGGCGGGGCACGTCGTCGGCATGACGAACGCCCGCTCCGACCCGTCGCGCTGGTCCGCGACCGGGCCCAGCACCTCCGGGATGACGTCGCCGGCCTTCCGGATGACGACGCGGTCGCCGATGAGCACGCCCTTGCGCTCCACCTCGTGCGCATTGTGCAGGGTCGCACGCTCCACGGTGGAGCCCGCCACCAGGACAGGCTCCATGACGGCGAACGGCGTCACCCGGCCGGTGCGACCCACCTTCACCTGGATGTCGAGCAGCCGGGTCGTCACCTCCTCCGGCGGGTACTTGTACGCGATCGCCCAGCGGGGTGCGCGCGACGTGTATCCCAGCGCCGCCTGAGTCGCGAGGTCGTCGACCTTGATGACGACCCCGTCGATCTCGTGCGACACGGAGTGGCGGTTGGTCCCGTAGTGCTCGATGAACTCCTCGACCTGCTGCGCAGATTCGCACACCCGGTAGTACTCGCTGATGGGCAGTCCCCAGGACCGCAGCTGCTCGTACACCTCGGACTGCGCGGACGGTTCCGGGTGGGTGTCGTCCGCAGGAGTCCACGCGGCGATGCCGTGGACCAGCATCCGCAGCGGTCTGCGCGCTGTCACCTGCGGGTTCTTCTGCCGCAGCGATCCGGCGGCCGCGTTGCGCGGGTTCGCGAACGGCTTCTGCCCGGACTCCACGAGGCCCGCGTTGAGCTCCGCGAACCGTTCGACGGGGAAGAACACCTCACCGCGGATCTCCACCTCCTTCGGTGGTGCGTCCGTGTCGAGGTGGACCGGCACGTCGTCGAGGGTCCGGACGTTCGGAGTGATGTCTTCACCGGTCGTCCCGTCGCCGCGGGTCGCCGCGCGGACCAGTTCGCCGTCGCGGTAGAGCAGGTTGACCGCCAGTCCGTCGATCTTGAGTTCCGTGAGCCATCGCGTGCCGTCTGGCACGGCGTGGCGCTCACGGGAGAACCAGGTCCGCAGCTCGTCGAGGGAGAACACGTTGTCGAGCGAGTACATGCGCACCAGGTGGTCGACCGCGTCGAACGTCGTCGTGTCGACCGCGCCGCCCACGTGCTGCGTGGGCGAGTCCGTCTTCGCGAGCTCCGGGTGTGCCTGCTCGATCTCCTCGAGCTCGACCACCAGCGCGTCGTAGTCCGCGTCCGGGACCGTCGACGCGTTCTCCTGGTAGTACTGCTCGCGCAGCTCCTCGATGCGGGCCGTCAGCTCGTGGACCCGCTGCGCCAGGCCTTCGGTCTCCGTGGTGGTCATCGGTTCGTCTCCTCGCCGTTCTCAGCCCGCCTGGTCCGCGAATGCCCTGGCGAGAGCGCCGGCCATCCGCACGTGTGCGCGGCTGCTCGCTCCTGAAGCGGTCTCCGGAAGCAGGGGATCGCTGCCGGTGGGCAGTTCCTCCCCCGTGAGGATACCGAAGCCGGCCAGCCCCGACCGAGCCATCCCGACCCCGGTCCACGGCTGCGCGACCGCCTCCACCCAGCTCGCGACGGACTCCGGCGCCGAGGCGGCAGTCGCCGGCACCCGCAGCCACAGTCCCCGTCGCTCCTCCGTCCAGGCCGCGATCCGCTCCCACTGACGGATCCGCGCGGCGGTCACCTCCGACGAGGAGCTCACGGGCACCGCCAGCTGCGTGAGGTCCGCGTCTGCAGCGAGGTCCGTGTGGGCGACGTCCTTCCCGGAGATCCGGACGGTGCCCACGGTGGGCAGCGACAGGATCGTGTGCGGGCCGGTCCTCTGTGCGACGGAGCGCAGCGCGGCGACGACGTGGGTGTCCGGGATCGCCGGCAGCGCGCGGAAGCCGGACACCGTCGGCACCGTCCCCGTGAGGATCTGGTCGAGGTCGTCCTCGACAAGGCGGATGCGCGCCTTCTCGAGCGGGTCCTCGGACCAGGCGGGGACCACACCGCCGGTGGCAGCCCCGTTACCGGTGGAGGCCTCGCGGCCGGCGAGGGCCTCGGAAAGCGAGGGGGCACCGGCACTGAAGGGGGCCTCGGCGACGGTCTTCGCGATCTTCTCCCGCAGCTCCAGCAGGCCGTGGGTGTAGGACTGGATGACGTCGCGGCGGGCGCCTGAGTCGCGCAGCACCGGGGAGCCGTCGGGCAGCCCCAGGCGGCGCACCAGCGTCCACGGTCCGGGGACGGACAGCAGCACCGGCAGGTCGGAGGACTCCGCGTACTCGCCCAGCGCGTCGAGGGCGCGGCCCAGGCGGGACTGCTCGCGCCGTGCGTCCAGCGTGCGGGCGGCCGTCGCTGCGCGGGACCCCAGCAGGCGCCAGCCGGCCGGTCCGATGTCCGCGGGCAGTCCCGGCAGCAACTGGGTCGCCAGGCCGAGGCTGTCGCACGCCCACCGGGTGCCGCCGGCCGCCGGTCCGCTCATGAGGGGGAACGGCAGGAGACCCTGTTCGTCAGCCGCGAGCGTCGCGCCGCGGGACGCCGCTTCGCGCGGGTCCTCCCCCGCCCAGACACCCGTCGTCGATGCACGTGTCATCTCGTCCTCCTCGTCATCCGAACGTCGAACCTCACCGGAGCGCCCAACCTCACTCGGGCGCCGATCCCCAACAGAGCACCGCCCGTCACCGGCGCACCGATCCTCACCGGAACATCGACGGCCCGTACCCACCGCGTCCGCGTCCCTGCAGCCGCACCGGCGGCACGTCGTGCGGGAGGAAGCCCATGATCTTCGCGTAGAACCCGAATTCGGCGGTGAGCACGTCCCCCTCCACCTCCGCGGAGGTGAAGCCGTGGCCCTCGTCCGCGTAGAACCGGCACACGTAGGGGGTGCCGTTGCGCTCCAGTGCGTCGATGACCCGCCGCGTCTGGACGGGGTGGACGACCGTGTCGTGCTCCCCCTGGAACAGGGCCACCGGCACCGTCATCCTCTCCGCACGGCTGAGCGGCGACCGCTCCCAGTGGAGCGCCTCCGTCCCCGGCGTGGGTGCGACAAGGCTGTGGCTGTAGTGCGATTCGAAGCGTGCGGTGTCCCGCGCGAAGTCCAGCAGGTCCGCGACCCCGTACTTGCTGGCGCCGCACACGAACACGTCGGACAGGGTGAGCGCGCACAGCACCGTCCACCCGCCGGCGGAGCCGCCGCTCACGGCGAGCCGCGCGGGGTCCGCGAGCTCCGCCGCCGCCAGTCCGTTCGCGACCGTGACGACGTCCTCGACATCGGCGACACCCCACTGGCCGTTGAGCGCCACCCGGTAGGGGCGGCCGAACCCGGTCGACCCGCTGTAGTTCACGGCGGCCACACCGACGCCCCGGGACGTGTAGAACGCGGCGAGCGCGCTGGCCGCCGGCATCACCTGGTCCGTGGGACCGCCGTGGACGAACACGACGTACGGAGGCCGCTCGTTCGGGGGCCCCTGCACCTCCGGGTTGAACGGCGGATAGACGATCGTGTGGACACCGTCGAACGACCACAGCTCCGGTGTGGGGTACCAGGGGCTGATGTCGGTGGTGTCCTCCTCGAGGGCCATCGCACGGAGCTCACCGGAGGGGACGTGGTAGGTGTACAGCCCGCTCACCCGGTGCCCCGCCCCGCCCACCACCAGCGCCGTCGACGTGGCGGTGTCGAAGTCCTGCAGGCGGATCCAGTCCAGCGGGCACGCCAGGTCGCGCACGTCACCGGTCCGCGGATCCGCCCACAGCAGGGTCGAGCGCACGGACCGGTTCTCCGCGAGGATCCGCGACCCGTTCGACACCGGCAGGTACCAGCGCGAGCCGAGCTTCCACAGCGGCCCGCCGATCTCCCCCGTGAGCGCCGTCGAGGTCTGCACGACGGTCGACGGCAGTTCGGCGTCGCTCGCAGTCGTCGCGAACGCCTGGTTCTCCGTGTGCTCGCGGGAGCGAGGACGGACGCAGACGGTGGTCTCCGGCGGCGGCACCCCGGGCTCCCCGCACGCGCGGCGGTACGCGGAGGGCGCGTCGAGGGTGACGATCGTCCACCGCCCCGACGAATCCTCGGTGAAGGACAGGGTCCTGCCCGACAGCCACTCCGGCTGCAGCGACGACACGTCCGCACGGTGCCAGATCCGGTGGACCGGGCCCGAAGGGTAGAGCGTCTGCCGCAGCGGCGGCACTGCGGGACCGGCCGCAGCGGCCTGGGTCGCGGAGGCCCGAGTTCCGGAGGCAGGGGTACCGGAGGCCTGGGCCGCGGAGGCGGGGGTCGCCGGGGAACCGGTGGGCGCCTCGGCGGCGGGTCCCACGCGGACCGCGAACAGGTCTTCGGTGGTGACCGGCACGTAGGGCTGCGGGTTGACGGCGACGGCGTAGAGACCGGTCTCGTCCCACGGCATGTGGGGGCGGTCCCAGCCGACGCAGACCAGCAGCGTCCGATCCGGCGACAGCCGCGGCCAGGCGACGAAATCCGCGGGCGCCTCCATGAGGATCCGGGGTTCGACGGGCGCCTCGATGCTCCACTCGTCGACCTCCCCGTCCAGGTCGACCTCGACGATCGACTGGGTGACGCGGGTCCGGGCACCGCTGTGGTCGTGCTCCTCACGGACCGCCAGCAGGACACCCTGCGACACCGTGAGGTCGCCGTACCGCACATCCCCGTCCGTGTCCGGGGTGATCCGCCGCCGCTCGGAGACGAGGCGCCGGCCGTCGTCTGCCGTGAAGCGCTTGCCTCCCACCCCGCTCGAGGCCACGATGAGAGCCACCTGCTCCCCCGTGAGGGTGAAGATGCTCTGGCTGTCGTTCTCGACGAACACCAGCTGACCCGTGTCCGGGACGACCGTCCACGAACCGCCCCCGTACTCGTTGACGCGGGACGTGACACTCAGACCCAGACTCGTGATCTGCACCCGCTCCGCCGGGTCGTGGAGTGGTGCCCAGAACAGCACGAGCGCGCCGCCCTGCTCCGACACCAGCTGCGAGTACCAGACGCCGGGAACCCCGTCGACGGAACCGAACCTGCCGCGGGCGATCGGCTTGCCCCCCACCGCTGCGGCGACATCGACGGGAGACTCCCACGTGCCGTACGGTGCGGTCCGCTTCATGCCCCCGTCTCACTCACACAGCGCGGTCCCCGCCCGGTCATGCCCTGGCCCGATTGCGCGCACGGTCGATCGTCGCCTGGCCCAGGACGCGCGTCCCGCGGTAGACGACCATCGTCTGACCCGGCGCGACACCGTGCAAGGGCTCCTCCACGCGGACGCGCAGCACCTGCCCCGCAGGCCTCGGTCGCGGCACGACGGGCCCCAGCGGGTCGGTCTCCGCCTCCGGGACGTCCGTGCGGACCTCGCCCAGCCAGACGCGTGCCGGCACAGGATCGGCGTGCGCGCGGATCTGCACCTCGCAGTCGATGCCGGAGTCCTCGGTCTCGCCCATGTCCGCGGGTGCGGGACCCGCCCACGAGGTGCGGATGCCTTCCAGCTCATCGACCGCGAGCGCTTCCTGCGGGCCGACCGTCACGGTGTTCTCGACCGGGTCCACTCCCAGCACGTACCGCGGCTTCCCGTCCGCGGAGGGACGCTCGATGCCGAGCCCCTTGCGCTGGCCGACGGTGTACGTCGTCGCCCCGTCGTGCTCGCCCAGTGTCTGGCCCTCTTCGTCCCGGATGAGGCCGGGCCGCATCGGGATCTTGTCCGTGAGCCAGGCCTTCGTGTCCCCGTCCGGGATGAAGCAGATGTCGTAGGAGTCAGGCTTGTTCGCCACCGGGAACCCGCGCTCCGTCGCCTCCGCCCGCACGTCCGCCTTCGACGCGGATGCGCCGATGGGGAACAGGCAGTGCGCCAGCTGCTCCGGCGTGAGGACGCCCAGGACGTAGCTCTGGTCCTTGTTGAGATCCGCGCCCCGGTGCAGCTCCGGTGTGCCGTCCTCCGACGGGAGGATCTCCGCATAGTGCCCCGTCGCGACCGCGTCGAAGCCCAGGGCGATCGCCCGGTCCAGGAGCGCGGCGAATTTGATCCGCTCGTTGCAGCGCATGCACGGGTTGGGGGTGCGACCGTTCGCGTACTCCGCGATGAAGTCGTCGACCACGTCCTCCTTGAAGCGCTCGGAGAAGTCCCACACGTAGAACGGGATCTCCAGCATGCCTGCGACGACGTGGGCATCGCGCGAATCCTCGATCGTGCAGCAGCCGCGCGAACCGGTCCGCAGAGTGCCCGGCATCCGTGAGAGCGCGAGGTGGACCCCCACCACGTCATGCCCCGCGTCGACGGCGCGTGCGGCCGCGATCGCGGAATCCACACCCCCGGACATGGCGGCGAGAACCTTCATCCTGCACCTCCCGGCGCTGTGTTCGTGTCTGCGGCGGATGGCCTCATCCCCGACTGCGGTCTGCGTGTCTCCGCACGCTCGCCGGAGTGCCCTGGCACTGCCGGGGCGGCGGCATCGGGCGTCTCCGCCCAGCGCGGCGATGCGGATACCATACCCGCCCTCCGTGAACGGGTCACAATGTCGGGCAGGACGTCCAGCAGCGCGTCGATCTGCTCGACCGTCGTGTCCGGCCCCAGCGAGAAGCGCTGTGTGGAGCGCGCCTGGTCCTCGTCGAAGCCGCACGCCAGGAGCACGTGGGACGGGCGCGACACCCCCGCCTGGCAGGCGGAGCCCGTCGACGTCGCGAATCCCGAGGCGTCCAGGAGGAAGAGGAGCGAGTCGCCTTCGCAGCCGGGGAACACCACGTGGAGGTTCCCCGGCAGCCTGCCCGCGCGGTCCGTGCCCGTGTGCTCAGTGCCCGTGTGCTCGCCGTCGGGATCGTCCGTTTCCGTTCCTCCTGCTCCCGTGAGGATCGCGTCGGGGATGCGGCTGCGGATGCCCCCGGCCAGCCTGTCCCGCAGGTCGGCCATGCGGGCCGCGGTCCCGTCGGTGATGTGTGAGGCGGCGAGTTCCGCGGCCGCGGCGAAGGCGGTCGCCCCGGCGACGTCGAGCGTCCCGGAGCGCACGCTGCGCTCCTGTCCCCCGCCGTGCAGGATCGGGACCGGCGCGAGGTGTCGTCCGAGCACCAGCGCTCCCACCCCCACCGGGCCGCCCACCTTGTGCGCCGACAGGCTCATCGCGTCGACCCCGAGCGCCCGGAAGTCCAGCGGGATCTGGCCGAGCGCCTGCACGGCGTCCGTGTGGACCGGGATCCCGTGAGCCCGTGCATGGGCGACCACGTCCTCCAGCGGCTGCACCGTGCCGATCTCGTTGTTCGCGAGCATGACGGAGATGACACTCACTGCTGAGGGGTCCTCATCGACGGCGTCCCGGAACGCCTGCACGTCGAGCTTCCCCTGCCGGTCGACGGGCAGCCAGACGACGTCGACACCCAGGGACTCGAGGTGCTCAGCAGGTTCGAGGACCGCGTGGTGCTCGATGGTGGAGACCAGGACGCGGGGGCGGCTGACCCCCTGCGCGTTGCGCGCGGCGTGGATGCCCTTGAGGGCCAGGTTGTCCGCCTCCGTCCCGCCGGAGGTGAGGACGACCTCCGCGGGTTCGGCACCCACCGCGCGGGCGATCCGACCGCGGGCGGCTTCCATCCGCATCCGGGCAGACTGGCCTTCTGCGTGCAGGGACGACGCGTTGCCCACCCTGCGCAGTTCGTCTGTGTACGCGGCGAGGACCTCGTCGTGCAGGGGCGAGGTGGCCGCGTAGTCGAAATAGGTGCGCACTGCAGAGGATTCTATCGAAGCGGCACGGATGTCGTTCTCAGGGCGCACGCCGGCGGCTCAGGGCGCGCACCGGCGGCAGGGGCGCAGCCGCCTGTCAGGAGCGCCCACGTAGAATGTTCGCGTGATTCCGGAACTCACGTACGCGCTCATCGGCTACTCGGTGCTGCTCGCCGTCGTCTCGCTGATCCTCGCCCTGCGCAATCGAGCTGCGGGGCGGTGGACACTCGTCGGGACGGCGCTGCTGCTCGTCCTGCTGCTCGTGCAGACAGTCGTGTCGATCGTCCTGTGGGGCCAGTCGCCGGACACGGACGGGATCCTGTTCTTCGGCTACCTCCTCACCGCGCTGCTGCTGGTGCCGCTCGCCGGAGCGTGGGCGTACGCGGAACTCACGCGCTGGGGCCCGGCCGTGCTCGCCGCAGCGGGCGCGACGGTCGCGGTCATGCTCGAACGGATGGATCAGATCTGGATGTGAGGCGCGAGCCCGCTCTCACCTCTTCGCACACGACGGGTTCGCACATGACGGGCTCACACCGGACGGCAGGCCCGTTCAGGACGGAAAGGCAGGACGTGGCACACGATCACGACTCAGCGCACCAGCCCTCGAGCCCTCCCCGGTCGACGCGTGAAGCCCGCGCGGCAGTGCGGGCGGAGCGTCAGGCGGCGCGTGCCGCACGGTCACCCTACTCCGCGATCCACACCGGCCCCGGCCGTACGCTCACCGCCGTCTACGGGCTGCTCGCGTTCGCGGCGATCGGACGCGCCACCTACCAGCTGCTGCTGAAGTTCGACGAAGCGCCGTTCGCGTACTCGCTGTCCGCGATCTCCGCCGCCGTCTACATCCTCGCGACGGTGTGCCTGGTGATCGGCACGCGGGTGTCCCACCACCTCGCCGTGGCCGCGTGCGTCTTCGAGGCCGTGGGCGTGCTGGTGGTCGGGACGCTCAGCTTCACGCACCCGGAGTACTTCGCGCACGACAGCGTCTGGTCGACGTTCGGCCTGGGCTACGGATTCGTGCCTCTGGTCCTCCCGTTCATCGGCCTCTGGTGGCTGGTGCGAGTGCACCGGCGCGTGGCAGCCTCGGCCACCGCGGCCTGAGGCCCGCGGCGGCCGCGAGCGGTCAGCCGTCGCCGGCTTCTTCGGCCTCGCCGCCATCGGACTCGTCGCCGTCTCCATCGGCCGTCGAGGACGACAGCATGAACCAGCCCGGTGAGAACACGGACACGTCCGTGTCCTCGGTCGTGATGAGCATCGGCTGGGCCACTTCGATGGAGATGACACTCCCGTCCGCGTCCGTCGTCATGACGGCCTCGATCTCATCGCCCAGATCGACGAAATAGGATTCCGGCACGTCCACGGTGACCGTGCAGCGGATCTCCGCGAGGCTCACCCCGCCGCCCTCCGTCGCCAGCGCGTGGTCGCCCAGCGCCATCCCGTCGTAGGGGGCGCACTCGACTCCCAGGTCAGAGAACCCCGTGTCGTCGGCTCCCAGCTCTCCCACATAGTCGCGGAAGTCCTTGAAGCCCGCGTCCTCGAAGTCCGGGGCGCCGTCCGGGACGTCCCCGGACGACAGGTACTGGACCGCCTGCACCACCACGTCGTCCGCGGCGCTGGTGTGCGCTTCGGGAGCAGGTGCGACGGCACCGGACTCGTCCGCGAGGATCGTCGGCTGGGCAGAGGACGGGACGAAGAGCGCGTTCGCGACCTTCCAGTCCTCGGATGCGGATTCGCGGCGGACCAGCAGCGCCTGCACGTCGTCCGATTCGTCGTCGTCCGCAGGAGTCGCGAACGCCATGAACCACAGCGGGTACTCCTTGAAGACGGGACCTCCCGCGACGACGTCCGTGTAGTTCGATGCCCCCAGCGTCGTGTCCGTCTTCTCTGCGATGAGCATCTCCGCACGTGTGCGCTCCAGCAGGGGGCCGGTCTGCAGCGCTTCCAGCTCTTCCGGGGAGTCGCGCAGCGCTTCGTCGAGTTCCTCCGCGTACGTCGTGAGGAATGCCCCGGCGTCGCCTTCGCGCACGGCGGGGCGTTCGTAGGGGGTGAGCTCCGGCCGCGACGGCTGCGGGATCTCCGCGCAGCCGCTCAGTGCCAGCCCGCATGCCAGCCCGCCCGCCACGAGTGCTCTCATCCTCGTCATACCGCGACCTCCCGTCCCGCACCACGGGCGGCGCTCTTCGTCCTGCGGCCCTTGGGCATCGGACGGAAGCGGCCGAACCACCAGCGCAGCAGATAGAACGCGCCCATGCCCAGCAGAGCGACGGCCCCTGCGAATCCGGCCAGTGCGAGCCCCAGCACTTCGCGGACGTCCATCGAGAGCGTCACCTGCGCACCGTCGAGTGTTCCGTCCTCCTCCGCCGGTGACACGACGATGATCTGGGGGTCCGCGTCGAGGTCGAAGGTGTGGCTCACCGAGGTCCCGGTGTCCGTGTGCGTCCACCAGTCACGGGTGGGTGCCGGACTGACGGGTGCGGGATCCCCGGCGACGGCCCGGTGGATCGCCGTGCGCGGGAAGTCGACGTCCGTGATCTCCTCGTGGGCGACACCCGTGAGGAAGTCGTCGACGTCCACGCCGTTCGCCGTCCCGAGGAACAGCTCCTGGTCCGATTCGACGGTGAGTGTCGCCTCCGTCTTCTCGAAGGGGACGATCGCCTCGTCGAGCACGATGGCGTACGCGCCGTCACCCACGGAGAAGGGTTCGGTGCTCGTCACCTCGCCGGTGCCGACGACGGACAGCGCGGAGGCGGACAGCGCCGCCAGGACGATTCCCGCCGCGCTGCAGAGCGCGCCGATGGCCACACGGATCATCGCGGATCCCTCAGAACAGTGCTCGCATCAATCGGCCACGGGCCTTCACGACCCGGGGGTCCTCCCCGCCGACCACCTCGAACAGGTCCAGCAGGCGCAGCCGCAGCCGCTCCTTGTCATCGGGTGCCGCGCCGGGCAGGAGCCCCAGGAGGCGGCTGAAGGCGGCGTCCGCCTCCCCCTTCGACAGCTCGACGTCCGCGGCCTGCAGTGCCGTGTCGATGTCCTTCGGATCGTCGACTGCCGCGGCGAGCACGGCTTCCGGGTCGAGATCCGCGGTCCGCTTGAGCATGTCGACGCGCACGAGTCCCAGCTTCGCATCCGCGTCCGCGGGGGCCTCCGCGAGCGCTGCGCGATAGAGGGCGGCGGCACCATCCAGGTCGCCGGCCTCCAGTGCCGCGAGGGCCTCCGGGTGGGCCGGAGCCGGTTCGGGTGCTTCCGCACCGCCCGCAGGGACTGCGGTCTTGGTCATGCCCTGCTGCGCGGCGACCTGAACGACCTGGTCGAGGACCTGACGGATCTGCTGCTCCGGCTGCGCCCCCTGGAAGAGGGGTGCGGGCTGTCCCTTGAGCAGGGCGACGATCGTCGGGATCGACTGGACGCCGAACGCCTCCTGGATGCGGGGGTTCGCGTCGACGTCGATCTTCGCGAGCACGAGCTTGCCGCCATAGGACTCCACGACGCGTTCCAGCACGGGGCTCAGCTGCTTGCAGGGCCCGCACCATTCAGCCCACAGGTCGATGACGACGGGCACCTCGTTCGACAGGGCGACGAGGTCCTCGAACTGTGCTTCGCCGATGTCGAACACGAGCCCGGGGACACCGATCGCGTCGGGCGGGAGGGTGCCGCCCGCGGGCGCTCCGGTGCCTCCCCGCCCGTCGGACTGCGCTGCTGCCGGGGCGCTGCGGGATCGGACGGCGGACAGGTCGAGCCCCTGCTGGGCGCCGGAGGGCGCCTGGCCCTGCTGATCGAACGCACCGGGCTGGCCACCGCCGGCGGGGCCCGGCTGAGCGGCGGGATCATGTGGTGACTGTGTCACGGATGCCTCTCCTCTTCGTGGAACGGAATGGGCTGTTCGTGCGATGGATTCTGTGCGGGTGGGGAACCGGTCCGTGCGGACGAGTCCGGGCGCGCGGCCCTGTCACCCGTCGACCAGTTCCGCGCCGGTGAAGACCTCGTTGACCCCCACCATCCTGATGGGGTCGTCCTCCCCGGACGGGACCACCCACGTCACGACGACCGTACTGGTCTGTCGCAGATCGTCGGACGTCGAGGATTCCCCGATCACATCCGACGCGGGTTCCGGGATCGTGAGCGATCCGGTGGTCGATTCGGTGCTGTCGGGAGTGATCGTCGATTCTGCTTCGATGACGCCGGTGACGATCGCGCTTCCGTCTGCGGCGGCCATCGCGGTGAGCTGCGAGTCGTCGCCCTTGTACGCGAACGACACCTCCGCACCCCCGGATGAGAGCGCTTCACGCTGTTCGGACTGGTTGGAGCGCACCTGGGTCGCGAAGGCGTCCTCCTCGAACGCGTCCGCGCTGTCGGAGTCCTCCCCCTTCTTCAGCACGTCCGCGTAGGCCTTCGCGATCTCGTTCGGCGCCAGCCGGTAGCCCTCCGCCTCCGGTTCGATCAGCTCGGAGCCCTCACGCGGATCCGCGACCTCGGGGATCTCAGCACCGGGCTGGAGCACGGTCTGCGACCACACGGTGTAGTCGGAGCGGGCGTCGGACTGGGCGAGGATCAGCAGCTGTGCGTTCTCCGACTCCTCGTCCTGGACGATGACGGAGGTCGCACGCGGCCACATGTCCGTCGCCGCCGTGTGGTTGACGAGGACGTCTCCGGCAGCGACCGCGGGTGGCAGGGTGAAGTCCTCCGCGGCCTCCTTCACGTCGTAGGCGGCGGTCCGCTGCGCGAGGAAGGGACCGGATCCGCGCGCTTCGAGGGCGTCCGCGTCGAGTTCTTCGTCCGCCGTGCTCACGGTGTCGCGGATGCGGTCGAGGATCGTGCCCATCTGGTCGTCGGTGACCGCCGGCCCGGCTTCCGTGGGTGCCGGTTCGGGGTCCGGCTCCGGCAGTTCGGGTGCCGCACAGCCGGCGAGCGCGATGATCGGGACGATCGCGAAGGCCGCCCCGGTCTCCGCCAGCTTGCGGCGCCGCTCCTGACGTGCGCGGCGACGGTCCGCTTCGCGCTTGGCGCCGCGGTAGGAGAGGACTCCCACACCTGCACCCACCAGAACGATCACACCGCCGGCGATGAGGAGCGGCAGGGCCCACGGGGTCGACGAGTCGTTCGGCCATGTGACCGAGATGTCCGCAGCGGCCGGCATCTCACCGTCCGTGCCGATGACGAACGCGGTGCGGCCCGCGTCCTCGTCGAACTCCCAGGTGACAGTGCCCTCGCCGGTTTCCGTGGTCTCCCACAGATCCGCGTCGCCGGGAGTGGGGACGGTCGCGAGCTCCGCCGGGTCGACGTCAGCGTCCGCGTCCTCCTCAGCCTCCGCGTCATCAGCGGCTTCGTCCGCGTCGGCCGGCGCGTCGGTCGCGTCGTCGGCCGGCGCCTCGGCGTCCTGTGCGCCTTCCCCACCGGTCGTCGTCCGGGCTTCGAGCGCGGTCTCGTCCGCGAGTCCCACGATCCGGGTGACGTCCGATGAGCCGACCCAGGCGTCCGCGTCCTCCTTCGTCGTCCGGGAGATCGTGATCTCCTGGTCCGTCTCCGGGGCCGTCGCGGTGAGGGTGGCGGGAGTGTCGTAGAGGTTGAGCACACCCGGTTCGATGACGACGACGGGCCCCGGGTCGTCCAGCTGCACGCTGGCCGTGCGGGTGTCGTCCGGCGCCCACACGGTCTTCTGCAGGACACCGAACATCCCCGTGATCAGTCCGATCACGATGATCACGGCTGGCAGCACGTAGCGCACGCGGGTCCCTTCGTCGACTGCGGGAGGATCGGATCCCCTCGAAACACACCGAGTCTAGCGAACAGCGCCGGCTTCCCGCTCGGAGTGGCCGGTCAGGAAGTCTTCGCGGTCCGGTCAGGTCGTCCCGGCCACCACACGCGGGGCCCGACGTCGTACACGAGTGCGGGCACCAGCAGCGTGCGCACGACGAAGGTGTCCAGCAGCACGCCGAACGCGACGATGAATGCCAGCTGGGCGAGGAACAGGATCGGGATGACGCTGAGCGCCGCGAAGGTCGCCGCGAGGACGACGCCCGCAGACGTGATCACTCCCCCCGTGACGACGAGCCCCCTCAGCACGCCGTCTCGGGTGCCGTGGTGGAGGGTCTCCTCCCGCACCCGCGTCATGAGGAAGATGTTGTAGTCGATGCCCAGTGCGACGAGGAACACGAAGCCGTACAGGGGAACCGCCGGATCCGCCCCCGGGAAGTCGAAGACGTGGTTGAACACCAGCGCGGACACACCCATCGCCGTCCCGAACGACAGGACTGTCGTGAGGATGAGCAGCACCGGAGCGAGCACGGCCCGCAGCAGCAGCATGAGGATGACGAGGATCACGACGAGGATGACCGGGATGATGAGGTTCCGGTCGTGCACCGCGGTGTCGTTCGTGTCGACGGCGGTGGCGGTCACACCTCCCACCATCGCGGATCCGGCGGAGTCGTGCAGGTCGGCCCGCACGTCACGGACGACCTGTTCCGCCGAGGTCGAATCCGGTGCCACCGTGAGCGTCGCCTCGAGCAGGACCTGACCGTCCGAGACGGTCGGCTCGAGCGGTGCCTCCATCGCGCCCTCCGGGGCACCGTCCGGGGCGCCGTCCGGGGTACCGTCCGACTCGTCTCCCGCGGCCCCGCCTGGGCCACCCGCCGGTTGCTCGACGTCGCCGTCCGCCGTGATCGGGAGCGTCCCGGCCGGCGCATCAGCCGAGGCCACGGACACCGAATCGATGTCGTCCTCGTCGTGCAGAGCACGCGCGGCGGTGGCGGCATCGGATTCGTCGACGAGCACGTAGAGCGGGGAGCCCGCGCCGGCCGGGAAGTGCTCGCCCAGCCGGTTCTGGCCCTCACGTGCGTCCGATGCGCCCAGCACCAGGTCGGACTGCGGGACGCCGTCGGCCTTGAGCTGTGGTACGAACGCCGCTCCGATGATGAGGACGACGGTCGTGGCGATCCAGACCGTCCGCGACCGTCTGCTGACCAGCCGCGCCGAGGCCGCCCAGACCCCGTGCCCCAGATCCACCGCCGGTCGGTGGCTGTGTCGGGTCTCTCTCGCCGCACTTCTGTCGCCTGCGTCCGCGTACAGGACGCGGATACGGCTTGCCGCACGCCCGGTACGCGGACGCAGGCGGCCGGAGTGGTCGGTGGTGGAGTGGTCGGTGTCGGACTGGTCGGTGGTGGACTGCGCAGCCGACTCAGTCGCATCGACGAAGCGCGGGACCCGCGGCCAGAAGGCGGCGCGCCCCATGAGCGTGAGCACCGCCGGCAGGAAGGTGAGGGCGGAGGCCATCGCGAAGAGGATGCCGATCGCGGCGACGGGTCCCAGCGAGCTGTTCGACTTGAGGTCCGACAGCAGCAGGCACAGCAGGCCCGCGATGACGGTGCCGCCGGAGGCCAGGATCGGTTCGACGGACCCACGGACCGCCTCACGCACCGCGTCCCACACGGACAGCGTCCGGGTGAGCGCTTCGCGTGCGCGCGCCGTCACGAGCAGCGCGTAGTCGGTCGCGGCACCGATCACCAGGATGAAGAGGATCCCCTGCGTCTGCCCGGACAGCAGGAGCACACCGGCCTTCGCCAGCCACCAGACGGTCAGCAGCGCGACGCACAGGGCGAACATCGACGTGCCGAGCACCGCGAACGGCAGCAGCGCCGACCGGTAGACCAGGAGGAGGATGACGAACACCGCGGACAGCGCGACGATCAGCAGGAGCCCGTCGATGCCCGCGAACCCGGCGGCCAGGTCCGCGGAGAATCCGGCCGGTCCGGTGACGAGCACGTCGATGCCGGCCGGGACCTCGGCGGTCAGTGCCTCGTCCAGTGCGGTGACGGCCTCGCCCGTGTCCGCGTCCGCGTCGAGGGGGATGAACGCCTGCGCGGCGACCCCGTCCTCGGAGGGGATCGGGGGCGACGCTCCGTCGATGACGGACGGGACGGCGTCCACAGCGGTGTCGACGGCCTCGGCGATGGCAGCCAGGTCCTCGTCGTCCAGCGTGTCCTCGGAGACGAACACGACGACCGCGGGCAGTGCGTCGTCCTCCGTGAAGTCCCCCTGCCGGTTCTGCACGACCGTCGCCTCGGACGATTCGGGCAGGTACGCGGTGCGGTCGTTGGACGACACCTCGTCGACCTTGCCGAAGTAGGGTCCGCCCACGCCGGCGCCGGCCAGCCAGACGAGGACGAGCAGGGCCGGCAGCAGCACGCGCAGCCATCCGGGTACGCGCGTGGAGCGAAGGAAAGACATAGACCTCACACTATGCCCAGGTGCCCTGTCAGCGGTGTCGTCGTGGCCGTCGGACGGCACGGGTCGGGACCGCGCGATCGTCACCGCATAGGATCGCCCCATGGCTTCCAACAGAATCGTGTGGATCGACTGCGAGATGACCGGACTCGACCTGGAGGTCGACGAGCTCGTCGAAGTGGCGGCGATCGTCACCGACTTCGATCTCACCCCCCTGGACGACGGCATCGACATCGTCATCCGCCCCTCGGACCGCGCACGCGACAACATGGGCGACTTCGTCACGAAGATGCACACGGACTCCGGCCTCATCACGGAGCTCGATTCCGGCACGACCGTGGAGGACGCGCAGGAGAAGGTGCTCGCCTACCTCCGCACGCACGTCCCGGAAGCCGGGAAGGCACCGCTGGGAGGAAACTCCGTGGGGACGGACAAGGCGTTCCTCGCGAAGCAGATGCCGCAGATCGTCGAGCACCTGCACTACCGGATCCTGGACGTGTCGACCATCAAGGAACTGTCCCGCCGCTGGTTCCCCCGCGCCTACTACCAGTCGCCGGAGAAGACCGGCGGTCACCGCGCGCTGGGCGACATCCAGGACTCGATCCGCGAACTCGCCTACTACCGCCGGGCTGCGTTCCGCCCGAAGGAGCCGACGTCGGAGGAGGCCCGCACCATCGCCGCCGAGGTCGCGGCCGCCTACGCGCCCGCGCAGGACTGAGCGGGACGGTCGGGTGACACCGGCCGGGTGACCAGGCCCGTCGGGGACGGTGCCGGTCAGGTGGCTGTCCCCGACAGGGGGCCAGGCCCGTGCCGGGCCCCCGCCTCAGCGCTTCGCGTCGCTCCCGTGGCCGAACAGGCGGGACGGCAGCGCACCGGATCCCAGCACGAGCTTCGCGACGACCTTCGCGTCGTTCGCCAGTGCGGCGAGCGCGTCATCGTCCAGGTGCGCCCACGCTGCGGCGACTGCCGCGTCCGTGCGCGTCTCCGCCTCCTCCTTGAGGGCGACGCCCGCATCCGTGAGGTGGGCGGCGTCGTCGGGTTCGGTGAGCAGACCCCGTTCGGTGAGGGCTTCGGCCGCCACCCGCCATTCCGCTTCCGTCCACCCGCGTGTCTTCCGCATCGACCAGGGGTAGAAGGAGCGACCCGTCGCGCTGTCGAGCACGATCGCCTCGAGCCCGTCGAGCCCCATCGTCACGAGCGCGGCGATGTGCGCATCGCCGCGGCACTCCCGCAGCAGGGTGGTCGACGTCCACAGGTCGAGCATCGGCTGCAGAGCGGCATCCGCTGCGCGGACCGACTGCAGCGCGTTCACGTGCGCGGCGTACAGCGGTCGACCGCTCAGCGGCTGGGCGTCGTGGACGGGCCTCAGTCGTTCGACGATCCGGGTCGCGAGCTCGTCGATCTGCGTCCGATCCATGCCGGTGCCGGCGAGCCCGTCCGATGCGAGGATCTGCCCGCTCATCGCCTCCACACCGGCCATCCGGGCGGCTGTGGCCTGGTCGGGTCGGACGTAGTCCCAGCACGCCGGGACGTGGGAGGCGACGTAGGCGGGCGCGTAGTTGAAGAACGTGGCGACGACGAGCTCCGCGGACGCCGTCCCCAGGGGTGCGGACCGCTGGACCAGGTAGTGCGCGTCCTGGGGGATCCCCGCCCCGGAGAGCGCTTCCGCCATCGCCGGGGCGAAGTACGACGCGGAGTGGAAGGTGTCCAGGCGTTTCGTCACGGAGCGGACGAGGGAGTCTCGAGTCATGTGTCGACCCTATCCGTCGCGGTGAGGCCCGTCACATCCCCGCGCGGCCCTACACTGTCCGATGGACCCTTCATACGATATTCCAATGATGCGGTCGCCGTGCCCACACCCGCAGCCCATGACCCCGCAGCCGATGAGGTGCCGAACAGCATGCAGAAAGCGACGATCACCGTCTCTGAAGGACGGTTCCCCGAAGCTCACTTCGACGGTCGCCGCACCCCGGAACCCACGATCGGCTATGCGCTCACCCGGCTCGCAGAGGAGGCCCGGACCCGGAACACGCGGATCCGCGTGGAGGTCGAGGACGGGCTCACCCGCCTCCTCCTGCTCATCGAGGCGGACGGACGCCTGCACGTGCAGACGCCCGTGCCTCCGCGGCCCGCGTTCCCGCCGCCGCCCGGTCACGCTCCGCCACGACCACGGACCTCCGACTCCGCCTCCGCTGCGACGGAGCGGCTGCCGCTCACGGAGATCCCGTCACCCCTGCGGGACCCGGAGGCCTTCCCGTCGACCCGCGACCGGACGTTCAGTCCCGACGGATCCCTCTCCCCCGCTCTCACCCCACCGCGGCCGCTCACCCCGCCGCTGTCGAAGATCCCTGAGATCCCGGATGCCCGCCACGCCTACCCGGACGTGTCGCTCGCAGCACCGATCCGGTCCTCGCTCACAGAACCATCGGAGCCTTCCGAGTCGCTCCCTGAGACGGGAGGCAGCATGGCGACGGCCCTGCGGGGAGGCAGGCGCCGGTGGCCACTCATCGCCGCGATGACGGCCGCTGCGCTCCTCGCCGGCAGTGCGGTGCTGCTGCTCACCCGCCCGGACGCGGCTCAGCGGGATGCGCCGGCGGACGACACGGTCGCCGACCGGGGGCCTTCAGTGGTCCTCTCGCTCGCCCCCTCGGTCACCGAAGGGGATCCGGCGGAAGGCCCCTCGGGAATCCCCGGACTCGACACCGAGCAGTGGACGCGGCCCCTCCCAGCGGGCGCCTCCGTCACCCCGACCGCAGAAGGACTGCTCGTCCTCGACCGCGGGGACCTCACGGTGGTCGACAGCGCGACCGGGGACGCGCGCTACACCGCACGCGTGGAGGATCCCGTCAGCTTCGTCGCCGACGCCTTGGTGGACGACACTCCCGCACTCGTCTGGAGGGCATCCGACACGGTGTGGGCACTGCAGGACGGCGCGGACGACCCCCTCGAGTACACGATCGCCGAGGACGCGGCGATCTCCGCAGCCGGGACCGCCGTGCTCGTCCGCGACGGCGAGGAGCTCAGCACGCTGGGCGCGGACGGGCTCGTCGACCTGCCCGCACCGCCGGAGGGCCACACCCCCATCGCGGTCGACGGCACCACCCTCACGAGCGGCTCCCTCGACGGGTCGGCCGTCCTCGCCGAACCCGGCCAGGACGATACGACACACCTGCAGCTGTCCCCACCGGGGAAGGACTTCGTCCTCGACGAGTGGAAGGCGGCCGGCCACGGGCTGGCCGTCACACTGTGGTCCAGGTCCGGCACGGAGGACCCCCGCATCGCCGTCCACAGCCTCGTGGACGGTTCGCTGTCGGCCGCTGCCGCCGCGCCCGCAGAGCTCGTGTCCGACGCGGACTGGGTCGTGGGGCAGGGAGATGCACTGGGCACGCTCGGCCCCTACGTCTTCGATCTGGACACGGGCGAGCTGCTCATCGACGGCTCCGCGGACGCCCTCACGTTCAGCACCGCACATGACGACCTGGTGATCGGCACGGGAGACGACGAGACGATCGTCGTGACGGGAGCACTCACCGGCTCTCCGGTCTCCCACGCCACGGGCGCGGACCTCGTCACGGTCTTCGGAGAGCCGGGGACTGCAGTCGTCCGCACGGCAGACGCCCTCGAGGGGTACACGGACGAGGAGGGATGACGCCCTGACCGTTCGGTACGATAGTCGGCGGGTGCGGTTGCGCCCCGTTCACCGCACGGTGTCAGTCCAGGTCATCTGAGGAGGCAGTTCGTCATGGCACGTCGCCGCAGCTCCCGACGCGGGGTGAGCCTCGTCGTCCCGCTCGCCGTCCTGCTGCTGGCACCCACCGTCCCCGCTGCCGCCCACCCGGTGGTCCCCGCCCCGCAGACGGAGGCGCTCTCGGTCGACCTGGGCGGGTCCGACCAGAACCCGGGGCGCGATGCGGACGATCGCGTGGAACTGGGCGGAAGCGACCGGAACGACCGAAACGATCCGCCCGACAGCCGACCGGATCCACCACCGGCGCCTCAGCCGGCTCCGCCCCCGCAGCCACAGCCGCAGGAACCGGAACCCGTCTTCACGGCCCACCCGGATCTGCCGGAGGGCAACGCCGGGTCGGCGGAAGCGGTTCCGTCCGTCGATGGCGACGGGTGGCTGCCCACCGAGGCCCCACCACAGGCCGCCGCGGTCGACACGACGCAGAGCCCTGCAGGATCGACCTCTGCACCGACGGCGTCGGCGGCGGCTTCGCCACCGGACGGGAAGTCAGGTGACAACCCGATCGGCACAGCTGCGGACGCGGACGATCCCACCGCCTCGGGCTCCGCCACCGAGGCCTCGGCGGCCTCTGTCCTCCTGCGCTGGGGCGGTGCAGTGGCAGCAGCCGTCGTCGCGGCGCTGGGGGTCCTGGGGCTCGCGCTGCTGCGCGCGCGGCGCAGCGCTGACTGAGAGCCGCTCGTGGGCGATGGAGAGTCCTGCCGCTGAATGAGGGCCCCGCGGCTGAACGACGGCTCCGCGGCTGAATGCGAAACGCCCCGAACCGGCAGTTCGGGGCGCCTCCGATGTCCTGAGACATCGCAATGGGGTGGCTAACGGGACTTGAACCCGCGGCCCCCGCGACCACAACGCGGTGCTCTACCAACTGAGCTATAGCCACCATCGTGCCTGCGCGCAGGCAACAGAGAAGAGTCTAGACCCTCTCGACGCAGTTCGCCAATCCGAAGTCGGTCGTGTCCACCGGCTGTTCCGGACGGCGTCGGAACGGGACCTCACGGCCATCACGACCACCGCCTCGTGCGTCCTGTAACTTTTCGGACTCAGTGCACCCGCGAGTGCGGCTCCGCCCGATCCGTGCTCCTAGACTGGACCCCGCTGACGACAGGGACACTGACACGCCCGGTCGTCCAGCCCGCGCGGCTCACGACCGGAGCGCGCCACTACCCCTTTGGAGTCAGAAGGTTCCGACTGTCATGCATCACGCGAGCATCACCGTGGCGCCCGATCGAAGCGCCCAGGTGACTGTCGCCGGCCAGAGCACGGATCATCCCGATCTGGGGTCGGCGATCGCACAGCTGACCCGCTTGGCCCGAACCTCCTCCACCGAGGTCTCCGTCGCTATCGCAGACGGATCCGCACTGCGCGCTCTCACCGTCACCTCCGACGGCGCCGTCACGTCGACAGGACCGCAGCCCGTCGTGAGCGATGCACAGGAACCGACCACCCCGGCAGCACCGGAGAAGCCCCCCGAAGCCGATCCGGGGACCGCACGGGAGGCGGAACCGGAGACCCAGCCGGACACGGACACCCCCACACAGCCGCTCGCCGCACCCGACGCGCAGGCATCAGACGCCGCCGGTGTCGACGAGAACGGGACGGACCCCACGGACGATTCCGGTCCCAGCTACCCGATCGGCACTCCCTATTCCGGGCCCGTCCCCCCGCATGCGCCTTCTCCGTCCTGGCAGGTCGACAGGTCCGAGCCCACGGGAGCGGACGCGGCACGGCCGAACGGTCGCGACCCCTCACCGGCGGCCAGCACACCCACGAGTGCAGGCGGGCGCCCGGCACCTGCGAAGCAGCCCGGCACGCCGGCGGCAGGGCGCAGCACGCCTCGACGGCGAGCGAAGAAGGCCACCGCACGCCTCACAGTGCCCAGCATCGTCCTCATCGCGCTCCTCGTCCTCGCAGGAATCCTCTTCTTCCTGCCGAACTTCATCGGCACCCCGTCCTCGGACACCTCCAACCCCACACAGAACTCGCAGGCCCCCACCCGGGCGCCGCTCACCCTCGCCGACTCCCCCACCCCGGTGCCCGGATACGTGTCCCAACCGGCGTGGGAAGCCGGCGTCCCGCAGAGCGCATCGGTGACTGCGACCTCGCGCGGGGTGCTCGTCGTCGACGGAGAGGAGCTCACCGTCATCGACACGACCGACGGGTCCGTGCGGTACAGCGGTGAGTACGACGAATCGATCACGTTCGCGGCGGACACCCTCATCGACGGGAAGAAGGCACTCGTCTGGCAGTACGACAGGACGGTGCAGGCACTCTTCGACGGCGAGTCCCGACCGGTCGAGTACGACCTCCCCGCAGACGCCCGCCTGTCCTCTGCGGGAACGTCGGTGCTGATCCGCGAAGGCAACGCCCTCAGCACTCTGGGCGAGGACGAACTCATCCCCGTCCCCACACCCACCCCCGGCTCCACCCCGATGGCCCTGGACGGCAACGACCTCATCAGTGCCCCGTTCGACGGGCCCATCGTCCGCACGAACATCGTGAGCGGTGACGAGACGGAGGTCGAACTGGAGAGCCCGGGCGACGGGCTCGAGATCAAACTGTGGAAGTCGGCGGGACACGGGCTCGCGATCAGCGTGTGGGGCGACCCGGGCGCAAGCGCCAACAGCGGGCACCGTCTCCAGCTGGTCGTCCACAGCTTGGAGGACGGCGCGGTCACGTCGATCAACGAGGTCTCCAGCGCAGACATCGGGGAGGCATCGTGGACCCGCGGTCAGGGCTACGCCCTCGCATCGATCGGCCCCTACCTGTACGACATCTCCACCGGCCTCCTCGTCATGGACGGGACGGATTCGGGGATGCAGTTCGGAGAGCCGCGGGGCGACCTGGTCCCCGGCACACTCGAGGGGAAGCCGGTCATCGCATCGGGTCTGCTCTCCGACGCGCCGACCGCGTTCTCGACCAACGTCGACCTGCTCGCGGTGACCGACGATGCACGGTTCGCGATCACGCGCACCGGCGCAGACCGCATCACCGCGTATCCTGCGGGGTGAGCGAAATCATCCGGTCGGCCAGCGAGCAGCCGCTGAAGAGGAGGCCCGTCCGGTGTCGCACTCCCCCTGATTTGTACGAATTGTCCACTCGCTGATCGCGCAGACATGCACCGCCTGGATAGGATGGCGTCGTCGCATCGGCTCAGCCGCCACAGAAGGTCCTCGCATTGCCCACACCCCTCTTCGCACGCACGGCGATCGCCGCTGCCGTGACGGTCGCGCTCATCGGCGCACCGGTGGCAATCGGCGCACCCGCTTTCGGCGCGACCACGGAGGCCGCCCCGATGCAGCCCGCCCCTGCGGCGTCAACCGACTCCACGGCATCGACCGACCCCGCGGACGCCCCTTCGACACTCCCGGCCGGACCGTTCTCGGTCCGCAAGGCGACAGCAGAGGACACGTTCGCACTGTTCGACGGTGAAACCCGCTTCAGCCCGGACGATCCTGACTTCGACCACGACGACATCGTCATCACGCTTCCGGAGATCGACGGCGAGGACCGTGACTTCGTGCTCGTGCCCGGGAGCGCACTCCACCTCGTCACCGACGGTGGGCACGAGCCCTATGCCCCCGGGGCCCACGGGAACGGCGACCGCACATTCGCGTTCGACGTCGCAGAGGACGGCACCATCGGCGAGGTGACGGAAAAGTCCCCCGGCCCCGGCGAGGACGGGGACGACGATGAGAACGGCGACGGCGGATCACCGCCCCCTTCGCCCCAGCCGACTGACCCCGGTCCCAGCCCGGAGCCCACACCCACCGGCACGCCTGACCCGACGCCCGACCCCACACGGAGCCCTTCCCCCACTCCGACTGACGATCCCGGCGACGACGGCGACGACGACGGCGATGATGGAGACCAGGGCGACAGCGGAGACGACGATTCCGGGTCCGACGACGACGGCTCCGGCGACTCCGGGTCCGACGACGATTCCGGGTCCGGCGATGACCTGACGGACGACCCGTCGACGGGGAACGGCTCTGACGGCAGCGGCGGCTCGTCCGATCCCGGCCCCACCGGTGCTCAGGACTGGGTGCCCACCGCACCCAGGCGCCCCGACTACACGGATCCCGTCCCCCAGCCGCCCGGGGCTGACGGCGATGATTCGATCACGCCCGACAACGACGGACCCGTCCCGCAGCCGGGCGACGACGACGGGACGGACGACATCGCGACCGATTCCGCTGCGGACGACGACAGCGGCGCGGCGATCCCGTGGCAGATCGCCGTCGTCGTGGGCATCGGCGCCGCCGCGATCGGCTTCATCCTCCTCGTCGCCGGACGCCGTCGGGCCGACTGATCCGACGAAGTTCCCGTACCGTGTGAGGTGTGGGAGGCTCCGTGAGCTCCCGTCGTCCATGACGGTGCCGCACTGTCGGCACCACCGAACGGAAGGGAACACCATGACCGCTAAAGGCACGTTCGTCTACGGCCTCGACAAGGAGAACTCCCTCGCGCTGAGCTTTCCGGCGCAGGAGGCGAAGTCCCTCGAGGAAGTGCTCTTCGAGGAGTTCGATGCCGGCCGTGGGGTGCGCGTGACGTTCCATGTCATCATCGGGAAGGCGTCCGGGTACCGCACGTTCTACCTCACGGCGGCATCGCCCCTCCATTTCGCATACGCCGACCAGGACGAAGTCGAAGCCGACGGGACGCTGCTGGCCCGCTTCCGCACTGCGATCACGGAGAAGCGCGCACTGCACTTCCCAGTGGAGCGGATGCCGGAAGAGGAGCCCGCATGACCACGGGGGCTGCTCTGCTCATCGTCGACGTGCAGAACGATTTCACTGAAGGCGGCGCCCTGGGTGTCGACGGAGGGAAAGCGGTCGCCGCCGGGATCTCCCAGCACCTCGCGCAGCACGCCGCGGACTACGACATGATCATCGCGTCCCGCGACTGGCATGACGCGGACAACGACAACGACGGTCACTTCGCCCCGGGCGAACCGGACTTCGTGACGAATTGGCCCGTGCACTGCGTCGCCGATACTGCAGGAGCGGAGTTCGACCCGGGACTCGACACCACGCCGATCACTCACCATGTGAAGAAGGGCCAGGGCGCTCACGGGTATTCCGCTTTCGAAGGGGTCACGGATGACGGCGCGACACTGGCGGAGCTGCTGACCGACGTCCGGCGCGTGGACATCGTCGGCATCGCCACAGACCACTGCGTCCGCGCGTCCGGACTCGACGCCCTCGGCGACGTCGCTGACGTGCGGATCCTCACCGCTCTCGTCGCCGGGGTCGCCGCGGAGCCGTCGCAGGCCGCGCTGGCGGAACTCGCCGCCAAGGGCGCGACGATCGTCTGAGCGCGTCACGGTCGGGCGCCGACGACATGGTCGAGCGCAGATATCTCGTTCGACGGAGCGCTCTCCCGTCGACGCATACCTGATCGTCGCTGATTGCTGTAGAAGACATGAAGGGCGGGGCCACGGATTCTGTGGCCCCGCCCTTCATGGTGTGCCCGGGCGCTCAGGAGAGGGCACTCAGACGAGTGTCTCCCCCGCGTCCCTGGCTTCCTTCCAGTCCTTGAAGAACCCGCGGGCCAGGACCACGCCCGTGGCCGCCACGAGGGCGGGCCAGACGAGTGCGTAGGCCGTGAGTGCGATCGTCGTGGTTGTCATGCCTTGTCCCCCTGGTCTGCGGTTTCGCTGATGATGTGGGCGTCCTCGTCCGATTCGTCGAAATCACCCGTGCGCTTGCGGATGAGCGCGAAGTCGAAGTCCTCCTTCTGCCGGTACGACATGAAGAAGCAGACGAGGGTGCTCACTGCGTACGCGACGAGTGATGCGCTGAGCGTCGCGTAGTCGTGCAGGAACCCGATGACGAACGGGGCGGACAGCAGGAAGGCGGCTCCCGCGACGATCTTCGCGACCCGCAGGCCGAAGAATCCGAACGACATGAGGCCGAGCACCACTGCGATGCCGACTGCGGACAGCACATCGACGAGGATCCCGATCGGGCCCACGAGCGGGATGAGCTCGAACCGCACGGGGATGAATGCCACGAGTGCCGCGATGACGGCCACCGTGAACGCCTTGTTGGTGACCTTGCCCCAGTAGAAGCTCGCCAGCACAGGGAAGACCAGTGCTCCCCACAGCGCGCCGACGAACACCAGCAGGTCGAGGATGTTCAGCTGCAGACTGGCGAACGCGACAGCGATGGCTGATGCTGCGACCATCGTCCCGCGCCCCACGAACAGCATGGTCTTCGGGCTCGCCTTATCCTTTCCGGCGACGTTCTGGCCGTAGACGTCGGCCATCATGATCGACGAGAGGGCGGAGAGATCGGAGTCGGCTGTCGACGACAGGGCACCGATGATCATGACGAAGAACAGTGCGAGGAGACCGGCCGGCAGATAGCTCGCCGCCATCTCCGGGATGATGTTGTTGACGTCGCCACCGGTCGGCTCGAAGCCCAGGTAGAGGGCGAGGACTCCCAGCATCCCCACGCCGATCACCATCGCCCCGTAACCCACGGTCGCAGTGATGAATGTGGGCTTGATGAGGTCCTCACGGACTGCGAAGAGTCGCTGCGCGATGGTCTGGTTGCCGATCGCGTAGGCGAGGACGGCCGCGATGTACGGCGCGCCCTGGCCCAGGAACGCCTCGCTGGAGAAGAAGTTGCCCTGCTGCGGCGTGAGGTTGTGGGCACCGGTCTCGAACGCCGCCGGGAAGTCCGCGGCGAAGAAGATGAACGGCACGATGACCGCGACTGCTGCGAACATCGCCATCACCTGGACGAAGTCGGTGAGCACCGAGGCGCGGAAGCCGGACCACAGCGTGTAGAGCAGGACTCCGCCGGCCACGGCGATGACACCCTGGATGAAGGTGAACGGCGACAGCATGGAGATCAGCACGCCACCGGCGATGAAGTTGGACATGAGGCTGATGACGCTGCCGACCACGTTCGATCCCGCGAGCATGAGCTGACTCGAGCGGCCGTGGCGGGCGTACATGACTTCAGCGATGCTGTGCGCCTTGGGAGCGACGCTGCGGATCCGCCTGCCGAAGGGGTAGATGAAGAGGATCATGAGGGCTCCCCAGAGCCCGTAGTGGATCGGCCCGGAGATTCCGTACTCGTAGCCGGATGCGGCCGACGCGTACATCGACGAGGCCCAGATCCAGGTCGCAGTCATGCTTGCCGCAGAGACGCCGAAGCCGATCCGGTTGCCGGCGGTCATGTATTCGTCAGCGTTCTCCTGCTTCTTCCGGATCGATCGCGAGATCAGGTATGTCCCGCCGTAGAAGAGCACGAGCAGAAGTAGAACAGTGAGGGCGCCGAACTGCACCGAAGTGGAATCGTTCACGCGCCACCTCCTTCATAGACGTCGGGTGAGAATCGTGCGCTGACCGGACATCCGGCAGCGCTCAGTCCTGCACGTCCCGTCCCGCGGGGGCGTCATCCGCGGAAGGATTCATATGACGCGCAACAGAGCCCCTCTGTCGATCAACCACGTCCTCTCGTTCTCCCCCGCGTCACGCGGACCGTCCACCCCCGGGCAGGTGATTGCAGCAGGAGTGTGCGGGCACACTCCCGTCCCGGTCTTCTGTAGTGCTGATCGGCGCCTGCCATGGGCGTGGCTCTACAGGCGATGAGGCCTGGAGCTCTCCGATACAGGTCGCTGCGACCGTGCCGATCACAGCTGACCCTCATACAAACTGTGAGCCGACTGAGAAATGGCTCACAAGCGAGCACCGTATCACGCCTGGTGAGAGGGGGCGACGCGGAAGCCCGCGCATCTCTCACCGTGAGACGCACCACTCTTCGCAGAGACAATCGGATTCGAGTTGGCACTTGGCCAGGGGGTGGGTATAGTTATCTCTCGTTGCGCACCTCTAGCTCAATCGGTAGAGCAACTGACTCTTAATCAGTGGGTTCCGGGTTCGATTCCCGGGGGGTGTACAAAACAGCCGCCGTCCGACACAGTCGGGCGGCGGCTTTCTCGTTCTTCCGCTGCGGCTCCCCGCTCTTCCAGCGGAGAGGGGACATGCGGAAAGGGACTCGCCACCAGGTTCGATTCCTGGTGGCGAGCCCCTTCAGCTGTCATCCGGCTGACGCCTCACCGGCCTGTTGTCTCATCAGCCCCGCACGATCCGGCCAGCGTCCTTCACCATGTCAGAGGTACATCCCGGTCGACTCGTCCGTCGTGGGCTCTGCGATCGCGTGCACGTCCCGTTCCCGCAGCAGCAGGAACGCCGCGCCCTCCAGCTCCACCTCCGCCAGCTCTTCCGGGTCGAAGAGGATCGAGTCGCCGATCTCCACCTGGCGCACAAGAGGGCCTGCTGCCGCAACGATCCCCCATGCGAGCCGCTTGCCCACTGCTGCAGTGGCGGGGATGACGATGCCGGCTGAGGACTTCCGCTCCCCCGTCTCCTTGTCCGGCTGGACGAGGAGACGGTCATGGAGCATGCGGATGCGCACATCCGGCGCGCCCGCGGATGCTGCTGTCTCCGATCCCTGTGAGCTCAGGTCAGGCACGCTTGCCCCGGGTCGAGACGAGCCCGATAGCCGCCACCGCCACGAGGAGGCATCCGCCTGCCAGCGCCAGACGCTCCGTCTTCGGCTGCCCCTCTTCGTCGATGACGAGGGACTTCGCGGAATCTGCTGCACGCGCCGTGAGCGCCTTGGGGTGCAGCCGCCCGACCAGTTCATCGATCCCGGCAGCGAGCCTCTGCTCACGCAGTCGGATCGATTCGACGAGCTGGTCGCGCGAGGCGTTGTCGACCGTCACTTCCGAGGTGTACACGTTCGTGGACATGCGCTCACTTCCTCACAGGCAATGATGTTCACGGCGCACTGTGCGCCTCCCACACCGAGCCTACCGCGTCCCCGCCTCGCAGTAGGGTGGGAGCCGAACAGACACGCCTGCACACATGAGGAGAAGAGATCCATGACGCGCTTCGAAACCGGCGATGCCGCACCCGACTTCACACTGCCGGATGCGCAGGGCAACGAGGTGAGCCTGTCGGACTTCCGCGGATCCCGTGTCGTCGTGTACTTCTACCCTGCCGCGATGACGCCTGGATGCACGACCCAGGCGTGCGATTTCCGCGATTCGCTCGATGCGCTGAGTGCGGAAGGCATCACGGTCCTCGGCATCTCACCGGACAAGCCGGAGAAGCTCGCCACGTTCGCGGAGCGCGACGGTCTCACGTTCCCCCTCCTGTCCGACGCGGACAAGTCGGTCATGACGGCGTGGGGCGCGTTCGGTGAGAAGAAGAACTACGGCCGCATCGTGCAGGGGGTCATCCGCTCGACGATCGTCGTGGACCCTGAGGGCACGGTCGAGATCGCGCAGTACAACGTGCGGGCGAAGGGTCACGTCGCACGCCTGCGGAAGCTCCTGGGCATCGACGACGCCTGAACGCTGAGGCCACTGTAGAATCATCGCCGGAGCGCGCGTGTGGCGGAATTGGTAGACGCGCTGGATTTAGGTTCCAGTGTCTGAGGACGTGGGAGTTCGAGTCTCCCCACGCGCACCACAGCGATGTCGAGTGGCCGGAGATGTCAGGCCGCCGGAGCGGTCCCGGTGAGGACTGTGAACCGTCGATCACGGGCCCATTGCTCCACGTCGATCAGACGGTGCTGCAGGTGCGACCGGTAGCGAAGGTGCGAGTTGTGCACCACGACCAGTCGACCGCCCGGCGCCACGAGTTCCGCCGCATTGCGGATGAGCGCGTGCGCCGTCTCCGTCGTCACGGTCGCCCCCTCGTGGAACGGCGGATTCAGCGTAACGAGGTCGAAGGAACCCGCGACGAAGTCCCTCGGGGCTGTCCCCCTGCTCCCTCCCGATGAAGTCCTCCACGGCAGAGGCGTCGTCCCATCGAGCTGCGCCAGGGCCGCCGGGTCCTCGCCGGGGCGGACTGACGCCACCGTGAGAGCAGTCGAATCGACGGCCGCCTGCGAATCATCGACTCCGTGCAGATTGGCTTTCGGCAGCAGCGCCCCGAGTGCCGCGAGCAGCCATCCGTTGCCGCAGCCGAGGTCGAGCACACGCATTCCTTCGCCTGCGTGCCCGGCGTACCGATGGGCGACTGCCCGCACGAGCAGCCGCGCACCCGGATCGACACTCGCTCCGCCGAACGTCCCCGCGAAGGCACTCACCCGGATCTCCGGCACCGCCTCCGCAGGCGAGGTCGCAGTCGCCTGCGCGGGCACCTGGGGGCTGCGGCCCGCGGACCCCGCAGAGGAGTCCGCTGCGCGCTTCTTCAGACCACTCGCGACGAGGATGCGGGACTTCGCGCGACCGGGAGACACATGCACGTCGGCATGAGTCTCTCCGAGCAGTCGGTTCATCCGCGGGCTCATGTGCTTCTCCCGCCCCACGACGACGACTTCGGAGGCCTGCCTCCCCACGACCCGCAGGTACTCCCGCAGAACGGCGAACTGCTTGGGCGAATCGATGATGACGCGGAGCCCGGGAGCCTCACCGCCCTCACCGACCGTCCGCGACGGGGCCTCTGCAAGAGCTGCGACGGCCTCGGCCGGGCTGTCACAGAAGCGCACGGCGTCCCGCAGCGTCGCGGGGAGCACCTCGACCGCTTCCCTGCACGCCGCGGTCGCCGCGGCGGAATCCCCGGCCACCGCCACGCTGGGCGCACCGGTCAGCACCGCGGCGAGGACCAGCCCGCCCTCAGGATCGCCCAGCACTGCGGTGGGCGGGGACACGGGAGCGGGAGCTCCGCTCGCGGGACCGGCGACGACCGGCCGTCCTGAGACATCGAGCAGCCCCATTGCCCGTCCCAGCAGGTATTCCTCCACGATCCGGGCGTTCGCGTGACCGCGCGGCCAGTCGGATGACCACCGGGTGAGCACCGTGTCGGCTTCCGCCCACGGACCTTCGAGAACCGATGAGTATTCCGACAACAGAGACGAAAGCATGAAACGGAGTCTACGTGCTTATAGGCTGGGGCAGATCGACCGATTCACGCACTCATAGGAGAACAGCATGACCATCCTCGTCGGATTCACCCCCACTCCCGCCGGCCGGGCCGCGGTCGATTTCGCCATCGAGGAGGCCCAGCTCCGCGGGACCAGCCTCATGGTGGTCAACGCGGGCATCGGCGAACAGCGCGAGGAAGCGGGTGTCGCGGGCAAGAAGCAGCTCGACCAGGTGCAGTTCACGTTGGAGAACTCCGGTGTCGACTTCGAGCTCGTCCAGCATCTGCGCGGCAACGATGCCGCGGAGGAGCTCCTCGCGATCGAAGCGGACAATCCGGACATCAGCCTCATCGTCATCGGGTCGCGCAAGCGCTCCCCCGTCGGGAAGCTCATCATGGGCTCCACCGGGCAGCGCGTCATCCTGGGCGCAGGCGTTCCCGTCGTCGCAGTCAAGGCGCCGTGACGGGCAGACCGGTTCCGTGACAGACGGAGGCCCGCGGAACGCTCTGCGTTCCGCGGGCCTCTCGCGTCCCTCCTGGGGGACGCGACCGTGCGTCAGGCTCCCAGGAGCTCACGCAGCAGCTGAGCGGTCTCCGTGGGTGTCTTGCCCACCTTGACGCCAGCGGCTTCGAGCGCTTCCTTCTTCGCCTGCGCGGTGCCGGACGAGCCGGACACGATCGCGCCGGCGTGGCCCATCGTCTTGCCTTCCGGAGCGGTGAAGCCCGCGACGTAGCCTGCGACCGGCTTCGTCACGCTCTCCTTGATGAAGTCCGCAGCGCGCTCTTCCGCGTCGCCGCCGATCTCACCGATCATGACGATCGCTTCGGTCTCCGGATCCGCCTCGAACGCTTCGAGCGCGTCGATGTGCGTCGTCCCGATGACGGGGTCGCCGCCGATGCCGATCGCGGTGGAGAAGCCCAGATCCCGCAGCTCGTACATCATCTGGTAGGTGAGTGTTCCGGACTTCGACACGAGGCCGATCTTGCCGGCCTTGGTGATGTTCGCCGGGATGATGCCCGCCAGGGACTGTCCGGGGCTGACGATGCCCGGGCAGTTGGGACCGATGATCCGGGTCTTGTTGCCCAGCTCCTGAGCGTGGGCCCACAGAGCTGCGGAGTCCTGGACCGGGATGCCTTCGGTGATGATGACGAGCATGCCGATGCCCGCGTCGATCGCTTCGAATGCCGCGTCCTTCGAGAACGCGGGCGGCACGAACGCGACGGACACGTCCGCACCGGTCTTCTCCATCGCCTCTGCGACGGAGGCGAACACCGGGAGTTCGACATCCGCACCGTTCGCGTCCTTGTGCGCGACGGTCGTTCCCGCCTTGCGCGCGTTCACGCCGCCGACCACGTTCGATCCAGCGGCGAGCATGCGGGCCGTATGCTTCGTGCCCTCACCGCCCGTGATGCCCTGGACGATGATCTTGGATTCCTTCGTGAGGAAAATCGCCATTGTTCTAGTCAGTCCTTTCGAAGGCTCAGCGGCTGGCCGCGAGCTCAGCGGCCTTGTCTGCGCCGCCGTCCATGGTGTCGATCTGGGTGACGAGCGGGTGGTTCGCCTCATCGAGGATGCGGCGCCCCTCTTCGACGTTGTTGCCGTCGAGCCGGACGACGAGCGGCTTCGAAGCGGAATCGCCCAGGATCTGCAGGGCCTTGACGATGCCGTCGGCCACTGCGTCGCAGGCTGTGATGCCACCGAACACGTTGACGAAGACGCTCTTGACCTGGTCGTCCCCCAGGATGACGTCGAGGCCGTTCGCCATGACTTCGGCAGAGGCACCGCCGCCGATGTCCAGGAAGTTCGCCGGCTTCACGCCGCCGTGGCCCTCACCGGCGTAGGCGACGACATCCAGCGTGGACATGACGAGTCCCGCGCCGTTGCCGATGATGCCGACTTCCCCGTCGAGCTTCACGTAGTTGAGGTCGAGCTGCTTCGCCTTGAGCTCCAGCGGATCCTCTGCATCGATGTCGCGCAGTCCCGCATGGTCCTCGTGGCGGAATTCCGCGTTCTCGTCGATCGACACCTTGCCGTCGAGTGCGACGATGTCGCCCGCCCCGGTCTTCACGAGCGGGTTCACCTCGACGAGGGTCGCGTCCTCGCCCTGGAAGACGTCCCAGAGCTTCACGAGCACGGGGATGAGCTTGTCGGTCGTCTCCGCATCGAAGCCGGCCGTCTCCGCGATCTCGCGTGCCTTCGCGTCGTCGATGCCCGTCAGTGCGTTGACGGCGACCTTCGCGAGTGCCTCAGGGCGCTCGACGGCGAGTTCCTCGATGTCCATGCCCCCTTCCTTGGAGCACATGGCGAGGTAGGTGCGGTTCGCGCGGTCGAGCAGGATCGAGAAGTAGTACTCCTCCGCGATGTCCGCGCCTTCGGCGATCATGACGCGCTTGGTGACGTGGCCCTTGATGTCGAGGCCCAGGATCTCGTCCGCGCGCTGTGCGGCTTCATCCGGGCTGTGGGCGAGCTTGACGCCACCTGCCTTGCCACGGCCGCCGATCTTGACCTGGGACTTCACGACGACTGTTCCGCCGCCCAGTTCTTCAGCGCCCTTCTTCGCGTCTTCGGGGGTGTCTGCGACCTTCGCCCGGAGCACGGGCACTCCATGCTCCTCGAAGAGGTCACGGGCCTGATACTCGAAAAGATCCACGTATCTTCCTTCGTGTGTTGTGGCACCGACGGCCGTCGCGTTCCCGCGACTGCGCCGGGGTTCCGTCTGCGGTTTGAAATCCAGGGGTCTCAACCACAGGCCAGTCTAAACCTCTTGTGAGTCCTCTGAGTGTGGGAAGGGCGACAACCGGACGACAACCGGCGGGTAACCGACGCCAGCGACACGGCCGGGGAGGATCGCTTTCACACAAAGAATCTTGACTTCAAGCTATCCTTGAAGCATGGAAGAGGAAATGGACGAGGTCGACCGGATCGTCGCGGCGTGGCGCGACGTGCGACCGGACATCGACGTCACGCCCATGCAGATCCTCTCCCGGGTGACGCGCCTGTCCCGCCAGCTCGACCGCAAGCGGAAGGCGGTCTTCGCCTCCCATGGGCTCGAGACCTGGGCCTTCGACGTCCTCTCCTCACTGCGCAGGGCCGGCGACCCCTACCAGATGTCGCCCTCCGCGCTGACCGTCGAACTGCTCGTCACCTCCGGCACGATGACCAACCGGATCGATCGCCTCGCAAGCGCCGGCTGGGTGTCCCGGCAGCGGGATCCCGGCGACCGGCGGGGCGTGCTCGTCCAGCTGACGGCGGAGGGCCGCCGCAAGGTGGACGACGCACTGTCGGATTTCCTCGATCTCGAGGCACAGATGCTCAAGGCACTGGACGACACGGAATGTGCGTCGCTTGCGGACTCGCTCCGCCATCTCGTGGCGAGCGTCGAAGCAGTCGACACCTTCTCCCGAGAGGACGCAGGCGAGGGCGTTGCGGACGCACGGTCGGACGCTTCCCCACTCGCAGGTCCGCCCGTCGTGGACCCCGCTGCCGTGGCGGCCAGCCGCGTGCAGCGGAGCGCTTCGGCACGCTACAGGGACTCCGCCTGAGCCGAAGCCGCGACACTCCGGCCTCGCCGACACCGGCGGCCTCCGGCCCGTTCGCGGGAGCGCGCCGTAAACTGGCGACGACAGTCCTCCTCTTCCCCGACCCGAGGATCCACGCCATGCCCTCTGTCCTGCTGCCGCTCCCCCGCCGTCGCCCCACCCTGCTCGGCACCGCCGTGTGCACAGCCCTCAGCGCGGTCGTCCTCACCACCGGCTGCCAGGTGGTCGACGGCGAACGACCGGTGGAGACGCCATCCGTGTCCCCCGAGGACGTCACGGCGGTCCCCACCCCCTCAGACCTGGACGTCGCCCCCGTCATCGACGTGAGCCCGGGTGGCCCACAGGAGACGGACCACGTGTGGCGCGGGCTGTCGGAGGCGGCGGAGGCCGGGACGCACGCATACGTCCACGCGTGGGTCCACACGTACCAGGACGTGCCGGACGACGGCGAGGCGACCCTCACCCCCGACACACCGGACAGCGTGAGCATCACCGTCGACGACGCCTCCGCCATCACCGAGGGCCAGTCTGGCTTCTACCTGTTGGACGCGACCGTCGAGGTCGAGCAGTTGGGCGCTTCAGCTTTCAGCCTCACGGTCCTCGACACGGACACGCGCTCGGAACTGCTGCCCAAGGGCCCGGATGACAAGGGTCGCTGCCAGTCGAACGACGCGAACGAGCGCATCCAGGCAGCCTCCCAGACACTGGCCGATGTCATCCGGGAGGACGATGCCGAACAGCGGGAGCAGCTGCGTCTTCAGTGGGGTGCCTCGCCGGCGGTGTGGTGGGGCATCCAGCGCACCGCGCTGACACTGGCGGATTCCGACGGGGACGCCGCGGGCGATTTCCTCTTCGAGGCGTGCGAGCCCTACCTCAGTGACGAGGACGACACCTCGGAGGATGGCTCCGCAGACGACAGCTCTGACACGGACGCGACAGACGACGGATCCACGGACGACGAGGACGGCAGCGGAGACGAGCAGGGCTCACTCACCGACGGCTGACGAGGGCTCCCCTCCGAGGCCGGATCCCTTCTTGGGCCGGCTCCGCTGCCGGGTGCGGACGCCACCATCTCCTGTCGGACGGCGCCGCCCCTCACCACCTCTTGGGCGGTGGTGCGGGTGCCGACGGGTGCGCCGCGTGGTAGGCGATACCGGTCTCGAATGCCTCGATGAACGACGGGCGGAAGATCGCGTAGGCGAAGACGATCCCCGGCACGATGGTGGCGAGCCCCAGGAGCGGTCCCGATTCGAACGTGGAGAACCCGAACAGGGCCTGCAGCACCTGCCACGCGACCGCGGCGGGCCGCGACCACCGGTGCATCATCCACAGGGACCGGGCGACGGCGAGCATGCCGGCCCCCAGGATCGCGAACATCACACACAGTGCGATGAGCGACGTGCCGAGTTCACCGCCGGTCCGGGACATGAGCATGAACGCGACTGCGCAGCCCAGCAGCGCGAGAGCTTCGAGCAGGACGACGCCCACTGCGGCGAAGAGCGCGACGGGGCGGCGCGGCAGCGAGTCCGGTGGCGCGGACGCATCCGCGCCTGCGGCCGCCGCGGGGCCGGAGTCGGGCTCTTCCGCGCCCGCGCGCCCGTCCCCTTCCGCGCCGGTTGCCTCGATCGGCTCCTCTGGTTCTTCCGGCCTGGTCACGGGTGTGCTCGGCCTCTCACAGGTGTGCCCGGGCGAATCCCGGCACCAGCTGTTCGTCGATGATCGCCTCGCGGATCCCGTACGGGAGGAACGCGGAGCCCAGCGCGGTGACGGTCACCCATTCCAGGTCGTCGAGCGTCCATCCCGCCTGGTCGACGAGCAGCCGCATCTCACGTGTCACGCTCGTCGCGGACATGAGGCGGTTGTCAGGGTTGACGGTGACCGCGTAGCCCAGCTCCTTGAGTCGGGTCACGGGGTGGTCGGCGATCGATGTCGCGGCGGCGGTCTGCAGGTTCGACGACGGGCACAGTTCGAGGGGGACCTGCTGATCGAGGATCCAGGCGGCGACGAATCCGAGGTCCGGCGCCGTCTCCACCCCGTCGCCGTCGACGTCGCCCATGACCCCGTCGACGGCTGCTGCGGCGGCCCACCCCGCGATGTCCTCCGTGATCCGCACGCCGTGGCCGATCCGCTGCGTGTGGCACACGTGCAGCGCTTCGTGGATCGAGGCGATGCCGTCGGCCTCGCCCGCGTGGATGGTGACGGGGAAGCTCGCACGGTGCAGGAGGTCGAACGCCTCCAGGTGTGCTGCGGGCGGGAAGCCTGCTTCCGGTCCGGCGATGTCGAAGCCGACCACGCCCGCGTCGCGGTGACGCAGCGCGAGCTGGGCGATCTCCACGGACCGGTCCGCCTGCCGCATCGCGGTGACGATCTGCCCGGCCTGGATCGACTTGCCGGCCTCTGCCGCGAGCCGGACCCCGTCGTCGATGCCGGCCTGCACCGCCTCGACCGCGCCGTCGAGCGTCAGCCCGCTGCGCAGGTGCTGTTCGGGGGCCCACCGGGCTTCCGCGACGACAACGCCGTCCGCCACCTGGTCGAGCACCCACTCGCGTGCGACGCGCTCCAGCGCGCCTGCGGTCTGCATGACCGCGAGCGTCTGGTCGAAGGTCTCGAGGTAGCGCGGCAGGTCACCGGAATCCGCGGATTCGGAGAACCATGCGCGCAGCTCCTCCGGGTCCGTCGAGGGCGGTGTGTGTCCGACCTCTGCGGCGAGTTCGATGATCGTCGCGGGGCGCAGGCCGCCGTCCAGGTGGTCGTGCAGCGACACCTTGGGCAGGTTGAGGATGGGGTCATCGGCGTCGACTCCCGCAGGAGTCGGAAAGAGTTCAGGATCCACAGTCCCAGCCTACCGGAGCGGTGGCCGTCGGCTCAGCCGTCGTCCTCGTCACCCGCGTCGTCGAGCAGTTCCTTCCCGTCCGCGATCGTGCGCCCCAGCCCCGTGATGGAGCCCAGCACCCCGTCACTCGCGACGACGTCGACGCCGCCGTTGTCGAGGTCGCCCACGGCGGCCCGCGCCCGCACCTCGAGGCCCCCCACGAGTTCCGGCACCGCGTCCTCGCCGCCGTCCCCGTCCGCGTCGGCCCACTGCACGAGCTCTTCGGGGTCCCCGCCGTCGCCCGGCCAGCCCGTCAGCACCGCGCGCATGCCGAGGCCCACGTCGGGGTCGATGGAGGCGATCACCTGGTGGCGGACCGGTCGGGGAAGCGTCTTCGACCCGTCGGACCCGTACCAGATGAGGACGGGCAGCTCGGATTCCTCCGCCGAGGCCCCCTCCGGTTCCCCGTCCGCCGCACCTCCGTCCGCCGCACCTCCGTCCGCGGGACCGCTCAGATCCTCCGCTCCACCGTGCGCTGCGCCGTCCGTGTCGTCGGCCGCGTCCTTCGCACCGCCGACGTCATCCGTTGCGTCCTCGTCGTCTGCTTCCTCCTCCTCCGCGAGCGTGCCGATGCGGTCGGCCACCCCCTGCGGTGAGGCCGACCCGAAGGGCACCAGCACGTCCGCATCCGCTGCGATCGCGGCGTCCGCCCAGTCCTGGCCGGCCGCCACCGTGTCCTCGAGTGTGCGCGGGGCGGTCGCGCCCGCTTCGACGACGGCCACCTCGCCGTCCAGCTGGTCGGCCCGGGCGCGCACGCCTTCGTCGAAGGCGGTGAGCAGCTCCTCCCCCGCATACTGGCCGGCGGCGACGGAGACCGCCACGGTGCCCGTGCGTGTAGCGCTGGCCGCAGTGAAGCCGGCGAGGAACGCAGCCTCGCGCAGGTCGAAGTCGACCGTCAGGACGTTGTCCGGCAGCTCGATGTCCACCCCGGCGCCCACCGCGAGGAAGGCCCGGTCGGGGTTGTCCGCGGCCACCTGTGCGAGCGCCCCGGAGCCGCCGGGGCCGATGAGTGCCGTGAGTGTGCAGGCTTCCGCCGCGTAGCGTTCGAGCGCTGCCTGCGTCTGCGCCGCGGTGCTCACCCGCTGGGCACTGGTCGTGTCGACGCCCCCCTGCCCCGCCGCGTCCCGGATCTGGCCGAGGACTGCCGCGCCGACGCCCGCGTCCTGGAACCCGGCAGGAGCGGACACCGCGCACGCGGAGGTCCGGACGATGCCGGGCGGTTCAGCCTCCGCGTCGCCGCAGCCGGCGAGCGCCGCGACGAGTGCGACGACGGTGCCCGTCGCGCTCCAGCGGATCCCGGTCTGCGACAGCACGACTCAGGCCAGGTCCGCGGACTGCAGCGGCACGTGCCCGGGCGCGGGAGCCGGCGCGGCCGGGGTGGAGACCCCCGCCTCGGCGTCGGTCTCCGTCGGGGCGGCGCCGTCGTCGGCGATCGCACGCAGCGCGACCCCGCAGAACACCTTCGCGCCCGTGAGGATCGCACGCTCGTCGACCACCAGGTCCCCCTGGTGCAGGTCGTACGTCCGCCCACCCGGCGTCCGTGTGCCCAGGCGGATGAGGGCTCCCGGGGTGTGGGCGAGGTACCACGCGAAGTCCTCCCCGCCCATCGACTGCGGGGTGAGCTGGACGGTATCCGGACCCAGCACGTCCCGGACGGCGGCCTCGGCGAGCGACACCTCCGCCTCCGTGTTCACGACGGGAGGGACACCGCGGCGGTGATCCAGGTCGACGTCGACGCCGTACGGCCCGGCGATCCGGTCGACCAGGTCGGGCAGCACCTCGGCGACCTGGTTCCAGCCGTCCACGTCCAGACAGCGCAGGGTGCCCGCGAGCAGCCCCGTGCTGGGGATCGCGTTCGGCGCGTGGCCGGACTCGATGTGGCCCCAGACCAGCGAGATGGCGTGACGGGGGTCGATGAGCCGCGACAGCGTCGCCGGCAGGTCGGACGCCAGCCGGCTCAGCGCATAGACGAGGTCCTCCGTGAGATGCGGCCGCGACGTGTGGCCGCCGTGACCCGTGAGGCGGATCGTGACCGTGTCGCCCGCGGCGGTGATGGGGCCGATCCGCGACCCCACACTCCCCACGTCGACGTTCGGGTCGCAGTGCAGGGCGTAAGAGCGACGCACCCCATCGAGCACGCCCTGTCCGATCATCGTGAGCGCCCCGCCCGGCGTCACCTCCTCCGCCGGCTGGAAGATCAGCCGGACCGTCCCGCCCAGCCCACCGGGCGCCTCCCGGTGCAGCCGCTCCAGCGCGAGCGCCGCCCCCAGCAGGGCGGAGAGGTGGACGTCGTGGCCGCAGGCGTGCGCGACCTCGGGAACGGTGGACGCCCACGGCAGGCCGGTGCGGTCCTCCAGCGGCAGCGCATCGATGTCGGCACGCAGGACCGCGGCGATCGGACCCGTGCCGATGTCACAGATGAGGCCGGTGGGGGTGACCGACAGCGGCGACAGCCCTGCGGCCCGGAGACGGTCCCCGATGACACGCGTCGTCCGGTGCTCCTCGAAGGACAGCTCCGGATGCGCATGGACGTCGCGTCGGAACGCGATCAGCTCGTCCTCGAACTCCGCGAGGAGCTGACCGATGCCTGGGGTTGCCGGCTCACCGACCGTCACGTACGCCTTCTTCCCACACCTGCGCCGGGCACGTCCTGCACGGCGGTGCACTCACGATCCCCCGGACGGGGACGCACCCCGCGTGGGAACGCATCCGCCACGGGGACGAAACCTTCGATTGGGCCACGAGTCTACTGGCGCTCACAGGAGCTCGCCGCGACCCGCCTCCGCGACACGCGCCACGGCCTTCTTCACCTGCTGCGCGTGCGCCCGCGACGTCACGAGCAGCGCGTCCTCCGTGTCGACGACCACGAGGTCCTCGACGCCCACCAGCGCGACGAGCCGCCCCGTCTCGGACAGGACGACGCCGCGCGAATCCACATCGATCACGTCGATGTCCTCACCGATTGCGGACACCCCCGTCTGCTCCCCCGGGACCGGCTGGCGCAGCTTCGCGACGGAGTCGAAGTCACCGACGTCGTCCCAGCCGAAGTCGCCCGGGATGACGATGACCCGTCCCGCCGCCGCCGCGGGCTCCGCGACGACATAGTCGATGGCCACCTTCTCCAGCGTGGGCCAGACCTCGCCCAGGACCGCGCCCCGATCCGCCGTGTGCCACGCGTCCGCGATCCGGGTGAGTCCCGCATGGAGGTCCGGCGCCCGCTCCGCGAGGAAGTCGACCAGCACTGCCGCCTTCATGATGAACATGCCGGCGTTCCAGCGGTAGCCGCCCGAATAGGCATACGTGCGCGCGGTGACAGCGTCGGGCTTCTCCACGAACGCGGCGGCACGGCGCGCGGTGGGCGCCCCCTCCAGCCGGAGCAGCTCGCCGGTCTCGATGTAGCCGTAGGCGGTCGCCGGATACGTGGGGGTGATCCCGACCGTCACGATGTCGCCGGTCTGCGCGGCGGCGGCCACGGCCTGCTGCACGACGGACAGGAACTCCTCCGTGTTGGTGATGGAGTGGTCTGCGGAGAACGACCCGATGACCGCCTCCGGGTCCTCCCGCTGCACCAGCAGCGCGGCCAGACCGATCGCAGCTGCGGAGTCCTTGGGCTCCGGCTCCGCCACGACCCGGTCCGGCAGGAGGTCGGGCAGCTGCTCCCTCACCGCGTCCACGTGCGCCCGCCCCGTCACCACCCACGTGTGCGCAGGGTCCACCAGACCCGCAGTGCGCTCCCACGTTGCCTGCAGCAGCGTGCTGCCGGTGCCCAGGATGTCGTGGAGGAACTTGGGACGTGCGACCCGGGAGACCGGCCACAGCCGCGTGCCCGATCCACCTGCGGGGATGACTGCGTGGAAGTTCGTCTTCATCCGGCCCATTCTTGCCGATATCCGTCCTGATCGCCCGCAGCGCGGCTGTGTACTGGCCCACTGCACACCGCCCCGCCTGCGCATTCAGACACGAGGATGTTCCCTAAACCGATGGTGAAACCAATCCTCTCGCACCGCGGGACGGCGACACCACCCATTCACAGGGAAAATGGAGACTGTGAGAAGCTGAGTGGGCTTGCGATTGGCGCAGTCCGCCGTCGCGGCGTACTTTTCACAGGTACACAACAGTCCGCAATCCACACTGGAGGATGCCCCGTGGCCAAGGCCTCAACTGGCACTCTGTATCGCGGAAGAGAAGGCATGTGGTCGTGGGTCGCGCACCGAGTGACCGGCGTCGGAATCTTCTTCTTCCTGCTGGTGCACGTGCTCGACACAGCACTCGTTCGCGTATCCCCGGGGGCCTACAACGCAGTCATCGACACGTACAAGTCCCCCCTCATGGCGTTCGGTGAGGTCGTCCTCGTGGGGGCCATCGCCTTCCACGCGTTCAACGGCCTCCGCGTCGTCGCCGTCGACTTCTTCAAGGGCGGAACGAAGCACCACAAGACCCTCTTCTGGGTTGCGATGGGCCTGTGGCTCGTCGTGATGGTCGGCTTCCTCTGGCGCCACATCCCGAACTCGCTGGGAGGAATGTTCTGATGAGTGCCCCCACCATCCCCGCACCCCGCGCGGGCTACCAGCGGTCGAAGGCCAAGGGCTCCAACTTCGAAATGGGCGCGTGGCTCTTCATGCGCCTGTCCGGCATCATCCTGGTCGTCCTCATCTTCGGCCACCTCATCGTCAATCTGTGGCTGGGCGACGGAGTCCACCAGCTGGACTTCGGCTTCGTCGCCGGCAAGTGGGCGAGCCCCTTCTGGCAGATCTGGGACCTCACCATGCTGTGGCTCGCGATGATCCACGGCACCAACGGAGTCCGCACGATCATCCTCGACTACGCGGAGCGTCCTGCCACGCGCATGACGCTGCAGATCGTCCTCTACGTGGCGTCGGCCGTCGTCATCGTGCTCGGCACCCTCGTCATCTTCACGTTCGAGCCGTGCCCCGCTGGTGCCGACCCGAGCCTCCTCCCCTCGATCTGCGAAGCCCTCTGAGGCGCCCTAAGGAGTTCTGACACCTATGCAGGTACATGAGTACGACGTCGTGATCGTCGGCGCAGGCGGCGCCGGCATGCGCGCGGCCATCGAATCCGGCCAGCGCGCACGCACGGCGGTCCTGACGAAGATCTACCCCACCCGGTCCCACACCGGCGCGGCGCAGGGCGGCATGTGCGCGGCCCTCGCGAACGTCGAAGAGGACAACTGGGAGTGGCACACCTTCGACACCGTCAAGGGCGGCGACTACCTCGTCGACCAGGACGCGGCAGAGGTCATGGCCAAGGAAGCCATCGACGCGGTGCTCGACCTGGAGAAGATGGGCCTGCCGTTCAACCGCACGCCCGAAGGCAAGATCGACCAGCGTCGGTTCGGCGGCCACACGCGCGACCACGGCAAGGCTCCGGTGCGCCGCGCCTGCTACGCCGCGGACCGCACCGGCCACATGATCCTCCAGACGCTCTACCAGAACTGCGTCAAGCACGGCGTCGAGTTCTACAACGAGTTCTACGTCCTCGACCTCATCATGACCGAGGTCGACGGGGTGAAGACCGCTGCGGGCGTCGTGTCCTACGAACTCGCCACCGGGGAGATCCACATCTTCCGGGGGAAGTCGGTCGTGTTCGCCACCGGCGGCTTCGGCAAGATCTTCAAGACGACGTCGAACGCCCACACCCTCACGGGTGACGGCGTCGCAGTCACCTACCGTCGCGGGCTGCCGCTCGAGGACATGGAGTTCTTCCAGTTCCACCCGACGGGCCTCGCCGGCCTGGGCATCCTCCTGTCGGAGGCTGCGCGCGGTGAGGGCGGTGTCCTCCGCAACGTGGACGGCGAACGCTTCATGGAGCGCTACGCCCCCACGATCAAGGACCTCGCACCCCGTGACATCGTCGCCCGCTCGATGGCGAACGAAGTCCGTGAAGGCCGCGGCTGCGGGCCCAACAAGGACTACGTCCTGCTGGACCTCACACACCTCGAGCCCAGCCACATCGACGAGAAGCTGCCCGACATCACGGAGTTCGCCCGCACCTACCTGGGTGTGGAGCCGTACACGGAGCCCGTCCCGGTGTTCCCCACGGCCCACTACGGCATGGGCGGCATCCCGACGAACGTCGAGTCGGAGGTCCTGTGGAACAACACGGACATCGTGCCGGGCCTGTACGCCGCCGGAGAGACGGCGTGCGTCTCCGTGCACGGCTCGAACCGCCTGGGCACGAACTCGCTGCTCGACATCAACGTGTTCGGCAAGCGCGCCGGCATCGCCGCGGCGAAGTACGCGGAGACCGCGGACCTGCCGGAGCTGCCGGAGAACTCCGAATCGTTCGTCGTCGACATGATCGAGAGCCTGCGGACGTCCGACGGGCCGGAGCGCATCGCGGACATCCGTCGCGATCTGCAGGAGACGATGGACGCGAACGTCCAGGTGTTCCGCACCGATGACACGATGCGCGAAGCCCTGGACATCATCGAGGGGCTTCGCGAGCGCTACAAGAACATCGGAATCCAGGACCGCGGCAAGCGCTTCAACCTGGACCTCCTCGAAGCGGTCGAACTGGGCTTCCTGCTCGAGATCGCAGAGGTCGTCACGGTTGCGGCGATCCACCGCAAGGAGTCCCGCGGCGGACACTTCCGCGAGGACTTCCCGGACCGGGATGACGAGAACTTCATGCAGCACACGATGACGTACAAGGACGCGGACTCCGAGGCGGAGGGGATTCCCGGTATGCGCCTCGAATGGAAGCCCGTCGTCATCACCCGTTACCAGCCGATGGAGCGTAAGTACTGATGTCAGACACCACGCAGACCGCAGAGCCGGCTTCCAAGGTCGACCTCCCCGCACACCTGGGGGGCGGCGGCGGAGAGATCCCTTCGTTCGACTGCACCTTCCGCATCGCGCGGTTCGATCCGGAGAAGGATCAGGAGGCGCACTGGGAGGAGTACACGGTCACGATGCACGGCACCGACCGTGTGCTCGACGCCCTCCACAAGATCAAGTGGGACATCGACGGCTCCCTGAGCTTCCGTCGTTCGTGCGCCCACGGCGTGTGCGGCTCGGATGCCATGCGCATCAACGGCCGCAACCGCCTGGCGTGCAAGACGCTGCTCAAGGACCTCGACACGTCGAAGACCATCACGGTCGAGGCGATCAAGGGCCTTCCGCTGGAGAAGGACCTCATCGTCGATATGGAGCCGTTCTTCCAGTCGTACCGCGAGATCATGCCGTTCCTCATCCCGTCCGGCAACGAGCCCACGCGGGAACGGCTGCAGTCGCAGCACGACAGGGCGATCTTCGACGACACGACCAAGTGCATCCTGTGCGCGTCGTGCACGACGTCCTGCCCCGTGTACTGGACCGATGGCCAGTACTTCGGGCCGGCGTCGATCGTGAACGCCCACCGCTTCATCTTCGACAGCCGTGACGACGGCGGTGACATGCGACTCGAGGTCCTCAACGACCGCGAAGGCGTGTGGCGCTGCCGGACGACGTTCAACTGCACCGACGCGTGCCCCCGTGGCATCCAGGTGACGAAGGCGATCGCAGAGGTGAAGCAGGCGCTGCTCAGCCGCACCCTCGGCTGACAGACGATTCGCCCCGGCGTCGCGCACGATGCCGGACAGCGTTGAGGAGGGGCGGTTCCACTGCGGTGGAACCGCCCCTCCTCTCGTGTCTCCGCATGACGGTCCCGCCTCCGGATGACGGCCAGATTCCCGCACTGCCGTGCGGTTCCGGGATATCCTGCTCGTATCCGTGGCCGCCACCACGCGGCCGCTCTGCCCCGGGAGGCGACCATGTCGCGCGGTCTCACTCATCTCATCGGCGGTCTCGTCGCGGTCATCAGCGGCCTGGGCAGCTTCGCTCTCCTGGCGATCGGAGGGCAGCGCCTGCTGCAGGCCTACATGCGCCTCGACCTGGGATCGACCGTCGCAGCCACAGGTGTGGGCTTACAGATCGCGGGGACCGCACTCCTCGTCCTCGCCGTGCTGACCGCCCGTTGGACACCGGTCGGACTCCTCTGTCTGGGCACTCTCGGCCTCGCCACGCTCGCCGCCTCCGCATTCCCCCTGGCCCTCTACTCGGCCGCCGCGAATCTGCCCGCGATCGCGTCCTCACCCCTCAATCTCACCCTCGTCGGCGTCCCCCAAGTGCTGGGTGCTGTCATGGGCGGGACGGGGCTCGCCATCCTCCTCCAGGGGCACGGGCGACACTCACTCCGCACCGGCCCCGCAGGTTCCCGCCCCTCCCAGTCGGGAGCCGGCACGCACGTCATCACCGCCGTCGCAGCCCCGATCCTCTTCGTGGCGGGTCTCCTGCTGCTGCTCCGTGGCGTCTCCGGGGCGATGCGCTCCGTGCAGATGCTCATGGAGTCCAGTCCTCTCTGGCTGCTCGCGATCGCAGGCGGGCTCGTCCTCCTCCTCGCAGCCTGCTTCACGGTCCGCTGGTCGCCCTTCTCACTCATCCTGCCCGCCCTCATCGTCGCGATCTTCACAGTGGTGTCGTTCCTGCCCCGCGCATTCGGGTACGTCCTGGAGGTCGCCGTGCAGGGACTCGGCACGTTCCTCGTCCTGGGCGGGATCCCGACAGTCGTCGTCCTCGCAGCCTGCTCCTTCGTCGCGATCTCCCACTGGACGCGGGGCCGACGCACCGCTCGCAGCGCCACACCCGTCTTCCAGCCGACTCCCGGGACCGGGCGATAGGACCGCCGGACCCTGTCGGCCGTATCCTGTTCCCCATGACAGTGCGCGACAGACTTCGAGCAGCCGTGCCCGCAGGGCTGCTGACCCTGCTGATGGTCGTGGGCCTCGGACTCGCTCCGGTCCAGCCTGCCACCGCGCACGAGGCCGCCGCACCGACCGCGGTCACGCCGCTCGCCGACACACAGCAGGTCGCCACGCAGCCGGTCGTCGCGCAGCCGGAACCGTCCGAATCGGCCGTCTATGACCCCGGTCCCCTGACGGACGGCTCCCCGGCACCGGAGCCAGCGGCCCTGTCCTGGATCCTCGCGGACCTCGACACCGGGGAGGTGCTCGCCGCGCACGAACCAGAGCTCGAGCACGCCCCCGCGTCCACGATCAAGCTGCTGAGCGGCCTCGCGCTGGTCGACGTCCTCGACGACCCGGACGCGACACACGAGGCGACCTATGAGGACATGACCGTCGATGGCACGAAGGTCGGGCTGCTCCAGAAGAACGAGTACACGGTCGACGAACTCTTCCACGCGATGCTCATGAGCAGCGCCAACGATGCCGCGCACGCGCTGGCGGATGCGGCGGGCGGCCAGGACGAGGCGGTCGCGCTCATGAACGAGAAGGCGGCGGACCTCCAGCTCACCGGGACGACCGCGGGCAACACGTCCGGCCTGGACGTCGACGATCAGGTGACCACGGTGGCAGACCTGCTGAGGATCGGCCGGGCCGTCCTCGAGGACGAGTACCTCATGGACGTCCTCTCGACGACCGAATACGACTTCCCGGGCGCCGTGAATCCGGACACGGACGAGAAGCTGCCGGGCTACCCCATCCAGAACCACACGCGCATCGTCGGCGAGGTCGACGGCGGGCTGGGGCTCAAGAACGGGTACACGAGCACCGCGGGCGGATCATTCGTCGCGGTCGTCGAACGCGACGGCCGCAGGCTCGCCTCCGCGGTCCTGGGCGGGGAGACGATGACGCGGGCCGGCGCTGTCGACCTCATCGAGTGGGGCTTCGCGCAGTCGGAGCCGGACCCCATCGGCGAGGTGTCGTTCGAGACCGCCGCCGAGGCCGCGGAGACAGCCGCTGCACGCGACGCGCAGGCGCAGGAGGAGACGACCGCGGCCTCGGGCGAGGATGTGGAGGCTGCGGCGGAGGACAGCAGCGCCGGGGCGGACTCCTCGCTGCCCTACCTCCTGCTGGCCGCCGGCCTCCTGCTGGGGGCCGTGACCGCACTGCTCACATGGCGCAGGATCAGAAGCCGGAGAGGATCCCGCGCTCCGTGAGCTTCGAGGCGAGCCCGGCACCGTCGGAGGCGTAGATCCACGGAACGCCCTGGCCGCGTCCGGTGCGCCGCGAGCGGCCGCCCGCCCACACGGCCTCACCGGAGGTGAGCTGCCGGATCGCGACGGCGGCGACGTTGTCCGGGTGGTTCTCGACGAACTCGCCGTAGACCTCCTCGTCGTGCTGCCCGTCGTCGCCGATGAGCAGCCACTTCATGTGCGGCAGCTCCCGCGCAAGGCGCTCCAGGGAGTTGCGCTTGTGCTCGACGCCGCTGCGGAACGCACGCGTGGTCGTGGGGCCCCAGTCCGTGAGGAGGAGCGGACCGTCGGGGTAGAGGTTGCGCGACAGGAACCGCTTGAGAGTGGGCGCCACATTCCAGGCGCCCGTCGACAGGTAGATGATCGGTGAGTCGGGGCGCAGATAGGTGAGGCGATCGTAGAGGACCGCCATGCCGGACACCGGGCTGCGGGCGTGCTCATCCAGCACGAACGTGTTCCACGCGGCCAGGAACGGCCGCGGCAGCGCGGTCACCATGACCGTGTCATCGATGTCGGAGAGGATGCCGAACCGCTGCTCACGGCCGATGATCGTCACCTTCGCACGGTCGACCAGCGAATCGGAGGTCCACATCTCGATCTCCACGGTGCCCGGCTCGTACTCGCCCGGGATGACCATGTCGATGATGCCGCCGCGGTCGCATTCGACCATGTGCTCCTGATCGCCGATCCGCACCCACGCGGTGTCGTCCTTGAGCGGCACGGCACCGAAGGAGCGGAACCCGCGGATGCTCGCGTGCATGTCCGCGGCGAGCTTCCCGGTCTTCGTCAGCACCATGCGGCCCAGGACCCGCACGCTGTTCTCCGTGCCGTACGAGTCGTAGCAGACGGCGGTCCGTCGCCACTCGCGCTTCCGGACGCGCTGGCGGGCCCACTCGTGGAATCGGTCCTCGACGCGCGCAGCGGTGTGCAGCACCTCCGGTGACAGATTCAGCGGCTTCGTGTTGCGGTTCCTCGGGGGGAAGATCACCCGGGTGCCCACCTTCCTCTTGCGTGAGACGGCTCAGACGCCAGCCGTGTCGTCCTGCCTCAGCGGGTCAGGAAGCCCACCCGGTCGTACACGTCCGCGATCGTGGCCTCCGCGATCGCACCCGCTGCCTCCGCACCCGCATCGAGCATGCGGGACAGCTCTGCCGGGTCGTCGAGGAGTTCGAGGGTCCGCTCACGGAGGGGACGCAGGGTCTCGACCACGACCTCGGCCAGTGCCACCTTCAGGTGACCGTACATCTTCCCCTCGAATTCCGCGACGATCGCGTCGATCGGGCGACCGGACAGGGCGGAGAAGATCGTGAGGAGGTTCGACACCCCCGGCTTGCCCTCCGGATCGAACGTCACGTCCGTGCCGTCGTCCGTGACCGCGGACTTGATCTTCTTCGTGAGGGTCTTCTCGTCGTCCAGGATCTCGATGAGTCCCGCCGGCGTCTTCGCCGACTTCGACATCTTCGCGGTGGGGTCCTGCAGGTCGTAGACCTTCGCGGTGGACTTGAGGATGTGCGCGTCCGGCACCGTGAACGTCTCGCCGTATCGGTGATTGAACCGTTCCGCGAGGTTGCGGGTGAGCTCGAGGTGCTGACGCTGGTCCTCCCCCACCGGCACGACGTCGGCCTGGTACAGCAGGATGTCTGCGGCCATGAGCGCGGGGTACGTCAGCAGGCCCAGGGACACGTGCTCGTTCTTCCCCGACTTGTCCTTGAACTGGGTCATGCGCATCGCCTCACCCAGGCCCGTCGTGCATTCCAGCACCCAGCCCAGCTGCGTGTGCGCAGGGATGTGGGACTGGACGTACAGCGTCGAACGCTCCGGGTCGAGCCCCGCACCGATGAACTGCGCCGCTGTCCGCAGCGTGCGCTCGCGCAGCAGGGTCGGGTCCTGATCGACCGTGATCGCGTGCAGGTTCGCGATGAAGAAGAACGCGTCGTGCGTCTCCTGCTGCTCGACGAACTGCTGCAGCGCCCCGATGTAGTTGCCCAGGTGGAGCGAATCCGATGTCGCTTGGATTCCGGACAGGGAACGAGGACGGACGGGGGCCGGGGCAGCAGTAGCGGTCATGAGCCTCATTCTGCCACCGCGTGCAGACGGAGTTGTGACGGGTTCGGATTGATAACGATCCGATCACCAATATAATCGGCGACGTGTGAGACAGTGCACAGGGTGACCGCGCGAGAGAAAATATCCTGCTGTCAAGCGGATTGATCGATCGCTCATGCGATTGTCAGCACAGATGCAGACCGACCCGGACAGGCCTGTGGGCCAGTGGCCCGCACAACAGCGCAGAGGAGCAGCAATGACGGTGGAATACGTGCGCACAGACGAGGATGCGCCACCCGTCGGGGTGATAGAGAAACCCCGATGGACCCCCGCACGCATCGTGGTGTGGGCCGCGATCGGCGTCGTCGCGGGTCTCGGCTGGGTCATGATCGCGTTCGTCCGCGGCGAGGAGACGAGCGCCAGCTGGTTCGTCGCCGCAGCGGTCGGCAGCTACCTGCTCGCCTATCGCTTCTACGCGAAGTTCATCCAGTGGAAGATCTGCAAGCCGGACGTCACCCGCGCCACACCGGCGGAGATCAACGACAACGGCCGTGACTTCACCCCCACGGACCGCCGCGTCCTCTTCGGCCACCACTTCGCCGCGATCTCCGGTGCGGGTCCGCTGGTGGGCCCCGTCCTCGCGGCGCAGATGGGCTACCTGCCCGGCACGCTCTGGATCGTGTTCGGCGTCATCCTCGCCGGCGGCGTGCAGGACTACATGGTCCTCTACTTCTCCACCCGCCGGAACGGCCGCTCGCTGGGTCAGATGGCCCGTGACGAACTCGGCACCGTCGGCGGCATCATCGCCTCGATCGGCATCATCCTCATCATGGTGATCCTCATCGCCGTGCTGGGCGTCGTCATCATCAACGCGCTCGCCGAATCGCCGTGGGGCGTCTTCTCCATCGCGATGACCATCCCGATCGCCCTCTTCATGGGCGTCTACATGCGGTTCCTGCGTCCCGGTGCGGTCGTCGAGACGTCCGTGATCGGCGTCGTCCTGCTCATCCTCGCGATCGTCGCGGGCGGCTGGGTCAACTACGACCCGGTCTGGTCGGAGTTCTTCCACCTCGATCGCTCGACGCTCGCGTGGTGCCTCATGATCTACGGCTTCCTCGCAGCGGTCCTGCCGGTGTGGGTCCTGCTCGCTCCGCGCGACTACCTCTCCACCTTCATGAAGATCGGCACGATCCTCCTCCTGGCTGTGGGCATCGTGGTCGTCAACCCCACCGTGCAGATGCCTGCGGTCACCGAATTCGCGTTCAACTCCGACGGACCCGCCTTCGCAGGCTCGCTGTTCCCGTTCCTCTTCATCACGATCGCCTGCGGTGCCCTGTCCGGCTTCCACGCGCTCATCTCCTCCGGCACGACGCCCAAGCTCGTGGAGAAGGAATCGCAGATCCGGATGATCGGCTACGGCGGCATGATCATGGAGTCGTTCGTCGCGATCATGGCGCTCGTCGCCGCGGTGAGCCTCGACAAGGGCATCTACTTCGCGATGAACGCCGCGGAGCCGCTGACCGGCGGCACCGCTCAGGGCGCTGCGGACTTCATCAACAACTCCCTGGGCATGTCCGGGGTGGAGACGAACGCCGCGGAGCTCGAGCAGGCGGCGAAGGACGTCGGTGAGGAATCGATCATCTCCCGCACCGGTGGTGCGCCCACCCTCGCGCTGGGGATGGCCCACATCCTCCACCAGCTGCCGGGCTTCGGCGGCCAGGCCGCGATGAGCTTCTGGTACCACTTCGCGGTCATGTTCGAGGCGCTCTTCATCCTCACGACGATCGACGCGGGAACCCGCGTGGCCCGCTTCATGCTGTCGGACCTGCTGGGCAACTTCGTCAAGCGGTTCCGCGATCCGTCGTGGACCGTGGGTGCGTGGATGACCACGTTCATCATGGTCGCGGCGTGGGGCTCCATCCTGCTCATGGGTGTGACGGACCCGCTGGGCGGCATCAACACGCTGTTCCCGCTGTTCGGCATCTCCAACCAGCTGTTGGCGGCGATTGCGCTGGCCGTCGTCTTCGCGATCGTCTGCAAGTCCGGGTACGCGAAGTACGCGTGGATCCCGGGCATCCCGCTCGCGGCGGACCTCGCAGTGACGATGACCGCCTCGTGGCAGAAGATCTTCTCCTCCGACCCGAAGCTCGGCTACTGGGCCCAGCACTTCGCCTACCGGGATGCGGTCAACGCCGGGGAGACCTCACTGGGCAACACGGAGGGTGCCGAGGCGATGAACGCCGTCGTCCGCAACACCTTCGTCCAGGGGACGCTTTCAATAGTGTTCGCGGTCGTCGTCGTCCTCGTCGTCGTCATGGCGCTGTGGGTGTCGTACAAGGCGGTCGCCGGCAGCACCGTCACATCGTCCGAAGAGCCCCACACCCCCACGACGTACTTCGCCCCGGCCAGCTTCATCGCCACGAAGGCTGAGAAGGAGGTCGAGGCCCAGTGGGACGAGTACCGCCGGGAGAAGGGCCTCACGAAGCCAGGAGTGGGAGGGCACTGATGTCCACCACGGCATCGCGACGAACGGACCCAGCTGTGCCGACCGGGGCCGTGGGGGCCGACGGCGGTGTCACGGGGGCTCTGCGCCTCGTGCTCCGTGCCGTCCTCCGCACCCTCCGGGGACTCCACTGGTATCTCAAGGAGGTCATGGGGGAGAACGCCTACCTCCACTACCTCGAGTCATACCGGCGGCGCCACGGCACGGACGAGGGCGCGATGGGCGCCCGCGAATTCTGGAAGGACCTCACGGACGAACAGGACCGCAACCCGAAGGCGCGCTGCTGCTGAGGCGGACGCTCCGGACACAGAAGCGCCGCAGGGCGCGGACGAGGAAGCCTCGTCCGCGCCCTGCGGCGCTTCGCTGTTCCTTCGCGATCCTGCGGTGTCAGCAGCCTGCGCCACCCTGTGTCAGCGAGGGCCAGGGGGCGTCATGCAGAGACAGGCCCACTCAGGCGGAGTCGGCCTGCTGCAGCCCGGGAATGTCGTAATCGATGACCAGCGGCGCGTGGTCGGACCAGCGCTCGCCCCAGCTCGCGGCCCGATCCACGCGTGCTGCCGAGGCCGTCTCCGCGAGCCCGGGCGTCGCAGCCTGGTAGTCGATCCGCCATCCTGCGTCGTTGTCGAACGCCTTCCCGCGCATGGACCACCACGTGTAGGGGCCGGGCACTTCCCCGGACAGGCGACGGTGGACGTCGACGTAGCCGATGTCGGAGAAGAACCGGTCGAAGTACGCGCGCTCCTCGAGGAGGAAGCCCGCCTTCTTCCTGTTCGCCTTCCAGTTCTTGAGGTCGAGCTCTGTGTGGCAGACATTGAGGTCCCCGGTGACGACCGCATGATCCGCGTGCTCTGCGAGTTCGGGCAGGCGGACGAGCATCGCGTCGAGGAAGCGGTACTTGTCGACCTGCTTGGGGGTGTCGACCTCACCGGAGTGGACGTAGGCGCTCACCACGGTGAGGAGCGATCCGTCGTCCAGGCGGAAGTCGGATTCGATCCACCGTCCGGCGGTGTCGAAGTAGTCGTCGCCGATCCCCGTCCGTGTGGCGACGGGCTCCGTGCGGGACAGGACGGCGACACCGGCACGGCCCTTCGCCTCCGCGTCGGCGCTCTGCACGTGGTAGCCGCAGTCGTCCAGGACGTCGAAGACGATGTCGTTGGCCGCACGCACCTCCTGCAGAGTGATGATCTGGGATCCTGCGGACTCCATCCACTCCCCCATGCCCTTCCTCAGGGCGGCGCGGATGCCGTTGACGTTGACCGTGGTGATGCGCAACATGACCCCTATCCTGCCACGCGGGTGCGCAGCCTCGCCCGGCCGCCTCGACGGCTCTCACCGAGGCCCGAGATCTGGGCCCACACGCCCGTTACCAGCCGGTTCACGAAGAACTGTGACCGACCTGCGACACATTCACTCTTGCCGTCCACGTATGCTGGACGTTCAGTCCTATGTGAGGAGAGGCCATGACCGAGAACACGACGTTCGACCCCGACAAGCTGATCATCAGCCCGCTCGACGAACTCGATCCGCTGGAACTCCGCGAGGAAATCGTCAACGGCCAGGAGCGGTTCTGGGGCAAGCGCGACCTGAGCGGCGACCACGAACCGCACTGGTTCCGCCAGTTCGCCGCCGGTGGCCTCGTGGCCCGCTATCAGAACGAGATCGTGGGGTATCTGCTGGGCGCTTTCCCGAAGGAGGGGCCGTCCTACATCCACCTCGTCGCAGCGCGGCAGGACTATCGCCACCTCGGCATCGGACGGCGCCTCTATGAAGCGTTCATCGCCCGGGCGCGGGCCAATGCGGAAGAGCTTGTGCAGGCGACTGCCCTGCCGGACAACGCGAGCGCGATCGCGTTCCATTCGTCGTTGGGTTTCGAGGGCAGCCGGATCGAGGACTACGCCGGGCCGGATCAGGACCGCGTCTTCTTCTCGCTCCGCCTCACCGACAGCTGAGCATGATCGCTACTGCGCGGGGTCGCCTCACCGGCCCCGCGCAGTCGCGTGCCGACTCAGCCGCACGCAGGCTCAGCGCCGCGCAGGCGCCCTGCGGCCGAAGCCGTCCGCGCTGAGCACGTCCTGTGCGAGTCGGCCGAAGTACTCGAGCCTGTCGGCCACTCGTGAATGCGGACCGGCGATGGTGATTGCCGCAGTGAGGTGCTCGCCCTCGTAGACGCCGACGGCGACCGCACCCACGTCCTCTACGGTCTCCTCCCGGTTGAAGGCCATTCCCGACTCCCGGATACCATCGAGTTCCCCGAGGAAGTGCGTCCGCACTGCTTCCTGCGTTTGCGCCAGGGTGGCCTCACGGTCCTCATCGTCCGTCTGGGCGAGGAGCAGCTTCCCGGCACTGGTCGGCAGGATCCGGCGGCGCTGCCGCAACCGCGGCCGGTAGCAGACCTCGAAGGCCGACGGCTCCGCATGCACGTAGACGACCGAATCCGCACCGACGCGGACAGCGATCGTCACTGTCTCCCCCGTGCGCAGCGCGATCTCTGCGCACGACTCCCCCAGCAGCAGCGGCAGCGATGTGCCCGCTGGAGGCAGCAGTGCGTGTGCGCCCGCGCCCAAGCGGTATCCGCCCGGACCCTCGACGAGGTACCCGCGCTGCAGGAGCCCGCCCGTCAGCCCGTGCAGGCTGCTCTTCGGTGCGTCGAGGTCGCGCGCGAGCGTCGTGAGGCTCACCGGCCCGCGTGCACGCGCGACGACCTCGAGGATCCCCAGGACGCGGGTGACGGTGCGATGCTCTGCGGCCATGGTCGAAGGCTACCGTCCGCCGCCGGGCGGCGCTGTGTGCGGCGGGCCGTCCAGGTCGAGCATCGCGAGGATCGCCGCACGGTCGCCGTCGAGCATCGCGCTGTCCGCCGGGCCCGGCCGGTCGTGCCCGTGGAACACCGCAGGGCCCGACACGTGGACGTAGTCCCCCTCGTCCGTGTGCCGCGCGTGCGTGAGCACGGGCCGGCCGCCGAGGTAGGGGCCGTCGACGAGGTCGTCCACCCGCGTCACGCGGTGGGCGGGGATCCCCCGCGCTGCGCACTCCTCCTCGATACGGGCGCAGGTCCGCGTCGCCGCGTACTCCGCGAGGATCTGCTCGTAGAGCGTTGGATCCGCGCTGCGGTCGCGGTTCGTCGCCACCTGCGGATGCGTGAGGTAGTCGGGCCGGTCGATGAGCTCGCAGAACCGCCTCCAGTTCGCGTCCGTGTAGGGCATGACGCAGACCCATCCGTCCCGGGTGGGGTGGGGCCGGTGCTCCGGTGCGAGGACCCGCGACCATCCGACGGGGCCGTCCGGCGGTGCGAACGTCGAACCGCCCATGTGCTCGACGAGTGTGAAGGCAGCCATCGTGTCGACCATCGGGACATCGACCCAGCACCCCTCACCGTCGAGAGCACGTCGGTGCAGCGCGGCGAGCGCGGACTGCGCCATCGTCATGCCGCACACCTTGTCCGCGACCACGTAGGGAGAGTAGCAGGGTTCGCCGTCTCGCAGTCGGTAGGTGTCCGCGAGGCCGGAGGCCGCCTGGATGATGTCGTCGTATGCGGGTGTGTCCGCGTGCGCCGAGTCACTGGCGAAGCCCTGCCCCGTGACGAGGATGGCCTGCGGGTTCGCGGCCCGCACCTGCTCCCAGTCGAGACCGAACCGCCGACGCCTGGCGGGCAGCGTATTGGTGAGGACGATGTCCGCCCACCCGATGAGTGCCTCCATCTCGTGCCGGCCCTCGGGCGATTGCGCATCGACGACGATGCTCCGCTTGCCCGCGTTGAGGTTCATCGCGAGCACGCTCGTCCCCTGTGGGCCGAGGATGCCTATCCTCCTCCCGATGTCCCCGCCGGGAGGCTCCGCCTTGATGACGTCGGCGCCGAGGTCCCTCAGCACCTTCCCGGCGTAGGGCGCCATGATGACCGTCCCCACCTCGAGGACCTTCACACCTTCCAGCGGGGCGCCTCCGCGACTGTCCACTCCGTTCGTCATCCGCCCATCATCTCCGGAACGAACAGCGCGAGCTGGGGGAACACGAACACGAGTCCGACGATGACGAGCATGCCGATGATGAACGGCACAGCCCCGAGGAAGACCGTCTCGAGCGGCACCCTGCTGGCGCGTGCGGTCACGAACGCGTTGAGGCCGAGTGGTGGAGTGACCAGGCCGATCTCCGCGACGAGGATGACGACGATCCCGAACCAGATGGGGTCGTAGCCCAGCGCCTCGACGAGGGGAAGCGTCACCGGGACGGTGAGCGCGATGATGGCCATCTGGTCCATGAAGAAGCCCAGCACCAGGTAGACGAGCACGACGCCGAGCATGATGCCGACCGCGGGGACCTCCCACGCGCCCACCGCCGCGACGACAGCCGGAGTCACACGGCTCTCTGCGAGGAAATGGCCGAAGACGTGCGCGGCGACGATGATGACCATGATCATCGCGCTGCTCGTGACGGTGCCCACGATCGACTCGCGAATGTTCTTCCAGCTCGCCTTGCCATAGGCGACCATGAGTCCCAGCGCGCCGAGCGCACCGACTGCCGCGGCTTCCGTCGCGGTCGTGATCCCGAAGAAGACTGCACCGACGACCAGGAGGAAGAGGACGCCGATCGGCAGGAGGCCCACGACTGCACGCCCCTTCTCCCGCAGCGTGCTGCCGACGGCTTCCGGAGCCTGCCCACGCAGCGCCTGGATGTAGACGACCGCGCAGAGTGCCGCGGCCATGAGGAGTCCGGGGACCAGACCCGCGAGGAGGGTCTGGCCCACGCTCGTCTCCGCCGTGATCGCGTAGAAGATCAAGAGGATCGACGGAGGGATCATGGCTGCGAGGGTGCCCGCACTCGCCACGGCACCGGTCGCCAGTCGCGGTGAGTAGCCCTGTCGGACCATCTCCCCCGTCGACGTGTGGGCGAGGGTGGCCGCGGAAGCGGTCGACGATCCTGAGACGGAGGCGAACCCGGCTCCCGCGAGCACTGCCGCGATCCCCGTGCCCCCGCGGACACGGCCCACGAGCACCCGTGCGCTCTCGAAGAGGGAGTTGAGTGCACCGCTGGCCAGGACGAAGTGCGCCATGAGGATGAACAGCGGGATGGCGGACAGAGAGAACTTCCCCGCCGCACTCACCGGGATCACCTGGACGACGGCGAACGCGGCGGCGAATCCGTCGATGGCGACCATCCCGACCAGTCCGGCGGTGAGGATCGCAAACGCGATCGGCACCCGCAGGAGGATGAGGACGAGCAGCAGAGCCGTGATGACGAGGACGATCATGGCGTGTGTCCTTCCGCGTCGTCCTCGATCTCGCCGTCGCGCAGGAAGCGCGGCGCATCGATGAGGGCGACGACGAGCAGTCCGAGGGCCCCGAGGGGCTGGAGGGCGAGCCAGGTCCACGTGGGGATGGAGACCTCGGCGGAACTGGGCGGCGGGGCGTCACCGAGGACCCACGCGCCGACGGCACCGTTGAGCCCGGCGGCGAACAGCAGCGCGGCGCCCCCGACGACGCACACGAAGGCGACGATGCGGGCCGCAGCACGCAGCGCCGGGGACAGTCGGGAGTACACCATTCCGGCACTCACGTGGCCGGCGCACACGTACATCCACGGCAGGGCGAGGAAGACCATGCCCGGCATCATGAGGCGCTCGACAGCGCTCACATTCCACCCCAGCGGTTCGGAGAGCAGGTAGCGCGCCCCCGCCTCCGCCAGCATGACGGCGAACAGTGCGACGACCGCGACGCCGGCCACCGCAGCGCTCACGCGGCCGATCCCGCGCACCACGGGGTGCATGCGGACCGCAGCCGCCGGCATCGCAGTCGCGCCGTCCTCCGCGACGATGAGACGCTCGCCGTCGCCGTGCGCCGGTTCGAGACCGGGGTTCTGTGCTGATCCGGTTTCCATGCCCTCAGCCCTCCTCGGCGGCGGTCTCATGACGGGCCACCGCCTCTTCGTACGCCTCGAGCACGGCCGTGCCCGGACGGCCCGCTGTGTCGAACTCCTCCGCCCACGCACGCCGAAGCGGCTCGAGATGCACGGCGAAGTCGTCGATCTGCTCATCCGTCAGTTCTGTGAACTCGACACCCGCGTCCCGCATGAGCTGCTCCGACGCCGGGTTCTCCTCCGTGATCCCGTCGCACAGACGCTGCGACGCTTCGTCCGCGGCAGTCTGGATCCGATCCTGCTGTGCGGGAGTGAGATCCTGCCACGCCTCCTCCGCGATGACGTAGGGCATCGCGAACGACCCGAGGTTGAGCCCCTTGGTCGAGTAGCGGAGGACCTCCTCGAGGCGGTAGGGGGTGACGCTCGCGTACGGGAACGAGATTCCGTCGACGGTGTGCCGCGACAGGGCTTCGTACGCGTCCGCAGCGGTCATGCTGACGGGTGCTGCCCCGAGCGATTCGATGTTCGTGTCCATCGCCCCTCCGGACGACCGGATCGTGAGCCCGGGAACGTCCTCCGGGGTCTCGATCTTCCGGGAAGCCGTCATGAGCTCGTAGCCGGGGATGACAGCGACCCAGAGCGGGCGGAGCCCTCGCGGCGCGTATTCCTCCTGGTAGAGCACCCCGTCCTCGTCGAGCAGATCGCGGAATGCTGCGGAGGCGACACACGAATCCTCCGCCAGTCCCGGCAGGTCCGTGACACTGGACAGCGGCAGCTGATCCGACAGGTACGACGGCGCGGCCGGAGTGACCTCCAGGGACCCTGCCTGCGCGAGGTTGACGATGTCCCGCGCGCTGCCCAGCTGGCCGGCCGGGTAGTACTCGATCTCCACACCGCCCTCGCCCGGCTCCGTGACGTCCTCGATGAAGCCTTCGACGCCGTAGCGGGCGAACATGTGGGTCGTGGCGTAGCTGTCCGCGAGCTTGAGCACCGTCATGTCATCGGTGTCCCCCGCGCAGGCGCTCAGGAGCCCCACTGCGGACACGAGCACTGCGGCGCTGAGCGCACGGACGGCGCGTCGCGGAGACCGCGCGCGGTCGCGCCACCCTGAGCGGCGGGGCGCAGTGCGTCTGCGGTGGAGGTCGTCGTCGACCATGGGCTCATACCTCCGTTGGTATATGCGAACTGGCGTTCGTGCACACGAACTACGCTACGGCTCCGGCACCCGTGCGTCAAAACCCGTCGGCAGCTTCAGACGGGACGTGCACCGCAGAGCACGTCGACGTGCGCCTGCAGGTGGCCGCGCATGAGTGATTCAGCGCCGGATGCGTCCTCCTGCACGAGGGCCGCCAGCAGCAGCTCGTGCACACGGACCGTCTCGCGCATCTCCGCATCGCGGATGCGGGCGGGGTCGTCGGTGATGTCACGGATCGGCGCGATGAGCCCGCGGATGATCGCCGCGAGGACCTCGTTGCCACTGCCCTCCGCGATGAGCACGTGGAAGCGGGCGTTCGCCTCGAAGAACTCCCCTCGCGACTGCGCGCGGGCCATGACGGACTGGAGGGCGCGCAGGTCAGAGAGTTGCTCACTCGTCATCCGCGTCGCCGCAAGCGCCGCGCACCGCGGCTCGATCGCCATGCGCGCCTCTGCAAGGTCCACGGCCGGGAATCCGGCCATCCCGACGCCGCGCTGCAGGGCGGCCGTCACCTGACGAGCCCCTGGCTCCGCCACGAACGTGCCCCCGCCCCGGCCCACCCTCCGGTCGACGAGCCCCTCCGCCGCGAGCTGGGCGAGAGCTCCGCGCACGGTCGTCCGGCTCACACCCACCTGCGCCCCGAGCTCGCGCTCCGGCGGCAGCGGACTGCCGACAGACAGGTCACCGCTCAGTATGCGGTCGCGCAGATCCGCCGCCACCGTCTCGACCCCGCTCATGCCGCGCCCCTTTCGCTCATCCACCTAATGGTAGTACCTTTGGGGGGATCAGCAGCAGCGACAGCAGAGTTCAGTTCCAGGAGGAGCCATGGAGTTCGGTCTCACAGACGACCAGGTCGAGGTGCGCACCGCAGCGCGGGAGATCGTTGCCCCTTTCGACGACGAGTACTGGGCGGAGAAGGACCTCGCCGGGGAGTTCCCGCAGGAGTTCTACGATCACCTGGCGTCCCACGGCTGGTTGGGCCTCACGACGCCGGAGGAGTACGGCGGCGGCGGGCTGGGGATCACGGAGGCCACCCTCCTCCTCGAGGCGATCGCCGCGGGCGGCGGGGCGATGAACGCTGCGAGCTCCGTGCACATGACGCTCTTCGGCATGCACCCCGTCATCGTGCACGGATCCGACGCGATGAAGCAGGAGAACCTGCCCCGCGTGGCCTCCGGTGACCTGCACGTCTGCTTCGGGGTGACAGAGCCGGACGCAGGCCTGGACACCACCCGGATCACGACGTTCGCCACGCGGCGAGGATCCGATTACGTCGTCCGCGGCCGCAAGGTATGGATCTCCAAGGCCCTCGAATCGGAGAAGATCCTCCTGCTCACCCGCACCACGCCTCGCAGCGAGGTCGAGAAGCCCACGGACGGCCTCACCCTGTTCTTCACGGACCTCGACCGGGACCGGGTATCGATCAGCCCCATCCGGAAGATCGGCCGCAACGCGGTCTCCTCGAACGAACTCGTGATCGACGACCTCGTCATCCCGGAGGCGCACCGGGTGGGTGAGGAAGGCAAGGGCTTCACCTACATCCTCGACGGCCTCAATCCCGAACGCATGCTCATCGCGTCCGAAGCACTCGGCATCGGCCGCGCCGCTCTGGCGAAGGCGACGGCCTATGCGAAGGAGCGCGTCGTCTTCGACCGTCCCATCGGCATGAACCAGGGGATCCAGTTCCCGCTCGCGGACGCCCTCGCCAAGCTCGACGCCGCGGAACTCGCGCTCCGTCACGCGACCTGGACGTACGACAACGGGCTGCCCAGCGGTCGCGCCGCCAACACCGCGAAGTACCTCTGCGCGGAAGCCGGGTACGAGGCCGCGGACCGTGCACTGCAGGTCCACGGCGGCATGGGGTACTCCGAGGAGTACCACGTGGGCCGCTACCTGCGGGAGGTCCGCCTCATGCGCATCGCGCCCGTGAGCCAGGAGATGGTGCTCAACTACCTGGGCACGAAGGTGCTGGGCCTCCCCCGGTCGTACTGACGCGGCCGCGGGGCGTACTGACGCCGCCGCTGCTCACGCTGACGCCGCCGCAACTCATGCCGGCGCCGCGTGAATCGCTGCGGGCACCTCACCAGATCGGTGTGGTGCCCGCAGCGTCGATCCGCGTCTACGGGGCCGTTCAGGCGCCGGCCGCACGGCGCTCCGCGATCTCCACGACGTTGACGAGCAGCATCGCGCGGGTCATCGGCCCCACGCCGCCCGGGTTGGGGGTGTAGGCGGATGCCCGCTCCCGCGCCGCGCGTTCGATGTCGCCGACGACCTTCGACTTGCCCGTCTCCGGATCCTCCGACCGGGAGACGCCCACGTCGATGAGGACAGCCCCGTCCTTCACCATGTCCGCGGTCACCATCCCCGCCTGCCCGGCGGCCGCGACGATGACGTCCGCCTGCGCGACGAGCGCCGGCAGGTCCCGGGTCCCCGTGTGCGTGAGGGTGACCGTGGCGTTGACGGCCTTCCGGGTGAGCAGCAGGCCGATCGGGCGGCCCACGGTCACACCGCGGCCCAGGACGACGACGTGCTTGCTGTTCAGGTCGATGTCGTGCCGCGTGAGCAGTTCGACGATTCCGGCCGGCGTGCAGGGCAGAGGAGTGTCGATGTCCTCCTTCACCCGCAGCACGAGGTTGCCCAGATTCTGCGGGTGCAGACCGTCCGCGTCCTTCGCCGGGTCGATGAGTCCGATCACGCGGTTCTCGTCGATCCCGTCCGGCAGCGGCAGCTGCACGATGTAGCCGGTGCACTCCGGGTTCTCGTTGAGGCGACGGACCGCGTCCTCGATCTCCTCCTGCGTCGCCGTGGCGGGCAGATCCTCGCGGATCGACGCGATGCCGATCTCAGCACAGTCCCGGTGCTTCCCCGCCACATACCACTGCGAACCGGGGTCATCGCCAACCAGCAGGGTGCCCAGTCCCGCGGTCACGCCGCGGGCCCGCAGGGCTTCCACCCGCTCAATCAGCTCTCCCTTAATGGCGGCGGCGGTCGCCGTGCCGTCGAGCTTGCGCGGTTCCGCCGCGAGCTTCGCAGCCGCTGCTTCCGTTCCCGCTGTCATGAGTACTGCTCCAGGCCTTCGTAGAGGGAGAACCCGTCCGCGAGCTTGCGCACGCGCGCCCGCAGTCCGTCGACGTCCGCCCCGGGCTTGAGCGCCTGCGCGATGATGTCGGACACCTCGGTGAACTCCGTGTCACCGAAGCCGCGCGCGGCGAGTGCCGGCGTCCCGATCCGCAGACCGGAGGTGGTCATCGGCGGAAGCGGATCGAACGGCACCGCATTGCGGTTGACGGTGATGCCGACCTCGTGGAGGAGGTCCTCCCCCTCCTTGCCGTTGAGGTGGGAGTTGCGCAGGTCGACGATGACCAGGTGGACGTCGGTCCCACCCGTGAGCACCTGGACGCCGGCGTCTGCGACATCCGCCTCCTGGAGGCGGTCCGCGAGGATCCGCGCACCGCGCAGCGTCCTCTCCTGCTTCTCCTTGAACTCCGCCTGCGCCGCGAGCTTGAAGGCGACGGCCTTCGCCGCGATGACGTGCATGAGCGGGCCGCCCTGCTGACCGGGGAACACCGCGGAGTTGATCTTCTTCGCGTTCGCTTCGTCCTTCGACAGGATGAAGCCGGAGCGGGGCCCGCCGATCGTCTTGTGGACCGTCGACGACACGACGTCCGCGATCGGCACCGGGTTCGGGTGCAGGTCCGCCGCGACGAGGCCCGCGAAATGCGCCATGTCGACCCAGAGGGTGGCACCCACTTCGTCCGCGATCGAGCGGAACGCGTCGAAGTCGAGCTGGCGGGGGTACGCCGACCAGCCGGCCACGATCACGTCCGGGCGGTTCTCGAGTGCGCGCTGCCGGACGACGTCCATGTCGACCCGATAGGTCTGCGGATCCACTTCGTAGGAGGAGATGTCGTAGAGACGGCCGGAGAAGTTGATCTTCATCCCGTGCGTGAGGTGCCCGCCGTGCGCCAGATCCATACCGAGCAGCTTGTGGCCGGCGCGCGCGAACGCGTGGAGGACGGCGGCGTTGGCCTGCGCCCCGGAGTGCGGCTGGACGTTGGCGTAGGCAGCGCCGAACAGCGACTTCGCCCGGTCGATCGCGAGATCCTCTGCGACGTCGACGAATTCGCAGCCGCCGTAGTAGCGGCGACCCGGGTAGCCTTCCGCGTACTTGTTCGTGAGGACGGAACCCTGCGCTTCGAGGACGGCCCGGGGAACGAAGTTCTCCGACGCGATCATCTCGAGTGTGCTGCGCTGCCGGGACAGTTCCTGGTCCAACACCTGTGCGATCTCAGGATCCACGGTCGCAAGTCCTGCGTTCATCGCGGAAGGGGCTTCGGTCATCTGGGGTACTCCTCACCGGAAATGAGACAGCCGCGTACGCGGTCCTCGCCTAGCGTAACAGCGGGTCTGACGCTCGTCCCCGCTGGCCCACGATCCCACAGAACGGCCGTGCCGGAAAGAATTCCCTCCGTCAGTCCGGCATGCGGACTGGGGCGCTCGCCCCGGCTGTGGTGCTCACCCAGACAGGGGGATGCACCGGAGCGACCGCCATGGCTGCGCTGAGGAAGAGGGCGCTGCTGATGCCGGTGATGGTCCACATCGCCTCCGGTGCGATCGCCGCGGAGTCCATCGCGAGGCCCACCGCAGAGAACGGGACGGCATGGGCGAACACCGCCGGCCAGACACTACCCTGACGTGCGGCGAGCGCGCTGAGGAAGAGGCTCAAGGGGAGGATCCCGGAGGTGGCAGCGGCGGCGTGGGAGAGGGGCATGGCCCCCTGGAGGACGTATGTGACGTGCAGCGGCATGTGGAATGCCGTCCATGCGACTGCGACGATGAGCGCCGACCGCCAGAAGCCGCCGCCCAGCAGGCGCGGCAGATGCGCCCTCCAGACGACCTCCTCGCCCAGAGTGCTGCACGCGAAGACGACAGCGAGCGGCAGCATCAGGAGGACCCCCGGGACCAGCACTTGCGCCGGCTGCAGCGTCATCGCACCGACCGTGGCCGACAGCAGCGCCGTGACGATCGCGATGACGGCCACCGCTGCTGCGCCTGCCGCACAGGTGAGGACGAAGCGGCCGCGTGTGCCCACCCCCCGACGCAGGCCCCATGCGGAGACGAGCCCGGCACGTCCGTCGCCGTGGTCGGCGAGCACCCTCCGCAGCACTGCCCATGACACGAGCGCCGGGATCCAGCGGCCCACGAGGACCGCCCACGACGGAACCGGCACGCCCGCGACGAGGAAGGCCCCGCACACCGCGGTGAGGACGACGAGCGGCCCGCCTGCGAGCAGGACGACTGCCCGGCGCGTGGAGGCGAGGGCCGCGGCGTCACTCCCGTGCAGACGGGCCGCAGGGAGGGTGGGGCGCCCGGGAGGGGCGGAGGGCACGTGCTGCGGGGCGGGAGGTGCTGTCATACCCACCACACTAGGAACGAACACTCAGGCTTCTCACTGGTGGCGACCGGAGTCCCCACGGGGGTTTTCCCCACCATCCGCGGAGGGCCCGACCGCACAGCCGAGCCCTCCGCGGACCGCGCCGCCCGCCCTCCGCAGACGACGGGGCGGGACAAATCAGTCCCAGGTGCGGGTGTCGACGATGACAGCGTCGTCGTCGAACCCGTCGGCGGTCCGCACGTCCGCGCGGAACCGCAGCTCCGAACGGATCCGGTCCGCGGCCTCGGCGACGACGGTGTCCGCGTCCGCACCGGCGGTGACGACGACCTCGGCGACGACGGAGTCCCTGTGGTCCTCCCGCCCGATGACGAACCGCAGCGCGTCCGCACCCTCGAGCTTCGCCGCGACCCCCTTCACCTGGGTGGGGTGCAGGAACATCCCGCGGACCTTGACGGCCTGCCCGGTGCGCCCCAGCACCCCCGCGAGCCGGCGCCGCCCGTCCGTCTGCACGGGCTGCCCGCCGTCCGTCACCCAGGCGGACAGATCGCCGGTCCCGAACCGGATCAGCGGCGCGGTCTCACGGAGGATCGACACGACGACCTCGCCGGGCCCCTCCGTGAGGGGGGTGCCGTCAGCGATGTCGCAGACGTCGACCGTGATCCCGCTCGCCGTCACCATCCCGTCAGCACGGCCGTCCTCGTAGGAGATGAGACCGGCCTCGGCGGACCCGTAGGCCATCCGCACCTGCGGGACCCACACCTGCAGGGTCTCCCGCAGACTGTCCGGCAGGGGCTCCGCGGTGACGACCGCGTACTGCAGGGGCATGTCCTCGGGCGTCCCCCCGTCGGCCTCGAAGAGGTCGATGAGTGCTTTGAGGTAGCTGGGCAGCCCGACGTACCCGCGGATCCCCAGATCCCGGATCGCCTGCACCTGCAGCTGTTGGTTCCCGATCCCGGCGGGCAGGACCGTCCCGCCGGCCGCCACGATGCCCTCGTCGAACATCGCACCCGCCGGAGACAGGTGATAGCCGAAGCAGTTGAGGACGATGTCCCCCGGCCTCAGCCCCGCCGCTTCCAGCGCCTCCCGCCACCGCCACGGGTCCTCCCCCGCCGGCTGGGCCTCGTAGATGGGGCCCGGTGACTGGAAGATCCGCTTGGGCACACCGTCGCCGAGGACGTGGTCACGTGCCGCGACCATCTCGTCCTTGCTCTGGACGGGGACTGCGAGGAGGTCCTCCGCGGATCCGATCGCCGCCGGGTCCAGTCCCGCCGCGTCGAGGCGCTGCCGCAGGACCGGGTCGCGGTCCGCCGCAGCGGTGACGATGGCCGGCACGTCCGTGCCGCTCGTTGCGTTCATGGTGGTCTCCCCTCACAACCAGCGCTTGCGGCGCCGATAGTGCTTGACGTCCCGATAGCTGCGCTTGCCCGCATCTCCCCCGACACCCAGGTAGAACTCCTTCACGTCGGGGTTGTTCGCGAGAGCGTCCGCCTCACCCTCGAGCATGATCCGGCCCTGCTCCATGATGTAGCCGTGGTGCGCCACAGAAAGCGCGGTGCGGGCGTTCTGCTCGATGACGAGCACGGTGAGTCCCGTGTCCGCGTTGAGCCGGGCGATCGTCTCGAAGATCTCCTCGACCAGCAGCGGGGCGAGTCCCAGCGACGGCTCGTCGAGCATGAGGAGGGTCGGCTTGGCCATGAGTGCCCGCCCGATCGCGAGCATCTGCTGCTCGCCCCCGGACAGGAAACCGGCGGTCCGGGCACGCATGTCCGCGAGCTTCGGGAAGAACTCGTAGACGAAGTCGAGCGTCTCCGCCGCCTCTCCCGCCTTCGTGTACCCGCCCGCCAGCAGATTGTCCGCGACGGTGAGGTGCGGGAAGACGTGACGGCCCTCCATGCAGAGGCTCAGACCGCGCTTCACCCGTTCCGGTGCGTCCATCTTCGTGATGTCCTCACCTCCGAAGGTGATGTGCCCGCTCGTCACCTCCCCCTGCTCACTGGGCAGCAGACCCGACGCCGCTTTGAGCGTCGTCGACTTCCCCGCCCCGTTGGAGCCCAGCAGGGCGACGATCTGCCCTTCCGGCACCTCGAGCGACAGGCCGCGCAGCACGAGGATGACCTCGTCGTAGATGACTTCGATGTTGTTGATCGACAGGAGCGCGGGCGGTGCGACCGGAGGCCCGGCCCCCCGCGCCGTGTCCGGAGCCGCGGTCACGGGGCCACCGCCTCCTCGATCACGGTGAGCTCGCCGTCCTTCACCTCGTAGAGGCCCGAGGTCGTCGAACCGCGGTGCGAGTCCGCACTGAACTCGACCGGACCGTCACCGATCACGCCGCCCGTGTCGATGGGGCCCATCGTCTCGAGCGATTCGCGGATCGCCGCACCGGTGAGGTCCTCACCGGCCTCCAGCGTGTGGCGGATGCCCTCGGCCATGATGTGCATCGCGTACCAGCCCTGCACGTAGCTGACCTGGATATCGGCGGCATCGCCGCCCTGCTCCTCGACGTACGACAGCAGGTCCTCATGGCCGGGCCGCTCCGTGGAGACGGGTGCGATGGGCTGGACCATGACGTGGCCCTCCGCGGCGTCGCCCGCGGACGTGACGAACAGTTCGTTGCCGCACCAGTTGAGGCACACGATCTTCTGGTCGCCGCCCTGGGCCGCGAGGTCACGGGCCAGCTGAGCGGCGGGGCTTGCAACGTTCTGGATGATGATGTACTCCGCACCGGCGGAGTCGACCTGGCTGAGCACACCCGCGAAGTTCGTGGTGCCCGCGGGCATCGCGTGCGAGCTGTAGTCGATGTCCAGCCCCTGCTCCTCGATCCACGCCTCGCCGTCCGCGACCGGCGACGTGCCGAACGGGGAGTCGTGGTGGAGCGCCGCGACACCCACTTCACCGTCGGACTGCTCCGCGATCCAGTTGAGTGCCGCGCGCATCTGATCCGAGTACGTCGCAGCGACGAGGAAGTTGAACGGCGAGTCCTCCGGGTCGGTGAGCTCTTCGGAGAACGATCCGGACATGAACGGGAGCTCATCGTTCGCGACGCGGGTGCGCAGGGCCTCCGTGTCACCGGTGCCCCAGCCCTGGATCGCGACGACCTCGTCGTTCACGTAGCGGCGGTACAGCTCCTCCGCCTGTGGCACCTCGTAGGCGTAGTCGTTGGAGATCGCGTCGATCTCCCGCCCCTCGATGCCGCCGTTGTCGTTGAGGTGCTCGACGTACGCGAGCATGCCCTCGTTGTAGGGGGTGCCCACGTCGCCCGTCGCGCCGGACAGGTCCGCGATGATGCCGATCGGGATCGGCTCGTCGGAGTCCGCGCTGGCGGAGCCGCCCCCGCCGCAGGCGCTGAGGGTCAGGGCGGTGACGGCGGCGAGCGCCGCTGCTGAGAGGAAACGAGACTGCTTCATTGCGTTCTCCTTGGGTGAGTGCCGTGGACTGGTCCTCCGGCTGCGGTGGGTGGGTGACGTGGTGGGTGGGTGACGTGGTGGGTGGGTGAGGAGCCTGGTGGGTGGGAGGGCGGGAGGCTGAGTCAGTAGCGGAACGGCCAGAAGCCGAACCAGTCCTTGACGCGCTCCCATATCCGGTTGAGTCCGCGTGGTTCGAAGATGAGGAACACGATGATGGTGAGGCCGAACACACCGTGCTCCACGGCGGGCAGCTGGTTCTTGATGATCGGGACCGCCCCGCCCACCACGTCCGCGGCTTCGCGGACGAGGACCGGCAGGATCGTCATGAAGACCGCCCCGTACACGGCTCCGGCGATCGACCCCATGCCGCCGACGATGATCATCGCGAGGTAGAGGATCGACACGTCGATCGTGAACTTCTCCCACGACAGGATCTCCGTGTAGTGGGCCATGAGCGCACCGGCCAGGCCCACGTACCCGTTCGACACGGCGAACGCCGTGAGCTTCGCACGAGTGAGGTTCACACCCATCGCGGACGCGGCGATGTCCTGGTCGCGGACCGCCATGAAGGATCGGCCCACGCCCGTGCGGAACAGGTTCGTCGCGGTGAACGCGGCGAGGATCGCGAGCACGAGGAGTATCAGGTACCACTGCTGCTCGAAGTTCGCCCGGTCCAGGCGGAACCCGAACACCTCGAGCCGGGAGACGTCGAGGAACCCCTGGCCCTCCGTGAGGAACCCCCACCGCCGCACGATGAAGAGGATGACCATCTGGGAGGCGAGCGTCGCGATCGCCAGGTAGAGACCTTTGAGCCGCAGGGCGGGCAGTCCGACGATCACACCGACCGCAGCGGTGAGCACGACCGCTCCGATGATCGAGAAGGGTGCGGGAATCCCCACGCGGTCCGTGAGGATCGCGGACGTGAACGCCCCGACCGCCAGGAATCCGCCCTGACCCAGCGAGATCTGTCCCGTGTAGCCCACGAGGATGTTGAGTCCGATCGCACCGATCGTGGCGATCAGCGCCGTGTTCGCGAGCGACAGCCAGTAGTTGTCGAGGACGAACGGGAGGACGGCCACGACGACGGCGAGCACCGCCATCCTCACGATCTGCGGGCGTGTGTGCCACAGACGGAGCTCGGACCGATAGCTCGTGTGGTGACGGCCTGTTTCCACTGCTGCCATGATTCAGACCCTTTCGATGCGCTTCTCGCCGAACACGCCGTACGGGCGGACGAGCAGCACGAGCACGAGGACGATGTAGGGAACGATCTCTGCCAGGCCCGGATCCATGTAGCCGGAGACGAACTGGGAGACGAGGCCGATCGTGAGGCCGCCGACGATGGTGCCGGGCACCGAATCGAGACCGCCCATGATGACGACGGGGAACACGAGGAGACCGAAGTTCACGATGTTCATCTCCACCGCCGTCACGTCGGCGAGTGTCACACCGGCGATGAGCGCGGAGATCGCGGCGAGCGCCCACGACAGGGCGAACACGCGGCGCACAGAGATGCCGACCGTCATCGCGGCCTGCTGGTCGTCCGCGACGGCACGCATCGCGACGCCGTGGCGGGACTTCTGGAAGAACCAGGTGAGCAGGCCCAGGACGACGGCGCAGATGACGATCGCCCACAGGCGGTTCACCGGGACGCTGCCGCCCAGGATGGAGACGGAGCCGCGCGGCAGGATGGGCGGCATCGCCCGCGGCTGGGTGCCGTAGAACATCTGGACGATCGCGCTCAGCACGCTTGCCAGGCCGATGGTGACCATGATGATCGAGATGTGGCTCTGCCCCACCATGGGTCTGAGGATGAACCGTTCGACGACGACGCCGACGATCACTGCGACGAGCACGCCCACCAGCAGCGCCAGGACGATCGGCAGCTGCATGATGACGAACGCCGTGTAGAACGAGTAGGCGCCGATGAGGAGGAACTCGCCCTGCGCGAAGTTGATGACCCCGGTCGCCTTGAAGATGAGGACGAAGCCCAGTGCGGCGAGCGCCAGGATCGCCCCTTCGGACAGTCCGATGACCAGAAGAGTGACGAATGTGCTCACTTGCGACCACTCCAAACCTGTCTGCGCGTGCGGCCCGCGGGGAGCGTGTAGCCGGTGAGGTCGAAGATCGTGAGCGGCAGCTTCCGCTCTGCGACCGTGCCGTCCTGGTAGGTGATCGTCGAGGTGATGGTGAGTTCCTCTTCGCCGGCCGCCAGTGCGGAGATGATCGGGGCGTACCGCTCCCCGATGACGTTCCGCCGCACCTTGCGGGTTCGTGTGATCTCGTCGTCGTCCGGGTCGAACTGCTTGTGCAGCAGGACGAACCGGTGGATGCGGATGCGTTCCATGAGGTCTTCGTTGGCGGTTGCGATCTCCTCTGCGACGAGGTCGTAGACCTCCGGCTTGGACGCCAGGTCCGTGTACGTCGTGAAGGAGAGTCGGTGGTGCTCCGCCCATGCGCCCACAGTTGCCGGGTCGATCGTGATGATCGCGCACATGGGATGCTCCGCGTCCGCGGCTTCGGGCACTTCGACCCCGGTGCCGGAGAAGACGACCGCCTCTTCGACGTACGGCGAGAACTTCAGCTTGTTCTCGATGAACGCGTGCGAGTACATCGTGCCGTCGTCCGCGAAGACGACGTCCTTGAGCCGGTCGACGACGATGAGCTGGCCGTCCTCGTCGAGGTAGCCGGCGTCGCCGGTGTGCAGCCACCCCTGTCGGGTGACCGCCTCCGCGGTGGCACCGTGGTTGCGGTGGTAGCCGCGGAAGACGGCGGACGACCGGAGCATGATCTCCTGCTTGTCGCCGAACTGGAGCTCCGTCCCCGGCAGCGGCTCCCCCACCGAATCGAAGGAGACCGCGCCGTCGCGGTGGAGGACCGAGATGCCGCAGATCTCCGTCTGCCCGTAGATCTGCTTGAGGTTCACACCGATCGCGTGGAAGAACTGGAACACGTCGGGGCCCAGGGGCGCGCCGCCGGTGTAGCAGCGCTTGATCCGGGTGAGGCCCAGCTGCTCGCGGATGGGTCGCGTGGCGACGAGGTCCGCGACGACAGCTGCCAGGCGAAGGCCCCCGCCGGGGGCCTTCCCCTCACTGCGTGCGCGTGCCACCCGGTCCATGATCGAGTAGCCCCAGCCGAAGACCGCCCGCTTGAGGGGGCCGGCCTCGTCGATCCGCACCTGGACCTCGGTGAGCAGCGACTCCCAGATCCGCGGGGGTGCGAACATGACGTCCGGACCGATCTCGCGCAGGTCCGACCGCTGGGTCGAGGCGTCCTCGGGGAACGACACCGTGAAGCCCGCGTGGAGTCCGCACGCCACCGCGAGCATCTGCTCACCGATCCATGCGAACGGCAGCGTCGACACGTAGCGGAACGACGGGTCGATGGGGTCGATCTCCGTGAGGCGGTCCGCCATCGACAGCAGGTTCGCGTGCGACAGCTCCGCGAGCTTGGGCTTCGACGTGGTGCCCGAGGTCGTGCAGATGACGGCGAGGTCGTCGGGGGTGCACTGCGCCGTCTGCTCCGCGAGCCACGCCCCGCGTTCCGCGAGGGCGCCCCTGCCCGCGTCCTCCACGGTCGTGAATTCACGGAGCATCGGGTGGTCGTACTGCTCGAGGCCGTGCGGGTCGTAGTAGACGACGTGTTCGACGACGACACCGTCCGCCGTGGTCGGATCGATCGCGAGCAGCTTGTCGACCTGCTCCTGGTCCTCGGCGACGACGACCCGGGCCCGCGCCATGGCGAGGACGTGGGTGAGCTCGGTGCCGATCGAGGTCGGGTAGATCCCGACGACGGCGGCGCCCAGCGACTGGGCGGCGAGTTCCGCGATGAGCCATTCGGGCCGGTTGTCCCCCAGGACGGCGACGATGTCGCCGCGGGAGACGCCCAGGTCTGCGAGGCCTAGCGCGAAGTCCCTGACCCTGTCCCTGTAGGCGGCCCATGTCGTGGGCATCCAGATGCCGTAGCGCTTCTCCTGCATCGCGACGCGGTCCGGCTGCTGCTCCGCCAGCCGCTGCAGCAGCTGCGGCATCGTGTGCGTGATGCCGTGGGCCGGACGGTCTGCGACGAACACGGAGGATGCCTGGTCCGCCGGCTGCGGGGCGGTCATGCTGCCGCCCCCGCTCCCAGGTAGGCCTCGATGACGCGGGGGTTGTCCATGACCTCACGGGGTGTGCCGTCGCCGATCACCCTGCCGAAGTCCAGGACCGTCACCCGGTTCGAGATGTCCATGACGACGTTCATGTCGTGCTCGATGAGGACGATGGAGACTCCTGCGAGTTCGTGGACGTCGAGGATGTAGCGGGCCATGTCCTCCTTCTCCTCCGCGTTCATGCCGGCCATCGGCTCGTCGAGCAGCAGGAGCGAGGGCTGGAGGGCGAGCGCGCGTCCCAGTTCGACGCGCTTCTGGATGCCGTACGCCAGGGTGCCGACGGGCTTCTGGCGGAAGGCCTGCAGCTTGAGGAGGTCGATGACCTCTTCGACGATCTCGCGGTGAGCGATCTCCTGCCGGCGGGCCGGGCCGAACCAGAGCATCGAGGTGAAGACGTTCTGGTTCATGTGGATGTGACGGCCGAGCATCATGTTCTCCAGCACGGTGAGGTGCTCGAAGAGTTCGATGTTCTGGAAGCTGCGTGCCACGCCCAGCCGCGCCACCCTGTTGGGCGGCAGGCTGGTGAGTGCACGCTCCCGGATGTCCAGGGAGTCGGCTTCCGCGGGGGCCGGGCTGCCTTCCGCCGGTGCGGCGGAGCCCCGTCCTCGGCCCACGTCGTCCGCGACGTAGCGCAGCACGACAGAGCCCGAAGTGGGCTTGTAGAGGCCCGATATGCAGTTGAGCAGGGACGACTTGCCCGCTCCGTTGGGGCCGATGATCGCGTGGATTCGTCCTGACTCCACGGACATGTTCACGTCGGCCAGCGCGGTGACGCCTCCGAACTTCAACGTGAGGTCGGAGACCTGGAGCAGAGGCTGCCCCGGGGGCATCGTGCTCCCGTTGAGTGAGTGTCGATATGCGCGTGTTCGCAAGTGAGTGCTCCTCGCAGATCCCAGCGAGGAGCGCTGCGTGCGCCCTCGCTTCCGAACGTGACTGGTGTCACCCGGCAATCTCACAATAGGTTTCCACTATGCTGAATGCAATACCTGAATGAGCAGTCGATCATTTCATTGCGATAACGGATGTCGAGTCGTAGAGTGACGGTGCCTCTCGCACGCACGACTCATGTCGGCGTGCTTCACCAGGACCACGGACAGGAACGGACGGTTGCGCATGGCGGGCGACGGCGGTGCACCGAAGGGCGGACTCGGGACGATCCGCAATGCGACGCTGCTCATGGATCTGCTGGCACGCAGCCCGTACCTCCACCAGCTCACGGACCTCGCACAGCAGTCCGGGATGACGGTCCCCACGGTGCACCGGCTGCTCCGCTCCCTCGTGCACGCGGAGTACGCGGTCCAGGACCCGGCCACGTCCCGGTACGGCCTGGGGCGGGCGATGACACGGCTCGCGGTCCACCAGCTGTCCACCAGCCCGATCCTCACGGCCCTCAACCCGTTCATGATCGGACTGCGCGACCAGCTGGCGGCGACGATCGGCGTGCACGTCCTCATCTCCGGAGAAGCAGTGAGCATCGATCAGGTCGAGGCGCAGGACCGCGGTCCGTTCCGCCGTCCCCTTCGCGCCGTCCCCGCCTTGGAATCCGCATCCGGCAGGATCCTCGCTGCCCACGCGTCCGACGAGGAGTGGGAGAGAGCGGTGGCGATCTCGCGCGAAGGCTCCCGGGGGCTCGGCGACGCTTCCCCCGGGGACGACCCCGACGGTGGCCTCCCCTGCGCCGAACACCGGGAGGAGTGGCGGGCCGCGGACCACGTCGTGTTCGAATCGTCGGACCCCACCGCGCCGAACGAAGTGGCGGTCGCGGTGCGCGCCGCGGACGGCACTGTCGTCGCCGCGCTGTCCGCCGACCTCCAACCCTCATCCGACGCGCGCGCCGTCGCAGCCGTCCTGCTGCGCACAGCGGTGTCCTGCGGAAGGAGCATCGCCCATGGCTGAGCAGACGCCCACCTGGCTGCGCGACCTGCAGTCCGACGTCCAGGCCGAGTGGGAGGACGCACTGACGCTCGTCGACTGGTCCACCCCGCCCACCGCGGTGTGGGAGCCGCCCGCAGCGCCGGGCTCCGCCGGCACATGGTTCCCCGGCGGATCGGTTGATGTTGCGTGGAACCTCGTGCACCGGCACGTCGCGGACCACGGCGATCGTGTCGCCGTGCACTGGGAGGGCGAGCCGGGCGACCGCGCGTCCTTCACCTACGCGGACCTGTCCCACGAGGTCGTGCGGGCCACCCGCGCATTCCGGGCACTGGGGGTCGGCCCGGACGACGTCGTCGCACTGCACACCGGCTGGCTGCCGGAGACGGTCGTCACGATGCTCGCGTGCATGAGCATCGGCGCGTCGTGGTCGATGCTGCCCGTCTCCCTGCCCCTGGAGGCCCTCGGTACCCGGATCGACGAACTCGCACCGACCGTCCTCCTCACCCAGGACGGCGCATGGAGGCGGGGCTCCGTCCTGCCCCTCAAGAGCCGCGCCGACGAAGCACTCGCGGGCACCGCCGGGGTGGAGGCGACCGTCGTCGTCCGCCGCACCGGCATGGATGTCCAGTGGTTCCACGGGGATCACTGGTTCGCAGACCTGCTCGCGGCTGCGGATACGGATGCAGACACCGCCGCCGAGTCAGCCACGGGCCCCGCCGCCGGGTCCGCTGCCGAGGCCGCAGTCGGGTCCGCTGCGCCCCCGCGCTCCGCAGGACTGTCACCCGACCACATCCTGTGCACCCGCCAGCAGGCCTCCGGCGCACCGACGACACGGCTCACCGAGCACACGGTCGCGGGCGTGCTCATGACGGCCGGGGCGTTCCACTCCGCCGTCCGCACGGGGCCCGTGTTCTGGTGCGCTGCGGACGTCTCCTGGGCAGTGTCGACGTGGCACGGGCTCATCGGCCCGCTGCTCTTCGGCGACACGGTCGTCGTGTACGAGGGGACGCTCGACGTCCCGGACCAGCTGCGGACCCTCGACGTCGTCGACCGCTACGGCGTGTCGACGCTCGTGACGTCCCCTTCCGTCATGCGGACGCTGCGGTCGTGGCACATCGAGGAGGCGCTGGGGACCCGGGGAGGCACGCTGCGGCGCCTCGTCACCGCCGGTGAACCGGTTGAACCCAGCTTGGGTGAATGGATGCAGGCCTCGTTCGGCGAAGCCGGGTGCGAGGTGTCCGACGGGTGGGGGCAGGTCGAGCTCACGGGGATCGTCTACGTGAACGGCACCACTCCCCTGCTCGACTCCGCGCGCGTCGCCGCACGGAATGCCGAGCGGCAGCAGATCCAGCCGGGCGAGTCCGGGCAGCTCGTCCTCCGTCTGCCCACGCCGGGCTCACTGGTGCTCGCGGAGGCTCTGGAGCGCGGGTGGTCCGACGGCACTGCGGACACGCTCGCCATCACGGAGGACGTGATCACCGCCGCGGATGACGGGAGTCTGCACTTCCGGGGGCGGCTGGACGGGGTCGTCTCCGTCTCCGGTCAGCTCATCTCGCTGCAGGCGGTGTCCCAGGCCCTGCAGGAACACCCTTTCGTGACAGCTGCGACAGCGTTGCGTGCGCACAGGGAGAACTCCGGCAGCACGATCATCGCGTGCGTCGTCGCGGACGGCACGCCCAGTGCTGAGTCCGCTCACGAGCTCATCGCGACGGTGAACACGGAGCTGGGTGGGCTGGCCCGCCCGCGCATGATCGTGTTCGTCGACAGGATGACACCCGAGGTCGACCGGACAGTGCTCGCGGACGCACTCATGTCACTGGTGCCCTCACGCACCGCATGGGCAGTGCGCTCATGGGACGAGGTGCTCGAGGCGGCGCAGTCCCCGCGCTCTGTGTGAGACGACTCCACTGACCGGCGCGGCCCGGCCGGTCCGCGACCCGACCGGTCCGCGACCCGACCGGTGAGGGACACCGCGGAATAACCCGCAGGGACGGGCTCAGACGCCGGGAGCGGCTCTCACACTCACCCCGCGCCCCGTTCAGAGGACGATGAGGGAGAGCCCGATGATCACGAGGACCGCCCCGGCGACCCCATCGACCACGAGAGGGCCGGAACCGCGCGTGAGGAGCCGACCGATCCGACGGGCCACGACGGACAGCCCCATCCCGTAGGCGATCATGACCACGACGACCGTGGCAACGAGGATCACGTGGTCCGCCGCGCTGGGAGCAGCGGGCAGGAAAGGTGGCAGGAGTGCGAGGAAGAACAGCCCTGTCTTCGGATTGGTGAGCGAGCTGATCATGCCCGTCCGGAACACCGACGCGTGCGATCGCGCGCGGATCCGCGGTTCGTCGGAGTCGAACTCGGTGGGGAGCTCCCACTCCGCGGCGACCTCGGCAGGAGACTCCGGCTGGTCAGACAGGACAGACGACCCGCCTGACGACTCCGCTGCGGTCGACGCACTCGCGGTACCGGTGCCGACCGACAGCTCTGAACCGCCCACACCGGCACCCACACTCACGGGCGCCGGGACGGGGGCCCTGCGCTGACGCGCCCGGTGCACCTGCACGAGCGCACTGAGGCCGAGGAACACGAGGTACGACCCGCCGATCCACGTGAGTCCCGCCCGGACCTCGGGGAAGCGCTGCAGCAGCGCGGCCACCCCGGTGAGCGCGAGGACCGCCCACACGAGGACACCCAGCGCCACCGCCACGGAGTACACGAAGCCTGCTCGCACGCTGTGCGCAGCGAAGCGAAGGGTGAGGAACGTGTCCGGTCCCGGTGTCACCGCAAGGATCACGCACGCTCCGATGAATGCCACATACTCCGCGCCCGTCATCGGCACCCACCCCACACGTCCATCGCACTCCGTTCACCCGATCACACCGGCAGGACACGGTTCCGTCCCGCTGTGCGGCCCCACACTGCTCGACCGCACACGTGCAGGCGACCTCACCCAGGATGCCTCGTGCGACTCTGCATGAAAAGCAGAGGTTTCCTCATGATCATCAGGCAGCGCCGTATGATCGGAGCATGTGGGATCTCAACAGGCTGAGGATGTGGCGGGCCGTCGTGAGCGCAGGGTCCGTCACCGCCGCCGCGCGAAATCTCCAGTACTCCCCAGCGAGCGTCAGCCAGCAGGTCATCGCCCTGCAGCAGACGGTCGGGTTCCCGTTGTACAGGCGGGTGGGGCGCGGCATCGAGGTGACAGAGGCCGGCCGCAGGTTCGCGGAGGAGACTGATCCGCTCTTCGCAGAATCCACACGGCTCACCCGTATTGTCGACGCCATCCGCTCCGGTCCCCGTGCTCGGATCACGATCGGCTGTCCGTCCTCCATCGCGAAGGAGTGGATCCCGGCCGTGCTGCGGGAGGCGGTCGCCCACCACCCGGACCTGCAGTTCGACATCCTCACGAACGAACCGTTCAGCGGCGCCGATCAGCGCCGGCCGGACATCGAGATCAGCAGCGAGCCGGGCCACGCTGATCCGCAACCCGTTGCACGCTACCGTTCCGAGCACCTGCTCGACGACGCGTACGTGCTCGTGCTCCCGCAGGCGCACCCCGTCGCCGAGCATCCGACCGTGCCCGTCGCGCAGCTGCAGGACCTTCCGCTCCTCGACCTCGACGTCCAGGGCAGCGCGACCGGCGACGTCATCGACGAGGTGATGCGCGCTGCAGGAATCACACCGCTGTACGTCGCTCGTGCCGACGACCACTACGGGGTGCGCGCCATGGTGGCCGCGGGGATCGGGGTGGCGCCGCTCCCTCGCCTGGCGGTCCGCGACCTGCCCGACGGGCTCACGACCCGACCGCTCGTAGACCCCGTGCCTCACAGGAGGATGGTGCTCCGCATCGACGAGCGGATCGCGCACCTGGCACACATCAGCAGCATCCGTGACGCCTTCGTCCGGGTCGCCGACGAGACAGCCGCCGACGCCGAGGCGGCAGGGAGTTCGTGAGGCGGCAGAAACTCCACGAGACGACAGTGAGCCCGTGACACGACGAAGCCGCCACGATCCCGAAGGATCGTGACGGCTTCACTCAGTGGGGCGTGCTCACGGTCTGAGCGACGTCCCACCGCTGCGCGAGGGGTGATCCCCGCGGACACTGCCCGCGGGGATCGACCTCACTTGTCGGTGTCGTCAGCCGGTGCGGAATCCGCGTCGGCTTCCGCTGCCGCCTGCGCTTCGTCTTCCTGCGCACCCGAGGTGACGTCTGCTTCGGCAGCCGGAGCGGCCTCGGCGTCGGTCGACTCCGCGTCCACGACGTCGGCCTCGACGACCTCTGTCTCAGCCGGTGCCTCGGCAGCGGCTGCGGTGGCCTGCTCGGCCTCCTTCACCGTCGCCTCCTTGGGCGAATACGGCTCCAGGACGAGCTCGATGACGGCCATCGGCGCGTTGTCGCCCTTGCGGGGGCCGATCTTCGTGATGCGGGTGTAGCCGCCGGGGCGCTCAGCGACCGCAGGTGCGATCGAGGTGAAGAGCTCGTGCACGATTCCCTTGTCGGAGATCGAACCGAGGACGCGACGGCGTGCTGCCAGGTCACCCTTCTTGGCGAAGGTGACGAGTCGTTCCGCGACCGGGCGCAGGCGCTTGGCCTTCGTCACGGTCGTGGTGATGGACTTGTGCTCGAAGAGCTGCGCAGCCAGGTTGTTGAGCATGATGCGCTCGTGCGCCGGCGAGCCTCCGAGGCGGTTTCCCTTGGTGGGAGTGGGCATTGTTCTGTCTCCTTGGAATTCTTACGTACCGCGGGCTACCGCTCAGTACTGCTCGTCCTCGACGAACGCGTCTTCATCGGTCTCGCCGGCTTCGCCGAAGCCGACCGCGCTGTCCTTGAGGCTGAGGCCCAGCTCACCGAGCTTCTGGCGGACCTCGTCGATGGACTTCTGGCCGAAGTTCCGGATGTCCATGAGATCCGCTTCGCTGCGCGACACGAGTTCACCCACGGAGTGGATGCCTTCGCGCTTGAGGCAGTTGTAGGAGCGGACCGTCAGCTCGAGGTCTTCGATCGCCAGAGCGAGGTCTGCGGCCATCGCGGCGTCCACCGGCGACGGTCCGATCTCGATGCCTTCGGCTTCGACGTTGAGCTCGCGAGCGAGCCCGAAGAGTTCGACCAGGGTCGTACCCGCAGATGCGAGTGCGTCACGGGGCACGATGGACGGCTTGGTCTCGACGTCGATGATGAGGCGATCGAAGTCCGTGCGCTGTTCGACACGCGTGGCTTCGACCTTGTACGACACCTTGAGCACGGGCGAGTAGATCGAGTCGACCGGTATCCGGCCGATCTCTGCGTCCGCGTTCTTGTTCTGCGCGGCGGACACGTAGCCGCGTCCGCGCTCGACGGTCAGCTCGATGTCGAGCCGACCGGTGTCGTTGAGGGTGGCGATGTACAGCTCGGGGTTGTGGATCTCGACGCCGGCGGGCGCAGAGATGTCCTCAGCGGTGACGGCACCGGGTCCCTGCTTGCGCAGGTAGGCGACGACAGGCTCGTCGAACTCCGAGGACACGACCAGCGACTTCAGGTTGAGGAGGAACTCTGTGACGTCCTCCTTCACCCCCGGAACCGTCGAGAACTCGTGCAGGACTCCGTCGATCCGGACGCTCGTGACCGAGGCGCCCGGGATGGACGAGAGGAGTGTGCGGCGCATCGAGTTGCCGAGGGTGTAGCCGAATCCGGGCTCGAGCGGTTCAATGGTGAACCGCGATCGGCGATCGGAGACGACCTCTTCCGTGAGCGTGGGGCGCTGTGCAATGAGCACGTGGGCTTCCTTTCAGCGAACATCCGCTATATGACGTTCGCGGGCATTCAAGAGCACGCGGCGGGTACGTGCTCGAAACGCTGGCGGTAGACGATCCGGACGCGGCCCGGGTGTGCCGTTCGAACGCCCTGTGGACCTTCGTCGACGTACCGAACCGCGACCGGGACGGATCAGCCGCGCCGACGCTTGGGCGGACGGCAGCCGTTGTGCGGCGTGGGCGTGACGTCCTGGATCGTGCCCAGCTCCAGCCCTGCGGCCTGGAGCGAGCGGATCGCGGTCTCACGTCCGGAGCCCGGGCCCTTCACGAAGACGTCGACCTTCTTGAGTCCGTGCTCCTGCGCACGACGCGCGGCGGACTCGGCGGCCATCTGAGCGGCGTACGGGGTCGACTTGCGCGAGCCCTTGAAGCCGACCTCACCGGAGGACGCCCATGAGATGACGCCGCCGGACGGGTCCGTGATGGACACGATCGTGTTGTTGAATGTGGACTTGATGTGCGCCTGACCGGCGACGATGTTCTTCTTCTGACCGCGACGCGTCTTACGCGCTGCAGCTGCTGTGCGTGTCTTGGGGGGCATATTCGTCGAAACTCCTGATCGATCCTGAGCGGATTACTTCTTCTTACCGGCCACGGTGCGCTTGGGTCCCTTGCGGGTGCGCGCGTTCGTCTTCGTGCGCTGACCGCGCACAGGCAGGCCGCGGCGGTGGCGGAGGCCCTCGTAGGAACCGATCTCGACCTTGCGGCGGATGTCGGCGGAGACCTCACGGCGGAGGTCACCCTCTACCTTGAAGGTGCCTTCGAGGTAATCGCGGAGCTGGACGAGCTCCTCATCGGTCAGGTCTTTCACGCGAGTCGACGGGTCGATCCCCGTCTCCGTCAGGGTCTGGCGCGCACGCGTGCGGCCCACACCATAGATGTATGTCAGGGCGACTTCCACCCGCTTCTCGCGGGGGATGTCAACTCCGGCAAGACGTGCCATCTGTTCTTCCTTCTCATTGGTTCGGAGGTGCTGGTGCAGTCCTTGTCCCACGGATCATCCGTGAGTCCCCGGCCTCCGACCGGGGGTATCGTCCCGCACACTGCCGATCACCTGGATCGTGCGGTGCGGGGGGCGAGGCCTGCGTGGGTGTGCGGCTCGCTCCCGCTCATGCGGAAGCGACACCAGATCTGCCCGAAGTGAGGGCGATCAGCCCTGACGCTGCTTGTGGCGCGGGTTGTCGCAGATCACCATGACACGGCTGTGGCGCCGGATGACCTTGCACTTCTCACAGATCGGCTTGACGCTGGGCTTCACCTTCATAGCTGTTCCTTCTTTCACCGCGAATGCCCCGAGATGACCCCGGGGCTGCGCCTGCGAAATCGTCGAAGCGATCTTCTGCTTACTTGTACCGGTAGACGATGCGGCCGCGCGACAGGTCGTATGGAGACAGCTCCACGACGACCCGGTCCTCAGGCAGGATGCGGATGTAGTGCTGACGCATCTTGCCGGAGATGTGAGCGAGAACTTTGTGGCCGTTGGTCAGCTCAACCCGGAACGAGGCGTTCGGAAGTGCCTCCACCACGGTTCCCTCGATCTCGATGACCCCTTCTTTTTTGGCCATGTGTGTTCTCACCCTCAATTTCCCGCGGGTTGCACCGCGTGTCGTTCGTCTTGTGGGGCATTCACCCCTCGTCGACCGGCAGCCTGCCAGACTGGACGTCCGCCCGGCGTCACGAGCGGATCGTCGTGGATATACTCTCCACGGATCGATCCGCGAGCGGCGCGCACAGGCGTCCTGTGGTCACAGGCCAAGAGACTACTCTACAGCAAGACATTCGCATACGCCACATCGAGGCGTCCGCGCAAGGCGGACACGCCGGAGGACAATCATGCCCGTCGTCAGCACCCGCGCCGGCCGTGGACGACGTCTGGCAGACCGTGTCCTGCCCGTCCTCCTCGCCCCCGACGAGTGGCCGGCGGACCGTCTGGCCGCGGCCCGCATCCTCGACCGCGCGCAATCCACCTCACTCACCGGGCTCCCTGCTCACGCCGCCATATTCCGTGCCGCCCGACGCGCCCTCGACCCGGCACCCGGCGTTCGCGTGCTGGAGATCCTCGGACAGACGGCTTCCGCCACGGAGACCATCGACGCGCTGCGGTGGGCGCCCGGACTCGAGCCCCTCCCCCGGGGGCCACGGCGGTTCGTCTCCGTGCACCCTCGAGCGTTCCGTCACCAGACGCGGGGCTCGCGTGGGGCGGGGGATTCCCGTCCGACCGCACCGGCCTCTGCGAAGAGCAGGGGCGCCCGTCAGCCACGCGCCGCCGTGCGCCAGGGCCGGCTGGGCGACTGCTGGCTCGTCGCGGTCATGGCCGCCTGCGAACTCACGCGCCCCGGACACCTGCGCTCGCTCATGCGGACGGTCCGTCACCCCGGTTCGGAACCCTCCGGTCGGGAGGCCGAATCGCTGCTCACGGTCGCCCTGTTCGCACCCGCCGCCGCAGCGCCTCTGGTCCGCCGTATCCCGTTCCTGCCCGTCGTCGGCCGTCGCATCCTCATCAGCGCCCGTGTCCCCGCACGCCATCGTGCAGGTGATGCCGGGCTACGACCGTCGGCCGCGTCGCTGATCGAGAAGGCTGCTTCGGTCGTCTGGGCGCGCGGTTCCTACCTCCGGCTGCAGCACGACTTCGCCGGCATCGGGTTCCTCCTCCTCACCGGACGCTGGTGTCCTGCTCGGCCGGTGCCGCGGACGATGTCGAAGGTCGCGGAGTGGCTGGGGTCGGGGCGTCCTGTCGTGCTGTCGACGCTCAAGCGCCCCGGCGGCTCGTTCACCCTGCCGCGGGAGGACGGGAAGGAACGGAAGCCCGCGTTCATGGATGCCCACGTCTACGTCGCTGTGCGCGTCCTCCGCTGCGACGAGGACGGCAGACCCGGCGCCGACCACCCCCTGCGCCTGCATGTGAGGAACCCCGTGGGCGGCGCGGAAGGACGAGCACACCGACTGACGAACCTCTACCTGTCGTCGGCACAGCTGCGCCGCGCATTCATCAGTGCCAACGTGGGCCCGCCGATGACGTGACCGCCGCACGTGGAGCGGCGCCGAAGAGCGGTGCCACCGTCGAGCCGGTGCGCGGCAGCTCCTCGCCACCGTCACCGTCCTGGCCGCCTTCAGGATCAGACGCCTCTGCCACGACGGAGAACTTGCCGTCCAGCGTCTTCTCCTCGAGCGTGGCGACGACACGGTAGTCACCGATGTACGCCTCGAGCGCAGCGCTGGTCTGTCCCCAGATGCGGGACGAGGCCACACCGTTGTCATCCGCTACGGCGGTGATCGACTTCGCAGGAGTCTCCGCATCCTGCGTCGACGTCGTCAGTGCCTCGCTGCCTGCGTTCGCACTCTCAGCGCTGACGGACACGTACGTGTCGAAGACGACCTCCGTGCCGGGCTCCACGTCGTTCACCGTGTAGGTGACGCCGCGGTTCTCCTCTTCGGCCTGCTCGGCACCGTCTGCGACGAAGCGCTCCGCTGCGATCTCACCCGGATCGACAGCGAGCTGCTGGTCAGCATCCTCGTCGTCACCGTCAGTGGGAGTCGGAGTCGAAGTCGTGGGATCCGTGGTGGGGTCTTCCGTCGGCTCGGCTGTGGGATCGTCCGTCGGAGTGGGGGACGGTGACTCCTCCGCACCCTCCGTGGTGAGGATCTCGTACGACCCCGGCAGGTGCTTGAGGCCCTCGGTCAGCTCAACGGTCCACAGCATCGCGGGCACGTCGCCCTTCGCGACGGAGCCGCCGGACACCACGCCCACGGCCTTGTCGCCGAGCATGACGGCTCCACCGGTGTCGCCACCGGACACGGGTGTCTCCGACGCGTACCCGTAGACCATGTATCCGTTGCAGGCGTCATCGGTGATGGGGGCGCAGCCGTCGACGATGCCGGCGATCGAGGCCGAGCCCTTCGACTCGTCCCAGCAGATGTCGCCCTTTGTGGTCACGATAAGAGAACAAGACTGTCACGATCGCGTGACGGTCACGGCCTCGGCCGGCCGACGGCAGACGGCAGACGGCAGACGGCAGACGGCAGACGGCTGAGCGTCACTCATCGGCACGTCGGAGCGTGCCGATCTCCTCCCCCGCCCTGTTGAATACGTGCAGGACATCGCCGTCCGCTCGCACGGATGAGGTCGACGCCAGCCAGGTGTCCACTCCGATGCACGCCTTCAGTGTGCTGAAGCCGCGTCGGATCGTCGCAGTGTCGCCATCCGGGGTGTACCAGCCGCCGACGCCGTTGCATCCGTCAGTGCCTTTCAGGATGCCCTCTCCCACTTCGCCGCCCAGGATGCCTTGCTCTTCGGTGGCGATGCGTCCGAACTCCAGGAATGCGTTGGCGGGATTCGAGGCCACCCACCGTCCCTGGACCGGGTGCTGGTGTGCGCTGTTCGTCATGACAGGACTCCTCGTCGTGGTCGTCCACCGCGGGGGGTGGTTCGCGGTCCACGGTACCGACCGAACCTCCTCTGGAGCGGACCGGCGTCTGTGCACTTGAGTCGCTGCACGGGGTTGACGGCGGATCCGTTCGGGGACGACGAAGGGGCGCAGGGATGTTCCCTGCGCCCCTTCGTCTGGTTCAACGGGTTGTCACCGTGTCACCGTCGTGCGTGCTGCGTCTCAAGCCTGACGGCGGCGTGCGACGTAGACCAGTGCACCACCGAGAGCGACCAGTCCGGCTGCGCCTGCTGCGAGCGGTCCGACCGTCGAACCGGTGCGCGGGAGGTCTTCTCCACCCTCGCCACCGTCGTCCTCGCCTGCGACGACGGAGAACGAGCCCTCGAGGGTCTCGTCCTCGGTCGTGGCGACGACGTCGTAGTCACCGATGTAGGCCTCGGCATCAGCCGACGTGAGGCCCCAGATGCGGGACGACGCGACGCCGTCCTCATCCGCGGCCACCGTGATCGACTTGGACGCCTCGTCGTCACCTGCGGCGAACGTGTCGAAGACGACCTCGGAGCCGGGCTCTGCGCCTTCCACCGTGTAGGTGACGCCGCGGTCCTCCGCGTCGGCCTGCTCCTCGTCGGCCGCGACGAAGCGCTCTGCCGTGATCTCCTGCGGGTCGACCGCGAGCTCAGCGTCGACGACCGGGTCTTCCGTCTCCGTGGGAGTCGGAGCCGGCGTCGTCGGGTCAGCGGTCTCCGTCGCGGTGGGCGACGGATCAGAGCCTTCCGATGTCTTGATCTCGTAGTCGCCCGGGAGGTGCGTAAGGCCTTCGGCCAGCTCCGCTGTCCAGAGCAGTGCCGGCAGATCGCCTTCAGCATCGATACCGCCGGAGACGACGCCCACGGCCTTGTCCCCCAACATGACGGTTCCACCGGAGTCACCGCCACCCACAGGGGTCTCAGAAGCGAAGCCGTACACCATGTAGTCGTTTCCGGCGTCGTCAGCGACAGGTGCGTATCCGTCGACGATTCCGCCGATCACCATGTCGCTGTACGCCTCGTCCAGACCGATGTTGCCCGACGTCTTACCCGTGGTACGTCCCGAGTGGAAGACCTCCTTGCCGATGTCGTCCGTCGTCACATCGTGCACACCCGTGATCGGAGTGGTGTCCGCCGCGAGGTTGTCCTCGCCGCCTGACTCCTCACTCCACGTCGCGGCCTCGCCGATCAGGTTGAAGCCCGAGGACTCATCGACCGTGATGACGGCGAAGTCCTGCATGGTCTTCGGATCCAGGTCGGATTCGTTATTCACGTCTTCGAAGACGTCCGGACCGTACTGGGAGTGTGTGAAAGTACCGAGCTTGCGCGTCTCGTCCCATTCGGCGGTCTCGTACGTATCGGTGAACGCGTTCGCCGTCGAGGGACGCTCGACGTAGACCTCGCCACCGACGTCGCTGCAGTGGCCGGCGGTGATGATCGCGTCATTGCCGTCCGCGTCAGTCGCGGGGAAGCCGATGGAACAGTGCCCGCCCTGGTCTCCATTGAAGACAACGTAGCCGGCGCCGGCGACGACGTCGTCGTGCGCTTCGTAGTCCTCGGCATCGGCAGCGTTGCCTGCAGCGCTGACCGGGTCGCTCGAGTAGTTGGACGCGACTTCCTGGACGACTAGCTCTTCGCCGGTCGTCTCCTCCGCGAAGGCACTGACCGGTTCGAGAGCGGTTTCGACGTCAGCCGAATCCTTCTCTTCCGCTACGACCTGCGCGACGATCGTGCCGTCCTCACCGTGGCCGATCGCGGCGATGTTATCGCTCGTCGTGAAGGCTTCCGCTGCGACCGCCTTCAGGTCGGTCGTCGGCTCCGCGGATGCGGGACCGGCGATGAGTGCTCCGCCGAAGCCCAGCGCAACAGCCGCGCTCAGAGCGACGAAGCGCTTACCCGTGGTGGGGTGTGCCATTCGTTCATCCTTAAAGATCGAGGTACTTCTTAGACTGCGCGCACGACAACTACCGTGCGGTTCGCTTCCCTGACTCTGCCAGTCCCGTGACCTATCTGAAACTTGTGGTCATTATGGTCACGAAACGGACACGGGAGCAGGCAGGAGCGGGTTCCTCAGTCGAGGGGGACGGGTACCACGCCGTACGGCGCGAGCCGCTCCGCTCCCCCGTCAGGGGACGTCAGCACCCAGATTCCGCCGGCGTGGCGTGCGACCGCGTGCTCCCAGTGGCTGGCGCGCGAACCGTCGACCGTCACGACAGTCCAGTCGTCGTCGAGCGTCTTCGTGTCAATGTCCCCGGCGACGAGCATCGGCTCGATGCAGAGGCACATCCCGGGCTTCAGCTTGGGGCCCATCTTCTTCGCCCGGTAATTGAGGACCTCCGGATCCATGTGCATCTGTGTGCCGATGCCGTGACCGGTGAAATCCTCGATGAGGCCCAGGTCCGGAGCGAGCTCCACGGCCCGGTCCTCGATGGCTGCACCGATGTCGCCCACGCGCTTGCCGGTGGCCATCGCTGCGATGCCCGCCCACATGATCTCCTCCGTCGTACGGGAGAGCCTCACATGCGCCGGGTCCGCGGCTTCTTCCCCACCGACGAAGACGGTCAGCGCGGAATCGCCGTGCAGGCCGTCGACGATGGCACCGCCATCGATCGACACCATGTCACCGACCCCGAGGACGCGGTCATCAGGGATCCCGTGGACGACGACCTCGTTGACGGAGACGCAGAGCGTCGCGGGATACCCGTGGTAGCCCTTGAAGTTCGACGTCGCACCCGCCTCTTCGATGACCCGCGCGCCGGCAGCATCGACGTCAGCCGTCGTCGCACCGGGCACGCACGCCGCACGGGCAGCCTCGAGGGCTGCCCGTGTGACGAGACCCGCACGACGCATCGTGCGGATCTGATCGTCGGTCTTCAGTTCGACCGCGTGGAACATCAGCGTCCGATCGCGGCGCGGATGCGATCGGTGACTGCTTCGACCTCGCCCAGACCGTCGACCTGGCGGAGCAGTCCGCGCTCCGCGTAGATCGCCGTGAGGGGCTGCGTCTGCTCCGCATACACGTCGAGGCGGTGACGGATCACGTCCTCCGTGTCGTCAGACCGCCCCTGCAGAGACGCCCTCGCGAGCAGACGGCCGACAACCTCGTCGACATCCGCGGTGAGTTCGACGACGTGATCAAGGGACTGGCCCTTCGTCTCGAGCATGCCGTCGAGCTCCTCGACCTGCGCCTGCGTGCGCGGGTAGCCGTCCAGCAGGAAGCCGTCCTTGGCGTCGTCCTGCGCAAGACGGTCCGCGACCATCGAGTTCGTCACTTCGTCCGGCACGTATTCGCCGGCGTCCATGTACCGCTTGGCAGTCTTGCCCAACTCCGTCTCACCCTTGACGTTGGCCCGGAAGATGTCGCCCGTGGAGATCGCGGGGACGCCCAGTGCCTCGCTGAGACGGGCAGCCTGCGTGCCCTTCCCCGCCCCAGGGGGGCCGATCAGGATAATGCGAGTGCTCATGAGGTTCCTTTCCTCTGTGTGGCAAGGCCGAGGTCGCAGTCCGACCACCGGCCGCGGTGCGGCTCCCGACTCCCGGGGCATGACGCCTCGAGGTACGGATCACCGCGTGCCGGTTCGGCTCAGCGGAGCAGGCCCTCGTAGTGGCGCTGCTGCATCTGGGAGTTGATCTGCTTGACCGTCTCCAGGCCGACTCCGACGATGATCAGCAGCGAGGTGCCGCCGAACGGGAAGTCCTGGTTCGCATTGATGAGGACGAGCGCGACGAGCGGGATGAGCGCGACGCAGCCCAGGTAGAGGGATCCCGGAAGGGTGATGCGGGTGAGGACGTAGCTGAGGTACTGCTCCGTCGGCCTGCCCGCTCGAATACCCGGGATGAAGCCGCCGTAGCGCTTCATGTTGTCCGCGACCTCTTCCGGGTTGAAGGTGATCGCGACGTAGAAGAACGTGAAGAAGATCGTCAGCAGGAAATACGTCACCATGTAGATGGGGTGGTCGCCCTGTGTGAAATACGTCGCGATCCACTGCACCCACTGGTCCTCCGGATCCCCGAACTGGGAGACGAGGCTGGGGAGGTACAGCACGGACGAGGAGAAGATCACCGGGATCACGCCGGCCTGGTTCACCTTGATCGGGATGTACGTCGAGGTGCCGCCGAACATCCGACGGCCGACCATCCGCTTCGCGTACTGGACCGGGATCCGCCTCTGCGACTGCTCGACGAACACCACGAGGCTCACGATCACGAGTCCCACGAGGATGACGAGCAGGAAGACGTCGATGCCCTGGGAGTTCAGGATGTTGCCGAACGAGGAGGGGAAGCCGGCCGCGATCGACGTGAAGATCAGCAGCGACATGCCGTTGCCGACACCGCGTTCCGTGATCTGCTCACCCAACCACATGATGAGGCCCGTGCCGGCCGTCATCGTCACGACGATGATGCCGATGCCCCACCAGGTGTCGTTGACGATGAGGTCCTGGCAGCCTGCGACATCGCCGAACAGTGCACCCGTGCGCACGGTCGAGACGAGCGTCGTCGCGTTCAGCACAGCGAGGCCCAGAGTCATGTACCGCGTGTACTGGGTCATCTTCGCCTGCCCCGAAGCGCCTTCCTTGTGGAGGGCCTCGAAACGAGGGATGACGACGCGCAGCAGCTGCGTGATGATGCTCGCCGTGATGTACGGCATGATGCCCAGCGCGAAGATCGACAGCTGGAGCAGCGCACCCCCTGAGAACAGGTTGATCATCCCGAACGCGCCCTGCGTCAGCTGGGGCGACGCGACGCACTCCTGCACCTGCGCGTAATCGATGCCCGGCGACGGAATGAAGGAGCCCAGCCGGAACAGCACGATGATCCCGAGGGTGAAGAGCAGCTTGTTGCGAAGATCAGGCGTCCTGAAAGCGCGCCCTACAGCTCCGAGCACTCGTCCTCCTCATGTGTGTACGCCGGTCCTGGAGGCGGTCCGGCGGACGCACGCCGAGCGGGGCCAGCTGCAAAAGGGGCACTCACGCTCGTACCTACGGCCGACAGGGGCCAAGACGAGGAACGACGACAAAACGACAATATTCCTCGTGCACTCTACCAGGGCGCAGGTAGCGCACCGAATCGCCGGACGGAACGCGAGAACGCCTGTGGGGAACAGCCGGATCGGCTGTTCCCCACAGGCGTTGTGCAGTGAAAGTTCGCGGACGTCAGGCGGTCGTGACCGACCCGCCGGCTGCGACGATCTTCTGCTCCGCTGATCCGGAGATCTTCTCCGCCGTGATGTTGATCGCGACGGTGACCTCTCCGGTCCCCAGCACCTTGACGGGCTGGTTCGCACGGACGGCGCCCTTCTCGACGAGGTCGGCGACGGTGACGTCGCCACCCTCCGGGAAGAGTGCCGACAGCTTGTCCAGATTGATGACCTGGTAGGTCACCTTGTTCGGGTTCTTGAAGCCGCGCAGCTTCGGCAGACGCATGTGAAGCGGCGTCTGCCCACCTTCGAACCCGTGCGGCACCTGGTAACGGGCCTTCGTGCCCTTGGTTCCGCGGCCTGCGGTCTTGCCGCCCTTGCCGGCTTCACCGCGACCCACACGGGTCTTCGCGGTGTTCGAGCCGGGAGCAGGACGCAGGTGGTGCAGCTTGAGTGGATTCTCTTCTGCCATGTCAGTCCACCTCTTCCCAGGTGACGAGGTGGCTCACGACATTGATCATGCCGCGGATCTCAGGACGATCGTCCTTCACCACCACGTCGTTGATCCGCTTGAGTCCCAGCGAACGCAGGGTCTCGCGCTGATTCTGCTTGCCACCGATCTCAGACTTGCGCTGAGTGATCTTCAGTTTTGCCATCAGGAGCTCGCCCCTTCAGATGCACGCAGGAGAGCCGCCGGAGCGACCTCGTCGACGGGCAGGCCACGACGTGCCGCGACCTCTTCCGGACGCTCGAGTCCCTTGAGCGCAGTGATCGTGGCGTGCACGATGTTGATCGCGTTCGAGGATCCCAGCGACTTCGACAGGATGTCGTGCACTCCGGCCGCATCCAGCACGGCGCGCACAGGACCGCCGGCGATCACACCGGTGCCCGGTGCGGCCGGACGCAGCAGGACGATTCCCGCAGCCTCCTCGCCCGTGATCGGGTGAGGGATCGTCTTCTGGATGCGGGGGACGCGGAAGAAGTTCTTCTTCGCCTCCTCGACACCCTTCGCGATGGCCGCGGGAACTTCCTTGGCCTTGCCGTAGCCCATGCCGACCATGCCGTCACCGTCGCCCACGACGACGAGTGCAGTGAAGGAGAACCGACGTCCGCCCTTCACCACCTTCGACACGCGGTTGATGGTGATGACGTGCTCGATGAACTGATTCTTGTCTTCGCGATCCTGACGGTTCCCGCGACGGTTGCCGCCGTCCCCGCGACCCCGGCCACGGCCTCGGCCGCGGTCACCGGAATCGTTGGTGGGCTGCTGCGACTCGCCCTGGCCGGCGACGGCCTGGGGTGCCTTGTTCTCTTCGGTGCTCACAGTGCGAGTCCTCCTTCACGGGCTCCGTCGGCGACAGCGGCCACACGGCCGTGGTACGCGTTGCCACCACGGTCGAACACCACTGTCTCTACACCGGCCGCCTTGGCGCGTTCGGCGACGATCTCGCCGACGCGATGCGCCTTGGCCGTCTTGTCGTCCCCGCTCACGCGGACGTCCGACTCCATCGACGATGCCGATGCCAGCGTGCGGCCGGCGGCGTCGTCGATGACCTGAACGAACACGTGACGCGACGAACGCGACACCACGAGGCGCGGCCGTTCGGCAGTTCCGTTGATGTGCTTGCGCAGACGGGCGTGGCGACGGACGCGTGCAGCGGCCTTGCTCTTGCCGAAGCTCTGCTTCTTTCCAAAGGCCATGGTCACTTACCAGCCTTTCCGACCTTGCGACGGACGTTCTCGCCGGCGTAGCGGACACCCTTGCCCTTGTAGGGCTCAGGCTTCCGGAGCTTCCGGATGTTAGCGGCGACTTCTCCGACCTGCTGCTTGTCGATGCCGGACACAGTCACCTTGTTCTGGCCCTCGACTGCGAAGGTGATCCCTTCCGGGGGCTCCACAGTGATCGAGTGGCTGAAGCCCAGGGCGAACTCGAGGTTCGATCCCTTGGCCTGCACGCGGTAGCCCGTGCCGACGATCTCGAGCGATTTCGAATAGCCCTCCGAGACACCGACGATGAGGTTCTCGATGAGGGTCCGCGTCAGACCGTGGAGGGAGCGCGATTCGCGCTCCTCGTCCGGCCGGACCACGGTGAGAGTGCCGTCCTCGATGGACGCAGAGATCGGGGCCGGGATGACGAGCGACAGCTCACCCTTGGGGCCCTTCACGCGTACATCCTGGCCATCGACGCTGACGTCGACGCCGGAGGGAACGGAGATGGGTTTCTTGCCAATGCGTGACATACGAGTCTCCTCCTTCCCGTTACCAGACGTACGCGAGGACTTCGCCGCCCACGCCCTGCTTGGCTGCTTGCTTGTCCGTGAGCAGTCCCGACGAGGTCGAGATGATCGCGATGCCGAGGCCGCCGAGCACCCTGGGGAGGCTGTTCGACTTGGCGTACACGCGCAGACCCGGCTTCGACACACGGCGGATGCCGGCGATCGAACGCTCACGGTTGGGTCCGAACTTCAGGTCGAGTTCGAGCTTCTTCCCCACTTCGGCGTCTGCGACGCGCCAGTCGGCGATGTAGCCCTCGCTCTTGAGGATCACGGCGATGCTGGACTTGAGCTTGCTGTAAGGCATGCTCACGTCCTCGTGGTACGCCGAGTTCGCGTTGCGCAGACGCGTAAGCATGTCTGCGACAGGATCGGTCATAGTCATGTGGGCTCGTGCCCTTCCTCGTCACGGTTTCCCCGCCGGAGCGTGGGACCTGCGACGTAGAGGTTCAGTTTTTCTTGAACGGGAAGCCGAGGTGACGCAGAAGTGCACGCCCCTCATCGTCCGTCTTGGCAGTGGTCACGATCGTGATGTCCATACCGCGGACACGGTCGATCTTGTCCTGATCGATCTCGTGGAACATCGACTGCTCCGTGAGCCCGAACGTGTAGTTGCCGTGGCCGTCGAACTGACGATCCGACAGCCCGCGGAAGTCACGGATACGGGGCAGTGCGAGCGACACGACGCGGTCGACGAACTCCCACATCCGGGCACCGCGCATCGTCACATGCGCGCCGATCGGCTGACCCTCACGCAGCTTGAACTGCGCGATGGACTTCCGGGCACGGGTGACGATGGGCTTCTGACCCGTGATCAGAGTGAGATCCTGGATCGCACCCTCGATCAGCTTCGAATCGCGGGCGGCGTCTCCGACGCCCATGTTCACGACGACCTTGACGAGACCCGGAACCTGCATGGGATTCGCGTACGCGAACTCCTCCTGCAGCTTGCTGACGATCTCGTCCCGGTAGACCTGCTTGAGGCGCGGTGCCGGGCGGGCGTGAGTTGTCTCAGTCATCAGATGTCCTCCCCGGTGCGGCGCGAGACGCGCACACGGACAGTGCGGGAACGTCCGTCGCGTTCGACGGTCTCCTCGCGGTAGCCCACACGCGTCGGCTTGTTGTCCTTCGGATCAACCAGCATCACGTTCGAGACGTGGACGGGTGCTTCGTGGATCTCGATACCACCAGCGGTGACGCCGGATGCGGTCTGCGACGGCTTCCGGTGCTTCGAGACGCGATTGACGCCTTCGACGAGCACACGGTTGCGATCGGGGTAGACCTCGAGGACCTTCCCCTGCTTGCCGCGGTCGCCGCCGCGCTCCTGGCGTGCACCAGCGATGACCTGCACGAGGTCACCCTTCTTGATCTTGAGCTTCGCCATGGTCAGAGCACCTCCGGAGCCAGCGACACGATCTTCATGAACTTCTTGTCACGCAGTTCACGGCCCACAGGACCGAAGATGCGCGTGCCGCGCGGTTCACCGTCGGTCTTGAGGATGACGGCAGCGTTCTCATCGAAGCGGATGTATGAGCCATCCGGACGACGACGCTCCTTGATGGTACGGACGATGACCGCTTTCACGATGTCGCCCTTCTTGACGTTTCCGCCAGGGATTGCATCCTTGACGGAGGCGACGATCGTGTCGCCGATACCGGCATAGCGCCGGCCGGAACCGCCGAGCACACGGATGGCGAGGATTTCCTTCGCACCCGTGTTGTCGGCGACCTTGAGTCGCGACTCCTGCTGAATCACTTGTTCTCTCCTGTCGTCTCGCCGGTTCTCACTGAGAAGTGAGCCTGGCGGAACGGATATGGGGCAACCGTCCGTTCACCCCCGATTCCCGGTAGCCGCCGCGGAAGAGGCGGGACCGGGAGGGACGGGGGTGACGGCGACGTCACTTGGCGCGCTCTGCGATCTCCACGAGCCGCCAGCGCTTCGACGCCGACATCGGACGGGTTTCGGCCACAACGACGAGGTCACCGATACCTGCGGTGTTCTCCTCATCATGAACCTTGATCTTGCTGGTCGTGCGCAGCACCTTGCCGTACAGGCGGTGCTTCTTGCGGTCCTCGACCTCGACGACGATGGTCTTGTCCATCTTGTCGGAGACGACGTATCCGCGAGCGGTCTTGCGCGCGTTGCGCTCGACTGCGGTCTGTGTCTGCTCGGACATCAGTTATCCTCTTCCTTCGCTGCGGACGGACCGGTCCGGATTGCAAGCTTGCGCTCGTTGAGCACCGTGTAGATCCGTGCGATGTCGCGGCGGACGGCCTTGAGCCGACCATGGCTCTCCAGCTGGCCGGTGGCCGTCTGGAAGCGGAGGTTGAAGAGTTCCGCCTTGGCCTTCTTCAGCTCCTCGGCAAGACGCTCGTTGTCGAAACCATCGAGCGCGTCCATGGAGAGATCCTTGGAACCAATAGCCATTCTCATTCACCACCTTCGCGCCGCACGATGCGGGCCTTGAGCGGAAGCTTGTGGATCGCCAGGCGCAGAGCCTCGCGAGCGACTTCCTCGGACACACCGGCGAGCTCGAACATCACTCGACCGGGCTTCACGTTCGCGACCCACCATTCGGGCGAGCCCTTACCGGAACCCATGCGGGTTTCGGCAGGCTTCTTCGTCAGCGGGCGGTCCGGGTAGATGTTGATCCACACCTTCCCTCCGCGCTTGATGTGACGGGTCATCGCGATACGCGCAGCCTCGATCTGGCGGTTCGTCACGTATGCCGGTTCGATGGCCTGGATGCCCCAGTCACCGAACGTGACGGCGTTGCCGCCCTTCGACATTCCGCGGCGGCCCGGGTGGTGCTGCTTGCGGTACCTGACACGGCGTGGGATGAGCATCTGTCAGCCCTCCGATCCGGCCTCGGCCGCCGGGGCGGCCTCAGCAGTGTTCTCTGTCTTCTTCTGCTGGGCGTCCGCACTGCGACCACGGCCGCGTCCGCCGCGCTGGCGTCCGCCCCGTCCTGCAGGTGCGCCGCCCCGAGGGCCACGGCCGGACGGCTGCGCGGCTTCCTGCGCCGCGAGCTCCTTGTCCGTGAGGTCTCCCTTGTAGATCCACACCTTCACGCCGATCCGGCCGAAGGTCGTGTGCGCCTCGAAGAAGCCGTAGTCGATGTTCGCGCGGAGGGTGTGCAGCGGCACGCGTCCCTCGCGGTAGAACTCGGAACGGCTCATCTCAGCGCCGCCCAGGCGGCCGCCGCACTGCACGCGGATGCCCTTGGCACCCGCACGCTGCGCGGTCTGGATCGCCTTGCGCATCGCACGGCGGAACGCCACACGGCTGGCGAGCTGTTCAGCAACGCCCTGCGCGACCAGCTGAGCGTCGACCTCGGGGTTCTTGACCTCGAGGATGTTCAGCTGGATCTGCTTGCCCGTGAGCTTCTCGAGGTCACCGCGGATACGATCCGCTTCTGCGCCCCGACGACCGATCACGATGCCCGGACGTGCCGTGCGGATGTCCACACGGACGCGGTCACGCGTGCGCTCGATATTCACGCGGGAGATGCCCGCGCGCTCGAGTCCGGTGCTCAGCAGCTTCCGGATCTTGATGTCCTCGCCGAGGTAGTCGGCGTAGCGCTGACCGGCCTTCGTCGAGTCCGCGAACCACTTCGAGCGGTGGTCCGTGGTGATTCCGAGTCGGAATCCGTTGGGATTGATCTTCTGACCCATCAGCGGTTCCCCTTCCGGTCAGCCGGGATGTCGTCGCCGGACGCGAGAACCACGGTGATGTGGCTCGTGCGCTTGTCGATCCGGCCTGCACGACCCTGCGCGCGGGGACGGAACCGACGCATGGTCGGTCCTTCGTCCACGAACGCCTGGGTGATGACGAGCTCGTCCTCTTCGAACGACTCGCCCAGCTTGTCAGCCGTCTGGCGCGCATTCGCAATGCCCGACGCGACCAGCTTGTACACCGGATCAGACGCGGACTGCTCAGCGAACTTGAGCACCGCGAGGGCTTCCGTCGCCTGCTGACCACGAATGAGGTCGACGACGCGGCGAGCCTTCTGGGGCGTGACGCGCAGGTAGCGCACCTTCGCCTTGGCTTCCATCGTTTCCTTCTTCCTTCAGTCTCAGAGACCGTGGGCGTGCCGCCTCAGCGGCGACGGCCCTTCCGGTCGTCCTTGTCGTGGCCGCGGAACATCCGCGTCGGTGCGAACTCGCCGAGCTTGTGCCCGACCATGGCTTCGGTGATGAACACCGGAACGTGCTTGCGACCGTCGTGCACGGCGATCGTGTGTCCCAGGAAATCCGGGATGATCATCGAGCGGCGGGACCAGGTCTTGATGAGATTCTTGGTGCCCTTTTCGTTCTGAGCAGCAACCTTCTTGAAGAGGTGCTCGTCGACGAAGGGGCCCTTTTTCAGACTGCGAGGCATGTGTGAGGCTCCCTATCAGCGCTTCTTGCCGGTACGACGGCGGCGCACAATGTACTTGTCGCTTTCCTTGTTCGGGCGACGGGTCCGGCCTTCAAGCTGGCCCCACGGGCTGACCGGGTGGCGTCCACCCGACGTCTTGCCCTCGCCACCGCCGTGCGGGTGATCGACCGGGTTCATGACGACACCGCGGACGGACGGGCGCTTGCCCTTCCACCGCATGCGGCCGGCCTTGCCCCAGCTGATGTTCGCCTGCTCAGCGTTGCCCACTTCGCCCACGGTAGCGCGGCAGCGCGCGTCGACGTTGCGGATCTCACCGGACGGCATGCGCAGCTGCGCATACGGTCCTTCCTTGGCGACGAGCTGCACCGACGAACCGGCTGAGCGAGCGATCTTGGCCCCGCCACCCGGACGCATCTCCACGGCGTGCACCACGGTGCCGACCGGGACGTTGCGCAGCTGCAGGCTGTTGCCGGGCTTGATGTCCGCATCCGGACCAGCCTCGACGACGTCTCCCTGCTTCAGCTTGGTGGGTGCCAGGATGTAGCGCTTCGCGCCGTCCACGTAGTGCAGCAGCGCGATGCGAGCCGTCCGGTTCGGGTCGTACTCGATGTGCGCGACACGAGCCTCGACGCCGTCCTTGTCGTAACGACGGAAGTCGACGACGCGGTACTGGCGCTTGTGCCCCCCACCCTGGTGGCGGGTGGTCACACGGCCGTTGCTGTTGCGTCCACCTTTTTTCGGGAGGGGACGGAGAAGCGACTTCTCCGGCGTGGACCGGGTCACTTCGACGAAGTCGGCGACGGAGCTGCCACGGCGGCCCGGCGTCGTCGGCTTGTACTTACGGATTCCCATTGTCTTCTAATCCTTGTCTGTCAGCCGGCGCTCAGAGCGCGCCGCCGAAGATGTCGATGTCGCCGTCCTTGAGGCTGACGATCGCACGCTTCGTGTCGTTGCGCTTGCCCATGCCGAACCGCGTCCGGCGGACCTTGCCCTGTCGGTTGAGCGTGTTCACCTTCGCGACCTTCACACCGAAGATCGATTCGATGGCGTACTTGATCTCCGACTTGTTCGAGCGCGGGTCGACGAGGAAGGTGTACTTCCCCTCGTCCATGAGCGCGTATGTCTTCTCGGACACGACCGGCGCGATGATGATGTCGCGCGGATCCTTGATGGTCACGGAGCTCACTGTGCGTCCTCCTCAGTGCTCGCCGCTGCGACCGTGCCGGTCGTGCGTGCGAGGAAGGCGTCGAGCGCAGCCTGCGTGAACACCACATCGTCGGACATCAGCACGTCGTACGTGTTGAGCTGATCGACCGGGAGGACGTGGACGCGGGGCAGGTTGCGCACGCTCAGGTAGGTGAGATCGTCGCCGCGTTCGACGACGACGAGCTTGTTCTTGCGGTCCGAGATCTTCTCGAGCGCCACGCGTGCGGCCTTGGTCGACGGCGCCTCGCCCGTCACCAGAGCGGTGACGACGTGGACACGGTCGAGCCGCGCGCGGTCCGAGAGAGCGCCGCGCAGAGCTGCGGCCTTCATCTTCTTCGGGGTGCGCTGCGAGTAGTCCCGCGGTACCGGGCCGTGAACGATGCCGCCGCCCGCGTACTGCGGAGCGCGGATCGAACCCTGACGAGCGTTGCCGGTGCCCTTCTGGCGGTACGGCTTGCGCCCGCCGCCACGGACCTCGGAACGGGTCTTCGTCTTGTGGGTGCCCTGACGTGCAGCGGCAAGCTGGGCGATGACGACCTGGTGGATGAGCGGAACGTTCGTCGGGACAGCGAACACCGAACCCGGGAGTTCGGCGGTGCCGGCCTTCGCGCCCTCCGCGTCGATGACGTCGATGGTCAACGTATCAGTCATCTCTTATGCCTCCTTCGCGGCGGAGCGGACGAGAACGACTCCGCCCTTCGGACCGGGGACTGCGCCCTTGATGAGCAGCAGACCGGCCTCGGCGTCAACGGAGTGGACAGTGAGGTTCTGCGTGGTGTGCTTGACAGCACCCATGCGGCCGGCCATCTTCATACCCTTGAAGACGCGTCCCGGGGTGGCTGCGCCACCGATCGAGCCCGGCTTGCGGTGGTTGCGGTGCTCGCCGTGCGAAGCGCCAGCGCCACCGAAGTTGTGCCGCTTCATGACACCAGCGGTTCCCTTGCCCTTGGTGGTCGCGGTGACGTCGATCTTCGTCCCGGCCTCGAACACCTCGGCGGTGATCTCCTGGCCGAGCTCGTAGTCGCTCGCGTCAGCGGTGCGGAGTTCGACGAGGTGACGACGGGGGGCGACCCCGGCCTTCTCGAAATGACCCGCATCAGGCTTGTTGACCTTGCGCGGATCGATCTCGCCGAAGCCGATCTGTACGGCGGTGTAGCCGTCGACGTCTTCGCTGCGCACCTGGGTGATGACGTTCGGCGACGCCTGCACGACGGTGACGGGGACGAACGTGTTGTTCTCGTCCCACACCTGGGTCATGCCGAGCTTGGTGCCCATGATGCCCTTGACGGCGCGAGTGGTGGGGAGTGCTGTGGAACGTGTGTTGGCCATGTCCTCCCCCTCAGAGCTTGATCTCGATGTTGACGTCGTCGGCCAGGTCGAGACGCATGAGCGAATCGACGGCCTTCGGCGTCGGGTCCACGATGTCGATGAGGCGCTTGTGAGTGCGCATCTCGAAGTGCTCGCGGCTGTCCTTGTACTTGTGCGGCGAACGGATGACGCAGTAGACGTTCTTCTCCGTGGGCAGCGGCACCGGGCCGACGACCGTTGCACCTGCGCGCGTGACCGTGTCGACGATCTTGCGAGCAGCACTGTCGATGACAGCGTGGTCGTACGACTTGAGCCGGATGCGGATCTTCTGTCCCGCCATGGCGAAAGTCTCTTCCTTTCGAATTCCCCGGCCATCAACGCCCTCCCTGCGGAAGGGCATCTGTGCCGGCTTGACGTGACCGACCCCCGAGGTCGGGCGTGTCGTCCTCGCCCTTCGGGCGGAGTGCGACACTCGTGCAATGGCTGCTCGGCTCGAACCCGCGCAATCGCAGATTCACTGGCCGAATCGACCGGGACCGTTTGCGGCTGTGAGGCCGCGGTGCAGGGGTCGGTGGTCCCGGTACACAACCCCACTATCTTGGCATGCCGGGCGTGTCGCCGCAAATCCAGGAGCAGTCCACGGTAGTGACGACTGCGACACAGAAGGGCCCCGGGGAGATCCCCGGGGCCCTTCCGCTGTAGATTCGCAGGTCACAGCCCTGCGGCGTGAGGTATCAGATCAGCTGGTGATCTTCACGACACGGCCGGCGCCGACCGTACGGCCGCCCTCGCGGATCGCGAAGCGGAGGCCTTCCTCCATGGCGATCGGCTGGATGAGCTCGACCGTCATGTCGGTGTTGTCGCCGGGCATGACCATCTCGGTGCCCTCGGGCAGCGTGATGACACCGGTGACGTCCGTCGTACGGAAGTAGAACTGCGGGCGGTAGTTCGAGTAGAACGGGTTGTGACGGCCGCCCTCGTCCTTCGAGAGGATGTAGACCTGTCCCTCGAAGTTCTTGTGCGGGGTGATCGAACCCGGCTTCACGATGACCTGGCCGCGCTCGACGTCCTCGCGCTTCGTGCCGCGGAGCAGGAGTCCGACGTTCTCTCCCGCGCGAGCGTCCGGGAGGGTCTTGCGGAACATCTCGATCGCGGTGACCGTGGTCTTGGAGGAGTGCTCCTTGATGCCGACGATCTCGATGTCCTCGTTGGGGAGGAGCACGCCGCGCTCGACACGACCGGTGACGACGGTGCCGCGACCGGTGATCGTGAAGACGTCCTCGACGGGCATGAGGAACGGCTTGTCGATCTCACGCTCCGGCTCCGGAACGTTCGCGTCGACGGCTTCCATCAGGTCCTCGACGGACTTGACCCACTTCTCGTCGCCCTCGAGGGCCTTGAGAGCGGAGACCTGCACGACGGGAGCGTTGTCGCCGTCGAAGTCCTGCGAGGACAGGAGGTCGCGGACCTCGAACTCGACGAGCTCGAGGAGCTCCTCGTCGTCCACCATGTCCGACTTGTTGAGTGCGACGACGATGTACGGCACGCCGACCTGGCGGGCGAGCAGCACGTGCTCACGCGTCTGGGGCATCGGGCCGTCCGTCGCTGCGACGACGAGGATCGCGCCGTCCATCTGCGCCGCACCGGTGATCATGTTCTTGATGTAGTCGGCGTGACCAGGCGCATCGACGTGCGCGTAGTGGCGGACGTCCGTCTGGTACTCAACGTGCGAGACGTTGATGGTGATGCCGCGCTGCTTCTCTTCAGGTGCGTTGTCCACCTGATCGAATGCCCGTGCTTCGTTGAGCTCCGGGTACTTGTCAGCCAGCACCTTCGTGATCGCCGCGGTGAGCGTCGTCTTGCCATGGTCGACGTGACCGATGGTGCCGATGTTGACGTGGGGCTTCGTCCTGTCGAAAGAGGCCTTTGCCACTGGGTTCCTCCTGGTGTTTGGTGCAGGATATGCGGTTCATATCCTAGAACCGGTTTGTGGGTTGTGAGTCGACACTATGCTGTCAGCCCTGGGGCTCCAGCACAATGTCACGGGTGGGAGAGGATCACTCCCCGCCGCGGACCTTCTGGATGATCTCTTCCGCGACGTTCTTCGGCACTTCGCCGTAGCTGTGGAACAGCATCGTGTACACGGCACGCCCCTGCGTCTTCGAACGCAGGTCGCCGATGTATCCGAACATCTCCGACAGCGGGACCAGAGCCTTGACGACCTTGACGCCGGAAGCGTCTTCCATCGACTGGATCTGGCCGCGACGCGAGTTCAGGTCACCGATGACTTCGCCCATGTACTCCTCGGGAGTACGGACTTCGACATCCATGACCGGCTCGAGCAGCACCGGGTTCGCACGCGGCACCGCTTCCTTGAGCGCCATCGAGCCGGCGATCTTGAACGCCATCTCCGAGGAGTCGACGTCGTGGTACGCGCCGTCGATGAGCGTCGCCTTGATGCCGACGAGCGGGTAGCCCGCCAGCACACCGAGCTGCATCGCGTCTTCGATGCCCCGGCTCACGCTCGGGATGTATTCACGGGGCACACGGCCACCGGTGATCGAATCGACGAACTCGTAGACCTTGTCGCCTTCGACCTCCATCGGCTCGATGGAGACCTGGATCTTCGCGAACTGGCCTGAGCCACCGGTCTGCTTCTTGTGCGTGTAGTCGACCTTCTCCACCGCACGGCGGATGGTCTCCCGGTACGCCACCTGCGGCTTGCCGATGTTCGCCTCGACCTTGAACTCGCGCTTCATGCGATCCACGAAGACGTCGAGGTGCAGCTCGCCCATGCCGCCGATCTCCGTCTGCCCGGTCTCCTCATTGAGGTTGACCGTGAAGGTGGGATCCTCCTTCACGAGCTTCTGGATCGCCGTGCCCAGCTTCTCCTGGTCGCTCTTCGTCTTCGGCTCGATCGAGACGAAGATGACGGGCTCCGGGAACGACATGGACTCGAGCACGATCGGATTCGCCGTATCGCAGAGCGTATCGCCGGTCGTGGTCTCCTTGAGACCGATGAACGCGTAGATGTGCCCCGCGAAGGCATGCTCGACGGGGTTCTCCTTGTTGGAGTGCATCTGGAAGAGCTTCCCGACGCGCTCCTTCTTCCCGTTGGTCGTGTTGATGACCTGGTCGCCGGTCTTCACCGTGCCCGAGTAGACGCGCACGTAGGTGAGCGAACCGAAGAACGGGTGGGTCGCGACCTTGAACGCAAGCGCGGAGAACGGTCCGTCCTTGCGGGGCTCACGCGTGATGACCTCGTCCTCGTTGCCGACGGGGTGACCCTCGATCGCCGGAACGTCCAGGGGGGAGGGAAGGTAGTCGGTCACTGCGTTGAGGACCGGCTGGATGCCCTTGTTCTTGAAGGCGGAGCCGCACATGACGGGGTAGGCCTGCGAGCTGATCGTGAGGATGCGGATACCGGCCTTGATCTCATCGATCGTCAGTTCGCCCTCTTCGAGGTACTTCTCCATCAGCTCGTCATTCGCCTCTGCAGCGTCTTCGACGAGCTGTGCGCGGTATTCCTCGGCACGCTCCTGGAGATCAGCCGGAATGGCGATCTCCGTCATGTCCTGGCCCTTCGCTCCCTCATCCGGCCATTCGTAGGCCTTCATCTCGAGGAGGTCGACCACGCCGCGGAAATCGTTCTCCGCGCCGATGGGCAGCTGGATGACGAGCGGCTTCGCGCCCAGACGATCCTTGATCGTGCTGACGGTGAAGTAGAAGTCGGCGCCCAGCTTGTCCATCTTGTTGACGAAGCAGACGCGCGGGACATTGTACTTGTCCGCCTGGCGCCACACCGTCTCCGACTGGGGCTCGACGCCCTCCTTGCCGTCGAACACTGCGACGGCACCGTCGAGGACGCGCAGCGAACGCTCGACCTCGACCGTGAAGTCGACGTGACCGGGGGTGTCGATGATGTTGAACTGGTTGTCCTGCCAGTAGCAGGTCGTCGCGGCCGACGTGATGGTGATGCCGCGCTCCTGCTCCTGCTCCATCCAGTCCATCGTCGAGGCGCCGTCGTGCGTCTCGCCGAGCTTGTAGTTCACGCCGGTGTAGAAGAGGATGCGTTCCGTCGTCGTCGTCTTGCCAGCATCGATGTGGGCCATGATGCCGATGTTGCGGACCTTGCTGAGGTCGCTGAGCACGTCAAGTGCCACGGTTTCTCTCTCTCATATCGATGACTCCCCCCGTTCCGGGCGCCGGATCGCGATCCGACGCCCGGAACGGGGCGCGTCGTCCCTATTACCAGCGGTAGTGGGCGAACGCCTTGTTGGACTCCGCCATCTTGTGCGTGTCCTCGCGACGCTTCACAGCGGCGCCGAGACCGTTCGCCGCATCCATGATCTCGTTCATGAGGCGGTCGGTCATCGTCTTCTCACGACGCTGGCGGGCATAGCCCACGAGCCAGCGCAGCGCGAGCGTCGTCGAGCGGCTTGCGCGGACCTCGATCGGGACCTGGTAGGTCGCACCGCCGACGCGGCGGGAGCGGACCTCGAGCGACGGGCGGATGTTGTCGAGCGCCTTCTTGAGCGTCGTGACGGGATCCTGCCCGTTGAGCTTGTCGCGGGTTCCCTCGAGAGCGCCGTAGACGATGCGCTCTGCAGTGGAGCGCTTCCCGTCGAGCAGCACCTTGTTGATGAGCTGAGTGACGACTGGTGAGCTGAAGACCGGATCGACGACGACCGGTCGCTTGGGTGCGGGGCCCTTACGCGGCATTACTTCTTCTCCCTCTTCGCTCCGTAGCGGCTGCGGGCCTGCTGACGGCCCTTGACTCCCTGGGTGTCGAGGGAGCCGCGGACGATCTTGTAACGGACGCCCGGGAGGTCCTTCACTCGACCACCGCGCACGAGCACGATCGAGTGCTCCTGGAGGTTGTGACCCTCACCGGGGATGTATGCCGTGACCTCGATCTGGCTCGACAGCTTCACGCGCGCGACCTTGCGGAGCGCGGAGTTCGGCTTCTTCGGGGTGGTCGTGTACACACGGGTGCACACCCCACGCCGCTGCGGGCCGCCCTTGAGGGCAGGCGTCGCGTTCTTCGCGGCCTTGTCCTGTCGTCCCTTGCGGACGAGTTGCGAAATTGTGGGCACTGAGTTGTTCTCCGATGCTTCTCGATGTTCCTAATCCCGGGCGCTCTCCGTCGGAGAGCCTGCACTGCCCGAGCGTGTCCTTCTGGCAAACAGGTGAAGCTACCCGCCTGATGCCAGTTCCCACAAGGCCTCTCCACACCCGCGCTCGGGTGTGTCGGACCGGCAAGCACCTATGAAACCGTCTACGACGGCGATGCACTGCAGTGAGCTGCGCGACCTGGCTCCCCATCCCCCGCAGAAGGTTCCGGGCAGGTGCGCGCCGCACGTGGGCGCGACTGCCCTCAGGACAGCCACGTTCCAGGTTATCGCGCTCCTTCGCCAGCGGTCAAAGTCTGGGGCGAACAGCAAGCAGGATCACACTCTCGACGCTGCCCCGTGGTGAATCGGTAGTGTTGTCGACATGACGCCTTCGCATGCGCCCGACCCCGACGGGGCGGCTGACGACGACCGCTCCTCCCCCGCGGCACCGCGGCTGCGTGCAGGCGACGAGGAGCGGGATGCCGTCCTCGACATCCTCGCACAGGCACACGGAGCCGGGCGGCTCGATCCCGACGAGGTCGATGAGCGTCAGAGGGCGACGCTGCATTCACGATTCGTCGACGAGTTGCCGGCGCTCATCGAGGACCTGCCGGAAGGGCGTTCGCTGGCAGAGCGATTCGCTCTGGCGACCGGCTCACCTGAACCGCACCCACGACGTGGGCCCGGCACGTCCCTCGCACACACCTCGCGGGGCGAGATCGTTCCCGTCGCCCCGGGGAGCGGGCCACCCGAGCAGTCGATCGCCATCATGAGCGGGCGGGAGGTGCACGTGGTCCCGGGAACGGCCACCGTCCGCAGCTACGCGCTCATGGGCAGCGACGAGGTCTACCTGACGGATGTCATGGGCCCCGGGGTCGAGGTGACACTGGAGTCCTACGCGATGTGGGCCGGCAACGAAGTGTACGTGCCTGCGGGCGTCAAGGTCATCGACAGGACCGTCAACATCATGGCAGGCAACTCGATCGCGAAGAACGCTCGGGGCGACGGCTCCAACGGTGTTCTCATCCTCACCGGATTCAGCCTCATGGCGGGCCACGACGTGAAGCTCGACCCGAACTGGACTCCGCGCGGCCACCTCGAGCGCTGACCTCGACCGACGCTCAGACCGTTCCCCGACCACGTCGCGGCAGTAGGCTGACGCCATGAGGATCGGGATCTTGACATCGGGTGGGGACGGACCAGGGCTCAACGCGGTCATTCGCGGGGCGGTGCGCAACGGCATCCGCACGCACGGTGCGGCCTTCAGCGGCGTACGGGACGGATGGCGGGGGCTGCTGGAGGACGACATCACTCCACTCACCACATACGACGTCCGCGGTCTGTCGGGCCGTGGCGGGACGATCCTCGGCACGTCGCGCACCCACCCCTACTCCGGGGGCGGCCCCGCACGGATGCGAGAGGTCCTCACCGCCCATGGCATCGACGCTGTCGTGGCGATCGGGGGTGAGGGAACGCTCGCCGGGGCGGCACGGCTCGCCGACGACGAAGGCCTACCGGTGGTCGGTGTGCCGAAGACGATCGACAACGACCTCGACGGCACGGACTACACCTTCGGGTTCGACACCGCCGCCGCGATCGCGACAGAGTCGATCGACCGGCTGCGCACGACTGCCGAATCGCACCACCGCTGCATGGTCATCGAGGTGATGGGTCGCCACGTCGGATGGATCGCCCTGCACTCCGGGATGGCGGCAGGTGCGCACGCCGTGCTCATCCCCGAGTTCCCGGTCTCCTACGAGCAGATCTTCACGTGGGTGCGGTCGGCCCGCGACCGCGGACGGGCACCGATCGTCGTGGTCGCGGAGGGCTTCGTGCCGGAGGGCCGTGACGAGGCCGTGTCGACCAAGGGCGAGGCGCGGGACGGTCGACCCCGGCTGGGTGGCATCGCCGACGAGCTCGCACCACTCATCGAGGAGTCGACGGGGATCGAAACGCGATCCACGGTCCTGGGCCACCTGCAGCGCGGCGGCTCTCCCACCGCCTATGACCGGGTCCTCTCCACGCGCTTGGGCATGGCAGCCGCGGACATGGCCGTCGAACGCGTGTGGGGTCAGATGGCGTCGCTGGAGGGAACGGACATCGTAAGGGTGCGCATGGCGGACGCCGTCGACAAGCTCAAGCGCGTACCGGCTCAGCGCTGGGACGAGATGCGCGTCCTCCTGGGCTGACGAGGAGGACTGAGGGCGCCCCGGGCACCGGGCCCCGGACTGCGCCCGCCGCTAGTTCTTTCGGACCGGACACGGCCCTCAGGGCCTCAGGGCCTCAGGGCCTCAGGGCCTCAGGGCCTCAGGGCCTCAGG
>NZ_JABASY010000004.1 GCF_016107685.1 Brevibacterium yomogidense
GTGTCAACTATGTCTTGAGACCTAGTTGTCAATTATGTACTGAGACATCACACCGTGCTCTGCGACGGTGCCTCGAACCGGGAAGCGGTGCCTCGTCGATCTCGTCAGCACGCTGCCCTGTTGGTCGTGACCCGTAGGGGACCCGGACCCTCCGGCGGCGTCGACCGGGGTGACAAGACCACCTCTGATGAGTGCGAGATGCTCCGGAGGTTTACTCAGCGGCTGATCAGCCGCTACCCTCGAAGGTGAAACGGTGTCTTCCCCCATGCACCCGGACCGACCGCTCAGCGGCCGGTGCTGACCGAAAAGAGAATCCTGTGAAAGCGAAAGCACTTCTGCCTGTCATCGGGCTGTGCATGACTGCGCTCATCGCACAGCCTGCCCTCGCCACCACTGCGACCGACATGACCGCCGGTGCGGATGACGGTGTCGCCCTGCGCGCCACGTCCGACGGAAAACTCGAGAAGGGCGACACGGCCTTCGTCAACGTCACCGCGGCGACCGTGTGGACGTCCCCCGATTCGCCGCGCTCCGTCGATGCACCCGCCACGAAGGCGCCCGTCGACCTGGACGCCTGGAACAAGGCCATGTCGTCGACGGAGGTCCGCCGCGGTCTCACCGGCCTCGTGCAGACGCAGGCCCCCTACGGCGCGGAGCTCAACGTCCTCGACGTGCAGGGGAAGTGGGCGAAGGTCGCGGTCGCGGAGCAGTCGAGCCCCAAGGAGAAGCGCGGGTACCCCGGCTGGGTGCCGGTCTCGCAGATCGTGGAGAACGATCGGTTCGTGGAGCTCCGCGACGACCAGCCCACCGCTGTCGTCACGACCCGCTTCGCGGAGCTCGAGCACCTCCAGTTCGCAGAGCTGCCCGGTGACGAGGTCCCGGATGCGACGATCAACGTCGAGCTGCCGCTCATCGCCCAGGACGTCGAGGACGTCCGCGTCGCACTGCCCGGTGGCGGTGCCGCCTGGATCGACTACGCGGACGTGCGCGTCGAGGACCCGGATCACGACATCACCGCCGCTGACCCCGAGCCTGCTGACCTCGTGAAGACGGCTGAGGAGTTCGACGGGCTGCGCTACCTGTGGGGCGGTACGAGCTCCTACGGCTTCGACTGCTCCGGCTTCACCTACACGGTGTTCCGCGCGCACGACATCGACCTCGCTCGTGACGCGGGCGATCAGCAGAAGCAGGGCAAGGCGGTCAAGCGCTCCGACCTCTCGAAGGGCGATCTCCTCTTCTTCGCATCCGGCGGGAAGGGCCGTGCTCACCACGTCGGCATCTACGTGGGTGGCGGCAAGATGATCCACGCACCGAACGCGTCGAAGTCCGTCGAGGTCGTCAACTGGAAGTCGTGGGACTCCGGCAACCAGTTCGTCGAGGCCCGCCGCTACCTCTGAGTCGCCCCGCTACCTCCGAGTCGCGCCGCTAGCTCGGAGTCGCGTTACGGTGCTCGGAGGCGCTCGCCGTCTCCGAGCCGCTCGGCTGCCTCTGAGGCTCGCCCGACTCCGATGCATCCGCCCCCGAGTTCCCCTCGCGCAGCCGGATTGTCCGGTTGAGGTCGTCGAGTGCTTCGACGAGCAGCCTCCGCTGTGCGGCGGGGGCGTCAGCGTGTTCGCGCAACCAGTCCTCCGTGCGTGACACCACGCGGCGGGGTCGAGCCGACCAGTCGGGGTAGAGACCGACGACCAGTCGGCGGGAGATCTCGATGGGGCGTGTGGACCAGAACTCTGTGAGCTGCGCGAAGTAGTCGTCCACGCAGTCCTCGAGCATGGGGTGGGGGACGGGTGCGTTGATCCCGCTGATCCGTGCGGACAGCATGTCGTTGCTGAGCGTGGTGTCCCGTGTGGCTTCGTTCCATGCGGTGTGCCGCGCGATCGACAGGGGGCGGGATGCGCGGACCATCGCCGCGTTGACGGCGCCGGAGCCGGTGCGGTCCAGTACGGCCTCGGTGTCGATGTGCTCGATGTCCGCCCAGCCCAGGACGACGAGTGCCCGCAGCGCCATCCACCGCAGCGCGTGGTCGACGACCAGGCCGCCCGCGCCGTCGGTGAGTGCCCGGCCGGGCGGGGTGGCGAGCACATGGTTCGCGAAATGGCGGCCTCGGGCGACGGACCGGTCGGAGCCGCGCGCTCCAGCGGTGCGCGATGTGAGGCCCAGGGCGAAGCGGGCGAGGCTCAGCTGGCGGTCCGATCCTGCCGGCGTGTCTCCGAGCGTGTCGAGTACCGCGTCGAGCACCGCGGTGACCGCGTCGATCCGTTCCGTGTCGGACACCCACTGGTCCAGCGCCGTGCTGAGGGTCGCCATGACGGAGGCGAGGATCCCCGGGTGGTCCTCCGTCGTCAGTACGCCGGTCGCCGCCTGCAGGTAAGCGGGCACGGGCATGACACCGTCGCGGACGCCGTTCGCGAAGGACGAGATGACGACCGCCCGGTCGAGCGGCTCCAGGTCCGCGACGCGCTCGACCGCGGTCAGCTCCGACACGGCGTCCAGCCGCACCTTCGCGTAGTCCTGATCGCCGTGGTTCAGCAGGAGCAGTGCTGGCCTGGGCATCCCCACGAGCTGTGGCAGCTCCGCCGACTCCCCGGTCACCTCGACGTCCCACGTCCGCGTGAGACGCAGACGGTCGTGGTCGGAACCGCCGCCGAGGCCGTGGCCACCACCCGCTGGTGCGTCGCCGGCCGTTGGCACGTCACGACCCGCTGGTGCGTCGCCGGCCGCGGGCTTGTCGCCGAGGCGGTCGTCACCGCCCGCGGTCGCGCCACCGTCAGTGGAGGCGCCGTCGGTCGGCGCCGGTTCCGTGTCGGAGACGACGTCGAACGCGGCGAGTGTCAGGCGGTGCGGTCGCAGGGTCCCGGCGCCACCGGCGGGAGCGAACCCGTCGCGCTGGACCAGACGGGCCGAGGTGATGACGTCCGCTCCGGTCGGAACAGCGGCGTCGGCACCCTCAGTTGTCTCTGACTCCTCGGGATCGCTGGACCCGGACGGCGTCTCTTCCGCGGCGGGGAAGTCCGAGACGGTGGCCGAGCTGTCGGCTTCCCCGGCCTCGGAGCCGTTGCTGTCCGCACGCACCCCGCCGTCCGGAGTCTCGACGTCCGGGGCCGCTGCAGCGGGGGAGGTCTCGATCTCGAGTGTCAGCTCGGAGGTGCCGCGGGTCTGCAACCAGGCGGCGGCCCATGCGCGCACGTCGCGGTCCGGTGCGGCGTCGTCGAGGGCGGCGAGGAAGTCCTCCAGCCGGGCGTTGCCGAATGCGTGGGCGGCGAAGTACGCGTTGGAGCCCGCGAGGAAAGCCTCCTCCCCCACGTACTCGACGAGCGCCTTGAGGACGGAGGCGCCCTTCGCGTAGGTGATGCCGTCGAAGTTGAGCTTCGCGGCCTCCACGTCGGGGATGTCCGCGACGATCGGGTGCGAGGTCGGGTACTGGTCCTGGCGGTACGCCCAGTCCTTGCGGCGAAGGGCGAAGCTCACCCAGCCGTCGGAGTACTCGGTGGCCGACGCCAGCGCGTGCCCGCCCATGTAGTCCGCGAACGACTCCTTGAGCCACAGGTCGTCCCACCACGCCATCGTCACGAGGTCGCCGAACCACATGTGCGCCATCTCGTGGAGGATCGTGTTGGCGCGGGACTCCCGTTCGGCCCGCGTCGCCCGGTCACGGTGGATGTAGTGGTCCGTGAACGTCACGAGGCCGGGGTTCTCCATCGCCCCCAGGTTGTACTCCGGCACGAAGATCTGGTCGTACTTCCCCCATACATAGGGCTGATCGAAGATGCCGTGGAAGAAGTCGAGGCCCTGCCCGGTGACCCGCATGATGTCCTCCGCGTCCACGTGGGCGGCGAGCGACTGCCGCACGTGGACGCCCAGCGGGATCACCTCGCCGGTGCGCTCCACCCGGTGCTCACCCGTCACGGACGCGTACGGGCCCGCGCACACACACGTGAGGTAGGAGGACACGGGGTGGGTGGGGGCGAACCGGTGGAGACGGACGGGGCCGTGGTCCGGGTGGGTGCCGGCGGCCTCGGCGGTGAGGTCCGTCGTGGAGACCGCGGCGGTGTTGCTGAGCACCGTCCACTCCGCCGGGGCGAGCACCTGGAAGGTGTAGGAGGCCTTGAGATCCGGCTGGTCGAAGACCGCGGCGACCCGACGGGCATCCGTCGGCTCGTACTGGGTGTAGAGGTAGGTGAGCCCGTCTGCCGGGTCGACGAAGCGGTGCATGCCCTCGCCGGAGCGCGAATACTCCGCGTCCGCGAGGACGATGAGACGGTTCGCGCCCTTCCGGACGGGGAAGCGGACGCGTGCGCCGTCGAACACCTCGTCGGGACGCAGCGCGACCCCGTTGATCGAGACACTGCGGACCGAGGCGGCGATGAGGTCGATGAATGTGACGCCGTCGCCCCGCGCCGTCATGTCGACGGTCGTGCGGCTGCCGAACGACGCGACGTCCGGGTCCGCCGCGCCGGACAGATCCAGGTCGACCGCGTAGTGGTCGACGGTGAGCAGGGCGCTGCGCGTCTGAGCTTCGACCCTGGTCAGGTTGGTCGTCATAGTAGTCACGGCTCCGTGTGTCTCCTCATCTGCCCCCGTGCGGAAAGCATGTCACACCGCCCGCGAGCCGTCACCCGGAACCTCTGCCCACGACCCGCCCGTCGTCGCGCGGAACTTCTGTCGCCCAGCTGTCCGCCGCAACCCGGAACCTCTGCCCACGATCCGCTCCGATGGATAGAGTGGAAGGGTGGCTGAGAAGGGGCGATTGCGCAGGTGGAGCGCTACGGCGGAGCTGGTGGTGCGCAACCGCGTGCGCATGGGCACCCGCCGGCTGCGGCTGAACATCAGCCAGGTCCTCCAGCTGACGGTCGCCGCGACGTTCGCCTACGGCTTCTGCGTGTACGTGCTGGGCCACACCGCGCCGTTCTTCGCGGCGGTCGCAGCGGTCGTGGGGATCGGGCCGATGCTGGACCGGCGGCTGCGCAGGTCGATGGAGATCGGGTTCGGCGCGGTGCTGGGCGTCCTGTTCGGCGACCTGTTCGTCCACGTCTTCGGCAGTGGGCTCTGGCAGTTGGCGGTCATGCTGTTCTCTGCCGTGTGTCTGGGCATGTTCATGAATTCGGGAGCCATCTTCGTCACCCAGCTGGGTGTCCAGTCGATCTACATCGTCACGGTCCCCGCCGCGCTCACCGAAGGCACGTTCACCCGGACGATCGACGCGGTCGTCGGGGCGTCGACGGCGGTGCTGCTGGCGTTCATCACACCGTCCGACGCCCGCAAGCGTCCCCGCAACCAGGCCGCGAACCTGCTGGAGGAGATCACGATCCTCCTGCGCGAGGCCAGTGACGCGCTGCGCCGCGAGGATCCGCAGGCGGCCCGGCGTGCGCTGTCCCGTGCGCGGGACTCCCAGCAGTACGTCGATTCCTGGCGGGCTGCACTGCGGATCGCGGAGGAGGCCGCACGCATCAATGCGCGGTCCCGTCGCTATGTCGCGGAGGTGACGCGTCTGGCGCGCGCCTGCGAGTTCGCGGACCGGTCGATGCGCATGATCCGGGTCGTGCTGCGGCGGGCCGTGTCCGTGTCGGAGAACGGGGCTTCCGATCCGCTGCTCGCCGATGTGGCGGAGGGGATGGCGGACGCCGCCTGGGTGCTGCGGGCCGCGCTGCGGGAAGGTCGGGACCGCGCAGAGGCGGAACAGAGGCTCACGACCATCGCCGGCACCCTGCGCCCCACCCCCGCCATGCAGGAGGACATCGAGCAGACCACGATGCTGCTGCTCCTGCGCCCGCTGGTCGTCGACCTCATCCAGGCGGCCGGAGCATCCGCGGCAGAGGCGAACGCCGCCCTTCCGAACCTCGAGGTCGAACCGGAGACGGGCACGCTGCGCGTCGTCGACCGGGGTGAGGGGGACCGGGACCGTGAGGCGGATGCGTCGGGCGCGACTGTCCGAGACGAGGTGGGCCTGGAGACGTCCGACGTGGCCGAGGTGCCCGCCGGCGTGACCGGCCGGGGTACGGCGAGTGCGGACGGGTCCGGTTCGGGTACGGCTCGTCGGGACGAGCCCGGAGCCAGGGCGCCCGGTCCGGGCGGGACGGGTTCGGGCGGAGCCGGCACAGACACGGCTCCTCGGGGCACTGCGGCTGCGGATCCCGGGCCCGAGGCCGCCTCCCTCCCCGTCATCGCCGACCCGTCCGCCGGGGTGGGCCGGGCCGACGAGGTTGGCCCTGACGTGGGCCGAGCCGACCAGGTCGGCTCCGCCGAGGGCGGGGCCGACCAGCCGACGCGCGACGAGTCGGGGTCGGAACCCGGGGACGAGACCGACGGGCGGCGGGACGACTGAGGTGAGGGGACCTCGGCGGTGGTGTGGGGTCTCCTCACCGCGCTGACGGGCCATCGTGCTCAGGTGGACTCGACGAGGCAGACGATCGTCGTATCTGGTGCGAGCGCCTCATAGATGTGGACGGTGTCGCCGGCGTGACGGATGTAGTCGCCGGGCCCCGCGTCGATCGAATCGCCATCGACCGTGAGGCGCAGCCGGCCAGTGGACACGATGATGTGCTCGACCGTGCCGGCGGGGTGCGGCTGCGCGATGCGGGGAGCGCCCGGCTCCTGATGGATGAGGTAGACGTCGCGGCGCGCGTGCGGTGGGCAGGCGCTCAGCAACGCGGCGGAGTAGTCCGCGCTCGTGGACGGCAGGGGCATCGCCTCACCTCGGCGGATGACCGACAGCGGCGGACGATCCGATGTCAGCAGCTGCGCCAGCTGGACGTCCAGCGCCGTCGCGAGCGCCCAGAGGGTCTCCACGCTGGGATTCCCGCTGGCGCTCTCCAGCTGCGAAAGCGTCGACTTGCCGATGCCGGCGCGCTTGGCGGTCTCCGACAGGCTGATGCCCTGCCGCTCCCGTTCGCGCCGGAGCGCGTGGGCCAGGCGGTCCATCGGCGTATCCACGGGACGGGTGTCGTGGCTGCCCTGATCGCTCTGGCTGTCCGTTCCTCCGTCCATGGCCTCAGCATACCGGTCGTTCTGCATAAAGTCCTGTCGTTCGGTTGACGGAACGCGAATGGCGCGGGCACGATGGGCGCATGCACGCATTGAAGGGCGTTCCAGGTTCCGTGTGGCGGGACGCCACCGCCATGGGCGTCATGATCCTGCTCGTGGCGCTGTCCTACGGTGCGATCGCCCACGCGGCGGGCTTCCCACTGTGGCAGACGGTGCTGCTCGCGGCCGTGGCGACCGGGGGAGCGGCGGAACTCACCTTCGTGGGAGTCATCGCGGCCGGCGGACTGCCGATCTTCGCGGTCATGGGCGGGCTGCTCGTCAACGCGCGCAACTTCGCGTTCGGCCTGAGTATCGGCCAGTACGCGCCGGCGGGCTGGCGCACCTACCTCGCCGCACATCTGGCCAACGACGAGACCACGGCGTTCGGACGTGCAGGTCGCACCGACCGGGAGAAGTGGTCGCGGTTCTCCATCTCGGCGATCCTCCTCTTCGTCGCGTGGGTGGGCGGTGCCGCGCTCGGACAGCTGTTGGGTGCGGTGATCGACGCGGACAGACTGGGGCTCGACACCGCGCTGCCGATCCTCCTCTTCTGCCTGGTGGCGGGCGACCTGAAGGACCGCTTCCTGGGGGTGACCGCTGCGGGCGGGGCGGTGCTGGCGCTCGCCCTCACCCCGGTCGCACCGCTGGGACTCGCCTCCGTCGTCGCGCTGCTGGCACTGCTGCCGGCCGCCGGGTTCCTCAGTGCGCGCAAGCGCGGGAAGGAGAGCTGAGATGGAGACGATCCCGTTCTTCCTCGCGCTCGCCGGGCTGGCCGGCGGCACCTACGTCATGCGGCTGCTGGGAGTGCGCCTGGGTGCGCGAGCGCGAGCAGGAGGAGAGGAGACGACGGAGGCCACCGGTGCGCGTCTGTGGATGGACCGCGCGGTCGTCGTGCTCGTGCTGGCGGTCGCGGTGACGGGTGGCTTCTTCGACGGGCAGGAAGTCGCGGACACCGGCCGAGTGCTGGGCGTGGCGGCCGGCATGACGGCGGGCATGCTGCGGGTGCCCATGCTCGTGTGCGTGCTCATCGGGATGGTGGTGTGCGCCGTGGTCCGCGCGACCGGCTTCGGGTGGTAGAGGGCCGCGGCTGCGGACCGTCGCGGGCGGAGGCTCCGGACGGTCGTGGAGGAGGCTTCAGCCTGAAGTGCGGCTTCAGCCTCACCCGTTACGCTGGAGGGCATGCAGGCCATCGGATCCATTCAGAGCACCATCTTCCTCGTCCTCGTCACGGGGATCTTCGTGTTCGCACTGGTCGGTCTCATCTCCTCCCTCATGTTCTCGGACGAGATGTACCGTGCTGCCGACAAGCGGACGAAGAAGTTCTGGACGCTCATGATGGGCGGCGCGGTGCTCGTGAGCTTCCTGGGACTGCCGCCACTCAGTGCGATGCCGATGTTCATCACGATCATCGCGTTCGTCGCCGCCGCCGTGTACTGGGTGGACGTGCGCCCGGCGCTGCGCCTGGTCGACCCGCGCCGCCGTCGCCGCTGATCCGCGCCCAGGAGAGCTCACGGCTGTCTGAGCAGACGGCCTGCGGGGCCGGCAGCTGGCTGGGCCGGCGGCTGTCCAGGTCGGTGAGTATCGCGGCTCGCGACTGTGGGGGTCTGCCGTTGGCCGAGTCCGCGACTGTCCAGAACCACGACTATCCGCGTGCCATTCGGATCTCTTCCAGGCCGTCGATGTCGGGGTCGCTCTTCCTGGTGCCGTCCGGCTGGAACCCGTTCTTCTCGTAGAACCGGATCGCGCGGTGGTTCTCTGCTGCCACCCACAGGCAGGCAGGCTCTGAGCCGATCGCTTCGTCGAGCAGCCGCTGCCCCACGCCGCGTCCGTAATGCTCCTCCAGGATGTACAGCGCGAACAGTTCGATGCCGTGACGGTCGTCGTCCCGTGCTGGCCCGTGGATGCTGAACCCCACGACGTCATCTGGGCCTGTGACGGCGTCACCGGTGCCGGGCGCGGTGTCACCTGTACCCGTCGTGGCGATGCGCACCCGGTCCTGAGCCTGCTCATCCGCGAGGAGCGCCGTCCACATGCGCACGCGCGCTGCCCGCGCATCATCGTCGTAGAACCGCTCCGGAAGGAGCGACCCGTAAGCCTGCCGCCAGCCCTCCACGTGCACACGCGCAAGATCGGGGACGAGGCGCTCGCCGAGTGAGTGGTCCTCGCCGGGGCCTTCTGCGACCCGGGACAGGTAGACGCCAGGTCTTTCGACGACGTAGCCCATCCGCCCTCCTCCGTCAGTTGACGCTGAGCTTCCCACTTAATCTCCCACTGTGGGAAGTTGAGTGGGAAGTAGGTGGGAAGTTGCGTTCGCAGGGGAGCTGCACGCGGCCTCCGCGCCACACACCGCCGACTGGTTCGAGCCACCGTTGTCTGCGGGGTGCTCTCGAACCAGTCGGCGGTGTGTCGTCAGCGAAGTTCCGAGTGTCCGCACGGTCGCGGCGCGGGAACGAGCGGTGTCTCCCTCGCGTCTCCCTGACGTCATCTCTTTCTCCTTGCCCTGAGTACTCTGGGTGACCATGACGGCCCACCCCTCACCGACGGATCGCTCGGCACCGTCCACGTCGCCCACATCCGCCACTGACCGCAATCACCCCGGCGCGGACTCGCACTGGATCTCCCGGTTCGGCACGGGTGAGCCGGTCACGCTGTTCGCCCACGGCTTCTCCGGTCAGATCCGTGACACGCGCCCGTTCGCCGCGGGCATCGACGGGACGCGGGCGCTCGTCCACCTGGGAGGTCACGGCGGCCGGCTTTCACCGGGCGCCGGTTGGGACTACGGCACCATCGCCTCCCAGCTGTCCGAGATGCTCGCCCGGACGCAGGCGACCCGGGCGCTGGGCGTCTCCATGAGCGCCGGTGGCCTGGCCCGCCTCCTCACCTCCGGCGATCCGCACGCCGCAGCGCTGGAGAAGGTCGCGTTCGTGCTGCCCGCCTCCTGGGCCGGCTTCTCCCCGGCGCTGGCTCAAGCGATCGACGACAGCCTCGCTCGCCTCCGCGCACTGCTGGCCGGCGGCGACCGCGACGGAATCGTCGACTACTTCCTCTCCCGCGAACCCGCCGAGGTCCAAGCCCTCGAGCCCGCCCGCGCCTGGGCCCGCCAGAAGGTCGACGCTCTCCTGGACACGGACCTGTCCGACGGGGTCGGCCTCGCAGCGAAGATCGCCGTCGACAGCCCCGAGGCCGCCCAGCACTTCACCGGCGACGTCCTCGTCCTCACCCACGAGGACGACCCGTCCCACCCCGTCGAGGTCGCCCGCGACTATGCCGACGCGTTCCCGCAGGCGAGGTTGGAGATCCTGCCGCCCGGGTCGATCCTCTGGCGAGGCCGCGCCCGCATCCGCGAGATCCTCAACGAGTTCTTCAATGACTGACCCCACGGCAGCGCCTGAGCCGGCCTGCGCTGGTTCTGCCAGCACCGGCCAAGCCCCCACCGGATCCGGCCCCACCGCCCCGGATGCGCTCCGTCTCCGCCGCGTCCTCGTCGACGCGAGTGTCCTGGCGCCCGAACCGCTGTGGCTGTGGATGCTCGCACTCACCGAAGGCGTCGCCGCCGAGCACCGGCCCCAGCTGTTCGTCACGCAGGCCATCGGCTGGGAGCTGCGGCCCGCCCTGCGACGCATCGACCCGCGCCTGACCCGCGCGCAGGCGACGCTCGCCGCCCGTCTGCGGATGGACTCGCTCACCCGACCGCAGTCCTCTCCATCCGACCCCGCCGCTGAGGCCGCACTCACCGAGCCGCCGCCCGCCACCCCACTCACCGAGCCGCCCGCCACCACCGCCGCCGAGGCGCCGCCCACCGCTCCTCCCACGGGCCCCCGCCCGCACGTCCTCGATCCCGACGATGCGCACCTCGACGAGGCCGCGCTCGCCCTGGACGTGGACGTGCTGGTCACCGACGACATCCACGCTTTCGCACCGATCCGCACCGCGGCCCGCGGCTACGCACTGCTGAGCGCCGACGAGTTCCTCTGCACGCTCACGGACACCTTCGACCTCTCCGTGCCCGAGGCCGCGGACCGCTACCGCTCCCACCTCACCCGCGTTGCCCGGCAGGTGGGCCTCGAGCCGCAGCCCGGGTCGCCCAGCCACCGTCTGCGTCGCTCACGGGCACGACGCTTCGCGAAGCGGGTCGTCCGCAGCACGCGATAGCTGCAGCGCCGGATAGACTTCGGCCGTGAGAATCGTCGTCCTCTCCCTCCACACCTCGCCGGCGGCGCAGCCCGGTACCGGGGACGCCGGTGGGCTCAACGTCTACGTGTCCCACACGGCGGCCCAACTGGTGCGCGCGGGGCACTCCGTCGACATCCTCACGGCGGATCCCGCAGCGGCCGGCCGGACGGATGCCGTGGAACTCGGTGAGGGCGTCCGCCTCCACACCCTGGCGGTCGACGCGACGACGAAGGACGAGATGGGTGGCGAGGCCGCCCAGATCGCCCGCAGGATCGCCGCGGACGACGAGCTGGGCGCCCTGCTGCGCGACGCGGACGTCATCTGGGCCCACTACTGGGTGTCCGGGCTCGTCGCCTGCGAACTGCGGGATCTCACACCCACGCGCGATCCTGCGCTCGCGATGTCCTTCCACACGATCGCCGCCGTGAAGGACCGCGACCTGGAGGAAGCGCGTGAACCCGCTGAACGGCTGGCCGCAGAGCGCCGCATCGCCGCGACCGCGGACATCCTGCTCGCGAACACCGCGTCCGAGGCGCGCGACATGGCTGCGCTGCTGGACGCCGACCCCCGACGCATCCGCGTCGTCCCACCCGGCGTCGACACGGACACGTTCCGTCCCGGCCCGCTCCAGGACGCCCGCCGCGCGATCGGCGCGGAGGACGCGGACCTGCTCGTGCTGGGCGTGGGCCGCATGCAGTACGTCAAGGGCACGGACATCCTCCTGGACGCCCTGGCCCAGTTCGCCGCGACGGAACCCGTCCTCGCGGGCCGCACCCGCATCGTGATGCTGGGCGGGGCCTCGGGAGAAGCGGACGCGGCGGGCATGCAGGAACTGGCTGCGGCCTCGGCGGCGGGTTCCCTCATCGAGTTCCGGGACCCCGTCCCGGCCCGGGTGCTCGCCGACTGGTACCGGGCGGCGGACCTCGTCGTCGTCCCGTCGCGGTCCGAATCGTTCGGCTTCGTCGCCGCCGAGGCCGTCGCCAGCGGCACCCCCGTCCTCGCCTCCCAGGTGGGCGGGCTCGCCCACATCGTGCGGCCGGGGGAATCGGGGGTGCTCATCGCCGACCGCAGCCCGTACACGTGGGCGGACACCATCGCGGCGCTGCTGGCGGACCCCGCCCAGCGGGCGCGGCTGGCGGCCGGGGCGATCGAGCTGCGCGGAGAACTCAGCTGGGAGACAGCCGAAGCAGGCATGCTGGAGGTGCTCACGGAGCTGGCATCCCGCCGGGACAGGCGGGCCGCGACGGAAGGGGAAGCACATGAGTGACACCACGAGTGGCAACCACACGACGGCCGGAACGGGTGCGTCAGGGCCGGGTGCGACCTCGGCGGACGACGTCATCGGACTGGTCCGGCGCTGGGCCGCAGAAAATGAGGTCGAACTCGAGTCGGTGAGTGACGAACAGGCCGTCGTCATCCTGCCGGGGGAGAAGAAGCTCAAGACGAACGTGTCGATCCGCTCCGGCGCGCACACGGTCGACTTCCAGGCGTTCGTCGTGCGGAAGCCGGACGAGAACCGGGAGCGGTTCTTCCAATGGCTCCTGCAGCAGAACGGGCGACTGGGCGGACTGTCGTTCTCCGTCGACGGCTACGACGACGTCTACCTCAACGCGAGCCTGCCGCCAGAAGTGTTCGCCGTTGACGGTGCGGAGGACGTGCTCGACGCCTACCTGGGCCGGTTCCTCGCGATCGCGGACAAGTCGTTCAACGAACTGCTGGTGCTCGGATTCCTCACGAGCATGAAGCGGGAATGGGCGTGGCGGCTGGCCCGCGGGGAGTCGACGAAGAACCTCGCGGCGTTCGAGCACCTGGTCTCCGGTGACGACAACGAGTTCATCGGGACGTTCACCGACACGACCGGTGGGCCGGACGGCGAGGACCACCGACACGATGAGTGAGCGGCGCTGACTGAACGCACGAGTAGGTCGCGCCGGGGACCGAACACCGCTGGAGCACGCAGTGAGCGGGGATGACACGGCAGCGAACGTGCGGTGATGTGAGGAGGGAGTCGCGATGGGGCGACTGGTGTACTCGATGAACGTGTCCGCGGACGGCTTCGTGGAGGACGCGGACGGTGAGTTCCGGTGGTCGGAGCCGGACGAGGAAGTGCTCGCCGCGATCAATGAGGCCACCGCGCGGGCGGGCACGTACCTCTACGGTCGGCGGATCTACGAGCTCATGCACGTGTGGGAGACCGACCCCGGTGCGGCCGGGCAGTCGCCGGAATCCGCGGAGTTCGCGACGATCTGGCAGCAGGCGGACAAGGTCGTGTACTCGACGACGTTGGACAACGTGTGGACGAGGAACACGCAGCTGCGACGCGCGTTCGACCCCGACGAGGTGCGGGCGATCGTCGAGGCGGCGGACGGGGATGTGACGATCGAGGGACCCACACTGGCGGCGCACGCACTGCGGCACGGGCTCGTCGACGTCGCGCACTACTGGGTCCACCCGATCGCGGTGGGCGGCGGACTGCGCTTCTGGCCGGACGTGAAGCTGGACCTGACGCTGCAGCGTGCGCGCTCGTTTGCGAGTGGGGTCGTGGAACTCGTGTACGCACTGTGAGACGGGCTGTCCGCTCATGCCAGAATGAGAGCATGACGTACAACCTTGTGCTTCTCCGCCACGGGGAGAGCGAATGGAACCAGAAGAACCTCTTCACCGGGTGGGTCGACGTCCCGCTGACGGACAAGGGCCGCACGGAGGGCGTGCGTGCGGGTGAACTCCTGCACGAACACGACCTCCTGCCGGACGTCCTTCACACGTCGCTGCTGAAGCGGGCGATCCTCACCGCGCAGATCACGCTGGAGGCGGCGGACCGGTCATGGATCGAGACGGTGCGGTCGTGGCGCCTCAACGAGCGTCACTACGGTGCGCTCCAGGGGAAGAACAAGAAGGAGATCCGGGACGAGTACGGCGAGGAGCAGTTCATGGAGTGGCGACGCTCCTTCAGCACTCCGCCGCCGCCGCTGGACGACGCGTCCGAATGGTCGCAGGCGGGGGAGGCCCGCTACGCGAACCTGGGCGCCGCACTGCCGCGGACGGAATGCCTCTCCGACGTCATCGTGCGTCTGCTGCCCTACTGGTACGACGCGATCGTCCCGGACCTGCAGCGGGGCCGCACCGTGCTGGTCGCCGCACACGGCAACTCGCTGCGCGGCCTCATCAAGCACCTCGAGGGCATCTCCGACGACGACATCACAGGGCTGAACGTCCCCACTGGCATCCCGCTGCACTACGAACTGGACGAGGACTTCCAGCCGGTGGGCGGCAAGGGCCGCTACCTGGACCCCGAAGCTGCGGACGCGGCGATCGGCGCGGTGGCGAACCAGGGACGGTGAGTGTCGGCACTGGGTTGGTGAGCCCAGCCCCGCATTTCACGTGGTGAGAGGCGGGGACCGAGAGGTCCCCGCCTCTTCGCGTGCAGCGATTGGTCGTGCGAACTTCGGGGGCGCCCCGTGAGGCGTGCTCCGAGACGTCAGAGAGCGCTCAGCGGTTGAGTGCGCACTTTCGTTTTTGAGTGCATCGTTTTCAGCACCGTACTGGTCAGTGCACTGTCCACTCAACGAAGGAATCGCGCACTCAACCGTCGACCCGCGCGCTCACATGCACCACCGTCGGGCATACGCGCGCTGAACTCGACGACTTCGGAATCCTCGCGACGCAAGCATGGAACCCCTCAACGTGTGGAGCCCCTCCCCGGATCACTGGGAAGGGGCTCCACACGTCATGTGTGAAGGCGCGTGAGCGCGCCACTCACCACTTCGTCACTGCGCGTCGTCGCCGGGGATGAGCTCCGACTTCCAGGAGCCCGTGAGCAGGTACTCGATGCGCTGGGCGACGGACACCGCGTGGTCGCCGAACCGCTCGAGGTAGCGCGACAGCAGCGTCACGTCCGCGACCTGCGACGGATTGAGGCTGGAACCGGCGATCTTCGTGAACACCGCCAGGTGCAGGGTGTCGATCGTCTCGTCGAGGTCGTCGATCGTGGGGACCGCTTCCAGGCCCGGCTCCGACACGAGTTCGTGGATCGCGTGCGAGATCCGCACGGCGGCCGTCGTCATGTCGGTGAAGATCTGCTCGAACCCTTCCGGCACAGCCGATTCGGGGAACCGGATCCGCACCTGCTGCGCGACGTGACGGGCGAGGTCGCCCATCCGCTCGATCGACGCGCTCATCCGCAGCGAGGAGATGACGACGCGCAGATCACGCGCGACCGGGGCCTGCAGTGCGAGGATCTCGCCGGCCGACTTGTCGAGCTCGAGCTGGAGGCGGTCGATCTCGATGTCACCGGCGATGACCTCCTCGGCGAGCTCGAGGTCGTTCGTGCGCAGTGCCTCCTTGGACTTCTCCATGGCGACGCTGACCTTCTCTGTCATCTTGACGAGCATGTCGGCGAGTGAGTCGAGTTCATTCTGGAAGACTTCGCGCATTCCGGGTATTCCTTTCCACAGGGTCTTCGCGCCGGGGAGGGCACAGATCCATTGGCAACCCTCGCATCGAAGCGTGAACCGCTCCTGACCAGTAAGTGAACCTTCAGCCACATTCTAGTGCCGGGGCCGTATTCGAGCGGTCGCCGCGCGCGGGCCGTCTAGGCTGGAGAACGTGGACCTGCTCATCGTCGCCGTGCTCACGGGAACCGTGGGGCTGGGACTCGGCATCGCCGGGATCCTCGCCTTCCGCTTCTCCGAACGCAGCCGCAACGCCTCGGACCTTCATTCCGACAATGAACTTCCCGACGGCATCGCGGAGGTGCTCGCCGTCCTGCCCAGCGCCGCCATCGTCGTCGACGCCGGCGATGACGTGGTGAAGGCGTCACCCGCCGCGTACACCTTCGGTCTGGTGCGCGGGCATGCGGTCGTGTCCGACACCCTCTCAGACGTCATCGAGCGTGTGCGTGTGCGCGGCCTCATCGAGGAAGTCGAGTTCGAGCATGCGATCGGCTCCACTGCGCCACCCCGCTCCCTTCACGCGCGCGTCGCCGCGCTGGGGCCCGCGTTCGTCCTCGTCCTGTGCGACGACCAGACGGAGGCGCGCCGCGTCGATGCGGTCCGCCGTGACTTCATCGCGAACGTCTCCCACGAACTCAAGACACCCATCGGCGCGATGTCGCTGCTGGCAGAGGCCATCACGGACTTCGCCGACGACCCCGAGGCCGTCGCACGGTTCGGGTCGAGGATGCAGAAGGAGTCGGGCCGCCTCACCCAGCTGGTCAAGGAGATCATCGACCTCTCACGCGTCCAGGACCACGAGGTCCCCGCGAGTCCCGAGCGCGTCCCCGTCGCCCGAATCGTCGAAGAGGCCGTGGACCGCGCCCGCACGGTCGCGGATTCCAAGAACATCCAGCTGTCCGTCCTGCACGGCGGCGACTGGTACATCGAAGGCAGCTCCGAACTGCTCGTCAACGCGGTGCGCAACCTCATCGACAACGCCATCCACTACTCGAACGAGGGGACGCGTGTGGGGGTGGGAGCCAAGCTCGAGGACGAGCGCGTGGCGATCGCCGTGACGGACCAGGGCATCGGCCTGAGCACGGAGGACACGGAGCGCGTGTTCGAACGCTTCTACCGTGTCGACCCGGCGCGGTCCCGCATGACGGGCGGGACGGGCCTGGGCCTCAGCATCGTCAAGCACATCGTCGCCACGCACGGCGGCGATGTGCGTGTGTGGTCCCGGCTGGGACAGGGGTCGACGTTCACGATCCTCCTGCCACTGGCCCACACGGACGACATCTCCCCGGGTCTCGCGGAAGCGGCGCGCCAGGGGATTCTCATCGATTCCGCCGAGGACGATGCGGCCCACGCTGACACCGCACCCTCCGCGAGCGGAGAGTACACACAAGGAAGAGGAGCACTGTGACGCGCATTCTGCTTGTCGAAGACGAGGAGTCGTTCTCCGACCCGCTGTCGTACCTGCTGGACAAGGAGGGGTACGACGTGACCGTCGCGGCGGACGGGCTGGACGCGATCAGCGAGTTCGACCGTACGGGGGCGGACCTCGTCCTGCTGGACCTCATGCTGCCGGGCGCCTCCGGCACGGAGGTGTGCCGGCAGCTGCGTGCGAAGTCGAGCGTTCCGATCATCATGCTCACGGCGAAGGATTCGGAGATCGACAAGGTCGTGGGCCTGGAGCTCGGGGCGGACGACTACGTGACGAAGCCGTACTCGTCACGGGAACTGCTCGCGCGGGTGCGTGCGGTCCTGCGCCGGAACGCGGAGCAGACGGACCTCGTCGATTCCGTCATCGAGGCCGGGGGAGTGCGCATCGACGTCGACCGGCACGTCGCCTCGGTCCGTGGTGAGGAGGTGTCGCTGCCGCTCAAGGAGTTCGAGCTGCTCGAGATGCTCGTGCGCAACGCGGGGCGCGTCATGACCCGTGGGCAGCTCATCGACCGCATCTGGGGTCAGGATTACGTGGGTGACACGAAGACCCTCGACGTCCACGTGAAGCGCCTGCGGGCGAAGGTGGAGGTAGAGCCATCATCGCCCCAGCTGCTCGTCACGGTGCGTGGGCTGGGCTACAAGTTCGAAGCCTGAACCTGCCTGTGGCCCGCGCGGCTGCTCGGTCTGCAGCGGGCCTCCAGAGGTCTGAATCGCGAAGGGGCTCGGAAGGAGGAATCCTTCCGAGCCCCTTCGGCACTCACCACAGAGGGAGTTGTGCGGAGTCAGCCTTCGACTGCGGTGCCGGCTTCGGCGCCTTCTTCCGCAGCAGGGTCTGTCATGCCGTCGGTCGGATCCGCTGCGGGGTCCGACGCGCCGCCCGTGGGGACGAGGTGCGCGTAGTCGGGGATCGAGCCGTCGAGCACCTGCGCAGTGATCGTTTCGGAGGTGCTGCCGACGCTCACCTCGACGTCGAACAGCAGACCGGGCTTCGCGTCGAGGCCGCTGATGATCGCGGGTTCCGCGTCAGACGCGGGGTTCTCCGGGTCCTGGCTGAAGGATTCGCCGGCGTCCAGGGAGTGGGTGTAGGTCTCCGGCCCGAACTCCAGCGTCACGTTGCGCGGTTCGTCAGCGCCGTTGATCAGCGTGTAGAAGACCTGCGCATCGCCCTCCTCGCTCTGGAGGATGAGCAGGCCACGGACGTCTACGCCGTCGAGGTCCTCAGTGGACCACGCGCCGTCACCTCCGTGGTATTCGTATTCTGCGGTCTGGTCGGCCGACAGCATATTGGCACAACCGGTGAGGGGTGCGATGGCTGCGAACGCTGCTGCGGCCACTGCCAGGCGCGCGGTCCTCTTCTTCACGATCCGGGCTCCTTGGACGTACGACGACACGGAACTTCGTCGTCATCCTATCGCTCTTTCGACCCAACGTAGAACTCGCTCGGATTTCCCTGGCAGAACAGTGAGTTCCGGCGTCGGCCGCGGACGTCGCGCAGAGTCGGAAACTGCTGGCCGAGCGTCTGGTCGATCGTCCGCATTGTGAGAAGCGCCGGACCCTATCACTCTGTCCGGGTGCCCCGCATCATTTGCTCGGCGCGTCACATGTTAGACTTGGATACTGCGAAAGGGGTTCACAGAATATGGCATTTCAGGTCGGCGATACCGTCGTCTACCCCCATCACGGGGCTGCGACTGTCCAGGAGATCAAGACTCGCGCGATCAAGGGAGTGGAGAAGCTCTATCTGAAACTGCAAGTGTCCCATGGCGACCTCGTGATTGAGGTTCCTGCGGAGAACTGCGACCTCGTAGGGGTCCGGGACGTCGTCGGCGAGGAGGGGCTGGAAGAAGTCTTCCAGGTTCTCCGCGCAGAGGTGACGGAAGAGCCCACGAACTGGTCACGCCGCTACAAGGCGAATCTGGAGAAGTTCCAGTCCGGTGATGTCATCAAGGTTGCTGAGGTCGTGCGCGACCTGTGGCGCCGTGAACAGGACCGTGGACTGTCCACCGGTGAGAAGCGGATGCTCGCGAAGGCGCGTCAGGTGCTCGTGTCCGAACTCGCACTGGCGGAGAAGAAGGAAGAAGAAGAGGCAGAGGCAATGCTCGAGGAACTCCTCGCTTCCTGACCGTCTGACGGTTCCACAGACACAAAGCTGTACGCAACGGCCGATCATCCTTCGGGGTGGTCGGCCGTTCGCGCGCCCCGTGCGCACGGCGGAGTGCAGTCTGCCGGGTCGCGGGTCGCGAGACAGAGGTGCGGAGTCCCCGCCGACGGAGTAAGACGGGAGCATGAGAATCCTGCTCCCGACCGAGGATCGACGATGACCCCCTCACCCGACTCCACACCTCACACTGCAGCATCCGCGAAGGCAGACACTGCGGCGCCCGCGAAGGCAGCCGCACCCGCCCCATCCATGGCCGATGCGCTCGAGCCCGCTGAAAACGACGGACCGGTTCCGCCCGTCGCCAACGCGCCCATCATCGGCCCGCCCTCACTCTTCACGGAGCACGCGACCCGCCTCACCCGCGACCTCATCACGGCCCTCGTGAGCGAGGACGACACGGACACACTCGCCCAGCAGGTCGCGGACATCGCCGGCAGACTCTCCGCTGCGGCTGCCGATCCCTACGCCGCGACTCTTGACGCCCCTCACCGGGTCCCCAACCACATTCCGCACGACATCACTCCGGGGTCGTCGGCGCGCAACCCGATCGCACCGCCCATGCGCATCGTGCCGGACGGCGACTGGTACCGCTGCGACCTCACCCTTCCGCTGCAGTACCAGGGCCCGCCCGGCCGCGTCCACGGAGGGATCGTCGCGCTCCTCATCGACCACCTCCTGGGGCATGCGGCGAGCATGGGGGCGGAGAAGAGGTCCATGACCCGCTCCCTCACCCTGAACTACGACGGGGGCACCCCCATCGGCGAGCCGATCACCGTGAGGGGCCGGATCAGCCGCATTGAGGGCCGCAAGAAGTTCATGGAGGCGCAGATCCTCTGCGACGGCGAGGTGCGGGTCCGCGCCGACGGACTCTGGCTGCTGCCGCGAGAGAGCTGAGCCTGGAGACCTTAGAGCCCGGGACGGTTGAACACTGGGACGGTTGAGCCCAGTCGAGCCGCCGGGAAGCATGTCCGGCATCTGCGCCGTCGTATCCTGACCTCATGTCGACTGCGCTCATCATCCCCGCCGCCGGCGCGGGCACGCGTCTGGGCGCCGGCCGGCCCAAGGCGTTCGTCATGCTCGCGGGGCGCACCCTGCTGGCACACGCCGTCGAGGGCGCGGTGCGCTCAGGAGTCGTCGACGTGATCGTCATCGCTGCTCCCGCCGCGCTGGTCGACGAAGCACGCCGGATTGCCGCTGCCGCGACAGAGGCCGCCGCCGAGGCCGTGTTCGGATCATCCGCAGCCGACCCGACCGATGCTGCCCCGCCTGCAGCCGACCGGGCCGACCGTGTGCCGCGTGCGGTCGGCCAGTCCGAGGACGGGCCATCCAGCGCGCAGGGGGGACCTCTGCCACGTGTGAGCGCGCGGCCGGTGCCGATCCTCGTCGTCGCCGGTGGGGAGGACCGTGTTGTGTCCGTCGCGGCCGCGCTGGCCGTCGTTCCGAGCGCCGCCCGTGTACTCGTCCACGACGCGGCACGATGCCTCACCCCTGCCGGAGTCTTCCACCGCATCGTCGAAGCACTGGATGACGGCGCCGCTGCGGTCGTCCCCGTTCTGCCAGTGACCGACACCGTGAAGACCGCGACGGATCACGGGACTGTCGTGGGAGACCTGGAACGTTCCACTCTGCGCAGGGTGCAGACCCCGCAGGGTTTCACGCGCGATGTGCTCGTCGCCGCGCACGACCTGCAGTGCAGGAGCCCAGACCCTGCAGCAACCGACGACGCCGGCCTGGTGGAGCGACTCGATGTCGCCGTCGTCGGGGTGACAGGTGACGAGGCGGCGCTCAAGATCACTCATGCGATTGATCTGCGCATCGCGGAGCTTTACCTCGACCGGCCGTCGACGAATGACGGTGGGTCGACTCAGGTCGCTACGCCACCCCACGACCCACCCCACGACCCACCCCACGACACTTCGCTTGTTTACGACTCGCCTTCACGAAGGATCCCCGAATGACCGACACAACCCCGTCACCGCTGGACCGCTTGCCCCGTGTGGGGACCGGCGTGGACGTCCACGCGTACTCGACGGATCCGGACCGTCCCCTGTGGGTGGCAGGGCTGCTGTGGGAGGGGCAGAGGGGGCTGGAGGGTCACTCCGATGCGGACGTCGTCGCCCACGCCTGCTGCGACGCGCTGTTCGCCGCCGCGGGGATCGGGGACCTGGGGGCGCACTTCGGGACGGGACGGCCGGAACTGGCGGGGGCCTCGGGCGCGGTGCTGTTGGCAGAGGCAGCCCGGCTGGTCCGGGACGCAGGGTTCGTGATCGGCAACGTGTCCGTGCAGGCCGTCTGCGTGCGGCCGAAGATCGGGACGCGCCGCGCGGAGGCCCAGCGGGTGCTGAGCGAAGCGGCGGGTGCGCCGGTCTCCGTGTCGGGGACGACGTCGGACGGGCTGGGGCTCACCGGCAGGGGAGAGGGCGCAGCGGCGATCGCGACCGCGCTCGTCGTGCCGATGGATGACTGAAGAATCAAAAGTGTTTCATGGGCCCGATCTCACCGGCAAAGATCAGTCGGTGTCGTCGTGCTCCGCAGGCAGCGTGCCGCGCTGGGTATCCACGCCCGTGCGCTTGGGTGAGCTCACGACGTGGTCCTCGACCTGCGCGCCCCTCCGCGTCGCGATACGGCCGGCGATCAGCAGGGCGACGAACAGGCCGAAGGTCGCCAGCAGCTGCCCGCGCACGTCCGCGACTGTGAATCCGAGGACGATGATCGCGACGAGACCCACCAGTGTCGCCCACGACAGGTACGGGAAGAGCCACATGGTGAGTGGCAGCTTCTCTCCCGCCCTCTCCGCGCGGGTGCGCAGGATGAGGTGGGAGACGATCGCGGACAGCCACGTGACGATGAGGGTGGAGCCCACGATGTTGAGCAGCAGGTCCAGCACCTCCTCCGCCCAGAAGTAGTTGAGACCCACCGCGACGAACCCGAACGCCACGGACATCCACACACCGGCCGTCGGCACTGCACGCTCGTTGAGCGTCCCCAGGCGGCGGGGCGCCATACCGCGCTGCGCCAGCGAGTAGAACATGCGGGACGCGCCGTAGACGTTCGCGTTCAGCGAGCTCAGGAGCGCGGCGACGATGATCAGGCCGATGATCGCGGCCAGCGCCGGCAATCCCGCCTGATTGAGGACCGCGACGAAGGGGCTCTCCACCAGCGCGGGGTCGTCCCAGGGCAGCGCCAGCACCATGATGCCCACGGACCCCATGTAGAACAGCAGGATCCGCCACAGGATCGTCCGTGTGGCGGCCTTGATGGACTTCTGCGGCTCCGCCGTCTCCGCGGCCGCCACCGCGACGATCTCGATGCCGCCGAAAGCGAAGATGACGACCAGCAGCCCAGCCGCGACACCGCCCAGCCCGTTGGGCATGAACGACGACTCCGTCAGATGTGTGAGACCGGGGCTTTCCGCAGGAGTCCAGCCCAGCAGGAACGCGACCCCCAGCGCGAGGAACAGGAACACGAAGGCGACCTTGATGAAGGAGAACCAGAACTCGAACTCCCCGAAGTTCTTCACACCCCACAGGTTGATCCACGTGAAGAGCACCATGAACGCCAGCGCGTAGACCCACTGGTCGAAGAGCGGGACAAGGCCCGCCATGATCTGGGCCGCCGCCGTCGCCTCCGCTGCGACGACCAGGCAGAGGGTGATCCACCACAGCCAGCCCACCGCGAACGCGGACGACGGGCCCAGGGCCTTGCCCACGTAGTAGGAGAACGCGCCGGGGTTGGGATCCGCGGCGACCATCTCCCCGAGCATCCGCATGACCGCGATGACGATGAGGCCGGCGATCGCATACGACACGAGCACGGCGGGACCCGCGGCGGCGATGCCTTCACCGGATCCCACGAAGAGGCCCGCACCGATCGCGGAACCCAGGCTCATCATGATGAGGTGACGGGGGCGCATCGAAGGACGCAGGCCGCCGGTTGTCTGCTGGTTCACAGCCCCGATCCTAGGGCAGATCCACACGTCCGCAGAGCACGGGCGGACCCGCGCGCCCGGTGAGCACACTCAGAGCCCTGTGCGTGCTGACCAGCGGGGAAGGACGCACGTCCCTTCCGCACTTCCCGTGACCGGTCTCCCCTGGCGCACGTCGCCCCCGGTACCCGATCGAGAGGATCGGGTACCGGGGGCGACAGGTGCGCAGCGGCGCGATGCGGGTCAGTTCCCGCGGTCGATCCACTCCTGCAGGTTGGGCGACTCCGTGCCGATCGTCGTCGCATCACCGTGGCCGGTGAGGACGACGGTGCGGCCGGGCAGCTCGAAGAGCGTCTCCGAGATCGACTGGATGATCGTGTCGAAGCTCGAGTACGACCGGCCGGTCGCACCGGGCCCGCCCTGGAAGAGCGTGTCACCGGAGAACAGCACGGGGCTGGAGTCCGAGGCGCCCTCCGGGAGCACGTCCGCGGGGATCCGCAGCGATTCGCTCACGTAGAAGCACATGGAGCCGGGGGAGTGGCCCGGTGTGTGGAGTGCGTTGAGGTGCACTCCGGCCACCGTGTACTCCGAACCCGGTTCGATGACCTTGTCCGGGCTGCGGTCGGGGAACACCATGTCCCACAGCACCCGGTCGTCCGAGTTGAGGTGGATCGCCGGGCCTCCCAGCGCCTCCTTCGCGTCGTAGACCACCCGGATGTGATCGTCGTGACCGTGGGTGAGCAGGATGGCCTTGACCTTCCGCTCGCCCACCGCCGCCGCGACGGCCTGCGCGTCGTGCGCCGGGTCGATGACGATCACTTCTTCGTCGTCACCGATGATCCAGACATTGTTGTCGACGTCGAACGTGCCCCCGTCCAGGGAGAACGTGCCCGACGTGACGATCCGTTCAATACGTGCACTCATGGAATCTCCACCACCGATCGCAATACTTCTCCTCGACCCATCTTCGCGAACGCCTCCTCGACGTCCTCGATGCCGATCCGCTCCGACACGAAGCCCTCCAGCGGGAGCCTGCCCTGCTCGTACAGGTCGACGAGCATCGGGAAGTCCCGGTCCGGCAGGCAGTCGCCGTACCAGGAGGACTTGAGGCTGCCGCCACGGCCGAACACGTCCGCCAGCGGGACCGTCAGCTCCATCTCCGGCGTCGGGACGCCCACCAGCACGACCGTGCCGGCGAGGTCGCGGGCGTAGAACGCCTGACGCCACGTCTCCGGACGACCGACCGCGTCGATGACGACGTCCGCGCCGAACCCGTTCGTGAGCTCCTGCACCGCCGCGACCACGCCGTCCTCGTCCAGACCGGACGAGTCGATCGTGTGTGTCGCCCCGCGCTCCAGCGCCCACTCGAGCTTCCGGGGGTCACGGTCGATCGCAATGATCGTGCCGGCACCCGCCAGACGCGAACCGACGACCGAGGCCATGCCCACCCCGCCGCAGCCGATGACCGCGACGGACTTGCCGCGGGTGACATTGCCGGTGTTGATCGCGGCGCCGATGCCCGCCATGACGCCGCAGCCCAGGAGGCCCACGACGGCCGGGTCGGATTCCGGCACCTTCGTGCACTGACCCGCAGCGACGAGCGTCTTCTCCGCGAACGACCCGATGCCCAGGGCCGGCGACAGCTCCGTGCCGTCCTCTGCCAGGGTCATCTTCTGCGTCGCGTTGTGCGTGTCGAAGCAGTACCAGGGCTCACCGCGCTTGCACGCGCGGCAGTCGCCGCAGATCGCGCGCCAGTTGAGGACGACGAAGTCCCCGACCGCGACCTCTGTGACGCCTTCGCCCACCTCGGACACGACACCGGCGGATTCGTGCCCCAGCAGGTACGGGTACTCGTCCCCGATCCCGCCCTCGCGGTAGTGGAAATCTGTGTGGCAGACCCCGCAGGACTTCACGTCGACGACGACCTCACCCGGACCGGGGTCCGGGATGACGATGTCGACGAGTTCCACGGGAGCGCCCTTCGCACGGGAGATGACTCCCTTGACCGTTGTCGGCATGAGGCTCCTTTCGAACGCTCTCCACGATGCGCACTTCACACGTGCACACTCCACGTCGGGGACGTGGTGCGTGGGACACGACCAGCCTATCGGTGGTCCTCCCCACTTCCCAGTGGGTCCCGCCTCCCACGCCCGAGGCCCGGGCAGGGTGCCGTGGGTGCGGCACCCGGCCCGGGCCTCGGCGGTGGTCGTCCGGCGGGGAAGCCGGGGACAGGATCAGTCGACGTCGCCCGACGTCGAGTCCGGGTGGCGACGCAGGTGCAGGATCGACCAGACGAGCCCGCCCCAGATGGTGCCCAGCGAGATGATCATCATGATCAGTGCCGAAGCGCTCATGCTTCCTCACCTCCTGCAGTGCGTGCGGTGGTTCCGGCATCGGCAGCCGCCTGGGCCTCGAATTCGGCCCGCGCCTTCTCGACGCGGTCCAGGCTCTTCGCGGGCCAGGGAATGATGCTGACGAGGAACGACAGGTACGCGAGGCCCGCGATGAGGCCCCAGCCGAAGATCAGCAGGTGCCACGTCGGGTAGCCCTCGTAGCCTTCCTGCGCGTACACCATCATCTGCTGGATCAGCATGAAGCCCAGCACGACAGGGGTGATGACGGACACGCAGATGATCCAGATCGGTCCCAGCTTGAACGAGGACACACCGTTCAGGTGGTCGCGCAGCTTCGGCAGGCCGAGCAGCAGCCAGCCGACCGCGATGACCGAGGTGAGCGCCACCCCCACGATGCCCAGGTTGTTGGTGAACGCGTCGATCGTGTCGAGGACGCTCAGCCCCGTGGCCGTCGGCATGATGAGGATCGACACGACCGCCATGAGACCGCCCACGACGATGGTGGAGGTCCGCTCGCTGATGCCCGTCTTGTCCGCGATCGCGGAGATGGGCACCTGGATGATCGACACGAGCGACGTGAGGCCCGCGAAGATCAGCGACAGGAAGAACAGCACGCCGAAGATCGCACCGCCGGGCATCTCGCTGATGATCGTGGGGAACGCGATGAAGGCGAGGCCCACACCGTTGCTCACCACTTCGTCGACACCCACACCCGCCGTGTGCGCCATGAAGCCCAGTGCGGCGAAGACGCCCACACCGGCGAGCATCTCGAAGCTGGAGTTCGCGAAGCCCACCACCAGGCCGGAGCCCGTGAGGTTCGTCTTCCGCTTGAGGTACGACGCATACGTGAGCATGATGCCGAACATGATCGACAGCGAGAAGAAGATCTGGCCGTAGGCGGCAATCCACACCGTCGGGTTCGCGAGTGCGCCCCAGTCCGGTGTGAAGAGCGCGTCGAGGCCGTCGATCGCACCCGGGAGGAACAGGGCGCGCACCACCAGGATCGCGAAGATGATGACGAGCAGCGGCACGAAGACGTTCGAGAAGCGCGCGATGCCGGCCTGCACACCGGCGAAGAGGACGACAAGGCAGAGGATCCACACGATGATCAGCGGGATCATCACGCCCGGAACGAACGTGCCGGACAGCCCTGCCTCACCGCTCTGCTGGAGGTACTCGCCGATGAAGAAGCCCTCGGGGTCGTCTCCCCACGACTGCGTGAGCGAGAAGCCGGTGAAGGAGATCGCCCAGGCGACGATCACGGCGTAGTAGATGCCGATGAAGGTGGCGATGCCGGTCTTGAACCAGCCGATCGGCTCCGCTGCCCGATGGAGGGAGCGGTAGGCCAGAGGGGCGGACGACCGTGAGCGGTGACCGATCGCGTACACCATGAAGAGGAGCGGGATGCCCGCGGTGAGGAGTGCGACCAGGTAGGGGATGATGAACGCGCCGCCACCGCTTTCATAGGCCACGTAGGGGAAGCGCCAGATGTTCCCCAGGCCGATCGCGGATCCGATCGCGGCCATGATGAAGGCGGTGCGGCTCACGAACACCTGGCGCTGAGGCGCCTGTGTTGCCGACGACATGAGGTGGTCCTTTCGTACGAGTGCGTCACTGCACTGAGAACCGCAGTTTAAGACACTCCTGGGTAATCTGTGAGAGTTCTGACAGAAGTGTGGCGTGGATCACCCGAAATGTTGTATGTGTTCGCGCAGGGAGGCCGTGGGGTCGTCCTCTCGGTAGACTTGCGGGCGTGATACGACTGCACAGCACTGCCACCGGCGATCTCATCCCCCTCGACCCCGTCCGCGACGGCGAGGTGGGGATCTACGTCTGTGGTGCCACGGTGCAGGGCGCCCCCCACATCGGGCACATGCGCTCCGCGGTCGTCTTCGACCAGCTGCGTCGGTGGCTCACGTATCGGGGGCTGCGGGTGACGCTGGTGCGCAACACGACGGACATCGACGACAAGATCCTCACGAAGTCCATCGAGGAGGATCGCACGTGGTGGGCGCACGCCTACTACTACGAGCGGGTGTTCACGGCCGCGTACGACGCGATGAATGTGCTGCCCCCCAGCTACGAGCCGCGCGCGACGGGGCACATCCCGGAGATGGTCGCGCTCATCCAGCGACTCATCGACGCAGGTCACGCCTACACCGCGGACGACGGCTCCGGCGACGTGTACTTCGACGTGCGGTCGTGGGCGCGCTACGGCGCACTCACCCACCAGAGCGTCGACGACATGTCGGACGCCGCGGACGCGGATCCCCGGGGCAAGCGCGACGTCCGCGACTTCGCCCTGTGGAAGGGCCACAAGGCCGGGGAGCCGGACACCGCATCGTGGCCCGCGCCGTGGGGCCGCGGTCGGCCCGGCTGGCACATCGAGTGCTCCGCCATGTCCACGAAGTACCTGGGCGCGGAGTTCGACATCCACGGCGGCGGCCTCGACCTGAGGTTCCCGCATCACGAGAACGAGATGGCCCAGTCGAACGCCGCCGGCGACGCCTTCGCGCGCATCTGGATGCATTCGGGACTGCTCAACGTGGGCGGCGACAAGATGTCGAAGTCGCTGGGCAACTCCGTGTTCGCCCACGATCTCTTCGACCAGTTCCCGACCGTCGTCCTCCGCTACTTCCTGTCCACCGCCCATTACCGGTCGGTCCTCGAATTCACCCCCAGTCTGGTGGAGAAGCAGCAGACCGCGTTCGACAAGCTGTCCGGTTTCATCACCCGGGCGCGGGAGGCGCTGGGCGCAGACGCGCCCGCCGTGCCCGAGGCCGCGGTCGGCTACCACCACCGCGTCACCGACGTGCCGGACGAGTTCGCCCAGGCGATGGACGACGACCTGTCGATCCCGCGCGCCCTGGCGAGTGTGTTCTCCACCGTGCGGGACGGGGCGCAGCTCGTGGGCGCCGCGAAGAACGACGACCTCGACGACACCGGGCGTGCCCGTCTGGGGACTCTGCTCGCGCAGGTCGAACTCATGCTCGACATTCTGGGTGTGAATCCCACCGACCCGGCGTGGGCGGCTGCGGCGACCGGGGCCTCGGCAGCGGACGCATCCGGCGGGGACGATCCAGCGCGGACGGCGCTCGACGGGCTGGTCGACCTCGTCGCACGCCAGCGGCTCGACGCCAAGGCGGCGAAGGACTTCGCCACCGCAGACGCACTGCGGGACCAGCTGCGGGCCGTGGGCGTGCTCATCGAGGACACCCCGGACGGATACCGCTACGACCTGGCCCGGGACTGACCCGGCGACCAGCTGACTTTCCTCCAACCCTCCGAAGAGGAGACACCATGCCACCCAAGCCACGCAGCGGAGCAGTCCGCAAATCCAAGAAGGGCCCGACGAAGGGCACGGGCGGCCTCGGCCGTCGCAAGCTCGAAGGCAAGGGCCCCACGCCCAAGGCCGAGGACCGGCCGTACCACAAGGCGTACAAGAGCGAGCACGACAAGCAGAAGGAACAGCGCAAGCAGCAGTCGAACCGGCGGAAGAAGGAGGCCGGCAAGGACACCGTCGCCGGCCGCAACGCCGTCCTCGAAGCGCTGCGCGAAGGCGTTCCCGCCACGGCCCTCTACGTCGTGGGACGTCCGGACGTCGACGACCGGATGAAGGAAGCGGTCTCGATCGCAGCCGAACGGGGCATCGTCATGCTCGAGGCGAGCAAGGCGGACCTGGACCGGCTCACGGACGGCGCGATTCACCAGAGCATCGCGCTGCAGGTGCCCCCGTACGAGTACGCGGACCCGAACGACCTGCTGAAGCGTGCCGCCGGACGGCTGGAGACGCCGCTGCTGGTGGCGCTCGACGGCATCACGGACCCGCGCAACCTGGGCGCGATCGTGCGGTCGACCGCTGCGTTCGGCGGACACGGCGTCATCGTGCCCGAACGCCGCGCAGCTTCCATGACCGCAGCCGCATGGAAGACGTCCGCGGGTGCCGCCGCACGCATCCCCGTCGCCCAGGTCGTCAACCTGGTCCGTACCCTGCAGGACCTCAAGAAGCAGGGCGTGTTCGTGCTGGGCCTCGACATGGACGGCGACGTGTCCCTGCCCGGACTGGAACTGGCGGACGCGCCGGTCTGCCTGGTGGTGGGCTCCGAGGGCAAGGGCCTGTCCCGCCTGGTCCGCGAAGCGTGCGACCAGATCGTGTCGATCCCGATCGTCGCGTCGACCGAATCGCTGAACGCGGGAGTCGCCGCCGCAGTGAGCCTGTACGAGATCGCCAGGGTGAGGGGCGCCGGCCGCAGCTGAGTGTGGGGTCTGGCCGGCGGGTGCTGGGCGGGCCGGCTGGGTCGGCGCGGAGTCGGGCTGGCGGAGCGTGTGGGCAGGCGTTCCGGCGCCCCACCTACGACAGTTCTTGCCAGCTGCGACTTCCCTCGCCAGCTACAGCAAAGCAGCGTTGTAGCTGGCGAGGGAACTTGTAGTTCGCGAGGGCGCCATGGCGCAGATGAGCGCCGCAGCGAGGGTGAGCAGCGTGAGGACATGTCACAATCATTGACACGCCTCGATGACGTGTTAAGTTCTGGACAGATTTTTAACATGTCTTCTGGTTGCGGCGAAAGGCTTCACACGTGGGCTGGAGTCCTGATGTTCCCTACAACGACCTGCCGCCGCTGCCGCCGGTCGATGTGGACCTCGAGCCCAAGGCAGTGCTGAAGGAAACCATCGAGGCGCGGGCCGCGCTGGCAACACTCGCTCAGGCGGGGCAGTTGCTGCCCAATCCCAATGTGCTGATCCATGCTGTACCGCTGCTCGAGGCGCAGGCGAGTTCTGAGATCGAGAACATCGTGACGACGGCGGACGAGCTCTTCAAGCATGCTGAGTTCGGCGGCGGTGATCATGCGGCGAAGGAGGCTCTTCGCTACCGGAGTGCCTTGTTCGCGGGGGTCGCGGCGATTCGTGATCGGCCGCTGACGGGTGAGGCCGCTGGTCGAATATGTACGGAGCTTCAAGGTCGAGTGATGGACGTTCGCTCGACCCCTGGCACTCGGATCGCGAATCCCACGACTGGGGAGGTGGTGTACGCGCCGCCTGAAGGTGCCGATGTCATCCGCCAGAAGCTCGCTGCATGGGAGCGTTTCGTGCATGCCGATGACGATCTCGATCCTCTGGTGCGAATGGCGGTGGCGCACTACCAGTTCGAGGCGATACACCCCTTCCATGACGGGAATGGAAGGACGGGGCGTGTCATCAACATCCTGATGCTGATCGAATCTGGAGTGCTCCACGATCCGATTCTGTATTTGTCGCGAGCGATCATCGCTCGAAAGAGCGATTACTATCGCCTGCTGCGTGCTGTGACGGCAGAGGGCGCATGGGTGGAGTGGATTCTGTACATGCTTGATGTGGTCCGGGAATCGGCGGTCTCGACGACGAAGAAGATCGGAGCGATCCGTGCGTGTCAGGACGACATCGGGGAGCGCGCGCGGGCTGCGACCAATGGCGGGCGCGATGCGCGGTTCCTCGACGTTCTGTTCGAGCAGCCGTACTGCCGCATCGCTACGGTCGTCGAGCGCTGCGAGGTGTCTCGTCAGACTGCTTCGTCATGGCTGCATGCGCTCGTCCGTGCGGGGCTGCTGAGTGAGGCCCGGGTGGGCCGAGAGACACTGTTCGTCAACAGCGAGTTCTTTGAGGTGCTGGTGCGGTCCGAGTGACCCCGTGGGCGACGGCGCGGCGACGTGTGAAGTCCGTTGACACGTCAGTGGGACGTGTTAAGTTTTTGCCGAATTTTTAACACGTCCCCCTCATGTGTCAGATCTTTTGACGTGTGAGCATGCGCGCGTGTCGTCGCGCGCAGCGCTGGGCCACGTGACGCGCAGCACTGAGCCTGGTCTCGTGTGCGCTACGATCGCTCCCATGCTGATCGAACGATTACTAGGAGCCGGTACGTGAGCATCCGCGGCCAAGCGATGATCGCGGGGGCGTTCGAACACCCTCTGCGCAAGATCCCCGACACCTCGATCCCCCGACTGCACGCGGAAGTAGCCACCGGCGCACTTGCCGATGCGGGCCTCACGTTCGCAGACGTCGACGCGTACTTCTGCGCCGGCGACGCTCCCGGGTTCGGCCCCCTGTCGATGGCCGACTACATGGGGCTGAACCTCACGTACGTCGACTCGACCGACATCGGCGGCTCCTCCTACGTCGCGCACATCGGGCACGCGGCCGCGGCGATCGCGGCGGGCAAGTGCGAGGTCGCGCTCGTGACGCTCGCGGGCCTGCCGCTGCAGGGCCCCGCGTTCTCCGCGATGAACGACCGCGCCCCCGAATACGCCTTCGAGAACGTGTTCGGCACGACGACGCCAGCGATGTACGCGCTCGCCGCTCAGCGGCACATGCACGAGTACGGCACGACCAGTGAGCAGCTCGCAGAGGTGAAGGTCGCCGCGTCCCTCCACGCCCAGCACAACCCCCACGCGCTGCTGCAGAAGGTCGTCACCGTCGAGGACGTGCTCAGCTCGCCCCTCATCGCAGACCCCCTGCACCGCCTGGACTGCTGCGTCATCACCGACGGCGGGGGAGCGGTCGTCGTCGTGAGCCCGGAGGTCGCGAAGCGGCTGAATCGCCAGTCCGTCGCCGTCCTGGGTCACGGCGAGGCCCCCAAGACCGCAGCCGCGGGCCGCATCGACCTCACCCACACCGGGGCCGTGTGGTCCGGTCCGCCCGCTTTCGCCGAGGCCGGGGTCACCCACGCGGACATCGACTACGCCTCGATCTACGACTCGTTCACCATCACCGTCGTCGAAACGCTCGAAGACCTGGGCTTCTGCGAGAAGGGCCAGGGCGGTGCGTTCGTCGCATCCGGCGCGCTGCGCGCCCCCGATGGTGGTCTGCCGTTCAACACGGACGGCGGCGGTCTGTGCAACAACCACCCCGTCAACCGCGGGGGAATGACGAAGATCCTCGAAGCCGTCCGACAACTGCGCGGGGAAGCGCACCCGGCGGTGCAGGTGCCCGACTGCGACATCGCACTGGCCCACGGCACCGGAGGCTCATTGGGGACCCGGATGGGTTCCGCGACACTCATCCTCGGACGGGAGGCGTGATGACTCAGAAGCGCAACGAGGCGACGACCGTGGGTCGGGTCGGCAGCGATCTGCCGGCGCCCACGCCGCCCATCAACGTGGACACCGCGGGATTCTGGCAGGCGACGACTGAGGGTCGGCTGCTGTTCACCCGATGCGATTCGTGCAGCGAGCCCACCTGGTATCCGCGGGAGTTCTGCCCGCACTGCGGGACGCTCGACGTCACGTGGGAGGAGGCGTCCGGGCGGGGACAGATCCACAGCTTCACGGTGGTGCGTCGCGGTGGGCTGGGCCCCTACGCGGGCCCGACCCCCTACGTGCTCGCGTACGTCGAGCTCGACGAGGGTGTGCGCATGATGACGAACATCGTCGACGTCGACGAAGCGGACCTGCGGATCGGGCTCCCCGTGGCTGTCGTGTTCCACGCGACCGACGGGGCGGCCGCGCTTCCGCGATTCACGCCGTGTCCCACGGAGTGATCGTCTTCCGCCTCGCAGTCGCGGTAGCGACCTAGTGTTGTTGGTCAAGACGTTATAGTCACTACCCGGGAGTGAAGGAACCGGCCCTGCGCCTGCACGATGGGTGGTATCGAAGCAACCATCCAGCAGAAAAGCGACTCGTTCCAATGGTCCACGCTGACGTCCCACTGATGACACCGTCTCGTCACCGACGTGATCGACGATGGCCGACCCATCGCCCAAGTAGCCACCGAAGACATCGCCCGCTCAACGCTGACGAAATGGGTCCACGCTACCGGGCAGGCGGCCCCGAAGGGCTCGAAGACCGCTCCAGGGCACCCGCAGCCCGTCTATCGATCGAAGCGATCGAACTGATCGATGCCTTCTGCCGCGTTCCGCCCGCCGTATTCACACCGAACTGCTCATCCGTGGCTACCAGTGCTGCGTGCACACCGTCTCCCGGTGGCTGAAATGCCTCGGCATCGCCAAACGGCGCGATCTCGACCTCAACGGGGAAAACAACCGGCAACCCGAACCGATCACCGCCCAGGCCCCCTGCTGCGGGCGGGACCGGGGGGTCTAAGAATCCGCCCCGGATATTGCCGGGTGCGCCGACTGTGAGGTGTTGGCTGCACGGAGCCAGCATGCATGGGGTGGCTAGTTTGGATGTGCGCAGCGACCGGCTGTGCTGGTCACGCGATATGGCTGGTTCGTACGCGCCGGGTGCAGCTCTTCGTGTGGTCGGGACTGCCTGTACGCACGCGCGCAGGGGAGAGCTCAGGGACTTCGAGGGTTGTGCTGAGGTGGCAAGCAGGCGGCCGGCCAGCGGCGCTGTTTCTTATACGGCAGGTACAAGAATAGGTGGGCGGACGGGAGGGCTCGCAGACCTTGTGGTGAGATCTCATGCGATATGAGTGGCGGGTCTGCTTCGGCGGGAGAAGGGCCCTTCGGTGCTCGCGCATGGCTAGGAGGCGGGCACGGTGGCGGCTCGAGTGCTTTTTTCTTCACACGAGCTCGCGGAGTGGTCGAGTCTGGGCGATGTTGGCGGTGGCTCTACCTGGAGAGCAGCGCCTTGAGTCCGGAAGTGAGAACCGCCTCCGGGTCCTCGCGGTACTTCCCGTGCAACGCGGCGTACTCCGGCGCTAACCGCGCATCTACCGAGGTTTCGCGCTCGTGACCGGTGATCGGCGCAGTTGTCGCACTCCCGATGACGAAGTTCGACAGCACGTAGGCGTCTCCAAGGGGATCCGGCGAGCCGAGATTGATGAGCAGGGCGCACATGCGTTCGGACAGTTGCAGATAATTCGGTCCCCTTGGCGCGCGCATGGCGATGACCTGGCAAGCCCAGGGGTGCCGGACCAGATGCCGGAAGTACGCAAGCATCAACCCCTGGAGTGCCGCCTCACTCCGTGCCGCCTGCAGGTCAGCGTCATGACCGAGCGCATGGTCGAGGGCCAGGTCGAAGAGGTCATCGCTCGAGGAGAGTCGTGAGTACAGGCTGGAGGGAGCGACATCGAGGCGCTCCGCAACGCCCCTGACGGTGAGAGCATGCAGGCCTCCCTCATCGAGGAGCTGAGCCGCAGCGTGTGCAATCTGCGCCACGTCTACTGCTCGCGTGCGCTTGACGGGCTTTCGATGGTTCCAGTAGCTCATGAGCCCACTCTATCCGAACAGTGTTAGTTTAGTGGCATGTTGAATTCATCCCTGCTGCCGATCCGCAACGACCAGGTCGTGCTCCGAGCCATGCGCACCGATGACGCTAGTGCTTACGCTGCCGGTACCGATGATGCTGCCGTGCGGGAGTACGGGCATTTGCCTGAGTCGGAGTACACCAAGGACTCCGTGCTGGCCCTGGTGCAAGGACCGATCCGTGAAGGTCTGGATCGAGGCGACCTCGCCGTGCTGACCATCGCCGATCCATCCACGGATGACTTCGCTGGCAGTCTGGTGCTATTCGGGGCCACTCACACCTCCATTGAGGTGGGATTCTGGATACATCCCGACCGCCGCGGCGAACACCTCTCCGCAGCTGCCCTCGCGCTCGCGACCGAGTTCGTTCGAAGGAGTGGATTTACCAGCGTGACAGCTCGGACCGTCCTGGCGAACGTCGCATCCCAGCAGGTACTCGAACGCTCGGGCTACGTACGTGGTGAGCAGACGCGGGGCACTGCGCCCTCTGGTGAGAGCGCGGTCCTGCTGCATTACCGGCGTCCGGTCGAAACGACCAGCTTGTTCCCGCTCACTACCGAACGCCTTCGGCTGCGGCTGCATGAACACCAGGACGCGCAGCCGCTCCAGCGTATCTACGGTCGAGCGGATGTTACCCAGTTCTTGCTCGATGAGCCGTGGTCAGAATCAGATGCTGTTCGTTACGTCAGCGAACGAATCGTGCATGCCGGTCTCGATGACGGTGATACGAAGTTGGCGCTGGTCATCGAGCGCGATGGAGCCGTGATCGGGGATGTCGCGCTCTGGCTGACCAGTCCTGAGTATCCCGTCGCCGAGATCGGCTGGGTGCTCGACCCCGAATGTCAGGGGCAGGGGCTCGCGAGCGAGGCTGTCCGCGCCGTCCTGATGACAGCGTTCACCCACTACCGACTCCACCGTGTGGCGGCACAGATGGACGCGCGCAATGGTGCTTCGGCCAAGCTTGCGCAGCGAGTCGGTATGAAGGCTGAAGCACACTTGCGCCAGAACTGGTGGAGCAAAGGCGAGTGGACAGACACTCTCATCTATGGCGCTCTCGCTGGCGAAGTAAACGAGAGTTGATCCCCACTTAGGGAGGGGCGGAGGACTTCAGACTAAGTGCGGGGTGACGGAAGGCCGATTCGTGGATCCCCGCGACAGACTTCCACCTCTGTGCCGAGAGACCAACCAAGGCGCGTGAAGATCGCCGTCACCCGCGTAGACCTCAGGCATGCAACTGTAACGCGCTGATTCTCTCGAGGCCCGATCAACAGGGCTCATAGTTGGCGAGGCAGCGTCAGGTAGCGGCGCATCGCCTGTTCTTGTTCGCGCTCGACTTGGCGGGCCACGTGGTGCTGACGAATGGCCTTGGCGTGAGCCTCCGCCTGCCGCGCCGTCCCACGAGCCTGCTCGGCAGTGACACTCGACGAGTGTTCGACACCTGTCAACAGGGCTCCGGGAGGTGCCCGCGATGAAGCTCGGGTGGTTCCGCGAGCCCAACGGATGAGCGCGATACCGATCGACAGCGCTGCGCGGCGCGGTAGGTATGAGGTGGACATGAGCGGGTCCTCAGGGTTTGTTTTCGGGCACAGGCAATAGCTCGATGAGAAAGAGCGGAAGAGGCATTCCGTGCCGACATGAAAGGCTCCTGCACGTCCGGGACACTCCAGCTGTAGTGGGCAGTGGTAGCACTGCTTGTGCTGGGGTGCGCTCTAGAAGCGCTGGGGCATTTCCGCCGTCTTCGCGTAGTACCGGCGTGTGGTCGGAACAATCATGGCGACCACAGCGACAATCACCGCTGTGATATGGGCGATCCGGCTCCCGGTGATCACAGCAAGCTGTGCGTCCATTCCGGCGAGGAATGCCCCGAGATCCGGGTCTCTAAGCATCCACATCACAGGGTCGATGAGCAGGGACAGCATGCCGACCACCCCGAGCCCGAATAGCAGGACAAGTCGCGCTCAGTTGCGGCCGCGGGCGAAGAAAGCGATGGCGACGAGGACAGCGGCGTAGAACAGCAGGCGGATTGCGACCGCCGCGAGGCTGTTACCTAGACGATCGAGCGGCCAGAGCTGGGCGATCATCTCGACGACTCCGGTAGCAAGTGCCGTGAGCAGCGCGCCGACTGCCACTCGGTTCGCGAGGGGTGGCCCTGCGCCAAGAATCGCGTTGCTGTCTGAACTCGATTTAGCGGACGATGGTGTCATTCTCACTGTGGCACTCCTCCTGGTGGTGAACTCATTCTTCTCATTTGCTATTGCTTGCCCGTGATCCGCTTCAGTCACCTAAGTTCCGTCTGATCCACAGCTCGCAGCTACTAAGGGGACTGGAATCAGTGCTCCGGGTCGGGATATCCCAGTTGCGGGGATCTTGCCAGATATCTCGCACGATCGTGGTGGTCGTGAAGAACGTGAGTACTGCCGCTGCTTCTTCGCCACGATCCCCAAAGTCGCTTAAAACATAGGTCCACGCACTCGATACAGAGCGATCAAGACCTTTTTCATCGTTGAGTGGCAACGCATCGAGTGTTTGATGGTCATCATCGCCAGCGGAACGTGCGGTAGGCGAGGTAGGCGCAAGGGATTGTCCAGGCGATCAGGATGAGGAGCTGGACCACGGGAAAGGGCTGCCCGTACCAGGCGGCGGACAGTGACTGTGAGGCCGCGCCGAGTGGCGTGAGGCCGGCGACCTGCCGCAGCGGTTCGCTCATCAGCTGGCCGGGAGTCCAGACACCGGCGAAGAACAGCGAAGCGATGAAGACCAGCATCCCGATGCCGTTGGCGCTCTGGGCGCTCGAGGCGCGCGCAGCGATGATCGAGCCAAGTGACAGCATCGCGATGGCTGACAGGCAGAAAGTCGCGACCACGAGCAGGACGGACTGTGGGCCCTGCGCTCCGAGCAGCAGCATGGCCGCGCAGGCAGCGATGAATGCTCTGCCCACTAGCGAGACAGTGGAGACGATGAGCTGAGAGGCGAGGATTCGGTGTGGGCTGATTGGAGTGCTTCCTAGTCGGCGGATCCACCTCGTCCTGCGTCGGGCAGGCGCGGGCGCTTGCGTTCGTTCTCACCGGCGGACAGGTCGCGGACACAAGTATGCTCACCTGCGTGCTCGACGAGATTCACGTCCCCGGCCGGGCTCTGCCTCTCCGTAACCCGGTAAGGGACTTAGCGACACGACCTAGTAGCGTTTCGCCTCGACAGGTACCGGCCGCGCCGGTCCTGTTCCACAGGACTCGGACACGAGCAGCGAGCGCATCAGGGGGAGCGGGAGAGTGGGCAGGACTTCATGGACGGCCGATGAAGGGGCCGTGATCGACGTGGAGGCGCTCGCGGTGAGCGCCGCGGACCCCGTGTTCGGTCCGCTCGACGTCACCCTCGAGCCGGGTGGGACCCTCGTCGTCGTCGGCCCTGCGGGCTCCGGCAAGACCGCGCTCCTGCTGACCCTCACGGGCAGGATGCGCGCCACAGCGGGCTCCGGCACGGTGATCGGGGCGGACGTGCGCTCGGAGCACGCGCGCATCCGGTCCGAGTCATCACTGGCGTGGGTCGAGGGGATCACCGACCTCGACAAGGACTACACAGTCGAGCAGCACGTCGCGGAACGCCTGATCGGCCTCCAGCCCTGGTACCGGCCCGTCGTGGGACGCGACCGTGTGCAGCGCGCCCTCGAGACTGCGGACATCGGCAGGGACCTCCCCGCGCAGGCCTTCGTCGCCGATCTCACCCAGCTGCAGCGGTTCGAACTCGAGCTCCTGCTCGCGTGGCTGGACGGCTCCGCGATCATCGCGCTCGACAACATCGATTTCCTCCGTGAACCCGCGGACCGCCGGCACGCCTGGCGGCTGCTGCGGGAGGCTCAGGAGTCCGTCGCCCGCGCGCTGCCCGACCGTCTGCTGTCGCTGATCGTCACGTGCGAGGACGACAGCGGTCTCCCTGCCCGGGACGATGAGGACGGCATCGTCCGTGTGACCCTCCGCGGCAGCGGTCGCCTGCCCGCCGTTCCGGAGGACCCACCCACCGTTCCGGAGGACCTGCCCGCCGTTCCGGAGGACCCACCCGCTGCTCCGGAGGGCCCACCCACCGCGGAAGGTCCGCCCACCGTTCCGGAGGACCCACCCGCCGCTGCGGAGGACGAGCCTCGAGGAGGACGCCACTGATGTTCACGCTCCCCTGGCTGGAGATGTCGCGCTTCACCCGATCGACGCTGTCGAAGGCCGCCATCGTCGCGATCCTCATCGTCCCCACGCTCTACGCCGGTCTCTATCTCACCGCGAACTGGGCGCCGACGGAGAACCTCGACCGCCTCGACGCGGCAGTGGTGAACCTCGACACCGGTGCGGAATCGCCCAGCGGTGCGGGCGCAGACGACACGGAGGACGCCGATCCGGGCCGCCTCGACGTGGGCGATGAGCTCACGACGACGCTCACGGAGGACGGCGACGCCGGCTTCACCTGGGTCGAGACAGACGTGGACGACGCGGCGAGCGGGCTGGCCTCCGGTGACTACGCGGCCACCCTCATCATCCCGAGTGACTTCTCCGCGCGCATCGCCTCGACCGGTGGTGACGATCCGGAGCGGGCGGGGCTCACCCTCCAGACGAACGACGCCTACAGCTTCATCGTCGGCCAGGTCGCGAACACGATCCTGCAGAAGCTCAACACGAACCTGAACTCCGACATCACAGCGCAGTACCTCGATCAGGTGTACATCGGGTTCAACGACATCCACGGGAACATCGCCGAGGCCGCGGACGGCGCTGCCGAACTGCATGATGGGGCGCTGGAACTGGAGGAGGGGGCCGGGCAGCTGGTCGACGGCGCCGGCGAGCTGGTCGACGGGACGCAGGACCTCAAGGACGGCACGGAGCAGGCCCGGGACGGGTCGGGGGAGCTCGCGCAGGGCGCAGGCACGCTCGTCGACGGGCTGGGAGACGCGCACGATGCGAGCGGCCAGCTGGCCGACGGGGCAGAACGGGTCGCAGACGGCACCGGACAGCTCGCCGACGGTGCGGACACCGTCGTGGGTCGGGTCGACGACGTCGCCGACCGCGCGAAGGACATCCTCGACCACGCGGACTCCGGACTGTCCCGCGCCCGCGACGACCTGGACGACGCGGCGTCGGTGCGCGAAGGCATGGCGCAGGACCTCGACGAGCTCGCCGAACGCTACCCCGACGATCTGACCGTCCAGCGACTGGCGGACAGCGCCGACGGGCTGGGGGACGACCTCGAGCGGGCGGGAGAGAGGGCCGGAACCGCCGTCGACGACGCACAGGGGCTGGCGGACGATCTGCAGGACTCGATCGACGAGGCCGTCGACACAGCGCACGACGTGCGGGGCAGCGTCCATGACCTGGACGACGGTGCCCAGCAGGTCGCCGACGGCGCCGGTCAGCTGGACGACGGCCTCGGCGACCTCCTTGACGGCGGGACGGAGCTTCAGGACGGCGCGGACCGGCTCGCAGACGGAGCGATCCAGCTGGACGACGGGGCGGGCGAGCTCCTCGCGGGTGCCCGCCAGCTCGATGACGGCATGGGCGAGCTCCAGGAGGGGGCGGTCCAGCTGTCGGACGGCTCCGGTGAGCTCGCGGACGGACTCTCCTCCGGGGTGGAGCAGATCCCCACCTATGACGACGCGGACCGCGACATCCGCAGCGACGTGGCAGCCCTGCCGGTCGACGGCGAGCTCGACAAGGTGAACGAGGTGGGTCACTACGGTGAGGGCCTCGCCCCGTTCTTCCTGTCGCTGGCCCTGTGGATCGGCGGCATGATCACCTACATGGTGCTCAACGCGATCCCGCCCCGGTCACTGGCCACACCGGCGAGCTCCCGCCGGGTCGCATGGTCCGGCTTCGTGCCGGGTGCCGTGCTGGGGGTCGGCCAGGTCCTGCTGCTGTTCGGCGTCATCGCGGCCCTGCTGGGCTTCGACGCGGCGAAATGGCCGTCGACGATCGCCTACGGCATCCTCATCGCCGGGGTGTTCGCCGCGATCCACCAGGTGTGCGTGGTCTGGCTGGGAGGGGTGGGACGACTCGTCGCCCTGGTCCTCCTCATGGTCCAGCTGGCGACGGCCGGCGGCACCTACCCGGTGGAGACCGCGCCCGGGCCACTCCAGTGGCTGTCACCGATCATGCCGATGACACACGCCGTCGCCGGCCTCCGGATGCTCATCTCCGGAGGCGTGACGGGCATGTTCGCGGTGCACCTGGGGGCGCTGCTCCTCACCGGGGCACTCGCCATGGGGCTCACCATCATCGGCTGCCGCCGCAGACGCATGTTCACGATCTCCCGGCTGCACCCGACCCTGGAGCTCGCGTAGGCGGCGTCCCCGCCGCGAGCACACCTGCAGCGCCCGGTGCACTCACAGGGCCCTGCGGAGTCACAGCGCCCTGCGGTTCACACGCGGGGCGTGAACCGTCCGTCCTGCGCCATCCAGCCGCCGTCGACCAGGAGGGAGTGACCGGTCACGTACGACGAGGCGTCGGAGGCGAGGAACAGCACCGGGCCCGCGATCTCGTGGAGGACACCCCACCGGCCCAGCGTGCCCTTCTCCGCGTAGGCGTCCCACCATTCGCGGTCGGCCTTGATCTGCTCGGTGAGTGGCGTCTCGAACGGACCCGGGAGGATCGAGTTCACGCGCACGCCGGAGCCGCCCAGTTCGCTGGCGAGCGTCTTCGTCAGCTGGACGACACCCGCCTTCGCCGCGGCGTACAGGCCCTGCCCGGGTTCGATGACGAGCGCGCGGAAGCTCGCGAACGTGACGATCGAGCCGCGGCCCCGCTCCGCCATCCGCGTGCCGAAGGCCCGCATGAGCCGGTAGGTGCCCTTGAGGTTGATGTCGATGACGCGATCGAATTCGTCGTCCGTCGTCTCCGCCATCTTCTTCCGCACGTTGAAGCCGGGTGTCATGACGAGCACGTGCGCGTCGGCGAACCGCTCTGCGACGGCCTCCACGTTCTCCGTCGACGTGATGTCGAGGGCGACCGCCTCCGCGCGACCTCCGCGATCCACGATGATCCGTGAGGTCTCCTCCGCCCCGTCCGTGTTGAGGTCGGCGCAGACGACGTGCGCGCCGGCGTCCGCGAGGCCCACCGCCGTCGCGCGACCCAGGCCGGACGCGGATCCCACCACGACCGCTGTGCGGTCGGACAGGTCGAAGAGGGACGGGATGTTCGGGAGCTCTGACACGAGAGGGGCCTTTCTGGGGTGGACGCGTCCGGGGGTGTGGACACTCCGATCATCCGCCATCCTCGCCTCCGCATGCGAGAACGGTCCGCATGGCGATCCGTGCCCGCGTCCTAGGATGACCGTATGACGGTCACGGTCGAGGACATCGCGCAGAGGGCAGGAGTCTCCCTGTCGACGGTGTCGCGCGTCCTCAACGAGCGGGGTCCCGTCGCAGAGACGACGATCCGCCGGGTGCGGGCGGCGATGGACGATCTCGGCTACACCCGGTCGACCCTGCTGCGCCGCACGGAGCACCCCCTCGTCGCGGTGTGCGCCCCCGCGCGGCCCGAGCACTGGCAGCTCGATGTCCTCAACCGGGTCGACACCGCCCTCCAGCGGCACGGCATCGTCACCGCGAGCCCGTCGATCGGCGCGGACCTCTCCGAGGTCGAGGCCACGGTCGACGCCGGCGCCGCGCTGGTCCTCAGCCCCACCTTCACCCCGTTGGAGATGGGTGTGCCCGTCGTCCGGTTCGCGGGGGCCGGTCACGCGGACGACCGGCAGCCGTACCCGAACGAGTTCGTCGCCGCGCGCATCGACCTCACCGGCGGACTGTCACTCGCGTTCGACCACCTGTCCGCGATCGGGCACCGGCGGATCGGGCTGATCTGCAACGATTCCGGCATGCTCGCGGATCAGCTGCAGGCGCGGTTCCTCGTGGAGCACCCCATGGCCCGGTTCAACGACCAGATCGGGGACTGGATCGCGCCGGTCCCCAAATCGTTCTCCGGCGGCATCGATGCCGCACTGAGGCTCAAGGACCTCACCTGCACCGCCGTCATCGTCCAGTCCGGCCTGCAGCTGTACGGCGTGTTCCACGGCATCCGGCAGCGGGGGCTGGCGGTGCCGCGCGACCTGTCCGCGGTCGGTCTGGGCGATTCCCTCACGGTCCGCTTCACCCACCCACCCGCGACGGTGCTGGGCTTCGACACCGATTCCATGGCGGAAGCGCTCACCGCGGGCGCCCGCACAGCACTGGGACTGGCCGGTGACGGGCTCCCCGCCGTCCCACCCACGTTCCGGCCCATGCTGATCGCCCGCAGATCCACGACGGCGGTCCTGCGATGAGCCGGCCGACCCTGCGGCAGATCGCGGAGGCATCCGGCCTGTCGCTGTCCACTGTGTCGCGCGTGCTCCGCGACCGTCCCGAAGCCTCCGAATCGGCGCGCCGCGCAGTGTCCGTCGCACTGCGCAACCTGGGGGTGGAGCCGCCGCTCGCGGCGACGGGGACGCCGAGCGGCGCCGCCCTCATCGCCGTCGTGTCGAACACGCTGGTGGGCCCGGACGTCGACCCGTACGGGACGCTCGCGCTCGCCCTCAACCGGCGGATCTTCGCGCTGGGCGACGTCGCGGTGACGGCGGCCGCCGGTGACGGGCTGGACCCCACCTCCGCGTTCACGTCCCGGGGCGTCGCCGGGGCGATCGTGCTGGGCGGTGCGGACGCGGGCCGCGAGTCGCAGGCGCTCGCGGCAGCGGGGATCCCCGTCGTCCGCATCTCCAACGCGCCGCATTCCGGTCTGCCGCAGTTCGTGCTGGACGCGTCGAGCGGTATCGAGACGGCGGTGCGTCACCTCGCACACATGGGTCACCGCCGGATCGGGTTCGCGGTCGTCCAGAACTCCGCCGCGGAATCGCGGGCGAACGTGTTCCGCCAGGCCGTCGCCCACACCCTCCACGTGCCGGCCACCCGCGCCGAGGCCCCCGTCGAGTTCTCCCGCGAGGGCCAGCACGCGGGCGCCCACGCGGCCGAAGTGCTGCTGTCCCAGGGCATCACGGCCGCCATCAGTTCGTCACCGGCGATCACGCTGGGGTTCCTCGAGGCGACCGCACAGGCGCGGCTCCACATGCCCAAGGACCTGTCGATCCTCACCGTCGGCGATCTGCCGGACGCGGACGTCCTGGATCCACCGATGTCGCAGGTGACGTACGACTGGGCCCAGCTCGCGGAGTCGGCCGTGTCCGAACTGCGCCGGATCATCGCCCAGCGCGCCGCCGGCCAGGTCCCGGCCGCACCGGCCCACTACCGGGTCGTGCCGGAACTTGTCCTGCGCGCCTCCGTCCGTCCCGTCACCAAGCGCTGACGCACACCGCCGCGGAGGTGGGCGCTCAGCCGCGGAGGCTCGTGGCGCGTGCGTCCGCCAGTCGGGCGAGGAACGCGGACACCGCATCCGGGTCGGCGATCCGGAACGGGGCGCAGGTGTCCTGCGTGCCGACCTTGACGGGGAGGGTCACGAGGTCGTCGCGCTCGTTGAGGTAGGCGAACGCGTCCTCGTCCGTCGTGTCGTCGCCCAAGAAGACGACGGCGTCCGCACCGGTCGCCTCGATCATGCGTGCCAGTCCGTGGCCCTTCGTCTCCATCCGCACGGCGAACTCCGTCATCGCGTGCCCGGAGAAGCTGCGCAGGTGGGGCATGCGCTCCGCGACCGCGTCGAGTTCTGCGAGGAAGAACTCCGCACGGTTCGGACTGGTCCCACGGGTGTGCGCGGTGCGGCCCAGCGGCTTCCTCTCGACCCGCAGCTCACCGAACCCGTCGGCGGGAGTGCGCGAGCGGATGTCGTCGAGCGCGCCGTCGAGCGCCGCGAGCGCCTCGTCCTCCTCCTGCGTGAGGGGAGTCGAGAAGCCTGCGTCGGACGGTGAGTGCGTCGGAGCCTCGGCATCTGCCGGTGTGGCGGCCGGGGCCTCGGCGGCGGAGGGTGTGGTCACCGGGGCCTCTGCGGCGGTCCCCGACGGCGCGAGGCCGGCGCGCCCGAGCGCGGAGAAGTCCGTCTCCAGACCGTGCGAGCCGATGAAGATCGCGTTGGCCGGTGCCTTCGACAGGTCCTGCAGCACCGCCATGTTGCGGCCGGAGATGTACCCGACGGGGGTGCGGGGCAGCGCGGCGATCTGCGCGACCGCCTCCGCGGAGGCCGGCAGCGGGGTCGACGTCCGCGGATCGTCCTGCAGCGGGGCGATCACCCCGTCGAAGTCCAGCGCGACGAGCAGCGTGCGCGCGGACGTGAGGGATGTGAGGTCCAGTGCGGACTGATCGAGGACGGGAGGATGGAGGGTAGGGGTCACGGGTGGTTCTCCGGGTCAGGCGAGTGGTCGGTGTGGGGTGGGAGCGAGGGAGTGCCGGCGGTGGAGACGACGGAGGCCGACGCGTCTGTGGGGGCGGCAGCCGGTGCCTGCGTGACGATCCCGGGACTGTGCACCACTGCCGGTGCCGTGCCCCGGCGGGCGGCGGCGATCCCCCGCAGCGTGCCCAGGAAGTCCGACGACCAGCGGCGGACGTCGTCCGTGCGCAGCTTCCGGCGCATCGCGCGCATACGGCGGCGGCGCTCCGGCTCCGGCATGCGGACAGCCGTGAGGATGCGGGCCTTCAGCCCCGTGATGTCATACGGATTGACCGTCACCGCCTGCGTGAGCTGCTCCGCAGCGCCGGTGAACTCGCTGAGCACCAGCACCCCGTCATCGCCCGTCCGGCATGCCACGTACTCCTTCGCCACGAGGTTCATCCCGTCGCGCAGAGCCGTCACCAGCATGACGTCGGCCGCCAGGTAGTAGGCCGCCATCTCGTCGCGCGGATAGGAATGGTGGAAGTAGTGGACCGCCTGATGATCGAGTGTCGAGTACTCGCCGTTGATGCGGCCCACCGACTGCTCCACGTCGTCGCGGATCTGCCGGTACTGCTCGATCCGCTCGCGGCTGGGCGTGGCGATCTGGACGAGCGTCGCCTCACCCGGCGAGATGCTGCCGTCGTTGAGCAGCTCCCCGAACGCCTTGATCCGGTGCCGGATCCCCTTCGTGTAGTCCAGCCGGTCGACGCCCAGCAGCAGCACCTCCGGGTCGCCCAGCTCCGAGCGGATCTCACGAGCACGCTCGATGATCCGCTCCGACCGGGCCAGCTCGTCGAGCTGCTCCGTGTCGATCGAGATGGGGAACGCGCGGGCGTGGGCGATGTGCGATTCGCGCTCGCCGTCCGCGGTGGGAACGGTGATCGCGGTGTCCTTCGTGGGCCGCTTGAGGTTGATGCGCACCGCACGGCGGAAGTTCGCCGCGTCCGCGGGGCGCTGGAACCCGATGAGGTCCGCACCCAGCAGGCCCTCGAGGATCTGCGAGCGCCACGGCAGCTGCGCGAAGATCTCCCAGCCGGGGAACGGGATGTGGTTGAAGAACCCGATCGCGAGGTCCGGGCGGGCTTCCCGCAACAGCGCCGGAACCAGCTGGAGCTGATAGTCGTGCACCCACACGGTCGCCCCGGGGGCGGCGATGCGGGCGGCCCGCTCCGCGAACCTCTCATTCACCCGCACATAGTCGTCCCACCACGTCCGGTGGTACTCCGGATGGACGATGAGGTCGTGGTAGAGCGGCCACAGGGTCGCGTTGGAGAACCCTTCGTAGTACCGCACGATCTCCTGAGAGCTCAGCGGCACCGGCACCAGGTGCATGTCGTCGAGGTCGAAGGGGTCGAACTCCTGGTCGGCCGCACCGGCCCAGCCCACCCACGCCCCGCGGTTGGATCGCATGACGGGGGCGACGGCCGTGACCAGCCCGCCCGGGGAGGCACGCCACGTGGGTGGCTTCGTCGAGGTGTCCCGATCGACGGGAAGCCGGTTGGCGATGACGACGAAATCGAAGGCCTCGTCGTGGGTCCCGTCGGTGGTCATGCTGTCGACTCCTCCCTCCACGCTCGCGTGGAGTGTTCTTGCCTCGGGCGGCCCGGCCGGCAGTGCGCAAGGCCGTCCCGACCCCCGGTCGGAAGGCCCGTCCGGGGACATTCAGGTCTCTCCCCTAAGCTTAGCCGCGTGGAATCGGAGGAACTGGGCGGATACCGCCTCATCGAAGAGCTCGGGTCGGGCGGCATGGGAGTCGTGTACCTGGGCATCGACGGAGGGAACAGCCCCGTCGCCGTCAAAGTCCTCCACCCGCACATCTCCAGTGACGACACCGCCCGCCGCCGCCTGGCGCGGGAGACCCGCACCCTGCGACGCATCAAGCATCCGCGGATCGCGGAAGTGCTGGACGCGGAACTCGAGGCCGACCGTCCCTTCATCATCACCGAATTCGTCGACGGCACGACACTGTCCGACGACGTCCGGGAGCACGGGCCCTTCCAGGAGGACGAGCTCGTCCACTTCGGCCACGCACTGCTGGACGCCCTCAACGCGGTGCACGACGCCGGTGTCATCCACCGCGACCTCAAGCCCGCGAACGTCATGATCATGGACGGCGAGCCGATGGTCATCGATTTCGGCATCGCCCAGGTGGCGGACGAGGTGAAGGTCACCGCGACCGGACTCGTCATGGGCACACCCGGCTACCTCAGCCCGGAGATCGCGGACGGCAAGCCCTCCAGCGAGAAGACCGACTGGTGGGGCTGGGCGGCGACCATGGTGTTCGCCGCGACGGGACGCAACCCTTTCGGCTCCGGCCCCCTCGAGGCCGTGCTGGGTCGCGTCGCGATGGGAAAGGCCGACCTCGAGGACGTGCCCCCGCGCTTCGTCCCGCTCCTGCGGGCCTGCCTGGAGCCCAAGCCGGAGCGCCGGCCGTCCGGCGCGATGATCCTCCAGGCTCTCGTCGACATCGAATCCGGGCGTGTCCCGGAACTGGGCGGCAGTGCGCACACACAGATCCCCCGCGCAGACGCGGGGGGAGCCGGCGGTGTGTACCCCGGCCAGCCGCGCGCGCACCACGGTCCCGCGCAGACGGCGGTGGGACTGCCGGCCGTCGCCCAGCAGCACGGCGGTCTGCAGGGCTCGGCCGGACCCCACGGTGGGCCGGGGGCGGCGGCCGCTGCGGCCTCGGCGCCGGCGATGGCACCACCCCCGGCCGCGGCAGGAAGCCCGCCAGGCGCATACCCGCAGCAGCCCGGCGAACGCCCCTACGGTGCGCTCACGCTCGACGAAGCGGAGCGCCAGCGGCGCGGCGCCTCACCGAACGCCTACGCGGGAGCCTCCTACGCGGACGGCCCCTACGCCCCCGGCCAGCACGGGCATCCGGGTCAGCCGGGACAGAACGGGCAGATGCAGCCCTACGGGTACGCAGGCCCGGTCGCCGACCCCGGGTACTCCCCGTACGCCGCCCAGGGCAGGCGGCTGCCGGGTGCCCCGTGGCTGTTGCTCGCCCTCAACCTCTTCGCGATCGTCTTCACCGCGCTGGGACCGTTCGTCGTGGCGGCTCTCATGCTCGTGTGGCAGGTGCTCGCCCGCACGTCCGGTCGGCTGCACTCCGCGCGCAGGCGCAGATTCGTCGAGTACGGGCCCCAGGCCGCCACCGCCTGGTCCGCCGCTGCCCGTGCGCCCGGATCCGCGCTCGCCTCCGTCTTCACCACCCTCTTCAGCCTCATCCTGCCGACGGTCGCCGCGCTGGCCGCCGCGGTGCTCGCCTGGCTGGACGTCGTCGGCATCGTTCCCGCGGGACGCAACGAGGAGTGGAGCCTGTGGAGCGCGGCGCTGGTGTTCGGCGTCGTCCTGTGGCTGGGCCCCGGATCGCAGAACCTGCGGCTGGGATCACGCGTCCTCGTCTCACCCCTGGCGCGCAGTGGGCGGGCGGAAGCGGTCTGGGCGATCTCGCTCACCGTGCTGGCCGCACTCGCGTTCACGACCGTGCTGGGCGGGGCATCAGCCGTGTGGTGGCCGCTGTCGGAGAACCCCTTCGACATCCTCCCGGAGCCCGGAGTGTGACCGGGGCGCTGTAACCTCGAACCGTAAAGATTCAATCATCAACAATCGTGAGGGACCATGGCGAAACACCCGTCAGCCAACGACCGGCGCGCGAACGCGAGGGCGCAGGCACGACAGATCGCTGCCGCACAGGCGAAGAAGGAGAAGACGGTCAAGACCGTGCTCTACACGGGCATCGCCGTGGTCGTCGTCGCCGTCATCGCGGTCGTCGGCACTCTCGTGTGGCAGTCCTCGCGTCCTGTGACACCCCCGCAGAACATGGTGTCCGGCACGGTCGCGTTCGCTGCGGGTGACGACGGACTCCAGGCCGTCCAGCCGCAGGGCGAGGAGGAGGACGCAGACGTCTCCGCGCTGCCGACCGCAGCCGAGGCAGGCGCGGACGACGGTGCCGCCGTCGTCAAGGTCTACCTCGACTTCCAGTGCCCCGGATGCAAGGCGTTCGAGGACACGAACGGTGACACGCTCACCCGCCTGGCGGAGGAGGGGTCGATCATCTTCGAGTACGAGCCGGTCGCGATCCTCGACCGCATGTCCGGCGGGAACGAGTACTCGACCCGGTCGTCCAACATGATCTCCTGCATCGCGGACTCCGGGCAGACGGACCTCATCCCCGACGTGAGCCTCGCACTCTTCGCCCAGCAGCCGGGTGAAGGCGAGACGGGCATGGAGGACGACCAGCTCCTGTCGATCGCGGAATCCGCCGGGGTCGACCTCGACGCCGCCGTGAACGTCGAGGACTCCGCCACGGTGCGTGACTGCGTCACGAACGTCGGGTTCGACCGATACGTCGAGAGCAGCACCCAGGACGCGCTCAACGACGAAGGGCTGGAAGGCACTCCGCACATCACGATCGACGGGGAGCCGTACACGGGCGAGTGGTCGGACCGCGAGGCATTCGCCGCCGACCTCATCCGCGCCTCCAGCCAGGGCTGAGGCCGTGTCGCGGCGGCCCCGCCGATGCATTAGACTGGGTCGCCGTATGCCTCCTTAGCTCAGCTGGCCAGAGCATCTGTCTTGTAAACAGAGGGTCGCCGGTTCGAATCCGGCAGGGGGCTCCAGCGAAAGGCCCCTCACCCGCATCCGTGCAGGTGAGGGGCCTTTCCTCTGCCCGAATCCTCCCGTCCCACCCGCAGCGCCGCATCGTGCACACATGTGATCCCGTGAGCGTTGGGGCGCCGGTTGCGGCCGGCGTCGAGTCGTCCATCACACGGCACCCTGTCATCGGTGTTCCTGCGTGTTGCGAAGTTGTCGTTCGACGGTCGATCGGCAATGCTGATGCGCATGACGGATGACAGCGGGGGGACGAGGCGTTCGCGGCGTCCGTCGACGGTGCGGAACAGACACCGCTCCACCGCTGAGCAGACTGAACGGCCGGCGCCGGGATCACGGCCGGACCCGGGGGGACGGCCGGCCTCGGGAGTGGTGGCGGCCGTGCTGCCCGGACGCCGCACGGTGCGCGGCCGCGTCCTCGCGATGATGCTCGCCTTCATGGCGGCCGGGCTGGTGGCCGCGGGCACGGTGACCTACACGTCCCAGTTCGAGGAGCTGGAGAACCGGGTCGACCTGGAGCTCCGCCAGGAGATCGACGAGCTCGCACTCGTGGCGCAGCAGTCGATGGAGCAGTCCCCCCTGGGGCTCGAGGAGCTCCTCCACGCCGCGACCGGGTCCGTGGCGCCCGGGGAGTACGAATCGGTCATCGCCCTGGTGGACGGTTCACCGCGCTTCCAGCCGGAGGACGTCCCCTACACCCTTTCCGAGCAGGCCGTCCTCGCGCAGATCCGTGCCGCCTACGTGCCCGGCCGCACCGTGTTCGTGGACCTCACCGTCGACGGCGAGATCCATCGCGCGGCGGTCGCGGCCGTGTCCGTCGCGGGGGACGACCGCGAAGGGATCTTCGTCGTCGCGAACCGGATCTCCGTCCAGCGGGACGCTGTCTGGCGGTCCGCGGGCGTCTATGCCGGCACCTCGCTCGCGCTGCTCATCGTCGCCGCGGTCGCCGGACACCTGGTGAGCGGCCGCCTCATGCGTCCGCTGGGCGAGCTGCGCGAGGCGACGGAGTCGATCACCCCCGACGACCTCGACATGCGCGTGACAGTGCCGGACGGCGACGACGACGTCGCCTCCCTGGCCCGAACGTTCAACACGATGCTCGACCGGATCGACGAGGGGTTCGTCGAACAGCGCCGCTTCATGAGCGACGTGAGCCACGAGCTGCGCACACCGCTCACGATCATCCGCGGCACCATGGAGACGACCGACCTCGCCGATCCGGACGACGTGGCGGAGAGTCGGCAGATCGCGCTCGAAGAGGTCGAGCGCATGGACAAGCTGGTGAGCGACCTGTCGACGCTGGCCAAGGCGCGTCGCCCCGATTTCATCCACACCGCCCCCGTCGATCTCGCGCAGCTGGGAGCCCGCGTCCTCGCCCGCATCGAGCACCTCGGGGACCGGGACTGGGTCCTCGAATCCGATGCGCAGGGCGTCGTCATGGCCGACAGCGACCGCCTCATCCAGGCCGTCGTGCAGCTGGCAGCGAACGCGGTGCGCTTCAGCGCGGACGGTTCGCGGATCAGGCTGCGGGTCACCTCGGTCGGTCGCAGGCCGCGGCCGGGTGCCGCGGAGGCGGGACCGCGCAGCGTGCTCATCGCACTGCGGGATGCGGGCACCGGCATCCCCGCCGACAGGATCGACACGATCTTCGAGCGGTTCGTGCAGGTGGACGCGAGCGGCAGCGCGTACGGCAGCGGTCTGGGACTGTCGATCGTCAAGGCGATCGCAGAGGGCCACGGCGGCCGTGTGCAGGTCGATTCGAAGCCCGGCATCGGGTCGGAATTCTCTCTCATCCTCCCGCTGTTCGAGGTGCCCCCGGTGCCGTCGTCGCCCCCGCCAGCGGCTCCCGCACCTCCACGGTCCCCGGCACCGCCGCTCCCCCCGCGACCCCCGGGTCCGCCGAGGACCGCACAACCACCCGGGTCCCCGAACCCACCGGGGTCTCCGAGCCCGCACGGGTCCCAGCCGCCCCGGCCGGCCTCACCACCACCCCTGAACGCACCCCCGGCTCCTGCTCACCCCCCGACACGGAGGCACACATGAGGATCCTCGTCGCCGAGGACGAGCCCCGCATCTCCCGGTTCGTCTCCCGCGGCCTCAAGGCCAGCGGGTACACCCCCACCGTCGTCGACGACGGGATCACCGCACTCGACTACGCGAGCAGCGGCGATTTCGACCTGCTCGTGCTCGACGTCGGCCTGCCCCGGATGGACGGCTTCACCGTGCTCCGCAACCTGCGCGAACTCGGGTCGACCATCCCCGTCATCATCGTGACCGCCCGTGATTCCGTCGAGGACACGGTGCACGGACTGGAGGGGGGTGCGGACGACTACCTGTCGAAGCCGTTCCGCTTCGAGGAGCTGCTGGCGCGCATCCGTCTGCGCGCCCGCCCCGCAGCGGGCGCCGGGAGCGCACCCGTGGAACCGTCCCAGGACGTGCTCGTCTCCGGGGGGCTCACCCTCAACATGCGCACGCGGTCCATCGAAGCGGCGACGGACACGGGGACCCACCGGATCGAGCTGAGCGCCCGCGAATACTCGATGGCGCTCATGTTCTTCGAGCATCCCGGGCAGGTGCTCAGCCGCGAGCAGCTGCTGTCGCGGGTGTGGGGCTACGACTACGACGGGGCGTCCAACGTCGTCGACGTGTATGTCGGGTACCTGCGCAAGAAGTTGGGAGCCGACGTGATCGTCACGGTCCGCGGCTCCGGTTACCGACTGGCCGAGCGATGAGAGATCTCTCATCGCCGCTTCACAGCCGCCTTACCCGCGGCTGAGAAGGTTGACGACATGAAGAAGGTTCAGGTGCCTGTCCTGGTCGGCGCCGCCGGCCTCGTGGCGGCGGCCGCCTTCGTGATGGTCCCTCTGGCGGACGACAGCAGCAGCACCGCGCCCGGGATCAGTGTGGGTGAGCCGACGGAGGAGCCCACACCGTCACCTGTGGAGGGGAACGAGGTCTTCATCAAGTCCGAGGACGGCACCGTCACCCGCAAGAACCCGGACGGTGCCCCTTCGAGCAGCGCTCTGCTCGAAGAGAAGGACGCACCGGCTCCCGCATCTCGCGGTGGATCCCGTTCCGACGACTCCCATGAGGTCTGTGAGTGGGACGACGGGGAGTGGGACTGCGACGACGCAGACGACGACGATGACTATGACGACGCAGACGATGACGACGATGACGACGACGATGATGAAGACTGAGGACCGCTTCCCGGACGCCTCTGCCTGAGTGCGTGCCTCCCTGCGACGATGGGACGAGGGCGCGGGTGCCTGGCACCCGTGCGGCCCGTTCGGAACGCATGAGAGGACACAGCATGAGCGCGAACACCCCTGCAGACATCCCGGCGGTCACCTGGCAGAGGGACGGCGACGTCGCCGTCGTGACGCTTGCGAACCCGCCGGTCAACGGCCTGTCGGACCGGGTGCGCGAAGGCCTCGCCGCGGCCGTCGCGGACATCGAGGCCGCGGACGGCCTGGCAGGTGTCGTCCTGGTCGGTGAGGGCCGCGGCTTCTGCGGCGGTGCCGACGTCCGCCAGTTCAACACGCCCGCCGCATCCGCGGAGCCGCGACTGCGGGACGTGCTCGCACGCCTGGTGCGGCTTCCCGTTCCGGTGGTCGCCGCGATCCACGGGTTCGCGCTGGGCGGGGGCCTCGAGCTGGCGCTGGGCGCCCACTATCGGCTGGCGGAGAAGGAGGCGACGATCGGGCTGACCGAGGTGACGCTGGGGCTCATCCCCGGGGGTGGCGGCACGCAGCGGCTGCCGCGGCTCATCGGGGCGGGCCCCGCACTGGAGGTCATTCAGGCGGGTGCCCGCCTCACAGCCGCGGAGGCCGCCGCCCACGGAATCGTCGACGGGCTCTTCGACGGCGACCCCGTCGCTGCCGGGACGGAATTCGTGCGGACGAAGGCGGCCTCGGACGCGGTCCATCCTGTGCTCGACGACGCCGAGGTCCCGGACGCCGCCGCGGTCGATCTCGCCGCCGCACGGGCGAAGGCGGGCCGCAACCGCCGCAACGCGCGTGCCCAGCTCGCCTCGATCGACGCGGTGGAGAACGCGACACGGCTGCCCATCGAGGAGGGCCTCGATGCGGAGCGGACGCTCTTCACGGAACTCGTCGAGGGGCCGGAGTCGAAGGCGCTGCGCCACCTCTTCTTCGCGGAGCGCACTGCGACCCGCATCGAGGCGCTCCCACGCGACACCCCTGTCCGCACGATCGAGTCCGCCGCCGTCATCGGGTCCGGGACGATGGGCGCGGGCATCGCGATGGCGCTCGCGGACGCGGGCGTCCCCGTCACGGTTGTCGACACGACGGAGGAGGCGATCGACCGCGCGCGGGGACGGATCGAGGCCAACTACGAGTCCTCGGCGAAGAAGGGCCGTATCGACGACGCCGAGGCGTCCGCCCGCACCCAGCGCATCACGCTCACCACGGTGCAGGCGGACGCGGGGACTGCGGACATCGTCATCGAAGCGGTCTTCGAGGACCTGGACGTCAAGCGGCAGGTGTTCGGTCAGCTCGACGCCGTCATGAAGGACGGGGCGATCCTCGCGACGAACACGTCCCGGCTGGACGTCGACCGGATCGCGGAGGCGACGACGCGGCCGCAGGACGTCATCGGGCTGCACTTCTTCAGCCCCGCGAACATCATGAAGCTGCTGGAGGTCGTCCAGGGGGAGAAGACTGCGGACGACGTCCTTGCCACGTCGATGGCGCTCGCACAGCGGATCGGCAAGCAGCCGGTGCTGTCGCAGGTGGGGGAGGGCTTCATCGGCAACCGCATGCTGTCGCCCTACCGCCGGGAGGCGGAGCAGCTGCTGGAACACGGTGCGAGCCCCCGCCAGGTCGACGAGGCGATCGAGGGCTTCGGATTCGCGATGGGGCCCTTCGCCATGGCTGATCTGGCCGGGATCGACGTGGGTGAGGCCGGCCGGCGCACCTTCCGGGAGACCGCCTCACCCGTCGAACTCGCGTCGCTGTCGGACGTCGCGACGAAGCTGTACGAGGCGGGCCGGTACGGGCAGAAGACCGGTGCCGGCTTCTACCGGTACGTCGAAGGGGACCGCACGCGCTACGACGATCCCTTCGTCCAGGAGGTCATCGAGGAGTGCGCGAGGGAATCCGGGATCACCCGGCGGACGGTCGCGGACGAGGAGATCGTCGAACGCTGCGTCCTGGCGCTCGTGAACGAAGGGGCGAAGCTGCTGGACGAGGGGATCGCACAGCGGGCGTCCGACGTCGACGTCGTCTGGATCGCCGGCTACAACTTCCCGGCCTTCCGGGGCGGACCCATGTACTACGCGCAGACACTGGGGCTGGAGACCGTCGTCGCACGCATGCGTGAGTTCCAGGAGACGATCGGGGAGTACTGGAGGCCCGCGGACCTCCTGGTGCGACTGGTGGAGGCGGGCCGGACCGACTTCAGCGACCTCACCGTCTGAGGAGCGGCAGCCGGGGCGATGGACGCGCGGGCCGCGGACGCTAGCATGGAGCGGTGAGTTCACAGCCTTCATCCGGCGTCCGCGCCTCGGACAGCCCGAACAGCCCCGGATTCCTCGACCGCTTCTTCGAGATATCGACCCGCAACTCGAGTGTGGGCCGCGAGGTCCGCGGTGGTGTCGCGACGTTCTTCTCGATGGCGTACATCGTCATCCTGAACCCGCTGATCCTGGGGACCGTCGCGGATTCCGCGGGCGAATTCCTGGGTGGCGGCGACATCCCCAACCTCGCGGCCGTCGCGGCGGCGACCTCCCTGGTGTCCGGGCTGCTCACGATCCTCATGGGACTCGTGGGCAACTTCCCGATGGCCGTGTCGTCCAGCCTGGGGCTGTCCGCGCTGCTCACCTACGGCATCGTCGCACTGCCGGGGATGACGTGGGCGGACGCGATGGGTCTGGTCGTCATCGAGGGCGTCATCCTCCTCATCCTCGTCCTCACCGGCTTCCGCACCGCGATCTTCAACGCGGTGCCCGCCCAGCTCAAGACCGCGATCAGTGTGGGCATCGGCCTGTTCATCGCGATGATCGGCATGATCAACGCGGGCTTCATCTCCTACGAGGGCGGGCCCGGGTTCCAGCTGGGGATGGGCGGCTACATCTCCGGCTGGCCGCTCATCATCTTCCTCATCGCACTGTTCGCCCTGTTCGTCATGTGGGCGTCCGGGGTGCGCGGCGCGATCCTCCTGTCGATCATCGGGGCGACCGTCATCGCGCTGGTCCTCGAAGCGGTCTTCGCCATCGGGCCGAAGACCGGCGACGACGGGGAGATCGCGAACGAGCACGGCTGGGGACTGTCCGTCCCGACGCTCGACCAAGAGTGGTTCACGCTGCCCGACCTGTCCGTCCTGGGTTCCTTCAACGTCCTGGGCTCCTGGCAGCACATCGGCATCGTCGCGGCGGCCCTGGCGGTGTTCACGATGCTGCTCGCGAACTTCTTCGACCTGCTGGGGACGATGGTGGCGGTGTCGAAGACCGGTGGCATCGAGGACGAGAACGGCGAGATCCCGCACAGCAAGCGGATCATGGTGGCGGACGCGCTGGGTGCGATCGGCGGCGGCATGGGCGGCACCTCGTCGAACTCCGGCTTCATCGAGTCGACCGTGGGCGCCGGTGACGGTGCGCGGACGGGGCTCGCGAACGTCGTGACCGGGGTGCTGTTCCTCGCGACGATCCTCCTGGCACCGCTCGCCGGGGTCATCCCCACGGAGGCCGCCGCGCCCACGCTGGTGCTCGTGGGCTTCCTCATGATGCAGCAGATCACGCAGATCGACTGGAAGGACCTCGAGCTCGCGATCCCGGCGTACATGACGATCGTCATGATGCCGTTCTCCTACTCGATCACCAACGGGATCGGTGCGGGCTTCGTCACCTTCGTCATCATCAAGCTGGTCCGCGGCAAGTTCCGCGAGGTGCACCCGCTCATGCTGCTCACCAGTGTGCTCTTCGCCGTCTACTTCATCTCCGGGCCCCTGCAGGACCTGCTGGGCGCAGCCTGAGGCTCAGGCGCTTGGCGTCGTCCCGGCGTCGGCGTCCCCGCGCACCTCAGCATCGGCGTCCCCGCACACCGGGGTGAGGGTCGGCAGCTTCGCGACCAGGCCGTCGCCGCTCGACACGCCGCGCAGCCGGCGCGACACCCAGGGCGCCAGGTGGGTGCGCACCCACGCGGTCTCCTCCGTGACGGCCTGGCGCACGGGGCGCCCGGGACGTTCCGGCATGGCGAAGCCGCGTCGTGTGCCGGCCGTGCCCTCGAGTGTCGCGAGTGCCTGTCGCGACACGAGTTCGTGACCGGCGGCGCTCAGGTGGATGCGGTCGTCCGCCCACATCTGGGTGGCGTAGAGCTCGCGCAGGCCCCACAGGTCGAGCATGTAGCAGCCGTGCCGCTGCGCGATCGTCCACAGGTGGCTGTTGTAGGTGGCGACGCGTGGGCGCACCGCCCGCAGGAGCGGTGAGGCGGTCTCGGTGTCGAACCCGTTCGCCATGAGGACGGCGATCCCCGCTTCGCGCAGCTGCACGACGGCGGCCTCGAGTTCGTCCGCCAGGTCGTCGATGTTCGTGTACGGCCGCAGGCAGTCGTTGCCGCCGGTGCAGATGCTCACGAGGTCCGGGGCCAGTTCGAGTGCGCGGGGCAGCTGTTCGGAGAGCACCTGGTCGGTGAGTCTGCCGCGGATGGCGAGGTTCGCGTAGGTGAGGTCGGGGGAGCCCGCCGGCGAGGTGACGAGCTGTTCCGCGAGCCGGTCCGCCCAGCCTCGGAATCCATCGGTGGCGGGGTCGGAGTGCTCGGGGTCGTCCGCGAAGTCCATGAGGCCCTCCGTGAACGAGTCGCCGATCGCGACGTAGCTTCTGAAGGTGGCGGTCACTGTGATCTCTCCTGGTGGGGTGAGTGTGAGGAGCCATCCTATTCCGGGAACCGCTACCGTTGACCACAACCCGCACCATTCGTTCTTTGGAGGCACCGTGTATCGTTCCGTCCCCGTTCCGGCCGTGCGTGATCTGGCAGTGGTCGGTGCTCGCATCCTGCCCGTCGCAGATGCCGCCGGTCGTCGTGTCGCTCCCGTCGAAGACGGCGTGCTCATCGTCCGCTCCGGCCGCATCGAGGCCGTGGGCACCGCCGCCGAGGTCCCGGTCCCGTCGGACGTCGACGTCATCGACGGGGCCGGGATGGTCCTCACCCCCGGCCTCGTGGAGGCCCACGGTCACCTGGGGGTCGCCGAGGACGGCGAGGGCTGGGCCGGCGAGGACACCAACGAGATGACGATCGTGGACGGGGCGAAGCTCCGTGCACTCGATGCGATCAACCCGGCGGAGGTGGGGTTCAAGGACGCGCTGCGCGGCGGTGTCACGAGTGCGGTCATCAAGCCGGGTTCCGGCAACCCGATCGGCGGTCGCACCGCCGCTGTGAAGACGTGGGGGCGGGTCGTCGACGAGATGGTGATCCGTGAGGACGTGTCCGTGAAGTCCGCGCTGGGTGAGAACCCGAAGCGGGTCCACGGGGAGAAGGGCCGCATGCCGTCGGTCCGCATGGGTGTCGCCGCCGCGATCCGGGAGGCGTTCGTCGCCGCGCAGAACTATGTCGCGGCCCGGGCGCAGGCGGAGGAGGACGGGAAGCCGTTCGACCGCGACCTCGGCAAGGAGACGCTCGCCGCGGTGTTGGACGGCACCCTCATCTGGGACCAGCACTGCCATCGCGCCGACGACATCGCCACGGCCGTCCGCCTGTCCGAGGAGTTCGGCTACCGCCTGGTGGTCAACCACGGCACGGAGGGTCACATCCTCCCGGAATACCTGGCGGACAAGGGCATCGATGTGATCGTCGGGCCGCTCATGACGGCCCGGTCGAAGGTCGAGCTGAGGAACCGCACGCTCGCGACGCCGGCGGCGCTCGCCAACGCGGGAGTCCGCATCGCGCTCACGACGGACCACCCCGTCATCCCCATCAACTTCCTCATCCACGAGGCGTCGCTCGCGGTCAAGGAGGGGCTGGACCCGACCGTGGCGCTGGAGTCCCTCACGATCAACCCCGCGGCGATGCTGGGACTGGACGACCGGATCGGTGCGCTGGCCCCGGGCCTCGACGCGGACTTCGCGCTGTGGACGCAGGACCCGTTGGAGCTGGAGGCCCGCGCCGCACGCGTGTTCGTCGACGGCCGTGAGGTCTTCCGCTACGACGACGGGACCGGTATGGGCGACGTCGCCGACCCGTTCGGCGCCACCCGCATCGCGGAACCCGGCCGCACCGCCTAGTCCACTGCCCGCTCGTCCGGGCCGCAGTCCGATCCCCGACCCCGACCCGGACGGCCGGTCTCAGCCCGAACGACCAGTCTCAGCCCGTACAGTCGGGCTCCTCGCCCACACGTCCGCGACCACTGTCAGCACGACTGAGCCAGGAGGCGACAGAACCCAGTGACCCAGCACGACCGGCCCCGCCGATCCGCCAGGATGAGGCCCTTCGACCCCGCACCTGTCGCAGGGTCCGATGAAGCGACCCCGGAAGCGTCCCGGGGGAGCGGTTCCGAAGCGGGGACGGCGCCGACCGGAGGACAGCCGCCCCCGTCGGAAGTGGGCACCCCACCGCGATCCGAGGTCGGGACGGCGCCGCGGTCGGAGCCGGGCACCGTGCCGACCACCGGCCGACTGCAGTCCGAGGCCGGGACCGTGCCCCGGACCGGGACCTCGGGCGCGGAGTCGAGGGGTTCGCGGCGCGCCCGGGTGAGCGGTCTGCTTGGGCGGACACGACCGCCCGGCTCCGCCCACGCAGCCCGCGCCGCCCAGCAGATCGCCCGGCGGGCGGTGACGAAGATCGTCGAGGACCCCGCGCCCACGACGCAGCCGATCCCGATCGTCGCGGTGCTGCGCGGCACCCCGTACTCCGCACCGGTGCAGGCGACGGCGAAGAGCGAGGACGAGGCACGGATGATCCTCGACCTCGCGGTCGACATGGGGCAGATGATGCTGCGCGCCGGCGCGTCGTCGCAGGACGTCGAGGTGTCCGCAATTGCGACGTGCACCGCGTGCGGACTGTCGACCGCGGAGATCGACCTCACGTCGAACTCCCTCACGGTCCACTACACGGACCCCGAGGGCCGGATGCTCACCGTCATGCGGGTCAACCGCGAGGACTCCGTGCACTTCGCGAAGCTGTCCGCGATCCACGCGCTGGTGACGGACCTCGTCGACGGCCGGATCGACTACGAGCGAGCACGCGAGCGCCTCGACGCGATCCGCAAGCAGAAGCGCCCCTACCCCGAGTGGCTGGTCGACATCGCGTGGGGCGCCCTCGTCGCGGGTGTCGTCAACCTGGTCGGGGGATCGCTCGTGTCCTCACTGCTGGGGTTCCTCATCGCGATCGCGAACCAGCGCTTCGGTGCGGTGCTGGGGAGGACCGGGATGCCCGGGTTCTTCATCACCGTCATCCAGGCGACCGTCATCACGGTGGTGGGGATGGGCGCCGCGACACTCGAACTCATCGCCAGACCCCAGTTCCTGGTCGCCGCGGGCATCATCCTCCTGCTGCCCACGATGGCACTGGTGTCGTCGGTGCAGGACGCGCTCACGGAGTTCCCCCTCACCGCGTCCGGACGCGTCATCACCGTGGGGCTCACGTTCGCCGCGATCGTCACGGGCATCGCGACCGGCATCATGATCGGGGAGGCCGCGGGCCTGCGGACGATCGAGGTGATCCTGCCCGCGACGGGCACACGGTTCCTCACGACCCTGCTGTCGATGGTGGCGGCGCTGCTCGTCGCCGCGGGCGGGGCGGTCGGCATGCAGGCCCAGAAGCGCCTCCTCGTCCCCGCCGCCGTCATCGGGCTCGCAGGGTTCTTGATCATGGTCGCCTGCCTGGTCGCGGGGGTGAACGGCATCCTCACGAGCTTCCTGTCCTCGACGCTCGTGGGTCTGCTCGCCCGGCCCGTCGCCCACCGGTTCGGGGCACCCGCGATCGCCCTCGTGGTCCCCGGCATCTACCCGCTGCTGTCCGGACTCTCCATCTTCAACGCCGCCTACCTCATCGTGCAGCCGGAGGAGGCGGTGGGCCTCTCGCAGGGGCTGTCGTCGCTCTTCACCGCGGTGACGGTGAATGCGGCACTCGCCGTGGGCGCCGTGTTCGGCACGTTCCTCGCGACATGGATGCCCTACGGACAGGGGCGCCGTGCGAAGGCGGTCGACACAGCCGTGGACAAGGCGGAGACGATGGATTCGGCGACCTTCGAGCGCGTCACCCCCGACGACGGAGCTCAGCGGTAGGAAGTCGCGACCAGCCGGGTCTCAGGCGTCCAGCCGCCAGTCCACCGGCGGTGCCCCCATCTCCTCGAGCAGTGCGTTCGTGCGGGAGAAGGGACGCGAACCGAAGAACCCGCGGGACGCGGACAGCGGCGACGGGTGCGGGGATTCGACGCAGGGGATCCCCTCCAGTCGCGGTTTGAGCGACTGCGCGTCCCGCCCCCAGAGGATCGCGACGAGCGGTGCGCCCTCCTGCGTCCGCCTCTCCACGAGGGCTTCGATCGCACGGTCCGTCACGTCCTCCCAGCCGCGGCCCCGGTGGGACGCCGGTGCTCCCGGCGACACCGTGAGACAGCGGTTGAGGAGCATGACCCCCTGCCGCGACCACGCGCGCAGATCGCCATGCGGCGCAGGTGGGACGCCGAGGTCGTCGTGCAGCTCCCGATAGATGTTCGTGAGCGAGCGGGGGAGCGGGCGGACGTCCGGAGCGACGGAGAACGACAGCCCGATCGGGTGGCCTGGAGTCGGATAGGGATCCTGGCCGACGACGAGGACCCGGACCTCGGCGAGGGGTTCGCGGAACGCGGCGAGGACGTCCCCACCTGCGGGGAGGTAGTCTCTGCCCGCCCGCGTCTCCTCCCGCAGGAAATCGCCCATGCGGCGGATCGCGGGTTCGACGGGGGCGAGCGCCTCCGCCCAGTCGGGGGCGATGAGGGTGTCGAGCGGTGCGGGAGGATTCATGCGCCCAGGCTACGACGACCGGCGGCCGCGCGGTCCGTGGGGCTCTGTCGCACGGTCCGCGGGGCTCGGCCGCACAGGCGGTGTGCGGGCCTGTGCACCGACAGGGGATCGCGTCTGCGGGCGCACGTCGATATGCTCGAACAGGTTCAGTGTCGAATGCGCACGCGAAGCTTTCAAGGAGGCGGAATGACCGGGTTCCCGGAGAAGAAGCACTATCCGATGCTCATCGGCGGCGAGTGGGTCGATGCACTCGACGGCGAGACGTCGGACGTCATCACCCCGATCGACCGCAACGTGGTCATCGCGACGGTCCCCCGCGGCAAGGAAGCGGACGCGGACCGCGCCGTCGAAGCCGCGCAGAAGGCGTTCCCCGGCTGGGCGGGCCTCCACTTCAAGGAGCGCCAGAAGCTCCTCCTCAAGGCCGCGGACGCACTCGAGGCGAAGGTCGAGGACCTCGCACAGCTCACCGCGGTGGACACGGGCAACGCCCTGCGCACGCAGGCGCGCCCCGAAGCGCAGACGCTCGTCGACCTCTTTCGCTTCATGGGCGGTGTCGCCGGTGAGGTGAAGGGCACGGTCCTGCCCGCGGGCGACGACCAGCTGCAGTACACCCGCCGTGAGCCCCTGGGCGTGGTCGCGGGGATCCTCCCGTGGAACTCGCCGCTCATGATCGCGGGCTTCAAGACCCCCGCCGCGCTGGCCGCCGGCAACACGCTGGTGCTCAAGTGCGCGGAGGATGCGCCGCTCACGATCCTCGAGATGGGCCGCATCATCAGCGACATCCTCCCGGCGGGCGTGCTCAACATCGTCACCGGCAAGGGCTCCGTCATCGGTGAGCGCCTGGCCGTCCACCCGGACGTCGCCAAGGTCTCCTTCACCGGTTCGACACCGGTGGGCCGCCACCTGGCAGAGGTCGCGGGGCGCCGCCTCGCGCACACGTCGATGGAGCTGGGCGGCAAGTCGCCCACCGTCGTCTTCCCGGATTCGGACACGGACGAGGTCGCGGACCAGGTGGTCCTCTCCACCCGCTTCGCACGCCAGGGGCAGTCCTGCACGTCCGGCTCGCGCCTCTTCATCCACGAGGACATCTACGATTCGTTCCTCGCGAAGGTCGTCGACCGCATCTCGAAGATGACGGTGGGCGACCCGCGCGACGAGGCGAGCGACATCGGTGCCGTCAACTCGGAGAAGCAGTGGAACACCATCCAGAGCTACATCGAGATCGGTGAGTCGATGGAGGGCGTCGAGGTCGCCTACGACGGCCGCACGTCACTCGAGGTGGGCGAGCCCGGCTACTACCACGCCCCGATCATCTTCTCGAAGGCGCGCAACGACTGGCAGACCAGCCAGGAGGAGATCTTCGGCCCGGTGCTGTCCGTCATCCCGTGGTCGGACGTCGACGACGTCGTGGACATGGCGAACGACAGCGAGTTCGGCCTCGCCGCGTTCGTGTTCAGCAAGGACATCGACCGCGCGATCTCGACCGGCAACCGCATCCAGTCCGGCTGGGTCCAGATCAACCAGGGCGGCGGCCAGATGGTCGGCCAGTCCTACGGCGGCTACAAGCAGTCCGGTCTGGGCCGTGAGGCCTCGCTCGAGGGGATGCTCGAGGGCTTCACCCAGATCAAGCAGGTGAACGTCAAGCTGCGTTGACGGTCGTCCGCATGTCGCCGAGGCGCCGGTCACCTGCGGGGTGACCGGCGCCTCGGCGGTGGGAGGTGGCCCCGCAGCAGTGAGGTCCGCAGGTAGACTCTGCGGCGAGGGAGGTGTCCATGACGGAGAAGACGCAGGAGCAGGACGCGCAGAACGAGGGCGGCGAGGGGCTCGCGGAGCTCGACGCCGCCATCCTCGAGTTCGAGCGCACGTGGTTCACGTACGGCGGTGCGAAGGACCACGCGATCCGTGAACGCTTCGACCTGAGTGCCGGAGCGTACTTCCAGCGTCTGGCCGTCCTCCTGGACGATCCCCGTGCGTACGCGCACGATCCCATTCTCATCAAGCGGCTGCGTCGAATCCGTGACTCCCGGCAGCGCAGCCGTTCGGACGCCCGCATCGCGCGCTGAGGAGTCGACACGTGTCCACATACCCCGAAGACGAATTCGACCGGCTCCCACCCACCGGGCGCCGCGGTGCCCACCGGCGGGACGACGGGATCGGCAGGCGCGGTGCCTACGTCCTCATCGCGGTGGTCGCCGTCGTCGCGATCCTCCTGGTCGTCGGTGTCTTCAACATCATCCGCACCTCCTTCTCTGACCCGGAGGAGCAGGTGGCGCCGCCGGCCGTCGAGCAGACGGAATCGCCTGACGAGGACCCGACGGAGGATGCCGACGATTCCGTCGCGGCGGTCGACCGGGAGGCGGTCGTCGTCGCCGTGTTCAACGGCTCCGGGGTGACCGGCGCGGGAGCGGCGTTCGCGGAGGCGACGGAGGCGAACGGCTGGATCGTCGACGAGGTCGGCAACTACCAGACGCCGGATCCGTCCTCGACCGTCTACTACTCCACGGCGGACCAGGAGGTGCAGGCCGCGGCGCTGGCCGAAGAGCTGGGGATCGAGCAGATCGAGGAGTCGGGCGACTTCTCCGCGGACCTCACCGTCGTTGTCGCGTCCGACATCGCAGAGCAGGGCCCGCCGGATGCGGGAGGCGGGACGGCCGCACCCGAAGAAGGTGCCGACGGCTGATCCGACCGGGTCGGCCACCCCGATGGCGAGGCTGATCGAACGATAATTATAACGAGTCGGTAACGGCAAGTGGGCTTGTCGACTGGTCGCGAGGCTCGGGGCTAGGCTGACCTCTGGCATACAGCGGGGGCGGTCAATGGAGGACCGTCGTCGCACGGCAGTGAATGGAGCAGCACGAATGGCCCAGGGAACAGTGAAGTGGTTCAACGCGGAGAAGGGCTACGGCTTCATCACCGCAGCAGCGGACGAGAGCGAGATCTTCGTCCACTGGTCCGCCATCGAGATGGACGGCTACCGTTCGCTCGAAGAGGGCCAGGCGGTGGAGTTCACCGTCGGTCAGGGTGAGAAGGGTCCGCAGGCCGAGGCCGTCAAGCCGCTCTGAACGAGCACGGCGCCGGAGGGCGTCCGGAGTTCCGCAGTTCCGCCGTGGGGGAGGTTGTTCGCCCGCGGCGGAACTTTTTTGCACTCTCAGGCCTCGAGTGCTAAAAGTAGGGTGTGATCCTCGCTCGACACTGAGGGTTCCGGACCTCTGCGGAAGGGAGCAGCGGACGGGACCCCGCCGTCGCGGGCATGTTGACGCGAGGAGGACATCCACCCCGAAAAGGGAGGCAGCAAGCCATATGGCAAAGCTCATCGCATTCGACGAAGAGGCCCGACGCGGCCTCGAAGACGGCCTCAACACGCTGGCCGATGCTGTCAAGGTGACGTTGGGCCCTCGTGGCCGCAACGTCGTGCTGGAGAAGAAGTGGGGCGCACCCACGATCACGAACGACGGCGTGTCCATCGCCAAGGAGATCGAACTCGACGACCCGTACCAGAAGATCGGTGCGGAGCTCGTCAAGGAGGTCGCCAAGAAGACGGACGACGTCGCAGGTGACGGAACGACCACGGCCACCGTCCTCGCTCAGGCACTCGTGCGCGAAGGCCTCCGCAACGTGGCGGCCGGCGCGGATCCGCTGAGCCTCAAGCGCGGCATCGAGAAGGCCGTCAAGGCCGTCTCCGACGTGCTGCTGGACTCCGCCACAGAGGTGGAGACGAAGGAGCAGATCGCGGCCACCGCGGGAATCTCCGCAGGCGACCCGGCGATCGGCGAGCTCATCGCTGAAGCGATCGACAAGGTCGGCAAGGAAGGCGTCGTCACCGTCGAGGAGTCGAACACCTTCGGCCTCGAGCTGGAGCTCACGGAGGGCATGCGCTTCGACAAGGGCTACATCTCCGGCTACTTCGTGACGGACACGGAGCGCCAGGAGACGGTCCTCGAGGATCCGCACATCCTCATCGTGAACTCGAAGATCTCGAACGTGAAGGACCTGCTCCCGATCCTCGAGAAGGTGCAGCAGTCGGGCAAGCCGCTGTTCATCATCGCCGAGGACGTCGAGGGCGAGGCCCTGGCGGTCCTGGTCGTCAACAAGATCCGCGGCACGTTCAAGTCCGTGGCCGTCAAGGCTCCGGGCTTCGGTGATCGCCGCAAGGCGCAGCTGGCCGACATCGCCATCCTCACCGGTGGCCAGGTCATTGCGGAAGAGGTCGGTCTCAAGCTGGAGAACGCGTCCCTCGACCTGCTCGGCACGGCCCGCAAGGTCGTCGTGACGAAGGACGAGACGACGATCGTGGAAGGCGCAGGCGACCCCGAGGAGATCGCGGGCCGCGTGTCGCAGATCCGTGCGGAGATCGAGGCATCGGACTCCGACTACGACCGTGAGAAGCTGCAGGAGCGCCTCGCGAAGCTGGCCGGCGGCGTCGCCGTCATCAAGGCCGGTGCCGCGACGGAGGTCGAGCTCAAGGAGCGCAAGCACCGCATCGAGGACGCAGTGCGCAACGCGAAGGCCGCTGTGGACGAGGGCATCGTCGCCGGTGGCGGCGTGGCACTCATCCAGGCCGGCAAGACCGCGTTCGACTCGCTGTCGCTCGAGGGTGACGAAGCAACGGGTGCGGCGATCGTCAAGGTCGCCATCGATGCTCCGCTCAAGCAGATCGCTCTCAACGCGGGCCTGGAGCCGGGCGTCGTGGCAGAGAAGGTGCGCGGCCTGCCGGCCGGGCACGGGCTCAACGCCACGACCGGCGGCTACGAGGACCTGCTCGAGGCGGGCATCAACGACCCGGTCAAGGTGACTCGTTCGGCTCTGGAGAACGCGGCGTCGATCGCCGGCCTGTTCCTCACGACCGAAGCGGTTGTCGCAGACAAGCCGGAACCGGCAGCCGCCATGGCTGATCCGTCCGGTGGCATGGGCGACATGGGCGGCATGGGCTTCTGATCCCAGCCGGCACACCTGCCTGAACGACGGGCGGGAACGACTCCGACAGGAGCCGTTCCCGCCCGTCGTCATTCATGCGGGACAGTCAGTGGATCTCGTCGGCCTCGGGCAGGTGGTCATCCACAAGTGGTGATTCAAGGGGGCTCGTGGTCAGCCCCGGGCTCGTCGTCCCTGCGGGAGCGGCGGCGGCGCAGGTCACGGCGATCCTCGTCGCGGGACGCAGGGGGCGGCTGAGTGCGGAACGAGCCCGTGTCGTGCTGTGTCTGCTGCGGCCCTTCCAGCTCCTTGTACTCGCGTGCCTGACGGGTGAGCGCCCGGCGGCGCTCCTCGATGATCTGACTGCGCCTGCTGGCCGTGCTGATGACGCCGATCCCGGTGCCCAGCATGACGAAGATCGGCCAGAAGCCGGCGAACCCACCGCTGAAGAGACCTGTCGCGAGCCAGATGAGCGTCGTGATGGCGCTGGCACCCACGAAGCTGCTGAGGCTGGCGCGGAAGACTTTCGCATGGTGTGCGCGGGCCGCGGCTTCGATCTCCGAGGGGGTGGAGGGCGGGGGCGGTTCCAGCGGTTCCAGGGCGGTCCGCGCGGCCTCAGGCTCTGAGGCGGGATCGGCCGGGTGGGCGTCCAGCACGAGGTCGCTCAGCGGTTCCAGGAGATCGCCCAGGAAGCGCGATCCATCAACGGCGGTGAGACGGTCGTCGAACTCGCTGCGGTCCAGCCTGCCGTCCGCATACGCCTCTCCCAGACACTCGCGGACGACGTCGCGGTCCTCGTCGGAGGCGCGCAGCGACGTGTGCCTTCGTGGATCGAGGCGGAAGCGCGACCAGATCGGACCCTGCGTCATAGAAGAACCATAGACCTGCAGGCTGAGCGGCGCAGACGGCCGTCAGGGGCGAATGCTCAGGGCTGGTTGCCTGCGTCTAGCCTGAGGGCATGGGTCTCGTCATCATCCTCATCCTTCTTGCCGTCTTCGTGGGTGCTCTGGCGCAGCGCATCACCGGGATGGGGTTCGCGCTGGTCTCCGGACCCTTCCTCGTCCTCCTCATCGATCCTCTGGCGGGCGTCGTGCTCGTCAACCTGTGCGGGTTCACGTCGTCGGTCATCGTCCTGTGGAGGACCTACAGGGAGGTCAACTGGAAGCTTGCGGGGGGCCTCATCCTGGCGGCGACCGTGGGGACCGTGCCGGGTGCGCTGCTCGCGGTGCTCATGCCTGCCCACGCGCTGGAGGTCTTCATCGGGGCGATCGTCATCGTGTCGCTCACGAGCTCCCTGATCCTCAACCGGTACGCCCGGCCGGTCTCACGCAATGCAGGCACCGTCGTCGCGGCAGGCCTGGCGTCCGGTGTGATGAACGCGTCCGCCGGTGTGGGGGGTCCCGCGCTGTCGGCGTTCGCGCTGCTGACCCGGTGGGAGCAGCGGACCTTCGCCGCGACGATCCAGCCGGTGTTCGTCGTCATGGCCGCGAGCTCTGTCATCATGAAGCTCGTGTTCGACCGCGACGCGTGGCCGGTGCTCGACGGGAGCACCTGGCTGCTCATCCTCGGCGCTCTGGTCGGAGGGCAGGTGCTGGGGGAGTGGCTGTCGAAGATCATCCCGGTGCACGCGGCCCGCACGGGCATGCTCGTCCTCGCGTTCCTGGGAGGCTTCCTCACGATCGGGCGCGGTATCGGCGTGATGTGAGACCAGAGGCCCGGTGCCGGCAGGTCAGGGGCGCTTCAGGCCCCTTCCCGCACGGTGTCGGCACGTGACCCGCTCAGAGCACTTACAGGATGGGCTGGGATACTTGTCGACGGAATGACGCCGGTCTGCACCGCCCGTCGCGGGGGTGGCGGCCGATGCGCACACCCTCAGAAAGGTGAGACGGCATGACCTTCGTGTTCCTCCTGCTTCTTGCGGCCATCGCCGCGGCCTTCTTCCGCGGATCCCGCAACCAGAAGGCACGTGAGCTCGAGGAGCAGGCGGAGGAACTCGACCGGGTGAAGCGTACGGTCGAAGAGGACGTCGTCGCCTTCGGTGAAGAGGTCGCGGACCTGGACGTCGTCACGGGGGGAGTCGAACTCGATGAGGGTGGACGTCAGGACTACTCCCGCGCGATCGATGCATACGACCGGGCGAAGGACCTGCTGGACCGCATCTCCGCCGCGAGCGAAGTGAGTCACGTGACGGAGGCGATCGAAGACGGACGGTATGCAGCCAAGTGCGTCCGCGCCCGCGTCGACGGCAAGCCACTTCCGGTCCGCCGTCCCCCCTGCTTCTTCAACCCCCAGCACGGGCCGTCCGTCGAAGACGTCGACTGGGCGCCCGTGGGCGGGCAGCTCCGTCCGGTCCCCGTGTGTGCGGCGGATGCAGAACGTGTGAGCTGCGGTGCCGAGCCCGCAGTGCGGACCGTGCCCGTGGGCAACGGTCTGCAGCGGCGCGCGTATTGGGAAGCCGGCCCCGCATACGCTGAATACAATCGCGGCTACTTCAATTCGTACGCCGGATCCGGGCTGCTGCCGGGTGTCCTCATGGGCGCCATGATGTTCGGCGGCTTCGGAGGAGGTTGGGACGGCGGCAGCATGGACGGCGGCATGGACAGTGCCGGCGGGGACATGGGTGGCGACATGGGCGGCGGTTTCGGTGACTTCGGCGGCGATGGCGGCGGATTCTTCGGAGGGCTCGACTTCTGATGGCATCACAGCAGGGTGAGGACACAGGCACAGTGGCAGACGGGCTTCCGGACGATCTGGAGCGCATCGAGATCCGGGACGAGTCGATCACGATCGGTCAGCTGCTCAAGCTGCACGGTGTGGCCGGTACGGGCGCGGACGCGAAGGACATGCTCGCGGCGGAAGCGGTGACCGTCAATGATGAGGTCGAGACCCGCCGCGGCGCGAAGATCCGCCCGGGCGACCTCGTCGATGCCGCGGGCGAACAGTTCACCGTCGTCAGGCGAAAGGGCTGACCGGTGGCTCCACATGCTGCGACGCCTTTACCCCTATGACAGCCGCACCTCTATGACAGCCGTATTCCTGTGACGATCCTCCAGAGCGATGCCGACGACTCTTGACCGGCTGCGTGCCGATTTCGATGCTCAAGCAGGGAGGTCTCTCGCTCTTCCTCTCGCAGGAGCGATCGTCTGGGCCGCCGTCGGTGTCGTCTCCCTCTTCCTGAGTCCGAGGGTCGCGACCTTCGTGCTCATCATCGGCACGGGTGCGATCTTCCCGGTCGGCATGCTGCTCGCCCGCCTGCTGCACGAGAAGCTGCTCAGCAACTCCAATCCTCTCGCCACGCTCATGGCGATGTGCGTTCTCATGGTGAACCTCCTGTGGGCGGTCCATCTCACGCTGCTGTTCGAGGCACCGACGCTGGTGCCTCTCACACTCGGGATCGGTCTGGGGCTCCACTGGATCGTCTTCTCGTGGATCATCCGGCATCCGATGGGGATCATCCACGCGGTCGCCCGAACGGTTCTCGTCACGGCCGCCTGGTGGACCCTCCCCGATCATCGGGTGGGAGCGGTCGCTGCGGCCGTGGTGGTCACCTACGTGTATTCGGTCGTCGTCCTGCGCACACGCGAACTCAACATGATCGACGACGTCGGCTGAGTCGGGCTCACCGCTACGCTCAGCGGTCCATGCCGGGGGCGTCCCACAGGGGCGACCACTTCGACATGTCCTTCTCCACGGGGAGATCCTCGTCCAGCACTCCGCGCAGCTGGATCTCGAAGGGGCTGTCGCGCTGGTGGCGGGCCCGCTGGACGAACGGGTAGAAAGTGCCCCGCTTGTAGAGGTAGACGAGCGCGATCGTCCTGCCGTCGGGGGCGCGGAAGTACACGGTCGAGCACAGGAGCATCGGTCCGAAGCCCTGCGCTTCGAGAGCCGCGTTCACCGCATGGAGGCTCGTCACGAGGTCGGGGGTGCTCGCCGCCTGCTGCTGGACGACCTGCCACGTGTAGCCGTACCCGTCGTTCACCTGGGTGACGTCCGTGTTCGGGTCCGCGGAGATGAGGGCGCGCGCCTCCTGCTCCGCGCGGTCGAACGCACCGCCCTCGACCTCCCGGAAGGCGACCGCGCCCACACCCGTCGCGGTGATGCCGGAGCGGGCCTCGAGTGTCAGCGCTGCGGGTGGCACGGCGAAGAGATCGTCGAGGTTGGGCTCCTTCGGCTTGGAGCGGCCGAGCAGTGCGTCGAAGAATCCCATCGGAGAGGCTTTCGTGTGGAGGGGTGAGGAATCCCCCGCCCGCGTGCGGTGCGGACGGGGTCCCGGTGGGGGTCAGAATTCGGTGGAGAGCTGCTTGCTGATCTTGTCGAGCTGTGCCAGTCGCTTCTCCAGGCTGGGGTGCGTCGAGAAGGCGCCGCCCAGGTTGAAGAAGGCCAGGTGCGCGGCGCCGGCGGTCTCTCGCAGGTCCTGCTTCGGTATCTTCTGCGTCTGTCCGCTGATCTTCACGAGTGCGGACGCCAGGGTCGACGGGCTGCCGGTGAGGAGGGCGGCAGCACGGTCGGCTGCGAGCTCCCGGTAGCGGGAGAGGACGCGGATGAGCAGGAAGCTCAGTGCGTAGACGACGACGCCGACGAGCATGAGGAGCAGCTGGATCGGCACCCCGTTGTTGTTGCCGCGCGAACGCCCCCCGGTGAAGAAGAACGTCCGCATCATGAGGCTCGCCACGATGCCGGTGACGCCGGCGACCGTCATGACCGTCACGTCACGGTGGGCGACGTGGGAGAGCTCATGGGCGAGCACCGCCTCGACCTCTTTGGGCTCCAGCTCGTTCAGCAGCCCGCGGGTGACGGCAATGACGGAGTGCTCGGGGGAGCGGCCGGTCGCGAACGCGTTCGGGACCATCGTGTCGGAGAACGCGACCCGGGGCTTCGTCATATCGGCCTGCTGGCACAGGCGATCGACCAGGCTGTGCAGCTCCGGTGCCTGTTGTGGGGTCACGACGCGGGCGCCCATCGCCTTGATCGCCACGGAGTCGGAGAAATACCACTGGAACCAGAAGATGCCGACGGACAGGGCGATGGCGAGGATGACCCCGCCCGTGCTCCTGCCGAGGATCCACCAGATCGCGGCGACCAGCACGACGTAGATCAGTCCGTTGAGGAACATGGTGAGGCCCATGCGGGCGGACAGCCCTGCGTCCTTGGGGAATCGCGTGCGCGCCATCTGCGGCTCCTTTCGGTGAGGCGAGGGGGGGGGAACGCTGCGGGGCCGGATCCTTGCGGACCCGGCCCAGGGGCGTCATCAGTCGTTGGGGATGAAGCCGTCGCCGTTCAGCATTTCGCGGATCTCGTCGAGAGTCGCGTCCTCACCGGGCACCAGGATGTCGGACGAGCCCAGGTAGTCGTCCGGCACGGCGGCGCCCTTGGCCGTGATGAAGTCGTGCAGGCGCTTCAGGGCATCACGCACGGTGGTCTCATCGCCCTGTTCCACGGCGCGCTCCACCTCGTCGTCGAAGCCCTGCAGCACGGACTGCTCCACGTCGGACAGGTCGAACTGGCCTTCTCCCATGATGCGGATGATCATGCCTGTCCACCCCCCTGCCCCGGCTGCTGCTCACCGGTCTGAGGAGCGTCGTCCGCGTCGGACACCACGGCGTCCTCCGCTTCCAGCGCGGCACGCGGGGCGCCTGCGGATCCGCCGGGCAGGGATTCGCGCATCCGCTGCAGCTCGATCTCGACGTCCTGGTCGGACGACAGGGAGTCCAGCTGCGCGGCGATGTCGTCCTGCGGGGTGCCGGACAGGTCGTCGAGAGCCCCGGACGCGATGAGTTCGTCGACCGCACCCGCACGGGCCTGCAGCGCCGCGGTCTTGTCCTCCGCCCGCTGGATGGCCATGCCCACGTCGCCGAACTCTTCGGAGATGCCGGTGAACGCTTCGCCGATCTTCGTCTGTGCCTCTGCGGCGTTGTACGTCGCCTTGAGGGTCTCCTTGCGGGTGCGGAACGCGTCGACCTTCGCCTGGAGGCGCTGCGAGGCGGTCGTGAGCTTCTGCTCCTCCTGCACGAGGTTCTGGTGCTGGCTCTGCAGGTCGTTGATCTGCTGGGAGAGGCCCGACTTGCGGCTCAGGGCTTCACGCGCGAGGTCCTCGCGGTTGATCTCCAGCGCTTTCTGCGCCTGTCCCTGCAGCTTGTTCTGCTGCTGCTCGAGTTGCCCCATCTGCAGTTCGAGCCGCTTGCGGCTGGTGGCGACATCCGCGACGCCGCGACGCACCTTCTGGAGGAGCTCGAGCTGCTTCTTGTACGAGTAGTCGAGTGTCTGGTTGGGATCCTCCATCCGGTCGAGGGCCTTGTCCGCCTTCGCGCCGAATATTGTCTTGATGCGCTGGAAGATGCTCATGGGCGTGGGGTCTCCGTTCTGACGTTCCGCAACTCCGCGACGGAGGAGCCGCGTGCGAGCGCGAATAATTCTTCGATCCCACAGTAGTCGGTGTCTCTGGCAATTTGCGTGGCCCGTCCATGACTCAGGGGTTGAACATCCGTGTGTTCGAGGCTTCGACCTCCTGGTACTGCTGTCCAGCCATGCGCAGCGCCTCGTTGATGGACCGCAGGGAGTCGTGGACCGTCTTCTGCACACCGCGCCAGTCCTCCGCCGCGGATTGGAAGCTGGAGGCCGCTGACCCCTGCCACGTGTCTGCGAGCGAGGCGAGGTCCTGCATGAGCGCATCGACCAGTGAGGCGATGTCGTCGGAGCGGGTCTGGGCGGTGGATGCGGTGGCGAGCACGCGATCGGCGTCGACTTGGAACAGGGACAAGGGTGCCTCCTCGGGGAGCGTCCCCCACCGCGGCGACGGTGGGGGCGACGCCGACTGTCGGCGTCGCCCCCATGCTGGCGGCAGCGCGGGGGCGAGGAGGGACAGCAGCGGGGCCTGTGGACACGGATGACGTGTCCACAGGCCCCGTGGCCGCACGACGATCGAGCACGTGCGGTGCGTGTGACCGGGAGTCGTCAGCGCATCTCGAGGGTGGCCGTCAGCGTCTCCTCGCGTCCGCCGCGCACGACGGTGAATTCGACCGGATCACCGGAGACGGACGACCGGACGAAGGCCTGCAGGGACACGCCGGAGTTCACGGGCTTGTCGTCGATCGCGATGATCTCGTCGTCCTCCTGGAACCCGGCTGCGGCGGCGGGGGTGCCGTCCTCCACAGCCGTGACGCGCGCAGACCCGCGGGTGACGCCCTGCGCGTCGACCGTCGAATTCACCATCGTCACGCCCAACAGTGGGTGCTTCGCTTCACCGGTCTCGATGAGCTGGTCCGCGATCGTCGTCGCCTGTTCGACGGTGATCGCGAAGCCGATCCCGATCGAACCGCTCTGTGCCTCGCTGGAGGTGGGGTCGGACAGTGTCGCGGCGGAGGAGTTGATGCCGACGACCTCGCCGTTGCCGTTCACCAGCGGACCGCCGGAGTTCCCGGGGTTGATCGCGGCATCGGTCTGGATGGCGTTGGTGATCGTCATCGCGACCTCCTGCTCGCTCACGTCGCCGATGTTCTCCGTCGACACGGGCCGATCCAGCGCGGACACGATCCCGGTGGTCACGGTGTCCGCGAGCCCCAGGGGGTTGCCCAGCGCCATGACGGGATCTCCTACGAAGAGGTCTGCTGACGCACCGATGGGGAGCGGCGTGAGGTCCTCCGGAAGCGAGTCGAGCTTGAGGACTGCGACGTCGGTCTCCGGGTTGCGCCCCACGAGTGTCGCGCCGATCATGCTGCCGTCGGCCAGGACGACCTGGACCTCGCCGTCGTCCGTGTCCGCGGGCGCGACGACGTGGTTGTTCGTGACGACATGGCCCTGGTCGTCGTAGACGAAACCGGAGCCCAGTCCGGAGACTTCGCCGCCCACCGCCACCTGGATCGCGGCGACGCCCGGGGTGGTCTGGTCTGCGATCTGGGCCCAATCGGGAGTCTCCGTCGACTTGCTGATCGACCTGTCCGACTGCTGCGGTGCGTCCTCCGACGGCTGTGAGGCGACGGGTGAGACGTCACTCGACAGGAGCCACGCACTACCGCCGCCCACGGTCGCACCGACGATCGCCGCGAGGAGAGCGGCGATGATGAGCGCGGCCCAGCCGGGGCCTCGGCGGCGGATCTTCTGCGCGGGGTGGGCAGCGGCGCCCGCGGCGGGGTAGCCGGCGGACTGCGCGCCTCCTCCGGGCTGGCCTCCTCCGGGCTGGCCCCCGCCCGGGTGGCCAGTGCCGAACTGGCCGCCACCGTGCTGGCCACCACCGGGATGATGAGCTGTCGTGGGTGACGGCATCGGGCCGGTCGCGGGTCCGCCTTCTGCCTGCGCGTGCTGCGCGGCGGGGTGGGACTCCGATTCCGCAGCGGCGTGCCCGCCGCCGTGAGGGTCGCCCGGACGCTGCTGCGGGGCGCTCTGTGGGACTTCCGCCACGCGCGGGATCGCCCCGGTGGCGAGGCCCGCTGCCGGTGGCGGCGCATCCGATACGTAGCGGGCACCAGCGGGGCCGTAGGGATTGGAGCCGACGGCCGGAGTGCTCGCACCGGAGGCCGCGCCGATCTGCGGGACGATGGGCGGCTGCCTGCGCGCCGCACTGTCCGGACCAGCGCCATCACCCGGGGTCGGCCCCGTCCCGGACCCGCTGGAACCGGACTCGCTAACACCGGACCCGTACGCACCAGACCCGGTCGCACCTGACCCGGTCGCACCTGACCCGGTCGCACCGCTGCCAGACGGGCCGGCACCGGTCGCGCCGGTGCCGGCCGATCCGACCGGCGACCCCGCAGCCGATGACCCGGCCGACGACCCGGCCGCGGACGACCCGGCCGCGGACGACCCGGCCGCGGACGAACCCGCCTCGGATGACGCGGGGCCCCCCGTCCCGGACGAGGACGCTGTCGAGGGAGGCGGCGCGGACGGCGGTGCCGGCGCGTCCTGAGGGAACGTGTGCCGTGAGTCGCTCACACGACGACCGGGAGCCGGATCCCCCGGACCGCGCGGGGTGGCAGGGCGCGTCGGTTCCGTGGGCTGACTCATGGGATGTCCTTTCGAGACGTGGACTGCGGTGCAGCGTGGGCAATGGGTCGGCGGACCGAATCCGGTCCGGGGACGGGCAGGTCGACACGGAAGGTCGCGCCGCCGCCGGGTGTGTGGTGCACGGTGATCGTCCCCGAGTGGGATTCGACGATCGCCTTGACGATCGACAGGCCCAGACCGGATCCGCCCGTGTCGCGCGTGCGCGACGTGTCGAGGCGGTAGAACCGCTCGAAGATCCGGTGCATGTGTTCGGGGGCGATCCCCTCGCCGTGGTCGCGCAGCTCGAACCGCACCCGCCCGTACGGGAAGTCGGACAGGTCCTCGCCCAGCTCGAGTGGGCCCGTGACGAACGGGTTCGAGTGCGTGAGTCCGCCCGCCGGTATCGCCTGCGACGGCTCGTCGCCGGGCGTGCCCCCGACGATGGTCGACCCCGTCGCCGAGGCCGCAGCCCCACCCGCTCGGGCCGCACCCGGCCGTGCGGTCGTGCCGGGGTGAGGGGCCGCGCCCGCGGGACCCGAAGCGCTTGAGGGCGCCGACGGGTCCCCCTGCGGACGGTCCTGTCCGGCGGGGGTCTTGGGGGCCTCGGCGGCGGGCTTCGGACTCCAGGGTGTGGGGAGCCGGAGGAAGGACGGGACGCCGACGAAGCCCCGGCGGTCCTTCTTCTTCTCCTCCGGACGGCCGGCATCCGCAGCGGGTGCCGCGTCCTGCTCCTGCTGCGGGACACCGACGACGCCCACCGCGAATTCGATCGCGGAGCCCTCCGTCGTGTGGCGGACCGCGTTGCCGGCGAGATTGACGACGACCTGCCGCAGACGCGCCTCCGCACCCAGGATGGTGGGCGTCTGCGGTGCATCCTCCCCGTCCAGGCCGATGAAGCTGATGTCCCGGTCGGGGGCCTGCGCGACCGCATCCGCGGCGCCGTCGCGCACCAGCTGCGTCATGTCGACCGGACCGATCTCCGTGGGACGGCGCTCATCCATGCGCGCCAGCTGGACCAGGTCCTCGACGAGGACGGTCATCCGCTTCGCCTCCGACTCCATCCGCTGCATCGCCTGACCCACCTGGTCCGGATCCGTGAGAGCCCCCTGACGGTACAGCTCCGCATACCCACGGATCGTCACGAGCGGCGTCCTCAGCTCATGGGAGGCGTCGGACACGAACTGGCGGATCCGCTTCTCCGACCGCTTGCGGCCGTCGAACGAGTCCTCGATATGGCCGAGCATCGTGTTGAGTGCTGCGGACAGCCTGCCGAGCTCCGTGTTCGACGGATACGTCGGCACCCGCTGGGAGAGGTCGCCGCGCGCGATCTTCGACGCGGTGTTCTCGATGTCGTGCAGCGGGCGGAACGTGTTCGTGATCGCGAAATAGCCCACCCCGGCGACCAGGGCCAGCGCCAGCATCCCGATGCCCAGCACCGTGTTGCGGGCGCGCTCGCCCACCGCGTCGATGTCCTGATCGAACGGCACCGCGATCGCGACGAGCAGCTGCGAGTTCTCCACCCGCAGGGCACGCACGCGCCACTGCGATTCGGACCCGTCCGTCGTGAACGGGACCCCACGCAGCGACGAGACCGTCTGATCGTCGATCACCGGCAGCTGGGGCTGATTGTCGTCGATGGGGGCGACCGGCCGGTACACCTCGTCGCCGTCGCCGTCGTAGAACTGTACGTAATAGGTGCCGGGCAACAGCTGCCGCAGCGAGTCCTCAGTGGGCGACCGATCCGCCGAACTGGCGAGGGGAGACGGGGTGAGGACGGTCTCCGCCGCCTGGATCGCCAGCGCCTCTGACGCCTGGATGAGCTGCGCATCCGTGCGGTCGATGAGGCTCGACCGCAGATTCTCCAGCACCCAGGCGCTCGTGCCGGACAGCACGACGAGCATGAGCGTCATCATGATCGTGAGGAGCTTCGCAGTGAGCGACCACTCCTCCCAGATCACGCGACGGCGGCGCTTGATGTGTCGGATCACCGAGCAGTGCGCTCCGTCCTGCGATCAGCCACCCGCGGGGACGAAGTGGTCACTTGGATTCCGAGGTGCGCAGCATGTAGCCGACACCGCGCTTCGTCTGGATCATCGGGGTCCACTCGAGCTCGATCGGGTTGCCCGCCTCGTCCGACGTCGGGGCGACATCGATCTTGCGGCGCAGGTACGAGATGTACGACTCGACGATCCCGGTGTCCCCACCGAAGTCGTACTCCCACACGTGGTCGAGGATCTGCGACTTCGACAGCACGCGGTTCGCGTTGAGCATGAGGTAGCGGAGCAGCTTGAACTCCGTGGGGGACAGGTCGATGAGGATCCCGCCGCGGCGCACCTCGTGGGTGTCGTCGTCGAGTTCGAGTTCGCCGACCTCGATGACCGCCGACTCCTCGTCCTCCGCACTGTGCGTGCGGCGGAGGACGGCGCGGATGCGGGCGACGACCTCTTCGAGGCTGAACGGCTTCGTCACGTAGTCGTCGCCGCCCACCGTGAGGCCGGTGATCTTGTCGGAGGTGTCATCGCGTGCGGTGAGGAACACGACGGGGATGTGCTTGCCCGCCTGGCGCAGGCGGCGCGTCACCGCGAAGCCGTCCATGTCGGGGAGCATGACGTCGAGGACGAGAAGGTCCGGGTCCTTCTGCTCCGCGATGCGGAGTGCGTCGGTCCCGTTCGCGGCCGACAGGACATCGAAGCCGGCGAAGCGGAGGCTGGTCGAGAGGAGTTCGCGGATATTCGGTTCGTCGTCGACCACAAGGAGGGTCGCTTCGACGTCGGGCGTGGAGTTCTGTCGTGGCGTCGTCATGTTTTCAGTGTGACGACCGAGTCTGGGAGTCGCCTGGATCCAAGCTGTATGCGTTTGTGTCGTCCATCACTGTCGTCCCGAGGGGGTTGCCGCGGGGGTGACGGGGACCGGTGCGGCGCCGAAGCGGTCGGGATCCGCGGCGTCCCAGTCATAGGCCCAACCGCGTGGGGGCTGTGTGAGGAGCTCGCCCGGCTCGAGCCAGTTGTAGAGGGACGCGTAGGAGACGACCTCGGTCTGTGAGATGCGTCTCCGCAGCATCGTGCGGGACAGATCCTCCGGACCGTGTGCGCCCAGCGTCGCGATCATCTGCGCGACCTCCGTGACGGTGGCGCGGTGATAGCGGTAGACGCGCTCGCCCTTGGACACCGGGTCGAGGCCACGGTAGAAGCGGGGGTCCTGGGTAGCGACGCCGGTGGGGCAGTGGTCCGTGTGGCACTTCTGCGCCTGGATGCAGCCGACGGCCATCATCATCCCGCGGGCGGACATGCAGAAGTCCGCGCCCTGGATGAGGCGTCGCACGACGTCGTGGCCGCTCGCGATCTTGCCGGCGGCCCCCAGCTTGATCCCATGGCGCAGGTTCGCGCCCACCAGGGCGTTGTGCAGGATGTGGAGACCCTCCGTGAGCGGGGTGCCCATGTGGTCCTGGTACTCCAGCGGGGCCGCGCCGGTCCCGCCTTCCGAGCCGTCCACGATGATGAAGTCGGGGCGGATTCCCGTCTCGTGCATGGCCTTGCACATGGCGAGGACGTCCACCCGTGTGCCGATGCACAGCTTGAAGCCCACCGGCTTCCCGCCGGACAGGGTCCGCAGCTGCCCGATGAACTGCATGAGTTCGCGCGGTGTCGTGAACGCGGAGTGCCCGGGAGGGGAGATGCAGTCCTGGAACGCGGGGACCCCGCGGATCTGCGCGATCTCCTCCGTCACCTTGGGTGCGGGGAGCACGCCGCCCAGGCCGGGCTTCGCCCCCTGCGACAGCTTCACGTTGATCATCTTCACCTGCGGCAGCAGCGCCTTCTCGCGGAAGGTCTCCGGGGAGAAGTCGCCGTCGGGTGTGCGGCACCCGAAGTACCCGCTGCCGAACTCCCACATGATGTCTGCGCCGCTGTCCAGGTGGTAGGAGGTGAGGCCGCCTTCCCCCGTCTCGTGGAGGAACCCGCCCTTCGCCGCCCCGGCGCTCATCGCGCGCACGGCGTTGACGGACAGCGAGCCGTAGCTCATGGCGGAGATGTTGAAGAGGCTCGCGTCGTACGGCTGAGTGCAGTCACTGCCGCCGATCCGCACGCGGTGCTCCTCCGTGGCGACCGGTGCTGGCGCGATCGCGTGGGTGAGGTATTCGTAGCCGGGCTGGCGCACCTCCAGTTCGGTGCCGAAGCTCTTGACAGAGGGGCGGCCGTCCGCGCGGTCGTAGACGAGGGCGCGGGCATCCCGGTCGAAGGGCTTGCCGTCCCAGTTCCGCTCGATGAAGTACTGCTGGATCATGGGGCGCAGCTCTTCCAGCATGAAGCGGCCGTGGCCCAGCAGCGGGAAGTTGCGCAGGATCGAATTGCGCGGCTGGACGAAGTCGACGACGGCGACGACGAGCAGCGCCAGGCCCACCCCCGCGAGCACGAGCCACCAGGTGCTGCTGACGATCGCCAGAACGATCCCCGCGATCATGAGGAGTGCCGGCAGTGCTGCGAATCCGAGGAGTGCCATGTCTCCAGCGTAACGATGAACCGGAGCGGCGAGCAGGACGAATACGGAAATCCTCGGAGAGGTGGTGGGTGAGTGCGCGGGCGGGTGGTGGGTGAGTGCGCATGTCAGTGAGTGCGCGGGTGGGTGCGCGGGTGGGCCGTCATCCGGCTGAGTGCGCATCTTCGTGGCTGAGTGGACAGTGCACTGACCTGTTATGTCGCTGGACATCGGTGACAGTTCTGCCTCAGGACATCGGTGACAGACGATGCACTCAAATCGGAAACTGCGCAGTGAGTTCCAGGTGGCTCGTCTGTCCTACGAGGCGTGTGCGTCCTCTTCGGTCAGGCGCGCGCGGTAGGCGGCGACGTGGGTGCGGTTCGCGCAGTTGCCGCGGTCGCAGAAGCGTTTCGAGCGGTTGCGCGACAGGTCGACGAAGAGCGCGTCACAGGCCTCTGCCGCGCACGTGCCGAATCGCGACACCTCATCGTCGATGACCACGTCCGCCAGGGCGATCGCGATGTCGGCAGCCGCGCGCACGGCGATCCCCGATTCGTTCGGCACCGCATGAAGGTGCCAGTCCCACTGATCGTGCTTCTGCAGCTGCGGCAGTGTGTGCGTCTCCCGGAACAGCTCGTTCGCCAGCTGCGCCGCCTTGGCAGTGAGTGAGGCGCGCAGGTCGCGTGGGGCAGAGTCGCCGGTGGACTTCTCGCTGTCGGAGTCGGTGACCGTGTCGGAGTCGGTGATGGTGCCGGCACTGGAATCGACCGCGCCGGGAGGGCTCTGCTCGACGAGTGCCGCGCGGAGCCGCGTGCGCAGTGAGCGGAGTTCGGTGACATCCGAGCCGGTGATGCGGATGGGCGGAGAGAAGGAGTGGGCCTGTGCGAGGGCTCGGACATCGGACTGCGTGGAGATCGTCTCGCCGTCGATGTCCGAATTCGCCAGCTGGGCGATGAGTCGCAGGATCGACTGCGTGTGGACGGAGAGGGCCATGCCGTCGATGATGACATGATTCGAGCGCGCATGTAAGGACCGTCACGCACTTGACTCGTGACTTGGTGCTCATGTGCAATGGGAGGAAAACTGCGGTGTCGTCGTCTCCGGGCCGCATCCCCTCAGCTGCGTCCCCGGTCGCACCGCCAGTAGAACCCGCTCACGCCGTGATCCCCGGCAGTACCGTCACCCCTGGCGGGTCGGCCCGCCCGATCGTCCCGTGCCGCCCCTACCGTCGAAGGAGCTCTGAGCCATGAACCGCACCGTCATGGGCTTCGGCCTGGTGCTGCTGTCCGCGTTCTTCTTCGCGGCCTCGGGCCCGTTCGCGAAGGCGATGTACGCGGCAGGGTGGACTCCCGGCTCCGTCGTGCTGCTGCGCCTGCTGGGGTGCGCGCTGGTCCTCTTCGTCCCGACCGTCATCGGTCTGCGGGGGCGCTGGAGGGAAGTGGTGCGCGGGTGGCGGACGGTCGTGTCCTACGGCGTCGTGTCGATGGCCGGCGTGCAGCTCCTGTACTTCCTGGCCGTCGAGCATCTGGCGGTGGCCGTCGCGCTGCTGCTGGAGATGACCGCGCCGCTCCTCATCGTGTTCTGGCTGTGGGCGACCACACGCATCCGGCCGGCGACCGTCACCTTCATCGGCATGGCGGTGTCGCTGGTGGGGCTCATGCTGGTCCTGGACCCGGGGGGCAGCGCCCTGTCGCCGCTCGGGGTCGTGTTCGCGCTGGGCGCGGCGGTGTGCCTCGCCAGCTACTTCCTGGTGTCCGCGAAGGTCGAGGTCGACATCCCACCCGTCGCCCTCACCGGTCTGGGGATGATCGTCGGCACGACCGTCGTCGTCGTTGTCCTGCTCACCGGCATCATCCCCGCGGACTTCTCCACCGGGGACGTCGATCTGGGAACCGAGCCGTACAGCTGGGTCGTCCCGATCCTCGTCATCGTCTTCATGACCGTGGGGGCGTACGTGTGCGGGATCCTCGGGCTGCGGATGGTCGGTGCCACCGTGGGCTCGTTCGTGAACCTCACGGAAGTGCCGTTCTCCGTCATCGTCGCGTGGCTGGTCGTCGCCGAACTGCCGTCCGTCATCCAGATGTACGGCGGCATCGGGATCGTGGTGGGAGTGGTCTTCATCAAGTGGGGCGAAGTGCGGCAGGAGCGCCGCGTCCAGCGGCGTGCGGTCCTGCTGTCCGACCCCGCCACAGGGCCACTCACCATCGTCGAGGTGGAGGAGTCGGAGGCGGGTGGCGCGGAGGAGTCGGGCACGGGTGGTGTGAGTGACCCCGCGAGAGGGTTTCCGGGCCCTGCGGGTGAGGCCCTGGGTGATCCGGCGGCCTCGGCTGACGAGCCCCCGGCGACACACCGCCGTCCGGTTCGAGACCACCCCGCAGAGCACGGCGTCTCGAACCAGTAGACGGTGGGTCGTCGACCGCGGGGCGGCAGCTGGTGATTCAGATCGGTGGGTCGTCGACCGCGGGTGGTCAGCCGGGGGCGATCAGTGCATGCCTCAGAACGGGGAGTCCCACCCGAAGGGGCGCCGTTTGACCGGAAGCGTACCGACGACCAGCTGGTAGGACTCCGCGATGAGTTCGCGCACGAATCCCTCATCTACGGCGCCGCCGGTCGCCACACTGATCCAGTGCCGCTTGTTCATGTGGTAGCCCGGAGTGACCTGCGGATGCTCCTGCTGGAGTGCTTCGGAGTCCTGAGGGTCCGCCTTGAGCGTGATGACCGCCTGGCCGCGCAACTCGTCGTCCACGCCGTAGCCCGTGCTGTTCTCGGGGACGTGGGTGAGCATGAGGAACACCTTGCCCCGGACCTTGAAGACCTCGTACTCCGGTCCGAACGGCCATTCCGCCGAGGCGCCGGGCAGTTCCAGCGCACTCTCCCGTGCGAAGTCGTGCAGTTCCTCACCGTTCACGTCGGTCTCCTCTTTCGCCGCATCGGCGTGCGGGTCGTAGGGCTCGCAGTGTGCTTGCAAGGATACGGGCGAGGAGGACTTCTTGCATTCACTATGTTAGTAACTAACATTTGATTATGGGGCGATGGGATCGGACGCATGAAGCGGTGAGTCGGGCTGCGGTGGAGCTCTTCTCAGCTCATGGGTACGACGCGACGACCACAGCACGGATCGCGGAGCGAGCCGGGGTGAGCGAGATGACCCTGTTCCGGCATTTCCCGTCCAAGGAGGCCTTGCTGCTGGCCGACCCCTTCGACCCGGTGATGGCGGAGGCGGTGCGGACACGGCCCATCGATGAGCCGCCGATGCAGGCGCTGGCTGCAGGCATCCGGCAGGCGTGGGCTGACGTCGATGCCGACGGAACTCATGAGCTCCGTGCCCGTCTGCGGATCATCGCAGAGGCGGACAGTCTTCGCGGGGCAGTCGAACGCAACAGCGAAGCGACGGTCGCTGCACTGGTCGAGGCACTGACCAGCCGCGGTGTCGTCGCTGCCTCCGCAGAGGTCGCTGCGACCGCGATGATCTCCGGACTCAGTGCCGCGCTGCTGGGCTGGGCGCGCAGCGAGCCGGGAGCGCTCGTCGGTGCCCTGGACGATGCGCTCGACGTGCTGGGAGGTGAGTGACGTGCTCAGCTTCGCAGACGTCGGCTTCAGGTTCCGGGGAGGGGCAAGTGTCGCCGGCCTGACGTTCCGGGTCGAGCCGGGCGAGATCGTGGCGCTGATCGGGTTGAACGGGGTGGGGAAGACCACTCTGATGCGCCTCGCGCTCGGAATGGTCCGCCCCGAGCACGGCACCGTACGGCTCTTTGATCACCCGCTGGCTGCGATGCCTGTTCGCCTGTGGGCGAAGGTGGGCGCGCTGATAGAGGTGCCGTTGGCGTATCCCGAGCTGACGGTGCGGCAGAACCTGCACATCTCCCGCCTGCTCCACGGCGCACCGGACTGTGTGGACGACTCCGTGCAGACCTGGAAGCTCAGCGGGGTCGTGGACTGCCGGGTGCGTCGCCTGTCGCTGGGAAACAGACAGCGTGTCGGTCTGGCTGCGGCGCTCCAGCACGATCCTCGGGTGATCGTGCTCGATGAGCCGAGCAACTCCCTCGATCCCGCCTCGGTGATCCTGCTGCGCGAAGAGCTGACCCGACGCGCACAGGAAGGCGCGGCGATCGTGGTCAGCAGCCACCACCTCGACGAAGTCTCGCGGATCGCTGATCGTGTGCTGCTCATGAATGCCGGCAGATTGATCGGGGAACTCGATACCGCGGGAAGCGATCTCGAACGAGTCTTCTTCGAGCGCATCCGCCACGACGATGAGCAGCGCGACGCTGCGGAGAGCGCACGATGATTGCTGCGATCCGTGTCGAGGCGCTCAAACTCACTCGCTCCCTCGTCGGGGTGGTCGCCACACTCGCCGTGGTGGGCGGAATGTTCGCTCTGCTCGGAGGGATCGTCTGGGGAATCGCCGGTGGGAACGCCGAACTCATCGCCCAGGCCGGGCCCGCTGCCGCACTGGACTGGGAAGGCCTGTTGGCCGGCGCGGCACAGATCACCGCCGTCGTCGCTGTCCTCTGCTTCGGGATCGTCCTGGCCTGGATATTCGGTCGCGAGTTCACCGACGGCACGATCACGGGTCTCTTCGCGCTGCCGATCAGCCGTGGCCGCATCGCACTCGCGAAGCTGGCCGTCTACGCGGTCTGGGCGTCCCTCGTCAGCGTTGCGCTCGCCCTGGGTGTCCTCATCCTCGGGCTTCTGTTCGGCTACGGTCCGCCCAGCGGTGATGCGTGGGCTGCGCTGGGGCGGCTCTGGGCGCTGGCGATGCTCTCGGCCGCGATCGCGATCCCGGTCGCATGGGTCGCCACCGTCGCTCGCTCAGTCCTGGCCGCTGTCGGGAGCACTCTTGCACTGGTGGTCATCGCGCAGGTGGGAGCGCTCATCGGCGCAGGAGGTTGGATGCCTCTGGCGGCGCCCGCGCTCTGGGCGATGTCAGGGGGCGCGGCTGTGACCCCGGTGCAACTTGCGCTCACGGGTGCGTGTGCTCTCGCTTCCGTCCTCGTGGTCTGGACCGCGTGGGTGCGCCTCCAACTGGACCGCTGACCGAAGGGTGCCGCCGACGGCACGCTTCTCGAAAAAGCCGACGGCACGCGTCTCGGAAGAGCGAGCTGCCGCCCCCACCTTCACCGTGTTTCGATCGTGTACGCGTATCCCTGTTCGGTGAGGAAGCGGCGGCGGTGGCCGGCGAAGCGTTCGTCGACGGTGTCGGCGGTGACGACGGTGTAGAAGGTGGCGGCTTCCGCGTGGGCCTTGGGCCTGAGGATCCGCCCCAGTCGCTGGGCCTCCTCCTGGCGGGAGCCGAACGCGCCGGACACCTGGATCGCGACGGACGCCTCGGGCAGGTCGACGGAGAAGTTCGCGACCTTCGACACGACGAGCACCCGCACCCGGCCGGCACGGAAGTCCGCGTACAGCTGTTCGCGTTCGCTCTCCGGCGTCTTCCCGGTGAGCACCGGTGCGTCCAGTGCCGCACCCAGTTCTTCGAGCTGGTCGATGTACTGCCCGATCACGAGGATCTGCGACTCCGGGTGGTCGGCGACGAGCTCACGGACGATCGGCACCTTCGTGTCGGCGGTCGCTGCGAGACGGTACCGGTCCTCGCCTTCCGCCGAACCGTAGATCCGCCGCATGTCCGCCGCGAGCGGCACGCGCACCTCGTGGCAGGTCGCGGACGCGATGAACCCGTCGCGCTCGATCTCCTTCCACGGCACCTCGAACTGCTTGGGCCCGATGAGGGAGAACACCTCGTCCTCGCGGCCGTCCTCCCGCACCAGCGTCGCGGTGAGGCCCAGCCGTCGTCTGGCCTGCAGGCTCGCCGTCAGCCGGAACACCGGCGCAGGCAGCAGGTGCACCTCGTCGTAGATGACAAGTCCCCAGTCGCGCGCGTCCAGCAGCTCGAGGTGCAGGTAGGACCCCTTCCTGCGGGTCGTGAGCACCTGGTAGGTCGCGATGGTCACCGGCCGGATCTCCTTGACCGTCCCCGAATACTCGCCGATCTCGTCCTCTGTGAGCGTGGTCCGCCGCAGCAGTTCCGTCTTCCACTGCTTCGCGGACACGGAGTTCGTCACGAGGATGAGCGTCGTCGTCGACACCTTCGCCATCGCCGCCGCCCCCACGATCGTCTTGCCCGCCCCGCAGGGCAGCACGACGACACCGGATTCGCCGGCCAGGTACGTGTCGACGGCCCGCTGCTGGTACGGCCGCAGCGACCAGGACAGCCCCTCGGTGCCGCTGCCGTCGCTGTCAGCACCGCCCCCGAGGCCGCCCACAGTCCCCGCACCCCCGTCGCCGGAGGTGCCGGCCCCGTTCCCACTGCCCGAGGCGCCGCTTGCGTCACCGGGGGCCCCGTCACCGGACGCGCCGTCCCCCGGGCCACCGTTGCGCGCCCCCTCCACGTGCGATTCGTGTGCGAGGGCGATCTCGTGTGCTTCGCCGTCGACGTAGCCCGCGCGGTCCGCGACGGGGTGCCCCAGGCGGAGGAGGACGTGCTTGAGTTCGCCGCGCTCCGACGGGTGCACCGTCACCGTCGAGGCATCGATCCGTGTCCCGGTCTTCCCCGCCATGTCCGGCTGCTCCAGGAGTCTGTCGAGCAGGTCCGTGTCCGTCGTCTCGAGAACGAGTCCGTGGACGGGGGAGCGGTTGAGGGTGAGGACTCCCCATCGGTCCATGACGTCGACGATGTCGAGCAGCAGCTCGTGCGGCACGGGGTGCTTCGCGTAGTCGAGCAGCACGTCGACGACGGATTCCGCGTCATGGCCGGATGCGCGGGCGTTCCACAGTCCCAGCGGCGTGATCGAGTAGGTGTGGACGTGCTCGGGTGTCTTCGACAGCTGGGCGAAGGGGGCGATGGCGATCGCTGCCTCGGCGGCGTCGGGGTGATCGGATTCCAGCAGCACCGTCCTGTCGGACTGCACGATGAGGGGTCCTCTCGTGGCCACATGTCCCTGTCCGTCACGCGTCATCCGCGGTGTTCCCCTTCGTCGTCCTACTCGCCTGAGCCGCGCCCACCGGACCGGCGCACCTGCACGATGCGCGACACGGACACCCGCAGGGCCTTCCCTGCATCGGTGCGTCCCATGACCCGGCCCGCCTGCACCACCTGCGGCACCAGCCGCACGGTGCGGTGGGTGCCGTCCGAGGTAGTCACCACCAGGTCGACCGGCGCGGCGACTGCTGCGGCCTCGCCCAGTTCGGCGAGCACCGACTGCGTGTCACCGAGTGCGCTCTGCGCGGCATCCGGACCAACGGCGCCGGAGCCGGAGGTATTCCCCGCCGAGGCCGCCATCCCCGCTGACGCCGTCATCCCCGCCGAGGCCGCAGCACCTGCCGCTCCCGTCTGTCCCGCCCCGCCCGCGCCACGGCCGCTCTGCGCCGTCGTGCCCCGCGTCCCCTGCGTGGATGTTCGGCGCATGGAGCCCGTCACGCGCTGAGTGACGAGCGCGTCGATGTGGGCGGGGATCCGCGACGCGGGCACCCGGGTGGTGCGGGTGGTGGTGGGGGAGGCGAGTGCGGGGACGGGGGCACGGGTGCCGACGGCGTCCTCGGCGCCGGGGTCCACCCGCAGGATGGGGCGGTCCTCCGTCTCGAGGAGGACGCTCACCCGGTCCGACGATGCGTCGGCCACCGCGACGGTGGCGGCCAGCCGCCGCAGACCGATCGCAACGGCCGCCGGATCGTCCAGCAGGACGTCCAGATCCGTCGGGTCGTCGACGACGATGACGGACCGGGCGCGCGCCACACGCACCCGGTGCAGGCGGGAGCCGGCGGCGTTCACCATGTGCTCGAGCGTCGTCGGCACGCCGGTCTCGGACAGCTCCGCCAGCGTGGCGAGGATCGATTCGACCGATTCCCCGGCCCGCAGGCCCCGCGTGATGGATTCGTCGGTGAAGCGGTAGACGCTGCCCTGCCCTCGCGTGTCGATGTCCGCGATCCGCTCCAGGCGCATCCGCACCTCGTGGTCGAGTGGGCCGAACGCCACCCCGGACAGGTCCGACTGGAGGGTCACCCTGGTCTCCAGCGGGGGCAGCAGCGCGGCCACAGCTTCCCGCAGTGGCAGCGGTGGGCCCGCGTCGAGTCCGTCCCGCACACCGAGCACATCGAACGGGTCGTCGTGCTCCTCCACCCAGGTGGCCAGGCTGCGGCCGAACGGGGTGAGCGCGTGCGCATCCGGGGAGCCCAGCGGGGACGCCGTGAGCCCGAACGCCTCGGCTTCGTCGAGCACCTGGTCGATCTCATCGGTGCGCACCGCGGACAGCAGCGGGTGGGTGAAGCCCAGCAGTCCGACGAGGTCCTGCGTGCGCACAGCACGGCCGGCGGTGTGCTGGTCGTCGTGGACGTCCCGGCCGGCGCCAGAGGCTCCTCCGGCACCGGTACCAGCGGCGGCCGCTCGCGGAGCGTTCGCCTCCGCGCCGTGCGCGCTCGCCTCTCCTTCTCCGGTCCGTGCGTCAGGCCGCCCCTCCCGCAGGAGCGCGACGAGGACCAGCTTCCGCAGCGTGAGGATCTGCGGGCGCGAGGCCGGGAAGCCGCCGAACGCGGTCCGCGCGTGATCGTCGCGACCCAGCAGGTGGATGCGCTCGCCCGCAGGGGTCGTGCCGGCGAGGACGTGCGCGATGTCCACGGGATGCGTGAGCCAGGCGGTGACGAGGTCCGCCCACACCTGTTCGCGGGGAGCGGCCGCTGCCGTATCGAATTCCGCGGTGGGCTTCCACTGCGGGTCCGCGGGGTCCCGCGTCGTCGCCAGCCACCCCAGGTGCGACGCGAGTTCCACCAGCAGCGTGAACCGCCCCGGCTCCGTCCCCGCGGCACGGGCCAGCGCCTGCGCCTCCCGCTTGCCGACCCCGCCGCTCACCAGCTGCGAGACCTCTCGACGCCCGAACTCCGCGACGACCGTGAGGGCCAGCGAGGTCACAGCCGCGGCACCGGCACCCTGCGCGTTCTCCAGGAGTGCGGCGGACACGGGGGAGGTCGCCAGCGGACGCGGATCCGTCGCGGTCGCCCAGTGAGGGGAGTGGGCACGCTCGGCAGCGGTGACCGGCAGCAGCCCGCCGGCCTCCGGCTGCACCCGGTACGCCGAGGCCTCGGCCGGGTCCCCGTCCCCGCCCGCCGGCCAGAGCAGGCCGGCGTGGATCGCGGCGGTGAGTGCGGCCTCGGGTGCGGACGTCCGACCGGCACCAGTCTCCCGGTCAGCAACAGACTGCGGGGCGTCGCCGAGTGCGGCGTCGAGCAGCTCCTCACGATCGACGGCGGGGTTGACGCGGGCGAGGACGGCGGCGCGGTGGACGACCCGCAGCGCGGAGGCGTCGAGGGATTCGAGACCTCGGGCGACTGCGGCACGGGAGGCTGCGAGCACGGCCAGCCGTGCGACATCCGTCACATCGGTGCGGAGGAGATCGGCGCGGGTCGCAGCGAAAGCCCGGAACCACGGTTCCGGGGCGGTGCGCAGCCAGGCGGCGAAGGACGGCGACTCGGGCATCCTCCCCATGGTAGTCGGGGCTATCATGGTGGGGGTTCTTGGTCGGCAGGAGAAGGAGGTGCCCGATGGCAGCACAGACGCAGAGACCCCCGGGTGCCGTCCTCGGCATCATCGCGGCAGTGCTCGCGGTGGCCGGGTTGGCGAGCCTCACGCTCGTCGTCATCGTCGGGCTGGCAGGCGCGACGGTGGCACCGGTGTTCACCTGGGCGGGAATGATCCTCCTGCCGCTCGCGTTCCTCCTGCTGGTGGCGGTGCTGGTGCAGAGCATCCTCCGCCGCAGCCGCAGCACGGTCTGAAGCACCCGCGCGTCGAGGCCTGACCTCCGCGCGGACAGCAGGACCGACGGCAGCACCGTCAGCAGGACCGGACGCCTCAGCAGCACTGCGGTCTTCTCAGCAGGTCCACCCCAGCAGCACCACAGAGGTCGTTCGCAGCCCACCGGGCGCGCCCCTCTCAGGACAGCGGTCTCCTCACAGAGGAGGCCGCCCCACACGATCAATCGAATGCGCCCCGCGCCTTCGTGAAAGGAACGACATGCCCACTGGACGCGTGAAGTGGTTCGACGCCAGCAAGGGGTTCGGCTTCGTCACGGCAGAGGACGGCGAACAGATCTTCCTCCACTCCTCCGCCCTGCCCGACGGCGCCGAGGTGAAGCCCGGCACCAAACTGGAATTCGACATCGTCGACGGCCGGAAGGGCAAGCAGGTCCTCAAGGCCCACATCCAGGAACCCCCGGCCCGCATCCGCAGGAACCCGGAGAAGACCGCCGCGATGATCGAGGACGTCATCAAGCTGCTCGACGACACGTCGAACGGACTGCGGCGTGGACGGTACCCTGACAGTGGACACTCCCACCGCGTGGCGGAAGTGCTCCGCGCAATCGCAGACGACCTGGAGGGCTGATGTCCGGACTGTTCGACCGCTGGCTGGCGTCCCTGACGGAGGCCCCGCCCGCAGCGACGGCCCCGCAGAAGACGACACGGACCGATGCCGCCGAGGTGTCGGCGACGCAGCCGCCTGCGTCCCGTGAGAAGCGGCAGCCTCGCAAGCCTGCCGTCCCCGTCCTCGACACCGTGCTCGCGGATGCCGTGGACATCGCACGTGCCGCGATCGTCGAGGTCGCCGGTGAGACCGAGGTGGGCTCCCACCTGGGTGCCGTCGCCGAAGACACGCGACTCGCCACCCACAGCTTCGCGTGCACGAACCCCGCCTACCGCGGGTGGCACTGGGTGGCCGTGCTGGCCCGCGCACCCCGGTCCAAGAAGGCGACCGTGTGCGAAACAGCGCTGCTGCCGGGCGCCGACGCCCTCGTGGCACCCGCCTGGGTGCCGTGGGACGAGCGGGTGGAGCCCGGCGACATGGGCCCGCAGGACGTCCTGCCGAAGGCGGACTCCGACCCGAACCTGGAGCTGGGCCTCGAACAGGTCGACGTGCACCCGGGCGACGACATCGACCAGGTCCCGAACTACGAGTTCGGCCTGGGCCGCGCGCGCGTCCTGTCCCGCGAGGGCATCGAGAACGCCGCGAAGCGGTGGGAGAACTCCGATGCCGGGCCTCGCGGCGAATTCGCCCGCCAGGCCCGCGGCCAGTGCTCGACGTGCGGGTTCCTCCTGCCGATCGCCGGCAGCATGCGCACGAAGTTCGGTGTGTGCGCCAACAAGTGGGCCCCGTTCGACGGGCGCATCGTCGCACTGGACGCAGGCTGCGGCGCGCATTCGGAGACGGACGTGCAGCAGCGGTCCAGCGCACCCTCGCAGGCCGTCATCGACGACTTCTCGGAATCGTTGGATGTCGTGGAGTTCGCGAGCCAGCCCGAGGAGGCGCACTCCCGCGGATGACCTCCATGTTCCGGTCGCTCGCCGAACCGAACTACCGGAAATGGTTCGGCGGCGCCCTGGTGTCCAACACGGGCACCTGGATGCAGCGGACGGCCCAGGACTGGATCGTCCTCACCCAGCTCACGGACGAGGACGCGACCGCGCTGGGCATCTGCATGGCCCTGCAGCTGGGGCCGCAGCTGGTCCTGTTCCCCGTCGCCGGTTCCCTGGCGGACCGCTTCCAGCGCCGCCGCCTGCTCCTCATCACGCAGATCCTGCTGGGGTCGATGGGGCTCATCCTCTTCACCCTCACGGTCACGGGCGTCATCGCCCTGTGGCACGTGTACCTGCTCGCGCTGGCGCTGGGGATCGTCGCCACGGTCGACGCACCGGCCCGGCAGGCGTTCGTGTCCGAACTCGTGGGGGAGCGGCTGCTCACCAACGCCGTCTCCCTCAACTCCGCCTCCTTCAACAGCGCCCGCATGCTGGGCCCCGCCGTCGCGGGTGTGCTCACCGCGGCCGCCGGCGCCTCCACGGTCTTCCTGCTGTCAGGGCTGGCGTTCGCCGCGACCGTGAGCGTCCTCCTGTCCCTGGACCGCTCGACGCTGCACTCACCCGCCGCACACCTCCGCCGAGGCCCCGGCCGGGGTGTCATGGGCGGCTTCCGCTACCTGCGCACCCGGCCCGACATCCTCGTCGTCCTGGCCGTGCTGTTCGTCGTATCCACGTTCGGCATCAACTTCAGCATCTACACCGCGACGATGGCGCGTGTGGAGTTCGGCCGTGACGCGGGTGCATTCGGCCTCCTCAACTCCGTCCTCGCGGTCGGCTCACTGAGTGGGGCGCTGCTCGCTGCGCGCAGGGACAGACCCCGGCTGCGGGTGATCTTCTGGGGTGCCGGGGCCTTCGGCGCCGCGTGCGCGGCGGCATCCGTCATGCCGGACTACTGGACGTTCGCGCTCATGCTCACGACGATCGGGCTGTCCGCCATCACCATGCTCACGTCCGCGAACGCGTACGTGCAGTCGACGACACCGGCCGGTGTGCGTGGCCGCGTCATGTCGATCTACACCGCGGTGCTCCTGGGCGGGGCACCGCTGGGAGCCCCGTTCGCCGGATGGATCGCGGACCTGCTGGGGCCGCGGGCGGCGCTGGGAGTGGGGGCGGCCTCGGGCGCGGTGGGGTTCCTCATCGGCGTGCTGTGGATGGTGTCGGCGAAGAACATGCGTGTCCACTACGTCCGCCGCTCCCGGCGGTTCATCCGGTTGAGCTACGACGGGCGCAAGCGCAGGGGCGAACCGGCGTAGCCTCATCGCTCGATGGCTGGGCTCGACTCACGCGTGGACGGATGAGTGGCCCGTGCCGCGGGCCCCCATGTGACGCGGCGCCACAGCTTCTCCAGCGGGCCCTGACCGAAGCGGTGCAGCCACAGTCGCGAGACCACCACCTGCAGAGCGAGGATGCCCAGGCAGACGACCAGTGCCGCGACATAGCCGCCGTGGGAGTCGAAGCGGCTGAGGTCCGGCAGGAACAGCTTCACGGCGATGATCAGGATCGTGGCCCCGACGTAGTTGCTCAACGCCATCCGACCCAGCGGGGAGAACACCGCCTGCAGCGGCTTCTTCACGGGGGTGCGCAGTAGCAGGAGGATGACCACGACGTAGACCAGCGCCATCGCGATCCCCAGTCCCGCGTTGATCCACTGGTTGATCTGACGGGTCAGGTAGTCGGTCGTCGCGAAGCCGATGACCGAGACGGCCAGTGCCCCGCCACCCACCAGCGCCAGACGGCCGGGATGGTCCAGCACCGAGCGGACGAACCCACTCCACCCGATGGCGAAGCCGAGCAGGAACAGCCCCGGGATCAGGGCCGGGCCGCCCCCGCTGAGGACGCCGAACGCCAGGAGGACAGCGCCGATGACCGAGGCGATCGGCGCGAGCAGACGCTCGGGGATCCACGTCGCCGGCAGGAGCACGACGATTCCGGCGAGGGCGTAGGGCAGCAGGGCCTCGCCCGGCTGCAGCAGCTGGTGGAGGATGCCGATCACGGCGAGGAACAGGAAGCGGCGGAGCAGCGCCAGTCGAGGCCGCGGGCTGCGTGCGGAGGCGGAAAGCCACATCAGTCCGAACCCGATGCCGAAGAGGAAGGAGAAGATCGGGAAGAAGCGGTTCTGCACGAAGTCCTCGTAGAACCTGAAGAAGGCCAGCGGATCCCCCTGGGCGTCGAGGGCGCCCAGTCGGATCATGGGTGGCAGGTTGACCAGCAGGATCCCGCACAGGGCGAAGCCGCGGACGACGTCGAGGGCGACGATGCGGCGGCGCGGGGCTGCGTGAGGAGAAGGTGTCATCTGTGTGCTCATGACAACCATCGTGTCGTTCTGACGGTGCCCGTGCCATCGGCCGTGGGGCCGAAAGTCATCGGCGGGGGTCAGCCATTCGGCCGATCCATCGCCCCCGATTCCCACATCCGAGCGGCGATCTCGACCCGGTTGCGCGCCTCGAGGCGGCCCTGGATGCTGCCGAGATGCGTCTTGACGGTGCCGAGAGAGATATAGAGCTCCTGACAGATCTCCTGGTTGGTCCGCCCGTCGGCGACGAGCTTCGCCACCTCGACCTCCCGCGCACTCAGCCTCTCCACGGCATGGGCCTGACGAGCCGGAGTCGAGCTGCGCCGTCTGAGCAGGTCGAGGGTCAGCGACGGCGAGATGAGGGCGTCGCCGTTCGCCGCGGCCCTGACCCCGGCGATGAGAAGGTCCGCTCCGGCGTCCTTGAGCAGGAAGCCGCTGGCACCTCCCTGCAGTGCGGCATCGACGTAGTCGTCATCGTCGAACGTGGTGACCATGATGACCTTCGAGTACGGCGTGATCTTCGGCAGGGCGGCGAGCCCGTCGAGGCGGGGCATGCGGATGTCGAGGAGCACGACGTCGGGCTTCTCCCGCCGGGCCAGGTCGATCGCCTCGGCACCGTCGGCGGCCTGTCCGATGACTCGGATCGAGTCTGCGGCGTCGAGGATGAGGGAGAATCCCATCCGCACCATCTCCTGGTCGTCCACCACGGCGACTGTGATCATTGTTCGTCTCCCCTCGTCCTCGTCGTCAGCGGCAGCGCGGTCCGGACGACCCAGCCGCCGTCTGCGGGTCCGGCTTCGATCGTCCCGCCCAGGTGGCCGACCCGCGTGCGGAGGCTGCTCAGCCCGGTTCCGCTGCCGGCACCGATCCCGCCGGATCCCCGCTCATTGGTCACGGTCATCGTCAGGGTGCCCGGCGAATCGTCGCGCGTGACGATGCTGACGGTCACCGGTGCGTCGGGTCCCGCATGTCTGCGCACATTCGTGAGAGATTCGACGAGCACACGGTCGAGCGCCGGCCACACGGCCTCGTCATCGACGTCACCGGTGTCGAACGAGAGCGTCGCCTGCCCGCCGTAGGCCTCGACACGGTCGCGCAGCGCCTGTGGGCTCGTCGCGATCGGGGTTCGGGAGGCGGCTTCCCTGAGGGGATCGGACACGAGTCGTCGGATCTCGTCGAGGGCCCGCGCACCGGACTCTTCGATCTTCTGCAGCGCTGTGGAGGTCAGCTGCGCATTGTCGCTGCGGGAGGCGGCCTGGGCGAGGACGACGATCCCGGTCACCTCGTGGGCGATGACGTCGTGGAGTTCGGTGGCGATGCGGCGGCGCTCCGCCTCTGCGGCCGTGGCCTTCCTCTCGGCGAGTGAGCGATCGGTGAAGCGCAGCATCAGACCGATCGACACGGCGGCGATGATCAGGGTGGTGTATGCGAGGCCGAAGAGCAGACCGTCCGGCAGCAGAGCCGGGACGAGGACGTTCGCGACGGCGAGGACCACGAGGAGCGCGGTCGTCGCCGGACCCGAGGCGAGGCGGCTGAGCATGGCGAGGGTGACGAGGCTCAGCCACAGCGCCGTGAGGCTCATCGTGTCCGCAGCGATCACCGGGACCAGGGCCAGGAGCAGTCCGAGGGCGGCCCACCGCAGTGAACGGGGCTGCGTGTGTCCGCGCTGGACGCGGATGAGGACGGGCAGGCTCACGGCCGCTGCGAGCACGATGCCTGCAATCGACAGCCATCCCGTGCTGATGAGCACGTCGAGCCCGAATGCCAGGGGCACCGGGATCAGCCACAGCCACGCGAGGAGTCGTCTCATGGGCCTTCAGCCTAGCTCCGCCCGCAGCGCCTCAGCGGCAGCTGCTCGAGGCGTACTCGACTTCGACGAGGACTCCCTGATCGGTGGCTGCGACGCCCCGGACTGACGCGCGCTGCGGCAGGTCGATCTCACTAGCCGGGCGACCATCGGCCAGCATCTGCACGGTGGTGTCATCGGTCGCGGCGGAGAACGTCACCTTCCTGTCGTCGAGAGTGGCCACCTCGGAGTAGGAGCCGTCGGGATTCGGGTCGGGAGTGGCATCCGAGGAGGGGTAGTCGAACGTGACGAAGCGGGTGAGGCGGTCGGCTTCGCCGTCGACGAGCCGGTGGACGAGAAGCTGGTCCTTGTTCGTCCCGGCCGCCGGAGCCAGGTCCACGTAGGTGAGGTCGACGTGTCCCTGCGCTGCGGAGAGGATATAGGGCCTGCCGCGGACGTCGATCGATGACGGCGCGGTGCCGCAGTCGTCGAGGAAAGCGGTGACCCGGGACTCGAGTTCTGCACCGGCACGCGACTCCGCGATGACGACGACGCCTATCGCTCCGGCGATGAGGGAGCAGGCGACGACGAGTGCGATGATGACCTTCTTCATGGGGTGTCCTTCCGGATCTCAACGGCTGTGCACTGTCGATCGTCGCGGGTCGGGAGCACCGGGGCCTCGGCCGAACGGACGGTCGTGCTCGGCCGATCGGTCAGACTCACTTGCACGTCACATCTCCATCACATTGTGGGAGAGTCCCCGCAGACCGCTGGGAGCGCTCAGCCCACCCCCGTAGACTCCCGAACGACCGACCACACGGCGTGCGTTCCGGCGACGACCACCCACCGCACGGCCACCGCCCCTCTCACGGCAATCCGATCGGAGCCCTTCCCCGTGACCCCAGACATCATCGCCACCGTGCTCGCAGGACTGGCGATGCTCGTCGGCATCGTCGGCATCGTCGTCCCGATCCTGCCGGGGTCCGCCACGATCGCGGTCGCCGCACTGGTGTGGGCCATCGTCATCGGCACGGGGACGGGGTGGACCGCGTTCGCCGCGATCACCGTCCTCGTCGCGCTGGGGATGGCGGCCGGATGGGTGCTCACAGGCCGCAGGCTCAAGGAGCGCGGCATCCCCAACCGGTCACTGCTGTTCGGTGGGCTGCTGGCCGTCATCGGCTTCTTCGTCGTTCCCGTCATCGGACTGCTCCTGGGGTTCGTCGTGGGCCTGTGGGCCGCCGAATGGCAGCGTCTGGGCGACGCCCGCGAAGCGTGGAACTCCAGCTGGGCGGCACTCAAGGCGGCCGGCATCGGCATCCTCATCGAGTTCGGCTGCGCCGCCGTGGCACTTGCCGTCTTCGCCGGCACCGTCATCCACCACTTCGTCACCGTCTGAGGAGGCGCAGCGCCCAGCCGGAGCACGCGAAAGGGCCGGCCACCGCCAGTTCGCTGGCAGTGGCCGGCCCTTTCCGTGCGGGTGGCGAAGGCCCGGACCTGAGACTCAGCTCCGGGCCGGTGTCATGAGGCGGTGGTGCCCCACTGCGCGAGGACGTGGTCGATGCAGGCGAGCAGCGCGCGGACGTCCGCGGGATCGACGGCCGTGAAGGTCGCGATGCGCAGCTGGTTGCGGCCCAGCTTCCGGTACGGCTCGACGTCGACGATCCCGTTGGCGCGCAGCACCGCGGCGAGGCGCGCCGCTTCGACCGTGTCGTCGAAGTCGATCGTGCACACGACCTGCGACCGATCTGCGGGGTCCGCGACGTACGGGGTCGCGACAGGTGAGGCCTCCGCCCATGCGTACACGAGCCCGGAGGATTCCGCTGTGCGAGCCGCGGCCCACGCGAGCCCGCCGTGGGAGTTCATCCACTCGATCTGCTCCGCGAGGAGGACGAGCGTGGCGACGGCAGGCGTGTTGTACGTCTGGTCCTTGCGGGAGTTCTCGAGCGCCGTCAGCAGGTTGAGCGATTCGGGGATCCAGCGGTCCGAACCGGCGATCTCCTCGATCCGTGCGATCGCACGGGGAGAGACGACCGCGACCCACAGGCCGCCGTCGGAGGCGAAATTCTTCTGCGGGGCGAAGTAGTAGACGTCCGTCTCACCGATGTCGACGGACAGGCCTCCCGCACCGGACGTCGCGTCGATGACGACGAGCGCGTCGTCCGCGATGCCTTCGGGGCGCCGGATCTGCGTCGCGACACCCGTGGACGTCTCGTTGTGGGGCCACGCGTAGACGTCCGCGGAGGCATCCACCCGCGGCAGGGCCGCCGTGCCCGGTGCGGCGTCGACGATGAGGGAGTCCTCGAGGAACGGTGCGACCTTCGTCGCCTTCGCGAACTTCGAGCCGAACTCGCCGAACTGGGCGTGCGAGGCACGGCTGCGGACCAGACCGAAGGCCGCGGCGTCCCAGAAGGCGGTGGAACCGCCGTTGCCCAGGATCACCTCGTAGCCGTCCGGCAGGGAGAAGAGCTCGCCCAGACCGGACCGGACGCGACGCACCAGTTCCTTCACCGGCTTCTGACGGTGGGAGGTGCCCATGAGGGCGGGGCCGGCGGCGGACAGGGCCGCCATCTGCTCGGGCCTCACGCGGGAGGGCCCTGCGCCGAACCGTCCGTCAGTGGGCTTGAGGTCGTCGGGGATCACGATGTCTGCGGTATCAGTGCTCACGGGGGCGATCCTATGCGACGCGCGCGGTGCCGCGCGCGGGGCGGGTGCAGCCGTGGGATCCGGGAGCGGCGCCCGGAGCGTGACAGTGGAAGAGAGGAGAAGGTCGACTGATCGGACGTTCAATAAAGCGTGGTAGATTTTCGGCGTGGTGAGAATCACTCACAGCATGGGCGCTGGGGAGGCTTCGCACCCGTACGCACACATTCAAAGACGAGTGGAGAATCCTGTGAAGAGACCGATGACGCGGACGCTTGCGGTGCTGAGCGTCGCAGCCCTCACCGGACTGGCCGGGTGCGCCGGGTCCGCAGCGCAGTCCAGCAACGACGCCGGCGCTGGTGCCGGGGTGGACTACGGCGCATCGCCGGAGGAGTATCAGGAGGCGCTGGCGGACATGGACCCCGTCACCCTCACCTACCAGCCCGGTGCCCAGTCGAGCCAGGGACACACGGGGGAGGCGGAGCAGCTCTTCGTCGATCGGGTCCACGAGGTGTCCGGCGGTGCGATCACGCTCGAACCGGTGTGGGGGCAGGCCGTGGCGGCGTTCGACGACGTGACCGAGGCGGTCGCTGATGGTCGCATCGACATCGGCGTGGAGATCCCCATCTACACCCCCAGCAAGTACGAGGCGGTCAACGAGCTCATCAACCTCGCACCGTCGAAGCCCGCGAGCCCCTATGTCACGGAGATCGCCACGACCGCGGCGATGATGGACGTCGCGTGGAACACCCCGGAGATCATCGACAACTACGAGGCCATGGGCGTGACCGTCCTGCGTCCGGTCATGTTCGAGACGTCCAACGCCCTCATGTGCACCGACCCGGTGACGAGCCTCGACGACTTCAAGGGCAAGCAGATCCGCGTGGGCTCCGCCGCGGACTTGGCGATCGTGGAGGGCCTGGGTGCCTCCCCGGTGTCGATGCAGTTCGTCGAGGCCTACGAAGCGCTCCAGCGCAACACGATCGACTGCACTCTGGGAGGTCTGCGCATCGGCTCGGAATACGGATTCCTCGAAGTGGCGCCGCACGTCACCTTCCCGGAGGACTCGGCCTGGGGGCGCAGCCCCACGGCGGTCGTGGCCGGCCCCGGCTACACGAACCTGCCGCTCGCAGCGCAGCAGCTCATCTTCGACGCCTACGCGGAGTCCAACGCGCGCAGCCTCGAGGCGTCGGTCGCGTTCACTGCGGACGCCATCGGGAAGATCGACGAGCACGGCGGCGACATCGCGCGGCTGGACGACGACGCGAACGCGGCGCTGGCAGACGCCATCGACGGCCTGCGGGAGGAGACCGTCGGGTCCTCGGCCTTCGACGGTGAGGACGTCGCGTCCCGACTCGACGAGGCATACGACACCTGGTCGGGGATCGCCGAAGAGGAGGGGCATGTGGACTCCGGCGACTACACCGCGTTCGCGGAGGACTTCGCCACCGATCCTGTCGACCTGAGCGAATTCGGCGAGCGGATGTTCGAGGAGATCTACCTGCCGCACCGCCCGAGCTGAGGGGCGTCTCGAGGAGCAGCCGTGCGGGCCGAATGGCCCGTCGGCTGTTCCTCAAGAGCCGTCAGGCCCTCAGGGCGTCAGACTCTCAGGGGGTCAGACTCTCAGGGGGTCAGCCCCTCCGGAACCCGTCGCCGTGCCGAGGGCTCCGGCGGTGCGTGCGGCAGGAGCGAGGTCCAGCCGGCGCAGCAGCTGCGCGTTGAGAGCGACGACGACGGTGGACGCGGACATGAGGATCGCTCCGATGCTCATCGGCAGGACGAACCCGATCGGAGCGAGCACTCCGGCGGCCAGCGGAACGGCGAGCAGGTTGTAGCCGGCGGCCCACCAGAGGTTCTGCTTCATCTTGCGGAAGCTGGCCCGGGAGAGCTCGAAGACCGACAGCACCGCACGGGGATCGGAGCTCGCGAGGATGACACCGGCCGATCCGATCGCCACATCCGTTCCGGCGCCGATCGCGATGCCGACATCGGACTGCGCCAGTGCGGGAGCGTCGTTGACGCCGTCGCCGACCATCGCGACACGCCTGCCCTCGCCCTGGAGCTCGGCGACCTTGGCCGCCTTGTCCTCCGGTCGGACGCCCGCATAGACACGGTCGATTCCGAGGTCCTCCGCGACGGTGTCGGCCACCGCCTGCGCGTCGCCGGTGATCATGACGACCTGGACCCCTTCGGCGTGCAGGGCGTTGACGGCGTCATGTGATTCCGGCCGGATCTCGTCGGCCAACCGCAGCGCGCCGATGACCCGACCCTCTGCGAGCACGTGCAGGATGATCGCACCCTCACTCCTCCACTGATCCGCGATCGGGAGTTCCTCCCGGTCGTGCTGGTCCAGCAGGTAGGGACCGCCCACCTCCACGACCGTCCCGTCGACGGTCGCTCTCACGCCGACGGCGGGCGAGGAGGAGAAGTCGGCCGAGCGCGGGACGTCCACATCGCGTGCTTCCGCGGCTCTCACGATCGCGCGGGCGAGCGGATGCTCGCTGTCGGCCTCGGCGGCGGCCGCCAGGGCGAGCACCTCGTCCTCTCGACGGTCCTCTGCAGGGTGCACGCCCGTGACCGTGGGCTCACCCAGGGTGAGCGTGCCGGTCTTGTCGAAGAGCACGGAATCGACCGTGCGCATGGACTCCAGCGCGAGCCGGTCCTTCACCAGCACACCCGCGCGGGCGGCGCGTTCGGTGGCGATGGACACGACCAGGGGGATCGCGAGCCCCAGGGCGTGGGGGCAGGCGATGACCAGCACCGTGATGGTCCGCACGACGGCGTCCTCCGGTGTCCCGAGCAGGGTCCACGCCACGGCAGTGAGCAGGGCCGCGCCCAAGGCGAACCAGAACAGCCACGCGGCTGCGGTATCCGCGATCCGCTGTGCGCGTGACGACGATTCCTGCGCATCGGAGACGAGCTTTCGGATCCCGGCCAGAGCCGTGTCGTCGCCCGTGGCGGTCACCTCCACCCGCAGCCCTGAATCGGTGGCGACGGTGCCGGCGACGACCTGGTCCCCGACCTCGCGGCGCACCGCTCGCGATTCCCCTGTCACCATCGATTCGTCGATCGACGCGCTGCCGTCGATGATCCGACCGTCCGCCGGGACGGCTGAGCCCGGCCGCACGATCACCACATCCCCGACCATCAGGTCGCCGGGTGCAATGGAGATGACGTCGTCGCCCTCGACCTTCTCCGCTTCATCGGGCAGGAGCGCGGCCAGGGAATCGAGCGCGGAGGTGGTCTGCGCCAGGGACCGCATCTCGATCCAGTGCCCCAGCAGCATGATGACCACCAGCAGGGCCAGCTCCCACCAGAAGTTCAGCCCGTGATCGAGGATGCGGAGGGTCGCACCCCAGGAGGCGAGGAACGCGACCGTGATGGCGAGTCCGATGAGCAGCATCATCCCCGGCTGACGGGAGCGGATCTCCGACACGGCACCGGTGAGGAACGGCTGACCGCCCCAGACGTAGATGACCGTCCCCACGAGGGGCGACACCCACCACACCGCAGCGGACTGTGGGAGTGGGTAGCCGACCAGGTCGGCGAACATCGGGTTGAACCCCACGACCGGGATCGCCAGTGCGAGCATGATCCAGAACAGTCGCCGGAACTGACCGACGTGGTCGCCGTGGTCGTGGCCAGCATGGCCACCGTGCCCGCCGTGGTCGTGGTGACCGGCGTGGCCGCTGTGCTCTTCGTGGTCCGCATGAACGCCGTGACCACCATGGGCCTCATGGCTCACGGGGCGCCGGTCGTCGTGCTGTGTGTGCTCGGAACTCACTCTGGACATCTCCTTCGTCGATACACCGACTATACCCCCGGGGGGTATTAATTCACAAGGGCGCATGTGGGGCCGCGCGCTGTGATCCCAGCGTGCGGGGCGCGAGGAGTAGCGTGAGTGCCATGGACGACAAGATGCAGGCGACTCCTCGCGCCGCCCGGGATGCGATGTCTGCCCTGGCGCGGCAGCGCGTGGAGTACGACGACGTGGACCTGGAGCTCCCGGCCGACACCCCGCACGGGATCTTCACCCGCTGGTACGAAGAGGCGGGTGAGGCTCTGGGGGAGCCCAACGCGATGGTGGTGGCCACCGACGACGATGCGGGTCCCGCCGCCAGGATCGTCCTGCTCAAGGGCTTCGATGCCCGCGGGTTCGTCTTCTACACGAACTACCTGTCCGCGAAGGGGCGGCAGATCGCAGCGCACCCCCTGGTGGCGCTCGTCTTCCCGTGGCACGACATGCAGCGGCAGGTGCGTGTACGCGGGGTGGCGACGCAGGTGAGCGGGCGGGAGTCCGACGACTACTTCGCGCTGCGCCCGCGCGGGTCACAGATCGGGGCGGCGGCATCGGAGCAGTCGCAGCCCATCCGCGGGCGCGGCGAGTTCGACGCGCGCGTGCAGGACCTCGAGGCGCGGTGGGCCGACCAGGAGGTCCCGCGACCGCCGCACTGGGGCGGCTACCGCGTCCAGCCGTACGAGATCGAGTTCTGGCAGGGGCGGCTCAACCGCATGCACGACAGGTTCCTGCTCACGAGCCGTGACGGCAGGCCGGCCCCCTTGGACGACGCGAGCGCGTGGTCGGCGGTGCGTCTGCAGCCCTAGGGGCGCGGTCGCGCAATCAGGGGCGAGGTGATCCGGCCGGTCGGTGGCGAGGTGATCCTGCGGTCGGGAATGCTGTGTTCCGGTCGCGGCCCTCGGTCCGTGCGGTGGGGTGGTCAGGGTGAGCTGAGTACCCGAACCGAGCGCTCCCGCCTAAAATGGAAGCGGGTGCGTCCGCCCTTGTCACAGGGGGACGCGAGGACTGCCGACGACTCGTCGGAACTGCGAGAAGAGAGCGTGAGACGTGAACGACCTCATCGACACGACAGAGATGTACCTCAAGTCGATCATCGAGCTTGAGGAGCAGGGAATCGTGCCGTTGCGCGCGCGGATCGCCGAACGCCTGGAGCACTCCGGGCCGACGGTTTCGCAGACGGTCGCACGGATGGAGCGCGACGGTCTGGTGGTGGTCGACGAGGACCGGCACCTGGAACTCACCGACGAAGGACGCGAACTCGCGACCCATGTGATGCGCAAGCATCGTCTTGCGGAAAGGCTTCTCGCGGACGTGATCGGACTGGATTGGTCGCTGGTCCACGACGAGGCGTGCCGCTGGGAGCACGTCATGAGCGAGCAGGTCGAGACGCGCCTGCTGTCGATCCTCCCGGAGCACACGACCAGCCCTTACGGGAACCCGATCCCCGCCCTCGAAGAGCTGGGGACGGATGCGGCGGCAGTCCCGGAGGCGCTCGCGCTCACGCGCGCGGTGAAGTCCGGCGGTGCGCAGACCGTGACCATCTCGTGGCTCGCAGAGCCCCTGCAGGTCGACATCGAGCTGCTGGCGCAGCTGCAGGAGACCGGGATCATGCCGGGGACGGTCGTGCACGCGGAGTCGGACGGCGATTACGTCAGCATCCGCGCGGAAGGGTCGTCGGACCTGCTGGATCTGCCGTCCGAGACCGCCGCTTTCGTGTTCGTGACACGCTGACACACAATCTCGTTACATCAGTTACATTTCACGAAACATGACTCTCACCTGCAGTTATATCGATCTCGCGAGAGCTTTCCGTGGCAGCTGAGACACGTTCCGTGATCCAAATGTGACATGGCGTTGCCGATCGTTTACAGTTGTCGAGGCGCCCCCGGAAGGGGGTGGTCCGATCCGGGTTCCGCACGCCGCACCCGTGAACGGATTGAGACAGGACCTGAGCGGCGGCGAGGAACCGGGAAGCCGGCAGCACAGTCCACACGGACGGGGCATCTCCAGCTCAGTGCGACACCTTGTAGGAAGTGGAGAGGACATCGTGGCAACGAAGAAGCATGGGCGTCGCGCGGCAGATACCCGCGTGAAGACCCCGCTCACTGAACTCACCGACGCGCTGAGCGCCAACTACGGCGTCGTCGGTCGCCGCGCAGCGGTCGTCGCTGCAGCGGGCGGACTTGTCGTCACCGCGACCCTGCCCGCCATGGGCCAGGGCGAAGACGAAGCAGCGGCTGTCACCGCAGAGGCGGACAACACGCCCACCACGGATTTCGTGAACCAGGCCAAGACGGTCATCCCGGAGGCAGACGAAGAAGAGGACGACGCGTCCGTCGTCGGTTCCGCCTCCGTCTCCAACGTCACCGCGACGAAGGCTCCGGAGCCTGAGCCGGAGCCCACGCCGGAAGCCGTGTCCTCGAACGCGGACTCGGGTTCGAACTCGGGTTCCAGCTCCGAATCCTCGGAGTCGGACTCGGACTCCTCCGACTCGTCGAAGTCGGACGACTCCAAGGCAGGCGGCGACGTCGCACTGCCCGACGGCTCGAAGGCCGAACAGGTCATCGCCGTTGCCAAGCAGTACACGGGCGTGCCCTACGTGTACGGCGGGACCACCCCCAGCGGCTGGGACTGCTCCGGCTACACCTCCTTCGTCTTCAGCAAGGTCGGTGTGAATCTGCCCCGCAACTCCAGTGGGCAGCGCAGCGCCGGCACGGTCGTCTCCGCTTCGGAAGCACGCCCGGGCGACATCGTGTACAAGCCCGGCCACGTGGGCATCTACGCCGGCAACGGCATGATGTACGACGCAGGATCGCCGTCCTCCGGCACCTCGTACCGCAGCCACTCGTGGATGGGAAGCGTCACCTACATCCGCGTTCTCTGATCACGATCCGGCGCCGCGCGCTCTGACGCGGAGCAACCGAATCGGCATCGCCTCCAGAAAGCACTCGCACACCGTCCACCAGGTCCGGACGGGACACGGGTGCTTTCTGCATTCACTGATGCGCTCTCCTCACGACACGATCCGGATCGATTCCATATCGTGCCGAGTTGGGCCTACTCTTGTGGCAGTGAGTCCAGGAGGTGTGATGGGCCAGCGATCACGACCACGGTCGGCGACGATGCCGGCGGGGCGCCCACTCCGAGGAGTGCGTGCGTCCGCTGATCGGCCTGTGCCCATGACCATCCGCGCTGCCGTGACAGGCGCGGAAGAGATACGCCCCCACGCGATACCTGTCGAGGGGATACGCCCAGAGGCGATATCCCCTCTCTTCAGCACTGCAGAGACCCCCAAGGAACGGTGCCGCGCTCACGCGCGGCACCGTTCCGTCATTCACGCGCGTCCGCGCAGCATCGGAGGTGTGTCGTGAAGACCCTCGTCCTCAACGCCGGCTACGAACCGATGTCCGTCGTGTCCTTCAAACGGGCGGTCATCCTGGTGCTCACCGGCAAGGCCGCTGTCCTGCAGGCGGACGAGGCCGCACCGATCCGCAGCGCGTCCGTGGTTCTCGACCGCCCATCGGTCATCATCCTCACCCGGTACGTGAAGCCGCCGCGGGGACGGAAGGTCCTGCTGTCCCGGCGTGGGGTCCTGCGACGGGACGGTTACCTCTGCGCGTACTGCGGCGGGCACGCCACGACGGTGGACCACGTGCTGCCGCGGTCGCGGGGCGGAGCGAACTCCTGGACCAACCTCGTCGCGTGCTGCCGCTCCTGCAACTGCGACAAGAGCGACCGCACGCCCGAGGAGATGGGGTGGAGGCTGCGGTTCACCCCGGCACCTCCGCGGGTGGGCCGGTTCTGGCTGCGCGAGCTCGAGGAGCCGGTCGACGAGTGGCGGCCCTTCCTCGTGGGCTCCGGATGGGGAGCGGACACGCGGAAGGCGACCAGCGCCTCGGCGACGGCTGCCTGAATGACAGAGGCGCGCCGGTGCATAGTCCGCACCGACGCGCCCCAGTTCAGGCGGCTTCCGCGGGGCGCGCGACAGGCGCCCCGGGCAGAGCCCGCGACTCAGTCCCTGGCCATCGCGCGGGAGATGAAGCCCCACACGACCAGCACGATGAGCGAACCGAGGATCGCGAGCAGCCACGAGCTCAGTGAGAAGAAGGCGTCGACTCCCTCACCGAACAGTGCGCCGCCGATCCAGCCACCCAGGATCGCCCCGATGACTCCGCAGATCAGCGCACCGATCCAGCCACCGCCCTGGCGTCCCGGAAGGATCGCCTTCGCGATGGCGCCGGCGATGAGTCCAAGAAGTAGAAAAGCGAGGATACCCATGATGTCTCCTTCTTCGGTCGAACCACCAGTTTACAAGTATCCTTGCTGATCATCCAGTGTTTCGCTTTACAGTGTGTGTCACGATTCGAATGTCGGTCGGCCACATGGTGGCGGCACGACCCGCACCCCGCTGACAGGCCGGTACTGTGAGTCACAACGGCCCCGCACGCAGAGCGGGCGACGCACCGGCGGCGCCCGCAGTGCGGCGAAACGGAGGAGGAGAGATGGCAGACAACCAGAACACGGAGGTCGCGGACCCTCAGGCGATCGTCGTCGGTGTCGACGGATCCAACGCCAGCCGCAACGCCCTCCGCTTCGCGATCGGCGAGGCGAAGTCGCTGGGGCGCTCGATCCGGATCGTGGGCGCCTACACGGTGCCGAGCGTCGCCGCGGCGACCATCGACGTCTCCTACGTCCCGATCGACGATTCGGCGGTCCGTGCGTCCGTCACGACGATCCTCAAGGAGGCGGCGGCAGAGGTGAAGGCCGCAGACGTTCCCGTGGAGGCGATCATCGAGATCGGCGATGCGGCGGGCGTGCTGGTCGAGGAGTCCAAGCAGGCGAGCCTCACGGTCGTGGGCTCGCGCGGCAAGGGCGGCTTCGCCGGGCGGCTGCTGGGCACGGTGTCGTCGGCGCTGCCGGCGCACTCGGCGTGCCCCACCATCGTCGTCCCCGTCGGGTGGACGCCGGAGTCGGACCGCGAGGCGCGCCCCAGCTCGTCCCGTCCGGTCCACAGCAGTGTGGGCGGTGCGATCGAGCGCACGGAGGAGACGGACACGGTCCCGGGCATCGACTACTCCGGCCAGGTGGTCGTGGGGGTCGACGCGCTGGGCAAGGAGTCGCCGGCGCTGTGGGAGGGCGCGCACATCGCGGTCCGACGGAACTCGCCGCTGCACATCCAGGCGGTCATCACGACGACCGTGATCGGTCCGGAGTGGATCCCGTCCCAGGGCGATCTGGACCGCCTCATCCAGGAGGGCACCGACAAGCTCGAAGCGGCCCGCCTGGCTCTCAAGGAGAAGCACCCGGACCTGGACGTGCGGTGGACGCTGTTCGACGGCCAGCCCGCGGAGGTCCTGGTCCGCGCGTCGGACACGTGCGACATCCTGGTGATCGGCTCCCGAGGCCGCGGCGGCTTCGCGGGCCTGCTCCTGGGGTCGACTTCGCAGTCCGTCCTGCCGTATTCGGCAGCGCCGACAATGGTGGTCCGCGTCAAGAGGTGACGAAGGTGTGAGAGCGCCGTCCGCGGGGCTCATCCACGAACGACGAAGGCGGTCGGTTCCCTGAGAAGGAGGGGGCCGGCCGCCTTCGTCAGTCCTGCTCCTCGACCACGCGCTGTGTGGAGAGGAGGGTGCGGCTGCCGGCGGTGAGCGTCCCCGTGCCCGCTTCGGTCACGAGGTGGGGGACCGCGACCGCGCCCGTCCCGTCCTGGGCGTACGCCTGGGCGATGCCCCCGGTGATGCCGTTGTGGACGCGGACGGCGCTGCCATCGCGCAGGTAGACGAGGACGCCCACGACGGCTTCGAGTGTCGTCCCGTCCCGCACGGACATCGCCAGCTGCTCCTCACCGCCGCCGTCGAGCACCGTGAGGCCGTCCGCGTCGAGGATGCCGGTGGTGCCCGATGCGGCGTCGCGGGCGACGTCGTGCACGTCGTCGGCGAGCACGTCCCCGGTGCCGAGGTCGAGCAGCGGACCCGCCCCGTCGCCCGTGTCGAGCAGTGCCAGCCCGTCGGCGCCCACTGCCGGGTTGGCCTCCAGTGAGGAGGCATCTCCGTCGAACTCCGCGAGCGGTGTCTCCCACCCGTCGTCCGCGCCCGAGGTGCCGGTCACCGCATCGTCCCCGACCCGCACGATCGTGCCGTCGTACTCACCGAGCACGCGACTGGACCCCTCATCGAGCACGGCTCCTGTCGACGGGTCGAGTGCGACCGCGCTTCCCGAGTCGCCCATGAAGCCCTCCGGGGGTGCTTCGAAGACGAGTCCGGGGCCCACGTGCGGGCCGGGCACCTCGACGGGCCCCCACGCGGGTTCCCCGGTGCGCAGGTCGTAGGCGCTGGCGGTGACGACGGAGACCTCGTGGGAAGCGTCGTCGTCGGAGGAGTCGTCGTCGGAGGATTCGGCGTCGGTGAGGACCGCGAGGTCTCTTCCGTCGGCGTCCCGGGTGACGACGAAACCGGCGCACGCCAGCGGCCGCTCCGCCGTCCACAGGACCGTTCCCGTGGAATCGACGGCGTGGAACACGAGGGCGCTGTCCGTCTGCTGGGCGGACAGGAAGACGTCCTCGCCACGCTGCACCGGCAGGTCCCAGGCGGGTTCGACCGTGACGAGCTGGTCGAACTGGGTGGGGACCTGCAGATCCGAGGTGTCCGCAGCGGGCAGCTCCTCGTCGGAGGTGTGCGGTTCGCGGTCCAGCCCCTCGACGGCTGCCGCGTCCTGGCCCGCGTCCTGGCCTGAGTCCTGCCCCGGGCCCTGCCCGGTGTCCTGGTCCGCGGTCTGTTCCGGGGCCTCGGCGCCGGTCGTGCAGGCCGTGAGCGTGACGGCGGCGGTGATCGCGGTGGCCAGCGCGGTGCGGACGCGGCGGCGTCCGGGACTGGGCGTGTCAGCGGAGGTCATCGGGTGTTCCTTCCGGGCTGGTCGTGGCGGTGCGCGTGCGCTGCCGGCGTCGGTCGTGCGTGAACCAGAGGGCGAGGGCGACGGCGGCGAGGACGAGGACCGCCACGATGTCCGCCGCTGTACTCGTGAGCAGGTCGGACGACTGGAGTCGCGCCAGGAGGTCCGTGGGCACGAACGAGGGGACGGACACGAGCCCGTTCGTCGTCCAGAAGACGATCCCCACGACGATCATGAGCGCACCGGTGACCATCGACACGGTGTGGAGGCGAAGACCCGCGACGGTGACCTCGCGTCCGCGCAGCAGCGCCCGCCCACGTCCGCCGATCCGCTGCCACAGCGCTGCGATCACGAGCAGCGGCACCACCATGCCCGCGCCGTACACCGCCAGCATGACGGCGGACCCGACGACGTCGCCGTGTGCGGCCGCGAGAGTGAGGACGGCGCCGAGGATGGGGCCGGCGCACATGCCGGCGACGCCGCTGGTCGCCCCCAGGAGGAACGTCTTCGTCATGCCGCCCGCCTGCGCAGTGCGAGTGCGTGCCGCGTCCCCGCCGGGGACCAGTTTCGCAGGGTCGAAGCCGAACCCCAGGAACTGGACGACCCCCAGCACGATGAGCACGAGGGCGGCGACGAGGACGATCTGGGTCCGGTAGGCGGTGAAGAGGGACCCCAGCGCGCCCGCGCCCATTCCCAGGGGGACCAGCACGACGAGCATGCCGACGTAGAAGACGGCACCGTGGAGCAGCAGTCGTGTGCGCGCGCCCACTGTGGAGGCGAAGAACGCGGGCAGGAGCAGCGCCGCGCACGGGCTCAGCAGAGCGAGGACGCCGCCGATGAAAGCGCTGACGAAACCGATGTCCACGGGAGACTCAGCCCTGCGCGGTGAGTGCCGTGTCGACGGCGTCGACGAAGACGTCCGTGGGCTGGGCGCCGACGATCGGTTCGCCGCCCACGAGGAAGGTGGGGGTGGAGAACGCGCCCAGGTCCAGGCCCGTCTGCGCGTACGCCTCCACCGTCTCCTGCGTCTCCTGGGAATCCATGTCCTCACGGAACCGATCCGTGTCGAGCCCGAGGTCGTCCGCGAGGTCCGTGAGTGCGTCCGCGGTGAGCCCGCTCTCCGGGCGGTGCTCGCCGTCCGCGAAGAGTGCGTCGTGGTACTCCCAGTACGCATCCTGGAGGGCCGCGGCGTGGGCGGCCTTCGCCGCCTGCTCCGAGGCGTCGCCGAACACGTTGACGTCCCTCCACTCGATGCGCATGTCGCCGTCCTCGACGTACTCCATCATCGTGGGCAGCGTCTCCTGGGACCACTCCGCGCAGTAGGGGCACTGGTAGTCGGAGAAGACGACGAGCGCGACGGGGGCGTCGACCGGCCCGATCGCCTGGACGTCGTCCTCGTCGCGCGTCTCCGCCTCCGTGAACGCGCCCTGCTCCGGGCCCTGCACCTCCGATGCGGCGTCGCGCGCCTGCGATCCGGAGCCCTCGGATTCCGCGGATTGTGTGCCGCCGCCTTCCGGCGAGGCGGTCGCGCCGTCGTCATCGGAGCCGCTGTTCACCACGAGGATCGTGAGGATGAGGGCCGCGGCGGCGAGGACGACGGTCACGGGGATCCACCAGCGACCGATGCCGGTGCGGGGAGCATGTGCGGGCAAAGGAGGACTCCTTGGAGGGTTCGGGGGAGTGGGACAGCGGAGAGTGGGGCGGCGCGTGAGCCGCGGTGTCTACTATGACGCATAGTCGACTAACATGCATAGTCGAACGAGGATGCGTACCAGGTGCGAGGCTGCCGGTCTGCATGCCTCATGACCGCTTGCATCGTGATCGAGAGGGGACGACGTGTGGAGGATCGACGGGCACGCAGTGCTCCTGGGGCTGCGCCTGTGGACCACCCGCCAGACCCTGGTGGCAGCTGGTGTGGCGGTGCTCGTGGGCGTGCTCATCGGCGTGGCGACCGTCCTCATCCCCAACACGCTCTTCGCACGGGACGTGCCACCGGTCTGGTGGGACGTCCCCGTGCTCGTCCTCATGGCGGTCCTCACCGGGATGCTCGCCGCGACCTACGTGCGTGACGCGACTGACACTGATGGCGCAACGAAAGGGGATGACGGCGTGGCCGAGGCGGATGGCGGCGTGACGGAAGCACGCGGTGGTGGCCTGGGAACGGTCGGGACGGTCCTCGCGTGGTTCGCGGTGGGCTGCCCGGTGTGCAACAAGATCGCGCTCCTGGCGCTGGGCTACACGGGAGCCCTCACCTACTTCGCCCCGCTGCAGCCGGTCCTCGCGGTACTTGCGATCGGCCTCACGGGGGTCGCTCTGCTGTGGCGACTGCAGGGACGCGTCGTCTGTTCCGTGCCGCAGCGGTCGGAGGCGCGGGCGTGAAGAGGCAGGAGGGTGTGAGTGGAGACAAGAGGACGGATGCTCGCGACAGCATGAGCGACATGATGAACGGGGAAGAGCTGAGAGTTCGGGGACCGAAGCCGCTGGGCCCGCTGGAGAGGCAGGTGCTGGAGATCCTCTGGGACCACGGGGCACGATCCGTGCGGCAGGTCATCGACCTGCTGCCCACCGACCCCGCGTACACGACGATCGCGACGGTTCTGTCGAACCTCAAGCGGAAGCGGTACGTGAGGACGCGGCGCGACGGCCGGTCGTCGCTGTACGAGCCGCTGTTCAGCCGTGCCGATCACGACGCCGCCGTCATGGGAGGAGTGCTGGAGGCCAGCCGGGATCGGTCCGCCACCATCCTGCGGTTCGCGGATTCGATGTCCGCTGAGGACATCGACCTCCTCAAGGACTACCTCCGCACGCAGGAATCCGGCGGACACGGGAACGATGCGCAGGAGCCCGGCGGACAGGAACACGACCTACTGGAGTCCGGCGACGGAGCTCCCAGCACGCACAGACCCGTGTCGAACGAACTCAGTTCGCGCGAACCAGGGCAGGGGCGCTGACATGACCGGTGCGCTGGGGCTCGCAGTCCTGCTGCTCGTCGCCCTCATCGTGATGGGCGTCGTCGGTCCGGTCGTGCTCGCGGCGGCACGTCCACACCTCGCTGGGCATCCGCGTGCGGCGATCGCAGTGATCGGTGCGCTCGCGGCCGCCTGGATCATCGGCCTGGCGGCTGTGGGACCAGCGATCGCGTGGGCCGTGTCCGGTCCGGCACTCGTCCCGGGTGCTGCGGGTGCGGTGTGCCAGCAGTGTCTCGTCGCCGCCAACCCCTTCTCCTCCCAACCTCTGCACGCGGGCGTGCCCAGTGCGGTCCTGCTGGGAGCCTCCGCACTGGTGCTCGCCACGATCGCGGTGTCGGTCCTCCGAGAGCTCCTGGTGCGGAGTCCCCGTGTCTGCCGCGCGTCGGGGTCCGCGGCAGATGCGGGCACGCCAGTGACGATCGCAGGTGTCCGTGTGCGCATCGTCGACTCCCCGGCAACATTCGTGTTCGCACTGCCGGCCCGCTGTGGAGGCATCACGCTGTCGCGCGGTGCCCTCTCACTCCTCGACGAGGACGAGCTGCGCGCCGTCGTCGCACACGAAACGGTGCACCTGGCCCACCGTCACCACCTCATCGCAGCAGTCGCGACAGGGGTGACCGCACCGCTTCGCTGGGTGCCGTTCCTCGCCGCGTGCACGCGGATGATCCTCGAGCTCCTCGAGATCGACGCCGATGCCGGTGCATTGCGAGAGGCGGGCACCACGGCGCTGGTGAGCGCACTCGTGAAGCTGCAGGACGATGCCGCGTGTCCTGGAACAGCGGCGTCTTCCCATTCCGGAGCGGACGTGCCGTCCGCCGGGGTGCTGTTCGCTCTGGGCAGCGGTCCGTGGCACTCCTCGGACGCAACCGGCCCCAGCGCCAGGGTGCGGTCTCTGCTGGGCGCGGATGCACGGCCTCGGCGGTGGCCCACTGCGGGGCTCGCGGTGTTCGCAGCCCCCATGACCGTCGCCGGCGCGGGAGTCCACGTCGCAGGTGCGGCCGCCCTCCTGAACGGCTGCGCCCTCGTGTGAGCACCCGCGAACGATCGCGAAGCAGAAGGGGAGCGGAACAGGGTGCGATCGGCGACTGCGCTATCGCTGCCTGTGTCATCTCGTGAAACCACAGGCTGCGAGGTGAAGAGGGTCCGATAGCGTGGCCGGCATGACGTCTTGTGGTTCGTCCGACCCTGTCCTCCTCGCCCCGGAAGATCTCGAAGACCTCTGCGTCCGCGCTCTAGAAGCAGTCGGCGCACGTACGGGCGCCGCGCATTCTCTGGCCCGCGCCACGGTTGCGGCGGAAGAACGCGGACGGGCCGAGGTCGGGGCGGTACACCTGCTCGACTACCTCGACGCTCTGCGTGCGGGACGCTTGGATGGGACGGCGCGACCACGGGTGGTCACCGCACGGGCCGGTGCCCTGAGCGTCGACGCGGCGAACGGCACAGCACAGGCCGCCTTCGACCTGGTGTCCGACGACCTGGGGCGCCGTGCCCGCGATTGTGGCATCGCCCTCCTCAGCATCCACCGATGCTTCACGGCGGGTGAGATCGGCCATTACACGACTCGGATCGCGGAGCAGGGGCTGGTCGCGATCGCCGGATCGAACTCGCCCGCTCTCCTGTCCGCGTTCGGCGCGAAGACCGCCGTGACGGGGACGAATCCGCTGTCGTTCGCGCTGCCCCACCCGGAGGGGCCACGGATGTTCGACCAGGCGGCGAGTGCGACGGCGTGGGTGAACATCCGCGACGCCGCGGACAGGGGCGAGCAGATCCCCGAGGGGTGGGCGATCGACCCGGACGGGGACCCCACCACCGACGCGGCGGCCGGACTGGCCGGCGCCCTGCTTCCGTTCGGGGGAGCGAAGGCCGGGAACATCGCGTTCATGATCGAGCTGCTCGCGGCGATCTCCGGAGGGTCGTTCTCCCTGGAAGCGCCGGCGTTCGACAGCGGAGACGAGCCGCCGCAGGTGGGTCTCTTCGCCCTCGCGATCGACCCCACAGCCTTCGATCCGGACTTCACCCACCGCGCAGAGGCGCATCTTCAGCGGGTGGCGGCGGAGCACGGCGCGGACTTCGGTCGCTGCAAGGAGCGCCGTGCACAGATCGCAGTTCCCGCGCACGTCTTCGACACGCTCACCCGCACCGCCGCTGCCGACCGTTCTGAGGAAGGAACATCATGAGAGCCCGACGCATCATCCCCGCCGTCGACGCGCACTGCGAAGGTCTGCCCGTCCGTGTCGTGACAGGGGGCGTCCCGCCGATGCCGGGGGAGACGATGGAGGAGCGGCGACAGTGGTTCATCGAGAACTCCGACGACCTCCGCACCCTGCTCATGTGCGAGCCGCGCGGCCACGGATCACTGTCCGGCGCGATCCTCCAGCCGTCCACGCGTGACGACGCGGACTGGGGAGTCCTCTTCATCGAGGTGACGGGTGTCCTGCCGATGTGCGGTGCGGGCACGATGGCGGTGGCGACCGTGCTCGTCGAGACGGGGATGGTCGAGGTGGAGGAGCCGTACACCACGATCCGGCTGGACGTGCCGATCGGTGTCATCACCGCGACGGTGCGAGTGCAGGACGGCAGGGCGGAGTCGGTGACGATCGAGAACGTCCCGTCCTTCGCGCACTCCTACGGGTCGACCGTGGACGTCCCCGGCTACGGGGAGGTCACCTACGACGTGGCGTTCGGTGGCAACTTCTATGCGTTCGTCGACCTCGACGACCTGGGGATCCCGTTCGCACCCGAGTCGCGGGGCCGGATCGAGGAGGCAGGGAAGGCGATCATGGCGGCCGTGAATGAGCACGCCCCGCCCGTCCACCCGGTGTCGGGGTTCTCCGGTTGCAACCACGTGGTGTTCCGCGCGCCCGGGTCGGACGCGCGCCGCACCCGTCACGTCCTCATCAACCACCCCGGCTGGCTGGACCGGTCACCGGGCGGAACGGGAACCAGCGCGAAGATGGCCCAGCTGCACGGGCAGGTCGAACTGGGCCTGGACACGGACTTCGTGAACGAGTCCTTCATCGGCACGTCGTTCACGGGTCGTCTCATCGACACGACGACCGTGGGCGGCCTCGACGCGGTGGTGCCCACCGTGACGGGCAGGTCGTGGCTCACAGCGATGGGCCAGTACCTGCTGGATCCCGCCGACCCGTTCCCCGCCGGCTACACGGTCTGAGACGGATCGGCCTGGCAAGGACCGCGGTGCTGCGAACAGGAAGGACCCTTGTCACAGGGGCGCCCGGGTGATAGACCGGGACGACAGCCAACAGTAGGAGGCAGTCCGATGCGCTCACGAACCTACGCAGCAGTCGCGATGGCCGCCGCGCTCGCCCTCGGGGGATGCGGACAGGCGGACGACGACTCGCCCCAGGACACCGAGGAGTCCCAGCCGGCGGATTCGGCGGACACGCAGCCCGCCGGTGACGACAGCGGTGACGACAACGCCGACAGCGACAGTGACGACGGGTCGGGCGACGAAGGATCGAACGACGACTCCGGCTCGATCTCCCTGGACGAAGCCGGGAAGATCGTCACCGATGAGTACGGCGGTGAGGTGATCGGCGTCGAGGACGACGACTTCCGCGGGACACCCGCTTGGGAAGTGGAGGTCAAGGACAGCGACGAGGGCCGCATCGAGGTCAAGGTCGACAAGGAGTCGGGCGAGATCCTCGACATGGAACACGACTGACAACTTCATCAACACCGGTCGCCGTTGATAACTTTATCAACGCTCCTGCCCGCGAAGCCGCGCGCAGGGCGGGCAGCATCATCACAGGTGAGCACGTGACGCTCGGCTGGCGGGATGCTCGACATCGTCCGCGGCATCATCGAACGAGGTGCGCTCTACAGTTTCCGCCACCGAGCGGTGGAGGCGTACCTGACGAGCGAGTGGCCCGACGTGGAGTGACCAGACGGCTGCTGCCGTCCCTGGTCGATCAGTGCGCCCCCGGCGAGATTCGAACTCGCGGCACCCGCTTTAGGAGAGCGGTGCTCTATCCCCTGAGCTACGGGGGCGTGCCCACTGAGCGTGCTCTCGCGGGAGCGTGCGCGTGGACGTCGCCATACTACTGCCTCGCGCCCGCAGTGCGAACTCGTCGGTCCCACCGGATTTTTCGCACTGGTCCGGTGCGCCGCCATGGGCCGCCACGGTCGAACCGGTAGTGTCGGAGCCGTGTCACTTCCAGAATCCGCTCTTCCCCCGTCGGTCGACGATGTCTTCGCCGACTGGAGGGCTCAGGCTGCCCGGATCGGCGGTCGCGACACCATGCTCCATTTCCGTGAGTCGCGTGATGGTTCGATCGATCTGACGGGCGCCCACCCCTCCGGCCTGGCCCAACTGCTGGCGGGTCGTGCGACCCGGCTCTCGAGCCTGCTGCGCGATCCCGACCACCTGGCCGACGCCCGCAGGCGTGCCCGGTCGATCCGCAGCAAGGCCGATCAGCTCCAGCGTCAGCGCGGCATCGCCGCCGCGCAGCTGGCGATCGGCTTCGCGTCGTGGACCCGCACGTCCGACGCCCGCCGTGAGGACTTCAACGCCCCCGTCATCCTCCGCCACGTGCGGCTGCTGCCGCGCGGTGCGAGCGTCGAGGACTATGAGATCCGCCTGTCCGACGAAGTGAGCATCAACCCGGCTCTCGTCGACTACCTGCGCCAGGAGCACGACGTCACTGTGGACGTCGACGAATGGGTGGCGGCGACCGGTCTGGCCCACGGCTTCGACCCGGCACCCGTCTTCAACCGGCTGCGCGCACTCACCCACCCTGTCGTGGGCATGCTCGTGAACGAGCGGCTCATCGTGTCGACCTTCGCGAACCTCACCTCCCCGTACACGGCGGAGACCCTCCCTGCGGAGCACCCGATCCTGCGGGCGCTGGCAGGCGACGCCGAGGCGCGGGTCGGCTTCCGCCTGCCCGGCACCCCGGCGGCGGGGGACGAGGACCCAGCCGGCGCCTCGGGCGCGGAGGAAGTCCCGGACTCCACGGTTGGCGACGACTCCACGGTTGGCGACGACTCCACGGTTGGCGACGACGACGGCGAACCGACCCAGCGCATCGACACGTCGGATCCCGCGGACCTGGGCCCGCGGGAGCTCCAGGACCGGGCCCCGCACGAAGAGTTCCTCGCGATCGACGTCGACGGTGACCAGCAGGCGGTGGTCGACGCGGCACTGGACGGCGGGTCGATCGTCGTCGACACGCCGCCCGGCACCGGGGCCACACAACTGGCCGTGGCCCTTTCGACCTCCCTCACGCATGCGGGACGCAGCGTCCTGTTCGTCGCGCAGGACGAGGACGAACTGGGCGACTTCACGCAGCGCATGGCACGCACGGGACTCGACGGGTTCACCGTCGACGGCCGCGGCGACAGCGAATCGCTGCGCACCAGCCTCATCCGGCTCATCACATCGGCAGAGAAGTCACCCCAGCCGGAACTCACGGGCCTCGTCGACCGCCTCACCGACCAGCGCGCAGCACTGCGCGAGCACGCGGAATCCCTCCACCGCATCCGCGATCCCTGGGGTGTGTCCGCCTACGAGGTGATGCAGCGACTCGCCGCACTCACCTCCGTGCGGCCCGGGCCGTCGACCAGTGTCCGGTTCGCTCCCGCTGTCCTCGAACTGTCCCCGGAGGACCGCGCAGACGTGCGGGAGCAGCTCCTCGAACTGTCCCGCATGGGTGCCTTCACGATGGAGGTGAGCGACACCGTCTGGTTCGGTGCCCGCGTCGACTCCTCCGACGAGGTGACACGTGCGCAGGACCGTGCACGCCGCGCTGTCGGACTCGTCCCCGAATTCTCCCGCGTCTCGCTGCCCGTGCTGCGCGAATCCGGTCTCAACCCGGAACGCACCGTGGGGGCGTGGGGCCGATCCCTCCTGCTGCTCCAGGAGATCCGCAAGACCCTCGACGTGTTCTCGCCGGAGGTGTTCGAGCACAACCTGGGCGACCTCATCGCCGCCACCGGGACCGCGGACTACCGGGCGTCGGTGGGCCGCGACATGGGTCTCTTCGAGCGCAACCGCCTCAAGAAGGCGGCACGCGAATTCCTGCGCCCCGGCGCGCAGGTCACCGACATGCACGACGGCCTGCTCGCCGCGTCGACGCAGCGGCAGGAGCTCAAGGAGCTCGCCGGCGGGGACATCCGCCCGCGCGTCCCCCGCGGCATCCCCGAAGCGGTCGCGGAATACCGCGCCCTGTCCGCAGAGCTCGACGCACTCCGTCCCGTCCTCGACACCACCCCGGACGGCGGCGACCTGGAGAGCATGCTGGTCGAGGAGCTCGAAGCGCGCCTCCAGGCCCTTGCCGAGGACAACGCGTCCCTGAGCGACCTGCCCACACGCACACGCACGGACGACGCACTGCGGGATGCGGGCCTGGGTGAACTGCTCGACGACCTGCGGGACCGGCGCGTCCCCCACGAGGTCGTGGGACTCGAATTCGACCTGGCGCTCTGGGCGACGATCCTCCAGGACCTCGCCGGCGCCGACGCCCTCATCGGCGCCCACGACGGATCCGTCCTCCACCGCATCGCCGCGGACTACCGGGTCGCCGACCGCCAGTACGTCGCCGCGGGAGCGTCCCGGCTGCGCTACGGGCATGCCCGCCGCTGGAAGCGTGCCATCGCGGACGAGCGCGAACAGGCCCAGGTCGTCCGCGACGCTCTGCGTTCGGACCGGCCGACCGTCGCAGAGCTCACGTCCCGCGCACCGGACGTCATGACGACACTGGCCCCCGTCTGGATGGTGACACCGTTCCAGGTGCCGGAGCTGTTCGCGGACGCACCGCTGTTCGACACCGTGGTGATCGCGGACGCCGGCCGGCTCACGACCGCGGAAGTGCTGCCCGCACTTGCGCGCGCCAAGCAGGTCATCGCCCTGGGCGACATGAGGCTGCCCGGCCCCCGCGACTTCAGCGTCACCGTCGACCGGCGGATGCAGACAGCGGAGGACACCCCGTCGAGCGTCTGGGAGGACCTCGCCGCATTCCTGCCGCGCCACCGCCTGCACACCAGCTACCGGGTGTCCCCGCTGGAACTCGTGGAGCTCGCCAACCGCCACTTCTACGACGAGCACATCCGGACCGTTCCTACGGCGCTCACGGGCGAGGGCAGCGGTCTCGAATTCGCGTACGTCCCCGACGCCCTGGGTTCCCCGGACACCGCCACCGGCCAGGTCGAGAGCCTGGACGTCGAGGTGGACAAGGTCGTCGACTTGGTCGTCCGCCACGCCCGCACGCGCTCCCGCCAGTCGCTCGCGGTCATCACGCTCACCCCGTGGCACGCCCAGCGCGTCGCCGCCGCGATCCAGAAAGCGATCCGCCAGTACCCCTACGTCGCCTCCTTCTTCGACGACCCGGACAAGGAACCGTTCGTCGTCACCGACTGCGAGCAGATCCAGGGCATGGACCGCGACGCCGTCATCCTGTCGCTGGGGTACGGCCGCACGCGCCACGGACGCGTCATCCACGCGTTCGGTCCGCTGTCCCAGCCGGGCGGCGAACGCCTGCTGGCCGCCGCCGTCACTCGCGCACGCCGTCGACTCACGGTCGTGTCCGCGTTCGAAGCCGACGATTTCGACCCGGCCCGGCTGGAGCACGGTGCCGCGCTGCTGCCGGATCTGCTGTCGGAGATCGCCTCCGGCGGCGAACCGACGGAGCGCACCTACGGTGCTGTGACCGGCACCGGCGCGATGGTGCGCAGCGACCGTGAGGACGCGGACCGGATCGCGACGGAACCGGCTGCGGAGCTGGGCGACCCGATCGTGACGGACCTCGCGGAGAGGCTGAGCCGCAAGGGCGTGCTCGCCCACCTCGACTACCAGGGGATCGACCTGGCGATCGCGAACTCCGCGGACGCACTGCACGGCATGGTGGTCGCGGTCGAATCCGACGGCCCGCTCTACGCAGGGACGTCCAGCATCCGGCAGCGTGAACGTCTGCGCCCCGAACAGCTCGCCCGCCGCGGATGGCGCTCCGTGCGCATCTGGACGACCGACGCCTTCGTCGACCCGCAGCGCCAGGCGAACCGCCTGTTCGAGGTGTGGAAGGAGACGGTCGAGGACCTGTCCCCGCAGGCGCTGCTCAACGCGGCGCGCGCCGCGGCGGTCGTTGTCGACCGGCAGGGCAGCCGCCCCCGTGTCGCGTCGGGTCTGCCGATGCACATGTACTCCGACGAGCAGCTCATCGCGATGCTCGAGTGGATCCAGTCCGACGGTGTCTCCCGCTCCGACACGGAGCTCAAGGAGCAGCTGCGCGCCGGACTGGCGCAGAAGCTGCGATCGGCACGGACGGAAGCGGCCCTCGACAGTGCGGTCGCTGCCTACCGGGCCTGGGTCGCAGCGTCGAAGCGCAGCGCGACCCACGCCTCGGCGGACTCCACCGACCAGGGGGACACCGCCTCCGCTGCCGATGCGGCGCAGCAGCCCCGCACACGTGCGGAGAGGCGTGCTGCGCGGAAGGCCGCCGCGGAGGCCGCTGCGAAGGCAGCAGCCGCAGCAGGCGAATCGTCTGACGGCGCGTCTGCGGGCACCGTCGTCGATGACGACGATGCGGTGGCGAACGAGCCTCGGGTCATCCCTGCGGACCAGATCATCCCGTCCTACGACACGGACAGCCTCCGTCACGCGGAACTGCGGTACGCGGGCCTGCGTGACAACGGGCCGCGCCACGGGGCCACGACCGGCACCAGCACCGGCCCCTCGGCCTCGGACACAGCGGAGGACTCCGCAGCACACGACGCAGGCGACGGTTCCGCAGCGTCGACCGCTGCCCGGGCGTCAGGAACCCCGGCAGAGGAGTCCGGCGCATCCGACCCGTCTGGCGACGTGCCGACTGCCGATGCCGAGACGTCCGAAGAGCCGGAGGACGGCCGCGGGCCTCTCGACGGACCTGCGACCGCGGACCCAGCCGCAACAGGGGACGAAATCCCTGCCGATGACGCATCTGCAACCGGGGCCACATCCACGACCGGCGGAGCATCTGCAGCCGAGGAATCATCTGCTGCCGAGGACGCGCCGGGTGACGAGGACGCCTCAGGTGACGAGCCCGGCGCATCGTCGTCGCACGACAGGGACTGACGCCGATGGGTGCCACAGGCGACCCCACGCCCAAAGGGCAGAAGCGTCTGAGCCCGGCCGCGCAAGCGGCGATCGCACGTTACCGACGCCTCATGGGCAACGTGTCCGATGCGGAGACAGCCGATGACAATCCGGACGGGGGTCGCAGCGATCTGGACCGGCACCTCGCGGACAGACCACCGCATTGGGCGCCGCCCCGCAGGGAGACCCCGCCCCGCAGGGAGACCCCGCCACGCACCGAGGCACCGCCACGCACCGAGGAGCCGTTCCCACACGAGGATTCCTGACGGTCGCGCAGACCTCTGAAGACGCGGACTTCTGAAGACCTTCCCGAACGCATCAGGGGCGTGGAAGACGACCATCGTCGTCTTCCACGCCCCTGAGACGCGAAGCTGTCAGTGTCGCGGCTGGATGTCGTCGTCGCCGTCGATCCGCTTGTCCGGGACCTGCTGCTGCTGACCCTCCGACATGATGTCGCGGATCTCTGCGAGCAGCTCTTCCGCCGTCGGCGGGATGTCGTCTTCGTCAGCACCCCGTTTGCGCATTTCGGAGAGCTTGTTCATCGGCATGACGATGACGAAGTACACGACGGCGGCGATGATGAGGAAGTTGATCGCCGCGGTGATGACCGCTCCGATGTCGATGAAGGTCGCTTCGACGTCGGGACGGACGTAGAAGCCCAGACCGCCCATGTCGGGAGACCCGACAGCAGCGATGAGGGGGTTGATGACCTTGTCGGAGATCGCCGTGACGATCGCGGTGAAGGCGCCGCCGATGATGACCGCGGTGGCCAGCTCGATGACGTTGCCTCGGAGGATGAAGTCCCGGAAGCCCTGGAACATGTCGAGTAGTCCTTTCGCGGCCGCGGCCCGGAAGAAGTGGGGCAGCCGTGTCCTGTGGGGAGATATCCACTATTACAGTTCTGCAGTGTATGCGGATTATCAACCTCTGTACCACGCGACACGAGCACCTCAGTTGAGCAGCGCGAAGCTGAGGTAGGAGCCGGCCTCCCGTGCCAGTGCTGCCGCTTCCTCTTCCGTGACGGCGAGGGTCACGACCGTCGTCCCCTGGCCCAGACCTCCCGAAGGCGCCTGCACTGCGGTGACTGCTGCGTCCTCGAGCAGAGCACCCGAGGCCGTGGGCAGGCCCGGAAAGACCTCACCCTCGTCGTCGGCCTCGTCCGCAGCGTCCGCGCCGGCGGATTCAGCGGTGAAGACCCGGAGCCTGTGGCCGGGCCGGATGACGGAGACGGCCTGTGCATCGCCGAACACGGTGGGGACCAGGACGGATCCCTCCGGCCGGAGCCCGGTGTCGGGCCCGATGAGCGACGTGTGGGTGAGCGGGGTGCCGGCCGCGATCGCCCCACCGGTCACGGCGCCGCGTGCGTCAGCCGCGTCGGCAAGGGCGTCGTCCGGAGCCAGGCCGGGAGGGTAGTGGGCTGTGCGCAGCGCCTCCGTGGTTAGCTCCGTGCCGGGGGCGAGGTCCTGTGCTGCGACCAGCACCGGTTCCGTTCCCGTGCGGGGGACGATCGTCCAGGCGGCGAGCACCGTCGCGAGGCAGAGCAGGGCGACACCGGCCGGGCGGGCGGGAATGCGGGAGAGCAGCGCGCGCGGGCGGGCGAGTGCGCGGCGGATCGAGGCGAAGACGTCCATGGGGAGACTGTGCCTCGGCCCGTCTGGGTTCGCCAGGGGTGGGGCGCACCTGTGGACAGACGACGCTTCGTGGCGTGTCCTGTGACCTCAAGTGGGAGGCCGACCGATCCTGTGCTCAGCCGGCAGCGGGAGCGGACGCTGCTGCGGGCTGAGCGCTCGACCCGCCGGAGTCCGACGACCCCGATGACGACGAGTCCGACGACGAGGATCCCGACGACGAATCGGACGACGAGGAGTCGGACGATGCGGCTGGTGCGCTCGCACTGGAGCTGGACCGCGAATCGGTGGCGTAGAAGCCGGAGCCCTTGAAGCTGACCCCGACGGAGCCGAACACCTTGCGCAGCCGCTCCTCACCACACGACGGGCAGGTCTTCAGCGCGTCGTCGGTGAACGCCTGGTGGATGTCGAAGGCGTGATCGCAGTTCTTGCAGCGGTACGAATACGTGGGCATGGTGACCTTTCCCTTCCGGGGCCGCCCGGACATCGCGCCGGGGGCCTCCTGAATGATAGGGGGCCGGTGCTCGTGCGGGTGCGTCAGGTGGTCGAACTCACGGTGTGCAGACCGGTCTCCGTGAGCACAGACCCGACGGCGAGGTCCCAGTCCGCCCGCGGCAGCGTGCCGGTCCGCTCCGCGTCCCAGCAGACGCCCACGAACTCCAGCCGCGCCCGCAGCGCGGCGTGCCGGGTGTCCGCGAGGAGTCCCTGGGGGCCGAAGGTGCGGTCGTAGAAGCCGCCCCCGTTGCCCAGCCGCACGCCGTGGGCGTCATAGGCGAGGCCGGGGACCAGGACGAGGAAGGTGCCGTGTGCGGGGGAGTCGGCCAGCGCCTCGGGCGTGGTGAGGGGGTAATGGGGCTCCCGGATGTCCCACGTGCCCCGCGGCAGCTCGTCCAGCGGGCCAGTGACCTGCCCCAGCAGCAGCGGCTCGCCCTTGCGAGTGGTGGGCAGCAGCACCGGCACGCGTGCGTCGATGAGCCGTTCCAGCGCTGTGTCGAGGCTGGGTTCTCCGGGCAGCGACGCATACCCGACCACGACGGCCGGCTGCCTCGCGTCGACCAGCGCGGACACCTGCGCTGTCAAGGCGTCCTGTGCCGTGCGACGTGCGGTGTCCGGCGCCTCGAGATGCGAAGCGCGACGCGCCCGCACATCCGCGCGCAACTGCGCTTTTGGAACTGCTTCACCTGTATTCATTGTGCCAAGCATAGAATGACCGGCATGTCGAAGAACGAACACGCCTCAGTGCGCAAGGCAGTGGTCCCCGTCGCGGGTCTGGGCACACGATTCCTGCCCGCGACGAAGGCGACCCCCAAGGAGATGCTCCCCGTCGTCGACAAGCCGGCGATCCAGTACGTCGTCGAAGAGGCGGTGCACGCCGGCCTCACCGACATCCTCATGGTCACCGGGCGCAACAAGCGGCCGCTCGAGGACCACTTCGACCGGGTGGACGGCCTGGAGGCGGCGCTGCGGGCGAAAGGCGACCACAAGAAGCTCGAGCTGATCCAGGAGTCGTCCGAACTGGCGGACATCCACTTCGTGCGTCAGGGCGACCCGCTGGGTCTGGGACATGCGGTGCTCAAGGGCGAGCAGCACGTGGGGAACGAACCCTTCGCGGTGCTGCTGGGCGATGACCTCATCGACGAGCGCAGCCCCATCCTCCCCACGATGATCGACGTGTACGAGAAGACCGGCGGCTGCGTCGTCGCGCTCATGGAGGTGCCGCACGAATCGATCAACATGTACGGCTGCGCCGCGATCGAGCAGACGGACGAGGACGGCGTCGTGAAGATCACGGATCTGGTCGAGAAGCCGGACCCGGAGGACGCGCCGTCCAACCTGGCGATCATCGGCCGCTACGTGCTGGGGCCGGAGATCTTCCCGGTGCTCCACGACACGGCGCCCGGCCGCGGCAATGAGATCCAGCTGACGGACGCTCTCAAGGAATGTGCGAACGGCCAGGGCAAGGGCGTGTACGGGGTCGTGTTCTCCGGTGAGCGCTATGACACGGGCGACAAGCTCGCCTACATCCAGGCGGTCATCCAGCTGGCGAGCCGCCGCGACGACCTGGGTGCAGACCTGCGCGCGTGGCTGAAGGAGTTCGTTGCCGACCTCGACGACTGAGGGCAGCCGCTGATGACCGGTGCTCGCCTGTGGCCTGCGGAACTGACATGGGGGACGCTCACACTGCGTCCCCTGCGCCGCAGCGACCGCAGAGAGTACAACGAGGTCCGCAAGGAGAACGTGTCGTGGCTGCGGCCCTGGGAGGCGACGGTGCCGGACCCCACGTGGCGGACTCCGGGCTTCTCGGAGATGCGCGCCCAGTTCGCGCGTGCGGGACGGGAGGGCCGTTCCCTGCCGTTCGCGATCCAGGTGGGGGAGCGGTTCCGGGGGCAGCTCACCGTCTCCGGATTCCAATGGGGATCGCTTGCCAGCGCGAACCTGGGCTACTGGATCGACCGCCGGGTCGCCGGTGAGGGGCACACTCCCGTCGCGGTGGCACTGGCGACCGACCACTGCTTCGCGGCGGGACTGCACCGGATGGAGGTGGCGATCCGGCCGGAGAACGCGCCCAGCCTCCGCGTGGTCGAGAAGCTGGGGTTCCGGGACGAGGGTGTCCGTGAGCGCTACATGCACATCGACGGCGATTGGCGGGACCATCGGATCTTCAGCCTGTTGACTGAAGACGTGCCGTTCGGGCTCATGGACTGGTACACCCACGAGTACGGACTGAGCGCCGGACGCGCGCAGGCCACCGCGGCGGCCGATGAGGCCTTCTCAGGCGGAGTGTCGGACCGGGCTGGGCGGAGTGACGTCGGAGCGTCCGATGACGCAGAAGGGCCCGGGAGCACCTGACGCACCGTCGGTTTCGACTGAGACTGCGACTCTTTCAGGCAATTCGATCGAGACACGCGTGTGGTGGTCCGGTCGGGAAGGTGCTTGCGAACCTAAGGTTGTGTTGTGGACACGAGCATCGCCTTCTTGCTACTTGCAGCAGTGCTGTTCGTCGTCATCGTGCCCACAGTGCTGAAGCGGAGTGCCGAGCGGGATGAAGAGGTGCTTCCGGATCGCGTGCGGACCGTTGACGTCGACCGCGCCCCGCGCTGCGCGACGGATGATTCGCGCCCGCGGCTGCTGCGCGACGCATCTCATCCTGCCCAGATCGACCTGCCGGCCCCTGCTGTCGAAACCGTGCCGACCGCCCCGCAGCTCAGTCTGCGGACCAGCCGTCCCACGCTCGAGGTGGTGGACGGCGACCGCACGTCCGCACCGGACCGGGGTGCGCCCCCGGGCTGGGACGAGGAGGACGTCGAAGCCGAAGCCCTGCCGATGGCGGCAGGGCAGACTGCTCCGCTCGATCTCCGTTCGTCGCACCTCACCGCCGTCCGCAGTGCCTCTGGCACGGCGGACGTCCTCGCCTTCGCCCCGGCGCATGCGACGCTCGTCGCGTCCGCCGGTTCCGCCGATCCCGAAACGATGGACCCTTCCATGACTTCCTCGCACCGCACCGCTCATCGTCGCGTGGCCGATGCCGCCGAACGCATGCCGACCGCGCTGCCGGCTGACGTCCGGGCACGGCTGGCACAGCAGTCCGCAGGGGGCCCGGGACGCGGGGCGTCGTCCGGTCCGTCCGGCGGGCAGGGCCGCCCGCACGTCCACCACGGGTCGTCGTCGGCTGAGCGCAGGCGCCCGGCTCCCGCCCGTCCGACGATGGACGCGGCGTCGCGCAAGCGGGTCCGCACCCTGCGTGCGGTGCTGCCGTTCTGCGGGCTGGCCGTCGTCGGGCTCGCTCTTCTCACCGTGGTCTTCACCGGATTCGTCGTCTTCGGATCCATGCCGTGGGGCGTGCCCGTCGTCACCGCCGCGCTGGCCGCGGCTTCGCTGGGCCTGGTCCGCGGTCTCAACAAGGAGATCCGCGCGCTGCGCAGAGGTGCCGCCGAGGCCCCGGCCGGCCCCGCAGCCCCTCGCCCCTCTGCGGATACCCGCCGACCCGCGGAACGGGCCTCTGCCACTCGCACGTCTGCTGCGGGCCGCACATCCGCGCCCGCGGTCGTCCGGAAGCGCGCCGGTGCGCAGGACACGGGTGATCAGGCGCCCGCTGCCCGGGGATCGCGCGAAGTCGTCGCCACGCGTGCGGTGGTCGATGTCGACGAACTGATCACCGCTGACCTCCCGATCGTCCGCGAGGATCCCGCCGCAGCGGACGATGCGGTGGGGATCGAACCCTCGACTCGCACGGAAGAGAGCACTCCGTCAGACGAGGCTCCTGTCGGCGAGACAGCCACAAACGCAGGCGCAGCCGCAGCCACAGACGCAGGCGCAGCCGCTGAGGGCACGTCCGCCGCCCACACTGCGTCCACGCGCACACGATCGATCTTCGCGGCCTCAGCACAGACGGACGGTCCGTCGGTCGCGGAATCGCTCGCACGCCGCCGTGCACCGGGGGAGTGGACGCCGGCCGTCCTGCCCACGCCCCGGTATGTCGACGCCCCTGTCGCGGAACGGGAGGCACCGGAGCCCGTCACCGCTGAAGCGTCGTCGTACTCGCTCACACCGGCCAACAGGGAATCACTGGCCGAACAGTTCGCCGAGGAGCTTGGATACCGTCCCGCTCTCACCGACGCGGCACGGGAGCACGCCGAGCAGGCCGCCCCGCCATCCCGGGAGAAGGCCACCGGCTCCGATGGGCCGCTGAGCCACGGTCGCACGGCGATCACGGGCAGCGGCAGCGCGCAGTCCCGCAGCGCCCGCCGCGGCACGGAGGATGCACCGGCCCAGCTGGGCGACATCCTCGCCCGCCGTCGCGCCTGAGCGCACACCCCCACACAGCAGAAGGCCCCCACCGATCGGTGGGGGCCTTCTGCTGTGCTTCACCGTGTCATAGCGTGCGAACGCGGTGACCCGTCACTGTGGGGAGTGAGACATCACTGCGCGTTGGCGCGGGGAACGGCGACGTACTTCGTCTCGAGGTACTCGTCGATGCCGGTCGAACCGCCTTCACGGCCCAGCCCGGACTGCTTGACACCGCCGAACGGAGCGGCGGGGTTCGACACGAGGCCGGTATTGAGGCCGACCATGCCGGATTCGATCCGCTCCGCCAGGCCCAGCGACCGCTGGAGGTCCGTGCAGAAGAGGTAGGACGCCAGCCCATACTCCGTGCCGTTGGCCAGTTCGATCGCTTCGTCATCGGTCTCGAACGTGACGATGGGGGCGACGGGGCCGAAGATCTCCTCGACCCGCAGCGTCGCGTTCTCCGGGATGTCCGTGAGGACCGTGGGCGCGAAGAAGTAGCCGTCGCCCTCGATCTTCTTGCCACCGGTGAGGACGGTGGCCCCGGCGTCGACCGCCTGGTCGACGAGCTCTGCGACCTTGTCGAGCTGGTCCTGGTCGACCAGCGGTCCCACCTGGGTGTCCTCGAGGAGACCGTCGCCCACCTTCATGGCGCCGATCCGCTCCGCGAGCTTCTTCGAGAACTCCTCTGCCACAGGCTTCTGCACGTAGATGCGGTTCGCCGCGGTGCAGGCTTCGCCGTTGTTGCGCATCTTCGCGAGCAGTGCGCCTTCGACAGCGACATCGATGTCCGCGTCGTCCATGACGAGCAGCGGTGCGTTGCCGCCCAGCTCCATCGACGTCTTCATGACCGTGTCCGCGGCCTGCTTCATGAGGTTGACGCCCACCTCGGTGGATCCCGTGAACGAGATCTTCCGGGCGATACCCGATTCCATCCACGGCGTGACGACACGACGTGCGGAGGACGAGGTGACGACGTTGAGGACGCCGTCCGGCAGTCCTGCCTCCCGCAGGGCGTCGACGAGCATGAAGGATGTGAGCGGGGTGAGCTGTGCGGGCTTCAGCACCATCGTGCAGCCTGCCGCGATCGCGGGGCCGATCTTGCGGGTGCCCATCGCCAGAGGGAAGTTCCACGGGGTGATGAGGATGCAGGGTCCCACGGGTTCGCGGGAGATCATGAGGCGGTTCTTGCCGTCGGTCGACTGGGTGAAGTCGCCGCTGATGCGCACGGCCTCCTCTGAGAACCAGCGGAAGAACTCGGCACCGTAGGTGACCTCGCCCTTCGATTCGGCGAACGGCTTGCCCATCTCCGCTGTCATGATCGCGGCGATGTCGTCAGCACGCTCGTGGAGCAGGTCGAAGGCGCGGCGGAGGATCTCTGCGCGCTCACGCGGAGGTGTCGCAGCCCAGCCTGCCTGTGCGTCGCGCGCTGCGTGGATCGCGTCGAGCGCATCTGCTTCGGACCCGTCCGCGATCGTCGTGATGACCGATCCGTTCGCGGGGTTGCGGACTTCCAGCGTGCGCCCGCCTTCGGCGTCTCGCCACTGTCCGTTGATGAACAATCCTGTATTGAGCTTTTCGATGATCGGGGCCAGATCCACGGCGTCTCCTCCTCGTATGGACAATGAGTCCCGGACGGATGACAGTCTACGTGCCGTGGGCCACACAGTTCGATGCCGTCTCACGACCTGTCCACGCCTCGTTCGCACGGATCGGCCCGTCAGCGGACGGCACTCCTGGCCCGTCCTCCGGGCGGAGGAGTAGCGTGGTTGCATGAGCGACACGACGAAGAACCAGGGGAAGAGGGACGGCAGCGACAAGGCCGGCGGCAGCGACGGTCAGCCGACCATCGACACGACAGGCGGCATCGCCGCAGTCCGCCTGTACCGGCACGACCAGCCCAAGGACGGGTATCGCGTCCTCGTCGACCGGATCTGGCCGCGAGGGGTGGCGAAGGCGGACCTCGACCACGACGAGTGGGGCAAGGACGTCGCACCGTCGGACGAGTTGCGCCGTCGATTCCACGGCGGCGATCTCACCTTCTACAACTTCTCGCAGGCCTATGAGAAGGAGCTGCGGGAGTCCGACGCACCTCAGGAGCTGCTCGAGAGATTCTCTGATTCGAAGGAGGATCTCCTCGTCCTGCTCTACGCTGCGAAGGACGAAGAAGAGAACCATGCGCTCGTGCTCGCGGACTTCCTCCGTGGACAGAGGAAGAATGGGTGAACGCACATCGCTCGGAGAGGACTCGCCCATGACTGACCAGCTCACCTGGAGAGAAGCACGTGAGGACGACGTGCCCACCTTCGTCGAACTCGTGGAATCCGCGTACCGCGGGGACGGTTCCCGTGCCGGGTGGACGACGGAGGCGGATCTGCTGGGAGGCCAGCGGATGGACCTCGAGATGGGCCGTGAGCTCCTCGCGACACCGGGCAGCCTGGTTCTGCTCTTCTGGAGTGGTGAGGGCGCCGATGCACTGACGGTCGGCGGTCAGGCGGGTGGCGACTCGATCCCGCCGGTGGCGTGCGTGCAGCTGGAGGACAAGGGCGATGGCGTCGCCTACTTCGGGACGTTCGCTGTCGCACCGCAGATGCAGGGGAGTGGGATCGGGAAGCTCGTGATGCTGGCCGCGGAGCAGGCTGTCACGGAGCGCTGGGGTGCGACGACGATGCGGATGACCGTCATCCGGCAGCGGGCGGAGCTCATCAGCTTCTACGAGCGGCGCGGCTTCGCGCTCACGGGGGAGAGCGAGCCCTTCCCCTACGGGCAGGAGCAGTTCGGGCTGCCGCAGCGCGACGACCTCGAATTCGTGGTGCTGGAGAAGCAGCTCACCCCACAGCCTGTCGGCGACACGCCTGCCTGACCGGATCCGCGCGGGATGTGGATAGGGTGAGCGCGCCTACTGGATCGGCTCACGATATGGGGTGACGTATGAGATTGATTCTTTTCGAGCTGCTCCGATCAGTGATCGCACTGATCATGAGCATGGCAGTCGTCGGCGTCATACTGTTCTCTGGCCCGGGATTGTTTGCTACCTGGTATTGGTTCCTGCAACTCGCCACGCTTGTGGTGGTCGGCTTCACCCTCCGAGCAGCGCTCAGCCGCGTAGTTCCGGGTTGGGCGATTGATGCTTCGGCGCTATCGGTATCGACTGCCGCCGCAATCGCCATTCCCTACTCGATGGCTTCCGTCGACGGTCTCGACGCCGCCTATCGAGCTGCGCTGCTTGCCGCGACTTCCACACTTCCCGTCGCGACGCTTGCCCTCATCCTGATGATCGTCTCGCGCCGCTGCATCACGATGGATGACATGTGCTGGACTCCGCTCACTGTCCGAAAGGCGCCTGGAAGCGCACGCCCACGCTGAGATGCAGGTACTCGTGGACACCTCGCCCGGCTATTCATCTCCTTCCGGTGTGCAGTGTTCGGGGGGGGTAGTGCAGAGCGCCGCTGGGCCCCTGTCTGTCAGTCAGAGGCCACGATGAAGAACTCACTGCCGTCGCAGCTGCTCGGAACGTGTTCAGCAACGGAGGGCGGTGATCCGGTGAATCCGCCGCCCAGGGAGACCGAATCTCCCTCGGAGAAGGTGTGACCGAATCCAGAGAGGCTGCGGGACTCAACGTTCCACCTGAAGTCGGTCGGGAATATCGGCACGATGACCTGGCCGGCATCGTCGACTACGGTGAAGCACCCGTTCTCGAGTGCCACAGTTCCTTCGAGAAGTGCCGCGTCCCCTTCGCCCCAGTCGCTCGTCCGCACATACGAAGCTGCGGGGGACTCGGTATCTGCGTCCGGAGGTGTCGACTCGGAACACCCGCCAAGGGCGATCGCAGCGACGATCACCGTGAACCATGCCGACCGGGGGATTGAGGGAGTGCTGGGCATGCGCACAGCATGCCAGGTCTGATCGACCCCGGCTCAGCCCACCAGCATCGCGGGGATGACCAGGCCGCCCACCAGCAGGACGGGGCCCACGACGACCATGGACAGGCCGAAGCGCAGGAGGATGCTGGTGAGGCGCGGCTTGTCCTCTTCGGGGGCCGTGGCGACGACGGTCGCTCCCAGGGTGGAGAACGGCGACACGTCGACGACCGCGGAGCAGACGCCCAGCGCTGCGATGAGGGCCCAGCCGGGCAGGCTGCCGTCGGCGACGAGGGGCAGCGCGAGCGGCACGAGCGCCGCGAGGATGCCGGTCGTCGAGGCGAACGCGGACACCAGGCCGCCCACCAGGCAGAGTGCGAACGCGGCGATGAGCGGTGAGCCCAGCGCCTTCGCGCCCTCGCCCAGGAGGTCGACGGCGCCCATCTCCTCGAGCACACCCACGAACGTGATGATGCCGCCCACCAGCAGCACGGTCGACCAGTCGATGCGGACGACCGCCTCCTTGCCGCGCGACGGCTTGAGGAGGAGCAGCAGAGCGGACAGGCCGAAGCACAGGATGCCGATGTCCGGGTCGCCGCCCAGCGCCGCGACGAGGACGACGGATCCCAGGAGCACGATGATCGCGATGACCGTGGCGAGCTGCTCGAACGTGAACGGGTCGGTCGCGGACATCTGGGAGCGGTCGCCGCTCACGTCGTCGGCGCTGAAGCGTGCATCGTCGTCATCACCCTCACCGAACTCCACGGACGCCGTCGACGCGCTGCCGCGGGTGAACGCGACGGACCCGGCGGCGACGGCCTCGGGCTCGTGGACGACGGTCCTGCGACCCCACACGAAGTAGGAGAAGCCGAGCATGAGGAGGTAGGTGACGACCGCGATGGCGAACAGGAGGAACGGGTTGAGGTCGATGCCCGCCCCGTGTGCTGTCGAGTACGTGACGATGCCGTAGAGGCTGGTGGGTGCGAAGCCGCCTGCCCCGATCGCGAAGCACATGGACAGCCCTATGAGTGCGTAGTCGATCCCGTAGCGGCGGGCGACCTGCATGCCGACGGGCATCATGACGAGCCCGGCCAGCGGCGCCCCCATGGACGCGATCGCGCCGGTGAGGACGAAGAAGACGAACGGCAGCAGGAGCGCATTCGAGCCGACCTTCGCCAGCGCGCGGTCGATGAGCTTGTCGATCGTGCCGTTGAGCTGGGCGATCGCGAAGAACAGTGTGACGCCTGCCAGGAGGACCATGATGGAGAGCGGGAACCCGTTCACGACGTCCTCGAGAGGCATGTCGGTGAGCAGCAGCGCGGTGCCGGCGGCACCCGCGAACATGAGCACGCCGATGTGCACGCCGCGGATGGCGCCCAGTGCGAACAGGGCGATGAAGATCGCCAGGGCGATGATCTGAGCAGTCATGGTTCCTCGAGGGGAGTCGTCGGGGGAGCGGTATCGGCGGGCCCCCCATCGCGCCCGGGAATGCCGACGCGGAGGCGGCTGCGTCGCGAGCGCCGGTGGGTAGCCTAGCGGACGCTCAGCCGCCGGTCAGCATTGTGACCGTGTGACGCATCCCGGAGCCCTCCGCCCAGGACCGCGGGGTTACTGTGGTCCCATGTCACAGCCCTCGCCGCGCGCCCACCGTCCCGCCACCCGTGTCGTCGATCTTGGTCGTCCCCACCGCGGGGACGATGCACCGGTGAATCCGCCCATCACGATCTCGTCCACGTATGTGGGGACGGGGGAGGTCGCGAGCGGTGCCCGCGCGTACGGGCGGTACTCCAATCCCACGTGGGATCCGTTCGAGGACGCACTGGCCCGCCTCGAGGGCGCGGATGTGCCCGCACTCCTCTACGGGTCCGGTCTGGCCGCGATCGCGTCCGCGCTGGACCTCGTCGCACCGGGCGGCACGGTCGTCATGCCCGCGCACACCTACCAGGGTGCGCTGCTGGGGGCGCAGGAGACGGCACGGACGGGCCGCTTCGACCTCGTGACCGTCGACATCGCGGACACCCAGGATGTCATCGCCGCGGTGCGGAAGGCGGCCGAGGACACGGCGTCCCTCACACACGAGCGTCCGGTGCTGCTGTGGATCGAATCCCCCACGAATCCCATGCTCGAAGTCGCGGACCTGCCGACGCTCGTGGAGGCGGCGAAGGCGAGCGGCGCGTTCGTGGTCGTCGACAACACGTTCGCCACCCCGCTCCTCCAGCGTCCGCTGGAGATCGGCGCGGACGTGGTCGTCCACTCCGTCACGAAGTACCTCGCGGGGCATTCCGACGTGGTCCTGGGTGCCTGTGTGCCGGCGGAGGCGCCCGTCCGGGAGGGGCTGCTGCACCATCGGTCGATCCAGGGTGCGATCGCGGGCCCCTTCGAGGCGTGGCTGGGTCTGCGCGGGCTGCGCACCCTGGCGCTGCGGGTCGAACGGTCCGGCGACAACGCGCTGGTCCTCGCGGAGCGGCTCGAAGCCCATCCTGCGGTGCGGGCCATCCGCTACCCGGGGCTGCGGGGCGACCCCGGACATGAGCGGGCCGCCGCGCAGATGGACGGGTTCGGTGCGATCATCTCGATCGACGTGGGGTCCACGGAGGCGGCCGACCAGGTCGTCGATCACTGTGAGCTGTGGACGCCGGCCACGAGCCTGGGCGGAGTCGAGAGCCTGCTGGAGCGGCGCCGTCGTCACACGGCGGAACCGGAGACGGTGCCGGAGGGCCTCATCCGTCTGAGCGTCGGCATCGAGGACGTCGAGGACCTGTGGGACGACATCCGGGCCGCGCTGGACGCCGTGCAGGCGTAGAGCGCGGGCCGTGCGGCGCGCGTCTCGATTAGGGTGGGAGGGGCAAGCTACCTCTGGTAGACGAGCTGCCTTCAAGGAGGTCATCGCAGATGACGACCAACCCGCAGGGAATCGTTGACACACTCGACTTCGACACAGTCGTCGAAGCAGACGCGCAGTCAGGTCCCAAGGTCACCTTCTACGTCCCCACCGAAGTCCAGACGACGACCGCCGGTCGATCCGCCGCTATCCTCAGCAACCAGCTCAAGACGGCCGCAGCGCGCCTCCGTGAGGAGGGACTGAGTGAGGCCGCCACCGAGGCGGTGCTCGCCCCGGTGCGCGAACTCACCTCCGATTCGACGTACTGGCGTCAGCAGAGCCGCGGTCTGGTGGTGTTCGCCGCACAGGACTTCTTCGTGGCGACGCGCATCCCGATCGAGGTGGCCGACGCGGTCATCGTCGCGGATCACTTCCATGTCCGCCCGGTCGTGCCGGTCGTGGAGAACAGCGGGCGGACCTATGTGCTGGCGCTCGCGAAGAACTCCGTCCGACTGTTCGACGCGACCCGCAACAGCATCGAGCAGCTTCCGCAGGGAAACATCCCGGAGGACTTCGAGGACGTCATCGGGGAGCTGCCGGAACCGCAGCTGCAGCATCGCCCCATCGGCGGGGGACAGGCGGCGTTCCACGGGCACGGCGGTGCGGACGAGACGGACACGATGCTCACGCAGAAGTTCCTGCGGGCGGTGGGGGAGGCCGTGGCGAAGGAGCTGGGCACCGCCCGGTCCCAGCCGCTGGTGCTGGCGTCGGTCGCCGAATACCTGTCGACCTTCAAGGAGGTGTGCCCCTACCCGGTCATCCACGACGAGGTGATCGCGGGCAACCCGGAGCACACCACGCCTGACGACCTGCGGTCGGCGGCGTGGAGGAAGCTGAGCGCTCGGTCTGCGGCGCAGGAGAAGGCGGAGTCGGAGAAGGCACTCACCCAGGCCCACAACGGCCGCGGATCGTTCGATCTGGCGGAGATCGCGGCCTCGGCGAAGGAGGGGCGTGTCGACACGCTCTTCCTCCCGCGGGACGAGCAGCGTCTCAGCTCACCCGACGCGTCCGCGCTGGCGGACGAGGCGATCATCGCGACGGTGCGGGCCAGCGGCAGCGTTCGGACATGGGCGGACTGGGAGTGGTCCGCGGACGCCATCGCGACGTTCCGCTACTGACCGTTCCGCCTGACGGGGACCGCGCAGACGGTCGTCGCGCTGCGACACAGAAGTGGGCCCGGGTCCGACGGTCTTCCTGACCGTCGGACCCGGGCCCCTTCTGCTGCTGGATGCGGCAGCCGCGCCTCAGCCGTGTGGGTCAGCTGGGGCGGTGCTCCTGCGCGGTGCCCTCTTCGTACACGGCCTTCGCGTAGCCGGAGAAGTCCGTGTCCTCGTCGAACCACTCGTCGAAGTCGCTCACGGTCCCGTCATCGACGTAGCCCAGCTCCTCGAAGCGCTTCGTCCACTCCTCTTCCGACGCGGCGATGTTGTCGAGGATGTTCTCGTCGATCAGACCGTTCTCCAGCGCGGCCTCGGAGAGCTCCTCCGAGTACTCGCTGATCGCGCTCTGCAGGTTCTCGTCGAACGGCTCGACCTCGCCGCCGGCTTCCTTCGCCTGTCGCACAGCGTCCGCGTTGCCGCCGATGACGGCCTCCAGGCCGCCTTCTGCCGCGAGCGCGTTCGAGTCGAAGATGATCTGCTGGTAGGCCAGGGGCAGGTCCTTGAACCCGGAACCGGCGAGGTACGCACCAGGGCTGCGCGAGAACGAGTTCTCCGTCGTGTAGCCCAGGTTCGGGGCGACCTCGAAGATCCCGGACTCAGCCGACGGTACGAGCTGTCCGAGCGTGCAGTCGACGGTGCCGCGCTGCAGCGCCTCGAAGGTCTCTGCGTACTCCATCGACACGGGAGTGGCACCCAGGTGCTTCACCTGCGCCGCCTGTGCGGTCGAGGCGATGCGGACTTGGAGGCCGTCCCAGTCATCTTCCGAGTCGACCACGGAGTTGCACACCGAGTAGTAGCCGCCTGACGCGGCGAACGGGGTCAGCGGCGTGAGCCCGAGTTCCTCGTACGTGTCCAGCACCGACTCGTTGTTCCACCCGAGCTCGTTGCCGACCGCGTTCGCGACCAGCTCGCCCTGGAAGGGAGAGGGCTTGACCGCGGCCATGACAGTGCCGAGGTCGTTGACCGCGGCGAACTGTGCCGGGTCATAGACCGGCAGGGTGTACGCGACGTCCAGGCGGCCGTCGCCCAGTGCGTCGTGTACTTCCGCATAACTTGCGATCGCCTGTCCCCAGATGATCTCGACGGTGATCTTCCCACCGGACCGCTCTTCGACGAGCTCCTTGAACACGGTGCCCGCGGGCGCCATGACGGAGTCGGGTGACGCCGACGACGGCTGGAACTTGATCGTCACCGGATCCAGGTCCTCCAGCGCTTCGTCGACCTCCTCCTGGGGCGCGTCGTACGCGAAGCCCTCTCCGGCCTCGCCGTCGGCCCCGCTGCCACCGCCGGCGGCGGAGCCCGCGCAGGCGCTCAGTGCCAGAGCGCACACGCCGAACGCTGCAGTCGCAGTCGCTGCCCGGGGCAGACGGCCAATCGATCGTTTCCTCATCTTCGGCTCTCCTTTGAGTCGACCGAGCGACTGTCGCCCGGTGGGTGGGGAATCATGGGTGGTCAGGATGGTCAGGATGGTCGGTGAGGGAGGATCACCTCGTCGAAGATCGCCTGTCCGAGAGGACGGAAGTCGGTGTCCTCGTCGAACCACTCGTCGAAGTCCTCGGTCGTTCCCTCATCGGTGAAGCCCAGTTCCTCGGCGCGGTCCGCCCACTTCTGAGCGGATTCCTCGACGCGGGTCTGCAGTTCGCCGCCGGCCACGCCGGATTCGGCGAGCTCCGCGCGCTTGTCCTCACTGAACTCCGCGATGTCCTCTTGGAACTCCTCGGGGAACTGCTCGATCTCTCCGCCGGCCTCCTTGGCCATGCCGATCGCCACTGCGTTGCCGTTGATGGTCGTCATCATCTGGCCGTGGAAGTAGTCCGTGTACGCATCGAAGATCACCTGCTGGTACCCGAGTGGGAGGTCCGCGAACTTGGAGCCGGCGAGAAGGGCGCCGGGGCTGCGGGAGATGCTCGTCTCCGTCATGTACCCGACGTGCGGGGCCACTTCGAAGATGCCGGCCTCAGCCGACGGCACGAGCTGTCCGAGCGTGCAGTCGACGGTGTTGCGCTGGAGCGCCTCGAAGGTCTCCGTGTACTCCATCGACACGGGGGAGGCTCCGATGCTGCTCATGAGTTCGCCCTGGGTCTTCGAGGCGATGCGGATCTGCCTGCCGTCGTAGTCCTCCTCCTCCACACCGGGGGTGTTGCAGATGGAGTAGTAACCGCCGGAGGCGACGGTCGGTGCGATCGGCTGGATCCCCAGGTCCTCGTACTCCTCGACGATCTCCGGTGTCTGCCAGGCGACGTCGGTGGCGACCGCGTTCGTCACCATCTCCCCGACGTAGGGTGACGGGTCGAGTCCGCCCAGCGCGTCGCCCAGGGCGTTCACGGCGGGGAACTGCGCCGGGTCGTAGACGGGCAGCGTGTAGGCGAGGTCGACGCGACCGTCGCCCAGGGCGTCGTGGACCTCCGAGTACCCGGCGACCGCCTGTCCCCAGACCAGGTCGACGGAGATCTTCCCGCCGGACCGCTCTTCGATCGCCTCTGCGAGGACGGTGCCGGACGGCGACTGCACGGACTCCTGCGAGGCCGCGGACGGCTGGTAGGTGATCTCCACAGGGTCGAGGTCGGCAAGAGCCGCGTCGACCTCCTCCTGGCTCGCACCGGCGTCGAAGGCTCCGGAGTCCTCCGACCCGCCGCCACCGCCACCGGTTCCGGCGGATCCGGCGCACGCGGTGAGGGCGAAGGCGAGGGCGCTCGCTCCGGCGACGGCGGGCGCAAGCCTGTTCATGCGCTTCGTGCGCGCTGCGGAGAGGACCAAGGCGGTCTCACTTTCTTTCTGAGGGGGTGTGCAAGGGGGAGAGCTGGGGTGTGCGGGCAAGCCTGCCGGGCCGGTGAGGCCCGGCAGGCTCGTGGATGGCTGATGAACTATTGGATGGCTGATGAACTTACTGCGTGGGTGAAGGGTGACTGGGTGGCCGGGTTATTGGGTGGCTGTGCTGCCGGCTGTGCGTTCGAGGAGGTCGGGCAGCCATTCCGTCATCTCCGGCACGAAGATCATGAGGACGAGGAACAGGACCGCCACGGGCAGGAACCACAGCAGGGACACGAAGATGTCCTTCAGCGTGATCGTCTGACCCAGATTCACCTCGGGGTTCTTCGCGATGTTGTGCACGATGAAGGACAGGATCCCCACCGGCGGGGTGATCATGCCCAGCTCGCCCAGCAGCACGACGAACACACCGAACCACAGGGCGCTGACGTCCATCTCCGCAAGCGTCGGCAGCAGGATCGGGATGGTCAGCAGCATCATCGACAGGGTGTCGAAGAACATGCCCATGACCAGGTAGAGGAGGACGAGGACCAGCAGGAAGCCGACCCGGTTGAGTCCCATTCCGGTGATGAACTCGGTGATGACCGGGGCCAGCCCGGTGATCGCCAGCAGCTTCGTGAGCATTTCAGCACCGATGATGATGAAGAAGATCGCGGCGGTGGAGGACACGGTGGACACCGCGGCACGGGACACGTTGCCGATCGGGTTGTTCTTCCGCGTGTACCACAGGGTCAGGATCATCGCGGTCAGAGCGGCGGCGGCACCGGCTTCGGTGGGGGTGAACGCGCCGGAGAACATGCCGCCGAAGAGGACGAGCATGATGAGCGGGAAGCCCCAGATCTCACCCAGAGACTGGAAGCGCTGTGCCCAGGTGACGGTCTCCTTCTCACCGACGGCGTGCTTGCCCCGGCCCACGAGGTGGGGGAAGAGGATGCCGAGGCAGAAGATGAAGAGAGCGAAGCTGAAGGCGACGAGGATGCCGGGCACGGCGCCGGCCATGAGCTGGGGGCCCACGGGCACGGAGGCGATGCCGGCGTAGACGACCAGCAGGATCGAGGGTGGGATGAGGTTGCCGGGCAGCCCGGAGACGATGACGGTGCCCACGGCGACGCGCTTGTCGTAGCCTGCCCGCAGCATTTCGGGGATGCCTGCGCGGCCGAGTGTGTAGGTCATGCCGATGGTGGAGCCGGACACGGAGGCCAGCCCCGCACCGGCCGCGGTGGTGCCGATGCCGATGCCGCCGGGCAGCCAGGAGAACCAGCGGTCGGTGGCCCGGTAGATGCGGGTGGCCATCCCGGACTGTGCCAGGAGCATGCCCATGAAGATGAACATCGGCAGGACGGAGTACGTCCAGGACGACACCGCGTTGAAGGGGGAGGTGGCCAGGATGTTCGTCATGGCCGGCACGCCGGAGAGCCCGTAGACGCCGATGAGGCTGGGGATCGCCAGGGCGAACGCGACGGGCACGGACATGAACATCAGCAGGATCATCATCGCCACGCACCACATGCCGGCCACGGGTCCCGACGAGCTGGTGAAGAAGCCGCCCAGGCACACTGCCAGCAGGACGAAGCACACGATGACGGCAATCCTGCCGGGTTTGCGGCGATTGCCGCTGGGCAGCAGGGCGCCCGGGGTCAGCGTCGGCTGCCCGGCGCTCGCGTTCGTGGCGGCGTCGTTGTCTGGGGAGTTGTCCTCGGGCATGTTGTTGCCGTCTGTGGTGAGGTTCGAAGCTGTCATGAGAGGAGGTCCTTCGCCAGAAGAGTCAGGAGGTGGCTCGCTGTGTGGGGGCGGGTGCGGTTCACAGCGCGGCCTCTTCGATGGGGTCGGATTCGAGTTTCTCGCCGGTGCGGACGTCGATGTCGGGATCACCGGTGCGGAAGACGACGATGATCTCCAGGATGTAGAGGGCCGCCATGACGAAGAACACCAGGGGCACGAGGAAGTAGACCGGCCAGGTGATGATGTCCGTGACGCCGGCGGTGGCGCCCATGCCCATCTTGTCCATGGCTTCCCGGAAGCCGTAGATCATGAAGCCGATGCTGACCAGGGCGGCCATGAAGCAGGCGAAGACCATGAAGATGTTGCGGATCTTCTTGCTCAGGTTCTCCACCAGCAGCACGACGGTGATGTGTTCGTTCTGCAGGTGCGCGGCGGGGATGCCCAGCAGGGCCACGACCGGCAGGTACCAGTAGGACACGATCTCGTTCGTGCCGTAGAGGGGGGAGTTGAGGAAGAAGCGCATCAGTGCGTGCAGGACCACGTGCAGCATCATCGCCACGACAGCGATCGCGGTCAGCACGGACAGCACCTTGTCCAGGCCTGCGTTCACTCGAGTCATTGAAGTCACCTTCGTCTTCATCGGGAGGAGGGGCGGGTGCCCCGCCGTCCTGTGGGTCTCGGATCGGAGATCGGATCACGGAGCTTGCTTCTTCGCCGTTTCGGATCCGAGCAGTGCCGACCTCGCGGTTGAACTTATCGATTGATCACCCAGAGTGCAAGGGGAAATGAGAAAAACTCGAGGCCTTGCTCAATTCGTGACCTGGGGTACGAACCACGGCGCATGCCGCGACCCTCCCACACGAGCCTGTCGCGAGGCAGGTGTGTCTCATGTGGAGCGCTGCTCCACCCGGGCGTGATCTCACGTGGAGGACGTGTCATGCGGAAATGGGAGCTCACGCGGAAGGGGACGGGCTCGTGAGCCCGTCCCCTTCCGCCTGCCCGCGCCGTCAGTGGCGCTCAGTCACCGATCCTGCCGGTATCGGGACCGGATGTCCTTGCCGATGATGTGCTTCATGACTTCGGACGTGCCGCCGTAGATCGACTGGATGCGGCTGTCGCGGAACGCCCGCGCGATGGGGTACTCCAGCATGTAGCCGTAGCCTCCGTGCAGCTGGAGGCCCCTGCTGACGACCTCGATCTGGAGGTCCGCTGCGAGCATCTTCGCCTTCGACGCCTCGATCGCCGTGAGCGTGCCCGCGTTCAGGGCGAGGGCGCAGCGGTCGACGTACGCCTCGAGCATGTCGATGCGCGCTTCCAGCTCTGCGAGTTCGAACTGGGTCGCCTGGAGGTCGCCGATCGTGCCGCCGTAGGCCTGTCGGGAGAACACGTATTCCGCGGTCCACCGGAACGCGGCACGCGCTCCCGCCAGACCGCCGGAGGCGATGCCCATCCGCTCGTACGGCAGGTTCATCATGAGGTGGATGAACCCTTCGTTGAGCTGGCCCAGCAGCTGGGAGTCCGGCACCCGGACGCTCTCGAAGGACAGTTCGGAGGTGTCCTGGGCGGCCAGCCCCACCTTGTCGAGGTTGCGCCCCTTCGTGAAGCCGGGAGTCCCCTCGTCGACGATGAAGAGCGACGTGCCGCGGGAGCCGGGGGCGTCGGGGTCCGTCCTCGCGACGACGATGACGAAATCGCAGGTCTGGCCGTTCGTGATGAACGTCTTCGATCCGTCGATCACCCAGTCGTCGCCGTCCTTCACAGCGCGGGTGCGGATGTTCTGGAGGTCCGATCCCGCACCGGGCTCCGTCATCGCGATGGCCCCGATGAGGTCGCCGGCGGCCAGTCCCGGGAGGTACTTGTCCTGCAGGTGCTCGCTGCCGAAGCCGGTGAGGTAGCCGGGCACGATGCCGTCGGAGACACCCCACCCGCTGACGGAGGAGGCGATGCCGCGGCGTGCTGACTCCTCCCCGCGGATCATCTCGAACCGGTAGTCGGTGACGCCCCCGCCGCCGTACTTCTCCGGCAGCGAGAAGCCGATGACGCCGGCTTCGGCCGCCGCCTTCCACATCGAGCGGTCGACGACGCCCTGTTCCTCCCAGCGGTCCTGGTGGGGCACCACTTCCTTGTCGAAGAACGCCGCCACTGTCCGGCGGAAGTCCTCATGGTCCTCGTCGTAGAGCTCTCTCTTCACCGTGTCACTCCTGTCCGTGCACTGGGGTCTGCTGTCGGGGTGTTCGGGTCAGAGCAGTTCGAGGATGGTCGCATTGGCCTGGCCGCCGCCTTCGCACATGGTCTGCAGGCCGTACTTGATGCCCTTGTCCTGCATGTGGTGGACCATCGTCGTCATGAGGCGCGCGCCGGATCCGCCCAGCGGGTGACCCATCGCGATGGCACCGCCGTTCGGGTTGATCGTGGAGAAGTCCGCGCCCAGTTCCTGCTGCCATGCGAGGGGGACGGTCGCGAACGCCTCGTTCACCTCGAAGACGCCGATGTCGGCGATGCTGAGACCGGACTTCTTGAGCGCCTTCTGGGTGGCCGGGATCGGTGCCGTGAGCATGATGACGGGGTCCGAGCCGGCGAGGACCGCGGTGTGGACGCGTGCGATCGGCTTGAGGCCCAGCTCCTTCGCGCGCTCCCCGCTCATCATGAGGAGGGCGGCGGAGCCGTCGGAGATCTGCGAGGAGTTGCCGGCGGTGACGATGCCATCCTCCTTGAACACGGTCTTGAGCTTGCCGAGGCCCTCCGCGGTGCCTCCGCGGCGGATGCCTTCATCTGCGGAGATGAGGCCGTGCTCCGTCTGGACGGGTGCGATCTGCGACGCGAAGGCGCCCGCATCCGTCGCTGCGGCGGCACGTGCGTGCGACTCCAGTGCGAACTCGTCGACCTGCGCGCGGGAGAAGCCCCACTGCTCACCGATCATCTCCGCACCCACGCCCTGGTTGGGCTTCACACCGTCATAGCGGTCCATGAAGCGGTCGCCGTACGGGTTCTTCCCCATCGAGGACGATCCCATGGGGTTGCGGGACATCGACTCGACGCCACCGGCGATCACGATGTCGTACTGGCCGGCGATGATGCCCGCGGCCGCGAAGTGGACGGCCTGCTGCGAGGAGCCGCACTGGCGGTCGACGGTGACGCCGGTGACGGATTCGGGGAAGCCTGCGGACAGCGCCGCGGTGCGGGCGATGTCGCCCGTCTGCTCGCCGGCTTGGGTGACACAGCCCCAGATGACGTCTTCGACGAGCGCCGGGTCGACGCCCGCGGTCTTCACGAGGTCCTCGAGGACGTGGGCGGACAGGTCCGCCGGGTGGACGCCGGACAGGACGCCCTCGCGCTTCCCGGTCGGTGTGCGGCGTGCGGCGACGATGACTGCATCGGTCATGGCTTCTCCTGCTGAACGAATGTTCGGTGATTGTGTGCCCAGCTTCACATATGAGCCAAAACCAGTCAATATGGACTGGTAATCCCCACACCGACGGGCCACGGCTCGGAGAAGGAGCAGCATGCAGATCAAGGATCAGGTCGCCTTCGTCACAGGAGGCGCATCCGGACTGGGACTCGCGACGGTGCAGGAGATCGTGTCGCGCGGCGGTAAGGCCGTCGCCTTCGACCTCAAGGGGTCGGACGAGGTCGCCGCACTGGGAGACTCCGTCACCTTCGTGGAAGGTGACGTGACGGATGAGGCACAGGTGCAGGCGGCCATCGAGCGCACCAGCGAACTGGGTGACCTCCGCATCGTCGTCAACTGCGCCGGCATCGGCGGTTCGCAGCGCGTGTCGGGTCGCAAGGGCGTCTTCCCGCTGGGGGACTTCACGAAGATCGTGACCGTCAACCTCATCGGCACGTTCAACGTCATCCGGCTCGCGGCCGCACACATGCAGGGCATCGACCCGGTGGGCGAGGAGCGCGGCGTCATCGTCAACACGGCGTCCGCGGCCGCATTCGACGGGCAGATCGGTCAGGCCGCGTACTCCGCGTCGAAGGGCGGCATCGTCGGCATGACGCTGCCGATCGCCCGTGACCTCGCGTCGTCGCTCATCCGTGTCATGACGGTGGCTCCGGGCATCTTCCACACGCCGCTCATGCTGGGAGCGTCGGAGGAGACGCTCAAGTCGCTGGGCGAGCAGGTGCCGCACCCGTCGCGCCTGGGCGTGCCGGCGGAGTTCGGCCTCATGGCCGCCCAGATCGTCGAGAACCCCATGCTCAACGGGGAGACGATCCGTCTGGACGGCGCCATCCGCATGGCCCCGCGCTGATCGGCGCGACGATCGACACGACGAACGACACCGCCGCCGAGGCCGTGGTCGGGAAGGTGGGCGTCCCCGCCTCCCCCGACCGGGGCCTCGGCGGTGGTCCCCCGTCCGGCGGGGGGCAGGAGCGGGGGCGGATCGCGAAGGACGCGATCCTCACTGCGGCGATCGACTGCCTGCTGGAGGACGGGTACGCGGCGACGACGACGCTGGCGGTCCAGCAGCGGGCGGGGGTGTCGCGCGGCAAGCTGCTGCACCACTTCCCGTCGAAGCAGGTGCTGCTCGCCTCCGCAGTCAAGCGGCTCATGGAGGAGCGGCTGGATGCCGCACGGCACTCCGACTTCGCCGGTGCTCCGGCGGAGGACGATCAGCCCGCCCGCGTCCGCTGGGCGGTGCAGCGGATGTGGGAGACGTTCTTCGCGGACAACTTCTGGGCTGCCATGGAGACGTGGATCGCGGCGCGGACGGACCCGGAGCTCGCCGCGGACCTCGTCGACCACGAGAAGCGGGTGCTCAAGCGGGTGCGGGAGAGTTCTGCACGGTCGTTCGGTGATCCCGTCGCCTCGCGGCCGGAGTTCCCCCGCACCCTGGACCTCGTGTTCACGAGCATGCGCGGGATGGCGCTCACCTACACGTTCTCCGGCCGCGACCACCGCACGGAGCCGATGCTCGACACCTGGACGGCGGTGTTCCTCCCGCGCTGAGCACCGCGCCCCATCAGGAACCATCCACCACGAGACGGAGCAATCAATGGAGATCGCACAGCACCTCACGGGACCGACCATCGGTGCGCAGATCCGACGCATCCTCGAGCGCCATCCGGACCGGGTCGCGTTCAAGGAGGAGCGCGGGGAGACGACGTACGCCCAGGTCCTCGACCTGATCTGCCGCTACCAGGCGGTCCTCTCCCAGGCGGGGCTGCGCCGCGGCGACGGGATCGCCGCCCTGGGCGCCAACCGGTTCGAGGTCTGGGCGCTGGGTGTCGCAGTGCAGTCGCTGGGGCTCTACGTCACGTGGCTTCACCCGATGGGAGGAGCGGCGGACCAGGTCTACCAGATCGAGGACTCCCGCGCGGCCGCTCTGGTCGTCGACGAGACGAATCATCCGGAGCGCAGCCGTGAGCTCATCGACGTCGCGACGGGTGCGGGGCTCCCCGTCTGGACCTTCGGCCCTGCAGAGTTCGCCGGCGACCTGGAGACCGCAGCGGCGCAGGTGGGCCCGCAGACATTCCGCGACGACGGACGCCACGACGACCGCGCCATCATCAACTACACCGGCGGGACGACGGGGCGGCCCAAGGGGGTGACGCGCAGACAGTTCAACGTGGGACCGTCGAGTGCCGACATCCTCGCCGACTTCGAGCTCCCGGCCACGCCCCGCTACCTGCTGATCCCTCCCATGAGCCATGTGGCGGGCACCAAGATCGGACCGACCCTGTCGAGGGGCGGCACGGTGCACCTCATGAACGGGTTCGACCCGGCCGCCGTGCTGGAGACGATCGAACGGGAGCGGATCAGCTTCACGCTGTTCGTCCCCACCATGATCTACGCCCTGCTCGACCATCCCGACCTGGAGGTGCGGGACACGTCGAGCCTCGAATACGTGCTGTACGGCGCCTCGCCCATGTCGGAGTCGCGCCTGCGGGAGGGTCTGGAGCGGATCGGACCCGTCTTCGCGCAGCTCTACGGCCAGACGGAGTGCTATCCCATCTCCGTCCTGTCGCGGGAGGACCATCGGAACCCGGACCGGCTGCTGTCGTGCGGCAAGCCCGTGCAGTCCGTCGACGTGCGGATCCTCGACCCGATGGGCGAGGAGGTCGCCCGGGGAGAGTCCGGGGAGCTGTGCATCCGCGGTCGCGGGGCGATGGACGGGTACTGGCAGCGCGAGGACCTCACCGCGGAGACCATCGTCGACGGCTGGCTGCACACCGGTGACATCGCGCGGATGGACGAGGAGGGGTACCTCTACATCGTCGACCGGAAGAAGGACATGATCATCTCCGGCGGGTTCAACGTCTACCCGCGGGAGGTCGAGGACGCACTGGCCGCCCACCCGTCCGTCGCCCAGTCGGCCGTGTTCGGAGTGCCCGACGAGAAGTGGGGCGAGCAGGTCACCGCCGCCGTCGTGCTGCGGGAGGGCCATGCGATCGACGAAGGCGGGCTCGTCGCGCACGTGAAGGACCTCAAGGGGGCCGTGCAGGCGCCCAAGCAGGTGCTGTTCGTCGACAGCCTCCCGCAGACCGCGGTCGGCAAGATCAACAAGCGCGCTCTGAGTGATCAGGTCACTGCGGGGAAGGGGCCTGGTCCTGCAGCTCCCGCGGGCTGATCCACAGGCCGCGGGCGCGGGCGCTGGTGACCCCGTCGACCAGGATCTCGCCGGACATGAACCGCTTGCGTCCCTCGACCCGATCGATCCGACCGACGACACGGATGGGCTGGTCCAGGGGTGTCGCCGCGTCGTACGTGATCGTGAGCTCGCGGGTGAACGACGGCGGCAGGCCCGTGGCGTGCGCGGCGTTGCCCAGCACCTGATCGAGCATGAGGGCGACGATCCCGCCGTGCACGCGTCCGGGCGGCCCCTGGTACTGGAGGGGGAGGGCGGTGTCGCTCACGGACTCGCCGTCCACCGTCCGGATCGCCAGCGGCGGGGCCAGCGCATTCACTGCGGAGGTGATGGGTGTGCGGTCCACACGGAAGCTGCCGCTCACCGGGTGAGGGTCTTCGACCGTGACGGCCGCCGGGTCATCGGCGGCCTCGAGCAGCTGTGCCGCGAGCGCGCGGACCTTCTGCGCCAGCGCCGCGTCGTCGCGCTCACTCACCAGCGCGTGCGCCAGAGAGCGGGTGAGACGCGTCGAATGCTCCGCGAAGGGGGAGTGCTGTCCCATGCGTTCCTTGTCTGTCGATCCTGATCCCGATAGTGTACTTAGCAAACGTTCACTCACTCGGAGTGTAGCCTCACGCAGAGCCGCGAACAGCGCATCGGACCGAAAATCGCGCGCAGCGCATCGAACCATCACAGGGAAGTGATCACGATGTATCCAGGAGCCCATGCAGACGCCCGACCGGACAAGCCCGCACTCATCATGGCGGACACGGACGACGTCCTCACGTACGCGCAGCTCGAAGAGCGGTCCCTGAGGCTCGCCAACCACTTCCGCGCCCTGGGGCTGAAGACGGGCGATCACGTGGCGATCGTCGCGGAGAACCGGTTCGAGATCGTCGAGGCGATGTGGGCCGCACTGCGCTCGGGCACCCTCATCACCGCCGTGAACCGCCACCTCACGCCGGACGAGGCGTCGTACATCGTCCACGACTGCCAGGCGCAGGTCGTGCTGCTGTCCGGGAAGCTGGAGCAGGCGGAGGAGCTGGCGCGGCTCTGCGCGGACATCGACCACAGGATCTGGATCGGTGAGCCCCTGGACGGGTTCGATCCCTACGAAGAGGTCCTGGCAGGCGCCAGCGACGTGAAGCCGGACTACGAGCCCCGCGGCGACGACATGCTGTACTCGTCAGGGACCACCGGACGCCCCAAGGGGATCCTGCCGGAACCGCGGAACCAGCCCGTCGAGGACCCGAACGTCCCCATCGTGCAGCTGTTCACGCAGATCTACGGCTTCGACTCGGACTCCGTGTACCTGTCACCCGCCCCGCTCTACCATGCGGCGCCCCTGCGCTACGTCATGACGACCCACGCGCGCGGCGGGACCGCCGTCATCATGCCGCGCTTCGACGCGGAGGAGGCGCTCGCCCTCATCCAGAAGCACCGCGTCACGCACTCCCAGTGGGTGCCGACGATGTTCATCCGCCTCCTCAAGCTGCCGCAGGAGGTCCGCGACTCCTACGACGTGTCCTCCATGCGGTACGCGATCCATGCCGCCGCCCCCTGCCCCGCCGACGTGAAGCGGAAGATGATCGAGTGGTGGGGACCCGTCGTCTACGAGTACTACGCGTCGACGGAGAGCGCGGGACTCACCCTCATCAATTCGGAGGAGGCGCTGCGGAAGCCGGGATCCGTGGGGCGCGACGGGTACATGGGCACCGTCCACGTGTGCGGCCCCGGCGGTGAAGAGCTCCCGGTGGGGGAGACCGGCCTCGTCTACTTCGAGGTGGAGGAGGGGCGCAGGCCCTTCGAGTACTTCGGCGATCCGGCGAAGACCTCGGACTCCCGCCACCCGAACCACCCCACCTGGGTCACCACCGGCGACATGGGGTGGATCGACGAGGAGCGCTACCTGTTCCTCGCCGACCGCACGAGCTTCCTCATCATCACCGGCGGCGTGAACATCTACCCGCAGGAGATCGAGAACGCGCTCGCCCTCCACCCGGACGTCCGCGACGTCGCGGTCGTGGGCGAACCGGACGACGAGCTGGGCGAGGTCGTCGTCGCCTACCTGGAGCCGGAGGACCACGTGGCCCCGACGCAGGATCTGGGCGCGGACGTGCGGGAATGGCTGGACGGCCGCCGGCAAACTGGTGAAGAGGAAGCTCGACCCCAGCCTCGCCCGCACCTGAGGGCGGCGGTGCGCGAGCGTCAGCGTGTGATCCCCTCGACCAGCACAGACTGAACAGCACAGACTGAACAGCACAGACCATCCCCCTTCGAAAGGAAGTCAGCATGACCGACACCGCTGAGTCCCCCGTCCTCATCGACACCGACGCCCAGGGCGTCATGACGATCCGCCTCAACCGCCCCCACCGGCTCAACGCACTGATCCTCGCGAGCGTCGCCGCGGTGCGGAAGGCGCTCGAGGACGCACAGACGGACGACTCCGTCCGGGCGATCGTCCTCACGGGCGACGACCGCTCGTTCAGCTCCGGCGCGGATCTCCAGGCGAAGGTGGAGGGGGAGGAGTCCGGGAGCCTCCTGGACGACGTCAACGAGATCATCATGCTGCTGCGCGACTCCGCCGTCCCCACCGTCGCCGCGGTGTCCGGCGCCGCTGCGGGTGTGGGCTGCTCGCTGGCGCTCGCCTGCGACTACGTCGTCGTGGACGACAAGTCGTTCTTCATGCTCGCGTTCACGAAGATCGGCCTCATGCCCGACGGCGGCGCCACGGCCCTGGTCGCCGCGTCCGCCGGCCGCCACCGTGCGATGCGCATGGCGCTGACGGCCGAGCGCGTCCACGGCGCGCAGGCGCTGGACTGGGGACTGGCGAGCGAGCTCGTGGATTCCGGGACCCAGCTGGCCCGCGCGCAGGAGGTCGCTGCGACCTTCGCCGGCGGCCCGCCGCTGTCGATCGCTGCGACCCGTCAGGCGATCAACACGATCGCGCTGCCCACACTGCGCTCGGACCTCGACCGTGAGGTCGTCGGACAGACCAGCCTGCTGGCGACGTCGGATGCGCAGGAGGGTGCCACCGCGTTCCGCGAGAAGCGCGCACCGAAGTACACCGGCGCCTGACAGCGCCCTCCCCGCTCTCCACGCAGAGAGCTCCATCCGCACAGCTCCATCCGCACAGCACTATCCGCAACGAAGGGACATCATGAAAGCCGTACAGGTCACCGTGCTCGAAGGACCGGACTCACTGTCCGTCGCAGACATCGACACACCCGTTCCCGGACCGGACGAGGTCCTCATAGACGTCGCCTACGCCGGCGTCACCTTCCCGGAACTGCTCCAGTCCCGAGGCCTCTACCAGGTCAAGCACGACCTCCCGTTCACGCTGGGCTCCGAAGCCGCCGGCGTCGTGGCCGCGATCGGTGAGTCCGTCACCGGGTTCGCGGTGGGCGACCGTGTCGCCACCATCGCGGGCAAGGGCGCATTCGCCGAGGTGATGACCGCACCCGCGAACGCCACCGTGAAGCTCCCCGACTCCGTGTCGCTGTCCGCCGCTGCGGGCATGCCCATGAACCTCCTCACCGCCGACTTCGCGCTGCGCGTGCGCGGGCGGCTGGAAGCGGGCCAGACCGTCCTGGTCCACGGTGCCGCCGGAGGTCTGGGCACCGCACTCGTCCAGGTCGCCGTCGCGATGGGCGCGACGGTCATCGGCGTCGTCTCCACGGAGGAGAAGGCGGAGACCGTCCGCTCGCTCGGTGCCGCCCACGCCGTCATGAGCGATGGCTTCAAGGACGCGGTGAAGGAGATCGCGCCGGGCGGCGTCGACCTCGTCGCGGACCCGGTGGGCAACCCGAAGGACGGGGACCGCTTCACAGATTCGCTGCGCTGCCTCTCCACCTTCGGCACCGTGCTGGTGCTGGGCTTCACCGCCGGTGACATCCCGCAGGTGAAGGTCAACCGGCTCCTGCTCAACAACGTCGGCGTGGCCGGCGTGGGCTGGGGTGCTGCGTTCGCGAAGGACCGCGGTCTCATCGCCCGCCAGTGGGAGGCGATGTGGGACCACCTCGTCGCCGGCAAGCTCGACCCCGTCATCCACGGGACCTACTCGCTGGAGGAGGCGGGCGAGGCGATCAAGCAGCTGGAGACCCGCGCCGTGCGCGGCAAGGTGCTCCTCGAAGTGAAGAAGGAGGCCTGACGATGACGGACGGACACGGACCGGCAGAGGTGACCGGGACCTCGGGCGCGGCGGGTTCCGACCTCACCGGCAAGGTCGTCGTCGTCACCGGCGGCAACCGGGGGATCGGGCTGGGCATGGCCCGCGGCCTCGTCAAGGCCGGCGCCTCCGTCGCCGTGTGGGGACGCAACGAGACCGTCAACGCCGCCGCGGTCGACGAGCTGCAGGCGCTGGGCGGGGGCGAGGCCGCAGCCTTCGCCGCGGACGTGTCCCAGGAGGAGGACGTGACGCGGGCGATGGCCCAGACCCTCGAGCGGTTCGGCCGGCTCGACACGCTCATCGCGAACGCGGGCGTGTCCGGCGCCTACGGCCGCCTGCACGAACTGTCGATCGACGACTGGCGGCGCGTCTCCGGTGTCAACGTCGAGGGCGTCATCCTCAGCTGCCAGGCAGCGGTGCGGCAGCTCATGGAGCAGGGTGAGGGCGGATCGCTCGTCCTCGTGTCCTCGCTGGCAGGCATCGAGGCGCCCACCCGGAACACCCTCTACGGGGCGACGAAGGGAGCGGTCCTGTCGATCATGCGCGGGCTCGCTACCGAGTACGCGCGGGAGGGGATCCGCACGAACGCGATCCTCCCCGGCTGGATCGAGACGGAGATGACGCAGAACTCCGTGAACAGCCAGAAGTTCACCGACAAGGTGATCTCCCGCGTCCCGTTCCGCACCTGGGGCACACCGGACGACTTCGAACAGGCGGCCGTGTTCCTCACCGGGGACGGCTCCTCGTTCGTCAACGGGCAGCAGTTGGTGATCGACGGCGGTTACACCGTATTCTGAGTCACATCCGCGCGTGTGAGACCGGCCTCACAGACGGGCCGGTCTCACACGCGCGTTCTGTTCCCGCTTCTCACGCACTCACCGGAGGTGCCCATGCTTCGAGGTATCCCGTCCACGATGGGCGACGACTACCAGCTCAACGTCCTCTCACTGCTGCGTCATGCCGCAGTGAACTTCCCGCGGACGGAGGTCGTCCACCGCCGGTCCGACGGTGAGTGGGGCCGCAGCACCTACGCGGAGGAATGGCGCCGCGTGTCCCGCATGGCACACGCCCTGTCCTCCCTGGGGGTGGGGCCCGGGAACACCGTGGGCGTGCTCGACTGGAACTCGCGGCGGCACTTCGAGCTGTACTACGCCGTGCCCGGGCTGGGCGCGACGATGGTGCAGCTCAACCTGCGCCTGGGCGAGGCCGACCTGGGGTACGTCGTCAACCACTCGCAGACGCAGTACGTGGTCGTCGACGAATCACTCCTGCCGATCGCGGAGAAGCTGGCGGCAGGCTCCTACGTGAAGCAGTGGATCGTCGCCGCCGACACTCCGTCGTCGCAGATCGAGACGACGCTCGAGAACGTCGTGTTCCTCGAAGACCTCATGAGCGATCAGCCGGACGAGTACGACTTCGAGCAGGTCGAGGAGACCACCGCGGCGTACGCCGGCTACACGACGGGCACGACCGGCAAGCCGAAGGGCGTGTACTACTCGAACCGCGCGTCCTACCTGCACACGATGGCGATCACGGCGGGCCTCAAGGTCGGCTACACGGACGTCATCATGCCGATCACCCCGATGTTCCACGTCCTGTCGTGGGGATTCCCGCAGGCTGCGGCGGGGACCGGGGCGAAGGTCGTGCTGCCGGGACGGTTCTCCGCCGACGACATGGGTGCGATCGCCAAGGCGTTCGTCGACGAGGAGGTGACGGTCGCCAACGGTGCGCCGGCCATCTTCGCGGGGCTCCTCGAGTACATCCGCGCCCAGGACGAGACGCCGGACCTGTCCCGCGCACGTCTGGTGAGCGGTTCGACGGAACCGCCCGTGTCCCTCATGAAGGGCTTCCGCGACCTCACCGGTGCAGAGGTCATCCACGCCTACGGCGCGTCGGAGACCACCCCCGTCGTGACCGTCAACTGGCAGATCAAGCCGGAGCTGGGCGAACTGGACGAGGACGCGCAGTGGGACCTCAAGCGCTCGCAGGGCGTGCCGGTCGCCGGTGTCGAGGTGAAGGTCGTCGATCCCAGCGGCGAAGAGCTGCCCCGCGACGGGAGCTCGATGGGCGAGCTGCTGATCCGCGGCCCCTGGATCGCGACGGCCTACCACAAGCTGGACGACAACGCGGAGCGGTTCGACGGCGACTGGTGGCGCTCCGGCGACGTCGCGGTCATCAACGAGTCCGGATACGTGAAGCTCACGGACCGGCTCAAGGACGTCATCAAGTCCGGCGGCGAATGGATCTCCTCCATCGACATGGAGAACGCCATCATGGACGACTCGCGGGTCTACGAAGCCGCGGTCATCGCGGTGCCGGACGAGAAGTGGGACGAGAGGCCCGTCGCCTACGTCGTGCTGCGCGACGGTGAGACGGCGACCGCGGACGACCTCCGTGAGGGGCTGCTCACGAAGTTCGCGAAGTGGCAGCTGCCGGACGTCGTCGAATTCGTCGCAGAGCTGCCCCGCACCTCCGTCGGCAAGCTCGACAAGAAGGTGCTGCGCACCCAGCACCTGGGCGAGGACGCGTGATGAGTGGGGACACCCCCACTCCGGTGGGCCCCGGGGCGTCGGGCGAGGTCCCGACGCCTTCCAGTCCCGGGGCGTCGGGTCCTGGGATGTCGGGTCCCGGGGCGTCGGGTCCTGGGGCATCCGGCGACGTCCCGACGCCTTCCCAGCCCGCGGTGACCGATGCCTTGGAGCAGGTCACCGCGGTGGTGCGGGTGGAGGGCTTCCCCACCGCGCACATGCCGATCCTGTTCGACGGTGTGTTCACCCGTCTGTTCCCCGCGCTGGGGCAGGCAGGCGCGCAGCCGGTCGGGGCGGCGTTCGCCCTGTACACGGGGATCCCGGGGGAGACGGCCGACCTCGAGGTGGGCATCCCGGTGGACCGCGTGCTGGAAGGTGCGGTGGACCTCGGCGCGATCGAGGTGCCCGGTGGCACGTCCTTCGCCCTCGTCGCGCAGTCGTCCGCTCTGCCGGGCGGACGGATCGCGACCGCTGCGCACCTGGGCGGCTACGACGGGCTGGGGGATGCGTGGCAGACGTTCCTGGGTGCCCTCGAGGTTCAGGGCGTGACTGTCGCGATGCCGTTCTGGGAGGTCTACACGACCGAACCACACCCGGACATGGACCCTGCGGACCTGCGCACGGACCTCTTCATCTCGTTGGCGGACTGACGAGCGTCCGCAGACCTGGTGGGGCTGACCTCGAGTGAGTGCGATTCGGCCCTGTGGGTGCCGATCCGGGCCATTTTGCACTCACTCGGCGAACCCGGCCCTCAACTGCGCACGGACCGTGCACTCTTACGCGTTGAGCGCCGGGAACCCGAACCCCCGTTCGGGGCGTCAGGGGTGCGGGACACCCTCACGGGTGAAGGAAGTCCTCAGAGGCGCGGGAAGCCCCCACCGGTGCGGGACACCCCCACTGGTGCGGGACACCCTCAGGGGGAGGTAAGCCCCCACTGGCGAGGGACACCCTCAGGGGTGGGTGAGGAGGTAGGCGCCGCTGCGGCGGAACCCGGTGACCTTCCACCCGTCGTCCAGCAGTTCGACGAACGCTCTGCGCACCGCTTCCCGCCAGAGGCCGGCGAGTTCCGGGTCCGTTCCGCGCAGCGTCTCGATGTCGCTGGGCATCTCGATGCACACGAGGTCCGCCTCCCGGGGGACGTCGAGTTCGAGGGGCCTGCCGCTGGGATCGATCCGCACTGCAGGCACTGCGTCTTCGGGGTCCGTCGCCGGTGTGCCGTCCCCGTCGCGTGATGCGTGCTCGTGGGAGGGGCGTGACGCCGGTGCGGGTGCGGTGAGGTCCCATTCGACGAAGACACGGTCGGAGGCCTGCCCGGCGTTCACCCCGTCGCGCATCTGCCCGTAGAAGTCCGCGTGGTACTCGACCGGCAGTGCCCCCAGGCGCGCGATGTTGAAGTAGGCGTTCCGGGCGACCAGCGGGTCGAAGGTCCACGTCATGTGGGTGAGTCCGCGCTCCAGGCACCACAGGCGCTGGTGCAGCTTCATCGCCGCACCGATGCCGCGGCCCACCGCCTCGTGGCGGACACCCGCGACGTGGGAGTGCATCGACTTCCCGACGGGTGCGGCGAAGAACCCGACGGTCACGCCCAGCATGTCGCCGCTTGCCCGGTCGTACGCCGCCGCGGTGTAGTTCTTCGCGTGGGCGAGTGCGATGAAGAGGCTGGGTTCCAGCACCGTGGTTCCGGACCCCGTCACGCTCCACACCTCGTCCAGCAGCAGGGAGGCGTCCGCCGCGGCCTGTGCGGAGTCGATGATCCGCACGTCGATCTGCGCGCTGTCGAGGGCCTCCCGCAGCTGGTTCTCCGCCGCGATGAGGAGCTCCTGCGAGGGTGTGGCGTGCGTCTCCATGACCCCATTGTGCCACCGACCGCAGGCGGCGGCAGTGCCCTGTGGACACGGACCTGCCGGTGAGCGCGCTGTGTGTGCGCGGGACACAATCGGGGCGGCCCCGTCGTCGTACTGTGGGTGCATGGACGACACCGCATCGACAGCAGCCTCTGCCCCCGTCCGTGTGGCCGTCATCGGAGCCGGCACGATCGGACTGTCGTGGGTGCGGCTCTTCGCCACCCACGGTTCGCACGTCACCGTGTACGATCCCCGGCCGGATCTTGCCGAGGCGTTGAGCGCCGTCGTCGCATCCGCCGGGGTGAGCCCGGACGCGGTCGACGTCGCAGGATCCGCCGCCGAGGCCGCACTGGATGCCGCTTTCGTGCAGGAGAGCGGTCCGGAGGATCCGGAGGCGAAAGCCTCCCTCTTCGTGGAGCTCGCCGAGGCCGCGGCCGGCGACGCCCTGCTGGTCTCCTCCTCGTCCGCGATCCTGCCGACGCGGATCGCGGGACGGTTGGACGACGACGCCGCTGCGCGCATGCTCATCGGTCACCCGTTCAACCCGCCGCACATCATGCCTCTCGTCGAGGTGGTGCCGGGAGAGCGGACGGCACAGGAGTCCGTCGACCGGGCGCTGGAGGTCTACCGCGCCTACGGACGCGAGCCCGTGGCGCTCGCACGGGAGACCCGCGGGTTCGTGGGCAATCGCCTGCAGAACGCGATCCTGCGGGAGGCGGTCCACCTGGTGCAGAGCGGGGTCATCGACGCGGCGGGGTTCGACGACGTCGTGAAGCGGTCACTGGGACTGCGGTGGGCCGCCGTGGGGCCGCTCGAGGGGATGCACCTGGGAGGGGGAGCGGACGGCCTGCGCGGCTTCATGCGGCACATCGGTCCGTCGTTCGCGCAGATCGATCTCCACGAGCCGGACCTGTCGGAGGCGGGGATGGCGGACGTCTTCGACCAGGCCGACGACGCGTACGGCCTGCCGCCCAGCCCGGAGATCGCGCGTGAGCGCGACCGGGTGCAGGAGGAGATCCTCCGGCTGAGGAGCCGCGGCGAGTGAACCGAAGCGCAGGCGCTGACCCGGGGCACAGGCGCTGAACCGGGGGACGCCCCTCCGGCGTCCCCCGACGTCTCCCGGAGTCGTCCGAGAAACTCTCGCAGGCGATGATCCGGGCCCGGAGTGCGGGTCAGACCGCCGCGCGGTAGAAGTAGGTGGTGCGCCGGCTGATGCGGTCCTGGTCGTCGAACTCCATGAAATCCGCGAAGCCCTCATGGGCGGTCGACCCGTCCTTCAGCTCACCGTCGAACGTGCCGCGGATCGCCGCCCGCCGCCCGTCGGCGACGATCTCCGTGACCGTGTGCGCGCCGGACACGATGACGCGCTCCCCGCGGTAGAACTCGCCGACCTGCGGACCGGTGAGCGTGTCATAGCCGGGACGGTCGTACGTGGCGTCCGGGGCGAACAGCGCCACCGTCGCATCTGCGTCGCCGGAATCGACGACCGTGTAGTAGTGGCGTGCCAGATCTTCGGTGCGTGACATGTGTCCTCCGCGGTCGTGGGGTGCAGGGCGGGTGCCGGATCATCGCGGCGAGACAGGCGTCCATATTCAGACAGTGCCTTTTGCCACGCGCGTGTGACCCGCCTAACGTGGGAACCACACTAGTCGGCGTTTTCGCCGATTGTGCTCGTACCCCACGAAGAGGAGCAGTCAATGTCGATCTATCAGGTCCTCAACCCGGCAACCGGCGAAGTCGTGGAGACATATCCCACCGCTACCGACGAGCAGATCGTCGATGCACAGGAGCGCAGCGCGGCGGCGTTCAGCTCGTGGTCGGAGACCACGGTCGAAGAGCGCGCGGCGATTCTTACGAAGGTTGCCGACATCTACGGCGAGCGGGCGGATGAGCTCGCAGAGATCATCAACATGGAGATGGGCAAGGCCATCCCGGAGGCGAAGGGCGAGATCAAGCTGTGCCAGCTGATCTACCGCTACTTCGCGGACCACGCGGCGAAGTTCATGGAGGACGAGCAGCTGCGCGGCACCAGCGAGGACGAAGAGGCGTTCGTGCGTCGTCGGCCGGTCGGCTCGCTGCTGGGCATCATGCCCTGGAACTTCCCCTACTACCAGGTGGCCCGCTTCGCGGCGCCGAACCTGGCGCTGGGCAACACGATCCTGCTCAAGCACGCTCCGCAGGATCCGAAGTCCTCGGCCGTGATGGAGGAGATCTTCCATGAGGCGGGTGTGCCGAAGGACGCGTACATCAACATCTACGCGACGAACGAGCAGGTCGCGGACATCATCCTGCCCTCGCCTCTGAACCAGGGCGTGTCCGTGACGGGTTCGGAGCGTGCCGGTTCCGCTGTGGCTGCGGAGGCGGGCAAGAACCTCAAGAAGGTCGTGCTGGAGATGGGCGGGTCGGACCCGTACGTCCTGCTGGATTCCTCCGATGTGAAGAAGTCTGCGAAGACGTTCTTCCAGGCGCGGATGGGCAACACGGGTCAGGCGTGCAACTCGCCCAAGCGGATGATCGTCATGGACGACATCTACGACGAGTTCCGTGAAGAGCTCACGAGCCTTGCGAAGTCCGCGATCCCGGCTGATCCGACGGCCGGTGACACGGGTCTGTCGCCGCTGTCCTCGCCTGCGGCGCGTGAGCGGTTCATGGAGCAGGTCGATGCGGTGAAGGCCGGTGGCGCGACGGTGCTGGCCGGTGGTGAGCACTACGACACCCCGGGCTCCTATGTGCAGCCTGTCGTGTTCGAGGGTGTGAAGCCGGGGATGCGCGGCTATCACGAGGAGCTGTTCGGTCCGGCGTTCATGCTGTTCAAGGTCGGCAGTGACGAGGAGGCCGTGAAGCTTGCGAACGATACCCCGTTCGGTCTGGGTTCTGCGGTGTTCTCGGATGATCTGGAGCGTGCGGAGCGTGTGGGGTCGAAGATCGAGGCGGGCATGGTGTTCCTGAACTCGCCGGAGGGTTCGCGTGAGTACCTGCCGTTCGGTGGTGTGAAGCGTTCCGGCGTGGGACGTGAGCTGGGGCCGCTGGCGATGGACGAGTTCGTCAACAAGCAGCTGATCTTCAAGAAGAAGAGCTGACCAGCAGTTGACGCACAGCTGATATCGCGCAACTGACATCGCACAGCAGCAGGGCCCCGGATCGGATGATCCGGGGCCCTGCTGCTCGTGGAGACGGTCTTCGTGGAGACGGTCTTCGTGGAGACGGTCTTCGTGGAGACGTCTGCGAACCGCGCGCGGTTTCGTGAATCACGCGCAGTGTGGTGCGAAGTCAGTCACCCCTGACGTCGTCCCATTCGGGCCTGCGTGCTTCGACCTTCGTCGGCAGGAACATGAAGATGAGGACCACGAGCGATCCGAGGCCACCGGTGATGAGGTTGGCGAGGTGGATCAGCAGGAGCGTCGCCGGGTAGCCGGCATCGTGCAGACGTCGCGCCTGGGCGGACAGGCTGGGCACGATGAGGGCGAGGGAGACGACGAGCATCAGGATGCCGCCGATCAGCGCGATCACTCCTGCGGCTCCCATGCCGGAGGGTGCGGAGGACGCGTAGGGGTCCATCGTGGCGACGCTCGCGATCAGCATGACGTAGCCGATGATCAACGGGATCGATGCGACGATCATGATGAGGCTGTACGCGAGGTACGACCACCAGTACTCGCTCAGCGAGGCGTAGCCGGAGAAGCGCGCGTACTTCTTGAAGAACCGCTTCGTCGCCTGCATGAAGGTCGCACCGTAGAGGGGCTGGCTGAGCGCCGGCTCCCCGTCGGGGCCCAGGGCCTGCGGGCCGTCGGGCACGACGGTCGTCGTCGAGGCCGCGCCCATCGGTGCACCGTAGGCGCCGCCGTAGGGGGATCCTGCCTGTGGGGGAGCGCCGTACGGGGTCCCGTCCTGGGGTGCGCCGTAGGGGGTGGCACCGGGGTCGCCTGCGCCGTACGGTGCTGCGCCGCCCTGCTGCGACCCGTACGGTGCCGCGCCGCCCTGGGGCGCGAGGTGTGGGGAGCCGGTCTGCGGCGAACCGTAGGGGGATCCGCTCTGCGGGGATCCGTACTGCGGGGGCTGTTGCGAGCCGTAGGGCTGCTGGCCCGGCTGCTGGCCGTAGGGCTGCTGGCCGTAGGGCGGCTGTCCGCTTCCCTGCTGCGGCGCCCCGGAGTAGGGGCCGGAGCCGTAGGGTCCCGATCCGTACGGGCTCTGCCCGCCCTGCGCCGGGTCTGTCGGAGGATTGCCGTTGGTCATTGTTCTCTCCCAGATCGTGGATGCGCGTGCGTGCTGCAGAGGCGACGTGCTGCAGGGCCGCTTGGGGGCGCTCTGCTCACGGTGCGCCACACTACCGCTGATGTGAGCGGCTCTGTGATGTGGCGTTCTCCTCCCACAATAGCGAGGGGTCCGCAGAACCCCTATGGTGAACGCGTTGCAGATCCGCATCATCCGCCATGGGGAGACGGTCTGCTCCGAGACACGGAACAGTTCCCGACGATGTGAGGACGGCCCGCCGGCATGTCGATCCCTGAACGCGACCCTGGTACCCCTGCCATCCGGGTGAGTGCGCTCGTGCTGCTGCGGGATGACGCGATGCTCATGGTGCGGAAGCGGGGGACGACGGCGTACATGCTGCCCGGCGGCAAGCCGGAGGCGGGGGAGACCCCGGTCGACACGATCATCCGTGAGGTCGCGGAGGAGTTGGGTCTCCGCGTCGCTCGTGCGGACCTCGAGGAGCTCGGCACGTTCGAGGCGCCCGCCGCGAACGAAGCGGGTCACCGCGTGTGCGGCGACGTCTTCGTCCACCGGGGGATGCCTGCCGGCTTCGACTTCGACGGCATCGCGCCGCAGGCGGAGATCGAATCGGTCGCGTGGTTCGCCCCGGACGCGCTGCCGGACGATTCGCCCGGACTCACGATCGCGCCGCTCACCCGGCACGCGGTCGTCCCCGCGCTCACGCTGCGCACCGCCTGACCTGCTGCCCCCCGGGCCGGCTCCCACGCCCGACCACACTCCTGCCCGCTCCGCCCTGTGGTCAGAGCAGGCCGGCGACCGCTTGGGCCGCCATCGCCCCCACCGCCGCCGAGGCCGCCGTCACCACCACCCCTCCCGCCACTCCCAGCCACACGATTCGGGTACGGGCAGGCACACGGCGGTCAACGACTCGGGCACGGGCAGGCACGCGGCGGTCCGGGAAGGGGACGCGGTCTTCGGAGTCGTGGGGGCCTCGGCGACGGGGTGTGGGGGAGGCGGGCCGCCAGGGAGCGGGCCGGGGGACCGGCTCATCCGGCGGCAGCACCGGCAGGCCGTACAGGTCGACGGGCCGTCCGTCGTCTGCCGACGGGTGGGGGCCGTGCGGGTGGCGGTAGGGCTGCACGGATCGCCTCTCCTCGTCCCTCGGGTGCGGTGGTGTCCTCCATTCCATCCCGGCCGTGTGTGGGCGATGTGCCGGGCGTGTGACGGGTTGGCAACAGGTGGGCGCGGACAGTCCTGTCGAATCCTTGCGATTCGCGTTACCGTGAGAGGGGTCTCGTGACGGCGCGCAGTGCATCTGCGGTGATCACGGCGCGACCGGCATCGGTATGAAAGGAACAGCATGGGTCTTCCCTCCGAGATCACCGCGAGCCTCGAGGAGGGCCTCGACACGCTCGTCGGGCTCTACCGCGAGTTCCACGCCACCCCGGAACTGTCGATGCAGGAGCACCGCACCGCGGAGGCGATCACCTCCCACCTGCAGTCGTACGGCCTGGAGCCGGTGAGCGTGGGCGGCACCGGTGTCGTCGCTGTCATCGAGAACGGTGACGGCCCCGTCGTCGCGTTCCGCGCGGACACCGACGGGCTCCCGATCGAAGAGGCGACCGGCCTGGACTACGCCTCGACCGCCACGGGAACGCTGCCCGACGGCACGGTCACCCCGGTCATGCACGGCTGCGGGCACGACACGCACATCAGCGCGGGCCTGGAGATCGCCCGCCTCCTCACCACTCATCGCGAGGCGTGGGCCGGCACCGTCGTCATGCTGTTCCAGCCCGGCGAGGAGACCGCGGCCGGAGCCGTCGCCATGGTGGAGGACGGCCTGTGGGACCGCGTGCCGAACCCGGAGGCGGTCTACGGCCAGCACGTGTGGCCGGGGGTGGCGGGCACCGTCAACCTGGCGGTCGGCACCGCGATGGCGATGGCGGACTCCCTGCGCGTGACGGTCCACGGCAGGCAGGCGCACGGTTCGCAGCCGGAGAACGCGATCGACCCGATCGTGCTGGGCGCCTCCATGGTCACCCGCCTCCAGACCGTCGTGTCCCGGGAGATCGCGGGATCCGACATGGCGGTGCTCACCGTCGGGACGTTCCACGCGGGGACGAAGGAGAACATCATCCCCGCGAGGGCGGTCTTCGAGCTTAACATCCGCACCTTCGAAACGGACGTGCGGGAGCGCGTGCTCACCGCCGTCCGCCGCATCATCAGCGGTGAGGCGCAGGCCGCGGGCGCGCCGGAACCGGACATCGACGAGATGTACCGCTTCCCCCGCTGCTTCAACGACGAGACGGAGGCGCAGGCGATCCTCGCCGCGCTCACCGCAGAACTGGGAGAGGACCACGTGAGGCAGACAGCAGCCGTGACGGGCAGCGAGGACTTCGGTGTCTTCGCGGATTCGCTGGGGGTGCCCGGCGTCTACTGGTTCTTCGGCGGATACGCCGAACAGACCGTGGAGAGGGGCGTTCCCGGTGGGAACCACTCGCCGTTCTTCGGCCCCGACGACGTCCCCACGACACTGACCACTGGAGTCCGCGCGGGTCTCACCGCCCTGTTCACGCGGGTGGGGAAGTGACGGGCGGCGCGCCGCAGGCGCCTCGCTCCCAACCGGCCGTCGGATCCGCGCCATCCGCGGACGGCGTGATCGGGTCGTCGGTGACCGACACCTCGGCGGCGGGGTCCGCCTACGAATCCGAGCTCACGTGGCTGAGCACGCGCCAGCTGGCGTCGAAGATCGCGTCCGGGCAGGTGTCCGCGCGGGAAGCGCTGGCCGACCACCTGGCGCGGCTGGACGCGGTGAACTCCACCCTCAACGCCGTCGTCACCCGCGACGACGACCGCGCCTACGCGGAAGCGGACGCCGCGGACCGCGCCTACGCCCGGGGTGAGCGCCTGACACCGCTGCACGGCGTGCCCATGACCCACAAGGACACGCACGACACGGCGGGCATGCGCACGACGTACGGCTCGCCGCTGCTGGCCGACAACGTGCCGATCCGCGACGCGCTCGTCATCGCCCGCCTCCGCGCGGCGGGTGTTGTGACGACCGGCAAGTCGAACGTGCCAGAGTTCGCGGCCGGCTCGCACACGTACAACCCGCTGTTCGGCACGACCGTGAACCCGTACGACACGACGAAGTCCGCCGCCGGGTCGTCCGGTGGCGCCGCGGCTGCGATCGCGGCGGGCGTCCAGGCGTCCGGCGACGGTTCCGACATGGGCGGATCGCTGCGCACCCCCGGGTCGTTCAACAACATCGTCGGCATGCGGCCGACCAACGGGCGGATCCCGCACGCGCTGCCCGGCAGGCCGTGGGCGTGGCTGGGACAGTCCGGCTTCATGGCGCGCACGGTGGCGGACGTCGCCCTGCTCATGTCCGCGGGCTGCGGTCCGACGGCGGGGGCACCGGCCTCCCTGCAGGAGCCGGGCTCCGTGTTCGACCGTCCGGAGTTCCGCTACCCCTACGACCACCGTCCCGGGGCGGGACTGCGGGGCATGCGGATCGGCTTCTCGACGGACCTGGGCGGTCTCATCCGGGTCGAGTCCGCCGTCGCCGAGGTCGTCGACCGCACCGCGGACTCCCTCACCATCGGTGGCGGTCACGTCGACGGCCTGGTGCCGGATCTCAGGGACGCGGACGAAGTCTTCCGCGTCACCCGCGCCTACGACTTCGCGGCGACCTACGGCACCACCGTGCGGGACAACCCGGACCGCGTGAAGGAGGCCGTCGTCTGGAACACGGAGATGGGGCTCAACCTCACCGTGGACGAACTCGTGTCCGCAGAGGCGGCACGCGGTCGCCTGCAGGGCGCGATCGAGACGTACTTCGCCCACCACGACCTGCTGGTGCTCACCGCCAGCCAGGTGGCCCCGTTCGACAAGGACCTCGAGTACCCGACGGACATCGACGGGGAGCCGATGGACGACTACCTCGAATGGATGCGGGCCGCGACGATCATTTCTGCGACCGGCTGCCCGTCCGTGTCCGTGCCTGCCGGGTTCACCCGCGACGGGCTGCCGGTGGGAGTGCAGCTCGTGGCGGCGCCCGGGAAGGACGTGGAGCTGCTGCTGGCGGCCCAGGCGTTCGAGGAGCTCACCGAGCACCACCTGCGCAGGCCCAGCCTGTAAGGGCGGGGGCAGCCCCCGCCTGCGGAGGTGGGCGCAGGTCCGGCCGGTGGAGGAGGAGCCCGGCCCGGCCTGTGGAGGAGGGTGCGGGCCCTGCCTGTGGAGACGGGCGCGCGCTGGCTGCGGCGAGTGAGTTGAATTCGGCCCGCTGTGCGGTCAGCAGGGACGATTCGAACTCACTCGGTGGTGGAGCGTGCGTGAGCCATGGGTGGTAGGACGCCCGCGCGCTGGCTGCGGCGAGTGAGTTGAATTCGGCCCGCTGTGCGGTCAGCAGGGACGATTCGAACTCACTCGGTGGTGGAGCGTGCGTGAGCCATGGGTGGTAGGACGCCCGCGCGCTGGCTGCGGCGAGTGAGTTGAATTCGGCCCGCTGTGCGGTCAGCAGGGACGATTCGAACTCACTCGATGGCGGACTGAGCGTGAGCCATGGGTGGTAGGACGCCCGTGAACTATGGGAGGACGCCCGTGGACCATGGGTGGGAGGACAGAGGCCGTGGGGGTGGGCGCAGGTCCGGCCGGTGGAGGTGGGGGCAGGATTCGAACCTGCATGCACGACGTTGCAAGCCGTGACCTAGCCATTCGGTCACCCCACCGCGAATGCTCTTCCATCATGGCAGATGCCCTGACGACGGGAGCCCCCACCCCGCGTGAACAGGCAGACAGGGGCTATGGCAGTCCTCTCAGAGGCTGCCGACCTCGATGAGGAGTACGCCGCCTGCGATGAGGACGATGCCCAGGCCCATGAGCCAGGTGAGGGGTTCGCGGAAGAGAAGTGTGCTCAGCACTGCGGTGAGGGCCACGCCCACGGCGGCCCAGATGCCGTACGCGACCCCCAGTGGCATGCCGTGGACCAGTGTGAGCGCCAGCAGCATGAAAGCGGCCGTGTAACCGCCCACCACTCCCGCGTACCAGCGCTTCTTCTCCATCGCGAGGCGCAGGCTCAGAGTGCCGGACACCTCGCACACGATCGCGCCGATGAGGAACAGCCACGCTGTCATGAGGAACCCTCCCCGGTCGTGGGGTCTGGACGTACGGCGGCTTCGCCCTCGGCGTCCTGTCGGCACTGTGCGCCTGTCCGCCGCTGCGCTGCCTGCGACCCGACCTCGACGCACAGCACACCGGCCATGACGACGATGATCCCCAGCCCCATGACCGGTGTGAGCGGTTCGTCGAACAGCACGAGTGACAGGAGCGCGGTGAGCGCGACTCCGGACGCCGCCCACACTCCGTAGGCGACGCCCAGTGGCATGCCCGTGCGCAGGACGAGGGCGAGCAGCGTGAAGGCCCCGGTGTAGCCCACGGCGACCACGGCGTAGAGCGCGGGGACCTCGAGGGCACCCTTGAGGGAGAGGGATCCGGAGACCTCGGCGATGATCGCTCCCAGCAGGAGCAGGGCACCCCGCATCCGGGCGCTCAGAGGGGGGAAGGGCATGCGTTCCAGCCTAGCGATGCCTGCCCAGCAACGCCTGCCCACCGGCGCCTGCCCAGCAAAGTCAGCCGAGCGGCGCCCGCTCACCGGTGTCTGGTACCTACGTCCGCGTACAGGACCGGTCCAAGCGCGTGGAGCGGCCCTGTACGCGGACGTAGGTGGCGGGTGTGGGGACCTCGTCGCCGGGCGGTGAGATCCACTGGCGAAGAGGGCTGAAGCTACTTCTGAGTATCGGCAGGGTGACCAGCGGATTCACAGGGAATGATCGGGCTGCGCGGAACTTGCGATGTGACCTGAACCTGAATTAGTGACTTGCGATTGGCGCAAGACGCCCGTACGCTCGAGTGTTGTGGACGATCAGGAGAGCGTGAAAACGCGGCGAGTGGCACCGGTGATCCGGGCACCTGAACTGTCCGCACGCTTCCGCACGGCCGTGCAGGGTTCCGGCATGGCCCAGCGGGACGTCGCCCGTGCGATCGGCATGGACGAGACGAAACTGTCGAAGTCCCTGTCCGGTGCGCGCAGGTTCCAGCCGGACGAGCTCTTCACCTTCGCGACCGTCACGGGTGTGACGGTGAGCTGGCTGCTCACCGGCACGGATTCGGACGGGGAGCTCACCGCGGCGCCGGCGGCGGCCGCTCTGCCCGCCAAGGTGCCGAACGCTCCGGCGGATCGCGGGCTGAGGCGCCGCCGCATCATCGAGGAGGCCTGGAACCTCTTCGCCGAACGCGGCTACGACCACGTGCGCATGGCCGACATCGCGCAGGCCGCGGACGTGTCCGCACCTGCCGTGAACTACCACTTCACCAGCAAGTGGGAGATCTTCGTCGAATCCATGCGCTACAGCGTCAAACTCGCGTACGACCGCCAGCTGGCCGAACTGGGTGAGATCGCTGACCCGGTCGAACGGCTGCGGGCGCTCGTGCAGATGCAGATGCCGCATGCGGAGGTCGAGCGCAAGGAGTGGTCCATCTGGGTCCAGATGTGGGCGGCGGCCGCGACCAGTGAGGCCGCTCAGGCGGAACACGCGAACAGCTACAGCCGCTGGGAGCGGACCGTCCGCGACGTCGTCGCGGAGTGCATCGAGGCGGGAGCGTTCCGTCCGATGCCGCTGGAGTCGACGGTGCTGACCCTCACGGGTCTCATCGACGGACTGGGCATCCGCGTCCTGTCGGGGCTGCTGTCCTCGGCGGACATGCGCGCTACTGTCCTCGACCACATCGACGACCACCTCGTCGCTGAACCGCACGGCCCACCAGGACGCCACGACCCAGCTGAATCGCACGACCCACCAGGACGCCACGGCCCACCAGGACGCCACGACCCAGCAGAACCGCACGACGACGTACCCGAACCCCACGACATCGCAACACCCCGTGCCGGTGGCAGTGCCGCCGGCGACCAGCTTGAAAGGACTTCGCCATGAACCGTCATGTCATCCTCACGTGTGCCCTCACAGGCGCCGGCGACACCGCCGGCAGGAGCGAGCACGTTCCCGTCACTCCGCAGGAGATCGCCGATTCGGGCATCGCTGCGGCGCGGGCCGGGGCGTCGATCATCCACATCCACGTCCGTGACCCGCAGACCAAGCAGGGTTCGCGGGACACGGAGCTCTACGCGGAGGTCGCGCGTCTCATCCGCGCCTCCGACGTCGATCCCGTCATCAACATGACGGCCGGCATGGGCGGCGACCTGGTCGTCGACCCGGAGGAGCCCACGCGGCAGCTCGAGGGCACCGACCTGGTGAGCCAGGCGGAGCGCCTCAAGCACGTGGAGGTCCTGCGCCCAGAGATCTGCACGCTGGACTGCGGCACCCTCAACTTCGGTGAGGGGTCGAACACGTACATCTCCACCCCGGACATGATGCGCGCCGGTGCGGCACGCATCCGTGAGCTGGGTGTGAAGCCGGAGCTGGAGATCTTCGACACCGGCAACCTGTGGTTCGCGAACGTCATGTACGAAGAGGGTCTGCTGGACGATCCGCCGTTCTACCAGCTGTGCCAGGGCATCCCGTATGGCGCCCCGGTGGACACGGGCCTGCTCACCGCGATGGTGAACATGCTGCCGAAGACGGCAGAGTTCACGGCGTTCGCGATCGGCCGCAACCAGCTGCCGTGGGTCGCGCAGGCGGTGCTGGCCGGTGGTCACGTGCGTGTGGGGCTGGAGGACAACCTCTACCTGTCGAGGGGTGTGAAGGCCACGAACGCGCAGCTGACGGAGCGTGCCGCGAGCATCATCGAGAACATGGGTGCGGCTGTCGCCACACCGGACGAGGCGCGTCAGATGCTCGGCCTGCCGGTCGAGGTCGACAAGCGCGCCAGCGCACACGCCACCCACCCCGCACTCGCCCAGGAGGCCTGAGACATGCAGCTTCGCCCTATCGACTCGATCGACACCGTCGCCTGCGTGGGCGCGGGCACGATCGGCGGCGGCTGGGTCGCCTACTTCCTGGCCCGCGGCCTGCGGGTCCGTGTCTGGGACCCCAGCCCCGTCGCCGCTGAGAAGCTGAGCCGCCTCATCGAGACGGCTTGGCCGGCGCTCACCCGCCTGGGCCTGGCCGACGGCGCGGACAAGGATGCGTGGAGCATCCACACGGACCTCGCCGAGGCGCTGGACGGCGCTGGCTTCGTCCAGGAGTCCGCTCCGGAGGACCTCACGATGAAGCAGGAGCTTCTTGCTGGGGTCGCCCGGGCCGCAGCCGAGGACGTGGTCATCTCCTCGTCGACCTCCGGCTACCCGATGACGGACATGGCTGCGCTCGCCGCGGAGGAGGGGCTGGCCGACCGTCTGGTGGTGGGGCACCCCTTCAACCCGCCGTACCTCATCCCTCTCGTCGAGGTCGTCGGTGGTGAGCGCACCGCGCCCGAGGCCGTCGACTGGGCCGCTGACTGGTTCCGGTTCATCGGGAAGTCCGTCATCAAGATGGACCGCGAGGTCCCCGGCTTCATCGCGAACCGCCTGCAGGAGGCGCTGTGGCGCGAGGCGCTGCACATGGTGAACGAGGGGGAGGCGACGGTCGAGCAGATCGACCGTGCCATCACGGACGGGCCGGGTCTGCGCTGGCCGATCCAGGGGCCGATGCTCACGTTCGCGCTGGCCGGAGGCGAAGGCGGCATGGCCCACATGCTCGACCACTTCGGTCCGTCGCTTCTGTCGCCGTGGACGCGACTCGACGCCCCGGAACTCACCCAGCAGCTGCGTGACGCCGTGGTCGCGGGGTGCGACGACGAAGCGGACGGCCGGTCCTTCCAGGACCTCGTCACCGCCCGTGATGCGGCGATCATCGACATCCGCCGGCTGGTGGGCGAGCTGCGCTCGACCCTCCCCGGCGCCGTCGAGCGCGACGGAACCGGCGCGCAGTCGGACGGGAGCGCCGCATGAGCGACTCGACACCGTCGGAGACCACGAAACCCTCGGAGACCACGACGCTCTCCACGTATCAGACTCCGGTCCGCGAGGACTGGATCGACTACAACGGGCACCTGTCCGAGGCCTACTACGTCCTGGTGTTCGGGTTCGCGACGGACACCGCGATGGACGTCCTGGGGCTGGGCGCCGACTACCGCGAGACGACCGGCTGCTCGCTCTACACCGTCGAAGCACACGTCCGCTACCTCCAAGAGGTGGACGGTGACGCGCGCCTGAGCGTGCGCACCCTGCTCGTGGGCGACGCGGAGAAGAAGCTGCACCTCGCCCACGAGATGTACGTGGGCGACGACCTGGTCGCGACAGAGGAGATCCTCGGGATCCACGTCGACCAGGGGGACGGCCGGGCGACGGTCCTGCCGGAGGCGACCCGCGCCTCGGCGGCGGAGCACCGGGTGGAGCCGCCCGCATGGGTCGGGAGGTCCGTCCGGGTCTGACACCGCTGACACGACACGAGTGGGCCGATGGCGGCCCACCGACACTGCATGCGCGCACGCTGCGCGGAGGAAACGAAAGGGAAGACACGATGAGAATCCGATCCAGATCGCCCAGGGTGAGCAGTGCGCTCACCCGAAGGAGGCTCCTGGGAGGTTCTGTCGGAGTGGGCTCCCTGAGCCTTCTTGCCGCATGCGGGGGCAGCCCCGCTGCGCAGGTCGACATGAGCGGAGGACCGCGGGACGGAGGGGTGCTGCGGGTCGGACTGACCGGCGGGTCGTCGGCAGACACCGTCGACGCACACATCCCGGTGAACTCCGGCGACTCCGCCCGCGTCCTCAACATCTACGACACGCTGCTGATCCGTGGTGACGACTACCAGCTCGAGTACCGGTTGGCGGAGACCTTCGAACCGAACGATGATGCGACCGTGTGGACAGCGAAGCTGCGCCAGGGCGTCGTCTTCCACGACGGGAAGCCGCTCACGGCCGACGACGTCGTCCACACATTCGAGCGGATCACCGACCCCGACGACCCGAAATCGGGTGCGGCGGGTCTCGTCATGCTTGATGAAGTGGTCGCGATCGACGACCACACGGTCGAGTTCCGACTCAACGAAGCCAACAGTGTGCTGGACGATTCAGTCGGCCAGTACGCGAACGGTGTGGTGCCGCGCGGCTACGACCCGGAGAAGCCGATCGGCACGGGGCCATTCAAGCTGAAGTCATTCGACCCGGGCCAGTCCGCGGTGCTCGAGGCGAACCACGACTACTGGGACGAAGGCCCGTACCTGGACGAACTGCATCTGCTGAATTTCACGGATACGGACGCTGTCATCAACGCGCTGCTGTCCAGCCAGGTGGACTGCGTCGGTCAGATCCCGTTGGCCCTGGTCGACGTGATCGGTGCGGACGAGCGGATGAACATCCTCAATTCGGAGACCGGCATGTGGTTGCCGTTCACGATGCGCGTCGACAAAGAGCCCTTCGACGACGTCCGCGTACGGCAGGCGATGCGGCTCGCGGTCGATCGCGAGGGAATGATCGAACAGGTGTTCTCCGGCTTCGGCTCCGTGGGCAACGACATGTTCTCCGTCATGGACCCCGACTACCCGGACGACCTGCCGCAGCGCGAGCAGGACATCGAGGAGGCGAAGCGGCTGCTGGCGGAGGCAGGGTATCCCGATGGCCTCACCGTCGAACTCGTCACCGCTCCCATCCAGTCCGGCGCTGTCGAAGCAGCGCAGGTCTTCGCCGAGCAGGCCAGTGCCGCCGGGATCACGGTGGACATCCGGCGAGTGGACACCACGACGTTCTTCGGTGAGAACTATCTCCAGTGGGACTTCGCGCAGAGCTTCTGGTACACCCGCAACTTCGTTCCCCAAGCGGTTTCCTGTGTGACTGAGCAGGCGCACCTCAACGAGACCCAGTACATCGACGAAGAGTTCGACGACCGGATCAACCGGATCCGCCGCGAATTGAACCCCACGGCGCGGGGCGAGCTCATCCGGCAAGCGCAGCACCAGCTCTACGAAGAAGGCGGGTACATCATCTGGGGCTTCGGCAATCAGGTGGACGCGTATCAGAACTACGTGGGCGGGTTCGTGGAGAACTCGACAGGTCTGCCTCTGTCCGGCTACACGTTCCGCCGCAACTGGATGGGAGAGATCGCATCATGATGAAACTCGTCGTCCGCAGGCTCGTCCTGTCGGTCTTCATCCTGCTCGCAGTGTCCATCCTGGTCTTCGCCGCGACGCTGTTGCTTCCCGGCGACCCCGCCCGGGCGATCCTGGGACAGCAGGCGACCCCCGAGCGCGTCGCAGCGCTCAGCTCTCAGCTCAACCTCGACCAGCCCGCAGTCGTCCGCTACTTCCTGTGGCTGGGCGGACTGTTCATGGGTGACTTCGGCACGTCCACCTCGTTCGGCGGTCCCGTGAGCGAGCTGCTGGGAGACCGCATCAGCGCGAGCCTCGTGCTCATGGTGCTCGCCGCAATCGTGTCCATCCCGCTGGGACTGGGCTTCGGCATCTGGTCCGCCCTGCACCGCGGCGGCAAGCGCGACAAGTCGGTCACGTGGGTGAGCCTCACGCTCGCCGCGCTGCCCGAATTCGTCATCGGCATCGCGCTCGTGACGATCTTCGCGACCTCCGTCGTCCAGATCCTGCCTGCTGTGACGATGGCTCCACCGGGCACCCCCGTGTGGACGATCCCGTCGCAGCTGATCCTGCCGACGATCACCCTGGCGCTGGTCGTCGCGCCCTACATCGCCCGCATGATGCGCGCGACGATGATCGACGTGCTGGACTCCGGCTACGTGGAGATGGCCCGGCTCAAGGGCGTCCCCGAACGCCAGGTCATCCTGCGCCACGCGGTGCCGCACGCGATCGGCCCGGTCGCGCAGGTCATCGCGATCCAGCTGGCATGGCTGGCCGGCGGTGTCGTGGTCGTGGAGTTCCTCTTCCGCTACCCGGGCATCGGCCAGGCACTCATCGACGCCGTGACCTTCCGCGACGTGCAGGTCGTGCAGGCCGTGTCGATGATCGTCGCAGTCGTCTACGTGGTCGTGAACCTGCTGGCGGACATCGTCGGCATCATGGCCAACCCGAAGCTGAGGAGCGCAGCATGAGCGAGAACACTCTGTCAGGCGGGCTGGGCGGCGCCGGGGCGACCGCGCCCGGACAGCCGGGTGCCCCCGGTTCGGCCGTCGGGCCGGACGGTGAGAAGGGCGCCGGCACCGACATCAAGCAGTCCGCGTCGAAGCCGCGTTCCCTCATGCGGCGCGTGTGGGGGCAGTCGGAGGGTCGCGTGGGCATCATCCTCACCGCGATCATCGTCCTGCTCGCGTTCCTGGGGCCCCTGCTGGCACCGCTGGTGACCGGCTACAGCCCCACGGAGTTCGCGGACCGTCCCTTCCAGCCCACCGGCCCGTTCGGCACGGATGACCTGGGCCGCTCCGTCGCCTCCCGGTTCATGGCCGGCGGCACGCTGCTGGTCCTCTACTCCGTCGCCGCGACCGTCATCGGCATGGTCGCGGGTGCGGTGTTCGGCATCGTCGCCGCCTATACGGGCGGTACGGTCGACGCGGTCATCATGCGGGTGAACGACGTCCTGCTGGCCATCCCGCAGCTGGTGTTCGCGATGCTCGCGATCGTGGTGCTGGGGCCGCAGGGCTGGGTGCTCATCCTGGTCATCGGGCTCACGCACGCACCCCGCATCGCGCGGGTGGCCAGGGCTGCGACCCTGAGCGTCATCAACGAGGACTACATCCGTGCGGCGGAGATGTACGCGATGCCCAGATCCCGGATCATCTTCCGCGAGATCATCCCGAACATCACGGGGCCGCTGAGCGTCGAGGCGGGGCTGAGGCTCACGTACTCGATCGGCTCGATCGCATCCCTGTCCTTCCTGGGGCTGGGCATGCAGCCGCCGGCCGCTGACTGGGGCCTCATGATCAACGAGAACCGGATCGCGCTGAGCGTCCAGCCGTGGGGCGTCATCCTGCCCGTCGCGGCGATCGCCGTGCTGACGATCGGGACCAACCTGTTGGCGGACGCGATCGCACGCGCGAACGCCTCGACGAATGTGGGGAACGCATGACCACCGCACCTGCACCGGCTGAGACGGAGCTGTCCACCGTCCTGCGGATCGACGACCTGCGCGTGAGCGCCGTGGGTGGGGCGGAGATCCTGCACGGGATCTCGCTCGAGCTGTATCGCGGCCGCATCCTGGGGCTCGTGGGCGAATCCGGTTCCGGCAAGACGACCGCCGGCCTGGCGTGCCTGGGCCACTATCGTGACGGGCTCGTCCACACCGGGGGCGATATCGAGATCTTCCCCCGCGATGCGGACCCGTTCACGCTGTCCAGCCTCACCCCGGACGGCAGGCGCCTGCTGCGCGGTCACCGCATCGCCTACATCCCGCAGGCCCCCGCGCTGTCGCTCAACCCGGCGATCCGGGTGGGTGAGCAGATCCGTGAGGTGCTGGACGTCCACGGGTTCGGGGAATCCCCGCAGGAGCGCGCCGCCCGTGTGGCGGAGGCGCTCGAGGACGTGGGGCTGCCGTCGTCCGCGGAGTACCAGCGCCGCTGGCCGCACCAGCTGTCGGGTGGTCAGCAGCAGCGGATCGGCATCGCGATGGCGTTCGCGATGTTCCCCGACGTGCTGGTGCTCGATGAGCCGACGACGGGCCTGGACGTGTCCACGCAGGCCCACGTGCTCGACACGATCCGCGACATGACCCGCAAGCACGATGTTGCGAGCCTCTACATCACGCACGACCTGGCGGTCGTCGCGGAGCTCGCGGACCGTGTGGCCGTCATGCTGCGCGGTGACGTCGTGGAGGAGGGCCCCGCCGCCGAGGTGCTGGCCCGCCCCCAGCACGAGTACACCTCCCGTCTGCTGGCCGCCGTCCCGGACCTGCCCGGGCGCAAGGACCTCTCCCTGGCGACGGGCAGCATCTCGCAGGTGCAGGAAGCGCTCGCGGAGGTGTCCGCGGACAAGACCGGGGAGACCGGTGCGGCCGCAGATGCGTCTGTCGTGGCATCCGCGGCGACGGAGAGCAGCACCGGACTGGGCGCGTCGGATTCGACGGCGGGCGCGGCCGGGCAGGACGGCTTCCTGCTCGACGTGAAGGACCTGGGCATGCGGTACGGGTCGAACACTGTGCTGAACGGCATCGACATGACGCTGCAGCCGGGGGAGTCCCTCATGCTCCTGGGCGAATCCGGGTCCGGCAAGACGACCCTGTCGCGGTGCATCGCCGGACTGATCGACGGATACACGGGGTCCGTGCGACTGCGCGGGGAGGAACTGGCACCGTCTACCCGGAAGCGGAGCCTTGCCCACCGGCAGGAGGTCCAGTACGTCTTCCAGTCGCCGTTCTCGTCGCTCAACCCGCGGCGCACGATCGGCGAATCGCTCACGGTGCCGCTGGAGATGAGCCGCCGCCTGCCGCGCAGCGAGCACCGCGCGACGGTCGAGGACGCGCTCGACGCGGTCCGGCTGGGCCGGTCGTTCTACGATCGCCGACCGGGTGACCTGTCCGGTGGTGAGCGGCAGCGTGCCGCGATCGCCCGTGCACTGGTCAACGCGCCCAGCGTGCTGGTCTGCGACGAGATCACGAGTGCGCTCGACGTGTCCGTGCAGGCGTCCATCGTGGGCCTGCTGGGCACTCTGCGGGTGGAGAGGGGACTGTCGATCCTCTTCGTCACCCACAACATCACGCTGGCCCGGCACGTGTCCGACCACATCGCCGTGCTCAACAAGGGTGTGATCGTGGACCGGGGGACCGTCGACGAGGTCCTGGAGAACCCCACGCACGCCTACACGAAGGCGCTGCTGGAGGACATCCCGCAGCTCTGAGTCGGTACGTCCGACCCCTGCTGCCGCCGATGGCCCGACCTGCGTGGTCGGGCCATCGGCGGCAGTGACACCATTCGCGCGCAACACTGTTCGGAAGGAGACACCGATGACGGCACGTTCGCCGGTCGAGGATCTGCCCACATATCTCAAGGAGAAGCTCACCCCGCAGATGTGGGCGGTGCTGCACCACCAGCTGGTGGAGGAGGTGCACCGGCGGCAGCGGCTGGACCTGCCGGACGACCCGTGGGAGGCCGCGCGGCTCGACTACCGCGAGGAGCGCGCCTTCTGGAACGAGGGCGGCCCGGTCATGGCATCGACGGAGGACACCACCGTGCAGGCGGCGGGGGTGGACGTCCCGGTGCGGATCCACCGGCCGGTGACGGCGGCCTCGGGCGCGGTGGGGTCCGCGGATGCGGGCCTGCCCGTCATCCTGTTCTTCCACGGCGGCGGCTTCACGCTGGGTGACTTGGACACGCACGACCGGATCCAGCGGATGCTCGCCCACCACAGCGGTGCCGCCGTCGTCGCGGTCGACTACTCGCTGTCGCCCGAGGTGAAGTATCCGCAGGCGCTGCGCGAATGCGTGGGCGTCGCCGCACATGTCGCGCAGAACGGTGCGGAGTGGGGACTGGACGGCAGCAGGCTGGCCTTCGCGGGGGACTCCGCGGGGTCGGGACTGTCGATCGCCGGGGCGCTCATGCTGCGGGACGAAGCGCCGGACGTGTTCGCGCGGCTGCGGTCCCTCATCCTCATCTACGGCGGGTTCGGCCTGCGGGACTCCGCGGCCCGGCGGCTGTGGGGCGGCGACTGGGACGGCATGAAGATGGACGACCTGTCCGGGTTCATGGACGCGCTCTACGAAGATCCCGCGGATGCCCGCAGCGTGTACGTCAACCCGCTCGACGCGGACGTGCGCGGTCTGCCACCCGTGTTCCTGCGGTCAGCGGAACTGGATCCGCTGGCTGATGATTCGACGGCGTTCGCGGAGGTGCTGCGACGTGCGGGGCAGGAGCACGACCACCGGGAGGTGCCGGGGGTCCTGCATTCGTACGTCCACTTCGGGCGGATGCTCGACGCGGCGAACCAGACGCTCGCGGAAGGCGCTCTGTTCGCAGCGGCGAGGTTCGCGCAGGCGTAGAGAGCGTGCTGGGGGACGTTCAGTTGTCGAGCAGCACCCCGGTTTGTAGGACGGGGCGTGCTTCACATCAGGGACACACGGTGTAGGTGAGGACGATCCGCCCCGGAGTCCGCCGATCAGCTGCACCCTGACCGCTGAGCGTATCGGCAGTGTTATTGCTGACCCTAGAAGCTGAGATGTAGTTACTGCCGCGGCCGCCATCACCACCGGCGGACACCAATGTGTTCGGGGCGGCGTCCCACCGGGCTCGCGACACTCCGCCGGAGCCCCCTCCAGCGTATCCGCCACCGCCGCCAGCCGATACCACGTGATTGCGCAGAACAGTGCCGTTTGTTCTCGTGTACGAGTTCCACTCGTAGACGCCGTCCCCGCCGCTGCCGCCAGGTCTTGCAGCTCCATTCTGACCGAGGCTCTCGCGGGCCCACGGTGATCCACCGGAGGCTGTTGCTCCGCTGAGATCTCCCCCTGAGCCGGGAGTATCGGCTGATGCGACGCCTCCGTTGCTCACCCACACCTTCCGGCCAAGGTTGCCCTGTTCAAGAGTGTTGAAGGCCGTTCCGGTAGCTGTGTAACCGAAAGCGGGTTGGTTTGCCGGTTTGCTGTGAGTCGACTGTCCTTGCCCTCCTCCGCCCGGGGCAACGATCAGCGGTGTCGTGCCCGAAAGGATGACGGATCCTCCACCACCAGACCCAGCGGCGACCATAGTGTTCGCCCCTGGTCCGTTCACAGGGGAGTAGCTGGTGTCGCCGCCCGGTCCGTACCCGCCGCCGCCAGCGGCACCAGTGAAACCGACGTGCTCTCCCGCCTTGTAGCCGCCCTGACCCACTGTAAGCCTGAGCATTTCGCCTGGCGTGACGGCAAGTTCACCGCGCACCCGACCGGGCTGAGCCGTGGTGTATATCGAACTGGTACCGCCGGTTCCACCGACTACTTCGAATGTGATGGACGTGACTCCTACGGGGACCGTGAAGTCGGTTGTGCGCGCGGCGGTGGCGTTCGGACCGCTTCCTATTGGCGCCTGGGCTGTGAAAGTCGCTTCTTCGCATTGGCTGGCGGCAAGGGCGGGGACTGCGGTTGCGACTGTCGCAACAGGTGCTGCCCATGCAGCAGTCTTCATCAGCTGGCGTCGCGAACTGCGACTCTTCGCGCCTAAGGCATCTGCGCCGGTGTGACCGATACTGCTGATGCCGCGTAGCGCCATGACACTCCAAGTGTTTCGAGACTAAAATAGAATAAGCTGTCATTTTAGCGCGATTCGCTAGTGAACACAATTCGCCTTGGCTTCAGCGGGGGTCCGGGGTGGCGGCCTCCCGCGAGAGTGAGGTCACGTCTTCGCGGTCTGCGACGCGGCCGTCATCCCTCAGCTCAACTTGTCGACGATGAAGCGGTAGCTCTTCGCCTTCGAGGACTTCACGGTGTAGAAGGCTTTGCCCTTCTTGACGTTGACCGTCTTGACTGTCTTCCGTTTCGAGCCCGGCTTGACCTGGAGCATCGCATTCTTTGTGCTGCCCGAGGGTGAGAAGAAAACAGCAGTTGGAGTCACGAGAAGTGTGAGAAGCGTGGAGTTACTCCACGGTCACATAGTACGGCACAGCACGCGACGCAGCGGGGTTCTCTGAGCGGTCGCATCGAACACTGCGACTAAGCTGATCCGTCAGACACATGCACGGACTCCGTTTCGTGAGCGGTGCCGCATGATCGCCGGACATCGCGTCGACGGCCGTGTGTGAGCCGGGTGATGGAGAGAGCGGGAGCGGAGCGCACGATGAGGCACGTTTCGGATGAATCCGGCACGACAAATGTCAGGAAGATCCGCCGTCGGGTGCAGCTTGCGCTGTGGATGCTGCTGGGTGCTGCCGTTCTGCTGACTGCATACAGCGCGATCTTCCGTGCTCTCATGGCACGGGAGGGGCAGTCGCACGGCTGGATCGATGCCCTCTACTGGACGTTGACGACGATGTCGACGCTTGGTTATGGGGATGTCACCTTCACGTCCGACCTCGGGCGGCTGTTCTCCATGTTCGTCACCGCCAGTGGTGTCCTGCTCATCCTCATCCTCCTGCCCTTCCTGTTCGTGAGGTTCGTCGTGTCTCCGTGGATGGAGCAGCGGGAGAAGGCGAGAACACCGCGCAGAGTCCCGGACTCCATGCGCGGACACGTCATCCTGGTGGGATTCGGCACGGTGACCCAGACTCTGATCGCGCGAGCGAAGAGAGCTCGAACCCCTGCGGTCGTGCTCGTCGAGGATTCAGCGGAAGCCGCGAGGCTCCTCGACGAGGGCTACCACGTGATGGTCGGACCCCTTGACTCGCCGGTGACATACCGGAAGGCCGCAGTAGAGCGCGCGGCGATGGTCGTATCGACGCACGCTGACACGACGAACACCAACGTCGCCTTCACCGTTCGTCAGGCCAACAAGTCCGTGAAGATCGCGGTGACGGCTGCCAAGGACGCCTCTGTCGACGTGCTGGAGCTGGCCGGCGCGGACTACGTGCTCGAACTCAGCTCCACCCTGGGGCGCGAACTGGCCAACCGGGCGCTCGGCACGCGCGGTCGCGCTCACGTCGTGGGTTCCATCGGGCGCACCCTCATCGCTGAAGCGGCGGTGCGCACCGCGTCGTTGGTGGGACTGACGCTGGGGCAGGCGAAGGATCATATCGAGGGTGGCGTCCGCATCATTGCGGTCATGCAGCGCGGGCGGCTGCGCGCGACGAAGCCGGAGACCAGGATCGACGAGCGGGCCGTGCTGATCCTCGCGGGAACCCAGGAAGACCTGTCGTCCTTCGACCACCAGTTCCAGAGCCTGTTGGGGAGTGAGGACCCGGTTCTGATCCTCGGCGGGGGCCGGGTGGGGAGGGCTGTCGCGGAAGCACTCGACGAATCCGGGGTGCGGTCGACGATCGTCGAGAAGGTCGCCGGGCGCACACCGTCTCACCTGACGGTGGTCGAAGGTGATGCCGCTGATATCGACGTCCTGCAGACTGCGGGACTGGACAGCGCCTCCGCGGTCGTCGTCACGTCGCGGGACGACGACTTCAATGTCTACCTCACGCTGTACTGCCGACGGTTGAAGCCGGATCTGCAGATCGTTTCCCGCGCCACGTCGGAACGCAACGTGGCCACTCTGTACCGTGCGGGGGCGGACAGCGTGCTGTCGTACGCCACGATCGGGGCGACTTCGCTGTGGAACAAGCTGGGACGCGCCCATCGCGTCGTCATCGCGGAAGGGAACGAACTGTTCTCCGTGCCGCGTCCGCGGTCCCTCACCCGTATCGTCCTCCGGGACGAGAAGGTGCATGACGCGACGGGGTGTCACATCATCGGCGGGCTCGACTCGGAGGGCGACCTGGTGGTCGACCCCGAACATCTGGAGAGTCGGGAGATCAGCAGCCTGGTGCTGCTGGGAGACCGCCATGCCGAAAGGTCGTTCCGCGACAAGTACGTGAAGGGCTCCTGACCGCCGACCCGGGGGGAGCGCTCTCCGGTTTCCGGGCGGATTGTCGACTCTGCCGCGCAGAGGTAGAGGGAGCAGCTCACTCGCCGAGGAGGCGGATCTGCTGAGCCCCGCCTCTGTCACGGACGACGATGCCGCGCGCACTCAATTCGTCGCGCAGCGTCGCAGCCTCACCGGTTCGCCTGTCCGTGAGCGCGCGCTGTCGGGCGCGCAGCAGCGCATGGTCGTCCGCCCCACAGTGCGCATCGCGGTCGACCCAGGGGATGAACGCGGCTTCGCGCGGATCCGCCCTGCCGTACCAGTCGTATCCGTGGGATTCGAAGGCGGCTCGCAGACCGGATTCAAGGCTGGCCTCCGTCGTGGTGCGGGACAGCTCGCGTGCGGTGTGATCAACGAGTACCAGCTGGTCCCCGTCGATGAATGCTTCAGCCACCTCTTCCGCAGCGAATCGGGTCGCGGTCTTCTCGTGCGCAATTCCGCAGCGAATCGGGTCGCGGTCTTCTCGTGCGCAATGAGGACGCTGTCCCCGTCGATCGTCACGGTTCCCACTTCGCCCTCCCAGATGGCGAAGACGAACCAGCCTGCCACTGCGCCAGCGACGGTCAGCACTGGTGCTGACACGACGAGGGGGAACTCCGCGATGATCCGCAGGGCGACGGGGGCGGAGTCCAGCCGCCCCAGCAGCCATGCGGTGAGCGGGCCCGCGATGAGTGCGAGAGCGAGGCCTGCAACTGCTCCCACACCGATGAAAGCGGGGGTGAAGCGGCGGTCGAGTGTGATTGTGGTCGAGGAGGTACTCATCGGTGGGCTCCAGAGGTGACGACGTGAGGTGGCGGTCAGGGGGTCCCTTGTGTTCGAGGTGGAGGGGCCAGCGCATCTCAAGTATATAACCGAGCGGTCAGTCTGTGAATCGGATACGCTGGTGGAAGAAGCCGCAGATCGCCGCTTTCACGTACTGCCGAAGGAGGACTGGTGGCTCGGACTGTCGATCCGGTGAAGCGGGCTGCCATGCGCAAGCGGATCATCGACGCAGCTGCGGTACTCTTCGCGGAACACGGGTTCGAGCGGACGACCACGGCGATGATCTGCGAAGCGGCGGGCACGAGTCCGGGTGGGCTCTATCATCACTTCACCGGCAAGAAGCAGCTCTTCATAGCGGTCCTCACGGATGATCGTGACGAGACCGGTGAGAAGCTGGAGAGCCTGCGCGATAGTGATCGGCCGCTTGAGGCATTGATCCTGTTCGTCGAACATCTTGCGCACCCTGCGACGGAGCACCCTCTTGTGTCGCAGCTAGTCCTCGAAGCGATGTTGCAGGCACACCGTGATGAGGACGTGCGGACCACACTCGAAGAAGTGGACGACGAAGAGCGGGCAGGTATCGAAGAACTGCTCACTCGTGCGATCGAGGGCGGGGAGATAGGCACTGACCTCGATGCGAAGGCCGGCGCTCAGTGGATCATGAACCTCATCGGCGCGGTGTACCTGGGAACGATGGACGGCGGCGTCTCAGCAGAACCGATGAAGCAGCTGCGGAGGACCCTGCGCGGGTACCTCCAGTACCAGCAGTGAGTTCGGGGCACTCCTGGATATGTGCACGTGCAGCACTGCGCGATGAGCCCTGAACGATCAGCTCCGCATCACGGGGCGCTCGCGGGCTTATCGGGCGAGTACTCGGCGGAGCGTCGAACGAGCGGCGCGTGAGACCGTCCGCTCCACCTTTCCGAGCTGTGCGGAAAGGGTCCGCAGGCGCGCTGTCTGCCGCTCCAGGTCCGTGACTCTCTGCTCGAGTGCTGAAGGTGCCTCGCTCTTCTCCGGCAAGAGCCGTGCCTTGTGCGCTTCGAGTTCTTCGACACGCGCACGAAGGATGTGACGGTCTCGATCGGCCAGGACCGCCCGACGGTCGTACTGCGCGGAGACACGGCCCACGTCTTCGACGGTGTCCAGCTGCGCGTGGGCGACCTCGACGTCATCGATGTGCCTGTTCGCGATCACGGGCGCGGCCATGTGAGCGGGAGCCGTGGAGTCTTCCGTGTCTGTGTGCGTAGGCGCCTCCATCATGGAAGCGATCACGAAGTCCCACCACGCACGGTGTTCGACGTGGCGCACGCTCGCCGTGCGGGTGAGGGCAGAGCGGGTTTCTGTGTCATCGGCAGCACCGACGACCGTGTTCACAATCCGAGCCGGTGCGTGGAACGGCAGGACGAACTCCTGCATCCCGACGTTCGCTGCTGCGCCACGCATCCGCACGGACGAGTACAGGTTGGGGGCGAGGGAGACGGAGGGAACGCCTGCGGCGGCTGCGAAGATGCCGGCGTGGTAGCGGGTGCCGAACACTGCGCTGGCCGCAGACGTGAGTGCGACGACCTGACGTGCCGTGAGCATCGGCAGCGGGGTGACACCGGGACGGCTCACGGCCTCTGCGATGACGCGATCGGTGTGCTGGTCGCGGGTCTCCGGGGCCGGGGGCAGTGCACCGCCGTGCGGGGCGAGGAGCACAGGCATGCCTGTGCGGTCGGCGATTTCCCGTGTGGCGTCGATGAGAGTCGTGCGGTAGCGGTGATCGGTCAGAGTGGGGGAGGACCCGCGTTCGGCGAAGCTTGCGAGGATGAACGGCTCGCGGGCGTACGCTTCGACGGCACGGTGATCGTCCGGGCCCGCTGCGAGTGAATACGCATCGTCCATCTGCGGTGCGGTCCGCGCGCGGCCGGCGGTGAGGTCTGCGACGAGGGCGAGGGTGTGGGCTTCGCGGCAGCCCACGAGCTGCGCGTGCGTGAAGAGTTCGTCGAGCAGGTCGCGATCATCGTCGTAGACCAGGGGGCCCACCGTCTGGCTCGTGAGCGCATACGGTTTCCCGAACAGGCGGGCGAGCGCCGCGAGCGTCGACCGTTCGTAGAGGTGGTGAGCGAACATCGAGTTGAGGTTGCCGCCGCCCGCGATGAGCACCGCGTCTGCGTCCCGAACCGCGGTGATGATGGCGTGGGCAGGATCATGGGCAGGCAGTGCGTCTGTAGCGCCGGAAGCCGTAGCGAGCACCTGGTCGCGGCGCCTCCGATTGGCGGGTCGTCCCGGCGTGAAGCCGATGCGCGGCAGGGTGTCGACCCCGTAGAGCTCTGCGGCGTGAGAGGGATTCCCTGCGATGAGCGTGACGTGCGAGGCACCCCGTGCGTGCAGTGCTTCAAGGGCGAATTCTGTCATCGCCTCGTCGCCCAAGTGGTAGAAGTTCGTCCACCCGATGTCGCCGATCAACACTATTCGCATGGGAGCCCTCGATGCTTCGTCGGAAGAGCCCAGACCGTTTCGGTGGGCTCCGGCGAGCCTAGGGGCCCATTGCGACGGAGAGGGGTCTGGCACGGCACTTGCCCCCAGAGTTCACTGCCTCGTCACCCAGCGGTCAACAGGATGACGAGGCAGTGAGTGCTTCCGTGACGGGCACGGGGTGCAGCGAGTCTCAGCTGGGGCGCGTCGCGGGGGAGACGGTCTTCGCCGGGTCGCGCTCCGCCAGGTGGCCGATTGCCGCGTCGATCTGTGCGAGGACGTCGGCTTCGAGCTTCACGCCCGCGGCCTTGGCGTTCGACTCGATCTGTTCGGGGCGGGATGCACCGACCAGCGCGGAGGCGACGTTGTCGTTCGACAGCACCCAGGCGATCGCGAGCTGCGCCATCGTGAGGTCGAGGCCTGCGGCGATGGGCTCCAGCTGAGCAACCGCGTCGAGGTAGTCGTCCGTCAGGTAGCGCTCAACCGCGCGGGCACCGCCCGACTGGTCCGTGGCGCGGGAACCGGCAGGCAGGTCCTGTCCCTTCTTGTACTTGCCGGTGAGCACGCCCTGCGCGATGGGCGACCAGACGATCTGGGACAGGCCCAGTTCCTGTGACGTGGGGATCACTTCTTCTTCGATGACCCGCCACAGCATGTTGTACTGCGGCTGGTTCGAGATGAGCTGGATGCCCAGTTCCTTCGACAGCGTGTGGGCGGCACGGATCTCTTCTGCCCGCCATTCGGAGACGCCGATGTAGAGGGCCTTGCCCTGACGGACGATGTCCGCGAAGGCCTGCATCGTCTCTTCGAGTGGCGTTTCGTAGTCGTAGCGGTGTGCCTGATACAGATCGACGTAGTCGGTGCCCAGGCGGCGCAGGGAGCCGTTGATCGATTCCATGATGTGTTTGCGCGACAGGCCGCTGTCGTTGGGTCCCTTGGGGCCTGTGGGGTTGTAGACCTTCGTGAAGATCTCCAGCGACTCACGGCGCTGCCCCTTGAGAGCGTCGCCCAGGACCTGCTCCGCCTTCGTGTTCGCGTAGACGTCTGCGGTGTCGAACGTCGTGATGCCGGCTTCCAGTGCGGCGTGCACGCACTGCGTCGCGATGTCGTTCTCCACTTGCGAACCGTGGGTGAGCCAGTTTCCGTAAGTGACCTCGGAGACCTTGAAGCCGGAATGGCCCAGGTAGCGGTATTCCATGATCGCCGCCTTTCTGCCGCGCATACGCGACCGGAGTGTTCGGTGGGACTGGTCTCAGCCTAATGGGAGGGTGGTCCGCACCTGGGTGGTCGAGGACATGTAGTCGGCGATCACGACGACGTCGCCCACGCCGAAGACGGGGCCGTCCGACGGCGTTTCCCACAGCTGTTCGCCGGTGCGGACATCGAGGCCCACGGTCCGACGGTCAAGGCCGATCACCGCTTCGTCCACGCCGGGGACCACGTGCGCGCCGACGGCGGGGCCTTCGCCAGAATCCCAGGACCACCGGGAGTCCTCAGTCCCGAGCCCGACGGCGGTGAGTCCGGTATCGGACGGGAGGACGAGAGCTCCGTACTCCGTGTCCCACGTGGCCGGAGGAATGTATGCGTCGTTCTCGACCGTGTCGCGGTCGTGGACGACTCCGTAGTACTCGTCGGTTTCGAAGACGCTTGCCGGCACGTGAGATTCGAGCTGACCGCCGGTCGTTGTGCCCGTCGACGCCTCGAACTCGTCCGCGATGAACTTCGGTGTGTATCCGGGGTTCGGGGAGGAGGTGAGGATCAGGCAGTACGGTGTCCCGTCGCTGCTGCGAAGGGTGCGGTACTCGCAGGGGACCTCGTATCCGAGTTCGTCAGTGGAGACGTCGCCCGTCTCCATGTGATCGGGCGACCAATCGTCCACCGTCGCTTGGACGGACTCTCCGCCCTGGTACGTGATGAGGAAGCGCTCGCCACCCATGTCAGAGACGACGGGGGAGGACTCCAATCGAGAGAAGTCCTGGGGGTAGTCGAGCATCGCCCACCGGGCTTCGCCGGATGTGAGGTCGTGTCGGATGACGTTCACGCTGCCCTGCAGTTCGTACGGCGTGTCGATGAACTGGCCGGTGATGTCCGGCATCGCGATCCCCGGGATCGCGTTGCCCGCGACCTTCACCGGCTCTCCGACGATGTCACCGGTCGCCGTGTCGATGACGGCCATCGCGAGTTTCCCTGGATGGGTGGCGCTGGGCCCGTCGTGGCAGGACAGATCTGCCATGTCCGGGTGCGACATGATGAGCAGGTCCTGTTCTCCCGTCTCATACGACTGTGTGCGGGATGGTGACAGTCGCCAACCGTCTGCTGGGGCGCAGGGGTCGATCGTGCCGGGGGAAGCGCGCCAGACCTCGTGGCCGTCGTCCATGTCGTAGGCGACCAAGGATCCGTCGCCTGACTCGCGTTGGGTGTAGACGTGGCGGTCGTCGTGCAGAACGAGCCCGTGCTCCCAGCCGGGGGAGTCCCATGAGTCGCCCCAGTCGTCTTCGTCGATCGCCTCACCGTCGGGGTCCTCCGACGTGCTCTCTGGTGATTCTCCTAGGCGCCACGATTCTTCGCCGGTGGTGCGGTCGAGCGCGATGACCGTCGGAGCATCGAGGCCGGACAGGATGACTCTGTCCTCCGTCGATCCGACGGGCGCGACGAGTTCGTCCACGTCCGCCCACTCGCCCCACGCGGCAGTGGGGCCTGGAGTTTCCGATGGCGTCACATCACTGACAGCATCGTCGGGCGCCGAACAGGCGGAGGCCAAGAGGGCGAAGGCAGCGCACAGTGCGGCGGCGTGAAGCCGGGACCGGCGCGACGTGAGGGTCATACCTCCTTATATCAACCGGGACGGACGCGACCGCATGAATCGGCGGGTTTGATCGCAGACCAGGTCGCGTGCTGTGCGATCGAGTGTTTCGGAGCGGTCACATAGTAATACGCGAGGCGTCTACTGGCCGAGATGCGGACGATTCGGTGAGGATCCCATCCATGGTGGGTGTCTCCACCGCTACTGTGTCCCCATGACCCGCAGTATCGATCCCGCACCCACGCCTGAAGCAAGTTCCTTCGATCCCGCTGTCGGTGTGCCGAGGGGACGAAATGGAGCGACGGCACAGGAGGTTCCGCGGAAATCTTCGTCACGGCGTGCGCGTGTGGGTGTGCGCCTGCCCGGGCCCGTCAAGCGTGCAGTCCACGTGACACGGCGGGCCGCGGACATCGTGGCTGATCGCGCGGTCGCGGCTTCCGCACATCGTGACCTGGGTCCCCACCCTGAAGACTCCTTTGCTGTGGTTGTCCACTTCGCGGGGGACAGTGCCTCCGCATACCAGCTCGAGCAGTGGCGGTGGCCTCTGGAGCAACTGGCTCAGTACCTGGATGTCGGGATCCTCTGTCGGAGCGCGCGGACCGCTCGGGTACTGGCCGCGCAGACCACTCTGCCGGTCCGCTTCGGCAGAAGGATGGCGGACCTCGACGCTGTGTTGGGTGGCAACGAAGTCCGTTGCGTTCTCTACGTGAACCAGTCGCCGCTCAACTTCCATGCCCTCCGATACCCGCGTCCCGCTCACATCCATATGTCGCACGGCGAGAGCGAGAAGTCGTCGATGGTGACGAATCAGCTGAAGGCCTATGACTATGTGTTCACGGCAGGCACGGCCGCGCGGGAACGGATCGCATCGCAACTCATCGGGTTCGCGGACGACCGCATGATCGACGTGGGCAGGCCTCAGCTCGACGGCCCCTCTGCCGTGCCACAGAAATGGACGGAGCACCTCGCTGCGACATCAGACGAGAGCAAGGACTCGCGCCGTGTGGTCTTCTGGGCACCCACATGGGAGGGCGATTCCCCCTCGATGGCGTACGGGACCTTGCCGGTGAGCGGCCCGCGGCTCGCGCGGACGCTGATCTCTGCAGACGCGCAGATCATCTATCGTCCTCATCCACGGACAGGTTTCCTCGATCCGCAGTTCCGTGCAGCGGATGATGAACTGCGTGCCCTTGTCGAAGGAGCAGGCGGTTTCGTCGACACGACCACAGACATCGGTTGGCAGTTCACGGCGGCAGATGCCTGTATCGCTGAGATGTCGGCCATCGCCTTCGATTGGCTCTCCACGGGCAAACCCCTGGCACTCATCCGTCCTGCTGATGGGCGGGCGGACATCGTCCCGGGTGGTCTGTTCAGCCGAGTCCCGTCATTCCTGCCGACGGTCGCGCCCGAGGCCGTCATCACCGTGCTCGGCACACTCAACTCCGTCCTGGGCGACGTCGTGAAGAACGATTCAGACAACTCAGGCGATGCCGGAGCGCGTGAACAGCTTCTGCTAGCGGAGGCGTCGCACTACTACCTCGGAGACACGGAACCCGGCGCGCAGATACACCGGTTCACGCAGGCCATCCGCCACGTCGTCGATCAGAGGGAGCGCATCCTGTCACAGGATGGATGATGGGCGACACACAGATGGCCAGGCGCTGAATGTAGAGGGTTACGATGTTCCGGAGACGAGTGCCTTGACCTGTTGATCGACTGAGGAGCGTGCAAGTGTTGCGGACGTCATCCTCTGCTGTGCGTGCGGCGCTGGCAGGACGGTTGTCTCCTCAACAGAAGCGTTGGCTCTCCCGGCTTCGGCACGGAGAACTGCGTGCGCGAAGTGCTACGACGAAGAGGGCTGCACCCCCCGCACGGTCGTCAGCACCGCGAGACACGGGCGAGGGCCCTTATGACGCGCGTGGTGAACAAGGCATCAGCCTCCGCAAGGTCCGGTCGTCGCTGGCGGAAGCAGGTGTCGAATTCGTCGAACTGCCACGGCTGAGCCTCTTCCGCCCCATTCTTGTCGCGCGAAGCGACGATGCAGGTCGGGTGCTGGGTGCACTCGGTGGGCTATCCCGTGAAGACGTGTGGGATGTCCGGCCACTCGATGCGCGTGGGGCACGAATGAGACAGCAGGCCGCGAAGAAGCATCCGGAGAACGTAGCCACGGTGCTCTGCCTTCGTACGGTGAAGGCTCCCAACGGTCGCTACCTCAGTACACCCGCAGAGGCTGTGGCCGTCGAATTGTGGGAAGAGCTGCCCAGCGGGTCTTCGAACGCCGACGGTGCCTCGTATCCTGCGGGCACGCTCCGTCGACGCCACAGCACGAGAAACACCCTCGTGGAGTACCTCTCCCCGGAAGTCTGGCGGCGGGCGATCGACAGCTGTGACTCGCGTATCGAGCTTCCGGCGCCGCACATTCGCAGGGTGACCGAGCCGATCGACCTCGTCTACACCTGGGTGGACGGGACTGACCCCGCATGGCGTGCACGCATGCTCGCGGAGCGCGACGATGTTGATCCAGCTGCGGTGGAAGAGTCGGCAACCGCCGAATCGCGCTTTACGTCCCGGGACGAACTCAGGTTCTCACTTCGCTCAGTCGAGTACTACGCGTCGTGGTTCAACCACATCTACCTGGTCACAGATGGACAGGTACCTGACTGGCTCGACCTCAACCATCCGAAGCTCACGGTGGTCGACCACAAGGAGATCTTCGCAGACACCGCAGCGCTGCCAGTCTTCAACTCGCATGCGATCGAATCCCAGCTTCACCACATAGCCGGGCTCACTGATCGCTACGTGTACCTCAACGATGACGTCTTCTTCATGCGTCCCACTGATCCCGAGCTCTTCTTCGAGGGGAACGGCTTGGCCAAGTTCTTCCCCTCGATCGTGCCGCTGGACATCCGGGCAGTCACTGACGGTGATCTTCCGGTAATGACAGCAGCGAAGCGGGGTCGCGAATACCTGGAGGAGAGGAATCAGCGTTCGGTCACTCACCGGTTCAAGCACACGCCGCACCCGCAGGTGAAAAGTGTGCTGGAGGCGATGGAGGCCGATGCTCCGGGCGTGTTCGCGTCGGTTGCGGCTTCGAGTTTCCGCCATGTGGACGACCTCTCCATTGCCTCGTCGCTCCACCATCTCGAGGCGTACGTCCGCGGAAAAGCGGTCGAAGGTCAGCTTTCCTACCAGTTCATTGATCTGGCAAGCAACGATCTGGGCCTACGGCTCGACAGAGCGCGCCGACGTCAAGATCTTGACGTTCTGTGTCTCAATGAGACCAGCGTGCCTTCAGATGCTGAGAGCCGCATTGCCGAAGAAGTGAAGGATTTTCTTGCTGATCGGTTCCCCGTTGCATCAAGCTTCGAGCGGTTGACCGACAGTTCTTTCAGGCGTGGGATATGACGACTAGTCACAGAAGCAAAAGGAGACTGATATGCGCCGAGTGATCACCTACGGCACATTCGACTTGCTGCACTACGGGCACATCCGCCTCCTGCAGCGGTGCAAGGCACAGGGCGACTACCTGATCGTTGCGCTCTCGACTGATGAGTTCAACGCCGGTAAGGGCAAGAAGTGCTACTTCTCGTATGAAGATCGAAAGAACATGCTCGAGGCGATCCGCTTCGTGGACCTCGTCATCCCTGAGGAGACATGGGAGCAGAAGGTTTCGGACATGGAAAAGTACCACATCGACACTTTCGTCATGGGTGATGACTGGACAGGAGAGTTCGACTTCCTGAAGGACAAGGTCGACGTCATCTATCTGCCGCGCACCCCAGAGATCTCCACGACGCGGATCAAGAGCGACCTCGGAACCGTCTGATCGGCCGTGCCCGTCTGACCGCGCACAGCGCCCTGGGCCGGATCCTTGGTGGTGCGGTTCTACTCGGTCTCATCCTCTGGTCTATACCCGCTAAGGAAACTCTTCGCCATGAACCTGCTCAACACGCTCGGACATAACCTTCGCGGAGTGCTCTTGCCGCGCGGCGAAAGAGCCGGCCCGTATGAGGACGTGCCATTGCGAGCGAGGCTGGAATATCGGCAGGAGGGTGACCATGTATGCATCCGACTGGAAGTTGCGGCCGACGCGGTTGCGCGGCGGTTGTGGGCGCGTTCCAGCCGCGGCGACCTGCATGAGCTGGCTGTGCTGTCGCCGGCTGGCGGCGGTGTCATGCCGGGGACGCGTGGCTTCGAGGCGCTCGTGTCCCTCTCCGACACAAAGATCGCCGGGTGGTTGGGGGCTGCGGCAGACCACGCGCGGACTGATGCCAGTGCGGCACTCGACTCACCGGAGATCGGCGAGCGGTTCAACTTGTTTGTTGAGGTGACCGCACCCGCATGGCGCTTGGGAGAGAAACGGCAAGCTATCGACGAGGTTCCGGAGGCTGAAGAGATCGCTCGGGCGCCTCGACGCGGAACGACTGGTCTCATCGCGCTGGGACGATTCGACCGGACGGTCGTCACAGGTGCAGTGCCTGTGCCCTTGTCCGCCGAGCACAAGGCGCTGATCTACCCCACCCGTTACGGGAATCTTGTCATCGCATCCGGCTACTTGCCGAAGGACTACGGTCGTGTGCACATCGATGAGGCTCGCATCACGGAAGGTGCCTTCGTCTTCCGCGGACGCATGTACACACGCCATGGGGAGCTCGACGACGCCGTGTTGCTGCTCGAGGGGCGCGATACCGGGGCAATACTGTCGATTCCCCTCTTCTTCGAGACGACCCCCGGTTTCGCTGAGGCACATCGGGGCCATCATCGGTACGACCTGCGAGGGTCTTTCCCGCTCGCAGACCTCCTGCACGAAGACTTCCTCGGCGATGACCTTGCGAGTGCGGTCAGCGCTCGCGATGACGTCTTCGACGTGCATGTAGTCAGCCGTTCCAAGCAGTCTGACTACGAGTACCGAGCTCGTGTGGGACGTTCACGGTACCTCGTGCGGCGGCGAGCCAACGAGGCGACTGCCGAGCGGGACGGCCTGGCGGTGCTCGTGAGCCCGTATTACACGTTCAAAGCCAAGAAGCTCTCGATTCGGGTCGAGTACTACGCGACAGAAGTCCTGCATGCGATGTTGGCAGGGCCGAAAGCGGTCGAGGCTGCTGCCGGAATGAGGACAGAGGGCGGATCTGTCCCTGCTCCGGTCTGGCTGATCGGCGAGCAGAGTTTCAAGGCCCAAGACAATGGGCTCGCATTCTTCCGGTACATGCGCACACACCATCGGGAAATCGACGCGTATTACGTGATCGATCGGACTGCATCCGACCGCGAGAACCTGTCCGGGTTGGACCATGTGGTGGACTACCGCTCGATGGAGCATCTTGAGCTGATGTTCCGTGCCGAAAAGGTGCTCGGCACGCATCATCCCGAGTACTTGTACCCCAGTCGTTCGCGCACGTTCAACCGTATGGTCGACCCGGTGAAGGTCTTCCTGCAGCACGGTGTGATCGCCATCCGACGCGTGGATCCGCTCTACGGCCGTTCCGTCGAAGGGTTCGACACGGACCTGTTCCTCGTGAGCTCTGAGCGTGAGAAGCAGATCATCGTCGATGACCTCGGATACCGGCCGGAGGAGGTTGCAGTCACGGGCCTCGCTCGTTTCGACACTCTGTTCGATGGGCGAGAAGCACCACGGCCGGGACAGGTCCTCATTATGCCGACGTGGCGTGAGTGGTTGCAGAACGAGGTCGTCTTCCTGGACTCTGAGTACTTGCACCGCTGGACGGAGCTGCTCCATTCCGAACGCTTCCAGCAGGTCCTCACGGACCACGGGGCGGAAGCCGTCTTCCACCTGCACCCCAACATGCGGATGTTCGCCGAGCACTTCTCGGCGCCCCATGTTCGGATCGTGGAACAGGGCGAGGAATCAGTGCAGCGGATGCTCAAGCAGAGCGCGGTGCTGGTCACGGACTACTCCAGCGTGGGTGCGGACTTCAGCTTCCTCGGGAAGTCAGTCGTCTACTACCAGTTCGATGCAGGACGGTTCCTTCGCGACGGTGCCCACATCGATCTCGACACGGAGCTTCCCGGCCCCCGTGTCTCTGCCCTCGACACCCTCATCTCACGGGTCGACGAGGCGCTTCAGCGCGGTGGGGCGATTTCTCCTGACTACGCTTCACAAGCTGACCAGCTCATCGCCCACCGGGACACTCAGAATTCCGAGCGGATCTTCGACATCTCCATGCGGGCTCACCATCGTAAGAACTCAATGCAGGAGAAGTACGGGGAGCTCCTGCAGTCGGCAATCCGGGTCGCTCGCCGTCGTAAGCAGTACTTGCCGGTGATGCGTCGCGTGTACGGCGTCTTCAAGCGGTTGCCCGTGTCCGACGATCTGATCGTGTTCGAAGCGGGTCTGGGCCGTCAGATGAACGACAGCCCGAAGGCGATCTACGACGAGTTGCTGCGACGTGGCGACACCCGGACGAAGGTTTGGGTGTACAACCGGAAGCCGCATGTGGCCGATTCCCACACTCGGGTGGTGAAGAAGAACTCTCCCGAGTACTTCTGGTATCTCGCCCGCGCCAAGTACTGGGTGAGCAACCAGAACCTTCCTCACTACATCACGCGCAGACCGGATGGGGTGTACCTGCAGACATGGCACGGCACTCCACTGAAACGCATGTTCCATGATCTCGAGACGGTCTATGGTCGCGACGACGGGTACAAGGCGCGTGTCACGAAGGCCATCGCCCAGTGGTCTCACCTGCTCTCACCCAGTCCGTTCGCCACAGAGTCATTCGCCTCCGCCTTCCGTCACGACGCGGAAGTGCTGGAGCTCGGCTACCCGCGCAATGACTCGCTTCACTCGGACAGTGCAGAAAGTGTGCGTGTGCGAGTCCGTGAACAGCTGGGGGTTCCGGACGGGAAAAGGGCGGTCCTGTATGCACCCACCTTCCGGGACAATCTGCCGGCCGGCAGAGGCCGGTTCTGGTTCAAACCACCTTTCAGAATCGGAGAGATGGCTGAAGCACTCGGAGAAGACACAGTCCTTCTGGTCCGTCTCCACGTGCTCATCAGGAATCGGCTGGCTGTCGCTGAGGGGTTCGAAGACCGCGTCATCGACGTGACGAACCATGCTGATCTCAATGAGCTGTTCGTCGCAAGCGACGCGTTGATCACGGACTACTCGTCGCTGTTTTTCGACTATGCGCCACTTGGCCGCCCCATCGTCTTCTTCCCGTATGACCTCGAGGAATACCAAGATCAGCTCCGCGGCTTCTACCTCGACTATCCGGACCACCTGCCGGGACCGGTCGCGACGGAGCTCGGCGAGCTCGCACCCGCTCTCCGCCGTGAGGAATCTGACGGTCTCGCAGCGAGAGAGGGCTTCCTCGAACGGTTCGCACCGTATGAGGATGGACATGCTGCTGAGCGTGTCGTCGACTCGCTCTTCGTGCCCGACCGCTCTGGCGAGAAGCGAAGCGCCAAGGTGAACATTGAGCGAAACTCCATGGAACAGAGCTAGAGTTCAGATCGATGACCTCCACCGAATCCTTATCCGCGCACCGGGAGGCGGGAGACCTGATGGGCGACGAATCACGTCCCGGCTCGCCGACTCTCGATCAGCTCCGTGCGATCGCGCAGCCACCCGAGGTTCGGTCACGCAAGAACGCCGAGCATTGGACTGCTGAACTCTACCTCCGGCACATCTCGATCTACCTCACAGCCGTTCTCGTGCGTACCCCCATCACTGCGAATGGCGTCACCGCACTGATGATCCTTTCTGGCTGGGCCGTCGCGGGAGCATTGCTGATACCCGGAATCTGGGGAGCGCTGCTCGCGCTGTTCTTCTCGCAGTTGCAGCTGTACTTCGACTGCTGCGATGGCGAGGTGGCCAGGTGGCGCGGCACCACCTCAGCCGCGGGAGTGTTCCTTGACAAGGTGGGGCACTACACCACCGAGGGCGCAGTCGCGGTCGCGCTGGGGATACGCGCAGTAGGTGATCTTTCGCTGGTGCGCACTGACCCTGGGCAGGCATATCCCTTCATCGTGGCAGGCCTCGTCCTGGGATGGTTCGTACTCCTCAACAAGGCGCTCAACGACATGGTTCATGTGGCCCGCGCGTTCAACGGACTCGGCAGGCTGCCCGACACGGCAGCTGCCACGGGTATCCCCCGAGGACTCCTCGCGACACTCAAGCGAATCGTGCGGTTCGTTCCGTTCCATCGCATCTACCACTCCGTCGAGATGGCGCTGCTGGCTGTTGTTGCAGGCATCGTCGGCCTCGTTCCAGCCATTGGACTCACGGCGGATCGCGTGCTCATCGTGGCACTGGCGATTCTGTGTGCGGTGTCCGTCGTGGGGCATTTCATCGCGATCGTGGCATCCCGGAGGCTCTCATGACAGACCCCCGTCGCAAACGGCGGCTTCTGACGACCGATCCAGCGCGAGCACACCAGGGTCCGCAGAACGACGGCCCATTTGATCTGCCGGATCATCCCGAGGCGTGGGACCGGGACGCGCATCTGCGCCGCGATGCCCATGTCCTGGATGCGGGCCGGACTCTGGACGGTGAGCAGACCTTCGAGCTCGCTCCGCCTACTGCACCCGGTGCGCCTGCCACGTCGCAGTTCCGCCAGCAGACTGCTCCGAGGCCGACGGACGGAGACCCTTCGTCTGGGCCGACCCGACTGTCCGGCGGTCCCCTGTTCAGCCCGGCTACACGCCGTCGCTACGGGTATGGAGTCGTGGTGTTGACGCAGGGGAAGCGCCCTGATGACCTCCGGCGCGGGCTCGATTCGCTGCTGGCCCAGCGGGGAGTCGACCTTGACATCTTGTGCGTAGGCAACGGGTGGGAGCCCACCGGTCTCCCGAACGGAGTGCGTTCGCTGGCGCTCCCGAAGAACGTCGGAATTCCCGCCGGTCGCAACGAAGGCGTCCCACACGTGAGTGGAGAGTTCCTCTTCTTCCTCGATGACGATGCGTGGCTCCCTGATGACACGACGCTCATGCGGATGGCGCAACGGATGCGTACGCAGCCACGGATCGGCCTGATCCAGCCACGCGTCGTCGATCCATCGCGGGAGGACGCTCCGACTCGGTGGATCCCTCGCCTCAAAAAGGGGTCGGCAGAGCATTCGTCTAACGTCTTCTCCGTATGGGAAGGTGCTGTCGCACTTCAACGGCGGGCCTTCGACGAAAGCGGCGGCTGGCCGGCACCGTTCTGGTACGCGCACGAAGGCATCGAGCTCGCATGGCGCGTCTGGGATGCTGGCTACCAGGTCTGGTACATGGGTGACCTCTCGGTCGCACACCCGGTGATCGACCCCAAACGCCATGACGAGTATTACTACATGAACGCACGGAACAGAGTGTGGCTGGCCCGGCGCAACCTGCCCTTCCCATTCAGCTGGGCGTACGTGGGCTCGTGGACCGCCGTGCAGTGTCTGCGTTGGGCGAATAGGCCTGACCAGCTGCGGACGTGGTTCACCGGCTGGCGCGATGGATGGAGAGACGAGCCGTGGGCTGATGAGGAAGCGCGCCGCAAACTGTCTGGGCGCGGTCTTCTCGCCATGGCCGTGCACGGACGCCCGCCGGTGGTCTGACCCGCAGCGTGCACCAGGCTAAGTGGCTCTTCCGGTTTCAGAGTGCGTGACAGGGCCCCCGACTGGGCTGTCCCATAGCGAATGAGAAGCGGGCGTTGGGTGAAGATGGAAGTTCCTCAACTCGTCTCTCACCCAAGGCCGCATCGTGCAATCTACCTCCTTGGATTGCCTCGGGGTTTGTAGAGAGTCTCATCCAACAAAGGGTGGGCTCGTGCCCGCACCACACAAGTACCCCGCAGACGCCCGTGAGCGCACTGTGCGCATGGTCAACGACAAGCTCAACGAGAATCCCGGCATGCCCGCCGCGACTGCCTGCAGGCTGATCGGTGAGTACGTGGGAATCGACAAGAACACGGTCCAGAACTGGGTCAAGCAGAATCACGTCGATACCGGGGAGACGCCCGGTGTGACGACGGACGAGAAGCAACGCGTTCTCGAGCTGGATAAAGAGAACCACGAGTTGCGGCGAGCGAATGAGATCTTGCGGAAAGCGAGCGCGCCTTTCGTGCAGGCGGAGCTCGACCGCCGCTGACAGATATCGATGCGTTCATCGATTCTTGTCGAGACGAGTTTGGAGTCGAGCCGGTCTGTTGCCACCTGACGGAGTCAGGAGTGCGGATCGCTGCAAGCTCGTATTATGCGCGGAAGGATCGAAACCTGGCAGCGCGGAGTCAGTCCGATGCGAAATGGGATGCGCGGATCCTGGACACCTATTCCGCGAATCGAGGGCTGTATGGGGCGCGGAAGATGTGGAGGCCTTGGGGACTCTGTATCCGGAGGGTCGGGCCGCCAGGTGCACTGTTGAGCGTCGAATGCGAGCGCTGGGGCTTGCGGGAGTCGGGAACGAGTGTACGACCCGAACGACCCGGCGTGCCCGGGGTGCATCCCATCCCGGGGACAAACTCGAGAGAGACTTCACGGTGGATCCGCCGAATGAGAAATGGGTCGCGGATAATCACGTATGTGTCGACGTGGTCGCGCTTCGTATGCGTCGCTTTCGTGATGGATCTGTATTCGCGTGCGATTGTCGGGTGGAGCGTGGATACTTTTTTGCGCACGAACCTGGCGTTGAATGCGTTGGAGCATGCGATGCGGGAGAGGGGTCGACGCGATCAATCTGCTCGTGGTGTCATTCATTATTCCGACAAGGGTTCGCACTATACATCGATTGCGTACGCGAAGCGTCTGGTCGAGGCTGGCATTGAGTCGCCGGTCGGGTCGACCGGACTCATAAGATAATGCTGTCGCGGAAGCGCTGAACAAATTGTTCAAGAAGGAGGTTGTGTGGCGAGAAGAGCCTTGGTTGGGCCGTGGTTCTGTAGAGTGCACGGTGATGGAATGGGCGCATTGGTGTAATAATAGTCGCATTCATTCCGCATCCAATGACATTGCGCCTTTTGATTTCGAGGAGTTGTATTGCACTCGGGTGAGCCAGTCGGTTGAGGCTGGCGTGCTAGAACCGGCTCTCTGACAGACCCGGGGCGATCCAGACGCCGCATCCGGGGCAACCGGTCAGCGGGTCACAGGCCTCGACATCGAGGACCACAGGCTCGTCGGTGGCGTCTGCATCGATGAGGTGCAGGCTGGGTAGGCCAAGGAGAAAATCACAGCGGCTGCATCGGCCGAAAGACGTCGAGCTTGGGCACGTAGGATGGGACCTCGACGTCTACCCCCGCCACCCCGGCCCGATCGGCGTACCCACACTCAACTCCGAAGATCCAGTTATCAGATGAAGTGTGTCGGTAGGCAACATGCAGCTGTAACGTTCACACGGGCCGGGTGGCTGGATTTGCAAGACGGCGGATACTGGCGTTTCCGTGGGCCGTGGCATACAGTTCGAGGTCACCGAAAGCGACCGGGGTGACGGTGGGCTCGACCGCGACTCGCTTTCGTAGTCGTGTTCCGCCGACCCGAGCGTCCACGAATAGATCCAGGAATCCCGAGGGGCCAAGGATTAGCTGATCAACCGGCAGCGTGCCCGTGAAGAGCAGGTAGCCGTCGCTCTGAGATTGACGCATCGCGGCACGCAAGTACACATCTTTTCGTCTGCCGATCCACGTGAGCTTTGCCCAGGAGGCTTCCTCTGTTTCCCCGATCTCCAGACGAATGGACAACTCGATATTCCCGTCGGTGACCTCTGCTGCGACCAGTTGCGCGGAAACATTTGCGGTCACTCCTCGACGGGGGGCCGGCGGAGCACTCGTAAGCTCGTAGAAGACTTTCCCCCATCGAGCTGTGACGGCCTCGGCCGAAAATCTTTTGGAAGTTTCTACCGCGGCTGCCCTCATGGCCATGACGTCTTCTTCATCCATTTTGAGAAAGCGACTGAGCGCTCCTGCAAGAGCAAGCGGATCACCCGCGGTGACCAAGAAGCCATCGACTCCGTTTGTGATGATGTCTGAGGGGCCGTAGTCAATGTCATATGCGATCGGAATGCACCCGCTCGCCATGCTCTCTATAAGCATGAGTGACTGCCCCTCGGATCGACTGGTGAGAAGGCTGAAAGAGGACGTTGCGAACTGTTCGCGAGCTTTTGCGTCATGGCCGTGCAATCGCACAGATTCATTGAGTCCGAGTTCTGCGATTTTGTTTTCGATTTGGCGCCGATCGTTCCCCTCCCCGTATATATCGAGTGTCGGAGGCGTGGGGTGCGTGGTTGCGGCGAGGGCCTGGACGGCGTGGTCCAAACGTTTGATTCCGGAGAGCCGCGCAACAGTGACTCCGCGCTCACGTCGCCGCGGCTTTATTGATCTGATGGGTTCGCCATGGAATGGATTGGGAATCGCTACGAGATTGTCGGAACCGATATTGTCCCGAATCAGATCGTCGCGTTGCCGCTTGGTCAGTATCGCCAAGCGGTCAAAATTGTCAGCGTTTGAGAGAACCAGGAAGTTTCTCTCGACCAGGAGCCCAGTTGTACGCCTCGTCTCATTCTGGTGATGCGAGTGGAGCGCGTGCACTAATGATGCGTGCGGACTTGAGAATGAGTGCATCATGCCGCCGACGAATGCAGAGTCGCTGACGACGATTGATTTCTTCTTTCCGACGACCATTTTGAGCCATTGCTGGTAGAATGCTTTGGCGGTCCGCCACTGACCGACCGGGACGCCGTTACGAGAATACAGGGTCAGCCGCCGACCGCCGCGCGAGCCGGGGGTGTCGACGTCCTGTCGGTCGGTCAGGAGGAGGCTCCCATCCGCGCGGAACCGGGCAATCTGGACCACCTCGCCAGCGTCGTTCGTGAGCTCGAAGTCCTCGCTTCCGCGTGTGGGTGTACGTGAATCGTCCGAGTGTCCGGTCATGCGAGTGTTCTCCCCCAGCCGCACAATAGGCGTATCACCGGCTCGCCTCAGTTCGGACCAGAGGTTTCGCACGCGGACTCTGCGACTGATGCTCCCGTCTCGATACAGTTCGCGTTGTCTGGTGCGTGGTGAAAAGTCCGGGGCGAGGGTCAGAATGTCCATCCGCCGTCGACTTGTGTCCGCAAAGATTGAAGCGCGTCGCAGAGCCACTGTGGTCATTCCGCCGAAAGATTCCGGAATGGTCCAGAGCAAATGATAAATCGGAACGTCGGGAAGGGTGCGTGCTCGTCTTCTCAAAGCGCCTCGTCGTAGTGAGTGATGCGGAGGGTGGAGGGCGGATGGGGCTGGGCAGAGCGCTCAGCTGAGGCGGGCTTCTAGTGAGACGGGCTCTTCGGATGGTGCTCTGCCAGTTTGCCGCTAGTCTCCTCGATGCGCTTCATCGTATCAAGGTGGCGACGAGACTCATGGAAAGTCTCCGCGAGCACCAGGGCCGCGCCTCACACATTTTCCCGCGAACCCTTCCCCGCACACGCCAGGCGCCACCGCGATAGGGCACGACCGACAAGGACGTCTCGATGTCAACTCGACGGGGACTGATGCAAATTCAGGTGGCAACTGATCTGGCTCGCTCTCCGCGATCGTGGGAGGTAGCCAGTCTCGGCCCAGTAGCCGGGCACGTAGTTTGGTCATGGCGAGTATTTGGAGGAGGGGATGAGTAGTCGCAGGCGGAATAACCGTATCCGCAGCGTCACGTGGGGTTGGGCTCTACCGTGTGCAAAGATCAGTGGGTATAGAGCGCTTGGAGAGCCCGGTTGCGATGGATCGGCTCCCCACGAAGTTTCGAGGCTAGGAGAAGGACTTCCACGATGGGATTCAAAAGTGCCGTAATGGCAAGGATTCCAGCACCGCTCGCCGCTCGCCTGAGACGTGCGCGAGGCAAGACCGCGGCTCGCAGGCGTCCAACCTCTGCTCCACGAAAAGCCGCTCCACAAACGTCCAGCCCGTCTGACCGGAAGAAGGCCGCACGGGCCAAGAAGCTGGCAGACATCGCTCGCTGTGCTGCCGCGCCGGTGAAGCCGCGCACTATTTTTTATGAATCGTTCGGTGGGAATGGCGCGTTGTGCAACCCGCGGTCGATGTTCGAGCATCTCGTCGCTGACCCCGCGTTCCATGATTACGAACATGTCTGGGTCCTGCAGAGCGGACCCGAGCATGACGGCTTCCGGAAGCGGTGCGAGTCGCTCCCGAATTTGGTGTTCGTCAGACGCGGAACTGTCGAGTACTTTCATCGTCTCCTTACCGCTCAATACGTGATTTCAAACTCGGCGTTCCCTCTGGAGTACTCGAAGCCAGCGGGGCAAGTCTATGTGAATACATGGCACGGAATCCCACTCAAAACGATGGGATACGACCTGCCAGGTGGGGCGGTCGGCACTCGTAATGTCGTGCGGACATTCCTGGCTGCTGACTATCTCCTCTCATCGGGGCCTTCGATGACTCAGACCATGTATCGAGATGCGTTTCAGCTCGGTGGCTTGTATCAAGGCACTGTTATCGAGACGGGTCTTCCACGTATGGCGGGCCAGGCGGCAGTCGACCCCTACTCCGTACGGCGCTCTCTGCGAAACCGTGGGTTGCGTGTTCGTGAGGGCCGATCGCTAGTCCTCTTCGCTCCCACGTGGAGAGGAGAATCGACTAACAAGCCTGAGAACGATGTCGGAAGCCTCCGATCAGTGGTGCACTCGCTGCGCGAGTCGTTAGGCGAAGGCTGCGACGTGCTGCTCAAGGTTCACCAGTTCGTTTACAAGCAGGGAATCGACGACCCCGAGCTGGCGGACGCCTTGGTGCCTAACGACGTCAATACGAACGAGCTCCTTGCGGCTGTGGATGTTCTAATCACCGATTATTCGAGCGTATTCTTCGACTATCTCGCCGAGGATAGGCCTCTGGTCTTTTATGTCCCTGACAGTGCAGAATATCAGGATGGAAGAGGCCTGTACTATTCCCTTGACTCCCTTCCGGGAGAATGTTCAGATTGCGAGGATGAGCTTCTCGCCGCTGTCCAGAGGGCCGTGCAAGGAACACAGTCGGCAGAGATCGTCGCTCGCAGACGCGACTGGGCGACGACGCATGTGCCATACTCCGACACTGCGATCACACAGAGAGTGGTGGACACCGTCTTCCGAGAGAAAACTGCCGATACTCGACTCGTCACGCTTCGCGATCCCGAGCGCAAACGCATACTGGTGCGGTCACGCTCACTTAAGGACCCAACGGTCGGGCGCGATGTCATCAATGTTGTGCGGCAATCGCATCTCGAAGACTGCGACATCACGCTGTCTTTCCCTCCTTCGAAGGACGAGATCGCACTGCAGACTATGCAGAGCCTCGAAGACCATTGCCGACTGCTCCCGACCGCCGGGGCGAGAGTAGTCACGAGCGAAGAGGCTGATCTTATCGAGAGAGCGCGTCAACTGGGTCGGCGGTCCGACGGGCCAAACTACGAGCATTCTCTGACCGCAATGGAGCAACTCAGGCTCGACGCTGCACTCACACGCGACTGGAGGCGTCTGTTCGGTGACGTCGACTTCGACGCGGTGATAGACCTGCGGAATGAGCCGATGCCTCAAATAGCGCGAGTGATGCCCTGATCGGCTGTGCGGCCGCGGCCAGTGTGGAGCCGGATGCTCGCGTTGCCATGCTGAGTAGCGTAGATCTCGGCGGGGCCACTCCCGACCGCCTGTTCGAGGCCTGCGGCGGTGATGCGGACTCTTCGTAAAGTCCCGGCAACGCTGACATCCAAGAAGACATCGAGCAGGCCTTTACCAGCTGCCGTGAACCGATCGTAGGGGAGTACTGCGTGCACGCGGCTGGTCTGCGCTTCGGTCTCTATGGAGGCCAGCACCCGGCCGTACGCCGGTGTCTTTCGGCCCACCCAGGCGACCAGTGCACGGTCGAGCGCGTCCCAGGTGTCGAGTACGACTTCGAGCGCGAGGTGGATCCCCTGATCGGTCGCATATGCATCGCGGAGGATGGCTCGAACGCGGAACTCCTTGTCAGCTGTCTTTGCTGCCGCAGCTTCGCAGAGGACATCGCGCCACCGTCGAGTGATGACGTTCGGCGCGAAATCCGCCACGCGGCTCAGCGCGGCCTCTCGCATACCGGTCAGTTCTTGGTTGCCGAGCGAGATGACGTGTTTGACCGTAGCCGCCAGTTCCGTCGTATCCCCGGCTGGCACGAGGAACCCGTTCACCCCATGCGTGATGATGTCGGAAGGACCGTATGGGACGTCGTATGCGATCGGGATACAGCCGGCCGCCAGGCTTTCGAGGAGCACCAGACCCTGGCCTTCGAAGCGGCTGGAGAGGATGCTGAAGGACGCGTGCTCGAACTGTGCTCTCGCGTCGGCATCGTAACCATGTAGGCGGACAGCGTCCCCGATTTCCAGGTCGTTGATGAGTGAAGCCAGTCGCTGTCGGTGTATGCCGTCACCGAAGATGTCCAGCACGGCAGTGGGGTGTGTTTCATGCACCAGCGCCATCGCTTCGATCGCATGCTCGACCCGCTTCTGTCGGACGAGACGGCCGACCATCACCCCTCGTCCTGTTGGGCGTGGTCCTATCCGTTCGGCGATCGGACCGTCATACATGTTGGAGACAGTTTGGATCTTGCCGACGGCCAAACAGGAATCGAGCATGTCTCTCCGCTGTCCTTCTGTGAGCGTCGTAACCAAGTCATACCGGTCGAGGTGGGTGAGGATCTCCTTCTTCGCCGGGGGGAGGAGACCATACGGGGACCCGGTGGGGTCTTTGAGGTGGGGGTTGTGCAATACCTGGATGAGGATGACGTTGTCCCGGCGGTAGCCGTGCATCATCCCTCCGATCGGGCTGGAGTCGGAGATGATCGTGGCGGGGCGGTCGTCGACGACCCAGTCGATCCATGAATGGTAGAAGTCCGCTTCGGCCTCCCATTGCGCTGAGGCATTGCCCTTCCGGTCGAAGACTGTGATCCGTCGCCCTCCAAGGTGTCCTCTCCGTCGGGCATCCCGGCGATCGATGGCGAGCAGAGACCCGTCCCTGCGGTATCGATCGACCTGGAGGATGTTCCCGCTGTCGTCCGATCTCATGGGTTCCGCAGTCCCAGTGGTGGGGAGCTGTTCCCCAACGTGGGTGATCGGTCGTTTCGCCGTCCCTTGAAGTCTGGATATCTGCTTGTCGGTCATCCTTCGAAGATCAGTCCACAGATTGCGAATGCGCACTCGACGACCGATCTTCTTCGAAGCCAGCAGAGCCGCCCGTCTTCGCTTCGGATCCATCTGGGGAGAAAGAGTGAGGATCTCGACAACGCGCTTATCAACCTCGGCGAATTGTGACGCTCGTTGCAACGCTGCGCTGGTCATGCCGCCGAACTCCTGGGGGATGCCCCAGAGAAGACCGTAGAGACGTCCTTCGGGGAGCAGTGGCGGGCGGCGGAACATTCATGCCTCTCGAAAACGTAGCGAGCGCGAAACAGAACGAACTCTGCGGCGCGACCCATCGGGCCTAAACCTTTCCCGATCCATTCTCCGTCACGTCTGCAGTGCTGGGTACCCCTTCTAATCCTTGGTTCTGCGTGGGATCTCTCGAGCGAAACAGGGAAGGCTCTCCACGGGATGTCGATCTCGCGACGCCCTTCGAGCGTCTGAGCTCAGAGTGGGTGAGCGTCCCGCGGTCCTCGACGAGGCGAGTGCGTCGGTATCCTCGACGATGAAGAATGTGATACGCCGCCGCGGCTCCCGTCGCTCGCGGCTTTCGTACACGTGAAGGGAACCTCATGACAGTCCTGGTAACTGGCGGCGCGGGATATATCGGATCCCACGTCGTGCGTCTCCTCGCCGAGCGTGGAGACGAGGTCGTGATCGTCGACGACATGTCCAACGGCATCGCATCCCGCGTCAGCGGACATTCGGTCGAAGAGATCGACCTCGCGGCCTCGGACGCGGAAGATTCTCTCGTCTCAGTCATGCGGCGGCACGACGTGGAAGCCGTCATCCACTTCGCGGCGAAGAAGCAGGTGGGCGAGTCCGTGGAGAGGCCGGTCTGGTACTACCGGCAGAACGTGAACGGTCTCGCGAACCTGCTCGCCGCAATCGACCGCCAGGGTGTTGATCGTCTTGTGTTCTCTTCATCGGCAGCGGTGTACGGGATCCCAGACGTCAACCTGGTGGAAGAGGACATCGACTGCCGGCCGATCAACCCCTACGGTCAGACGAAGCTGATCGGCGAATGGATGATCGACAACGCGCGGATCGCGACAAACCTCAAAGCTGTGAAACTTCGGTACTTCAATGTTGCGGGAGCCGGGTGGCCAGATCTTGCCGACACCGCCGTCATGAACCTCATTCCCATCGTGCTCGACCGGGTGAAGCGTGGCGAGCAGCCAGTCATCTTCGGCAGTGATTACGACACTCCCGACGGGACCTGCATCCGGGACTACATCCATGTGAAGGACCTCGCCGAGGCTCACATCGCTGCGTTGGATTACCTCGCCACCGGAGAGGCATCGCAATCAACGTTCAATGTGGGGACCGGTGAGGGCGCATCTGTCGCAGAGGTGATCGACGCGATGGCGAGCGGATTGAACCAGGAGATCGTCCCGATCAGGGGAGAGCGTCGCGCCGGCGATCCGCCGAAGCTCGTGGCCGACGTGAGCCGTATTGCAGCAGAGCTGTCGTGGAAGGCTGAGTTCCGCCTTGAAGACATCGTGGAATCAGCGATCACAGCGGACAGGCGAGGCTGATGATGAGCCGAGGTGCAGCCCCCGCCTGACTGTGTTCTCAGGCACAATGGGCCCATGAACATCGATCTCGAGATCGCCCAGGCAGCGCAGCTGAGGCGGATCACGGACATCGCGGACACGGTGGGTCTGACCGCGGACGATCTCATCCCGTACGGATGGACGAAGGCGAAGGTGCCTGTGTCCGTCCTTGAACGCATCGAAGGGGAGACGAAACCCGGCCGGCTGATCCTCGTCACCGCGATGAGCCCCACGCCCGCAGGTGAGGGGAAGACGACCACCAGCATCGGTCTGGCCGACGGTCTCAACGAACGCAACCGCCGGCGGCTCGCCGCAGGGGAGGACCCCACCGGGCAGGCGGTCCTCGCCCTGCGGGAACCCAGCCTGGGACCGGTCTTCGGCATGAAGGGCGGCGCTGCCGGCGGCGGACACGCCCAAGTCGTTCCCATGGAGGACATCAACCTCCACTTCACAGGTGACTTCAACGCGATCGCGCTGGCAAACAACCTCGCCGCCACCATGCTCGACAACCACATCCACCACGGCAACGCACTCGACATCGACCCGCGTCGCATCCACATCAACCGCGTCATGGACCTCAACGACCGCGCACTGCGGAACGTGACGATCGGTCTGGGCGGGCTGAACGGCGGGGTGCCCCGCGAAGACCACTTCGACATCGTCGTCGCCAGTGAGGTCATGGCCGTCTTCTGCCTGTCCACCAGCGTGGCAGACCTGAGAGCACGGCTGGCCCGCATCGTCGTCGCGCACACCCGCGACCGTACGCCCGTCACCGTCGACGACATCGGTGCCGCCGGAGCCATGACGGCCCTGCTGCGCGACGCACTGTCGCCCAACCTCGTCCAGACACTGGAGCACACCCCCGCGTTCATCCACGGAGGCCCGTTCGCGAACATCGCCCACGGCTGCAACAGCGCGCTCGCCACACGGTCCGCTCTGGCCCTGGGCGACTGGGCGATCACGGAAGCCGGGTTCGGCGCGGATCTGGGTGCGGAGAAATTCCTCGACATCAAGTGCCGCGCCACCGGCATCTGGCCGGACATCGTCTGCGTCGTCGCGACCATCCGCGCGCTCAAGTACCACGGCGGCATTGCGAAGGATGCCCTCGAGCAGGCGGACGTCGACGCGATGCTTGCGGGGATGACGAACCTCGAACACCACCTGGGTGTGCTCCGGGACGTCTACGGCCTCACCCCGGTCGTGAGCCTCAACCGCTTCCCGTCCGACACGGATGCAGAAGTGGAAGCGGCGGTCGAACACCTCGCCGCACAGGGCGTCCGTGCGGTGTCCGCGGAGCACTGGGCTCACGGAGGAGAGGGGGCCCTCGACCTCGCAGACGCTGTCATCGCCGCTGCCGAGGAACGGGACGCGGACGGCGCCGGGGGACAACGACACCCCTACGAGCTCGACGCCTCTCCGTTCGAGAAGATCGAAGCGCTCGCCACCACGATCTACCGGGCAGGCTCCGTGCAGGTCCCGACCGCCGTCCGCCGCAAGCTGGACCGGTACATCGAAGAGGGATACGGCGGGCTGCCCGTCTGCATCGCGAAGACGCAGTACTCGCTGAGCTCCGACCCCACGCTCAGGGGAGCGCCGGAGGGCCACGAACTCACGGTGCGCGACGTGCGGCTGTCCGCCGGTGCGGGCTTCATCGTGGTCATCTGCGGCGACATCATGACGATGCCCGGGCTGCCCAAGTCACCGGCGGCCTACCGTATCGATGTGGCGGAGGACGGCACGATCTCAGGGCTCTTCTGATTGGAGCTCTGCTGACCCTGGTCGTGCTGATCTTTTCCCTCCCGGTTCGACAGGCTCGTCGACGTGCTGGAGAATCCTTCCTCATGCGCAAATGCGAGGCATCGTGAGGGACAACCGCCTGGACGGGGCGAAGGGCGTCCTCATCGTGCTCGTGGTCTTGGGCCACCTCCTCGAGGGACTGGACGGCGAATGGGAAGACGGCCTCGTCCGGCTCACCCTCACGTGCATCTACGCGTTCCACATGCCGGCGTTCGTGTTCCTCGCCGGTGTGACAGCCAAGTCGAAGCGCCTCCTCGAACGGTTGCTCACCTTCGCCGTGCTGCTCGTGACGTTCCAGTGCCTCTACTACCTGGCGGAGCTGTGGGCGGGCGACCCCTTCGCCTGGTCGTGGACGACCCCGCACTGGATCCTGTGGTTCCTGCTGGGCATGATCGGGTGGACGCTCACCGTCCCACTCGTCGAACGGTTCCCGCGCACACTCGCCATCGTTTCCGTGGCGGTCAGCATCAGTGCGGGTCTGGCCCCCTTCGCGGACTACGAGTTCTCACTGTCACGGATGCTCGTCTTCTGGCCCTTCTTCGTCTTGGGGCGAGTCGCGGGCCCACGCCTGCTCAAGAGGACCACCCTGCTCCCCACCTGGACGGGGGTGGGCCTCTGCGCTGTTGCACTCGTTCCGATGCTCACGCTGTTCATCGCGGACATCAGCCGGGGCTGGCTGTACGGCAGCAAGAACTTCGACTACCTCGACACCCCGGCACTCCAGGGACTGCTCATCCGCTTCTGTCTCATCGCCATCGCACTGCTGGCGATCTTCGCGCTCGCCGCCGTCCTGCCCGACGCACGGAACGCGCTCGCGGTCATGGGGGAGAGGTCGCTCTCCATCTACCTCCTCCATGGATTCGCGGTGATCGCTCTGGCCCCCACCCTCACGGAACTGTTCGACGGAGGCTACGGCCACGCGATCCAGATCGGGGCAGTGGTCCTCTGCGCGTGCGCCGCGCTGGGAATCGCACATCTTCTGGCGCTGCGCCCCGTGCACCGAGCCGTCGCAGTGCCGGCGAAGCGGATCGCGACGACGGCCACCGCGTTCCTCCCGCCGGGTGAACGCAGGCCGAACAGACACTGAGACCGCGCGTGCCTGCGTGTGTCCGCACACCCGAAAGGCGTAGAGTGCTGCGGTACGCGCTCCCCGGTCACCACTGCGGTCGGAGGGCGACTGGACGACAGAGGACTTGCATGTTGGAACGGCGACGCGCACGCGTGGACGCACCCGGGAAGGGGCTGCGGGCCACGTGGTCCGAACACTGGGCCGACCGCCGCCGCCTGTTCCGCGAAGTCCTCTCCTTCCTCTCCGTGGGCGGTGTCGCGTACCTCGTGGACGTGGGGCTGTCCAACGTCCTGCTCTTCGGGTTCCTGGGCGTCCCCGCGCTTTTGGTGGCCAGTCCCGTCAAGGCGAAGGTCGTGTCGACCATCGTGTCGATGGCGGTCGCCTGGGTGGGCAACCGCTTCCTCACCTACGGGCAGCGCAATTCCGGGTCCGCTCTGGCGGGCATGTGGAAGTTCATCGTCGTCAACCTCATCGGCATGGTCATCGTCGTCGCGCCGCTGGGTGTCACCTGGTACCTGCTGGGCCTCCACGACCCGGTGTCCTACAACATCTCGACCAACGTCATCGGCATCGGCCTGGCGATGATCTTCCGCTTCTGGGCGTACCGCACCTGGGTCTTCCCCGACCGCAGTGAACAGGACCCCGCCGCCGAGGTCGTCGTCACCGACGGCTTCGACCACACCTCCCGCTGAGCAGCCGGTATCCCCGGACGACCGGGGCGGGTGCCGCGGTCCGCAGCTCCGCCCGGATGCGCCGCAGGTCCTGCCGACGGGACTCCCGGCTCAGGTCCGGCAGCTGACGCTCCCGGGCCCGCACCGCGAGCAGCCGCAGCGCATCAGCACAATCCGTCGAGCGCGGATGGAAGTAGTTCTGCTCGAGCCACGTCGCAGTGGGGAAGGGCATGTCATCGGCGGCGATCTGCGCGAGGGTGCGCTCCGTGCCGGACCCGGCGAAGGCCTCGTTGAGCATGCCCGGCCCCACCCCGAAATCCGAGATGATCGCGGTGGGCAGCCCACGGTCCAACGATTCGAGCGCCGCAGTCGAAGACACGGTCACGAGCCCCGCCCCTGCGACGAGGTAGTCCGACATCGGGCCGTACGCCAGCCGCACACGGGAGGAGAGCGTCCCCTCCTCCCGCAGCTGGGCGACGAGGTCGCGGTAGGGGTGCGCGTCGTGGTGGGTCTCCTGCTCACCCTCGCGCGACCGCAGCTTGATGACGACCTCCCGGTCGTCCGCAGCCTCCGCCCAGGCGGACAGGGTCCGGACGATGCGGATCCGGTCCGCGGCCTCGGGCGGGACCTTCGCCTGCGGTGCGAAGACGAGGCTGCGCACCTGACCGGGCGCCGTCGTGCATACGGGCGGTCCCTCCGACCGGAGCATGGGCAGGCGGGTGACGACGACCTCGGCGGGAATCCGCAGTGCCGCCATCACCCGCCGGTATTCGCGGGCCTCGCGGTGGGAATGGGTGAGGAAGGCATCGCCCAGCCGGCGATACCGCTGGCCCTTGCGCGTGGCCGGCAGACCGACCCCGGGCAGCCCGGAGACCAGCGCGGGCCGCGGATCCATCCGGGCGGCGGAGCCGTAGACCTGTTGGACCACCGGTCCGGTCGCAGCGGCCAGGACGACGTCGCAGCCCGAGGCGCGGATCGTGTCCGCGATGCCGCGCCGGTCGAGGACGGGGACGTCCCGCGGCTGCCTGCCGGACCCTGCCAGAGCCCCCTCGATCTGCGACGGGGTGGGGAGGATGGGCGTGCGCACCAGCGCCAGCCGGGTCGTGAACCCGTCGAGGGAATCCAGCAGCTGAGCGGCCCACTTGAGATACGACTCGCTGTCCGCGATCGCGAGGACGGACGGCGGACGCGACGCGGTCGCAGCGGTCATGGCGTGCCCTCCACGTGACTGAACCGCCGGAAGCCTGCGGCGAACGCGTCGATCTCGCGTCGGAACGCCGCAGACGCGCGGGGCCGCCACCATGCGGTGGGGATCGCGGTGACCGCGACCCGCGACCCGGGGTTGAGGAGCGAGAGGCTGAACGCCGCCGTGGACGGCAGGGAATGCACCCGCACGCCGTCCGGCAGCGTCGACAGCCGCAGTTCGAGGGGAAGCCCCAGGGGTGCCACACGGACTCCGGGAAGACGCGCGAGCGTGTCGAGGAAGTCCGCGGACTCCCGCCGGTGCGGGTAGTACGTGACCGGCTGGGACCGGGCGACGCCCCGCACCCACGCCGTGTACGCCTCCGGATCGATGAGCCCGTCCGCGGCCATCGCGGAACCGATGACGACACCGGGGGTGTCCGGCCGCTCACACGCATCGAGGGTGTGCAGGTGCTCGAAACGGTGGGTGCGCACGCGGATGCCCGACGCTTCGACGCGCCCCTGCAGGTCCGGATCGTCCAGCAGCGCCGTGAACCAGGTGAGCCGGCCCTTGCGCGCAAGACCGCGCAGGCGGGAGGAGACGTAGGCCGCCAGCGGCAGGCGCAGGGGAGTCGGCAGGTGCCGGGGACGGTGGATCGGCGTCTGCGTGGTCATGAGCTGACGGATGACCGCCGGAGTCGACAGCCCGTCGTCGATGACCGTGACAGGCGGCAAGTAGCGCGTGAGATACGCGTCGGACAGCATCCGCTGGATCCGCCCGGAGGCGAGGTCGCCCACGAGGATCTCCTCCGGCTCGCAGTCGGGGGCTGCGCCGTGGAGCGCTTCGGGGATCCCCGCGCTGAGGCTCACCCCCGCCGGCAGCCACGCGGGATCGAACGCGTCGACGAAGGCACGCATCCCCTTCGCATCCGCACGCCAGTGGAGGACGGCGGACGCGTGCGGCGCCACCGCCTCGAGCCCGGACAGGAACTGGAACGGCGACTCCACGAACGCGTGCTGCCGCCGGGCGTGGGAGACGCTGTCTGAGGACGAGCGGGCGAGGGTCGCGTTCATGGGAGGAGCTTCCGTCCCGTCCAGCGCTCACCGTAGATCCGCGTGAACGTCGCTGCCGTGCGCGCGGCCCGCGCCGCGACGGTGCGGGGTCTGCGGCTCTTCGGCAGCGCGCCCGGCAGACCCAGCCGCGTGAGTCTCCTGCGCTTGAAGTGCAGGCGGTGCGCAGGACCTGCGGGGGAGTCGAGGAACGCGGAGGCCCGTTCGCGGAATGCGGCGAGGAGCGACGGCTGCATGCAGTAGGACACTGTGTCGACGATCACCTGCAGGTCGCCCGACTGCTGCGCTGTGAGGGGCGCGGCCGGCCCCACCGCTGCCAGCTCATGCATGATCGTCACCGGGACGCGGTTGCTGTTCTGGTAGGGGGCGATCGTCTCCAGCAGGGGACCGGTGCCCAGCACGGCGATCGGGATCCCGTATGCCGCGCGGGCGGTCGCCAGCGCGGTCGAGAACGACCCGATGACCACGGCCGGTCGCAGGCGTGCCACGATCGCCTCGGCGAACACCGGGGTGTCCAGCACCCGCAGGCGGATGCCGGCCTCGCGTGCTGCGGAGGCGATGTCGTCCAGCCGTGACGGCGGTGCCGCCGGGTGTGGTTTGAAGGCGAGTGCCGCGAGCCCCCGTTCCGCCGCGGTCAGGACCATCCGGCGGTGCAGCGCACTCTCCTCGTCCTCCGTCATGAGGCCCAGCGCTGCGAGGTACTGGCCGAACGCCAGCCCGGTCGTGGCACCGTCCAGGTCGTCGAGCAGCGGGGCGAGGAGATCGGCCTGATCCGCCGCGATCTCGTCGACGATCGCGGTGAACGCGCGGAGCGGGGTGGGGCGCGGTGCGATCCCGTACTCGACGAGCAGACGCGGGGTGAGCCCTTCGACCAGCGGCAGGTGGTGCAGCGCCGTCATCCGCTGCCCGTTGGCGAGGGGGATCGTGCTGCGCGTGGGGCCATAGCTCATGAGGCCGTCGGAGTGCACGCGGATGAACGCGGACCGGAAGACGCGTCCCAGCGCGATCGCTGGGTTCACCTGCGGCGACTCCACGACCAGCTCGACCGGCCCGTCGCCCAGACCCCAGCGGGTCCGCAGGGCCTCCTCGAGCAGGGGCAGGTCCTCGTGCGCGGGCCTCCACGACGTGGGGTGCTGGGGGTGCAGCGTGTCGTTGAGGTCGATGACGCGGTCGAAGCGCCGCAGAGCCGGTGCCAGCGCGCGGTTGTCCTGCAGCCGTGCGGTGAGCTCGAGAGCCTGCGCGTGATTGCTGGCGAGCAGGATCCGTTCGCTCACGTGAGCTGCGGGGAGGCTCTCCGGTGCGAGGACGGCCGCCGGGTAGGCGGGGACGTCCGTGGTGCCCGCATCGATCGCGGCGGCGAGGCTCACCACCTGGAAGAACGTGGACGCGAGGAAGATCTGCTTCACTGGACGGCCTCCGTGACGTGTGCGAACCGGCGGGGCATGTACGGCAGGACAGCGGCGAACCGGTTGCGCGACGCCTCCCGGAGCTGGCGGCTCAGGACCGCCTCCGGGATGCGTGCGCTCGCCCGCACGGCTCCCGCTGTGAGGTCGGAGCGGACGTCCCCGTCCATCGCGGCGGACCGACCGGCGTGGTGGTGGAGGATCGCCAGCCAGTTCCGGGCGGCCTTGGGCCACAGGAGCTCCGCATCGCGGTCCGCCTCGACCAGCGCGAAGATCCCCTCGAACGCGCGGATGAAATCCAGTTGACGCCGGTCGTAGATCTGCGTGAGCGAGGTGGCGACGCCGCGGCGATACCGGATCCCCGGTGCATCGACGACCGCGAAGGACTCCGCGTGCAGGTGCAGGTTCCAGATCCACGAGCGGTCCTCCGCCGTCTGGAAGTCCGCGGGGAAGGGCAGCAGACCCCGATCCAGCAGACGCCGGTGGAAGCCGCCGGCCCACGCGTACGGGTAGTCGACCATCGTCGATTCGTAGTCCGGGAGGATGCCGGCCCGCGGGTCCAGCGCAAGACCCCGCACGCTCATGGGCGCGTGCTTGAAGGACCTCACGGCCCCCGTCACCGTCGTGTGATCGCACCGGACGAAGTCGACGCCCAGGTCGCTCAGGGCGCGGTCGATGACGGGCAGGTGCCCGGGGGCCAGCCAGTCATCGCCGTCGAGGAACACGATCCGCTCCGCCTGCGCCCTCGCCAGGCCGGCGTTGCGGCCGTTCGCCAACCCCTGCGCGGTGGCGTGGGTGACGACCTCGAAATGGGGGAAGCGGGGGCCGTACTCTTCGAGCACCGCGGGGGTGTCGTCGCTCGAACCGTCATTGACGAAGACGACTTCGAGGTCGGCGGGGTCATCGAACTGCAGTGCGAGAGAGCGGAACATCGTCGGGAGGTAGGGGGCAGCGTCCTTGGCGGGCACGATGACGGACAGTCGGGGCGAATGGGGCACAGGGCCTTCCTCAGGATGAGTGCGCAGGATGAATGAAGGTGGGCGGCGAACACTGTCCACCGCCCACCTCCCATGGATCAGGTCACTTGCGGAGCGAGCCGATCTTCGATTCCTCACCGGGCATGATGCGCTTCACGCCGTCGCCCAGCGCCTTCTCCAGGACGCGGACGCCGCGGCACAGCTCGATGAAGTCGTTCGGCTCCATCGACGCGGACTGGTCCGAGCCCCACATGGACGAGTCGAGGGTGATGTGGCGCTCCACCGTCACCGCACCCAGGGCGACCGCGGCCAGGGAGATCTCCGTGCCGGTCTCATGCCCGGAATAGCCCACCGGCACCCCGTAGCGGTCCTGCATCGCGGGGATCGCCCGCAGGTTGGCCTCTTCGACGGGCAGCGGGTAGGTCGACGTCGAGTGCATGAGCACCAGCCTGTCGCGGTCGAAGACCTCCACCGCCGCGTCCAGGATCGCCCAGTCGCTCATGCCGGACGAGCAGAGGATCGGCTTGCCGGTGTCCGCCATAGCCTTGAGCAGCGGGATGTCCGTGAGTGTCGCGGATGCCACCTTGTAGGTAAGGGCGTCGAACTCGTTCTCCAGGAACTCGACCGAATCGATGTCCCACGGAGACGCGAACCACTGCAGGCCCTTCTCCTTGGCGTACGCGTCGATCTCCTTGTACTGCTCCTTCTCGAACTCCACCCGGTACTTGTAGTCCAGGTAGGTCATGGTGCCCCAGGGTGTGTCGCGCATCTTCGACTTCTGCGCCTCAGGCACCGCGACGTCCGGATTGCGCTTCTGGAACTTCACCGACTGGGCGCCGGCCTCCACAGCGACGTCCATGAGCTTCTTCGTGATGTCGACATCACCGTTGTGATTGATGCCGATCTCACCGATCATGTAGACCGGTTCGCCCGGGCCGACGGAAAGATCGCCGAATGCGACGGGGGTGATCGTCGAGGCGGGGGCGATCGTGGCGTCAGTCATGAGAATCCTCTTCTCCTGGGTTGCATGTGGCAGCACGGCATGGGACGGGAGCCGTGCACGGGTGTAGTGAGGCGGGCTGAAAGTTCGATTGCCGGATATGACCATTATGGCGCGGCGTGCTTCGCGAGGGTACTGGCGGGTATCAAATCGCACACTTCACGGACCGCGCCCTGCCCGCCTTCGCGGTGGAGGACGAAGCGCGCAGCGGCGAGCACCTTGGGGTGCGCGTCCGCCACGGCGATCGGCCACCCGACGACGCTGAACGCCGCGAGGTCGTTGATGTCGTTGCCGACGTAGGCGACCCGCTCCGGGTCCAATCCCCGCTCTGCGATCCACGCCGCGAGCGCACCGGCCTTCTCGTCGATGCCCTGGAGGACGTCGACGCGCAGCTTCTCCGCACGGCGGGTGACGACGGGGTTGCGCTCCTTCGACAGGATGAGGAACGGGAAGCCCGCATCGGCGAGCCGACCGACCCCCATGCCGTCGCCGCGGTGCACGCGGACGAACTCACGGCCGTCCTGGTCGACGAACGCGGAATCGTCCGTGTGGACACCGTCGAAGTCCGTCACGAGCGCATCCACGTCGAGGACGTGCGTGTCCTCCTGGCTCGCGGCGATCGCCCGGACCAGTGTGAGGTCGGACATCGAGTCGATCTCGCGTGACTGCTCGAGCGGGACCTCCTCGATCTCGATCCGGCCGAAGAAGCGATGCCCCGACGCGCGGAGCCCCTCCGTGCGCATGACGTAGAACGCGCCCGTCTCGTTGAAGTGGGGGTCCCGGTCCTGGCGGCGGGGGCGGAAGGCGGCGTCGTGGCCGACGGCTTCCGCATGTGCGGCTGGGTCGAGCTTCCACAGGAACGAGTGGTCCTCGACCGCGGAGAAGACGACGTCCGCGTGATCGTCCTTCACACGGCTGATCGCGCTGTCGAGCGATGCGGAGTCGATGAAGGGGGACGTGCACTGGAGGAAGACGGTGATCTCCGCGTCCGTGCCCAGGGCGTCGAGGGCGTGGATCAGAGCCGATTCGCTGCTGGCGGTGTCGCCGGAGATGTCGTCGGGGCGATGGACCACCTGGGCGCCGGCGCGTTCCGCCTCCTGCGCGATGCCGTCGTGGTCCGTCGAGACGACGACGCGGCCGATGCCGTGCGCGCCGCGGGCTGCGTCGATCGCACGTGCCAGGAGCGTGCGGCCGCCGACCTTCTGGAGGTTCTTGAGCGGGATGCCCTTCGAGCCTCCCCGTGCGGGGATGATGGCGACGGCGGGCGGTCGAGAAGTGGTCATAGGCCACGACTATAGACAGCCGGTGATGTACGGAAGGTGAATAAGCGACCAACGGTACTCGGACGTCTCGTTCTGTGGCGAAACGCACAGGCGGGGGAGCGGTTTCGAGGGTTGGGTGGGGGAGAGAACAGCCAGAGGGTCGTCAGATCCAGGTGGGGTTCCACATGCGCAGCTCCCACGCCTCGCGCGGGATGTAGGTGGCGGTCCAGACGGGCCAGAAGAACGCGCACGCGAGCACCGCCAGGGCGAGGACAACACCGACTGCGAGACGCCTCGCCTGCAGACCGGAGGTGCTGTGGCGACGCCCTGACACGCTGTCGCCGTCGCTGCCGCGACCCAGGCCATGGCCCGCGCTGCCGCGACCCCCACTGCGGCCCCAGACCAACCCCAGCGCGTAGGTGAGCGCGAGCACGGTGAAGGGCACCATGACGATCGTGTAGAACGTGAAGATCGTCCGCTCCTGGTAGGTGAACCAGGGGCCCCACGTCGCGATGAGCGTGGCGAGCAGCGCACCGGCACGCCAGTCGCGGCGCAGCACCCACGCGAAGGCCAGCACGATGACGGCGATGGGGGCGAGTCCCCAGATGACGGGGTTGCCGACGGACGTGATCGCGGCGGAGCACTGCTCGACCGTGCAGCCGTGCTCTCCCGGCCCGGCGGTCTGGTAGTAGAAGCTCGTGGGCCGCCACTGGACGATCCAGCCCCACGGGTTCGACATGTAGGTGTGCTCGGACGACAGGCCCACATGGAATTCGTAGGCGGACTGGTGGTACTTCGCGAGGCTGGGCAGCCACCCCGGCAGGACGTCCCACCAGCCGGAGTTCGACTCCGCCCAGTCGCGGTAGTAGCCGCCGCGGGTGAAGATCCAGCCGGACCAGCACAGCACGTAGACGACGACGGCGACGGGCACCAGGGACACGAATGCCGGGGGAGCGTCCTTCACGAGTGCTGCCAGCCATGGCCGGCGCACCCCCATGCGGCGCCGGTGGCCCCAGTCCCACGCGACGGTGAGCAGTCCGAACACGGCCAGCGCGTAGAGACCGGACCACTTCACGCCCATCGCGCAGCCCAGTGCGATCCCGGCCGCCAGCCGGTACGGGCGCAGGCCCAGAGACGGGCCCCACGCGGAGGGTGTGAACCAGGCGGACCGGGCCCCCAGGTGCGCGCGCAGGCTCTCCGGAGGCGCGCCGGGTCCGGCTGCGGTGAGCGCGCGGTCGATGCGGCGTCGCGTCCTGATCCGGTCCTCGACGAGCAGCCCGAACGCCACGAGCACGAAGAACATGAGGAAGATGTCGAGCAGGGATGTGCGCGAGTGGACCAGGTGCTCACCGTCCACCGCCAGCAGCAGGGAGGCGATCGCGGCGAGCCACACGGAGCTGAACATCCGCCACGCGATGATCCCGACGACGAAGATCGACAGGGTGCCGAACAGGGCGGCGGCGAACCGCCAGCTGAAGCTGTCGGCCTGCCCGAACAGGTCGATGCCCCACCCGATGAGCCATTTGCCCAGGGGCGGGTGGACGACGAAGTCGCCGGTGTCGAGCACGACCCACGGGTCGCCGGCCTCGAAGGACGGGTTGGGTTCCTCCGGCCAGTCGCGCTCGTAGCCGAACTGTGCGAGCGACCAGCCCTCCTTCACGTAGTACGTCTCGTCGAAGATGAGGGTGTTCGGGTGGCCCAGACGGAGGAAGCGGAGCACTCCGCCCAGGGCGGCGATGAGTGCGGGGACCAGCCAGCCCAGGAGGCGGGGTGAGAGGCGCGCACTCCACGGCAGTGCGGCAGCGGGTGCGGCGGCTGCGGGGGCGCGGCGGCTGGTCGGAGGGGCGGTCACAGCCGCAAGTGTAACGGGACCGTCACACGCTTTCGTTGAAAGGCGCAACGCCCAGCGAGTAGCGTGAAGGGAGCACACGAGCAGTCCGCTCGGAGGTGCGGAGGTCCATGGTGCGCGCCCATGGCGTTCACGAGGAGGCAGCTGATGAGTGGCATCGGTCAGGACGGGTACGGGCCGGGCTCCGGATCCTCCGCGGACTACGGGTACGGCAGCGGAGTGTCCGCCTTCGGGTCCCCGTCGTCGCCCGGGTCGACGCCGTACTCGTCGAGCCCCTTCACGTCCGGGTCCTCGAGCATCCCGTCGACCGGCGGGCCATACGGCGACTCCTCGCACATGGTGCCGGCATCGCCCACTTCCTACGGGCAGCCAGCCCCCTACAGCCAGTCCTACACCTACGGCCAGGCGGATCCCTACGGTCAGTCCGATCCGTACGCGCAGGCGCATCCGTACGGCGCTCCGCAGACCATGGACCCCTACGCGGGCGCCTACCCGTCGACGGTCGCCTCCTCGAACGCCACGAACACGATGGCGATCCTGTCGCTCGTCTTCTCGCTGGCAGGGCTGGTCACCTCCGGTGTCACGTGCATCGTGGGCATCATCCTGGGGCACATCGCGCGCAACCAGATCAAGCGGACGGGCGAGCAGGGGGCCGGCCTGGCCCTGGCCGGACTCCTCACGGGATACGGGCTCATCGGACTGTGGGTCCTGGTATTCGTCGGCTACCTCCTCTTCCTGGGCATCTTCGTCGCGGCAGCCGCCTGAGCGCGCCGTGACCACCTCGACCCCGGGCGCACCCCGCCCCACTCCCGGCAAGGCCAGCCCTGCCGATTCCACCACCTCCACCCCGAACCCACCCACCCCCGGTGAGGGGGAGCTCGTGCTCGTCGGCACCCCCATCGGCAACCTGGGCGATGCGAGCCCCCGCATGCGGGACGTGATCCTCACCGCCCACCTCGTCGCCGCGGAGGACACGCGCCGCTTCCGCGCACTCTGCGACCGGCTCGACCTCACGCCCACGGCCCGCGTCCTCAGCGTCCACGACCACAACGAGGCCGACCGCGCCCACGACCTCGCCGACGCCGTCGCGGCGGGCGAGACCGTCGTCCTGGTGTCCGACGCCGGCATGCCCGCGGTGTCCGACCCCGGCTACCGGGTCGTGAAGGAGGTCGCCGGGAGGGGACTGCCCGTCACGTCGGTGCCCGGGGCCTCGGCGGCGGTGACGGCACTGGCCGTGTCCGGACTGCCCAGCGACCGGTGGGCGTTCGAGGGGTTCCTGCCCCGCAAGCCCGGCGAGCGCCGCCGCCTGCTGGCAGAGCTGGCCGACGAGCGCCGCACCCTCGTCTTCTACGAGAGCCCGCACCGCGTGGGCGACGCGCTCGCGGACATGCGGGACGCGTGCGGGCCGGACCGTCCCGCCGTCGTCTGCCGGGAGCTCACCAAGCTCCACGAGGAGGTGCTGCGCGGCACGCTGGACGACCTCGCCCGGGCCGCAGCGGACGGACTGCGCGGGGAGATCTGCATCGTGCTGGGCCCCGCCCCCGTCCGTGCCGCCCCCGCGCCCGAGGCGGTGGTCGACGACGTCGCCCGCCTCACCCGCGAAGGGCTCCGGGCGAAGGCGGCGGCCGCACAGGTCGCCGCCGCCCACGGCCTGCGCACCCGGGAGGTCTACGAGGCGTACCTCCACGCGGAGTGACCCCGCGGCCATGAATGGCCGGTGAGCCGCGGGCGGCGACGCGTGTGGCCCGTGAAGCGCAGTGTCGCGCCCGTCGTAGACTGGCGTCATTATGACCTTCTACATCACCACCGCGATCGCGTACCCCAACGGAACCCCGCACATCGGCCACGCGTACGAATACATCGCGGCGGACACGCTCGCGCGCTTCCACCGTCTGGACGGCGAAGACGTCTACTTCATGACCGGCACGGACGAGCACGGACTGAAGATGCAGCAGACGGCGGAGAAGGAAGGCGTGACCCCGCGCGAACTCGCGGACAAGAACGCCAAGGCCTTCCAGCAGCTTCAGGACTTCCTGGGCTCCTCCTACGACCGGTTCATCCGTACGACGGACGCGGACCACAAGGCGGCCTCGCAGGCGATCTGGGAGCGGATGAAAGCGTCCGGCGACATCTACCTGGACGCCTACTCCGGCTGGTACTCGGTCCGCGACGAGGCGTTCTACCAGGAGGACGAGACAGAGCTGGTCGACGGGGAGCGCCGCTCGATCACGACCGGCACCCCCGTCACGTGGACGGAGGAGGAGTCCTACTTCTTCCGCCTGTCCTCCTACCAGGACCGCCTGCTGGAGCTCTACCGCGAGCACCCCGAATTCGTGGGACCGGACGTGCGGCGGAACGAAGTCGCCTCCTTCGTGGCCGGCGGCCTCAACGACCTGTCGATCTCCCGGACCACGTTCGACTGGGGCATCCCCGTCCCCGGCGACGAGCGCCACGTCATGTACGTGTGGGTCGACGCGCTCACGAACTACCTCACCGGCGCCGGCTTCCCGGACGTCGACTCGGCGCGGTTCCAGCAGCTGTGGCCGGCGGACGTCCACATCATCGGCAAGGACATCTCCCGCTTCCACGCCGTCTACTGGCCCGCGTTCCTCATGAGCGCAGGGCTCGAGGTGCCGAAGCGCGTCCACGCGCACGGCTTCCTCTTCAACAAGGGCGAGAAGATGTCGAAGTCCGTCGGCAACGTCGTCGACCCCTACGACCTCGTCGAATCGTTCGGTCTGGACACGCTGCGCTACTTCGTGCTGCGCGAGATCTCCTACGGCCAGGACGGCTCGTACTCCGCGGACGGGATCATCACGCGGAAGAACACGGATCTTGCGAACGAGTACGGCAACCTCGCCCAGCGGTCGCTGTCGATGGTCGCGAAGAACCTCGACGGCCGGATGCCGGAGCTTGCGGACCTCACGGCCGAGGACGAGGAGCTGCTGGCGTCCGCCCGCGGGCTCCTGCCGGTCGTGCGGGAGCACGTGCGCCTGCAGAACCTCCACCTCTACCTGGGCGACGCGTGGAAGGTCCTGTCCGCGGCGAACCGCTACATCAGCGCGCAGGAGCCGTGGAAGCTCAAGAAGACGGACCCGGCACGGATGAGCACCGTGCTCGCCGTCGTGCTGGAGGTCGTGCGGATCGTCACGCTGCTGGTCCAGCCGGTCATGCCCGAATCCACCACCCGCATCCTCGACCTGCTGGGCGTCGACGAGGGCGCGCGGACGTTCGCGGACCTCGGGACGCCGGTGGCGCCGGGCACACAGCTGCCGGCACCCGCACCGGTGTTCCCCAAGCACGTGGAGCCGGTCGCGGAGGGCGCCTGATGGCGGGGTCGCGGGCGGCCGGCGAGTACCCGGCGATCCCGGAGCCGCTGCCGTACCCGATCGTCGACACCCACACACACCTCGACATCTGCACGGGTGCACGCGGTCCGCTGCGGGCCCGTGAGCCGAAGCCCCAGATGGGGCCCGGTGAGGACGAGTCGTTCCCGCCGGTGTCCTTCTTCCACGAGACGGCGCTGGCCGCCGGTGTGACCCGCATCGTGCAGATCGGCTGTGAGATGGGAGCCGCCCGCTGGACCGCGGACCTCGTCGCCGCCGAGGCCGCCGCCGGTCGCGACTGGATGCTGGGCGGGGCTGCGATCCACCCGAACGAGGCACCCCGACTGGGTGCGGCAGGGGTGCTCGACGAATCCCTCACGGAGATCGAGCAGCTGTGCCGCCGCGACCGCATGCGTGTCGTGGGGGAGACCGGGCTCGACTGGTTCCGGCTCGAGCAGGCGGAGGTCGACGGGGTGCCCGTCCCCGCTGACACGGCGCGCGGGTTCCAGGAGGAATCGTTCCGCGCGCACATCGAGATCGCGAAGAGGCTGGGCCTGGCGCTGGAGATCCACGACCGCGAAGCCCACGACGACGTCCTGCGGGTGCTGCGGGAAGAGGGTGCGCCGGAGCTCACCGTGTTCCACTGCTTCAGCGGTGACGCGGAGATGGCCCGCGAATGCGCCTCCCGCGGCTACTTCATGTCGTTCGCCGGGAACGTCACCTTCAAGAACGCGAAGGGACTGCGGGAGGCTGCTGCGCTCGTGCCGCAGGAGCTGCTGCTCACGGAGACGGACGCCCCGTTCCTCACCCCGCACCCCCATCGTGGTCGTCCCGGCGGCCCGTATCTCACCGCGGTCACGGCGCGGCTGCTCGCTGACCTGCGCGGGGAGGATCTCGCCCAGATGTGCGAAGCGGTCGTCGCGAACGCGGAGGGCGTGTTCGGGCGCTGGGAGCTGTGATCAGGCCGCACGACCGGCCGTCGCAGGGGCACCTGTGACGTTTGCGACGGGAATGTAACAGGGATTGCCCGGAAGATAACGAACCGGTTACACTCATGCAGTCGTCATCTTCTCGATCGATTGGAACATCTGTGTTCTCTGCTCTGCGCAACCGTAAGGTGCAGATCGCCGGCCAGACCGTCGTCATCACCGCTCTGGTGGGTGGCACGGCCGCCTTCGTCGGACTCAACAAGCAGGTCGATCTCACCGTCGACGGTGAGACCCAGCAGGTCCGCACCTTCGCGGATTCCGTGTCGGACGTCCTCGACGCGAACGACGTCGACGTCGCAGAAGGCGACCAGGTGCAGCCCGGCGCGGACGCGGAGGTCACGCGCGGCATGGACATCATCGTCAACACCGTCAAGGACGTGGACCTCACGCTCGACGGCATCGCGTCCGAAGAGTCGACGACCGGCAACACCGTGGCGGAAGCCCTCGCGGACCTCGGCATCGATCCGGCAGGGGCGGAGATCTCCGCGGACCTCGACGCGTCGCTGGCCGACGTCCAGAACACCGCCTTCACCGTCGTCACACCCAAGACCGTGACCGTCGTGGCCGACGGTGAGAGCACCGCTGTGGACCTCACCGCCGCGACCGCACAGGAAGTGATCGACGAGGCCGGCATCGAGCTGGGCGACCAGGACACCGTCTCCACTCCGCTGTCCGCTCCGATCTCCGACGGGGCCGTCGTGGAGGTCCTCCGCAAGAACACGGAGGACAAGACGGAGACAGAGGCCATCAAGAAGAAGGTCACGGAGAAGAACGACTCCTCCCTGCCGCGCGGCGAGAAGAAGGTGGAGACAGAGGGCAAGGACGGTGAGCGCGAAGTCGTCTACGCCGTCACCACCGTCAACGGCGCGGAGGTCAAGAAGGAGAAGAAGTCGGAGAAGGTCGTCGCGGAGGCGAAGGACGAAGTCGTGCTCATCGGCACGAAGAAGCCCGAACCTGCTCCGGCTCCTGAAGACAACAGCGACAACGGCGGTGACTCCGGCGGATCGGGTGATTCCGGCGATTCCGGTGACTCCGGCGGCACGGAGGACAACGGGGATCGCAGCCCGATGTCGAAGGCAGAGATCCAGCAGATGCTGGGCGGCCCCGGCAGCCGCTGGTACAAGATCGTGCAGTGCGAGTCGGAGTTCAACCCGAAGGCCGTCAACAAGCAGAACAACGCGCACTTCGGACTGTTCCAGTTCAAGCTCGCCACGTGGCAGTCGGTGGGTGGCTCCGGCAACCCGGTCGACGCACACCCCCGTGAGCAGTTCAAGCGCGCGAAGATCCTGCAGGAGCGCGCTGGCTGGGGCCAGTGGGCCTGCGCGTGAGGCAGCGCGACACCCACGAGCTGCACGGGGGCGTCCAGCCCACCGGAGGCTCAGCAGTACCCGTCACGACGGCCTCGGCGCCGTCCGCGTCAGCCGCCACCGCATCGGCGGTGTCGGCCGTCGTGGCGGATCACCCTCCGCTGACCCGTCGTGAAGCACTCGCCCGGGAACGGGCCACGGCACAGATGACCGCAGCGCCCGCACCGGCGGCGCCGGTCGCGAACACGGCCACGGTGGGCAGCGCGCATTCGGCGACCGAGGCGAAGGCCCCGAGGTCCCGCGTCCGCACCCTCCAGGTCGTCGGGCAGGCCGTCGTGATCTCCGCACTCGTCGCGGGCACGGGCGCCTTCGTCGGACTCAGCACACCGGTCGACCTCACCGTCGACGGGCAGGCCGTCTCCACCCGCACCTTCGGTCACACAGTCGCCGACGCGCTCGCGGCAGAGGGCGTACAGGTGGCAGCGGGCGACGAGGTCAGCCCCGGAGTCGACGCGGACCTCTCCCGCGGCATAGACATCGTCGTGAACACGGCGAAGGACATCGACCTGTCGGTCGACGGCATCGCATCGACGGAGACGACCACCGCGCACACGGTGGCGCAGGCCCTCGCGGACCTCGGCATCGACCCTGCAGGGGCAGAAGTGTCCCCGGGGCTCGACACGCCCCTGGAAGGGGGCGGATCGACCGGACTCACGGTCGTCACCCCCAAGACCTTGACGGTCAGAGCGGACGGGGAGACGATCCCCGTCGAGGCGACCGCGGCCTCGGTCGCGGAAGTCCTCGCCCACGCGGGCGTCGACGTGGCGGACACGGACTTCGTGACCGCACCGCTCAGCGCACCCGTCGTCACGGGCCAGAACATCGACGTGATGCGCACCGCGACGACGACCGAAGAGGTCGAGGAGACGGTGAAGAGGCCCGTCGAGAAGAAGAAGACGGACAAGCTGCTCGACGGCAAGACGAAGGTCGAGGAGAAAGGCAAGGACGGCACGCGGAAGGTCGTCTACGAGGTCGGCACCGTGGACGGCACGGAAGTGAGCCGCGTCGAGAAGTCCGAGGAGATCCTCGAAGAGCCCGTCACGGAAGTCGTGCTCGTGGGCACCGGCGACCCGAACGACCCGGACAGCTACGAAGTCCCGCCCGACGACGGCACAGCCATGTCGACCGACGCGATCAAGGAGATGCTGGGCGGCCCCGGCAGCCCCTGGTACAAGATCGTGCAGTGCGAATCGGAGTTCAACCCGCGAGCCGTCAACCGGCAGAACAACAAGTACTTCGGCCTCTTCCAGTTCGGCGTCCCCACCTGGCAGGGTGTGGGCGGCAGCGGCAACCCGGCCGACGCGAGCCCGCAGGAGCAGTTCCTGCGCGCCAAGATCCTCCAGGAGCGCTACGGCTGGAGCCAGTGGGAGTGCGCCGGGATGGTCGGGGTCGGCTGAGCCGGTGAGGACTCACACGTACCGCACGATCGATGTCGCGGTGAAGGGTGCGGAACCCACAGGCGACCGGTCCGGGGCAGGACCTGACGACGGTTCGTTCGTGGCAGAGCCTGCCGGTAGCGGGACCGGGGCAGGACCCGACGACGGCCCGTCCGACGGGGGCACGCTCCGTGTGGGGATCTGGGATCCGGTGGAGCCCGGGGAGGGGGCGGACGTCCCGACCGCGCTGCTCATCCACGGTGTGACCGCCTCCCACCTGGCATGGCCCTTCGTCGTCGAACAGCTGCCGGGACACCGGCTCATCGCACCGGACCTCCGCGGTCGCGGGGGCAGCCGGCACGTCGGCGGTGCGTCGAGCATGAGCACCCACGCGCAGGACATGCTCGCGGTCCTCGACGCCTGCGGTGCGGAGACCGCCGCCGTCGTGGGGCACTCGATGGGCGCCTTCGTCGCCGTGGTGCTCGCCGATGCCGCGCCTGCCCGCGTGTCGCACCTCGTGCTCGTCGACGGCGGGCTGCCGTTCGATCTGCCGGCGTCGACCGACCTCGCTCCGGAGCAGCTGGTCCACGCGATCCTGGGTCCGACAGCGGAACGCCTGTCCATGCAGTTCGCGGACGTCGAGGACTACCTCGACTTCTGGCGAGACCACCCTGCGTTCCAGGACGCCTGGAGCGACGAGGTGGAGGAGTACTTCGCGTACGACCTGGTGCCCGCGGACACGGGCCTGCACCCATCGACCAGTCTCCGGACGACGATCGAGGACACGTTCGACCTCCACACCGGCGCGACACTCCCCGCCGCACTCGCGCGTCTTGTGGGCGGACCTGAGCGTACGGTCCGGTTCTACACCGTGCCGCGGGGGCTGCAGGACGAAGAGCCCGGCCTGTACGCTCCTGAGTACATTGACACACTGCTGGCGGATAGTCCCGCGATCGACCACCGACGGCTCGAAGGCCTCAACCACTACACCGTCGTCATGTCGCAGCACGGCGCCGCACGACTGGGCGATCTGCTGCGTGAGGCGTTCGAGGAAGCCCCGGAGGGCTGACAGCCATCGCGGCGCAGCGCACGGCTGTCGGAGCGAGTGAACTGCGGCGCGACGTCCTACTGTATTGGCACTCGGGTTGACCGAGTGCCAGCGCGTTACTAGAGTTCGAGTTAGCACACGCACCACGTGAGTGCTAAGAGTGCGCACTCGGCATCGCAGCCCGGCACCCGCGACGACGGGCCGCGACGAACGTCCTCACGGACGTGCCGTTCCGGCGCACGCAGTCACGACATATCTACTAAGGAGAGTGTCCGCATGTCGGTCTCCATCAAGCCGCTCGAGGATCGCATCGTCGTCCGCCAGGTCGAAGCAGAGCAGACTACCGCTTCCGGCCTGGTCATCCCTGACACCGCCAAGGAGAAGCCCCAGGAGGGCGAGGTCGTGGCAGTGGGCCCCGGCCGCGTCGCCGACAACGGCACGCGCATCCCGCTGGACGTCCAGGTGGGCGACAAGGTCGTCTACTCGAAGTACGGCGGCACGGAGCTCAAGCACGGCGGCGACGAGTACCTCGTCCTGTCCGCTCGTGACGTCCTCGCAGTCATCTCCTGACTCCCTCGCGCGCCCACGGCGCGCATCGCAGCACATTCGCTGACAGACACACACTTCAGAGGGAAGAAGACACACATGGCAAAGACCCTTCAGTTCGACGACGAGGCCCGCAAGGCCCTCGAGCGCGGCGTGAACGTCCTGGCCGACACCGTCAAGGTGACGCTGGGCCCGCGCGGCCGCAACGTCGTCCTCGACAAGGCGTGGGGCGCACCGACCATCACGAACGACGGCGTGACCATCGCCCGTGAGGTCGAGCTCGACGACCCGTACGAGAACCTCGGCGCTCAGCTCGCCAAGGAAGTCGCCACGAAGACGAATGACGTCGCAGGCGACGGCACCACCACCGCCACCGTGCTGGCACAGGCGCTGGTCCACGAAGGCCTCCGCAACGTGGCGGCCGGCGCGGCACCCAGCGAACTCAAGGCCGGCATCGAAGCAGCCGTCGAGGCTGTGGAGGCACGTCTGCGTGAGAACGCACGCGAAGTCGACGGTTCGGCGGAGATCGCGCACGTCGCGGCCCTGTCCGCCCAGTCGCAGGAGATCGGCAAGCTCATCGCCGATGCCTTCGACAAGGTCGGCAAGGACGGCGTCATCACGATCGACGAGTCGCAGGCATCCTCGGTGGAGCTCGAATTCGCCGAAGGCATGCAGTTCGACAAGGGATTCCTGTCCCCGTACTTCGTGACGGACGCAGACCGTCAGGAAGCGGTCCTGGCGGATCCCTACATCCTCATCAACCAGGGCAAGATCTCGAACATCCAGGACCTGCTCCCGGTGCTCGAGAAGGTGCAGCAGGCCGGCAAGCCGCTGTTCATCGTGGCCGAGGACATCGAGGGTGAAGCACTGTCGACCCTCGTCGTCAACAAGATCCGCGGCATCCTCAATGTCGCCGCGGTCAAGGCGCCCGGGTTTGGCGACCGCCGCAAGGCGATCCTCGAGGACCTGGCAGTCCTCACCGGTGGCGAGGTCATCACCCCCGACATCGGCATCAAGCTGGACCAGGTCAACCTGGAGCAGCTGGGCTCCGCACGCACCGTCACCGTCACGAAGGACGCCACGACCGTCGTCGACGGCGCCGGAGCGGACGAGGACGTCGCAGGACGCGTCGCGCAGATCCGCGCCGAGGTGGAGAACACCGATTCGGACTGGGATCGCGAGAAGCTCCAGGAGCGTCTGGCGAAGCTGGCCGGCGGCGTGGCCGTCATCAAGGTCGGCGCAGCCACGGAGGTCGAGCTCAAGGAGCGCAAGCACCGTGTGGAGGACGCAGTGTCCGCCACCCGTGCGGCGATCGAAGAGGGCATCGTCCCCGGCGGCGGCTCCGCGCTCATCCATGCAGCCAAGGCGCTGGACGGCACGGACCTCGGCCTCACGGGCGATGCGGCCACCGGCGTGAACATCGTCCGCAAGGGCGTCGTGCAGCCGCTGCGCTGGATCGCGGACAACGCGGGCCAGGACGGCTTCGTCGTCGCCGCGAAGGTCACGGACCTGGAGGCCGGTCAGGGCTACAACGCCGTCACCGGCGAGTTCGGCGACCTCATGGGCGCAGGCATCATCGACCCGGTCAAGGTCACCCGCTCCGCACTGCGGAACGCGGCCTCGATCGCGGCCCTGGTGCTCACGACCGAAACGCTCGTCGTGGAGAAGCAGGAGGAAGAGGAGGACTGATCCTCTGACACCTTCTGCGCTCACCCGCAGCCCGAGGCCCCGATCGCTTGCCGGCGACCGGGGCCTCGGCCGTTCGCGGGGTGGGAGGGCGACGGTGGATCACTGGCCGTCGTGGTGGGGGACTGGGAGGGTGGAGACATGTGGATCGGATGGATCGAATGCGACCTGCGCCTGGGGGACGTGCACTCCCGCAAGCAGAAGCGCTCCGTCGTGCGGCCGATCGTCGCGGAGATCCAGCGTCGCTTCCAGGTGAGCGCTGCGGAGACAACGCACCTCGACGAGTACCGGCGCGCGGGGATCGGTGCCGCCGTCGTCGCCGCGGACCGCGCGCGTGTCGTGCAGGTGCTCGACGACATCGAGCGGCTCGTCGCGATGCGGCCGGAGGTCGAGCTGCTGTCCGTGGGCACGCGCCTGCGCACCTCCGACGACGACTGAGCAGCTCGCTGCGACTCGTGTTCCGCACGGTCCCGCCTAGGGTGCCCCGGACGGGAATATCTGGCCCGCTCATGCGTTGACTTGAGCGTACGCCACTCAATCTTTTGGGAGTTCAATTGGCAACCTTCTTCGGTTCGTCCGGTGCGGGCGGCGACTCCTTCGAGGAGTTCCTCGCACGTCTACTGCAGAATCAGGGCCACGCCCGTCGGCCCGTCGACATCACGCGGCTGCTGACGCGCCGCACCCACGAACTGCTGGGTGCCGCCGGCACATTCGCCGCCGAACACGGGCACACGGAAGTCGACGTCCTCCACCTCCTCCGGGCCATGATGGAGCACGACCAGATCCGGGCGCAGATCGTCGCGACCGGTGCTGATCCGGACGGGCTCAAGAAGGCGGCGGAGGCCCGCCTGCCGGAACCTGCGGAGTCCCGCGTGCCCGGACAGGTGTCGCTCACACAGGCGACTCAGAAGTCCCTGCTCGACGCCTACCAGGTGGCGCGCGGTTTCGGATCCACCTACATCGACCCGGAGCACGTGTTCCTCGCCTTCGTGCTGAACCAGGAATCCTCCGTCGGGCAGCTGCTGGCGAGTGCCGGCGTCACCCCGCAGTCGCTGCAGCAGGCGGCTGCCCAGGCGGCCGAATCCGGCCACGTCATCGGTCAGACCGATGCTGACATCGTGGACGACTCGGACACCCCGATGCTCGACCAGTTCGGGTACGACCTCACGGAGGCAGCCCGCGAGAACGGACTGGACCCGGTGATCGGGCGCGCGGAGGAGATCGAGGAGACCATCGAGATCCTCGCCCGGCGCACCAAGAACAACCCCGTGCTCATCGGTGAGGCCGGCGTCGGCAAGACGGCGGTCGTCGAAGGCCTCGCCCAGGCGATCGTCGCCGACGAGGTGCCGGGGCAGCTGCGCGGCAAGCGCGTCATCTCGCTGGACCTGCCCGCCATGGTCGCGGGCACGAAGTACCGGGGAGACTTCGAGGAGCGCTTCACGACGCTGCTCGAGGAGATCAGTGACGGCGAAGGCGACTTCATCGTGTTCATCGACGAGGTGCACATGGTGCTGGGCGCCGGTGGCGGAGGGGATTCCGGCGGCATGGACGCGGGGAACATCCTCAAGCCGCGCCTGGCCCGCGGAGAGCTCCGCCTCATCGGTGCGACCACGCTGGACGAGTTCCGTCGCGTGGAGAAGGATCCCGCGTTCGCACGTCGCTTCCAGCCGGTGACGGTCAAGGAACCGTCCCGCGAGGACGCGGTGTCGATCCTCACGGGACTCAAGGCCCGCTACGAGGAGCACCACGAGGTCCGCTACACGGACGAGGCCGTGCGCGCCGCCGTCGACATGTCGTCGCGCTACATCACGGACCGCTTCCTGCCGGACAAGGCGATCGACCTGCTCGACCAGGCGGGTGCGCGCGTGAGCCTCACCCGCGCACCGAAGGTCGACATCGCCGCACTCAAGGAGAAGGAGGCCGCCCTCGAATCCGCGAAGGACGCGGCCGTCGCGGAAGAGGTCTACGAGGAGGCCGCCCGCATCCGCGACGAGATCGTCGCGGTCCAGGAGGAGATCTCCGCAGCCCGGGCCCCGGCCTCGGGTGCGGCCTCGGGTGCGGCCTCGGGAACGGGTGCCGTCTCGGGTGCGGATACGGCCTCGGGAGCGGGTGCCGTCTCGGGAGCGGGCACGGCCTCGGGAGCGGGTGCCGTCTCGGGAGCGGACACGGCCTCGGGCGCGGAATCGGACAGCGGAACCGCAGCGTCCGGTGACGTCCTCGTCGTCGACGAGGACCAGATCGCAGACGTCGTCTCCCGGGCGACCGGGGTGCCCGTCGCACGACTCACACAGGACGACCGGCAGCGGCTGGCCGGGCTCGAAGCGGAACTGCACGAGCAGGTCATCGGCCAGGACGACGCCGTGTCCGCCGTCGCGAAGGCGGTCCGCCGCAGCCGTGCCGGCATGAGCGACGCGGGCCGGCCCGTGGGATCGTTCCTCTTCCTGGGCCCCACGGGCGTGGGCAAGACGGAGCTGGCACGGGCGCTCGCGACCTCGCTGTTCGGCGAGCAGGACGCGATGATCCGCTTCGACATGAGCGAGTTCGGCGAACGGCACACCGTGAGCCGGTTGGTCGGGGCACCCCCGGGGTACGTCGGCTACGACGAGGCCGGGCAGCTCACCGAACGTGTGCGCCGCCGCCCCTACTCCGTCGTCCTGCTGGACGAAGTTGAGAAGGCCCACCCGGACGTCTTCAACCTGCTGCTGCAGGTGCTGGACGACGGCAGGCTCACCGACGGGCAGGGCCGCACGGTCGACTTCCGCAACACCGTCGTCATCATGACGTCGAACCTGGGGTCGGAGTTCCTCACCAGCTCGATCGGCACGATCGGGTTCTCCGCCACCGGCACGGACGGCACGCAGACGTCGGACGAGGTGCGCAGCCGTGTGATGGGCCGCCTGCGGGAGACCATGCGCCCGGAGTTCCTCAACCGGATCGACGACATCGTGCTGTTCCGCAAGCTCGAGCGGGAGCAGCTGCGCGACATCGTCCGCCTGCAGCTCACCGATTCGGAAGCGCGCCTCACCGCGCAGGGCATCGGCCTCACGGTCGATGACGAGGCCGTCGACCTCATCGCGGACCGCGGCTACGAACCGGAATACGGTGCGCGCCCCCTGCGCCGGGTGATCCAGCGCGAGCTGGACGACGCGGTCGCGGACCTGCTCGTCGCCTCCGAGGTGGACGAGGGCGACCGCGTGACGGTCACCGTGGAGGACGGCGAGCTGCGCGTGGCCGCGGAGGCTGCGGGCGCTGCCGGCACCGCGGAATCTGCGGTGACCGTGGCCTGACGGCGCCGGGCTGGCCCGCCCACCTGCTACGACTTTCTTCGCCACCTACAATGTTATTTCGTTGTAGGTGGCGAAGAAATGTGTAGGTGGGCGTTCTGTTGCGCGAAGAATGATCGCGCGGGACCGCGGCAGGTGCCATGGATGCATGGCAATGAACCTGGCGAGTCACCTACCGCGATGTTTCAGGAGCAGTGGATCAGGCGCCGAAGATGTCATCTGCAGAATAGATGGCGGGGCCGAGCCCCCACACACGCCACGTTCCGTCATCGATCTGGACCAAGGTCAAGAACGTCATCGTCGTCTGAAAAGACTCGAACGCCCGCGAGGCTACCGCGACCTCCGGTACGAACCGCATGTAGGCCACTCGATCAGGGGCATCCACGGCTCGGATCACCTTAGATGCAAGGGACCTGTTCCCAAGGTGGTTGACGGCCCACTGGTAGTCACCCCACGCAGACGGATCATAGGTCAGAGCCCGCGCCGCGCCCCTCTCGTCCAACAATCCGCTCCACCACAGCATCGCAACCTGTGCAGGGTTCGTCAGATCGCCGGCTTTTCCGAACGCGTTCACCGCACAGGCTGGGTCTGCTTCGACGAGCGCGGGGACGGGAGACGGCGTCGTTGAGGGCTCTTCTGCTATATCTGCGGTGAGATTCGCGAAGATCGGCGCGGTAGCGGTAAGCGTGGCCAAGAACGTGATGAGCCGATCCTTCGGATCACATCGCATCCTGTCGATGAGTTCGTCGAACCCATCGACAAGCGCTTCTGTTCCAAACGCGTTTCGCATCATGCCCACGCGACGTGCTGCCGCGGCGGGCTCGACGCGCACTTTGGGGAGGTTGCGTTGAACTTCGTCGAGGATCGTGTCTGACCACAGTGGTTGGAAGAGATCAGCCTCGGCCAGCCAGAGCAGCGTCGTTGCGAGTCTGATCGGGATGAGAGTGCAAGCGTCGAGAACAGCGACCGGGCGATTCACGGTTTGCGACTCATCGTGTGTTGACGATTTGATCGGGAGGAGTCTCGTCGTCGATCTCCTGCGCGAGTTCATGCAGGGCGGCCCTTCGACGGGCCATGCTGGATGCCCGATATCGAGCTAATTCGACCGCAGCAATGCGACGGTGCACCCCGCCGCCTTCAGTCGCGAGCTCTCCACGTTCGATGAGTCGGACGACAGTCATACGGCTCACGCCCAAAAGGTCCGCGGCCTCTTGAGTGGTCATGAGGGTTTCGGAGGGTAGGACGATCACGTCGGAGTTCGATTCCAAGACGTCCACGAGACGAAAGAACGCATCCCGAGCAGATTTCGGCACATCTGACGCGTCGAGCTCATGGAACATCTTGTCCACGGCCGACCGCAACTCCTGCGCTTGTTCGTGCGCGATTGCTCCCACCATGCATCCAGTGTAGCGAAACGCTCAAAACGCCCACTTGCGGGACAGGGCCACGTTTCTGTCGCTCGGCCGCGCAGCCGCTCGGCCGCGCAGCCGTTCTGCCGTGCAGCCCCGTCCCGCCTCGCCACTCGCGGTCAGTACCTCTCCGGCTCCGGCTGCTCGACGTCGGAGGAGTCGCCCAGGGTGTACTCGAAGGCGTCGACCCACGTGCCGTCCTCGTTCGCCTGCTCGAGGATGTCGTTGATCGCGTTGCGGAGTGCCTCTTCGTCCTTGGGCAGGCCGATCCCGTAGGGCTCCTCGGAGATCTGATCGCCCAGCACCCGGAAGCCGCCATCTTCTGTTGCCGCATAGCCGCGCAGGATCGAATCGTCGGTCGTCATCGCGTCGGCGGAACCGGCACGGATGTCGTTGAGGCATTTGGGGTACGTGTCGTACGTGACGAGCTCCGTGTCCGGGAAGTCCTCCTCGATGCGCATCGCCGAGGTCGACGCGTCGACCGAGCACACGACGGTGTCCGCCAGGTCGTCCGTCGACTCGATGTCCGAATCCGTGAGGACGAGGAAGTCCTGCCCGGTGGTGTAGTACGGGCCGGCGAAGTCGATGACCTTCTTCCGCTCGTCGTTGATCGTGTAGCTCGCGACCACCATGTCGACGGTGCCCTGCTGGAGGAACGGTTCGCGGTTGGGGGTGACGGTCTCCACGAATTCGACCTTGTCGTCCGAGAACCCCAGCCCTGCGGCGGCGAGCTTCGCGATCTCCACGTCGAAGCCCTCCGGACGGGTTTCGCCCGGCCCCACGTTCGCAAGCCCCGGCTGGTCGAACTTCACACCGATCCGCAGGCGCCCGCGCTCCTTCGCTCCGGACCACGTGTCCGATTCGCTGAGTTCGAAGTCATCGACGACCGTGTACTCCGGTGCTTCGCCGGATCCCGGGCCGTCGGCTTCGGGGGTGCCCTCCTGGCCGCAGCCGGTGAGGACGAGTGTGAGTGCGGCAAGAGTGCCGAGGGCAGAGCGAACGCGCATGGGTGCCTCCTTGCAGTCCCTGAATGTGCTCTGGGAATTCTGTCACACGCCCGGGCGCGGGGGACGGTGTCGAGCTCGATAGGATCGGTCATCATGGCCATGCCCTCTCCACTCCTGCCCCGCGAGGGGATCTCTGCGACACGTCTGCGCGCGCCCGGCGGGCACGGGATGCACGCCCGCATGCACCAGCCCGTCCCGCCGTCGGTGGGGGCGTGGCTGCGGGAGGACTTCCCGGATGCGACGGAGGAGGAGATCCTCGAGATCACCACCGAACGGGATCTCACGGATCAGAACGGGAACCGGGTGTCCCTGGACGATCCCGTGGTTCCCGGTGGCTTCTACTGGTTCCACCGCTACGTCCCGCCGGAGGAGCGCACGCCGGTGGAGATGGGCGTCGTTCACGAGGACGACCACCTGCTGGTCATCGACAAGCCGCACTTCCTGGCCAGCACACCGAACGGCCGGTTCGTCCGCGAATGCGTCGTCACCCGGCTGCGTGTCGAGCGGGACGATCCGGACCTCGTCGCGATCCACCGGCTGGATCGGGTCACCGCAGGTCTGCTGCTCGTGTCGAAGCGGCCGGAGACCCGCGGCGCCTACCAGTCGCTCTTCCAGAAGAGAGCCATCCACAAGACATATCGTGCGCTCGCCGCGCTGCCCTCCGTCGCCGAGGTGCCGGCCGGCTGGGCCGCCTGCCGCGCCACCCTGCTCCACAAGGAGTCGGGGGAGCGGCAGGTGCGGGAGGTGCCCGGTCTGCCGAACTCCCGGACGGAGGCCCGTCTGGTGGGGGAGCTGGGGATTGAGGACCTCCCGCTGTCCGGGCGGGCCGACGGTGTGCTCGAGTCGTCCGGTGCAGGGTCGGATCGTGCGGGGGAACTTCCACGGATCGGGGAGTTCGAGCTGCGTCCTCACACGGGGCGGACGCACCAGCTGCGCGTGCACATGTACGGGTGGGGGATGCCGATCCTGGGGGATCCGGTCTATCCGGTGGACATCGGCTTCGACCCCTACGACCTGTCGTCGCCGCTGCAGCTGCTGGCGAGCCGCCTGGAGTTCCGCGATCCGCTCACCGGTGAGGGGCGGGTGTTCGACAGCGAACTGAGCCTCACCCCCGCCCCCGCGCAGCTGGATTAGACCGCTCCGGCTTGATCGGCAGTCGCCGAGCGGGTGATTTCCTGACGCTCCGAGTCGGCAGCTGACCCCACGGAGTTTTATGGCAGTCGTAATTATGACTATCATAATGCTGGTGCTTCTGACCTGGAGCCGGCCCCGTACCGACGTGAGGTGTCCGATGACCGCTGTGGAACCGTCCGAGTTCGAACCGTCCGCGATCGAACTGACACCCGAGGTCGACGTCCCCCGTCCGCCTCGTTTCCTCCGCATCACTCTTGCCGTCTTCGAAGTCGCCTGCTGGGCGGCGGCTGCGGTCCTGGCAGGTCTGGGCCTGGTCGGGGTGATCATGATGGGATTCGGCGAGGTCCCGGTGACCGGCCGTGTCATCGACGGCGCCTCACTCATCGAGAACGGCGGCGTGATCGAGGGCGGTAGCGTCGACGTCTATCTGGAGGACGTGCCACTTGGAGTGTCGTGGCCCTTCTTCGCCACTGTGCTCGCCGTGGTGGGTTCGTGGGCGATCCTGTGTGTGTGCCTCGCCCGGATCTCTCGCGGACTGCGCGCGGGTGTTCCGTTCCGATCCGTCACGCCCCGCTTCCTGTACGCCTTCGCCGCCGTCTGGACCGTCGTCGCCATCGCGGCACCGTTCGTGATGGGTGCGACCCAGCCCGCGATGGCACAGGCTGCCGGTGTCGCCCTCCCGGGAGTCACCTTCGCCTACACGATGACGGCCGAAGACCTGCTGGGAGTCTTCGTGGGCCCGGTCATCGCGGTCGTCGTGGCGGTGCTGGCCACCGGTTCGCGCATGTGGTCCGAGCACAGGACCCTCGTATGAGCCGCGACGGCAAGACGAAGAGCGAGCCGTTGGCCCCCACACGGATCCGCTGTGCCCTGGGCTCCCTGCTGGAGGAGAGGGGAATGACCCTCACGCAGCTGAGCGAACGCGTGGGCGTGTCCGTCACGAACCTCTCCCTGCTGAAGAACAACCATGTGCGGGCGATCCGCTACAGCACCCTCGAGGCGATCTGCGACGCGCTGGACTGCCAGCCCGGCGATCTCCTCCGCTTCCACCGGAACCTGTAGGCACCTATCATTCTCCATATCGTGAACAATTCCGTCGTCATGCTGCTCGCAGCGAGTGCCCTGGTGGGAGGCGGCACGTGAGATCCGCTGCTGACCACCCGGGCGCGGTCGCCCCTGGTGCGCGGTCGCGTCCCGGCCGCCCCGTCCGCGTCCTCCTGGGCGCGGCCGAGGTGCTCTTCTGGGGCCTCGCCGTGCTCTTCTTCGTCGTCGCGGTGGTGGTCACCGCACTGGCGTTCCGGGGGACGATCCTGGAGACCGGCAGGACGATGGATGGCACCCTCCCACTGGTGGGCGGCATGGGGTCGGTGGACGTCGTGTTCGAAGGCGTCCCCGTGGCGGTGTCGTGGCCGTACATCGTAGTGCTGGTGCTCGGCGTCATCGCGTGGCTGCTGCTCATGCTCCTCCTCATCCGCGTGGTGCACGGAGCGCGGCTGGGCTCCGCCCGCCGCCGGGTCCCCACCCGCCTGCTGTACGCCTTCGCGTTCGTGTGGAGCGCCAGCTCGTTCGTGTTCCCGTTCGTGCTGGGACGTGTGCGACCCGCGATGGCGGATGCCGCCGGTGTCGCGATCCCCGGCGTCACCTTCACGTACACGATGACGATGGTGGACCTGCTGTCCGTCCTCGCAGGTCCCCTCGCGGTCGTGGTCGTCGCGGTCACGACGTCCGGGAGGCGGCACAGATCACCCTCCGGCTCCCAGGTGGCACCATGACGCAGGCGGTAGCGTTGTCCGCGCGCTCCAGCGCCCCTGATTCCCGCTCGTCCCCACCTGCGCCCGCTGCCCCTTGGAGGTGTGCCCGCCCATGTCTCCCGGTCGCGTGTTCGCCACCATCCTCGCCAGCCTCACCGTGCTGGCGATGGGGGCAGGCCTGTGGCTGCTTGTGTCGTTCCTGGCACTCACTCCCGCGCCCCAGTCCGCACCGTCCACCGCCGAGGTCGACTACGGTCCCGCGGACGGCGCCCCCGCCCAGCCCGCGCAGCCGGTGGGGATCGGCGGAGGAGTGGCGGCGGCCTCGGGCGCGGAGGACGACGGCCGTGCGGAACCGGCGGCCGGATCCCCGGCCTCCGACTACGCCGTGGACCCCGGCTGGGTCGACGACCTGTCGGAGCGGACGGGGATACCGGAGCGGGTGCTGGAAGCCTACGCATCTGCCTCGCTATGGGCGGCGGACAGCCACCCCGGGTGCGGGATCGAATGGAACACGCTGGCCGGAGTGGGCTGGGTGGAGAGCCACCACGGGTGGCTGCGCGGGGCCTCGGTGACGGCGAACGGCGACGTGAAGCCGGAGATCATCGGCGTGCCCCTCGACGGGACCGGCGGCACCGCGGAGGTGCGGGACACCGACGACGGTCGGCTGGACGGGGACACCGAGTACGACCGGGCCGTGGGGCCCATGCAGTTCATCCCGGAGACCTGGGAGCGCTACTCCGTCGACGCGCGCGGCATCGGCACGGCCGACCCGCACCACATCGACGACGCCGCCTTCACCGCGGCGAACTACTTCTGCAGCATGCAAGTGGATTTCGGATCCGACGACGAATGGGTGCGGGGCATCCTCCGCTACAACGCGTCACAGCAGTACGTCGACGACGTGTACGCGGCGGCGCAGTACTACGCGGACGCTTGACGTCGCGCGGACGCGTGGGAGGTCGCGCGATCGCGTGAGACCTACGCGGACGACTGAGGTCTGCGCGGACGCTTGACGTCGCGCGGACGCGTGGGTTCAGGCTGAGGTGTGCTTGAGCAGTCGCTGCTCGAGGCCCATCCGGACCGTCGGCCATTCCGCCGCGATGATCGAGTAGACGACCGTGTCCCGCAGAACCCCGCGATGCAGCATGTGGCTGCGGAGGACGCCGTCCTGCTTCGCACCCAGCTTCTCGATCGCCCGCCGGGACTGCAGGTTGTGGAAATGGGTGCGGAACTCGACGGCGATGCACTCCAGTTCGTCGAACGCACGCGTGAGCATCATGAGCTTCATCTCCGGGTTCGTGCGGCCCCCGTGCATGCGCGGGCTCAGCCACGTCGAACCGATCTCCACCCGGCGGTTGTGCTCGTCGATGTTCATGAACGTCGTCATGCCGACCGGGGTCTCCGACGCCAGGTCGATCACCGTGTACGGCACCATCGACTCGTCGCGCTGCAGGCACAGGCGCCGCGTGGTCTCCGCGCTCATGTCATGCGGAGCGGGGATGGACGTGTACCAGTGATCCCCCAGTTCCGCCGCGGCGATCTGCAGGCCCGGGGTGTGGTCGTGGGACAGCTGCTCCAGCCGGACGGTCGGACCGGTGAGTGACGGTGCTGCGGCGAACGAATCCGCAGGCACGGGTTCCGGGACGGGGTTCGACCGGCGACGTCGGCGGCGAAGACCCACACCTTCCTCGGGATGCAGGTCACCGGGGCGACCCGAGGAATCGGGCAGAGAGGTCATGGGGGAACGATATGCGAGGCCGTGGCGAGAATCATCCTCGAAAGCGAAGGACCAAGCACTCGTGGGTGAGGGACCGGAGTGCCGTGAGTGGGGGACGGGACAGCCATGAGTGGGGGACGGGAGGGCCGTGCCTGGGGGACGGGACGGCCGTGAGCACAGCCGTCCTGCGGTGGGGGGATTGGACGCCCGTGCGTGAGGAGACTCATGTACGGCGGGTGGAGACCGCGGAGTAGCATTGCCCCAAAGCTGCGACGCGGTGTGGGCGATGTGCGGAACCGCCCCACGCGGCAGAGTCTGTACAAAGGGTGATGGGGGACAAATGGCGGGCGATCAGGCATCTTCGACAGTGGCAGGGGACCCGTTCGGTCTCACCGGACTCACCTACGACGACGTCCTGCTGCTCCCGGGCGATACCGACGTCATCCCGTCGGAGGCCTCCACCGCGACTCGCGTCACGCGCGAACTCGAGATCAACATCCCGCTGGTGTCCGCGGCGATGGACACCGTGACGGAATCCCGCATGGCGATCGCGATGGCGAGGATCGGCGGTCTGGGCATCATCCACCGCAACCTGTCCAAGGAGGACCAGGCGGAGCAGGTGGACTACGTGAAGCGCTCGGAGTCCGGGATGATCGACAACCCCGTGACGATCAGCCCCGACCGGACGCTCGAGGAGCTCGACGAGATCTGCGGCCAGTACCGGATCTCCGGTCTCCCCGTCGTCGACGACGGCGGGGTGCTGCTGGGCATCATCACGAACCGCGACCTGCGCTTCATCCCTCGGAACAAGTTCGCGTCTGCGACCGTCGGCGAATACATGACGAAGGCGCCGCTGTTCACCGCGAAGGTGGGCGTCGACCCCGACGAGGCGTACGACGTCCTGCGCCAGCACAAGGTCGAGAAGCTGCCGCTGGTCGACGACGACTACGTGCTGCGCGGCCTCATCACCGTCAAGGACTTCGTGAAGAGCGAGGAGTACCCGCACGCGGCGAAGGACGGGCAGGGTCGCCTCCTGGTGGGCGCGGCCGTCGGCTTCTACGGTGATGCCCTCGAACGTGCCGGCATGCTCGCTGAGGCCGGAGCGGACGTGCTCGTGGTCGACACGGCGAACGGACACGCACGCGGCGTCATGGACATGATCAAGACGCTCAAGACCGACCCCGCATTCCGAGACGTCCAGGTCATCGGCGGCAACGTCGCGACGACAGAGGGCGCTCAGGCGCTCATCGACGCCGGTGCGGACGCCATCAAGGTCGGTGTGGGCCCCGGCTCCATCTGCACGACCCGCGTCGTCGCAGGTGTGGGCGTCCCGCAGGTCACCGCGATCCACCTCGCGGCGCAGGCGGCGCGGAAGGCGGGCGTCCCCCTGATCGGTGACGGAGGGCTCCAGTACTCCGGCGACATCGGCAAGGCCATGGTCGCCGGTGCGGACTGCGTCATGCTGGGCTCCCTGTTCGCAGGCACCGCGGAGAGCCCCGGCGAGCTGCTCCTGGTGAACGGCAAGCAGTTCAAGGGCTACCGCGGCATGGGCTCCCTGGGTGCAATGGCCCCTCGCAAGGGCAAGTCGTACTCGAAGGACCGCTACTTCCAGGCCGACGTCGCGACCGACACGGACCTCATCCCGGAGGGCATCGAGGGGCGCGTCGCCTACCGGGGCCCGCTCAAGCAGGTCGCGAACCAGCTCACGGGCGGACTGCGCCAGACCATGTTCTACGTGGGCGCTCGCACGATCCCGGAGCTCAAGGAGCGCGGCCGCTTCGTGCGCCTCACCACGGCGGGCCTCAAGGAGAGCCACCCCCACGACATCCAGATGACGGTGGAGGCACCGAACTACCACGCGCAGTGAGGCGTGTGACGGTGGAGGCACCGAACCACCACGCGCAGTGAGGCGTGTGACGGTGGAGGCACCGAACCACCACGCGCAGTGAGTGGTGTGACGTTGGAGGCACCGAACTACCACGCGCAGTGAGGCGTGTGACGGTGGAGGCACCGAACCACCACGCGCAGTGAGGCGTGTGACGGTGGAGGCACCGAACCACCACGCGCAGTGAGTGGTGTGACGTTGCTGACGTGATGCGCGTGGAGCGGTCGGTGTGAAGCGTCCAGTGTGAGCTGTCGCAGGGGCTTCGCGTCCCACGCTCGTCACCAGCTACACAAAACTTCGCCACCTACACGTCCATTTGGTCGCCACATCACGGACTACATAAAACTTCGCCACCTACACGCCTTTAGGTACGTAGGTGGCGAAGTTTTGTGTAGGCGGCGCGCGCAGGGGCCAGAGCAGCGACCGGGGCGCGTTCCCGTCGTAGCCGTTCGGCCCCTCACGCACCGTGCCACCACTGGTAAGGCAGGATGTCCCTATGAATGTTCCGTCAGCTCCCGGCCGTCCCCTGCGATACGTGCCTGTTCTGCTGGCGTTCCTCGCCGTGTTCGTCGCGGCGATCAATCTGCGCGCCGGCATCGCCTCGCTGGGCTCGGTGCTGGACGACGTGCTCACCGACCTCGATGCGGGCGGCCCCCTGGCGGGCGTCGTCACCGCGATGCCCGGACTCTTCTTCGCGATCATGGGACTCGCGGCGGTACCGCTGGCGTCGAAACTCGGTCTGAGCAAGATGCTGACGGGCGGGATGGTGCTCACGCTCATCGGTCTGGCCGTGCGCCCCTGGGTCGGCGACATCTGGATCTTCATCGCGCTGACGGCGTTCGTCGTGGCCGGCATCGCCTTGGCGAACGTCCTGCTTCCGGCGTGGATCAAGAACCACGGTGGCCGCCACATCGTGGCACTCATGACGATCTACACGTCCGTGCTCGGGCTCTCGGGTGCACTGGGGCCGCTCAGCGCTCTGCTCTTCAGCGGTGACGACGCGTGGCGCTGGGCGCTGTTCATCTGGGCATTCCTCGCTGCCGCCCAGGTCGTCGTCTGGGTGTTCGTCGCAGCGCGGACCGGGTACGACTTCCCCTCTGCCGGACGGGCGCGGGTCGTCCCCGCCGGTGCAAGCGACACGCCACCCGCGGGCGATTCGCGTGGAACATCCGCAGAGCACACCGCGTCGGACGCTGACGAAGCGACACATCCAGACGCTGAAGCCGCGACACAGGCGGACACTGACGCGGCCGCTCAGTCGGACCCCACCGGTGCCCGCGGCTCGCTGTGGCGAGCGCCCACTGCCCTCTTCCTCATGCTGTTCTTCGGCCTGCAGTCGATGAACGCCTACATCCAGATGGGCTGGCTGCCGCAGATCTACGTCGACAGCGGGGTGTCCGCTTCCGTGGGGTCCGTCGCACTGGCAATGGTGGGTGGGCTCAATGTCGTCGGCGGTCTCGTGATGCCCGTCATCATCGACCGGGTGCGCCGGCTGGAGCTGTTCCCCGTGCTGTTCTCGGGACTCACCGCCCTGGGCTATCTGGGGCTGTACCTCGCGACGGACACGGTGCCGCTGCTGTGGGCGCTCCTCCTGGGGCTGGGAGGTTTCTGCTTCCCCACCGCACTCGCGCTGATCCCGGCGCGCAGCCGGAACCCGCTGGTGACGGCACGCGTGTCCGGGTTCGTGCAGCCTTTCGGCTACATCGTGGCGGCGGTGGGTCCGTTCCTCGTGGGTGTCGTCTACGGAGAGACGGGGGAGTGGTCGGGGATCCTGCTCGTGCTCGTCGCGGTCACGGTCGTGATGGCGCTCTTCGGGTATCGCGCCAGCCGTCGCGGCTTCATCGACGATGAGCTCGCCGCCGTGGCTGCATAAGCCCCGCGCCTCACCCCAGCCCCGGGCCTCACCCCAGCCCCGGGCCTCACCCCAGCCCCGGGCCTCACCCCTGCCGGCGTGGCCGGAACAGGGTCTCCTGCGCGATCGTCGCCAGGTGGGTGCCGTCTTCCGCGCCCAACCGCCCGCGGTACAGGCCGCGCCCGTGGGACACCGCCTCCGGGTGCAGGTCCATGAGCACCCAGCCGTTCATGTCCACGGCCTGGTGGAACCACACGACGTGGTCGAGGCTCGCGTCGGACTTGAAGTCGTCCGTGTTGTACGCGCCCACGCCGGAAGAGATGTCCGACAGGTACGTGAGTGCGCACTGGTGCAGCAGCTGGGAGTCGCCCAGGTCCTCCGTGCAGCGGGCCCAGAAGCGCAGCGGGTAGTCCTTCGCGTCATACACCTGTTCCGTTGTCCGCGCTTCGAAGCCGAACATCCGCGGCAGAGTCGACGGTGTGCCCATGGGCGCTTCGGCGACCGGCAGGGGTTCGCCGTACTCCGGGCTCTCCACGGCGCGGGCGAAGGACGCGGACATGCTGAAGATGACCTTGCCCTCCTGCAACGCGACGACGCGACGTGCGGAGAACGACCGGCCGTCGCGGTCCCGGAACACCTGGAACACGGTGGGCTTCGCCGCGTTGCCCGGGCGCAGGAAGTACCCGTGCAGCGAGTGCGGCTGACGGTCGTCGTCGACCGTGAGTCCCGCCGCCATGAGCGACTGCGCGGCCACCTGCCCGCCGTACAGCGCGTACGGCTCTTCGAAGACGTAGCCGGCGCGGTAGATGTTCGTGTCGATCTCCTCGAGCGACATCATCTCCGTGAAGGACCCGTCCATGGGGGCGGCGTGGGAGAACTGGACTTCCGGCATGATGCCTCCGATCAGCGGGTGAGGACATGCGAAGGCATGTGAGGGACGACACCCGATCCTATGCGCACGACACCCCACCGCCACACCGCAGGGTGCACTGCGCCTCCTCGGGGGCGACGCCCCCTCCTCCCGCCGCAGTCGTCGTGGCGTTAGACTGCGGGGGCAAGTGACATGGGGTGCCCACCTCGCACTGTTTCCCGGACAGGTGCGGGCCGACGGGCTGAGATCACACCCACCGAACCTGATCTAGTCAGTACTAGCGAAGGGATCGTCATGACATCAGTCGACGTCGCCGGGCATCTGAGCAGGATGCGTGCGCAGGTGCCGCTCGTCCAGTGCATCACGAACACCGTCGTCCAGCAGTTCAGTGCGAACGTGCTCCTGGCGGCGGGGGCATCTCCCGCGATGCTGGACCACGAGGCGGACGCGGCCCAGTTCGCGCGCATCGCTGACGGCATCCTCGTGAATTTCGGCACCGCGACCGGCCAGCAGCTGCTCGCCGCGGATGCGGCCACGGCCGCGGCGGCGGACACCGCCACACCCTGGGTGCTCGACCCCGTGTCCTATGGTGCCGCCGATCACCGCTCCGTCCACATCCGCCGCCTCGCCCGCTCCGGCCCCACGTGCATCCGGGGGAATGCCTCGGAGATCGCGGCGCTCGCAGGAGCCGGCGCGGGAGGTCGGGGCATCGAATCGACCGACGAGGTCGATGACGTCCTCGACCACGCCGCACGCCTCGCGGACGACACCGGTGCGGTCATCGCCGTGTCCGGTCCCCGTGACGCGGTCATCGACGTCGACCCCGGCGACCCGGACCACCTGCTCGTCGCACGGATAGCCGGTGGGTCCGCTCTCATGCCGCTGGTCGTCGGCACGGGATGCTCGCTCGCCGCTCTCACCGGCGGCTACCTGGGCGCAAGCCCGGACGATCGCTTCGCAGCCGTCGTCACCGCACACGCACACTTCGCCGCCGCCGGCACGCTCGCGGCAGCGCACAGCCAGGGCCCCGGATCGTTCGCCGTCGCGTTCGTCGACGCGCTGCACACGGTCACCGAGGCCCATCTCACCGCCGTCGACGTCACGGTCACCACCGTGGAAAGGATTCGCCGATGACACCCCCCGCACGCCTCGCCCCCTACGACTGGAGCCTGTACTTCGTCACCGACACCGCGATGTGCCAGGCCGCCGGCCGGACGGTGGCCCAGACCGTCGCCGAGGCCGTCGCCGGCGGTGCGGGCATCGTCCAGATCCGGGACAAGGACTCCTCCGACGCCGAGGTCGCGCAGATGACGCGGGACACCGTCGCCGCGCTGGCCGCGATCGGCCGGACCATCACGCCGGGCGGCCCTGCCGCTGATCCGGTGTCCGAGCCGGCCGCTGCATCAGCCGCTGACCCGGCCTCAGGGCCAGCCGAGGCGGCGGGCACAGAGACGGCCGGCGCCTCGGGGCCGGATGCGGCTTCGGAGCGTCCCGTCGCGGTATTCGTGGACGACCGGCTCGAGGTCGTGAGGACGCTGCGTGAGGAGGGGCTGGACGTGCACCTCCACGTGGGGCAGGAGGACTCCCCGGTCGAGGAGGTCCGCGAGGTGCTGGGCATGGATCCGCTCGTGGGCCTGTCGGCGCGCACGCCGGGGCAGTTCTCGACGGCGGCGGCGCTGCGGGACACCACGACGGGGGAAGCACTCGTCGACCTCCTGGGCGTGGGACCGGTGTACGACACGAAGACCAAGGAGGGTGCACCGGCGGGCTTCGGCCCCGAACGCATCACCGCACTCGTGACGATCGCTGCGGAGATGGGCCTGCCTGCCGTGACGATCGGCGGGATCACCGCGGAGCGGGCGCCCGAGCTGCGGGAGGCGCCGGTCCTGGGCATCTGCGTGGTGTCCGCGATCTGCACCAGCTCCGATCCGCAGGCGGCGGCCCGCGCGATCCGCACCGCGTATCTCGGCGCATGACCGCCGGACACCACGAGGGGGCCTCGGACCAGCCGTCCACCTCGGATCAACCGTCCTCGGACCAGCCGTCGACCCGGGACCAGCCCGCCGCACACCGTCCACCCGCCGCGCATCGCCCGCCGGTCGCGCTGTCGATCGCGGGGACGGACCCGTCGGGTGGTGCGGGGATCCACGCGGACCTCAAGACGTTCACCGCGCGGGCCGTCTACGGCACCACCGTCATCACCGCGCTCGTCGCCCAGAACACGCACGGGGTGAGCCGCGTCTATCCGATCGACACGGACTTCGTCGCGGACCAGTTCGACGCGGTGCTGGGCGACATGCCGGTGGACGCGTCGAAGACGGGGATGCTGGGTTCCCGCGAGCTGGTCGAACTCGCCCACTACAACCACAGCCACGGCCTGCTGGGCTTCCTCACGGTCGACCCCGTCATGGTCGCCACCTCCGGGCACCGGCTGCTGCAGAGGGACGCGGTGAGCGCGGTGCGCGACCTGCTGGCCCCGGTCGCGGACCTCATCACCCCGAACCTCCCCGAGGCCGCCCTGCTGCTGGGCGATGACGCGCCCGAGGCCGCCGACGTCGCCCAGCAGCGCGCACAGGCCGTCGAACTCGTGCGCCGCGGCAGCCGGGCGGTCCTCCTCAAGGGCGGGCACATGGACGGCGACCGGCTCGTCGACGTGCTGGCCGTGCGGGTGGGGAATGACACCTCGGCGGCGGAGGGCTGGGGCCGCGACGGCGACGTCCTCCTCCGCGAGTTCCACCACCCCCGCATCGCGACCCCGCACACGCACGGGACCGGCTGCACTCTGGCCGCTGCGATCACGGCGGAAGCCGCGCACGCGGTCCGCGCGGGACGGGACATGTCCTCACCGGACACCGTCGCCGAGGTCGTCGCCACCTCACTGAGCTACCTCGCCCGCGCGATCGGGTCGGGTGCGACGTGGCGGCTGTCGCTGGACCCGGAGGACGCGCACGGTCCGGTCGACCACCTCGTCGACGTGACACGGGAACACTCCCTGACGTGACGCTGTTGTCGGTGGTGAGAGCACCATTCCTCACAACCGTAGAAGGAGAGCCATGAGCGTTGACCAGTTCCTGCCGGAGACCGGCGCCGTCACGATGTTCACCACGTCCTGGTGCGGGTACTGCCGCAGGCTCAAGCCGCAGCTCGACCAGGCGGGCGTCGCCTACACGGAGGTGAACATCGAGGACATCGACAACGGTGCGGCGGTCGTCGAGGAGGCGAACGGCGGCAACCAGACGGTGCCGACGCTTCTCTACTCCGACGGATCGACGCAGACGAACCCCTCGCAGGCACAGGTGGTCGCGAAGCTGCAGGAGATCGCCGCGGGATGACGGCACCCGGCGTGACCTCCCTCGAGATCACCGGCGAGTTCCAGGAGGCGCTGGACCTGCTGGGAGAGGGCCGCAGCCTGTTCCTCACGGGACGTGCGGGGACCGGCAAATCGACCCTCATCCGCCACTTCCTCGACGTGACGGACAAGAACGTCCTCACCGTCGCACCCACGGGCATCGCCGCGCTCAACGTCGACGGGTACACGATCCACCGGCTGTTCTCGTTCCCGCTGGGCGTCAACGCGCAGACGGTGCGCGGCAGCGGGTACTTCCCGGGTCGCTTCGCGAAGGCGCTCGCCTCCCTGGACACCCTCGTCATCGACGAGGCGTCCATGGTGCGGGCGGACCTGTTCGACGCGCTCGTCGCGGCCCTGGAGCGGTTCGGCCCGCAGCCGGGCGCACCGTTCGGGGGAGTGCAGCTGGTGCTGGTGGGCGACCTGTACCAGCTGCCGCCGGTCGTCCACGACCGCGAAGCCGCCCACATCGAGCAGCAGTACGGCACGCCCTACTTCTTCTCCGCGCAGACCTTCGACCGGTCCACGTTCCCCGTCGTCGAACTCACCACCGTGTTCCGGCAGGTGGGGGACACGCGGCTCGTCGACCTGCTCAATGCGGTGCGGGACGGTGCGCTCCTGGACGATGCCCGTGCAGAGCTCAACGCCCGCACCGACCCGGACTTCGAGCCGTCACTCGACGAGTTCTGGCTCACGCTCGCGACGACCAACCGCATCGTGCGCGCACGCAACCGGCGGATGCTCGAACGGCTCCCCGACCCCGTGCAGACGTTCCACGCGGAGGTCCGTGGGGACACCGACGGGTTCGAGCACCCCGCCGACGACGACCTGGGGCTCACCGTGGGCGCCCAGGTCATGCTGCTGAACAACGACCCGTCGGACCGGTGGGTGAACGGGTCGATCGGCAAGGTCACCGCGATTGCCTGGGACGACGGGGAGCCCGTCGTCCACGTGCGCCTGCGCGACGAGCGCACCGTGGAGGTGCGGCCCCACACGTGGGACATCACCCGCCCGGTGGTGAGCGGCGGAGCACTCACGCACGAGGTCGTCGGCACCTTCACCCAGCTGCCGATGAAGCTCGCATGGGCGATCACGATCCACAAGAGCCAGGGGCAGACCCTCGACCGGGTCGTCGTCGACCTCACCGGTGGGACGTTCGCGAACGGGCAGCTGTACGTCGCACTGTCCCGCTGCACGAGCCTCGAAGGGCTGGTGCTCAAGCGCGACGTGCTGCCCCGCGACCTGAAGTCGGACTCCCGCATCCGGCGGTTCCTGGCAGGTTCCGGCAGTGCTGCACCGTCACTGGGGGATGTGTACCTGTCCGCGCTCACGGTGGGGAATGCGGGGGACCGGTATCGGCCTCGGCCGGTGGAGATCGCGGTCGTCACCGATGACGGCGACGAGGCGACGACGGTCATCAACCCGACGAGCGACCTCTACGCCGCCCGCACCGACTACGGGATCACGACGGAGGACGTGCAGCTCGCCCCGCTGCTGGCCGAGGCATGGGCGGCGCTGTCACCCCTGCTCGCCGGCCGTGTCCCCGTCGGGGTGCGTGTCGACGAGACGCTGGGCTGGATCGACTTCGAAGTGAAGCGCAACGGCGTCGTCGAACCCATGCCGCTGGGTGTGGAGGTGCCCCTCGACGGTGCGACGCAGGACGAGCTGCGGGGCCTCACCGCACCCACGGCCCTTGCCCGCGCCCGTGCGATCCGCGACCGCGCGCAGCGTCTGGGAGTGCGGGGGAGCGCATCGGAGTCCGGGGGAACACCGTTCCCCTCCCTCGCCCGAGGCCGCGGTTACCTCATGAGCCGCACCTCCGGTACCGAGGGAAGACGGGATCCGAGCGGCTTCCTCGTGGGCGGCAACCTGTCCGCTGAGGACGACGCAGCACTCGTCCTCGCGGAAGCGCTGCGGGGCGCGTGGGAGCGGGTGACGGATCGGACGGAGGCACTCGTGGGGCGGCTCAAGGACGTCGAGGCGCACATCGGGGTACCGGTCCTGCCCGACGGATTCGAACTCGACGCGGCGCCGGGGCTGGACACGGTCCTCATCAGCGGCGCCCGCGTGTGCTTCACCGGCACGGTCGTGTCCGCGACCTACGGGTCGCTGGAGCGCGAGGAGATGGAGGGCCTCGCCCGGACGCGCGGACTGGTGCCGGTCCCGACCATGACGAAGACGAAGACGGACGTCCTCGTCGTCGCGGAGCGCGGCACCCAGTCCGGCAAGGCCAAGAAGGCCGCCGGCTGGAACAAGCCCGTCATCGACGCGGAGGAGTTCCTCGCGTGGGTGCACGGGTGAGGATGCTGCGAAGCGCCGGCCTTCCCACCACGTGAGACACCCCACCCTGGTCGACTCCTCTGAAACCGTGTCCGCCCGTGCCGGTAGGCTGGGAGGGTGAGCCAAGAGATTGAGATCGGCCGGGGAAAGCGGGGTCGTCGCGCCTACGGGCTGGACGACATCGCGGTGGTCCCCGCCCGCCGCACCCGTGACCCCAAGGACGTCGACCTGTCGTGGCAGATCGACGCCTACCATTTCGACCTGCCGTTCATCGCCGCACCCATGGACTCCGTCATGTCGCCCGCCACAGCGATCGCACTGGGCAGGCTGGGCGGCCTGGGCGTCCTCGACCTGGAAGGTCTGTGGACCCGCTACGAGGACCCTCAGCCGCTGCTGGACGAGATCGCGGGCCTGGACCGCGGCACCGCGACCGCACGCATGCAGGCGATCTACTCGGAGCCGATCAAGCCGGAGCTCATCACCGCGCGCATCGAAGAGATCCGTGACGCGGGGGTGACCGTGGCGGCGGCCCTGTCGCCGGCGCGCACGCTCGAGCACTGGAACACCGTCGTCGAAGCCGGTGTGGAGCTGTTCGTCATCCGCGGCACCACGGTCTCTGCGGAGCACGTGTCCAGCGCGGACGAATCGCTCAACCTCAAGCAGTTCATCTACGAACTGGATGTCCCCGTCATCGTGGGCGGTGCCGCCACCTACACGACTGCGCTGCACCTCATGCGCACCGGTGCGGCAGGCGTGCTCGTCGGCTTCGGCGGGGGAGCCTCCTCCACCACCCACCGCACGCTCGGCATCCGCGTGCCACTGGCCACGGCCATCGCAGACATCCACGCCGCCCGCCGCGACTACATGGACGAATCCGGTGGCCGCTACGTGCACGTGATCGCCGACGGCGGACTGGGCCACTCAGGCGACATCATCAAGGCGTTCGCGATGGGTGCGGACGCCGTCATGCTGGGCACCGCGCTCGCCCGCGCGGACGAAGCACCGGGCGGCGGATCGCACTGGGGTGCGGAAGCGCACCACCCACAGATGCCGCGCGGCCACAAGGTGGAACTGGGCACCGTCGGCCCGCTCGAACAGGTGCTCCAGGGCCCCGGCCACACCGCGATCGGCGAAGTGAACATCGCCGGTGCGCTGCGCCGTGCCATGGCCACCTCCGGCTACCTGGAACTCAAGGAGTTCCAGCGCGTCGACGTCGTCGTGTCCCCGGAAACAGATCAGCGGAAGACCCTCTGAGTGCTCAAGCTCGCCCTCACCCCGCGGTGGTTGTCGTTCCTTGTGCTGGTGCTCGCGCTGGCGAGCATCTTCGTCGGCCTCTCCATGTGGCAGGTCGACCGCGCACAGCACAAGAACGAGGTCGTCGCCGCGCAGGACGTCGACTCCGTCAAGCCGCTGACTGACGTGCTGGACGCGCAGGTGCCGATGCCGGGCCGCCTGTCCGATCAGAGGGTGAGCCTCACCGGCCACTACCTCGCAGACGCCCAGGTGCTGGTCACCGACCGCTACCACGACGGCGAATCCGGCTTCTGGATCGTGACGATGTTCGAGGTGGCCGGCGCGCAGCTGGGAGACGAGGCGCAGCTCGCGTCGCCCGACCTCGCCACGGCAGAACCCGTCGCCATCCCCGTCGTGCGGGGCTGGGTGCCGGACACCGCCTCGGCGACGGCTCACCCGGCACCTACGGGAGACATCGACCTCGTGGCTCGGCTGGGCCCGGTCGAAGGTCCGGTGCCGGCCTCGGACCTGCCCGACGGGCAGGTGCGCAGCGTGTCGAGCTCGCAGCTGGTCAACTTCTTCGACGTGTACTCCTACTCCGGGATCGTCTTCCCGGAGACCGCGGAGATGACCGGTGCAGGCGGGGACATGGTGCAGGTCGACCTGCAGAAGGAGCAGAGCGGCGGGTTCGACTGGCAGTCGGCCGTGTACGCGGTCGAATGGGTCTTCTTCGCCGGATTCGCGTTCTACATCTGGTTCAGCCTCCTGCGCGACGCCTACCGCACGCAGCAGGAGAACGAGGCCGGCGGGCCCACCGAATACGTCATCGTCAAGCAGGCCGGCGAGAAGGACCTGCACGCAGGAGGAGTACCGAAGTGACGCAGAACCCCGACGCCGCTCCGCAGTTCGACCCCGACGACGTGTGGACGGTCAAGCAGTTCACCTCCGCGCGGAACGCCGAACGCTTCTACCGCGTGATGGCGCTCATCACCGGCACGATGCTCATGATCCTCACGGTGGAGATGCTCTACAAGTACCTCTACGTCCCGTTCGTGCTGGGAGGTTCCCCCAGTGAGGCGCTCAACTTCGGCGGCTTCGACCTCGCGGCGGCGATCGCCATCAGCCACGGCTGGTGCTACGTCGTCTACCTCATCGCGTGCTTCTGGCTCAACCAGGCGATGCGGTGGAAGGTGAAGCGCCTGCTGGTCCTCGCGCTCGCCGGTGTCGTGCCGGTCATGTCGTTCATCCTCGAACGGCGCATCCACCGACAGGTCGTGGCGGAGCTGGACGCGGCAGTCGTCGTCGCACCGAAGGAATGACGGTTCGGGCTGATCCGTACGAACGGCAGAGCGTCCGTCGCACCCTCACACGCTTCGGGTGGTTGAGGACAGAAGTCCTCGCCGGGCTGATCGTCGCGCTGGCCCTCATCCCGGAGGCCATCGCCTTCTCCATCATCGCGGGCGTCGACCCGCGGGTGGGCCTGTTCGCCTCCTTCACGATGGCGGTGACGACCGCGATCCTGGGCGGACGTCCCGCGATGATCTCCGCCGCGACCGGCGCGGTCGCGCTCGTCATCGCACCCCTGTCCGCCTCCCACGGGGTGGACCACCTCATCGCCGCCGTCATCCTCGCCGGGGTGTTCCAGGTGATCCTCGCGGTCATCGGGGCCGCCCGGCTCATGCGGTTCATCCCGCGCCAGGTGATGGTGGGGTTCGTGAACGGGCTGGCGATCCTCGTCTTCATGGCGCAGCTGCCGGAACTGATCGGTGTGCCCTGGCTGGTGTACCCGGTCTGCGCAGCGGGCCTGCTCATCGTGTTCCTGCTGCCGCGGATCACGACGGTCGTCCCCGCACCGCTCATGGCCGTCCTCGTGCTCACCCCGGTCGTCGTCCTCATGGGATGGAACCTCCCCACCGTGGGCGACCGGGGCGAACTGCCGGACGCGATCCCGATGCTCTTCCTCCCGGACGTGCCACTCACGTGGGAGACCTTCCAGATCATCGCGCCGTTCTCCCTGGCGATGGCGGTCGTGGGGCTGCTCGAATCGCTGCTCACCGCGAAGCTGGTCGACGACATCACGGACACCCGGTCGAACAAGACCCGCGAATCGTGGGCGCAGGGTGCTGCGAACATCGTGTCCGGGTTCCTGGGTGGGATGGGCGGCTGCGCGGTCGTCGGGCAGACGATGATGAACGTGAAGGCGTCCGGCGCGCGGACCAGGATCTCCACGTTCTGCGCGGGCGTGTTCCTCCTGGTCCTCGTCGTGCTGCTGGGAGACGTCGTCGCAGTCATCCCGATGGCGGTGCTCGTCGCGATCATGATCTTCGTGTCCTGGGCGACGTTCGACTGGCACTCGATCAGCCCGTCGACCCTGCGGCGCATGCCCAAGTCGGAGACGACCGTCATGCTCGTGACCGTCATCGGCACGGTGTGGACGAACAACCTCGCGATCGGTGTGGGGCTGGGCGTGCTCGTGGCGATGGTGGCCTTCGCCAACCGTGTGGCCCACTTCGTGACCGTCAAGCGGGAGATCGTCGACGAGGGCCCGCACGCAAGCGGGGATGCGGGCGACGGCGGGCTTGTCGAGGTGGACGAGCCCTCGAGCGACGACGCGGCCGCTCGTGTGGTGGCCCGCTACACAGTCGAGGGCGAACTGTTCTTCGCATCCTCCAACGACCTCTACACGATGTTCGAGTACGCGGACGATCCGGACAGCGTCGTCATCGACATGCATCGATCGCACGTGTGGGATGCCTCCACGGTCGCTGCGATCGACTCCGTGACGGAGAAGTACGCGTCGTACGGCAAGACCGTCGACGTCCACGGACTCAACGAAGCGAGCCGCCGCATGCGCGAGCGGCTGTCCGGAACGCTGGGGGACTGAGGGTCCGTGCGCCCCGGAAGGCCCGCGTCTCCAGCAGCCGACAGCAGCACGAACCGAGCACTGAAGGAGCACACATGGGCGAGTACGACTATCTGAGACAGACCGATGAGGGCGGCACGACACCGCCGTACGAGCAGATCCGCCGCGGCGTCATCGACTGCGTGGCGGACGGTGGACTGCTCGCGGGTGACAAACTGCCCGCCATCCGCGCGCTCGCCTCCGACCAGGGACTGGCTGCCAACACCGTCGCCCGGGCTTACAAGGAGCTCGAGGAGGCCGGCATCATCACGACCCGTCGGGGTGCCGGCACACGGATCGCGGACGGGATCGACCCGGGGAACCTGCCGACGGCCTCGGGCCTGGATCCGCGGGTCGAGGCCTACGCCGCCGAGGCCGTCGCCACCGCGCGGGCGCGCGGGCTGCCGCTGGATCAGCTGGTCGTCGCGGTGCGCGACGCGGTCGCGGCCGTGGAGGAGCGCGCGTAGGGGGAGCCGGTACGGAAGCCCGATGTGTCGGACGCATCCGCTCCGCGAGGGCGGCCGACGGCGACGCTCGTTACGCCGCACCGTATGACTCACCGTAAGATGGCGCCCATGAGTGAGTCCCCCTCCGTCAGCGGTGTCCCGCACCCGCAGTCCCGTCCGGTCCTCGTCGTCGACTTCGGCGCGCAGTACGCACAGCTCATCGCCCGCCGTGTGCGGGAAGCCGGTGTGTTCTCCGAGGTGATCCCGCACACCGCATCCGCAGGCGACATCGCCGCGAAGGAACCGCGCGCCATCGTCCTGACCGGCGGACCCTCGTCGGTGAATGAGGAGGGTGCGCCCGCCCTTCCCGCGGGACTGCTCGACCTGGGCACCCCCGTGTTCGGCATCTGCTACGGCTTCCAGACCGTCGCCCACGCGCTGGGCGGGACCGTCGCGAAGACCGGACAGCGCGAGTACGGGTCCACTGTCGCCAGTGTCACGGACTCCGGTGCGCTGCTGGACGGTGTGAGCGGCGACCAGACCGTGTGGATGTCCCATGCGGACTCCGTCACCGAGGCCCCGGCCGGCTTCTCCGTGCTGGCCTCCACCTCCTCCACCCCGATCGCCGCGTTCGAAGACCTGGGCCGCAAGATCGCCGGTGTGCAGTGGCATCCGGAGGTCCTCCACTCGGAGAACGGCCAGAAGGTCCTGGAGAACTTCCTCTTCCGCGTGGCCGGCCTGGAAGCCGACTGGACGAACCAGTCGATCATCGACGACCAGGTCGCCCGCATCCGCGCGCAGGTGGGCGACAAGAAGCTCATCTGCGGGCTGTCCGGCGGCGTCGATTCCGCGGTCGCGGCAGCGCTGGTGCACAAGGCGGTGGGCGATCAGCTCACGTGCGTCTTCGTCGACCACGGGCTGCTGCGCGAAGGGGAGCGGCGCCAGGTCGAGGAGGACTTCGTCGGTTCCACCGGTGTGCGGCTCGTGACCGTCGACGCAGTGGACACGTTCCTCGGCGAGCTCGACGGTGTGACTGACCCGGAGACCAAGCGCAAGATCATCGGCCGCGAATTCATCCGCAGCTTCGAGCAGACCGCTGCGGAACTCGTCGCGGAATCGCGGGGCGAATCCGGCGGGGACATCGAATTCCTCGTCCAGGGGACGCTCTACCCGGACGTCGTGGAATCCGGCGGGGGATCGGGTACCGCGAACATCAAGAGCCACCACAACGTGGGCGGCCTTCCGGAGGACCTCCAGTTCCAGCTCGTCGAGCCGCTGCGGGAACTCTTCAAGGACGAGGTCCGCGCGATCGGCCGTGAGCTGGGCCTGCCGGAAGAGATCGTGGGACGCCAGCCGTTCCCCGGGCCCGGCCTGGGCATCCGGATCGTCGGCGCAGTGTCCGCGGAACGCCTGGCGATCCTACGCCGTGCCGACGCGATCGCCCGCGAGGAACTCACCGCTGCGGGACTGGACGACGAGATCTGGCAGTGCCCCGTCGTGCTCCTGGCGGACGTCCGCTCCGTGGGCGTGCAGGGCGACGGCCGCACCTACGGACACCCGATCGTGCTGCGGCCCGTCAGCAGCGAGGACGCGATGACCGCCGACTGGACACGTGTGCCGTTCGACGTGCTCGCGAAGATCTCCAGCCGCATCACCAACGAGGTCGACGAGGTCAACAGGGTCGTCCTCGACGTGACGTCGAAGCCGCCGGGCACCATCGAATGGGAGTGAGCGCGCGCTGCTGAGGCAGAGGCGCGCTCGCGCCGCGTGAGGCAGAAGGGGGAGCTGAAGCTCCCCCTTTCTGTCGTTTCGGGCGGTGGCTGCCTCGTGGCGGTGCCCGTGAAATTTGCTCCTGAACACTGTTCAGCTACTGTGTGACGCATGCCCTGAACGCTGTTCAGGGGTACGGTTGCTTCCACACGAAGGAGATCCCATGTCACACGCAGCTTCCGCGGACCGCGGTGTGCCCACTCCACCTCCCGCGGGGGTGAGGGGGACGGGTGCTGCCGAGACCTCGGCGGCGGGCTCCGCGGGCGCAGCGGCAGTGAGCAGTCACGGCCGCTGGGGTGCCCGCGACCTCGCCTTCGTCGCGGTCTTCGCGGCCCTCATCGCGGTGCTCGCGGCGATGCCGGCGATCCCCGTGGGCGGGGCGGGCGTCCCGATCACCCTGCAGACGCTGGGCATCGCGCTCACCGGCATGGTGCTGGGCCCGGCGCGCGCGTTCCTCGCCTCCGCGCTCTACGTGGCGCTGGGCCTCATCGGCCTGCCGATCCTCGCGAACTTCACCGGAGGGTTCGGTGTCCTCGCGGGGCCGTCGGCCGGCTATCTCCTGGCCTTCCCGCTCTACGCGCTGGCACTGGGCGCAGTCGCAGCCTGGCTCGTCAAGCGGTTCCGCGGCTGGAAGCTGTGGGCGCTGCTGCTGGTGGGCGGCGTCCTCACGAGCTTCCTCACCGTCCACCCGCTGGGCATCGTCGGCATGTCCGTCAACCTGGGCCTCACGTTCCCGCAGGCGTTCGTCGCGGACATGCCGTTCTGGCCCGGTGACATCATCAAGAACGCTGCAGCCGCCGGCCTCGCAGTCGTCGTCCACCGCGCGTTCCCGGGGGTCCTCGTCCGCCGATGAGCATCGTCTTCGACCGCGCGGGCGTGCACGTGCTCGATCCGGCGTCGGACCGCAGGCCCGACGAACCCACTCGCCGTGCGATCCTCACCGACGTGACGTGTGCGCTCACCGAACCCACCGTGACCGTCATCGGCGCGAACGGGTCCGGCAAGTCGACGCTGCTCCAGCTCATCAACGGCCTCATCCCCGTCGATGAGGGCAGCGTCACGGTCGACGACCTCGACGTCGCCTCCCACGGCCGGGAGGTCCGCCGCCGCGTGGGCTTCGTGTTCACCGACCCCGCCGCGCAGCTCGTCATGCCCACCCCGCTCGAGGACGTGGAGCTCTCCCTCAAGCGCACCGTCCGCGACCGGAAGGCCCGCCGGGCACAGGCGCTCGACGTGCTCGACGAACTGGGTGTCGCGGACCTCGCCGAACGCAGCGTCTACGAGCTGTCCGGCGGGCAGCGGCAGCTCGTCGCGCTCGCGTCCGTCCTCGCCGTCGACCCGGCGGTGCTGGTGCTCGACGAGCCGACGACCCTGCTGGATCTCGCGAACCGGGAGAAGCTGCGGGCCGTGCTCGCGGACCTCGTCGCCCGCCGCGGCGTGCGGACCATCCTCTCCACTCACGACCTCGAGGTCGCCCACGACGCCCAGCGCACCCTCCTCATCCACGACGGCCGCCTGCACGCGGACGGCCCACCCGCCGAGGTCGTCGCCACCTACCGCGACCTCGTCACCCGCGAGGCCCAGGCGTGAAAGCCCGTCAGCGGTTCCTGGGCCGCCGGATCCCGGGTGATTCGTGGCTCCACCGCGCACCTGCGTGGGCGAAGCTCGCCGGGGTCGCCGCGCTCAGCATCGTCGTGCTCGCCACCCGCGACGCGGCGGTGAACGCGGGTCTCATCGTCATCATCGTGGCGGTGGCGCTCACGGCGCGTCTGCCGCTGCGGGAGGTCGTCGCACCGGTCCTGCGGATCGGGCTCATCATCGTGGGGGTCGTGGCGGTCCACCTGTGGCTCACCGACTGGATCAACGGGGCCCGCATCGCGTCGACGATCGTCGTGTGCATCCTCGCCGCCGCGCTCCTCATGCTCACGACGACGATCGGCGAACTGGTCGCCGTGTTCGAAGTGCTCGCATGGCCGCTGCGGTTCGTCGGCCTGCAGCCGGCGACGGTGGGGCTGGCGGCGGGACTGGTCGTCCGCAGCCTGCCGGTGCTCGCCGACCTCGCCCGCGTCGCCACAGACTCCGCCCGCGCCCGAGGCCTCGACACCTCACTGACCGCCCGCACCGTCCCGCTGGTGCTGGGCGCTGTGAAGTACGCGCAGGACACGGGGAAGGCGCTGGAGGCGCGAGGGCTGGGCTGAGCCCGCAGTTCCCGAAACAGTCCGCACGTCCCGCGGTGCCTGGAGTTGTCGCAGCGCCTGCACTTCCCGCAGCGCCTGCACTTCCCGCGGGACCTGTTACTGGTTGGGAGGACCGGCGAGTTCGCGGGTCCTCCCCACCGGTAACTGGTCCCACCAGCCGGTAACCGGTCCCGCGGCGCTGCGTGTGGTGGGCGGTGTACAGGCGAGCGCCACACCGGACGGCGTGTGCAGGCGAGCGCCACACCGGACGGCGTGTGCAGGTGAGCGCAGGGCGGCGCCTGCCGGCCAGGCCTGTGCGGGGTGCGCCCGGCAGCCAGGCCTGGGCGGTGCGCCCGGCAGTCAGGCCCGGGCGGCCCGCCCGGCAGTCAGGCCCGGGCGGCCCGCCCGGCAGTCAGGCCTGCGCGGGGCGAGAGCGGGTGAATTCCGGTGCGGGCAGGCGCTCTAGCCGGGACAGCTGCGTGACGTGGGAGGGGTTGAGCTCCGCCACGGAGCTCACCTGGATGAGCTTCATCGTCCGCTCGATCTGGTCGGAGAGGATCTCGATCATCCGGTCGACGCCCTCACGCCCACCGGCCATGAGGCCGTACAGGTAGGCGCGGCCGACCAGCGTGAAGTCGGCGCCCAGTGCCAGCGCGGCGACGATGTCGGCACCGTTGCGGATACCCGTGTCGAGGATGATCTCGACGTCGTTCCCCACCTCGCGCGCGACGTGCGGCAGCAGGTGGAAGGGCACGGGCGCCCGGTCCAGCTGGCGGCCACCGTGGTTCGACAGGATGATGCCGTCGACGCCCAGGTCCGCGAGCTTCTTCGCGTCCTCGACGGTCTGCACGCCCTTGACCACGAACTTGCCCGGCCACAGCGCACGGATCTCCGCGAGGTCGTCGTAGTCGATCGACGGGTCCATCGCCGCGTTCAGCAGCTCGCCCACCGTGCCACCGGTCTCCGACAGGGACGCGAACTCCAGCTTGGGGGTCGTGAGGAAATCCCACCACCACCAGGGGCGGGGGATCGCGTTGAGGATCGTCGACGGGCTGAGCTGCGGCGGGATGGAGAAGCCGTTGCGGGCGTCGCGCAGGCGGGCGCCGGCGACGGGGGTGTCCACGGTGAACATGAGGGTGTCGAAGCCGGACGCGGCGGCCCGCTCGACCAGACCGTAGGAGATCTCCTTCTGCCGCATGACGTACAGCTGGAACCAGTTCCGGCCGTGCGGGTTCGTCGCCTTGACGTCCTCGATCGACGTCGTGCCCAGCGTGGACAGGGAGAAGGGGATGCCCGCCGCGCCCGCTGCGCCCGCGCCGGCGATCTCACCTTCGGTCTGCATGAGGCGGGTGAAACCGGTCGGGGCGATGCCGAAGGGCAGGGCACTGCTGCCGCCCAGGATCTGCGTGGTCATGTCCACATGGGACACGTCGTTGAGGATCGCCGGGTGGAATTCGACGTCCTCGAAGGCCTGGACGGACCGGGTCATGGAGAACTCCCCCTCCGCCGCCCCGTCGGTGTAGTCGAACGCCGCGGCCGGGGTGCGACGCTTCGCGATCCGACGAAGATCGTCGACGGTGAGCGCGCCGGAGAGCCTGCGGCGCTTGCCGTTCGGATCGAACTTCTTGAACTTCATGAGCTCAAGGATCTCTGTCGGATTCGGTACCTGCCGCTTGACCATCGTGGACTCCTTCGCGTCGGTCGAAGCTCGTCTGAGCCGATCAGTGCCATGATAGGCGCGCCGCCTGCCAGCGCGTGCGTCCCGTCCAGCGGAGCCGCCCTTCGGAGTGCGGCGCGCACACCGCACACGCACACAACGGGGATTGTGTTGTGAGGTGTGTCTGACGCTAGCGTGAAGGGCATGGGACTCATCGACGACCTCAACACCTGGCTCGGAGACGCAGAGGGGTGGTTGTGGACATGGATCGGCATGCCGATCGTCGCGGTCATCGCCCTCTGGTTCACCCTGAGGACGGGCGCCGTCCAGATCCGCATGCTCCCGGCGATGTTCCGGTCCATCATGGAGAAGCCGCAGACCGAAGAGGGGGCGAAGGGCGACAACAAGTCCCTCTCCGCGTTCCAGGCGTTCGTGATCTCCGCCGCCGCCCGTGTGGGCACCGGCAACGTGTCCGGTGTGGCCGGCGCGATCTTCATCGGCGGCCCGGGCGCCGTCGTGTGGATGTGGATCATGTGCCTCTTCACGAGCGCGGCGAGCTTCATCGAGTCCACGCTCGCCCAGCTCTACAAGGTCCGGGCGGAGGACACCTACAAGGGCGGTCCCGCCTTCTACATCCACCGCGGGCTGGGCAGCAAGGGCTTCGGCGCGTTCTTCGCGCTGCTCTTCATCTTCTGCTTCGCCCTGGCGTTCACGTCGCTGCAGGCCAACACCATCACCGATGCGGTGAGCGGTGCGGTCGGAGTGTTCACGGACCCCGCCGGCCTCGGATGGCTGCCGTTCGTCGTGGGTGCGGCGCTCGCCCTGCTCACCGCCGGCATCGTGATCGGCGGGATGCGGCGTGTGGCGACCGTCGCGCAGAACATGGTGCCGATCATGGCGGTCATCTACCTCGTCGTCGGCCTCATCGTCGTGGCGCTCAACTTCTCAGAGCTGCCGCGGGTCCTCACCCAGTTGGTCGACGGCGCGTTCAACCCGCAGGCGGCGGTGGGAGGCGGCATCGGTGCCGCGATCGTCAACGGGGTCCAGCGGGGCATGCTCTCCAACGAGGCGGGCATGGGTTCGGTCCCGAACGTCGCTGCGACGGCCTCCGTCAGCCACCCCGTCAAGCAGGGGCTCGTGCAGACGCTGGGCGTCTACTTCGACACCCTGCTCATCTGCTCGATCACCGCGTTCATCGTGCTCGTCGCCTTCCCGGACACGTCGACCGGGGGTGAGGGCCTCCTCATGGTGCAGGAGTCGCTGACGAACAGCCTGGGCCCCTGGTCCGCGATCCTCCTGGGGATCATCATGCTGCTGCTCGCGTTCACGTCCGTGCTGGGCAACTACTCGTACGGTGAGGCGAACGTCCACTTCCTCACGTCGAAGCGGGGCTGGCACATCGCCTTCGGCCTGTCCGTGGTCGTCATGGTGTTCATCGGTTCCGTCATCACCGTCGAACTGGCCTGGTCGATCGCGGGGGTGTCGATGGTCGCGATCGCGCTCATCAACCTCGCTGTCATCGCGGTCCTCGCTCCCACAGCGCTCAGACTGCTGCGTGACTACCGGGCGAAGGTCGCGAAGGGGGAGGACCCCGTCTTCCTCGCGGAGGAGATGCCCGACATCGACAACGTCGAGACGTGGACGTCGGAGGACGTCAGCGACTACGTCGACGCACGGGACGCGCACACGTCCGGGCGCTGACGGCGGGTCCCGGGCGCAGGCGCACGCCGGTCTCCTCCACGCGTGGGGACCATGCGTCTCGCACCCGGGCCGTTCTTCTCATACCCGGGCCACTCGACTCACGCCCGCGTCGTCTCACACCCGGTCCTGCGCCCACTTCGGGGCGCGGGTGGATGACCGTCCGACGGCCTGGGGCGCGGGGCGGGCGATCGCGGCGGAGTAGTGGCCGATCAGCTGCGAGCACACGCTCTTCCACGACCGTCCCCGCACGGTCTCGCGGGCCGTCCGCCCGAACGCCCGGCGCTTCGCCGCATCACCGGCGAGGTCGGCCACGTGCGCGCGCAGGCCCGCGAGGTCGCCGGGGCGGTACAGCCACCCCGTCCGCGAGGAGCCGACGAGGTCCAGCGGGCCGCCGCGTGCCGGGGCGACGACCGGCACGCCGGATGCCATCGCCTCCTGGATGGTCTGGCAGAACGTCTCGAACTCGCCGGGCGCGGCCATGATGTCGAAGCTCGCGACCGCCTGCGCCAGCGCGTCCCCGCCCAGGAACCCTGTGAAGTGCGCATCCGGCAGGCGGCGGCGCAGCCGGTCCTTCTGCGGCCCTTCGCCCACGATCACCACCCGCACGTTCGGCAGGCCCGACAGCACCCGCAGATCCTCGATCTGCTTCTCCGCGGCGAGGCGTCCCACGCACCCGACGACGACCTCGGGCCCGGTGCCGTCCTCACTCACCCCCACCCGCGCCCGGAACGCGGCGGAGCGGTGGGAGGAGTGGAAGCGGGTGGAGTCGACGCCTCGGGCCCACAGGCGCACGTCCTCGACCCCCAGGTCGGTGAGCTGGTCGACGGTGTACGACGACGGGGCCAGGGTGAGCGAGGCGTGCTGGTGGATGGTGCGGACGTGGTTCCACAGGACCGTCTCCAGCCCGTGCATCCCGTACCGGGCGGCGTAGGCGGGGACCTCCGTCTGGTAGACGGCGACGGACGGCAGCCCCAGGTCCTGCGCGGCGAGCACGCCCCGCCACCCGAGCACGAAGGGGGACGCGACGTGCACGACGTCCGGGGAGAAGCCCGCCAGCAGCCGGCGGATCCGGGCGACTCCACCGGGGGCGACCCGCACCTTGCGGTACCGCGGCAGCGCGAAGCTGGGGACGTGGACGACGGGCGCGCCCGCCACCTCGCGGGGCCGGTCGCCGCGGCTGCCCGGCGCGATGACGACGGCGTCGTCCCCGCGTTCGGCCAGGTGGTCCAGGACGCGCAGCAGGCTGTGGGTGACACCATTCGTCTGCGGGAGGAACGACTCTGCGATCAGTGCGACTCTCACATGCTCGAGCCCAGCGCACGAAGATGACGGGCAGGCGGACGGTCGGGTGACCGGCGGGAGAACTCGTCGCGAACGTGTGTATCCTGCCCGTATCGGGGTGCGGTGGGCGCCTGAGGCGGTCGTGGGAGCGGAGGGTGCACTGGCATGGTCTGGGTCGTGCTCGTGCTGGTGCTCGCGGCCGTCATCGCGGTGTCTGTGGCGCTCGTGATCCGCTACAACCAGCTGTCGCTCAACCGGTCGCTCACCGTGGAGGCGCGCAGGCAGTTCGACGTCGCACGGTCCACCCGGCACGGCATCATCCCCGTCTTCGTCGCAGAGGCCCGCAGTGCGCTGGGCGACCGCGATCCGCGGATCGCGGACCTCGAGACGGCCGTGGTCACCGCGCAGACGGTGCGCACCCGGTCCGATGCGGGAGTCGCCGAACACGTCGTCACCGACGCCGCACGGACCGTCGCCGCAGGGCTGCGGGAGAAGGCCACCGCAGCCGAGGCCGAGGTCGGCTTCGCAGGCGACCTCTTCTCCCAGCTCGACGAGCACGAGACCCACATCGGCGCCGCGGTCCGCCACCACAACGCGAGTGTCCGCGCGTACATGCGACGGCGCGCGCAGGTGCTGTCCGCTCCGCTGCGCGGCGCGTACGCACCGATCACGGAGATCGACTACACCCCGTCCGAAGGGGACGCGCACGCGCTCGAGCGCAGTCCGTCCCCCGGGGCGGAGGACTACCGGCCCGGCCGTGTCGCGGAGGGGCTGTGACGGTGACGGACGCGCGCGCCGCCGTTCCCACAGACAGGGCACCGTCCGGCGAGGCTGCATCCGCCCCGGTCCCCACAGACGGGGCTCAGCCGGTCCGGTTCCGGGTCGACCTGGGGTACGCGGGGACGGGCTTCCACGGCTGGGCGGTGCAGCCGTCGCTGCGGACCGTCCAGGGGGTGGTCGAGGCGGGTCTCGAGAAGGTGTGCGGGCAGCCGGTGCGCACAGTCGTCGCGGGACGGACGGACGCGGGCGTGCACGCGCGGCGGCAGGTGGTCCACTGCGACCTGCCCCCCGGAGTGGTCGAGCGTCTGACCGGACGCGGTGCGCGCACGCGGGAGCCTGCGGACGGCCTGGTGAGCAGGCTGCGCGGGGTGCTGGGGCACCTCGGCGCACCGGACGTCGTCGTCCACTCCGCGCAGCAGGTGCCGGCGGCGTTCGACGCCCGGTTCTCCGCTGTGTGGCGCAGGTACTCCTACCGCATCGCGGACGCACACGCCTTCCGCGACCCCCTCGCCGCGCACCACACCACGACCCACCGCGGCGCACTCGACGCCCAGGCGATGGCGCGCGCCGCCCGGGAAGTCCTGGGCCTCCACGACTTCCTGCCCTTCTGCAAGCCGCGCCCGGAATCGACGACGATCCGCACGCTCCTGGACTTCGATGCTGCGCGTGACGCGACGGGCGTGATCGTCCTGGATCTGCGCGCGGACGCGTTCTGCCACCACATGGTGCGCGCCCTGGTGGGCGGACTGGTGCGGGTGGGCACCGGAGCATGCTCGCCGACGGAACCGGCTCGCCTGCTGGCCCGGGCGGAAGCGGGGGAGGACCGCGACACGCTGCCGCCCTTCCACCTCATGCCGGCGCAGGGGCTCGTCCTCGAAGAAGTCGGCTACCCCGACGGGCCCCAGGCGTGGGCACAGCAGGCGGAGAACGCCCGCAATCGTCGGCGGGCAGAGGAACTGGGCACCTGAGCGGCGGTCACCTTCCTGTCGCGAATCCTGAGAATTCACTCCTCATTCATGCAGAGACAGGCTATTCTTCGGGTGGATTCACAAGTATCTCGGAAGTAACACCCACCTTTCTCAGTGAGGACGACGATGAAGAAGACCCTTCTGCGCGGTGTGGTCGCCGGCGCCGCCGCCACCGGGATGGTGCTGCCGCTCGCAGCGCTGCCCGCTTTCGGCGAAGCGCCCACCGGCACCCAGGTTCAGCTGCTCAACATCACAGACTTCCACGGACGTATCGCGGAGTCCGGCCACAGTGTGGCCTCCGTCGTCGAACGTGAGCGCGCCGCCTTCGACGGTGAAACGGCGTTCCTCACATCGGGCGACAACATCGGCGCGTCCACCTACGTGTCGTCCTCGCAGGAGGACCAGCCCACACTCGACGTGCTCAACGCGATCGGCACCGATTCGTCTGCGACGGGCAACCACGAATTCGATCGCGGGTACGAGGATCTGCGCGACCGGGTGGGAGCGAGCGCGGACTTCCCGCACCTGGGCGCGAACGTGTACAAGAAGGGCACCACGGAGGTCGCCGACGGCATCGACGCCTACACGATCGTGGAGCAGGGCGATGTGCGGATCGGTGTCATCGGTGCGGTGACGGAGGAGACCGCGACGCTCGTGAGCCCCGGCGGCATCGACGACATCGAGTTCGGCGACCCCGTCACGGCGATCAACGATGCGGCGGCAGAGCTCGAAGCGCTGCCGGAGGGCGAGAAGCCGGACGTCACGGTCCTCACCGCCCACCTGGGCCCCGCCGTCGTCACGGACATCGACTCTGCACTGAAGTCGAACGAGGAGTTCAACGCGGTCGTCACGGGTGCGGACGCGTCCATCGACGCGATGTTCTTCGGCCACTCCCACCTGCGGACGAACCTCGAGGCACCGGTGCCGGGCGATGAGGACCGCACGCGCCCCGTCGTCCAGTCGGGCAACTACGGCGACACCGTCGGCAAGGTGACGCTCACCAGCGAGGGCGACGGCAACTGGACGGTCGACGAGCAGGAGCTGATCGACACCGCCGACCAGACGTTCGACTCGCCGGTCGTCGACGAGGTCGATTCGATCGTCGCGGACGCCATCGAGAAGTCGAACGAGATCGGCTCCGAGGTCGTCGGCACGATCGACGACGACATCACCCGCGCGTTCAACGAGGACGGTTCGGAGAACCGCGGCGGGGAGTCCACGCTGGGCAACCTCGTCGCCGACGCCCTCACGGAGGGTGTCGAGATGTCGCAGCTCGACGAAGCGGACTTCGGCATGACGAACCCGGGCGGCCTGCGCACGGACCTCAAGGTCGACGACATCTTCGGCGACGAGGAGCCGGGCGAGGTGACCGTCGGAGAGCTCAACGCGGTCCTGCCGTTCGCCAACGACCACGGAGTCGTGACGCTCACCGGCAACGACGTCATCCAGCTGATCGAGGAGCAGTGGCAGCCGGACGGCGCGTCCCGCTCCTTCCTCCACATGGGCCTCTCCGAGGAGCTGGACGTCGTCTACGACTCCGAGGCACCGCGCGGCGAGCACGTCGTGTCCGTGAAGGTCAACGGCGAGGACATCGACCCGGACGCGGAGTACCGCGTCGCGACGCTCAGCTTCCTGGCGTCCGGCGGCGACAACTTCTCCGCCTTCGCGAACGGTGAGTTCGAGCAGTCCGGTCTCACGGACTTCGACGTGTGGGAGAACTACTTCCAGGAGCGCGACGTCGTGGAGGCGGACCCGCAGGAGCGTCAGGCGGACTTCGCGCTGGACGTCATCAACACGGAGGAGCTCGCCGCGACGTTCTCGTACGAGGGCGGCGAGACGATCGAGGTCGAGCAGGGCGAGGACGCGGACCTCACGTTCACGACCGAGGCGACGCGCCTCATCGACGGACCGTTCGAGCTGGCTCTCGAGCTGCCCGACGGGTTCTCCGCGGACCTGTCCGGCGTCGAAGCCGCCCACGCGGCGAGCGCCCCGACGGTCGAATCCGCCCTCCTCGAGCAGATCGCGGAAGGCACGACGGCGACGGATGTCACCGTCACCCCGGGTGACGACGTGGAGGCCGGCGACTACACGGTCACGGCGACGATCGCCGCGGATCCGGAGCACGCCTGGTGGGATGACAACCCGCTGCCCGTCACCCGTTCGCTCGAACTCGACGTCACCGTCACCGCCGCCCCGGATGGTGGCGACGACGGCGATGACGACGGCAACGGCGACGGCAACGGCGACGGCGACGGCGACGACGGCAACGGCGACGGTGGCAACGGTGGCGACGACGGCCAGGGCGATGGCGATCGTGACGACAATGCCGGTGACGACGACAACGGCAAGCTGCCGCGCACGGGCGCGGAGCTGGGCGGGATCCTCGGCCTCGCCGCGGCACTCGTCGCAGCCGGTGGAGCAGCACTCGCAGCCAGCCGGAAGCGCAGCAAGGGCCTCTGAGCGCACGTGCGGCCCGGCGGCCTGACGAAGGGCGCCGGGCACACGTGTGATCGGTCAGCCGTCGTGGAGGACCGGCCGCACACAGCGGACGGACTGCCGTGAGCTGAGTTCCGAACTCAGGTGCCTGGAGACACGAAGGGCCTGCATGGAGACGTGCAGGCCCTTCGTCGTATCTGCGCCGGCAGCGGCGGCCGGGGGCGGGTGTCGGCTGTACGACGTCCGGGCCGAGCCCGCGTCACCGTTCGCTGATGCGGCTCGCAGCCTCGAGACCCGTCGTCACACGAGCCGCAGATTCACGTCCCTCAGCTTCGCGGTCCCTCAGTTTTGCGGCTCCGCAGCCTCGCCGCCCGCAGGCCGCTTCGCCCGCACACCTGCGAGGTGCGTGAGTGCGGGGACGAGGAAGAGGATGCCCACGGCGGGGACGACGATCCCGGAGTCGTTGATGAAGGTGCCGACGGTCAGCAGCACCGTCAGAGAGATGATCGAGGTGCGCAGCAGCGGCATCTCGCGGTACCACTCGCCCAGCAGCGGGATGCGGAAGCGGGCGGGGGAGATCGCGGCCCAGAGGACCAGTGCCACGACGACCGGCAGGAGCAGGGTCATCCAGTTCTGGGTGAGGATGTCGATGTTCATCCCGATCTTCCGCAGCAGGACGGTGCCCGCCTCACCGGAGAGGATCGATTCGAAGAAGTTGCCGAAGTGGGTGCGCTGGTCCGCGGGTCGCAGCCAGTCGAGGAAGAGCACGAGCAGCATGAGGGCGGCGGCGCCTCCGCCGAACAGCAGGAGTCTCCGCCACGACAGCTTCACCCCGGCGGCGGTGAGGGCGAAGACGGCGGTGCCGAGCACCAGGGTCGGCACGGATCCGAACTTCGTGCCCAGCCCGGGGGTGGCCAGCAGGACGCAGGAGGCGAGGACCGCGACGACGACGAGCGCGGTGATCGCCCAGGGTCGGCGCATCCAGGAGCAGATGACGCCCAGGCCCACGAGCAGCGCGGTGCAGTAGAGGGCGAGTGCGGAGTTGCCGATCCCGTAGAAGCGCGACGCGATGAGCAGGGGTTCGCCCAGCAGTGTGGACATCTGCAGGGAGGAGCCGGTGGTGACGTCGACGGCGAGCACCCCGACCGTGATCGCGGCGACGAAGCCCAGTGCTCCCGCGGGCAGCCTGCGCCAGGGGCCCTGCAGGGCGAGTGCTGTGATGACGACGGCCCAGCCTGCGACCCCGCCCAGCATCGCGACGTCCGCGGACGGTGAGCGCTCCCACGGCAGCACGTTGACGAGGAAGGTCGACACGGGCACGGCTGCCGCGAACAGTCCGCCGACGGTCATCGCGTTCGCCACCCGTTTGATCCCACGTCTGCGGGTGATGAGGGCGCAGACGGTGAGCAGGCCGAGGAGGAGCACGCCCCATGCTGCGTAGAACCAGGCGGAGATGCTCTCCTGGGTGAGGACTGCGGTCTGGCGGTCGAGCATGATCTGCTGCTTGCCCGCGGCGTCGGCGGGGCCGTCGACGAAGGTGAGGGGTGCGCCGGCGAATCCTCCCGCGCCCGTGACCCCTGCGGCGGTGAGCAGGGTGGGTGTGAGGTCGGTGACCTGGAGGAGGCCCGGCTGGCGGGTCGATGACGAGGTGAGCAGCTGCGCCGAGCCGGTGCCCCCGGCGGGAGTGTCGCCGCTGACGGGTCCGCGGACGGCGGCGAACTGCATCCGCGAGTCGTCGGTGCGTGCGTCCGCGATCGAGGCGGCGATGAGAGTGGGGGCCTCGGCGGTCGGCAGTTCGTCGACGGCGTCCAGCACTTCGCCCACCGCCTCGTCGACGTCCGCGACGGAATGGCCCGGCGCGTAGACGCTGCCCAGGTCGACGAGGACGATGTCGGCCGCGCCCGAGGCCGCCGTCACCTGCCTGCCCACCTCACCGCGGTCGCGCAGCGGCTGCCAGTCGTCGGTGCGGCCGGTCGCGGACGCGGAGCCGATTGCGGCACCGGGGCCGATGCCGGTGACCCGCACGTCCGCTTCGTCGGCGGTGTCGCGGAGTGCGCCGACTGCGGGCGTGTAGTTGTCCTCGCCGGCTTGGCCCAGGTAGATGTCCCAGTCGGGTATCCAACCGCCGATCGGTTCGTGCAGGACCCTGCAGGTGGGGCGCTGTTCGTCCGCGGCGCGACGGCCGGAGCTCAGAGCGAGCCAGCCGTCCGCGGCGCAGCTGGTGGCGCGGACCGACCGGGGGGTGAGCGCGCCGACCGCGCCCGAATCCACGAGTCGCCACAGGTTCGGGGTGCGGTCGCGGTCGACGTCCTCGAAGGTGAGTCCCGCGAATCCGAGGAGGATGACGGGGTGCGCGCGGGTCTCGTCCTGGACGGGGGCGGGTGACGCACTGCCCGTCGCGGCCGTTCCCGTCACAGAGGTCTGCGCGGCAGCGGTCCCCGCCGCAGAGGTCGCGGAGGTCCCGGTGGCAGTCGTCTCCGTGGCAGTGGTCCCCGCCGCAGCGGGTGCCGCCGTGAGCACGAGGATGAGGAGCGCGGCCCAGACCGCCAGGAGTGTCCGCCTCATCGTGCCGCCTCGCTGTCCGTCGGCAGTGGCTTGCGCTCCGGCTCGTCCTCACGCAGCGGTCCATCCTCGTTCACCGATCCGTCCTCATGCACCGCGCCGTCCTCACGCACCACACCGATGCTCATGACGACGAGCATCGGCACGAGCATCATGGCCCCCGTGGCGGGCACGGCCACGCCGGAGTCGGTGATGACGAGCCCCACACCCAGAGCGATCGCGGCGGACAGGAAGCCGGCGTGGACGGTGGGGTGGGTGAGTGCCTTCGGCAGGGTGTCCTCCCAGGGGCGGGCGAGGAGCGCGGTGCGTTCGAAGCGGCGCAGGTACGCGAGGCTGAACAGGACGGTGAAGACCGCGAGCGGCACGACGACGGCCAGGCCGGGGTTGATGACGATGATCCGCAGGTTGGCTTCGAGCTTGCGGCTGATGACCTCGATCAGCTGCCCGTCCAGCGCCTGGGCGAAGAAGTTGCCGAAGTGGGACCGGGCCGCCGGTGGCCGCAGGTAGTCGAGGCCTGCCACACCCACGATGATCGCGAGCGCACCCGCACCGATGAGTGCGAGCCGGACGATGCTCACCCGGATCCGGAACAGCGACAGCAGGAGCACGGTGAAGCCCACCAGTGCGGCGACCGTCCCACCGAACTTCGCGCCCCACGCGGGGTTGCCGAGAACGAACACGGATGCGGTGGCGAAGCCCGCGACGAGCACCCGGGCTGCGATCGTGCGGCCCGTGTCCAGCAGTCGTGCGGCGACGATCCCGAGTCCCAGGAGGGCCGCGGCGAGGAACAGCGCCGCCCCCTGGTTGCCCAGACCGTAGAACCGTCCGGCGACGATCGGGTTGTAGCCCATGAGCGCGTTGAACTGCAGTCGTGACCCCAGTGCGACGTCGACGACGAGGACGGCGGCGGTCACGAGCGACACCGCGGCGATGCGTCCCTGCCACGTCCGGCGCCACGGGCCGGCGACGCTGAGTCCCACGAGGGCGAGTGTGCCCACCGTGATCGCTCCGACGAGTCCCCACGCGGGGTTCGGTGCGCGTCCCCACGGCAGGATGCCGGCGAGGAAGCTGCCCATGGGGATCAGCCCGATCGTGAAGCACACCCAGGTGCCCCACCGGCGCAGTGCGGGGAATGTGCGGGGTGCCCGCGTCCGCAGCACACGGACGACGGAGCTCAGCAGGAGGACCGCCAGTGCGAGGGTGAGCGTGTAGTGGACGACGTCGAGGAAGATGCTGAAGGTCTGCGCGTGGGTGTGGACGGTGCCGGCCTTGCGGGAGTCGGCGACGAGCCGGTCCATGCGGGCTTCTGCGTCGTCGGACGGGTCGACGACGAACTGGGCGGGCGAGGTGCCCGCCGCTTCGAGTTCCACCGCCCCGATCGCGGCGGGCAGGACGTCGGTGAGCTGCACGAGGCCCGGCTGGCGGGTCGAGGACGACCGCAGGGTGCCGGGCTCGTAGGAGGGCCCCACTGCGATGAGTGCACGCAGGCGCGAGGGGTAGTCGGCGTCGCCCACCCCCGCGATGATGACGTCGGAGGTCTCCGGGGTCTGCGCGAGGATCCGGCCCACCCGGGCGTCCAGCGCGGCGATCTGCCCGGTCCGTGTCCGGCCCAGCGATTCGTCGTTCCACGCGTGCCAGGCGTTCGGTTCCCACGTGGGGTCCGCCGCGGTGCCCGCGTCGATGAGAGTGAGCGCGCAGCTGTCGAGGACGGTCTCGTCGTCTCCGCCGGTCCCGTCGGTCCGGCCCGTGCTCGCCTCCGTGCCGTCAGCGCCGTCCGTCGCCGAGGTCGCGGCCGGGTCCATGTAGAGGCTCGTCGCGGGAGCCCAGGTCGGCACGTGCCCGTCCGCGTCCGCCGCCGCATACGCGGCGCCGCGGCCGTACGCGGCCGTGCACCACGACCCGTCGGCCGGCGCCGTCCCGTCCGACCCGTCAGCCGGTGTCGCCTCGTCTGCTCCGGCGTCGGAGTCGTCTCCCGCGGACCGAGCCGTCGCATCCTGCACCGCACCCGTGGTGGGCCGGGTGAAGGCGCCGGGCGCCGCGCCGTAGCCGGCGCCCTCGTTCGCGGTGAGGACACGGTCGAAGTCCTCGAACGTCGCCGGCCCTGCCTCGAGCGGGGTGCCTGCGGTGCCGGGGGCCTCCACGGCGGGGCCCGGGACCTCGGCTTCGGTGTCGTCGTCGACAGCGGTCGCCGCATCCGGGATCGGGTCGATCATCCGCGGGCACGACGTGTGGGCGAGGAGGGGACTGAACCAGTCCGGGGTGAGGTCGACGCTGTGCATGCGCGCGCCCGCACCCAGGCTCAGCCAGCCTGCGGCGGCGCAGGTGGCCGGAGTGAGAGTGCGCACACTCAGGTTGGCGACGGCGCCGTCCTCGACCGCGGACCACAGGTGAGGAGTGCGGTCGGGGGAGAGGTCCGACTGGGTGAGACCCGCCGCGCCGATGACGACGACACCCGTCGCCGCATGAGTGGACTGCGCTGCCGGCTGATCCGTGAGCGGGGTCGCCCAGGCGGCCGCGCCGGGGGCGACGAGGCCCAGGACGCAGGCGACGGCGGCGAGCACACGGAGGACGGACACCGTGCAAGCCTACCGGCGAAGCTTGCGGGCGGGCTGAGGCGTGTTTGCGGCAGGCACGCCGAGTGCGGTAGATTTGAGCGTCGTTGCGTACGTCAGCACACGTTCCTCGCTAAGCCTCTAGTCGCGTTGCAGGTTTCAGGTGGGTCATCCGTGTCGGAAGCGTAGCGCGCACAGGACAGACCCGTCCGTGAACTCGAAATCACGACTCGAGGGAGCGGGTGTGTACGGGTCCACCGACTACTGACGAATGTAAGAAGGCAACTTTGCGTACGTACACCCCGAAGTCCGGCGATGTTCAGCGCCAGTGGCACGTCATCGACGCCACTGACGTCGTTCTTGGTCGGCTCGCATCACAGACAGCACGTCTGCTCCGCGGCAAGCACAAGACCACTTTCGCGCCGAACGTCGATTCCGGCGATTTCGTGATCATCGTGAACGCGGACAAGGTCGCTCTGACCGGTGCCAAGCTGGAGCAGAAGCGCGCCTACCGCCACTCGAACTACCCGGGTGGCCTCAAGAGCGTCAACTACGCCGAACTCCTCGCCACACGCCCTGAGCGCGCGGTCGAGAAGGCAGTCACCGGGATGATCCCCAAGAACAGCCTCGGTCGGGCGCAGATGCGCAAGCTCAAGGTCTATGCAGGCTCGGAGCACCCGCACTCCGCTCAGAACCCCCAGCCGTACGAGATCACCCAGGTCGCGCAGTAAGCGCGCGGGTCGAACAGCTTTCACCGAGGAGAATCGTGGCAGAGAATACCGTCGACGATGTCGAACTGACCGAATACAGCACTGAGACCCCGGCCGATGCGGGCCTGGGCGAAACCGTGGCCGGTGGCCGCGGGCAGTCGATCACCGCACCAGGGGCAGCAGTGGGCCGCCGCAAGCAGGCGGTCGCTCGCGTCCGTCTGGTGCCGGGCACCGGCGAATGGTCGATCAACGGCCGTGACCTGGAGACCTACTTCCCGAACAAGCTGCACCAGCAGCTCGTCAACGATCCGTTCCGCCTGCTCGATCTGGAGGGTCGCTTCGATGTGATCATCCTCATCAGCGGTGGCGGGCCGTCCGGCCAGGCCGGCGCTGTGCGCCTGGGCGTGGCACGGGCACTCAACGAGATCGACCGCGACAACAACCGCCCGGACCTCAAGAAGGCCGGCTTCCTCACTCGTGACGCACGCGTCCCGGAGCGGAAGAAGGCAGGACTCAAGAAGGCGCGCAAGGCGCCGCAGTTCTCCAAGCGCTGATCCCATCCCGTCGCAGCGCGCTGCGGCACGGATGTCACGAAGACCCTCGACCTGCACGGTCGGGGGTCTTCGTCATTCATGCGGGGGCCGGCCCGAAGATACCCTCCAGTAGAACGCGACGGTAATCGAACTTGTCGGATGAGAGAGCCGCGAAGTAGATGCTTTCTGTACTATCGTTGTCGGACGAGACATGGGGGTAGGCCCTTCCACCTGCGGCTTTGCGGGCGCTTCGTGCGCACCGCCAGCTCACCCCACCGCCAGAAGCTTGGAGCAGAAGCATATGACCGACCGGATCCTCGACGGCGCTTGGGCGATCGATCCGTCACACTCCCGTATCGGATTCTCGTCGCGGCACGCGATGGTCACGCGCGTGCGCGGAGCGTTCAACGCGGTGACCGGCAGCGCTGTCATCGACACCGTGCACCCGGAGAACTCGACCGTCGCGGTCGAGGTGGACATGGCAAGCGTCGACACACGCAACGCCGATCGGGACGCCCACCTGCGCAGCGCGGACTTCTTCGACGTGGAGACGCACCCGAACATGACGTTCGAATCGACGCAGATCGAGGAGATCGACGACGCGAGCTACATCGTGAGCGGTTCTCTCACGATCCGTGGGATCACCCGTCCGCTGTCCGTGCCGCTCAGCCTCATCGGCATCGACGTCGACCCCTCCGGGCAGACGCGGGCCGGTCTTGAGGGCACTCGTCGCATCGATCGCCGGGACTGGGACGTCACGTGGAACACCCCGCTGGATTCCGGCGGGCTGCTCGTGAGCGACAAGATCACGCTCGAGTTCGAGCTGGCACTCGTGAAGGACACGGAGAAGGACGCAGACGCCTGATCCCTCGCCGTCGACTGAGCCACCGCAGTCGACGCCCCGTTCCACGGGCTCCGCGGCTGTGGCATCCGACACCCGCGGTCCCGACAGCACCGTCTTCGGACCTTCGCGGCGGGGACGGCCGTAGACTGTGGGCCACAGTCTCAGGAAGGACACCGGATACATGTCTCGACTCTTCGGCACCGACGGCGTCAGAGGTCTCGCGAACCGCGACATCACTGCGCGACTCGCCCTGCAGCTCGCCGTCGCCGGCAGCCGCGTGCTCGCCCAGCCAGAGAACGCTCCGTTCGGCAGGCGACCCGTGGCGATCGTCGGCCGCGACACGCGAGTGAGCGGTGAGTTCCTCGCTGCATCCACGTCCGCCGGCATCGCGTCGACAGGAGTCGACGTCCAGGACGTCGGTGTCCTCCCCACCCCGGGCATCGCGTACGCGGTGAAATCCACGGGTGCCGCGTTCGGCGTCGTGATCTCCGCGTCGCACAATGCGATGCCGGACAACGGCATCAAGTTCTTCGGCCCCGGCGGGACGAAGCTCACCGACGCGCAGGAGGACGAGATCCTCGCGCTGCTGGACAAGGACTGGAACCGCCCCACGGGTGCCCAGGTGGGGCGGATCGCCCGCTACCCGGCCGCGGCAGACGAATTCACGGAGCATCTGGTGCGGGGACTGGGCGTGTCCCAGGGGAAGCAGCCGCTGTCCGGACTCACCGTCGTCGTCGACTGCGCGCACGGTGCGGCCTCCGTCGTGGGGCCTGCGGCCCTGCGGCAGGCCGGTGCAGAGGTGATCGTCACCGCGGCGGAACCCAACGGCTACAACATCAACGACGGTGTCGGCTCGACCCACATCGACAACCTGCGCGGCGCAGTCGTCGAACAGCAGGCTGATCTGGGTGTGGCGTTCGACGGCGACGCCGACCGCTGCCTGGCCGTCGACGCTCTGGGCCGCGAAGTCGACGGCGACCAGGTCATGGGCATCCTCGCGCTGGGGATGAAGGAGGACGGGGCTCTCGCAGACGACACACTCGTCGTCACCGTCATGTCGAACCTGGGCCTGCGGCTGGCGATGGAGAAGCGCGGCATCCGGATCGAGGAGACGGCGGTGGGCGACCGCTACGTGCTGGAGCGGATGCTCAAGGGCGGCTATTCGCTGGGAGGCGAGCAGTCGGGCCACGTGCTGCTCCTGGAACACGGGACGACGGGCGACGGCGTGCAGACTGCGCTGCACGTCATGCACCGCATGGCGACGTCCAAGCGGACGCTCGCCGACCTTGCGGCAGAGGTGCCGAAGCTCCCTCAGGTCCTCATCAACGTCAAGGGCGTCGACAAGACCCGTGCGGGCAGCGATCCGACGGTGCAGGAGCAGGTCGCCGCAGTCGAAGCGGAGCTGGGGGAGACCGGTCGCGTGCTGCTGCGCGCATCCGGTACGGAGCCGGTCATCCGCGTGATGGTCGAAGCGGCGACGGAAGAGGACGCGCACTCCCAGGCGCAGCACCTCGCGACCGTCGTGGGGGAGTGCCTGGCCCTCTGACGCCGCGCGGTCTCAGCTGTCCTGGCGGAACTGGGTGCGGTACAGCTCTGCGTAGCGCCCGTCCCGGGTGAGGAGCGCCGCGTGATCACCGCGCTCGATGATCTCGCCGCCCTCGACCACGAGGATCTCGTCGGCGGCCTTGATCGTGGACAGCCGGTGGGCGATCACGAGGGCGGTCCTGCCCTCCATCGCCTCGCCCAACGCCATCTGGATGGCCGCTTCGTTCGTCGAATCGAGTGCGCTCGTCGCCTCGTCGAGGATGACGATCGGCGGGGAGGCGAGCAGCAGGCGGGCGATGGTCAGCCGCTGGCGCTCACCACCGGACAGGCGGTAGCCGCGTTCGCCGATGACGGTGTCGAGGCCGTCGGGCAGGTTCGCCAGCACTCCGTCCAGGCGGGCCCGGTGCACTGCGTCGCGCAGATCCTCCTCTGACGCGCCCGGCTTCGCGATGAGCAGGTTCTCGCGGATGGATTCGTGGAAGAGGTGACCGTCCTGCGTCACCATCCCGACCGCGCGCTGGAGGTCGCGGAAGGACAGCTGCCGCACGTCGATGCCGCCCAGTTCCACCGCACCGTGGGTCACGTCGTACAGACGCGGCACCAGGGAGGCGAGCGTCGATTTGCCCGCGCCGGACGAACCGACCAGTGCGATCGTGCGGCCCGCGGGGATCTCGACGTCGATGCCGTGGAGGACCTCGGTCCCACCCCGCTCGTCCAGGGTCGAGACCTCTTCGAGGGAGGTGAGTGAGACCTCGGTCGCGGAGGGGTACGCGAAGCGGACGTCGCGGAACGCGACGGACAGGGTGCCGTCCGGCAGGGGAGTGGGGTCGTCCGCCTCGCGGATGAGGGCGACCAGGTCGAGGACCTCGAACACCCGCTTGAAGCTCACGACCGCACTCATGATGTCCATGCGGGCGTTCGCGAGCATCGTGAGGGGCCCGTAGAGGCGGGTGAGCAGCATCGCGAGCGTGACGACCTGGCCCGCATCGAGCGTGCCCGCGACCGCCTGCCAACCGCCCAGCCCGTAGACCAGGGCGAGAGCGAGCGCGCTCACCAGCGTGAGCGCGGTGACGAACGTCGCCTGCAGCATCGCGACGCGCACGCCGATGTCGCGGACGCGTTCGGCACGCACCGCGAATTCCGCGGATTCGTGCGCGGGATCCCCGAAGAGGCGGACGAGGGTCGCACCGCCGGCAGAGAACCGCTCCGTCATCCGCGTCGACATCGCCGCGTTGTGATCAGCCGCTTCGTACTGGAGCTTCGCGAGCTTGCCGCCCAGCGAGCGGGCGGGGATGAGGAAGATCGGCAGGAGGAGGATCGACAGCAGTGTGACCTGCCAGGAGATCGTCACCATGACACCCACCGTGAGTGCGAGCGACACGATGTTCGACACGACCCCGGACAGGGTGTTGGAGAACGCGCGCTGCGCGCCGATCACGTCCGTGTTGAGGCGGGAGACCAGCGCTCCGGTGCGCGTGCGGTTGAAGAACGCGATCGGCATCGTCTGCACGTGGTCGTACACGGCGGTCCGCAGGTCGTAGATGAGGCCCTCACCCACACGGGACGACAGCCAGCGGTTCGCGATGGTGATGACGGCCTCGGCGATCGCGAGACCCGCGATGGCGGCGGCGAGCCACCCGATGGTCGACAGAGGGCCGCCTGCGGTGATCGCGTTGACGACGTTGCCGGACAGGACGGGGGTGACGACGCCCACGACGCTCGCCAGGACGGACAGGACGAGGAAGCCGATGAGCTTCCCCTTCTGCCGGGCGGCGAAGCGGAAGATGCGGCTGATGGTGGGGCGGTCGATCTTCACGTCCGGGGCATCACCGCCGGAGCGGACGCTGCTGGTCTGCCGGCGCAGCATCATGTGGGGACTGTTCATGCTCATAGGGCCTCCCTGAGGGCGGGAACGAGTGAGGCGGGAACGACCGCACCCTGCACGGGCGGCCCGCGGCGGGCCCGCGCGCGGGGTCGGGTGCGATCGGTATCGACGATCTCAACACCGGCCGACCCGCTTTCGATTCCCGCATCACACGGGAGAGGCCCCAGAGCGCGTCGAGGGTGCGTGCCGCCATACGGACCTCACCCGCCGCTGGTCCGGCGTCATCGTGGCGAGCCGACCACTCGCGGACGAGCTCTGCGAGGTCATCCGCGGCTGAACGGCCTCACAGTTTGCGCAGCTGGATGCGGGAGACGGAGTGGTCGGACGACTTCCGCAGCAGCAGATCCGCGCGGCCGCGGGACGGCATGACGTTCTGGTGGAGGTTGGGGGCGTTGATGGAGTCCCAGATCTCCGTGGCGAGTTCACGGGCCTCGTCGTCGCTCAGCTGCGAGTAGCGGTGGAAGAACGAGTCGGGGTCCGTGAACGCGCCGTGCTTGAGCCGCAGGAACCGGCTGATGTACCAGGAGCGGACGTCTGCGGCGGAGGCGTCGACGTAGATGGAGAAGTCGAAGTAGTCGCTCACGGACACGCCCACCTTGCCGTCTGCGCGGGGGCGGGGCGGCTGGAGGACGTTGAGGCCTTCGACGATGAGGATGTCAGGCCGGCGCACAGTGATGCTGGCGCCGGGGACGATGTCGTAGGTGTGGTGCGAGTAGACAGGGGCGCGCACTTCCTCCGCACCGGACTTCACAGCGGCCATGAAGCGCAGCAGGCCGCGCCGGTCATAGGACTCGGGGAAGCCCTTGCGGCCGCTCAGCCCCCTGCGGGCCAGCTCCGCGTTGGGGAAGAGGAAGCCGTCCGTCGTGAGGAGCTCGACGCGGGGCGTGTCCGACCAGCGGGCGAGCATCTCCCGCAGCAGACGGGCGGTCGTCGACTTGCCCACGGCGACGGAGCCCGCGACGCCGATGACGAACGGTGTGCGCTGTGGAGCGGGCTCGAACCCCTCGTTGCGCAGCGGGGAGAGGAACTTCCGCGTGACGTCGTGCTTCTGCCCCCGCGCCGCGGAGTACAGGTTGAGGAGCCGCGACAGCGGGAGGTAGATCGACTCCACCTCGTCGATGTCGATGCGCTCACCCAGACCGCGCAGCCGCGCCACGTCGGACGTGGTGAGGGGGAGAGGGGTGGAGTCCGCGAGCCTGGACCACTGCTCGCGCGTGAAGTGCCAGTACGGGGACTGCGCGTCCGTGTCCGGCCGGGGCTTCGGTCGGAGACCCGCGAGCCGTCGGGCGGCATCGGAGACGAGGGACTCCCTGTCGTGCTCAACCATGCGCCCGATTCTTCCATGCGACGGCGTGAGCCATGTCTCGCGGGTGGAGTGTGAGACGGACGACCGAGCGAGGGCCGGGGCAGAGCGGCACTCGTCAGTCGTGAATACGAATCGGTAGTCACGGCGCGTTGATTACGTTATTGTAGTCATTGACGGGTGGAGAGAGACGACCAGGGAGCGGCATGCGTGCACAGATCAGCTCTGCGGCGGACATGGGCCGCCTTGTCCGCTATGTGAGGAACCACCACGGTGTGTCGCAGCGGGACCTGGCCCAGCGTCTGGGTGTCACCCAGCGATGGCTGTCCGAGCTGGAGTCGGGGAAGGGCAAGCAGCTCAACGACCGTTACTTCCGAGTCCTCACCGCTCTGGGTGTGCGACTGGACGCCGAGGTGCACGGCATCGACGAACCGCCCGCGTCATGACCGCATCACTCGATGTACGGCTCACGGGGACGGTGATCGGTGAGTTCCTGCCTGACAGCTCGTTCCGCTGGGCCGAAGGTTGGGAGCAACTGTCACCGTTGAACTCGGCAGTGCTCTCCCACAGTCTTCCGTTCGGTGCGGACCGACCGGACCCCGGGCCCTTCTTCGGCGGACTGCTGCCGGAAGGGATCGGTCTGCAGGAACTGGCGAGAGAAGCGAGGGTCGCATCGGACGACCTGCACGGCCTGCTCGCGGAAGTGGGTGCGGATGTCGGCGGTGCTGTCACGATCGGCGAACCTCGGCCGCCGTTGGATCCCCTCGTCCTCGACGAACCTGATCTCAGCGGTGTGCTCGAGAGGGCACGAGGTTACCTGCGGGCCAGCGCAGTCGGGGGAGGCGGCTCCTCTGCGACCGGAGTGCGGCCGAAGGTCGCGCTCACGTGGGACTCCGCGACCGAGAAGTGGATGGTGGGGCGCGGGTCGTACCCTTCCACACACCTGCTCAAGCCCGTCCCCCGGGAAGAGGCGGCGGGGGTCCGAGCCGAGGCGTACCTCAACGCGATCGCGCGCGCCATCGGTCTGTCAGGCCACTCAGCGTCAGTGGAGGGCGCAGGAGAGCACGTGGTCCTGGTGGTCGAGCGCTACGACCGGGTGGTCCCCGACGACGGTCCGGCCGTGCGTGTGCACCAAGAGGATGCAGCCCAGGCTCTGGGCCTTCCCTGGGGAGGCAACGCGAAGTACGAGCAGGTGGAGTCACGGGCCTCGCTGCGGAATGTGGCCTCACTGCTGTCTGTGCACGGGTCGGTCTTCGCCCCCGGGTCGGACGACCGTGAGGGCCTACTGCAGATGACGACCCTCAACATCGTCGCCGGCAACACGGATGCCCACGCGAAGAATTTCTCGCTCCTGCTGCCGCAGATCGGCGTTCCCACTTCTCAACCCGAGGGGACCGTGCGGCTCGCCGACGCCTACGACATCGTCCCGCAATCGTTCTTCACGGCTGAACCCGATCCTCTTGCCATGCGCGTGAATGGGAAGGCGGCTGCGGGGGCGGTCACTGCGGGGGACCTCATCGCCGAAGCGTCCGCCTGGGGGCTCTCCCGGTCTCGCGCCGCTGAGGTCGTGACGAACACGCTTCGGGCGATTGAGCGGACGGTGGGGGACGGGATCGGCGAGGACGGAACAGGAGGGTACGGCCCGCCACCAGGATTGCAGGACTTCTTGACGGAGCAGGCGACCAATCTGCTCCGGGGCGACCAGGCGTGGACGCGCGCGTTGCCTGCAGGGCTCGCCTACGCGAAGCGGGGGGAGTAGGAGAGCGCTGCTGCCAGCCGCCCCGTCCGCCTGCTCTGACACAATCGACCTCTGTGACCCCTCGTCCTCCTCGCCGTCGTCGCCTGCGTGCGCTCTTCGCCGACACCCGCCCCCTCCAGCACGCGCACTACCGCAGGCTGTGGACGGCGAACATCGTCACGTCGATCGGTGCGCAGCTCACGGTCGTCGCGGTCCCCGCGCAGATCTACGCGATCACCCAGTCGTCCGCGATGGTGGGACTCACGGGAGTGTTCGGTCTGGTCCCGCTCGTCGTGTTCGGGCTGTGGGGTGGGGCGCTCGCGGACTCGATGGACCGTCGGAAGCTGCTCCTCGTCACGACGACCGGGCTCATCCTCACCGCCGCCCTCTTCTGGGTGCAGGCGGCCCTGCAGCTGAACAACGTGTGGCTGCTGCTCGCCATCTTCGCGCTCCAGCAGTCGTTCTTCGCCGTCAACCAGCCCGTCCGCACCGCGATCCTGCCGAAGATCATCCCCATGAACCTCCTCCCGTCCGCGATGAGCCTCAACATGACCGTCGTCATGGCGGGGGCGATCGTGGGCCCGCTGGTGGGCGGCGCACTCATCCCCATCATGGGATTCGCGTGGCTGTACCTCGCGGACACCCTCTTCCTGCTGGCGACCCTCTACGCGGTGATCCGCCTGCCGTCCCTGGTCCCGGACAACGCGATCAGCAGTCCCGGCCTGCGCAGCGTCATCGACGGGTTCCGCTACCTGCGCCTGCACCACGTGCTGCTCATGAGCTTCGTCGTCGACATCATCGCGATGGTGTTCGGCATGCCCCGCATCCTCTTCCCGGAGATCGCCCACGAATCGTTCGGCGGGCCCGTCGACGGAGGGATCGTCTACGCGCTGTTCTTCGCCGCGATGCCGGCCGGCACCGTGCTGGGCGGGATCTTCTCCGGCTGGGTGTCCCGGGTGGAGCGGCAGGGACTCGCCGTCGTCAACGCGATCATCGTGTGGGGCGCCGCGATGGCCGTGCTGGGACTGGCCGTCGGCCTCGCCGACCGTCACCTCCCCGCCGCCGAGGCCGCGGCCGGGTCCACGACCTCGGGCCCGGACGGCGGACTCGTCGTCAGCGGGATGCTGCTCGTCCTCCTCGTCGTGGGCCTCGGCATGCTCGTGGTGGGCGGGGCCGCGGACATGGCGTCGGCGGCCTTCCGCTCCACGATGCTGCAGGAGGCCGCGAGCGACGACGTGCGAGGCCGGCTGCAGGGGGTCTTCATCGTCGTCGTCGCGGGTGGACCGCGACTGGCCGACATCCTCCACGGGTGGGCGGCCTCGGGCGTGGGCGCCGGGTGGGCCACCGGCGGCGGGGGACTGCTCGTCATCGTCGGCGTCGTCACCGCGTGTGCGCTGGTCCCGGCGTTCCACCGGTACCGGGTGGAGCGGTGACCGGCTGCGTGGTCGAGTGATGCGGCGGATATCGCAGTCGGCCGCGTGACGCGGAGCACGCCGAACCTGCGTCTTTCCTTCGGATCACGGTACTGGCCCGGCCGACCGGCACGTGTGCCCTTGCTCCGGCGGTTACGCTTTTTCCATGTGTGGAATCGTCGGATATGTCTCCTCGGCCGCCCGTGACGGTGCCGACCACCTCGCCCTCGACGTCCTCTTGCAGGGCCTGGGCCGCCTCGAGTACCGCGGGTACGACTCCGCGGGCGTCGCAGTCGTCACCGACAGCGGTGAGCTCGCCTCCCGGAAGCGCGCCGGCAAGCTCGCCAACCTCCTCGACGAGGTGAAGGACGACCCACTCCCGGAGGCTCTCACGGGGATCGGTCACACCCGGTGGGCGACGCACGGCGGTCCCACGGACGGCAACGCCCACCCGCACCTGGCCGACGACGGCAGGCTCGCGCTCATCCACAACGGCATCATCGAGAACTACGCGCAGCTTAAGGCGGAGCTCGTCGCCGGCGGCGTCGATTTCGCCTCCGAGACGGACACCGAGGTCGCCGCCCACCAGCTTGCGAAGAACTACCGCGCGTCCGGTGACATGACCGAGGCGATGCGGGTGACGGTCGGACAGCTCGAGGGCGCATTCACCCTGCTGGCCGTCCACGCGGACGCCCCGGACACCGTGGTCGCCGCCCGCCTGAACTCGCCGCTGGTCATCGGCCTGGGCGACGGCGAGAACTTCCTGGGCTCCGATGTCGCCGCGTTCATCGACTACACGCGCCGCGCGGTGGAGATCGGTCAGAACCAGATCGTCACGATCACCCCGGACGACGTGCGGATCATCGACGCGGCGGGCAACCCGGTCGACGGTGAGCCCTTCGACGTCGACTGGGATCCGGCGACCGCGGAGAAGGGCGGCTTCGCCTCCTTCATGGACAAGGAGATCCACGACCAGCCGCAGGCGGTCGCGGACACACTGCTGGGACGCTTCGGGTTGGACGGCAGGCTCCAGCTGTCGGAGATGCGGATCGAGGAATCGGTCCTCAAATCCGTCGACAAGATCGTCGTCATCGCCTGCGGCACGGCCGCCTACGCCGGTCAGGTCGCGAAGTACGCGATCGAGCACTGGTGCCGCATCCCGACCGAGGTCGAACTCGCCCACGAGTTCCGGTACCGCGATCCCGTCGTGACGGAGAAGACGCTCGTCGTCGCCGTGTCGCAGTCGGGCGAGACGATGGACACGCTCATGGCGGTCCGCCACGCACGTGCGCAGGGTGCGAAGGTCATCGCGATCTGCAACACCTTCGGTTCGACCATCCCGCGCGAATCCGACGGAGTCCTCTACACGCACGCCGGTCCGGAGATCGCGGTCGCGTCGACGAAGGCGTTCCTGTCGCAGGTCGTCGCCTGCTACCTGCTGGGCCTCTACCTGGCGCAGCTGCGCGGCAACAAGTACAGCGACGAGATCCGGGTGATCCTCGACGAGCTCGAGGCGATCCCCGCGAAGATCCAGCGCATCCTCGACGAGACGAAGCAGCAGGTGACCGATTTCGCCGTCCGCCACAAGGGCGAGCAGTCGGTGCTCTTCCTGGGCCGTCACGTGGGCTACCCCGTCGCGATGGAGGGGGCGCTCAAGCTCAAGGAGCTCGCCTACATCCACGCGGAGGGCTTCGCCGCGGGCGAACTCAAGCACGGCCCGATCGCGCTCATCGACGAAGGGCAGATGGTCATCATCGTCGTCCCATCGAAGAAGGGCCGCGACTCGCTGCACGCGAAGGTGCTGTCGAACATCCAGGAAGTGCGCGCCCGTGGTGCGAACGCGGTCGTCATCGCAGAGGAGGGATCGACCGAGGTCGAGGAGTTCGCCTCCGAGGTGTTCTACGTCCCGGAGACCACGACCCTGTTGGCGCCCCTGCTGGCGACCGTGCCGCTGCAGATCTTCGCGATGGAGCTCGCCACCGCGAAGGAGCTGGACGTCGACCAGCCGCGCAACCTCGCGAAGTCCGTCACCGTGGAGTGAGCGGCCCAGGTGGCCTGTGATCGCCCCGCTGTCCATGACGGCGGGGCGATCCGCGTCCGCGGTGACGGGGATCGGCTACGGTCGTCCTCATGGCGATCATCGGAGTAGGCGTCGACATCGCGGACGTGCCGCGATTCGCAGAACACATCGAGCGGGTGCCGGAGCTGTTGGACCGGCTCCTCACCCCCGCGGAGCAGCTCAAGAAGAACGGCAAGCGGCGCTCCGCGGAATCCCTGGCGGCGCGCTTCTCCGCGAAGGAGGCGCTTGTGAAAGCCCTCCAGTTGCCGCAGATCATCCCGTGGCAGGAGGCCGAGGTCGTCTCCGCCTTCTCCGGCGCCCCCAGTTTCCGGCTGACCGGCTGGGTGCTCGAGCACTTCCGGCAGAAGGGCGGCGAGACCGTGCACCTGTCGATCACGCACGATGCCGACCGCACCGTCACCTTCGTCGTCGTCGAGGGCTCAGGCCCCCGCATCGTGCCGCCCGTCGATCAGCCCGCGCCCCTGCTGCCGGGGTCCCCGGAAGCGCTCGCAGAGCTCGAGAAGTTCCGCGAGATGGCGCGCGCTTCCCGCGACGCACGCCGCGCGGAACGGGAGGCGGCTCGCCGCGACCAGAGCTGAGACCGGCTCAGGGTCGGTGGGAGCGCAGATCCCACAGGAGCCCCGCCATGATGCCCATGGCTTCGCGCGTCAGGGACGCCAGCACGTGCTCGTTCGGAGCGTGCTGCGCACACCCCGGGTAGGAGTGGGGCACCCACACCGTCGGCAGTCCCAGCACGTCCGCGAACGCTCCATTCGGGATCGTCCCTGCAAGATTCGGGACAAGCGCCGGAGCCTTCCCGGTCGTCTCCTCCAACGAGGCCAGCGCGAGCTGCGCCCACGGATCCTCCGGACTCAGACGTGTCGCGGTCATCCCGCCGCGGTCCACGACCTTCACCCGGTCGAGACCGGCCGCCTGCAGGTGGGCGCGGATCGCGGGGACCACGGCCTCGGCGTCGGTCGAACCCACGACGCAGCGGAACTGCAGATCCGCGTGTGCGCTCCCGGGGATCGCTCCGACCGGCTGGTGCGGGTCACCGCAGAGGAAGTCCAGGATCTCCAGCGTGTTCCACGCGAAGAGGCGTTCGGCGGGTGACAGGCCCGGCTCGCCCCAGCCCTCGGTGAGTGCGGGGTCGCCGGGGTCGCTGCCCACCCGCAGCGTCGAGGTGGCGCGGCGCACCGCATCGTCGATGCCGGTGGGGCGCAGCGCATCGACGAGGATGCGGCCGCGGGCGTCGACGAGCGACGCCAGCGCATGGGCGAGGATCGTGCCGGCGTTGGACAGCACCCCGCCCCAGTTGCCGGAGTGGTGCGCGCGGTCGCGCTCGTCCACCTCGAGCCGGATCAGCGTGGTGCCGCGGGAACCCAGGAAGACGGTGGGTGTCTCCGCGGACATGCGGGGCCCGTCGGAGGCGAGGAAGACGTCCGCGGCGAGCTCCTCGCGGTGGTCGGCGCAGAACTGCGACAGACCCGGGGACCCGGCCTCCTCCCCGGATTCGACGAGCAGCTTCACGCTGTAGCCCAGCGTGCCGCCGCTCAGACGGATCACCTCGTCGAGTGCGGCCAGGTTGATCGTGTGCTGCGCCTTGTTGTCCGCGGACCCGCGTCCGTACCACCGGTCACCGTCGACCGTGAGCGTCCACGGGTCCAGGCCGTCGCGCCACTGACCGGTCTGCGGCGGCTGCACGTCCGCATGGCCGTACATGAGGACGGTGAAGGCCGCGTCCTCCTCGATCCGCTCCGCCACGAAGAACGGGTGCGTGGACGAGGCCGGGTTGTCGAACCGGTTCCAGGTGAACCCCATCGCCTGGACGGCGGGGCCCAGGTCGGCTCTGAAGTACTCCTCCGTCTCCTCCGCGAGCGACGGGTCCGTGCTCACGGTGCGCCGCTGCACCCGCGCGGCGAGCTCTTCGAAGAGCTGCCCGGAGTCGAACCGCCCGTGTGCGGCGGCGACGGCGTCGGAACGGGTGGGGCCGGAGATCGTCATGGGGTTCCTTTCGGCAGGACATGGAATGAGAGGGTGCGGCGATGTGCGTGAAGAGTGGGGCGGCGACACGGGTGATCATTCGAGGTGGAAACCGACCCCCGGACCGATGGGTAGACCCGCTGCGTAGAAGACGAGGAACAGACCGCTCTGAGCGATGAAGACTCCCACCGCGTACGGCAGTGTTGCCGAGATGAGATTCCCCAGGCCCTGCTTGGGGTCCCATTCGCGCATGAAGCCCAGGATCACGATCATGTAGGGCATGAGCGGGGTGACCATCGAGGTCGAGGAGTCGCCGATCCGGTAGGCCATCTGGACGGCGGCCGGGTGGAAGCCCAGCTGCATGAACATGGGGACGAAGATCGGGGCGAGGATCGCCCACAGACCCGTTCCGCTGGTGATGAGCAGTGTGATGATGGCGGACACGATGACGACGCCCACCAGCAGGCCGATCCCGGAGGCATTCATGGCGATGAGGGCCTGGGCCCCGTTGACGGACACCCACAGCCCGATGTTCGACCATGTGAAGTACGCGCTGAACTGGCTGATGAAGAAGATCACCACGAGGAAGTGGCGCATGCTCCCCACCGCCTCCGCGAAGTGCTCGACCACGTCACGGCCGCGCGAGATCTTCCTGGCGCCGGCGCCGTAGGCCAGCGCCGTGAGCGTGAAGAAGACGAGCAGGACCGGGACCACACCGCTCAGCAGAGGCGAGGGGACCAAGCCCCCGTCCTCGTTCTGCATCGGTGAGCCCGGCAGAAGTGCGACGGTAGCGATGACCGCGATGAAGGCGGCGGCCGCCAGCCCCGCCGCGATCAGCCCGCGCTTCTCTTCCGTGTTGAGGGGCTCCGCGGTCGCCATCTGCTCACCGGCGTACTCGCCGAACCGGGGCTCCACCACCCATCGCGTGATGCATCCGCCCACCACGGTGCAGAGGACTGCGGCGGCGACCATGAAGTAGTAGTTGTCGACCGCGGTGACCTCGAGGTCTGCACCGATGATGGAGACGGCCTCCGTCGACAGCCCGGCGAGGATCGGCTCCATCGACGTGATGAGGAATCCGGACCCGTAGCCGCTGGAGGAGCCGGCGAAAGCGGACACGATCCCGACCAGTGGGTTGCGACCCAGCGTCCGGTACACGATCGCCGCGAGCGGCGGCATGATGAGGAACGCGGCGTCCGCGGCGATCGTCGCCGTGTTCGCGACGAAGAAGACGGCGAAGGGCAGCAGCCACACCGGGATGTTGAGCATCACCGCACGGATGAGCGACTGCAGCAGCCCGATCTTGTCCGCCAGTCCGATGCCCAGCATGATCGTGAGGACCGTGCCCACGGGCGCGAATCCGACGAAGTTCGACACTGTGTTCTCGAGGACGAACTGCAGCCCTTCACCGCTGAGGAGGCTCTGGACGGGAGTGTCCTCACCGCTGTCGGGGTGGATGACGGAGACCCCCGCAGCGGCGAGCGCTGCAGAGCCCACCATGATGATGCCGATGAGCCACAGGAAGATGATCATCGGCTCCGGCAGCTTGTTCCCGAACCACTCGATCGCGTCGAGGAGACGGGTCCGGCGTCTGACCGGCGGAGCTGTGGTGGGTGCGTGCACGAAGTCTCTCCTGGAAGTCGTTGCCTGGATCACCACGGACAGTTCTTCCGTGTGCCAGCGATCGAGTGCGGCCTTCGGCGGTGAAGGGGGCCGACCCGTCAGTCCTCTCAGACGAAGGTACGTCAGGTCGACCCCGCCTGTGTGGTGCGAGCCACAGCCGATCGCGCACTGTACCGTTGCCCCAGAGGCAACGGAACGAGGGGTGCGAGTCGTGGCTGAGATCCTGTCCGTCGAGCTGCAGTACTTTCGCGAGACGGCAGCCGCGGGCTCCGTCAACGAGGCCGCGCGACGGCTGCACGTGGCGGGATCCGCGGTGAGCCGCCAGATCGTGAAGCTCGAGCGCTCCCTGGGGGTGCCGCTCTTCGTGCGGCACGGTCGGGGCATGGAGCTCACGACGCACGGGTACCGGCTCCTCGCCTCGGTGCGACGATCGGATGTCGAACGGGAGCAGTTGCTGGCCGATCTCACGCATACCGCTGGTGGCGTCAGGCGGCTGCGCATCGCCTGTTCCGACGGTTTCGCGGAGTCTCTCGTCGGCAGTGTGATCGCCGATTTCGTCCGCACCCACCCGACCGCGCGGATCGACGTGATCGCGTGCTCGAGTGCACAGACCGTCCAGCTCGTACGGGATGCGCGCGTCGACATGGGGGCATGCTTCGTCACAGGGATCCCCACCGGAGTGCGGGTCGAGTACACGGAGCAGCTGCCGATGGCCGCGATCATGTCCGTCGACCACGAGCTCGCAGGCAGATTGGCGCTGAGTCTCGAGGAAGCGCTCGAGCACCCCTACGGGTTGCTCAGTGGGCAGAGTTCACAGCGTGATCTGCTGTCCGCTGCGGCGTCTCAGCGGGGACACGAATTGGACCCCGTCGTGGAGGCCGACCGCAGTGCGGTCCTGCTCGACTTCGCACGGCGTGGGGGCGGCGTCGTGTTCCGCTCGATGCTGGGTCAGGAGATCGCGGACGACCCGCAGCTCAAAGCTGTGCCGCTGACGGACCCGGAGCTGCGCCAGCGCAGCGCGCAGGTGCACACGCCGCTGCCCGGGGAGCTGGACTCGCTGCAGTCGGAGCTCATCGACATGCTCATCAGCAGCATGCGACTGGCGCAGGACCCTACGGGAGGCGAGGAGTCTCCGGGAGGCTGACGACCTCGTCGGCGGCTCTCCGCCCGGAGCGGATGGCGCCGTCGATGTAGCCGTTCCACACAGCCGCGGTCTCTGCGCCCGCCCAGTGGATCCGGCCGGACGGGGCGGCCAGGTGCGTGCCGGCCGTCGTCCACAGCCCCGTGCCGAACCGGCCGCCGTAGCAGCCGCGCGTGAACGGCTCCTCCGTCCAATTCCGCTGCAGCACCTCGGAGGGGCTGGCCGCCTCCTCACCGAAGAAGACGGTGAGGTCCGCGACGACGCGACGGGTGCGCTCAGCCTCCTCGAGCGAATGGAATGCGCGGGCGTGCCGCCCCTCGACGAACGCGACGAGCACGCCGCGATCGACTGTGCCCGTGTCCGGGTCCGGGATGCAGTTGTCGTAGACGAGCGACACGTCGTGGTCGAGGCTCAGCACCGTGCCGCTCAGCCCGGCATCCCGCCAGAACGGGTGCTGGTACTCGACCTGGAACTTGATGGCGTCGCCCGGCAGCATGTGGGACTGTGCCCGGTCCCGCAGGGCCGGCAGCGGCGGGTCGAATGACAGGCGCGTGGCCATCGTGGGCGGTACCGCGACGATCACCCGGTCGCAGTGCAGGGTGCGATGCGCGGTCGTCACCGCGATCGGGGCCCGGCCGGAGTCGTCCCGGTGCCCAGCTGCCGCGTCCACGCGCGCGCCGACTGCGCCCTCGCCGGCACTGTCCGCGTCCCACCCGCTGACGCCCGTGACCTCCTCGTCGAGGAGTACCCGGTCGCCCAGCTGTTCTGCCAGCCGTTCCGACAGCAGGTGGGTGCCGCCGCGCACCCGGGATTCCTGCGCGCCGCCGATCGTGAGCATCATCCGGTGCAGGCCGCCGCCGGAGCCCAGGTAGAAGAGCATGTGGAGCGCGGAGCTCTCGTCGGCTTCCGCTGCGAAGATCGTGGTGAACATCGTGCCGATGAACGCCCGCGCCCCGGGGTCCTCGCAGTGCTCGTCGAGCCACTGCGCCGCCGTCATCCGGTCCAGATCCGCTGCCGCAGGTGACTCCCACGGCGCGTCCAGGTCGATCGTCGCCGCCGTGCGGTCGATGAGCTCGACGAGCTCCGTGAACGCCCGCGCGGACTCCCCGCTCAAGCCGAACGCGTCCTCGTCGCCCTCCGTGCGCTCGCCGCCTGCGAAGAGCAGCGAGGCACCCTCGTCGTGGACGGTGAAGGTGGCGAGGCCCAGCCTGTCCGCCAGGGCGAGGACCTCGTCCTGGGTGGGGCCGACCCACTGCCCTCCCAGCTCGATGACCGTGCCCGAAGCGAAGGTGCCTCCCTCTGTCCGTCCGCCCACGCGGTCGCGGGCCTCGACGACGCGCACGTCCAGCCCGGCGGCCGCGAGGCGGTCCGCGGCGGTGAGTCCCGCGATGCCCGCACCCACGACGACGACGTCGCAGGTGAGAGTGGGTGCGGCCTCGGCGGTGGTGGGGGCGGCCTCGGGGGTCGAGTCGGTGGTCATGGTGTCTCCTCGGTGTGAGCGGCGATGAGGGTCGCGGCGGGGATCGACAGGCGCCCGGCCAGCGGGGCGGCCAGGCGTGCAGGGTAATCGGCGGGGTCTCCGTATGCGACGAGGGTGTGGGCATTGAGCCCGTCGAGCAGAGCGATGAACTCCCACGCGCAGGCCTGCGGATCATCGACCACGAACTCGCCGCGCTGCACGCCGTCGATGAGGATCCGCGTGATGAAGCCCTGCCACGTATCCATCGCGAACCGCACGGTCCGGGCCATCCGCTCGTCGCGGCGGCCGATGCTCCAGCCGTCGAACCACACGCCCGCCTGCTCTTCGCGTCCCGGTCTGCCGAGTGCGTGGATGAGTGCCGACAGGCGGCCGACCGCAGTGGACCGTGCGGCGACGAGGCCCTCCATCGTCGCGTACTCCTCCTCGAGCAGCACCTGGCACGCGCGAGACCGGATCTCACCCACGTCGGGCGCATGGTGGACGACCAGCGTGTGGGTGATCCCCAAGTGCTTGGCGATGCTGCGGTGGGTGAGGTTCTGCAGTCCGTACGTGAGCGCGAGGGTGCGGGCGGCGGCCTCGATCGCCGCACGGCGCTGGGAGGAGCTCTGCCTCACGCGCTTGGCGGCTGCGGGCGGTGTCTGCCCAGACGTCTCCGTTGACATGCGATGTGACCCCGCTTACTGTTCTGGCAGTGGTGTTGACCACATGGTCAATATGCCGTGGTGCGCAGGGCGTGTCAAGGGACGACGCGCAGTGAAGCGCCGCGGCACCGCGGACACTCGACGAGGAGACGCACGCGATGACTGCACCAGGACCCCGCCCCGTATCCCTTGGCCGATCGGATTCCGCAGGCTGGCCCGGGGCCTCTGCCCCGCCCGGGGCCTCCGCCCCGCCAGACGGCGGCCTGATCCGGTCGATGGGGGTGCCGACCCTCGTGTTCTTCGGCCTCGCCTACATGGTCCCGATGACCGTGTTCACCACGTACGGGATCGTGAACGAGGTGACCGGCGGCTTCCTCGCCAGCGCGTATGCGATCACGCTCGCGGCGATGCTGTTCACAGCGGGCAGCTACGCGCTGCTGGGTCGCAAGATCCGGTCCGCGGGGTCCGCCTACGCCTACGCGCGGGAAGGGTTGGGCGGAGGTGTCGGCTTCCTCACCGGCTGGGCCGTCATGATCGACTACATCCTGCTCCCGATGCTCAACTACCTGCTCATCGGCCTGTACCTGGCGGAGCGGTTCCCGCAGGTGCCGGCCTGGGTGTTCAGCATGCTGGCGCTCGTGCTCGTCACCGCGCTCAACATCATCGGGATCACGGTGGTCAAGAGCGCGAACGTGGTGCTCGTCGTCCTGCAGGTCCTCTTCTTCCTCGTCTTCTTCGTGTTCGCATCCCGGGCGTTCGACCCGCACACGGGCCCGCTGGACCCGTTCCTCCGCTCCGACTTCAGCCTGCCCGCCGTCGTCGCAGGATCCGCGATCCTCTGCCTGTCCTTCCTGGGCTTCGACGCGATCTCCACGATGGCCGAGGAGGCGAAGAGGCCCACGCGCTCCATCCCCATCGCGGTGATCCTCACGACCGTCATCGGCGGTGTCTTCTTCATCGCGATCTCCTGGTTCGCACACATGACCACGCCCGAGGTCGTCACCGGCGACGGCGCCGACGTCGCCGCCCTGTCGATGCTCGCGGGCCTCGGGGGAGAGGTGCTCACCGCGCTCTTCCTCGCCGCATACGTGACGGGGGCGCTGGGATCCGCGCTCGCCTCCCAGGCGTCCGTCGCCCGCATCCTCTACGCGATGGGTCGCGACCGCGTCCTGCCACAGAAGCTGTTCGGATCCCTGTCGGAGCGCTTCCGCACTCCGGTCGGGGCGATCCTCGTCGTCGCAGTGGTGTCCGTGTCCGCCGTGTTCGCGGACGTCGACTTCGTCGCCTCCATCGTGAGCTTCGGCGCACTCACCGCCTTCAGCGCCGTGAACATCAGTGTCGTGAGCGTCTACCTCGTCCAGGGAAAGAGGCGGGGAGCGGGGGCGGTCGTGCTCTACGGGGTCGTCCCCACGGTCGGATTCCTCCTCACGGTGTGGCTGTGGACGAGCCTTGCGCCGCACACCGTGCTGCTGGGGCTGGGGTGGATCGCCCTCGGCTTCCTCTACCTCGTCTGGACCACCCGTGCGTTCCGCCGGCCGGTCCCACGCATGCACCTGGAGTGACCCTGCGAGAAGGGCCTTGCCGTTCGGTTTCCGAACGGTATGCTTCTCGGGGGAGTTCGGCTCCCCGGTAGGCGACTTCTTCAAGGAGAAACATGGCAGAGCGAGTGATCACCAGGCGCATGCTCACGAAGGGAGTGGCATGGGCCGCTCCCGTCACGATCATCGGCACGGCAGCGCCGGCACTCGCAGCCTCGCAGGTGAACGGCCTCAACGGCTGGGTCGAACTGCGGGGCGACTGCGGCAAGAAGAGCCTCATCATCGACGGTCGCGGCACGTACCCGGACCGTGGACTGTCGGTCTACCCGATCACCTCGTCCACCGTGACACCGCAGAACGCGAGGATCACGTTCTACCTTCCCGACGGTCGTGTCGACGGAGGGTCCACCGCGGTGGAGGACAGCGGCTGGAGCGTTCCCGTGCAGGACGGCTCCGCGCCGCATAAGCCCGGCTGCACCGGCTATACGACCGCGTACGACGGCGACTGGACGTACATCAGCGACGAGAACCAGATGAGGGTGACGAGCTTCCCGTACTTCTCCGTCCCGACGAACAGCATCTGCTCGCAGCCACTCCACGTCATCGCTCGACGCAGCGTCGAAGTGGGCGGCAACACCCTGGTGCATGAGCGCTCGGTGACCCTGGGCGGCGCCACGGCCTACTCGGCGGGGATGGGCGACGATTCGGCGGACGCCGTCGACGCTCAGGAACTCGTCGGGGCGGTCTGACCGGCGCTACCCTGAGAGCCATGACGCTCCCCTCCGCCGCAGACGCCTCCGCGCTCCTTCCCCAGCTCCAGAAGATCCGACGCTCCCTGCATCGGAACCCGGAGGTGGGGCTGGACCTTCCCCTCACCCAGCGCACCGTGCTCGACGCACTGGACGGGCTCGACCTCGACGTGACGACGGGGGAACGGCTCAGCTCCGTCGTGGCCGTCCTGCGGGGAGGCAGGCGGGAGGAGACGCACGCGGCCGTCCTGCTGCGCGGGGACATGGACGCACTGCCGATCATCGAGGAGACCGGCTTCGACTTCGCGTCGGACAACGGTGCGATGCACGCGTGCGGTCACGACCTCCACACGACCGGACTCATCGGCGCCGTCCACCTCCTCCATGCCCACCGCGCGGATCTGCCCGGGGATGTCGTCTTCATGTTCCAGCCGGGTGAAGAGGGGTTCGACGGTGCGGGGAAGATGATCGACGAAGGGGTCCTCGAGGCTGCGGGAGTGCCGCTCGTCGGCGCCTACGGTGTGCATGTCTCCGCGGATCAGGAACCGGGTCACGCGTACTCGCGGCCGGGTTCGTACATGGCGGCGTTCTCCCGCTTCGACGTGACGGTCCTGGGACGCGGCGGACACGCAGCCCGGCCGGAGAACGCGCTCGACCCGATCGAGGCCGGTGCCGCCCTCATCGGCCAGCTGCAGGAGTACATCACCCGCCGCTTCAACATCTTCGACTCCGTCGTCCTCACGGTGGGCATGTTCCACGGCGGCACCGCGGCGAACATCATCCCGGAGTCCGCTGAGCTGTCGATCAGCGTCCGCACGTTCAGCCCGGAGACCACCGCCCGTGCGGAGGAGGAGCTTCCGCGGGTGGCGCGGGAGTTCCTCGCCGCCCACGGCCTGGGGGCGCGGATCGCGTTCGAAACCCTCCTGCCGGCGACGGTCAACGACGACGCGGAAGCGCAGTTCTTCCTCCAGACCTTCGAGGACCTCTTCGGTGCGGACCGCGTGCACACCGTCGCGCACCCCCGCGCCGGGTCGGAGGACTTCTCCCGCGTGCTGCGGCGCGTCCCCGGGTCGTACGGGCACCTGGGAGCGGCGATGCCGGGAGTCGATGCGGCCGCGCAGGAGGTCAACCACTCCCCGCGGGCACGCCACGGCGACGACGGGCTGGGCGAGCAGGCACTGTTCCTCGCGCACCTCGCTGCCAGGAGGCTCCATCGGGAACTCGACCGGTCCGCCGCGGGCCCGCGCAGCTGACCCGCACGCGGTACTAGTCTGAGCACATGCCTGTCCCCGCCTACAGTGCGGCCGCCGTCCGCGCCGCCGAACAGCCGCACATCGACGCCGGTCGGGGCGAGTCCCTCATGCGCCGCGCCGCCGCCGGACTCGCCTCCGCGTGCCGACGGGTGCTGCGCTCCTCCGACGGCCGCGTCACCGGCAAGCGGGTCGTCGTGCTCGCGGGACCGGGGAACAACGGGGGAGACGCACTCTTCGCCGCCGCGAACCTCGCCCGTCGCGGCGCCCATGTCACCGTCGTCGCGCCCCTGGGCCGGCTGAACCCGGAAATCCTGCGCGCCGCACGCAGCGCCGGGGTCCGTCTCCTGGAGCAGACCGCGTCCGGCTCGGACCGGCCAGGTTCGGGCACGCCCGGCTCGCATCCCGACTCCGGACCGGGCACACACCCCGCCGCCGAGGCCCTGGCCCCCGGACCCTTCCTCGACCACGCCGCGTCCCTCGCCGCCCGTGCGGACCTCGTGCTCGACGGGCTGCTGGGCACCGGTGCCCGTCCCCGCCTGGACCCACCACTTCGCGACCTCCTCCGCGCCTGGCAGGACCACACCGACCGGCTCCCGGGACAGCAGGTCGTCGCGGTCGATGTGCCGACCGGTGTCGACGCGACGACGGGGGAGTGCGGGGACGTCGTCGTCCGCGCGGACGTCACCGTGACGTTCGGCGGCCGGAAGGCGGGGCTCCACCTGCCCGGAGGGGCGGAGGCCTCGGGCACGGTCGAGTGCGTCGACATCGGTCTGGGCCTCGACCTCGGGCATCCCCTCGACCTCGGGCCGGCCTCAGATCTCCAACCCGCCTCCGACCTCGGGCCCGCCTCCGTCTTCGGGCGCACCCCTGAACTCTGGCTGGTCGACGACGGCGACCTGCGCGACTGGCCCCAGCCGGGGCCGCGGGACCACAAGTACACGCGCGGTGTGCTGGGCGTCATCGCGGGATCGCAGCAGTACCCCGGCGCGGGTGTCCTCACGTGCCTCGCCGCCGTGAACGCGGGCGTCGGAATGCTGAGGGTGCAGGGCGCGCGGGCCGTGCAGGACGCCGTCCTCGCCCGCGCCCCGGAGGTCGTCACGGCCCCCGGGCGCGTCCAGGCGTGGTCGATCGGCTCGGGGGCGCCGGAACCCCACGACATGATGGAGTTCCTGGGTGAGGCGATCGGCACGAACACGCCGATGGTGCTCGACGCAGGAGCGCTCGCCCTCATCCCCGCTCTGCTCACCGCGGCGGGAGGAGGACCGGCCGCCGGCGAGCCGTCGCCGCTGCCTGCCACCACCGTCCTCACCCCGCACGCCGGCGAGCTCCGAGAGCTGCTGAGCCGCATCGACGACGACGCGGCGGACCTCGCCCGCGAGGACGTCGAGGCCGACCCCGTCCGATGGGCGCGTCGCGCCGCCTACCTCACCGGCGCGGTGGTCCTGCTCAAGGGGCACCGCACCCTCGTCGCCACTCCCGACGGCCGGCTGTGGGCGCCCACCCCCGGCCCGCCGGCGCTGGCGACGGCAGGCAGTGGTGACGTGCTCGCGGGCCTCGTCGGTGCGGCCCTCGCGACCGGTCTGCCGCAGGAGCACGACGAGGGGGACGCCGCCGGTGCCGCTGCGGCGCTGGCAGCCCTCGCCGTTGTGCTGCACAACCGCGCCGGTCGTGAGGCCCGCAGTGCGTCGGCCATCGCCGAGGCCGTCGCCGCGGAGCTCACCGCCGTCCGGTCCCAGCACGCGGACTCTGCGGAGGGTGATCCCGATGCGCGCTGACGCACCCTCGACCCTGCGGGCCCGCATCGATGCGTCCGCCCTTACCCGGAACGTCGCGGCGATCCGTCGGACGATCGGTGACCGGACCCTCATGGCGATCGTCAAGGGAGGGGCGTACGGGCACGGGCTGGAGCATGTGGTGCCCGCCGTGCTCGGCGCAGGAGTGCGGAGGTTCGGTGTCGCGACACTCGCCGAAGCACTCGACCTGGACGACCTCCTCACGCGCCTGCCGCACGGTGAGGAGGCGGACGTCCTCTTCTGGATCCACGACGCCACGACGGACCTCGTCCCGGCCGTGGCGCGCGGGTTCGAGGTGGGCCTCTCCACCGCGGACGGCTTCGTCCGCGTCCGCGACGCCGCCCGTCGCACCGCACTGCCCGCCCTCGTCCACCTCAAGGTCGACACCGGGCTGGGACGCGGCGGCTTCACCCCCGCACAGGTGCGCGACCTCCTCGCGGACCTTGCCGAGGCGGGTGACTGCCACGACGGTGAGGTGCGGATCGTCGGACTCATGAGCCACCTCGCGAACGCGGATGTGCCCGGCGACCCCGCGACCGTGGAGCAGAAGGAGCTCTTCGACGTGCTCCACGCGGAGCTCACGGACTTCCTCGCCGGGCCGGGCGCCCGCTTCGCGACGGGGGAGCACCTTCGAACACATACGGCGAACTCGCCGGGCGCCCTGGGTCCGGACGAGGTCCCCGGCGACACGGTCCGGGTGGGCCTGTCGCTGTTCGGGCTCAGCCCCTTCGAGGAGATCACCGCGGCAGACCTGGGGCTGCGCCCGGTCATGAGCCTGGTGTCCCGCGTCCTCACGGTGAAAGAGGTCCCGGCCGGTCACGGTGCGTCGTACGGGCTGACGTTCAGGACGGACCGGCCCACCCGGTTCGCACTCGTCGCGGGCGGCTACGCGGACGGCATCCCGCGGGCGGCCTCCGGACAGGCGGAGGTGACGATCCGCGGGCAGCGGCTCCCGGTCGTCGGCCGCATCGCGATGGACCAGATGATCGTCGACGCGGGGGGTGTCCCCGTCGAGGTGGGCGACGAGGTCGTCGTCCTGGGCGACGGGCACACCGGTCCCAGTGCCGAGGAGTGGGCGGCCTGGTCCCACACCATCAACTACGAGATCGTCACCCGCGTCGGACCACGCGTCGACCGGGAAGCCGTCACGACCGACGGATCGACCCCTGAGGAGGCCCACCGTGGCTGACGCCCGACCGGACGCCGGCGTGGAAGCACAGGCCTCCACGCTCGTGCTCCGCCTTGCCGACCGTGCGGCGATGGTCGACTTCGCAGGCGCTGTGGGTCGTACGGTGCGGTCCGGCGACGTCCTCGTCCTCACCGGGAACCTGGGCGCGGGCAAGACGACGTTCACCCAGTTCCTCGCCCGTTCGCTCGATGTGCGCGGACGCGTGTCCTCACCGACGTTCGTCATCGCCCGCGAGCACCCGCCCCGCGGTGAGGGCCCCGGACTCGTCCACGTCGACGCGTACCGTCTGGGCGGACCAGACGAGTTCGACGATCTGGGACTCGACGCAGCACTGGACGAATCCGTCACCGTCGTCGAATGGGGGCGGGGCATGGCCGAATCGCTGGGCGACCACCTCGAGCTGGAGATCCTCCGTGAGGACGAGGAGGCTGCGGCTGCCGACGACCCCGACAACCTCGACCCCACCGCCCTGGACGCTGACGCGCTCGACTCCGAGGACGACGCCGTCGACGACGAGCCCCGCACGGTCGTCGTCACCGCGCACGGGGCGAGCTGGGACGGTAGACTCGCGAAGCTCCACCCCGAATCCTGACCCGGCCCGATCCGGCCCGGCTGCCCCGACCGGGTGACGGACGTGCTCCGTGCACCCTGACCCGACCCGAGGAGGTCCCGTGCTCATCCTGGCGATCGACACCTCGGCGGCGGCGTCCGTCGCCCTGGTCGACGGTGAGCGGCTCGTCGCCGCACTCACCGAATTCGCCGCCCGCCGGCACGTCGAGTTCATCGGCCCCGCACTGGCGGAGGTCCTCGCCGAGGCGCCGCGCCCCGATGCCGTCGTCGTCGGGATCGGGCCCGGCCCCTTCACCGGCCTGCGGGCGGGCATCGCTGGCGGCATCGGTGCCGCATTGGGCGCGGGCGTCCCCGTGCACGGGGTCGTGAGCCACGACGCGCTGGCCCTGCGCTCCCTCAGCACAGCCGACGGCACTGTCGCCGTGGCGACCGACGCCCGGCGTCGCGAGGTCTACGCGACGGTGTACCACGGCCTCGACGGTGACGGGCTGCCACTCGTCGCGGCGACACCCGCGGCACTCGACCCGGCCCTGCTCGCGGCGGCGCTGCGGGAGGTCTACGGCGGGGCGCGCCGTGTGGGTCGCGGGTTCGAGCTGTATCGGGACGTGCTGGGAGGTCCCGACGATGCGGAGCCGGAAGCGCTCGACCCCACCGCGGAATGGCTGGCCCGCGTCGCGCACCGGTCGCTCGCCTCCGGCCGTGAGCTCCCCGGCACGGAACCGCTCTACCTGCGGGAGCCCGACGCGAAGCCCAGCGCCCGCCGGGCGACACTCCTGAACTGACGAGCCCCACCCTCCGACGGAAGAACCCCGTGACACATCCCGGACCAGACGCCACCGCCGATCCCGGCACCGACCCCGGCACCGAGCCCGGCTTTCACCGTGCCACCGCGCCCGGCACCGACCCCACCGCGAAGACGGGCACGGACTCCGTCACGACCACCGCACCTGCTGCGCGTCCGGCGGGTCCGACGCCGCGGCTGCGCCGCATGCGGTGGTGGGACATCGACCGCGTCGCCCGTCTCGACACGCTGCTGTTCGGTGCGGACACCTGGTCGCCGGAGTTCTTCTGGTCGCAGCTCGCCTCACCGGTGGCCCGCATGACGCTGGCGGTGGAACCGGGCGACGGCCTCTGCGGGTACGTGGGAGTCAGTGTGGCAGGCACGCAGGCGGACATCCTCACGATCGGGACGGCTCCCGCGTCGCAGGGGAGAGGCGTGGGTCGTCGACTGCTCTCCCATGCCGCGGACTGCGCGCGCGGTGCCGGGGCGGAGGTCCTCCACCTCGACGTCGCCGCGGACAACGGTCCGGCACTGGGCCTCTACCGCACGTTCGGCTTCGAAGAGCTGGGACGACGCCCCGCCTACTACGCCGGTGCCGACGCGATCGTCATGCGCGCCTTCCTGTGACATCCGTGCCGCGGGCGTTCAGCCGCCGCGCATAGGATGGGACCATGACGGAGCATCTGGTGGACGCATCTCTCACGGAGTGGGAGGACGGCATCGACCTGGTTCTCGACACCCGGGTCTCCCTCCTGCCGACCGAGGTGTGGCCGCATGTCACACGGTCGGAGCTGCTGGAGGACTGGTTCGTCGGCTACACGACGAGCGACGGGCCCGACGACATCCTGCTCAAGCTCGACGATCAGCCCGTGCCGGCTCAGGTGCTCTCCGTGTCCGCGCCGCAGGCCGATGACGACGAGGCACACGTCCTGCTCGACATCGACGGGATCGGCAGGCTCGGCCTCACCCTGCGCCCGCTCACGGGCGACGACGCGGAGTGGACCGAGCACGCTGCCACTGCGCGCACTGCTGATCCCACTGATAGCGCGGGCACTGCTGACGTCGCCTCCGCGCGGGTCGTGGGCACGCGCGTCACCCTGTCCCACACGATCGCGGATCGCGGGATCGACCACGCGGTGGTCGCCCAGGTCATCACCCAGGTGGGGCCCGTGTGGGAGACGCACCTGCGGCTGCTCGCCGGGAAGCTCACACAGAGCCCCGGTGCCTACGACGTCCCCGAATCGCAGCTGACACTCCGATACGAGCAGCTCGCGGAGGAGATCGGATGACCCGCACCGAACCGCTGGTGCTGGGCATCGAGACCTCCTGCGACGAGACGGGAGTGGGGATCGTCCGAGGCCGCACGCTGCTGACGAACACGGTGGCGTCCTCCATGGACGAGCACGTCCGGTTCGGTGGGGTCGTGCCGGAGGTGGCGTCGCGGGCGCACGTCCAGTCGATCGGTCCCATGATCGAGAAGGCGCTCGCGGACGCAGGGGTGCGCCTGGAAGACCTCGATGCGCTCGCCGTCACCGCGGGTCCCGGGCTGTCCGGCGCCCTCATGGTGGGGGTCGCGGCCGCGAAGGGTCTCGCCGCCGCGACGGGTCTGCCGCTGTACGGCATCAACCACCTCGCCGCGCACGTGGCCGTGGACCTCGTCGCCCCCGATTCCCCGGGCCTGCACACCCCGACGATCGCGCTGCTGGTCTCCGGCGGTCACACGGAGATCCTGAGGATCGGCGACATCGTCGACGACATCGAGCTGCTGGGCGCCTCGATCGACGATGCCGCAGGTGAGGCGTTCGACAAGACCGCTCGGCTCCTGGGCCTCGACTACCCGGGCGGGCCGAGCATCTCCCGCGCCGCAGCGGGCCTGCTCGACGGCACCGGGGTGCCGGGCGATCCCACCGCGGTCCGCTTCCCCCGAGGGCTTGCCACGAAGAGGGACCTGCGCGACCCGGACCGCCGTTACTCCTTCTCCTTCTCCGGCCTCAAGACCGCCGCTCTGCGCACCGTCACCGCCGCCGAGGCCGCCCTCACCGCAGAAGCCAGCCTCACGGCTGCACCGACCCTCCCTGACGGTTCCGCCGAGACCGCCCTCACCCGAGGCGCCGCACATACCTCCCGGCCGGCCGAGCCCGCTCAGCGGGCCGGGTCCGCTCAGCCGGTCGGCACCTCGGGCGCGGTATCGTCCGGCAGTCCACTGCGGCTTGCCGACATCGCCGCGTCCTTCGAGGAAGCCGTCGTCGACGTGCTCGTGAAGAAGACGCTGCTGGCGTGCGAGGACACCGGGATCGACCACGTGCTGCTGGGTGGGGGTGTCGCCGCGAACACCCGGTTGCGCGAACGGCTGGCGGAGCGCTGCGAGGCCGCCGGGGTCACGCTGCGCGTCCCACCCCTGTCCTTGTGCACGGACAACGGGGCGATGGTCGCGGCGCTGGGAGCGGAGATCGCAGTGCGGGGACAGGCCCCGTCGAGTCTGGGGTTCGGAGTGCTGTCGTCCTTGGAGGTCGATGATGTCCTCGTCTGACAAGCGTCCCGCGCCGGGAGCCACCGGCGAGCTGTCGCAGGAGATGCGCGAGCACCTCCGCGCCCGCAAACGGGCGGGCGACGGCTGGGTCGAGACCCCGAAGGGCCGGTTCTGGGGGCTGTTCGGGGCGGCAGGTCTGCTGCTGCACGACCCGGACCGCGGGGTGCTGCTGCAGCACAGGGTGTCCTGGTCGGCGCACGGCGGCACGTGGGGGATCCCCGGCGGAGCGATCGACGCGGGCGAGACACCGCTCACCGGGGCGATCCGCGAATGCCACGAAGAGGCGGGCGTCCCGCAGCTGGACGGCGCCGACATCCGCATCATCCACACCCACGTCGTCGACATGGAGGGCTGGTCGTACACGACTGTCGTCGCCCGCACACTCGCGCATCTCGAGGAGTACGTCGCGGACATCGAGAGCGTCGAACTCCGGTGGGTCCCGCTGCGCGAGGTGACGGACTACCCGCTGCACCCCGGCTTCGCCGCCGCCTGGCCGGAACTGCTCGGCGTGCTGGAAGGCTGATTCAGGAGGCTGAGCCGGTGGTTGAGCCGGGTGGTTCAGTCGGGTGGTCGAGTCGGGAGACCGAGTCGGGAGGCTGAGCCGGTGGTTGAGACGGTGGTTGAGCCGAGACAGCCCACGTGATCCCTCATCCCCAGGAAGACACTCACTCCGTCTGGCGCGCGCCACCTCTCCGCCCACCTACACAAAACTTCGCCACCTACAACCCCACTTTGTCGTAGGTGGAGAGCGCACTTGTACTTGGCGAAGAAAGTTGTAGGTGGCGCAGAGCGAAACCATGACGCGACATTCTGGGGTTCTCAGCCCACGAAGCCCGGAAGCTCCCTCTCCGCCTGACGGTAGGTGCGGGCCACAATGACCTCTCCGCCCATGAACCGGTCGATGACGCGCGGATCGACATAGGAGTTCCGGGAGATGGCGCGCGTGTTCTGGAGGAAGTCCGCGACCTCGTCCATCGTCGCGTTCACCGCGCGCTTGCGGTGGGTCGTCGACGCGGAGTCGCTGTGTCGGTCGGCCAGGCCGCGAGCGGCGCGCACGGTGGCGTGCCACGTGCGGAAGTCCTTCGACGTCATGTCGATGCCGGTGACCTCGCGCAGGAAGTCATTCACCCGTGCAGTCGAGAGCGGGTGCCACTCGTCCCCGACCGGGTATCCCACTGCGGTGCCGTCGCTGCGGTCCGTCCTCATGGTCGTGAGGGCCGCGGCGAGGTCGCGGTCGAGGACCTCCGCGGCGACGGGCTGATCAGCCTTCCCGGGGAACGCGATGCGGACATGTCCGTCTTCCACGTGGACGTGTTCGACGAGCATGCTCGTGAGCCCGTACGCCCCGTGTGCCGCTGCGTATTCGTCGTTGCCGGCGCGCAGACCGAACCGGTCGAGGATCCGGAAGGCGGTCGCCGCGGCGAGGTCCGGCCCCGGTTCCGCCGACCGCAGCAGCGACGTGACGGTCCTCCGCGCGGAGGGGAGCGCCGGCCCGATCTCCATGACGTGGGTGAACTTCTTCCGCGCCTGCCGCTCATGCCACCGCGGGTGATAGATGTACTGCTTCCTGCCCGCGTCGTCGTAGCCGACCGCCTGGACATGCCCGTTCGGGTCCGGGCACATCCAAACGTTCCGCCACGCCGGAGGCACCGCGAGCCCCTGCAGTCGCGCCCGCTCCTCCGCATCGCGCACCGTCGTCCCGTCGGGCGCGGTGAAGGAGTAGCCGGAGCCTCGCCGCCGACGTGTGATGCCGGGCGCGGACGGATCGCTGCGACGCAGACGACCTCCCCGACTGCCTGTGCGTGAGCCCATTTCTTGAGAGTAACCACGCCACCGCATGCGCGCCAGAGGGTCTGCAAACTAACAAGTTACCTTGAGCTTGAGTGGCTGCGTCGGTCGGCGCGTGGACGCCGCCAGTCTGCGGGTGCCGCCAGCCTGAGGGGGGCCTCCAGCAGGCGGGGGCCGCCAGCCGGCGGGTGCCGCCAGTTCGCGGTGGCTATGCGGTGTCGGCTGCTCCAGAGGCCCCGCGCACACCGGCGGCCTGCGTCATCCGGGACGCATTGCCGGTGCATGCCGTCTGCGGGGTGCCCGCCCTGAACTCGGAGACCAGCAGCTCAGCCACGGAGGTGAGCGAGCCGGTCTCCGCCAGCCGGTTCCGCTGGCGCTGGTAGCCGGCTCCCCACGTGGCGAAGTCGTTCATGATCTCGAGTTCGTCGACGCACCCCAGCCTTTCGGCGATGGGCCGCAGCCGCTCGACCTCGTCCGCAATGACCTCCGTGACGAGGCGTTCGTTCGCGTCCGCGTCCTCGATGATGATCGCGTCCATGCCGTACCGGGCGGCCCGCCACTTGTTCTCCACGTGGAACCAGTCCTGCATGGTCGGCAGCGTCTCACCCGCGTCCAGGCGTGCGGAGAAGTCGTCGACCAGGCACTGGACGAACGCCGTGACGGCCATGATCTCCGCCAGTGTCGACAGCCCGTCGCACACCCGGACCTCGACGGTGCCCCAGTGCGGGGCGGGCCGCAGGTCCCAGCGGATCTCCGTGAGCTCGTCGATGACGCCTGTCCGCTTCATGTCCGCGATGTACGACTCGTACCCCGACCACTCGTCGAACTGGTAGGGGAGGCCCGCGGTGGGCAGCTGCTGGAACATCATGGCGCGGTTCGATGCGTAGTGCGTGTCCGTCGCCTCCCAGAACGGCGACGTCGCGCCGACCGCCTGCAGGTGGGGGACGTAGCAGGTGAGCGCCGCGAGGATCGGCAGCACCTTGTCGCGGTCGTCGATCCCCACGTGCGTGTGCACGCCGTAGATGAGCATGTGGCGGCCCCACCACTGGGTGCGGTTGATGAGCTCCGCGTACCGCGCGTGGCCCGTGATCTCCTGGTTCTGCCACAGCGCGAACGGGTGCGTGCCCGCACACATGAGGTCGAGGCCCAGCTCGTCGAGCACCGGCCGCAGCTGTGTGACGGCGTCCTCGAGGTCGTGGGCGACCTCCTTCACGGTGCGGTGGACGCCGGAGACGATCTCGAGGGTGTTCGTGAGCATCTCCCCGACGACCCGTTCTGCCAGCGGTGTGTCCGCGATCGCGTCGAGCACCTCTCCCGCCCGCGGGACGAGGTCCAGCGTCACAGGATCGACAAGGCCGAGTTCCCATTCGACGCCCAGCGTCGACCGCTCGGAGCGGGCGAAAGTAACCATGCGACGAATCCTAGGACACGACGAGGGGGTCGTCGGCACGGAGGGACGCTTTTCGAAGTGGCGCCCTAGATGTCGTCATGGTCGACCGCCCTGTGCTGGCCCGTTCCCCGCAACCCGGCCGGGCGCCCGTCCCGTACCCTGGTCCGCACTCCAGCCCAGACCCTGTTGCGCACCTCGCCCTGCCCGGCGCAGCACCTGCTTCGCGGCGACGTCCGCGCCGGCCAGCAGGGGTGAGGGCAGGCCCGGCGTGGCGCCGATCGCGCTGCCCGGCTGGGTCGTCGACGCGGGGATCCCCAGGACGATGACCGATTCGTCGGCCTCGCCGGTGGAGGCGACGAGGTTGTGCCCGGTCGGTGCGGCCTCGGCGATCTCCGCACGGGTGGCCTCGATGTAGTCGGTCTGGACGCCGTCGACCTGGTGGATGCGAGCCCGGCCGGAATCCAGCAGCGACCGCAGCAGCGGATTGTCCGTGTGGGGGACACGGCCCTTCGACATGCGGGTCTCGACGAGAGCGGAGGCCTCGACGCTGCGCTGCGTGATGAGCGACTGCGCGCGGAACCGGCCCGCGTCCGGGTCGGTGCGCACGACGGACTCCGGGCCGAGCAGGTCGATGATGCCCGCGTCGATGAGGGCGAGCACCTTCCGCACCCGCACCGCAGGCGGGCCCGAGGCGAGGAACAGACCGTCGGCGTCGAACCACCCCTGCAGGTCGCGGACCAGCGATTCGCCGGACACCGCGCCCACCGCACCCAGCCGCTGCGCGGAGCCGCGCAGCAGGCTCATGGCCCGGTTGACCGCGGCCCTCGGGTGGCGGGCGGGTTCACTCATCGACGCGAGTTCGTCCTCGACGAGGGTCGCGACGAACGCGTCCCATTCCTCGGGGGTGACGCTGCGGCCGCGGGTGGGCCGGCGCAGGTCCGCGATGGTCCACGCCCAGCGCTCATCGATGACGTGGTCGGCGAGGACGCGTTCGACGTCCTCGGCCGTCGCCGCCGCGTCGAGCTCCGCCACCCAGGGCCCGTCCGCCGCCGTGCCGTCGGCTGCGACCCCCGCCGCCGAGGTGCCGGTCGCCGGAGTGCCCGCCGCCAGTGCGTGCGGTGCCCACCCGGCGAGGGCGGTGAGGTACTGGTCGGCGATCTCCTTCGCGATCGTCGGCCAGACCTCGGCCCCGAAATCCAGGCTGTGCTGCTGCGCCAGCGCATCGAACCACGCGGGGGTGGCCCAGCGGGGCGTGAAGTCGCGCTGCTGCGAGTAGGGGATCGGCTTCGTCCGGTACGGCATCCCGCGGCGGGACCCGATGACCAGGTGCGGTTCGCGACCGGTCGGCACGTAGCGCAGACGCCCGTGGGGGTCGTCCGCGACGGGCTCGAACGTGCCGCCCCATTCCGCGAGGAGCCCACCGATGACGTCGAAGAAATTCGCGCCCAGCCCGCGGACCAGGACGGTCTCACCGGCGGGCAGCCCCGTGAAGTCGCGTTCCGCGGGCATGCCCGGCGGCACATAGCGCAGGTCGTGGTCCGCGGCGAAGCGGGTGAGGCCCTCGACCTCGGCGTCCGGCAGCGACTGCACCATGCCCTGTGCGAGCACGACGGTCGGGGCGGCCAGGCGCGTGCCGTCGGCGAGGACGGCGGCGGTGAGGGGGTCGCCGGAGTAGGGCTCCACCTCGACGGCCTCGAGGTCGACGACGGTGGTGACGAACTCCTCGACCGCGAAGCCGCCCGCGGCGATCGCGTGGTCGAGCTGGTCGCGGTAGTAGACGCCCTGCAACCTGCGGGACGTGAAGTCGAGCGCGCGGAGGACGCCCGCCTCCTCCACCACCCAGTCGCCGGCAGGGTGCGTGCCGGCCTCGGCGACCTGCTGCATCCAGGTGACGAGGTCCGGGCCCCGCGAGGGCGGGCCGCTCATCGGGGTCGACTCGTCGGGGTAGAGCGTCGTCGCGGAGGCGGTCGTGTTGTTGAGGTACTGCGCGGGCTGGGTGGTGAGCCACGTGGCCCCGGACCCGACCTCGAGGGCGTCAACAATCGCGATGCGCAACGGGCGTGCGGGTGCGGTGGATTGTCTACCGGACGAGCCCGCCGCAGCACTGTCGGCGTTGACGCTGACGGCGTCAGCACTGCCAGTGTCAGTACTTCCGGTGTCGGTGTTGCCGGCACCAGCCCTGGTACGTGCAGGTTCCTCCGCGTTGTGGGCCAGACGTGCGGCCATCCGGATGATCGTCGCGACGGTGCGCGGTCCGCCGCCCACGAACACGGCGTCGAACTGTCGCGTCACGCGGACCCTCCTGTCTCCGGCCAGACAGGTTCGCCCAGGGTGAGCATGAGGCGGTTCGCCCAGCCGAAGAACGCGGTCGACGCGATGAGGTCGACGATCTCCAGGTCGTCCAGGCCGCTCTCCCGCAGACGCGCGGTGTCGTCCGTGGTGAACTCCGGGACCAGCGCGGACAGGCGGGCCGAGGTCTCGATGAGCACCGTCCACCGCTCGTCCTGGCCCTCCGCCAGGGCGGTGACGTCCGAGGCGACCCAGTCGTCGTCCCGTGTGAGCTCGACCGCGAGCATCCGGTCCACATCCGCGTCGCGCTTCGTGCGCTGCACCGCCTTCCGCGCGTGCACGGACGCGCAGTAGACGCAATCGTTCACCTTGCTGGAGACCGCAGCGGCGAGCTCCCGCTCACCCTTCTCCAGCCCCTCCTTCGACGTGAACACCGCGTTGTCGAGCGTCGACCGGGCGAGGGTCACCGCGGGAGTGCGCGAGATGAGACGGAAGTAGACGCTGCCGGTCGTCGCCTTCGACGCGAACGACTCGATCTGCTCCGGCGTGAGCTCGTCCTCCGCCGGTGCGGGCAGCCACGGCTCCCAGTCGAGGAACTCGCGGGTGAACGCGGTGGGACGCGACCGACCCGACGAGGTGAGCGGGGAGCGATCGCCCGAGCGGCCTCGGGAGCGGAGTGTGCGGGCGAGCTCCGGCAGAGGTGCGAAGACAGAGCGGAGGGCGGGGGCCTCGGCGGCGGAGTGCGCAGAGGCCACCGCAGGCCCTGTGGCGTGTCCGGTCCCGGCAGGTGCCTCCGTGTCGCCCAGCGCGCTGAGGCCCGCGACCAGGCGGATGAGGTACGACTCGAACGCGACGAGCTGGCCGATGAGGACGACGAGGTCGGGGTCCGCGCCGGCAGCGGCGAGTGCGTCCTGGTCCGCAGCGGTCGCGAGGGCGGGCGACACGGACACCGTGTCGACATAGTCCATGACAGCGGCCAGCAGCGGTTCCGCCGGAGCCGTGCCGGCGACCAGATCGTCGAAGAGCGTGCGGTCGGCGATGTGGTTGAGATGCCACGTCATGAGCGTGCGCGACCCCTGCTGGACGGCGACCACCGCCGCGATCGTGTGCAGCAGCGGCGCCGGCAGCGGGTGCGTCGCCGTGTACAGCGCGTCGTAGGCGGCCTGCGTCTGCTCGGTGACGGTCGGCTTCCGGTCGGCCAGGACCGCAAGCGGCGCGGTCTCGCCCAGCAGGGAGATGAGGACGGACTGCTCGGGTGCAGGGGGAGAAGCTGTCATGGAGATCGACTCTTGCACGTCCCGCCGGCGCGCGCGAGGGTGGGTGTCACGGTTGTTAAGAAACTCACGGGGACGGTGGGGCGGTGGCGACCGAACCTGAGCGCGTGGTCCGGCACTGACCCCGCCGTTACGATGGACGGCATGCGCACTCCCTTCGGCGTCATCCCAGTAGGCGCCGCATCCGCCGCGCTCGCCCTCGTGCTCGCCGGCTGCGGCTCCGGCTCTCCCGACGACGTCGGGGGCGAGTCTGCGGTGGCGACCGGGGCCTCGGCGACGGGCACCGCAGCGGCCGGCGACCCGGGCGACCACGCGACGGCGGACACGGACGCCCCTCCTGCCGACGGCGTCACGGACGCTGACGTCGAGGCTGCCGAGCAGATCGTCGCAGCCATGGACGACGACGAACTCGTGGGATCCGTCGTCATGCTCACCTACAACGGGACGGACGTGGCGGCCGCGGCGGACGTCATCCGCGAACGGCACCTCGCCGGCGCGATCGTCATGGGCTACAACCTGGCCGACGGCGCGGACGCGGACACGGTGTGGCAGACGACGGACACCCTCGCAGGTGCGGCCGGAGAGCGGGGCTGGCCGGTGGCGATCGGCGTCGACCAGGAAGGCGGGCCCGTCGCCAGGCTGGACGACGCGGCGCTCGACTTCCCGCCCCTCATGGCCGCGGGTGCGGCGGACGACGCGGACGTCACCCGCGACGCCATCGCGGCGCAGGGCACCGACCTGCGGAACCTGGGATTCACGATCAACTTCTCACCCGTCGCGGATCTCACGATCGGCGCGGAGGACCCCGTCATCAACGTCCGCTCACCCGGTGACGACCCGGAGCGAGTGTCCGAGGTGATCGACGCCGTGGTGGGCGGCTTCACGTCGACCGGGCTCGCCTCCGCGGCGAAGCACTTCCCGGGCCACGGGGCGCTCACCGTCGACTCCCACGAGGAGCTGCCGGTGTCGGAGGACTCGCTGGAGGACCTCGCCGATACGAGCTACGAACCGTTCCGCACCGCCGCCGAGGCCGGGGTCCCCATGGTCCTCGTCGGCCACATCGGACTCCCCGGGACCGAGGACGTCCCCGCGACGCTCAACCCCGACGTGTACGAGTCACTGCGAGACGACGTCGGATTCGACGGGGTCGCCGTGACGGATGCCCTCAACATGGGAGCGGTGACAGAGGCCCCCGGCCAGGAGACGGTCAAGGCGATCGCAGCGGGCGCTGACTTGGCGCTCATGCCACCGGATTCCGGTGATGCCGTCGCTGCCCTGGGTGAAGCACTGGAGGCCGGCGACCTGCCCCGCGAACGGCTCGTCGAAGCAGCGACCCGCGTCGTCGCGATGCAGCTGTGGCAGGCACGCATCGGTGCCGTAGGCGGCGTCGATGGTGAGGGTGCTGAGGGTGAGGGGGCCGATGACGGAGTCGGTGCGCAGGGGTCCCGTGACGGAGTCGGCGCTGAGGGGTCCGATGACGGAGCCGGTGCTGAGGATGCGCAGGGGTCCCGTGACGGAGCCGGTGGAGACGCCGCGGCGGAGGGCGGTGGTGACGGAGCGGGCGGAGACGCCGCTGCCGATGACGCGCTCACCGCGCTCGCCGACGGCTCCCTCACGGTGCTTGCGGGGGAGTGCTCGTTCGCGGAGCCCGCGGACGCCGTGGCGGTGACCGGTGGATCCGACTCCGCGCGTGCCGCGTTCACGGATGCGGCGGAGGATGCCGGTCTGGAGGTCCGCGACGCCGGTGGTGGGAACGCTGTGACCGTGCGCGTGGGCAGTGGTCAGGGAGGCGGGTCCGCGGACGTGGTCGTGGGGACCTCGGGCCCGTGGGCCGTCGAAGACGCGGGCGCTGACACGATCCTCGAGGTGTACGACGACAACCCGCATGCGCTCACCGCTGTGGCGAAGTACCTCGCAGGCGACCTGGAGGCCACCGGCCGCACCCCGGTCGACGTGTCCGTCGACGCACCGGACTGCGCAGCCGGCTGATCCGATGGTGCTGTTGCCCATTGACGAGACACCGCGCTCGGGTTCGACCCACCGTGGTTTGCGGGGTTGTGGAGTCTCACGACATAGTTGACAGTTGAGTCTCAAGACATAGTTGACACTTCGGAATCTGGTGGG
>NZ_JABASY010000005.1 GCF_016107685.1 Brevibacterium yomogidense
ACTGCTAGACACCGGCGGCTTCAGACCACTTCTACACTCTCTTTTACGATGAGCCTGTTACCCGCAGGCAGTCGGAAAGAATCAAGGTATTGGAGAAGCAGGTGAGTGCGCTCATTGACGTAATCGAAGCACACAATCTTGTGCTTAATCGAATGGCATTCCTGATCGAACGGATGGATAATAGCAATGACTGAGCAGAATCAGGCCGAGGCGACCTCGACCGAGCAGACCCCCGAGACGACCCCCGAGACGCAGACCCCGGAGACGGACACCAAGGCGATCCGCGAGTCCGCGAAATACCGCAAGAGGGCACAGGAAGCTGAGGCCGAACGGGACCGGCTACGCGAACGCCTCACCGCCGCCCACAAGAGCATCGCAGAGGGCATGTCGGGTCTCCGCAAACCCTCCGCCCTGTGGGCCACCGGCACGAGCGTTGACGACCTCCTAGACGATGACGGCGACCTCGACCCCGCGCGGGTGCAGGAAGCATCACAGGCGGTTGTGGATGAGCTGGGGATCGCTACCGCACCCAAACCCGACCGTTCGCAGGGTGGAGGGGCAGATGACCCTATCGACCCGAAGGAAGAGTTCGCGGCAGCATTCGGCCCCAAACAGTAACCAGTAGCCATAGGGTGCTATAATAGAATAGTCAAGTCAACGTACTAGCGGCGACATTGACACGGTGCCGGGGCAACGACCACGACAGCCCCGGCCCACAGCTTCCCCGCAGCAGCGGGACGGAGGACGGCAGGCAGCCGCCGACGATGACAACACAGTCTCGACGGCGCACCTGCCGTCCTTCCAAGTAGGAGCCAATCATGGCAACACACACAACGCCGACCAGCGCAACGAGCTGGAGTCCGGACCTCATCAGTTTCGACCCGCAGGACGTCATTCCCGACGCGCTGATCCTTCAGACCTCTACTGTCGCAGGCAGCGTCGAAGGCGACGAACCCGCAGTCCGAGTCCCACACGTTGACGACGCCGAAGCTGACTTCGTGGCAGAGGGCGACGAGATTCCCGAAGCGGATCCAGTCCTCGCCGAAACGACCGTTTACACCGGCAAAGTCTCGCAGCTCATCCGCATCTCGCGCGAGCAGTGGAACCAGACGAACGCAGCAACTCTGCTTTCCACCAGCGTCGAGCGAGCCGTCACCAACCGGGCGAACCTCGCCTACATCGCGCAGGTCGCACCGACCGAGGGAACGACACCGCCAGCAGGAATCCTTAACACTGACGGTGTGATCGAAGGCGACCCGATCGGCGACAACCTCGACCCGCTCGCAGACGCCCTCGCAGCAATCGAAGCGGCCAACGGAGCGCCGACGCACATCATCGCCTCACCGACGGCATGGTCCGCACTGCGCAAGCTGAAGACCGCAACCGACGCACACACGATGATCCTCGGAGCAGGCAACAACGACGCAGAGAAGCGGGTCTTCGGACTCCCCGTGCTCACGTCGCCCGCAGTGCCGTCCGGGGAGATCGTGGTCGTGGACTCCACCGCCATCCTCAGTGCCGTCGGACAGGTGCAGGTCGCAACGTCGGAGCACACCTACTTCGCCAGCGATAGCATCGCCCTCCGCTGCACATGGCGGTTCGGGCAGCAGACAGTCCGCCCTGACCGCATCGCCCACCTGAGCATCACCACGGAGGACTGACACCCCAACCAACAGCGGCCCCGCACCAAACCAGGAGCGGGGCCGCTACTCACGTCCACCGGGCCGGGCCTAAGCCCTCCGAAAAATGACCGCCGGAGAGAGCCGTCGGAGGTGCGGATAAACCAAAGTTTTTCTGGGTGTGACCGGAGCCGCACTTTCGTCACACTCTGAGACGGCACGGGAGGGGACCGGCAGCCTTCCCCGCAATCGACCGCCGGGGAGAAGCCTCGCTGTCCAGAGGGCTGGAAAGTTCCGGAATGGGCACGGGCGGGGGGCTAGAGCCTTCCGAATTTTGACCGTCGGGGAGCCGTATCTTGTTTTGTACGGGATGGGGGAATCCGCGGCGACGTGCGCTTCAGCTGTCGGAAGGGGGTTCGGGGTTGTGTGGCGTGCACTTGTTGACGTCGTATGCGCAGACCTCGCCGGTATTCGGGAAGTGCAAGAGATAGCAGCGGACGTGGTGAGGGGGGTTGCCGAAGTTCTTCCCTGGATTGATGATCTTGCCGGGCTCGTCGCGGTCGGGCACGGTGACCCATTCAGTTTTGGAGGGGTCGTGTCCGAGGTATTCGGTGCGCAGGTTGGGCGTCATTGCCTTACTCCGTTCGTAGTGGTGCGCTCACCATAGCCCGTGCTCCTCGCGGGCAGCCTCGTATGGCTTGAGCGACTAATCGCCCCACATGACCCGCTTATGGGCTGTGTGGGGCGATTCTGTCGATTCAGGGGAGTGTGCTTCAGCTGTGGCGATGCTGCGTTTCGAGGCGTAGCACTGTGAACGTCTTGAGCCGTTCGCCAGCCTCATCGGTGGACCCGGCTTCGAGGAGCCGCGCGACGACGTAGGCAGCGTGGTTGAGCTCGTCGCGTAGTTCCGCGTCGGTGAGGGATGCGACTGCGGTGAAGGTGAGCGTGTTCTGCATGATGTTCTCCGTCGAAAGTGTTGTGCTCGTTGTTGTGCTCCCGAGCGGGTATCCGCGTGTATCGGGATGTTGTAGCGACGGTGAGAGGGTGGCAGAAGACCGTCATGTAGCGCGGAATGACGGCCTCAGGTGGGTCTGTGTGCGGAATCGGTATTGGGAGTTCAAATCCCCTATCCTCCGCAGTGGCAAGGCCCCTGACCTGCTGAAACAGGTCAGGGGCCTTTTGCTGTCCGAGCGCCCTTGGCGACAGGTTGGCGCAGGACTGATTCGCGGTCCGGGGCTCTTGCGCTCAGATGTGATCACATCCTACTGTGCGAGGAGACACCGGTGCGACGAGGCGCCGGCCGCCGTTGAAAGGGGGTGCTCCCCATGAAAGACGCTGTCATCGTCGGTGGTGGGCTCGCAGGATTGTCGGCTGCGTGGCGGCTGCGCAACTGGGGCGTCACACTGCTGGAATCGAACCACAGGGTGGGTGGGCGGATCCGTTCGGAGAACCGCGGTCGCTACTTCCTCAACTGGGGCGGGCACATGTTCGCCGGAGGGAAGACCGCGACCACCGACCTGATCAATGAGACGCAGACCCGTTCGGGTGAGATCCCGGGGTCTCTCTCCGCGATCTCCATGAACGGGAAGCTCCTCATCGACGGGCCCGTCCAGAGCTACCCGTTCCGGATCCCTATGGCGATGAAAGACCGGGTCTCGATGGTCAGGGCCGGCGCGAAGGTCAGTGCGGACGTCCTCCGCTACGCCAACGCCGTGAGGCTGCGGCCCAACGAGAGCGCCGAGATGCGCCAGCAGCGCATCTACGACTTCGAGAACGACCGCACATTCGCCGACTACGTCGGTGAGCTCTCCGAGGACGCGGAAGCGATGTTCCGTCCCACGATCACCCGGTCGGCTGCCGACCCGGACGAACTGGCCGCCGGTGCCGGCATCGGATATTTCAGCCTCGTGTGGAACATCGGACAGGGCCTCAACCGGAACATCAGCGGTGGCGCGTCCAACCTCGTCGAGTCGATCGCCGCACCGCTGCAGGACGACATCCAGCTCGATGCCAAGGTGCAAGAGATCGTGCACAAGAAGGACCACGTCGTCGTCCGATACCGGCAGGACGACATCGACCACGAGATCGGGGCGCGCACTGTCATCCTGGCCACACCGGCCACCGTTGCACACAAGCTGGCGGTCGACCTGCAGCCCGAGAAGCGCGAAGCGCTCGCGCAGATCGTCTACGGCCCGTATGTGTCTGCGGCGTTCCTCACGAACGAGACGGGGCCCAAGCCGTGGGACCGCGCGTATGGGATCGCGACACCGAAGCGGTCATTCAACGTCGTCATGAACCAGGGGAACATCGTGCGCGGTGCCGAGGCGGAGCGGCAGCCCGGAGGCAGCATCATGACGTTCTCTCCCGGGAGTCTGGCGCGCAGACTGCTGGACCTCGACGACGAGGACATCCTCGAGACCTACGTGAGCGACCTCGACGACGTGCTGCCGGGCTTCGCAGGGATCATCGAAGAGGCCCACGTGCAGCGCTGGAGGACTGGTGCCCCGTACTGCTTTCCGGGCAGGGGCAAGCTGCAGCCGGCTCTGACCGCGCTGTCGGGGCGGGTGTTCCTCGCGGGTGACTACTTGGGCACGCTCTACACGGAGACGGCGATCAGCTCCGGCTTCACTGCCGCGCAGGAGGTCGCGAACATCCTCGCGACCGCGCGGCAGACCCGTCGTCACCACCCTGTTCAGCACCCGAACGAGAACGAGCCGCCGCGGCATGGGCGAGGCTAGGACTGTTGCCACGGCACGAGCGAGCCTGGGGCTGTCGGGACGACGCGGCTGACGTCAGGGTTGTCGGGGCGGTGCGGGAGAGGCCAGGGAGCGGCAGCAAGGGAGGGTGGGGCGCCGAGTCGGCAGCAAGGGTGGGTGTCGGCCGGCTCCACTGAGAGGGCGACGTGCTGCGCCCCAAGGTCACGTTTTGGAATCATTGAAGGCCGTGTCGAGAAACGAGAATCTCGTGATCGCGAGGGTTGAGAAACAGCGGCCTTGAAGCGTCTCGATCGCGCTCACCGTGCGCAACGGCGGGGCTCGACCCCGTCGGAGACCAACCTGCGTATTCGTCAAGAAAAGCCTGAAAATTCGCTTTGACACGGGTGGGGGCCTTCTATAGCTTCGCAAGTGTGCCAGCCATCACCATCTGCGCTCTGTAGATGAACTGAAGAAGGGTCACATGTGATTAACAGCAATTGGAATTGGAGGATCGCCGCGACCAGCGGAGCCGCGATCCTGGCTCTGGGGCTCGCTGCCTGCGGCGGCGGCTCCGACTCTGCTGACGGGGGAGACGACAGCGCGCTGCAGGACAGCTACGTCGTCGCTTCCGACACGTCATTCGTCCCGTTCGCATTCGAGGAGGACGGGGAATACGTCGGCTTCGATATGGACATCATCAACACCCTCGCCGACCGGGTGGGCTTCGAGATCGACCTCGAGACGACGAACTTCGACGGGATCATCCCCGGACTGCAGACCGGTTCGTTCGACATCGCCATCGCCGGTATCGGCATCACCGACGAACGTGCAGAAGTCATCGACTACACGAGCCCCTATTACATGTCCGGACTGCGCATGGCGGTCCCGATCGACAACGATGAGATCGAGAACGTCGAAGACCTCGAGGGACGCACGATCGCCACGCGTCTGGGCTCGACCAGCGCGGCCTTCATCGAAGAGAACATCGAGGGCGCGACGGCCAACACGTACGAGCAGCTCGATCAGGCATACCTGTCGGTCGAGGGCGGCGGCTCCGACGCGATCCTCTACGACGCGCCCAACGTCGAGTACTACGTCGAGACGGCGGGTGCCGACAGCCTGAAGGTGACCGGTGACCTGTTCGAGGCGGAGAACTACGGCATCGCAGTCTCGAAGGGCAACGAGGACCTGGTCGAGGCACTGGACGACGCCCTCGCCGAGATCATCGACGACGGTACGTACGCGGAGATCCATTCAGAGTGGTTCGGCAGCGAGCCCGAGTGGCTGGACGACCTGGCTGCTTCGGCGGACTGACGTAACACCAACTTTCCGTAGGGCGGGCGCTCACAGGGCGCCCGCCTTATGGCGGAAGGCATTCTGACTATGGAGAGACTGCTGGGCTTCAACTGGGCCGGAGTCATCGAATTCCTGCCGGCACTGACGGCCGGGCTGTACTACACGCTGTTCATTTCAGTGGTGGGACTGGCGATCGGCTTCGTGCTCGGCGCTTTTGTGGGTCTGGGCCGGATCAGCCGCTTCAAGGTGGTCTACGCCCTGGCCACGGTCTACATCGAGATCATCCGGGGTACACCGGTTCTGGTCCAGGCCATCTGGATCTACTTCGCACTCCCGCTGATCATCCAGTACACGCTCCCCTCAGTGCTGGCGGGTGTCATCGTGATCGCTCTGAACTCGGGTGCGTACATCGCGGAGATCGTGCGTGGAGCTGTCCAGTCGATCGAGAAGGGGCAGACGGAGGCCGGTCGTTCGCTGGGCATGAGCAGGCACATGACGATGAGGCACGTCGTCTGGCCCCAAGCGTTCAGGCGCATGATCCCGCCGCTGGGCAACCAGTTCATCATCAGTATCAAGGACACCTCGCTGCTGTCGGTGATCCTCGTTCCTGAACTCATCTTCCAGGGCCGCCTGGTCGCCGCCAACCACTTCAACGCGGTGGAGATCTACACCACCGTGGCACTGTTCTACTTGGCGATCACCCTGACGCTGTCCGGTGTCCTGCGGCTCGTCGAGAAGCGTTTGGAGAGCCGCTCATGATCATCGAAGTGAAGGACCTGCGGAAGTCGTTCGGCAGCAACGAGGTCCTGACAGGCATCGACTGCAGCATCGCCGAATCGGAAGTGGTCTGTGTGATCGGGCCGTCCGGATCGGGCAAGAGCACCTTCCTCCGGTGCCTGAACCTGCTCGAAGAGATCACGTCCGGCGAGGTCGTCATCGACGGCAACAGCCTGACGGATCGTCGCCTCAAGATCGATGGTGTCCGTGCCGAGATCGGCATGGTGTTCCAGCAGTTCAACCTCTTCCCGCACAAATCCGTCATCGAGAACATCATGCTCGCTCCGATGAAGGTGCGGAGCCTCAGCCAGGAACAGGCGCGCGAACGTGGGCGCGCCCTGCTGAAGAAGGTCGGTCTGGCCGAGAAGGAGAACGCCTACCCCGGCAGCCTGTCGGGCGGCCAGCAGCAGCGTGTCGCCATTGCCAGAGCGCTTGCGATGGAACCGAAGATCATGCTGTTCGATGAGCCGACCTCGGCTTTGGACCCGGAGCTCGTCGGTGAGGTTCTCGCGGTGATGAAGGACCTCGCGCAGGAGGGGATGACGATGGTGGTCGTCACTCACGAGATGGGGTTCGCCCGAGAAGTGGGTGATCGTGTCCTGTTCCTCGACGGGGGAGTGCTGGTGGAGCAGGGAACACCGACGGAGATCTTCGACAATCCGCAGGAGTCCCGGACGAAGAACTTCCTCAACAAGATCCTCTGAGGAACACGATCCTGTGACGAACAAGCTCGTGTGAGCCGACGCGCGGGGCTGCACCGATCGGTGCAGCCCCGCATTCGCGTCCGCGGGCGCTGTCCGCGATGCGCGAGTTCTCATCACAGTCCGCGGTGCGTGAGCTCTGTTCACCGTGCAAACCCTGTGGCAGAGCTGGGGTCTCCGCAACCGCAGGTTTCACGCACAGGTGAAGAGCACCTCGGGCCCGGAGAAGTCGTGCGCGGCCGTGCCGAACCTACTCACGAGTGAACCGGAGATCGTCTCTTTTCCGGGCTATGGTGGCGGGAGTGCGGCACGGTGGAGTGCCGTCTTGCTTCATTTTCGGCCTGGACAGCGAGGACGCTGCAGGCCCGGACGAGAGGTGGACGAGCGGTGACGCTGAACTTCGATGAGTACCCACAGAGCCCACACGGCGGCATCCTCGTGGATCAGGTCGTGCCCGATGATCGCCGCGAAGCGGAGATCCAGAGAGCACGTTCCCTGCCGAGCATCCGCGTGGATCTCGAAGCGGTCATCACCATCGAGATGATCACGACCGGTGTCCTCTCACCCCACAAGGGGTTCATGAATGAGGCGGAGTACCTGTCGGTGCTGGAGGCCGGGCGGCTGACGGACGGCCTGGTGTGGCCCGTTCCCCTGAGCTTCGCGCCGACGGGCAAGACGAACGAAGAGATCATCGCCGGGCTGTCCGTGGGCGACGACGTGAGCCTCATCGACGACCAGAACGAGCCGGTCGCGATCCTCAACATCGAAGACATCTTCTCGTACGACCGCGACCATCGTGCGCAGAACCTCTTCGGGACGACAGACCGCAACCATCCGGGCGTGGATTCGATCTACCGCCGCATGGGGGAGAAGTCCCTGGGTGGCACGCTGAACCTGCTCAACAGGGTCGACTGGGGTCCGTTCGAGAAGCTCCGTCGCACGCCCAAGGATACGTGGAAGACCTTCTACGAGGAGAAGAAGTACGGTTCCGTCGCCGGCTTCATCACGGGCGCCAACCCGCTGCACCGCGGTCACGAATACATTCACCGCAATGCGCTCGAAGAGGTCGACGGCCTGTTCCTGCAGCCGCTGGTCGAGCTGGCGAAGCGTGAGTACATCCGCCACGAGTACCGCATGCGCGCCTATCAGAACGTGCTCGATACGTACTACCCCGCCGACCGCTCACTGCTGTCGCCCCTGCGCGTGACGTACATCTTCGCGGGACCGCGGGAAGCAATCCTCCACGCACTCATCATGAAGAACTACGGGTGCACCCACGCGCTCATCGGTCGTGACCACGCGGGTGTGGGCGACTTCTACGACAAGTACGCGGGCCACAACGTGTTCAGTGATTACACGAAGGAAGAGCTGGGCATCGATGTGCGGCTGTTCCACGAGGTGTTCTACGACGTGCGCGCCGCGACGCACGCCACGGAGCGGACGTCGAACAACGACGACGTGCGCTACCGCCTCAACATCTCCGGCACGGGGGTGCGGGAGCTGCTGCGGTACGGCATCATGCCGCCCAAGGAGATCGTCCGGCCGGAATCCGCGCTGGGTGGTGTCCAGGGCGTGCAGCCCAAGGGTGTGGACGAGAACCACGAGGCGGTCACGCAGCCGGTCGGCAAGATCATCAAGAGCATGTTCCCCTACTACCTGGACTACACCGGGCTGGGTGGGTCTCCGCGTGCGGTGCCGCTCAAGGTCGAGGACCTGACGCTCGACGACCTCGAGGCCGCCGTCCGGGATGTCCGTGAGAATGCGGGGCTGATCTACGAGGACGTGTACAACGAGTACACGAACGTCCTGGACCGGAATCGGTCGCTGCAGAAGGGGTGGCGCGACGAAGCGCGCGATGCCTTCCGCGAGCGGCAGCAGCGTCTCATCGAGGACCTCGAGGTGAAGCTGAAGAGTGCGCCGGAGTCCGCCTCGGATGAGTTCATGTACCAGGACCGCGCTGAGGTGGAACGGGAACTGGAAGCGGCGAAGCGGCTGCTGGACGAGATCCCGCACAACCTCGACCAGGAAGCGCTGGACGCGCGAGCCTGGAACCAGACGCCCTACCACCGCTACCGCGGCGCAGACGAGGAGTGAGCGACGAAGACTGAGTCTCACGTCGTTCAGATGAGGTCTGGCGACCGGGGAGCGCGGGGTCGTGGCCGCCCACGGGAACTGACTGCGGTCCCCACAGCTCCCTGAACTCGCGAGCCCGGGCCCGAGGCCCCGGTCGGCTGTCTGCCGACCGGGGCCTCTGCGATGGCTCGGGGTGCCGATCAAGGCGACGGTCGGCAGGGTGCCGGTCGGCGTCTCGATTCGGCTGGGTGCCAGCCGGGGCCTCGGCGGTGGCAGGGGGCCTGCCGGGTCCGGGTCGGCTGGGTGCCGGCCGGGGCCTCGGCGACGGTGTCGATCTCATACCCCAGTTCCCTGATCGTGGCGGTCCACTGGTGGGTCCTGAGAAGTCCTGGTGTGGCAGATGGGGCGGAGAGTGCCTGCCGTGAACGGTCTTCGTCGGGTCGCCGTTGACGCCGACGAAGACTGCTCCTCATCGTAGTGCCGGAAAGTGTGAACTGGGACACGCCGGCATAACGATTGAACGTCCGATCAGCGAGTGGGGTGGATTGGCGGTGGCGTGCGGCGGCGGTGACGGTGGTGGCGGGGTGGCCTGGCGCTCCGGCGGTGGGGGTGACCTGGCACTTCGTGAAGGGGCGGCGGAGAATGGGGGAATGGACTTCTGGACAGACTCTTCCCTCATGGAGCTGGGGTACCTCGCGCTCGCCTTCGTGCTGTGTGCGTTCATCGGCATCGAACGGCAGGTGCGGCAGAAGGCGGCGGGGTTCCGCACGCATGTGCTCGTGGGGACCGGGGCCGCCGGATTCACGCTGGTCTCCAGCTTCGGCTTCGCTCACGTCCTGGGCGACGAGGTGGTGTTGGACCCCTCCCGCATCGCTGCTCAGATCGTGTCCGGGATCGGCTTCTTGGGCGCAGGTGTCATCTTCACCCGCCGGGATGCGGTGCGCGGTCTGACGACCGCCGCGACGATCTGGGTGTCTGCCGCGGTCGGTATGGCGGCCGGCGCGGGAATGGTGTCGCTTGCGGTCGGGTTAACGTGCGCTCACCTCTTCGCGCTCGTGGTCATGGCTCCCGTCGTCGCGCGCATCCCCACGCGCGACACCAACAGAGTCCTGCGGATCGTCTACATCGACGGCGAGGGCGTGCTGAGGCGCCTTCTTGCGGTGGCCACCGACGTGGGGTTCTCCGCCTTCATCCTGTCCACGCACCGGGTCGACGGCTCCGACCTCGTTCAGCTGGACGTCCGCTTCAAGGGGCGTGTCCCCTTGCGCAGTCTTGTCCCTCACCTGCATGCCGTCGATGGAGTGCGCACCATCCACGTGCAGCGGGACTCCGATGATGACGAGGACGAGTCGCGCGCGTAGGTAGCTTCTGCCGGACCATGGAACGACTTTCGGAGCTATGTCCGTGCCTTCGAATACTGTATAGAACATCAGCACGTGGCGCTTGCCGCAGAGATGGACTGACAGTGATCGGAGGTGAGATCATGACGGAGCGACTGTCCCGCGATGCGGTTGCAGGCGACGGGGGAGCCGCACGCGGCACGGTCCGTCTGCTCACCGTCGACGACGTGCGCGCCGCGCTCGCGTGCGTGGCCCGGGGAGAGTTCGGCAGGGCGCCGGAGGGCGTCGTGGAAGTCAGTGACGGGTCGACGGTGCCGGTCGACGGCAGCGTTGCAGTGTCTGATGACAGTGAGGTGCCGTCTGATGATGGCGCTGTGGTGCCTGGTGATGGCGCTGTGGTGCCTGAAGGCAGTGCTGCGGCGCTTGGGGACGGCGCTGCGGTGTCGGGCGGCCGAGCTGGGGCGCTGGGTGGTGGCTCTTCAGTGCCGAGTGGCGATGAGTACACCTCGGCGACACTCCTCGACGACTGGACTCGTACGGCGGTCGATGGCGATCGTCTCAAGGCCCTGCAGTCGGCCCAGCTCGCCGCGTTCGTCCTCACCCGTGTTCTCAATCGCCCTGACGGGGAGGAGGAACTCGACGACTTCCTGGCAGCGCGGAACTCGATCGACTCTGAAGGGAAGTGGCAGGTCGGCAGATCGGAGCGACCGGAAGCGCCCGGTGGATCCGATGGCGGTGGGGCCGCCGGGGCCACCGGGGGCGCCGGGGGTGCGGGGGACGCCGGGCAGGAGGCCGGCTCTGAGGGGCAGGCGACGAATGCGTCCTTCGGGGCCGGGATCTTCGATGATCCCCGCATCAGCACTCGTGCGCGCGAACTCCTCGCCCCGGAAGACGCGCTCATCCTCGCTGCGAAGCTCCGAACCCGACTGGAGACCGCACGAAGGACGGCCGCGCGTGCAGTCGTCGCGTTCCTGGGACTCCACAACCTGCTGAAATCGGCGGCCTCAGGGCGGCTGCCGTTCGAAAGGGTCGATCGGCTCCACTTCCGCCTGGATGACGCACTCCTGCCGCTCTCACACGTGCAGACGCTCGACGGTTACCTGGACGGCCTCGACGCGAAGCTGTCGATGGACCAGTTCGAGAAGCAGGCGCGGATGCGGATACGCACTCTGGCTCCTGTCGAGAGAGACCCCGAAGCCGCCCGGAAGAACCGCTGCGTGCGGATCGAACGACGCGACGACGACACCGCGGTCCTGGAGATGGTCGGACCGATCACAGTGATCGAAGCGCTCTACCAACGATTGCGGGCAATGGCCCGCGCGATCCGGCGCCACGAGATCGGCGCCCTCGGACTCACAGTGGACGGCCACACGCTGGATGCGAACGATGTCGTCAGCAGGGTGTCGGATGACCGGCGCATGGCAGAGCTGATCTTCGATCTGCTCGCCGGTGCACGTCCCCAGACCCAGTTGCGCGTCGGGCGGCCCGACCGTCAGGCCGGCGGTGAGTCGGGTCAGGTGGGGAGCGAGCGACGTCAGGCCGGCAGCGAGCGAGCCAGCGGTGTACCAGGTCAGGTGGGCAGCAAACCAGGTTGCGTAGACAGCGAGCAGGATCGGGCCTGCAGTGAGCGCGTTGGGGCAGAGGGCGATGGTTCGCCTTCGGGCTGCGCGGCGGCTGATGGCGCTGATCTCCCCGAAGGGACACTCATCGACGTTCTCTGCCCGACCGATGGGGACTGGCTGCGGAGGCAGGCCGCCGTGACGATCACCGTTCCTGTCTCCACGGTGCTGTCTCTCGATGACGCGCCCGGACGAATCAACGGTGACATCCCGCTGGGCGCAGAACACTGCAGGGCCGCTGCGGCGCACGCAACGTCCTGGACGAGGGTTCTCACCGATCCCGCGACGAGCATCGTGACGGATCACGTCGCCCACACCTACGAACCCACCGCGGCGATGAGACGAACGATCCGGCAGAAATGGCGAACCTGCACCGCGCCGGGATGCAGCCGACCGGCGGTCGAATGCGAGATCGAGCACTGCTGCAGATTCTCGAAGCGGGACCCTGCCTCCGGCGGGCTGACCATCATGGAGAACCTCCATGTGATGTGCAAGCACCACCATGAGCTGAAGACACGAGGCATCATCCGACTCACACGACTGAGCCGGACCGAGGTGGTATGGGCGCTCCCCGTAGGGGTGGAGGCGTTCTCGTCAGCGCCCCCACTGGGCACAGGCATCGATCCGCCAGATCCACAGCATCTGCTCGCACGGGCGAATGACCTCGATGCCTGCTTCGCGGGTGGTGAGGCGAACGACCCTGACCTCTTCACGGTGGTGGATGGAGTCAGGACGGAGGATGCAGCCACGGTGGACGAGGGAATCACGGTGGAGGAAGGCAGGCCATCCCAGGGCCCCGACGATCCGGACTGCCGCGACACCACGGGCTCGGACTCCGACGTGCCGCCGCCCTTCTGACGAATCGGGGTGAACCACCGAATCAGTGGTTCACCCCGATATCGCGCTTGCTGTCGCACACGAAGGGCTGTGCACCCGCCGCGTGCCCGTCAAGAGAACGTGCATCCGCCGGTGCCCACTCGGCGGGAACGTGCACCCAGCCGGCGCTCGGCCCGAATGGGTGCGCGAACGAACCCCAGCGAAGATCCCTCAGGCTGACGGCCAGATGTCGTCGCCTCGGCTGAGTGCGTCGAAACCGCCGTCGACGAACAGGATCTGCCCGGTCATACGGGCGTTCTCCGCGGAGACGAGGAACGCGTGCACGGCGGCGATGTGCTTCGCTTCAGCGACCCCGTTGTACGGGGCGGGCATGGCGTCCCCGGCGAGCTTCCGGCCCTCCTCGCTGCTGAAGAGCTCCTTCGTCATGCCGGTGAAGACCTGGCCCGGCCCCACCCCGTTGATGCCGATGCCGGCACCGGCATACTGGTCTGTCGGTGCCACACGTCGGATCCACCGCGAGATGGCCCGCTTCGAGCTCGAGTAGTTCGCGTACCCGACCTCCGGACCCTGATCCGCCAGCGCCGCTCCCCGCGCCATTGCCGCTTCCTCGTCGCCCGCCAGCAGCAGGTCGACGAGTTCAGGGTCGTTGCCCTGCAGCGTCGCCGCGGAGCTCGTGACACTCACGCGCGGCGCCTCCGATGCGGCGAGCAGCGGCCGCAGCGCCTCGATGAGGCGGACGGTTCCGAAGTAGTTGATCGCGAGCGACAGCGGGCTGGGGGCCGACACTCCCGCATTGGCGACGAGCCCGTCGAGGACCCCGCCCGAGGCGTCGGCCACCTTCTGCGCGACAGTCGCCGCGGCCTCGGGGTCGGTGAGATCAGTGGCGATGTCACCCTCCGTGAGATCGATGCGGATGACGGTGTCGCCGCCGGCTTCGAGGGCCTGGGCGGTGGCCTCGCCGATTCCGGAAGCGGATCCTGTGACGACGATGGTGCGTGCCATTCTGTGCCTTCCTGACAGTGGAGGAAGCCTTGAGCGATCCCCCGGGAGTGAAACCGCAAGCGAAGCCACGCGTGAAGCCCTGTATGGAGATCTGGGTGAAGCTCACGGGCGACGCTGCGGTTCCGGCGCGCCTACGCGGCGCACACCACAATCGTAAGGGAGCCGCAGGGCCGATAATCGCAGGGTTTGGACTTGCCCTACTGTGCGTTGAAGAGGTTGTTCCCCGGCCCAGCGGCAGGTTGGGTGGACGGCCGAGTGCCGGTGGACGGCTGAGTGTCGGTGAACGTCCCCGTGCCCGGCGTTCAGTCGAAGTAGCCGGGCACGTCGATGGCCCCGCCGGCGGACTCGAATTCGTCCTTCACCGCCTGGGCGAGTGCAGGATCGTGCAGCACGTCGAGCAATGATGCGGCCAGCCCGTACGCCCCGTCGGTCGCCCCGGACTTCGCGAGGTCGGAGGTCGCCGCCTCCGCGAACTCGCGCGTATGGAGCGCGACGTCGGAGTCGCTGACCCTGATGAGGGGGTGGATGCCGGGGATCCGGTAGCTCACGTTCCCGAAGTCCGTGGATGCGGCGAGGGTTTCGGAGACGACGCCACGCGGCAGGGGGTTGCGGCCTCGGCGGCGCTGTGCCTCCACCCAGCGGCCGGTGAGCGCCTCGTTCGTGCGGACGGGCAGGGACGGCGGGTGCTGGTCCCAACCGACCGTCACTCCGCAGCCGGTCATGAGGGCGGCACCGCGGGCCACGTCCTCGACGCGGGAGGAGAGGTCGCGCAGCGTCTCCGGGGCCGGGGAGCGGACGTACATCTCGACGCGGGCGTAGTCGGGGATGACGCTGGCGCGGTCGCCGCCGGACGTGATGACCGCGTGGATGCGGTCCGACGGCGGGGTCTGCTGGCGCAGGACTCCCAGCCCCTGGTACATGAGCGACGCGGCGTCCAGCGCATTGCGCCCCATGAACGGCTGCGCCGAGGCGTGGGCCGTGTGCCCGTGGAACTCCACCGTGAGCGTGCGCCGGCCCAACCACAGCTGGTCCGCCAGGTCGTAACCGTAGCCGTGCGCCATGACAGCGACGTCGAGGCCGTCGAACGCGCCCTCGCGAGCCATGTACTCCTTGCCGGTGTGGCCTTCCTCCGCGGGCGTGCCGAGGAAGACGACGCGCCCCGGCACCGCGGCCGGGTCCTCGTCCGCGAGCTTCTTCAGCCCTAGGAACGCGCCCAGCCCCATGACGGCGATGACGTTGTGGCCGCAGCCGTGCCCGATCACCGGCAGCGCGTCGTACTCCGACAGGACTGCGACGACCGGTGCTCCAGTCGGTGTCTCCGTCGGTGCGTTTGTCGGTGAGTCCGGGTCGTCCGCCGAGGCCGGGGTCGGGTTGATCTCCGCCCGGACGGCCGTTTCCAAACCGTGGACACCCAGCTGCGCGTCGACTCCGTGACGGGCGAGCAGATCCACGATCGCCTGCGCTGAGCGGTGCTCCTGGAACGCGGTCTCCGGGTGCGCGGCGAGATCGAGCATCAGGTCGACGAGCTCGTCACGCAGGGCGTCGACGTGGGCTTCGAGCCGAGAGTGCAGGTCAGCGCTTGCGCCGTCGAAGGACGAGCCCGGGTGATGGGCGGTGCTGAGCGCGGCGTCGGTCGCGGCTTGCAGACGGTCGATGAAATGCGTCGACGGTGGAACGGGAGTCGACGGCGGGACCGGTGCGGAGTAGTTCCGCGGTGACGAGGTCGAGTCGGCAGTCATGCGGACACAGTACAACGCGAGACGGACGTCACAGCCGAAAGCGCGTCGTGAATCGACGTCACGCGATGCAGTCTCGACCAACGTGGGTCGCACGTGCGTGAGGCTCGCTGCGGGGGTCTCACCCGCATGAGTCATTGCTGCATGAGTCGCTGCCGCATGACATGCGTGAGGGCACCCGGACGCGTTGCGCGGGTGCCCTCACGGATTTCTGACCGTGGCGGCTTCTGGGCAGTGATCCTCACGGGGTCACTCAGATGCTTCGTCAGCGCTCACCACAAGGTCGTATGACCTACAGGCCGCTCTTCTTCAGGAGAGCGCTTTGATGATCGTGGTGTTGAAGGCCTCGAGGTCGCCGGGGTTGCGCGAGGTGATGAGGTTGCCGTCGATGACGACCTCCTCGTCGACCCAGTCGGCGCCGGCGTTCTTGAGGTCGACCTGCGTCGATGTGTACGAGGTGAGACGGCGGCCCTGGGCGACGCCCGCCTCGGCGAGGATCCACGGAGCGTGGCAGATCGCCGCAACCGTCTTCTTCGCGTCGAAGAACGCCTTCACGAGTGAGACTGCGTCCTCGTTCGTCCGCAGCGCGTCCGCGTTGAGGGTGCCGCCGGGGAGCACGAGAGCGTCGTAATCCGCGACGGAGGCCTGGGACACCGGGACGTCCACCGTGAACGTGTCCGCGTGCTCCCAGTCGCCTTCCATCGCCTGAAGCGTTCCGTCGGACGGCGACACGAGGACGGTCGTGGCCCCTGCCTCATCGAGCGCCTCGCGCGGGCTGGTGAGTTCCACCTGCTCGACTCCGCGGGTGAGGAGGAAAGCGATCCTCTTGCCGGTGAGCGGCCCTTCCGAAGCTGTGGACGGGATCGAATGCGTGTCAGTCGTGAGCGTCTCCTTCCGATCGGCTGTCGCTCCGCGGCGGGGCGGTGCCCGACGCGCGGGGTGTCCAGTGCGCAGAGCGTGCCCTGTGCGCGGAGCGCTACCACGCACAACCGGGCCGCGCCCGCCACTATTCCAAGGAAGGTTGTCGGATTGCGAGGGCCCGGCGCGTCATGGGCTGAGGAAGTGGGCCCGCTTGACGGTGGTGGGGCCTTCTCACGGGGGAGGGTCCTCCCTCACCGGGGTGAGCGCTCCTTACCGGGCTGGGTCCTCCTCACCGGGGCGAGTGCCCCTCACATGTGGGGGAGCGGCTGTTCCTTGCTGCAGTCGGCGGGCTCGAGCTGGAAGGTGGTGTGCTCGATGCTCTCCTCGAAGTGGTCGCGCACGCAGGCGCGCAGGTCCGCGAGGACCTCCTGGGTGTGGCCCGCGGTGAAGCATTCGGGGTCGACCTCGACGTGCGCGGTGAGGACGGGGAGCCCCGTGCCGATCTTCGACACGTGCAGGTCGTGCACGCCCCGGACGTGCGTGTTCTCCAGCAGGTGCTGCCGGACGTCGTCCAGGTCCAGCCACGGGGGCACCGCCTCCATGAGGATGCGGACAGAGCTGCGGAGGATCACGATCGCGCGCGGAACGATGAGCGCTGCGATGAGCAGTCCGGCGAGCGTGTCGATCTGCGCCCACCCGGTCGTCGCGAGGATGATCGCGCTCACGATGACGGCGGCGGATCCCAGAGCGTCGTTGAGGACTTCGAGGAACGCGGCGCGCAGGTTGAGGTTCGTGTTGCGGTCGCCCATGAGGATCACGAGGGAAGCGACGTTGCCGGCCAGGCCCACGATGCCGAAGACGAGCAGGCTGCCTGCCGGGACCTCGGGCGGATCGAACAGTCTCTGCCACGCCACGATCAGGGCGTACGTGCCCACCGCCATCAGGATGAGTGACTGGAAGGCGGCGGCGAGAACTTCTGCCCGGCGCATCCCCCACGTGTGGCGTTCCGTCGTGGGGCGGAGCATGAGGGAGGCGGCGATGAGCGCCATGAGCAGCCCGCCCGCGTCCGTGAGCATATGGGCGGTGTCGACGAGCAGCGCGAGCGACCCCGTGAGTGCCGCGCCGATCGCCTGCGCGACGAAGATCGCCGCCGTGATCCCGAGCGCGAGCGCCAGGCGGGTGCGGCTGCTCTGCGTCGCACCGTGACCGTGATCGTGTGCCACATGCGTCCTCTCCGCAGGGGTGAGCGCTCCGAGTGGAGTCGCAACCTCCTGCCATATCCACATATTAGTATATGTGCATGTGTTGGGGGTGTGAAGGGCGAATGGGTGTGAGACCGGGTACAGGACTCAGTGCCCCTTCGTGCTCAGCGGTGTGAGGCTCACGACTCCCAGCACGGCGGAGCCGACGACGAATCCCAGCACCATCGAGCACAGGGTGTTGACGAGCCAGCCCAGCAGTCCTCCCACCGCGCTGATGCCGGAGACGGGTGCTTCGAGTGCGTGGACGAGGTCGTAGGGGAGGGAGAGCCCCAGGTCGGCCATCCCGACCAGCACGATGTGGCCGCCCACCCAGAACATCGCGAACGTGCCGATGATCGCGAGGGCGTCCAGCACGTGGGGCATCCCGGCGACCAGGCCGCGGCCCACCCTCCGGGAGAGGTCGCGGGGCCGCTGGGCCATCGCGAGTCCGACGTCGTCCATCTTCACGATCACCCCCACCGCTCCGTACACCAGCACGGTGATGCCGATCGCCACGGGGCCGCCGACCCCCGATGTGCCGGTGTTCCACCTGTGAGACCTCCCGACGATCTGCACGGGACACCGACGCGTTTGTGGAGGTGGGAGCGGTGGTGGCCCGTGCATGAGAGAACGCTCATGGTCGTCTAACGCGGGTCTCACACCCGCTCCCTAGCGTGATCTGTGAACGTACCGGCAGCACGTACCTCGTCTGCCCGGCTGACCCTCGGGAGGAACGATGCGCGATCACACGGCCGCAGACGCACTGAGAGTCGTGCTCTACTCGCACGACTCCGTCGGACTGGGGCACATCCGACGCAACCTCGCGATCGCCGAGGCCCTGGCCGCCGGCCTGCCCGCGCACACCGGCCGACCGGTGTCGGGGCTGCTCGTATCCGGTGCGAGCGATGCCGCGCAGTTCCCCCTGCCCGACGGGTGGGACTGGCTGCTGGTCCCCGGCATCGCGAAGGCCGCGAAGAAGGAAGAGCACGCCACCGAGGCGCAGGGCTCACACTCCGACGCGCAAGGCTCACACCACCCCGTCGCCGAGGCCCCGGTCCCGGAGCCGACCCCCGCGGACTCCGAAGCGGGAGGCTCCCTGGCTTCGGCCGCGGCCCCGACCCCGGCTTCGGCCCCAGACTCAGCTTCGGTCCCAGACTCAGCTTCGGCCCCAGACTCAGACTCAGCCTCGGCCCTGGCCTCGGCGCCCGAGGGCGCTGCCGACTGCACGTATGTGGCGCGTCGGTTGGACGTCGCCCCGCAGCGGGTCCTCGGTGTGCGGTCCTCCGTCATCACGGGGGCGCTCCTGTCGTTCCGGCCCCACCTGGTGATCGTCGACCGCCACCCCTTCGGAGCGGACGGTGAGCTGGACGAACCGCTGGCCGCCTACCGGCGGGCCGAACCGGACGGCCGGATCGTGCTGGGACTGCGGGAGGTGCTCGACGATCCGCACACGGCCTCGGCGGAATGGGACGCGGTGGGTGCGGACCGCGTCGCGGAGCTCTACGACGAACTGTGGGTCTACGGGGACCGGGCCGTCCACGACACCGTCGCGACGGGAGAGATCCCCGCCCCGCTGGTGCCGAAGACCCGCTTCACCGGTCTCCTCGCGTCCGACCGACAGGTGCGTGCCACCGCTGACCTGCCGGACGACCCCTTCGTCGTGACGATGGTGGGCGGCGGAGGAGACGGCGTCGTGCTCGCCCGCGCCGCGGCGACCGCACCTCTGCCGGACGGCGTCCAGCACCTCGTCGTCACCGGACCGCAGATGCCGGCGCCGGACCGGATGGCGGTGCACGCGGCCGCGGTCGTCTCCGGCAGCGGAGCACGCGTCGTCTCCCGGATCCCGGACGGCCTCGACTGCATCCGCGCAGCACGTGCCGTCATCGCGATGGGCGGGTACAACACCGTGTCGGAAGCCCTGTCGACGGACACCCCCGCGCTCGTCTTCCCCCGCGTCGAACCGCGCACAGAACAGCTCATTCGCGCACGCGCACTCGGACTGTGCGGCGCCCTCGACTGGCTCCTGCCCTGCCGGCTCACACCGCAGACGGTGGGCCGGTGGATCGCCGCCGCCGTCGCAGACGACAGCGCGGTCCGCGCGCGTCAGACCGCGGCGCGTGACGGCCTGGACCTCGACGGGCTGTCCCGGGTCGTGGAATTCGCCGCGGGCCTCGCCACCCCTGACACCGCCCGCGTGCACCCGCTGCGGCCCCGGGGCCTGGAGCGCGCGCCGGAACCCACGGCCTCGCGTCCGACGGCTGCGTCGTCGGCCTCGACCGCGTCGGGGTCCTCGAACCACGCCAAGTCGAACGAGCAGGCTGCGCCAGCCGGGCACGCTTCGCCGACTGAGCAGGACGGATTCGGCCTGGAGGCCGCCCATGTCAGCTGAGCGTCGGACGGCGTACGTCGTCAAGGTCTACCCGCGGTTCTCCGAGACGTTCATCGTCACGGAGATCCTGGCCCGCGAGGCCGCCGGGGACGAACTGGACATCTTCGCGCTGCGTCCCACGACCGACACGCGCTTCCACCCGGAACTGGCCCGTGTGAAGGCGCCCGTCCACTTCGTCCCCCGCCCGCGGAGGATGACCGAGGGCTGGGAGATCCTCCGGGAGGCGACACAGCACTTGCCCGGCTTCGCCCAGCGGTACGCCCGTCTGCTGCCGGAACTCACCCGCTACCCCGCCGACGACGTGCACCAGGCGGTGTGGATCGCCCTCGAACTCCACCGTCGCGGGATCACCCACCTGCACGGACACTTCGCGTCGCTCGCGGGGCAGACGGCGGAGCTCGCCGCGCTGCTGGCCGGTGTGACGTTCTCCGTCACGACCCACGCGAAGGACCTCTTCCACACATCGGTGGACACCGACCGGCTCCGCCTGCTGCTGTCGCGTGCACGGCACACCGTGGCGATCTCCGCGTACAACCTCGAGCACCTGGCCCGCCTCGCCCCGGAATCCGCGGATGCGGTCCGCCTCGTCTACAACGGGATCGAGCTGCCGCGCTTCCCCTACCGGGTCCCACTCCCCCTCGCCCCCGGCACGCGCCTGCGGGTGGTCGGCGTCGGGCGGCTCGTCGAGAAGAAGGGCTTCGCGGACCTCGTGCGAGCAGCGGTGCGCCTGCGCGACGCCGGCGTCCCCGTCCACGTGCGCATCGCAGGCGACGGCGACCAGCGGGAGACCCTGGAGACCCTCATCGCCGAGGCCGGTGCCGGTGACGTCGTCGACCTCCTCGGGGCGATGACCCAGGCCGAGGTCGTCGACCTGCTGCGCGACGCGGACGTCTTCGCATCCCCGTGCGTCGTCGGCCCGGACGGCAACGCCGACGGCCTGCCGACCGTGCTGCTCGAGGCGATGGCGATCGGCGTGCCCTGTGTGGCATCCACCGTCACCGGCATCCCGGAGGCGGTGCGCGACGAGGACACCGGCCTGCTGCATGCGCCCGGTGACGTCGACGGTCTCGTCCGCGCCCTCACACGGCTCGCGGACCCCCGCTTCGACCGGGCCGGTCTGGCCCGGCGAGCCCGCGCCCTCATCGAGGCGCGTTTCGACTCGGCCCGCCAGGGCCGCACCCTCATGAGCCTCGAGGACGGCGAGGCCACCGCAGTCCGGACGGCTGCCGACACCGCGGGGCACCGCGCACGTGCGGAAGCACGGCGCGCGCTCCCGGCAGGGACGGTGACCGAACGGCCCGCGGACGGGGGAGCGACGATCGCGCGCGACGGAGAACCCGGGGGAGGCGAGGCGGCGGGTGCCGCTTCCCCGACCGGGGCCTCGGCGGCGGTCCGCCCCGGGAGGGGGATCGCGGAGTCGCGGTCCCTCGACCAGGGCGCCCTGGCGGTGTCCGTTCCCGTCCCCGACCTGCGGGGGAAGCGGGTGGCGTACGTGTGCGTCGACCCGGGGATCCCCGTGTTCGGGACGAAGGGCGCGAGCGTCCACATCCAGGAAGTCGTGCGCGTGCTGCGCGACCGCGGGGCGGACGTCACCGTCTATGCGGTTCGCCGCGGTGACGCGGAACCCCCGAAGGACCTCGCGGACCTGCGTGTCGTCCACGTGCCGGTGCCCTCCGGGGACACGGCCGCCCGTGAACGCGCGCAGGCGGATGCGGCAGCGGACATCGCCCGCCGGGTGCTGGCGGACGGGACGGACCTCGTCTACGAGAGGTACTCGCTGTTCTCCGACGCGCTCGCCCGCGTCGCCGCCGAAAGCGTCCCTGGCGTGCTCGAGGTGAACGCGCCGCTCATCGACGAGCAGCGGGAGCACCGCGAACTCGTCGACGGCGAGGCGGCGCTCGCCGCATTCACGACACAGGTGGCTGCGGCCCGCCGCGTCGCGTGCGTCTCACAGCCCGTCGCGGACTGGGTGCGGGCGACGGTCGGTGCTGTGCCGGACAGCGGGTCGGCGGAGTCGGGCAACCTCGTGGTCGCTCCCAACGGTGTGAACACGCGCCGCCTGAGGCCCCGGGAGGGCCGAGTCGCGGACAGGGGTGCGGTGGTCGCTCGCGTCGTGTTCGTCGGCACGCTCAAGCCGTGGCACGGGACGGAGATCCTGCTCGAGGCGCTCGCCTCATCGCGCGGTGACTGGACGCTGCGCATCGTGGGGGACGGACCGCAGGGCGACGAGCTGCGCGCCCGCGTGGCGGCGATGCCCGCACACACGGCGGCGCGCGTGGAGTTCACCGGCGCCGTCACACCCGACGAGGTCCCCGCACTGCTGGCGGACTGCGACCTCGCCGTCGCACCGTACCCGCGCAGCGCGGCGGCGGACTCCTACTTCTCACCGCTCAAGGTGTACGAGTACCTCGCCGCGGGGCTCCCCGTCATCGCATCCGCAGTGGGCCAGATCCCGCAGGTGCTCGACGCGACGGGGGCAGGCGTGCTGGTGACACCGTCGGACGCCGAGGCCCTGGCCGCGGCACTCGATGCGCTCGCCGTCGACAGCCCACGACGGAGCGACATGTCGCAGCGTGCGCGTCGTCTCGCCGTCGAACGCCACGACTGGAACCGGGTCGTCGACCTCGTCCTCGCAGGGGTCACGGTCGGTGCGGGTTCTGCACAGGATCAGCTGCAGGCGCAGTCGGCCGAGACGACGGCGAGGGAACTCCACGACCGGAAGGCGAAGGAGCTCTACGAACAGGTGACGGCATGACGGTCGACCCAGAGAGAACCAACCCAGAGAGAACCGACCCAGCGAGAACCGCCCCAGAGAGAACCACACAGACGGGCGGGACCGGGCCCGCGGGTGCGCCCCGGCCGGTGAGCCGCCGGTCGTCCCGGAAGGGGGCCGGCCGTGTCGACCGGGTTGCGATGCGCAGGACGCTCGGCATCGTCGCACCGCACGTCCGCGGGCACCGGACGCTCATGGCCGGCGGAGTGCTCGCGCTCCTCTTCGAAGTCGTCTTCCGGGTGCTCGAGCCGTGGCCGGTGAAGTTCGTCGTCGACGCGGTCTCAGCCCGCCTGGGAGCGGACCTCGAAGGGGCGGCGCAGGCCACCTCGGGCCTGTTCCTGGCGTGCGGGGCCGCAGTCGTCCTCATCGTCGGGATGCGCGCACTCACCAACTATCTGGCGACCGTCGCCTTCGCACTCGCCGGGTCGCGGATCGCCACGCACCTGCGTGCCCGCGTCTTCGCCCACGTGCAGCGGCTGTCGGTCGTCCGCCAGCGGAGGGCACGCCGCGGGGACGTCGTCCAGCGCCTGGTGGGAGACGTCGGCAAGCTCCAGGACGTCGCCGTGACGGCGGGCCTGCCGCTGCTCGCGAACGTCATCACCCTCCTCGTCATGGCCGTCGTCATGGCGGTGCTCGACCCGCTGCTGGCGAGCGTCGTCGTGCTCGCCTGCCTCGCATACGCGCTGCTGTCCCAGGGCTCGACCGGCCGCATCACCCAGGCCGCACGGAAGACCCGCCGCGGGGAGGGCAAACTCGCGGACATCGCGCAGGAGTCCCTCGGCGCGACGGACGTCGTCCACGCCTACGGGCTGGAGGACGAGGTCTCCGGCCGCTTCGCGGGCTCCAACGCGAAGACGCTCAAGGAGGGCGTGCAGGCGAAGCGCCTGGCAGCGGGGCTGGAGCGCCGCACCGACGTGATCGTGGGAGTGGCGACGGCACTCGTGCTCGCCGGAGGCGGGTGGCGGGTGACGCAGGGGGCGATGACACCCGGCGACCTCGTCATCTTCCTCACCTACCTCAAGACCGCGATGAAGCCTCTGCGCGACCTCGCGAAGTACACCGGACGGATCGCACGGGCGACCGCCTCCGGCGAACGGGTCGCCGACCTCCTCGACGTGCCGATAGAGATCGACTCCGACCCCGGCGCACGCGCACTCACCCGCCCCTCAGGGCACCTGCGCTTCGTGGACGTCCACGCCGGGTACGGGACACCGGAGGAGTACGGAGTGCCGGTGGATGACAGGGCCGCGCAGGATCACGGCACCCCGGGTGACTACAGCATCTCGGGCGCCCACAGCACCCCGGGTGACCCCGGGCAGTCAGGTGACTCCGCTGCGGTCGGCACTGTGCTGCACGGCCTCGACCTCGAGATCCCCGCGGGCCAGTCGATTGCGGTCGTGGGTCCCTCGGGCGCAGGGAAGTCGACGCTTGCGATGCTCGCGCTGCGGCTGCTGGACCCCGTGGCCGGCCGCGTCGAGATCGACGGCGCGGACCTCAGGTCGGTCACCCTCGAGTCCCTGCGCTCCCACACTGCCTACGTCCCGCAGGACACCGTCCTGTTCTCCGGCACGATCCGGGACAACATCCGCTTCGGCCGGCTCGACGCGACGGACGCCGAGGTCGTCGCGGCCGCCCGCGCCGCCTACGCGGAGGACTTCATCCTCCGCCAGCCCGACGGGTACGACACCGTCGTCGGGGAGCGCGGGGGCACCCTCTCCGGAGGCCAGCGCCAGCGGATCGCTGTGGCCCGCGCGATCCTGCGCGACGCCTCGGTCGTGGTGCTCGACGAAGCGACCACCGGACTGGACCCGGCGTCGGCGCGCGCAGTCCGGAACGCCCTCGAAAGGCTCACCCGCGGACGGACCACCCTGTCCATCACTCACGATGCGGCGACGGCGCTCGCCGCGGACCGGGTGGTGTGGATCGAGGACGGGCGGATCCTCGCGGACGGTCCGCCGTTCGACCTGCTGGGACGCGGGGAGGAGCACTTCACCGCGTGGGTCGAATCCCAGCGCGACGCAGACGACGGGCAGACCACGGGCGACGGGCAGCGCACCGTCGACCACTTCGTCGAGAGCGAGCCGACGGCGATGGTGCCCTACGTCCCACCCGTCCCCACCTGGGACCCGGGCGCACGGATCCCTGCTCTGCCCGCCCACCGGCCCGGCGCACTGCGGCAGGTCCGCACCTCGGTGGACCGCATCCACGTGCGTGCCTGACGAACGATGAAGGGGAATCACATGAGCGCACCGCTCGCATGGGTGAGGGCCACGGGGTCCGCCGACGGGACCGGGGGAGAACTCGCACAGATCCTCGGGGCCGAGGCCCGGCTGGAGCACCTGCGCTACAAGCCCGGATACTCGCTGCTGGCACGCGTCGTCCCCACAGACAACGGCCCGCCGTCCTGGTTCGCACTGTTCGCACCGGAAGCCCGCGACAAGGTCTCCAAACTGCGCCGGGGCGCGAAGAAGTCCGGGATCCCCCTCATCGACATCCCCATGCCGCGCCACCCCGAGGTCACACTCCTGTCCGGCCCGATCGGCGCCGACCTGCGGCTGCGACGCAGACTGCGCGCCGTCCGCGGACTCGTCGACCGTGCCGGAACCCCGAAAGGGCAGGTGCTCGCCTACAACCCGTGGAAGCGCATCGTCCAGGTCGTCGACTCCCCCCGCGTCGACGGTGACGTCGCAGCGGACGGGGAGGTCATCGCGAAGGTGAGTGCGGGCTGGGCCGCAGAGGCCGACGACGCCGTGGCGCGGGTGCTCGCGGACCTCGCCGTGCAGGGGGTGCCGGTGCTCGAACCGGTCGCCGTGCCGACCCCCGGGACCCAACTGCTGCCCTACGTCCGCGGAGGGGACCTCGCACGGCTGCTCGAGGGGGCCTCGGCGGCGGGGGCACCGGCAGCGGAGGTTTTGACGGACGGGACGTCTGTGGGCGGGGTGTCTATGGACGGGGCCCGCGATCGGACCGCGCTCCTGGCGGAGACCGGTGAGGCGCTCGCGCTCCTGCACGGCGCTGGCCGGGCCCGCGTGGAGCGGGCACTGGGCGACTCAGGTCCCCTGCGGACGGTTGACGCGGCCGCACGGCTCGCGGGGGCACGCAACGCGGTCGCCACCGCCGCGCCGCACCTGCGGAACGCGTTCGACCGGGTGGCCGACGCGGTCGCGGACGCGTGGGAGGACACGGGCCCCGTTCTGCTCCACGGCGATTTCTCCACCGACCAGGTGCTGGTGGGGGACCGGATCCTCCTCAACGACCTCGACCGCGTGTGCGTCGGGGCGGCCGGATTCGACCTCGGCTCCTTCGCCGCTGTCGAGCTGCTCGCGGACCGCGCCCACACCATCGACCCCTTCATCACCGCGTACGCGCAGGTGAGCGGCCAGTCGCCAGTGGGCGTGTACGGGTGGACGGCGCTCCACGTGCTGCTGCGCTGCACCGACCCGGTCCGCGACCTGATGCCGGGGCACATCGACGAGGTGGCCCGGCGCATCGAACTCGCGGAGGACCTGGTGGACGGCGCGGGATCGCCCCGCGCAGCAGGACGACGCAGCGCCCGCGGAACGGCGAGGCGGATGTCCTCCCGGCCGCTGCTCCCGCCGACGCTCGTGACCCCCGCAGGCGAGCTGGACGTTGCCCGGGCATGGCCGGCAGCCGACGGCACCCAGCGGTTCGAAGGCCGGGATGCGGATGGTCGGCTGCGGGCCGGGACCCTCTCCGCCGACGGCGACGTGGCCGTGCTGCCCTTCGCCACGGACGACCGGCTCCCCGGCCTGAGTGCTGCTGGACTCGGCCTGAGCACTGCTGGACTGCAGTGCGGTGAGCTGCTCGTCCACCGCGTTGGGCGTCGCGCCGTGGTCCGTAGGGCAGCGGCCGATGGGATGCAGGGAGACACGGCGACGGACGGTGCGCACGAGGGCGCGGCCTTCGTGAAGCACGTGCGGTCCGCGAAGGTCGTCCCGGTGGTCGAGGCGACGAAGATCGCCGGGCGGCTGGCCCGAGCCGTCGGGTTCTCCGCGCCCGAGGTCGTCACCGCCGATGCGCACTCCCTCACCGTCACCGCCGTCCCGGGGGTCCCCCTCCTGGACGTCGCGCAGGAGAAGGACCTTGGCGCATGGCGGGCGGCGTGGGAGACGTGGCGGGACCAGTGGCCGCGCCTGGTGCGGTCGGCGCCCTCGGTGCAGTCGGGGCCGGACCAGCTGCCGGACGGCGGGCCGGTCGACGGGCCAGGCGACGGGCCGGGCGAGGTGCCGACCGACGGGCCGGGAGCCAGGCCGCGAGCCGGCATGCTCGGCGTGCACGACGGTGACAGCGAAGCCGAGGTCGTCGCGACGTGGACGCGCCACCTCCTCGACTTCGACCCGCTGGGGTGGGACGACGACCGGTCAGGGCGCGCCCTCAAACGGGCCTACCTCGCGGCGACGGAGGACGTGGAGATCGCACTGCGCGAAGGCGCGCGGCACACCTCGAAGCGGGCCGGCAGAGGGCCGACCGCGGGCAGGGGGATCGCCCACCGAGACCTGCACGACGGGCAGATGCTCGTCGACCCCGCGACCGGAGCACTGGGACTGCTGGACTTCGACACACTTGCGTACGCGGAGCCGGAACTGGACCTCGGCAACCTCATCTCTCACATGCGGCTGCGCCACCGGCAGGGCGCGCTGGGGCTGAGGGCGCGGAACATCGCGCTCGCCGCGATCGACCGGGCGGCGGACACCATGGAGCTCGACGAGAACCGTCTGCGGGTGTACACGCGGGCCTCGGCGCTGCGCCTGGTGGGCGTCTACGCGTTCCGACCGCAGTGGCGCGACCTGGCGCGGGAGCTGTGCGAGAGCCTCGTGAGGTGAGGGAGACAGACGCCCAGGGAGAGGTGAGGGAGGCAGTCGCCTAGGGGAGAGGCGAGGGAGACACGCCCTAGGGGAGACGCAGAGGAACGAGCGTATTCACCGCGCGGCGCGTGCGACGAAGTCCACACACACGTCGAGGACCTGCTTGCCGTGCTGATTCGTGAGCTGGCCGGTGGACACGCCCATCGCGCGGCCGTTCACCGGTGGGTCGACTCGCTCCACCCGCATCGTGCCGGTGAGGGTGTCCCCGGGGCGCACCGGTCGCAGGAACCGCACCGACCGCAGCTGGCGGCCTGCGACGATGTCGTAGCTGTCGAGGGCACCCTCGACGCTCAGACGCTGGAACACGGCGAGCGTGTGGATGCCACTGGCGATGAGCCCGCCGAAATCGGAGTCCGTCGCGGCTTCGGCGTCGATGTGGAAGTACTGGGGGTCCCAGTCGCGGCCGAACGCGAGGACCTCGTCCTCCGTCACGGTGTGCGAACCCAGCTGCTGCTCGACACCCACGGGGATCTCCTCCGCCGGCAGGCGACGACTTGCGGTGCGGGCTGTGGTGCGGGCTGTGAGTCCGTGATCCGGGACTGTCATCGTCGACTCCTCGCTGGAACGTGAAGGACTTCCCACGCACCCGCCAGAGCTCACTTACCCTTGCTGCCTTTCGGCCCTGGGGGAGTTCGCAAGATGACGCCGCGTGGGAAGCCGGGATCCATCCTAGTCCAGCCCCGTTCGTTCGAGCCAACCGGGGGTGCTTGAATGTTCCCATGACTTCCGCTGATGCCGCCTCCGGCTCCTATGTCCTCACGCTCCACTGCGACGACCGCCCCGGTATCGTCGCGGGCATCAGCCGTGTGCTGAGCGACCACGGGTGCAACGTGACGGAATCGAAGACGTTCGAGGACGCAGTGCACGGCACCTTCTTCGCACGCTTCGCGTTCACAGTCCCTGCCGCTGACGGCACCACTGCCGACGCCGAGGCCGCCCTCCGCACCGATCTCGACGCGGCTGCCGCTGAGTTCGGGATGACGCTGGGGCTGTGGCCCCTGTCGCGCCGCATGCCGGTCGTCCTCATGGTGTCGAAGTGGGTGCACTGCCTGCGGGACCTGCTCTACCGCGCACAGTCGGGGCATCTTCCGATCGACGTCGTCGCGGTCGTGTCGAACCACGAGGACCACCGGTCGCTCGTCGAATGGCACGGCGTCCCGTTCCACCACGTGCCGATCACCCCGGACACGAAGCCCGCGGCGGAAGCGCGCCTGCTGGAGATCGTCGAGGAGACGGGGGCGGAGCTCGTCGTGCTCGCGCGCTACATGCAGGTGCTGTCCGAAGGGCTCACGGAGAGGCTGGAGGGCCGCTGCATCAACATCCACCACTCGTTCCTGCCGAGCTTCAAGGGTGCCAAGCCCTACCACCAGGCGTTCGAGCGCGGCGTGAAGATGGTGGGGGCGACAGCCCACTACGTCAACAGCGACCTGGACGAGGGGCCGATCATCACGCAGCGCGTCGCCTCCGTCGACCACTCGTACAGCCCCGCGGACCTGCAGCGCCACGGGCAGGACGCGGAGGTCGCCGCACTCACCGATGCGGTGAAGATGCACGCGGAGCACCGCATCATCCTGCAGGGCGGACGCACCGTCGTCCTCCGCTGAGGGCTCACTGCAGTCGAGCTGCGTCGGGGCTCAGTCGAGGGCCGAGGCCATGACGGTCGCCGTCATCTCCTGCACCTGCTCGAGGTGGGAGTCCTCGACGGCACCGGTCCACACGACGGGGTCGTGGGACAGCTTCCAGCCCAGCCCGGTCGTGATCGCCTCCATCGCCTTCTCCGCGCCGGTCGTGTCGTAGCCGCCGTGGATCCAGTAGGAGAACGGCCTGCCGGCAGTCGGTTCGCGCACGTGGTCGTAGACGGTGTCGAAGAAGTGCTTGAGGGCGCCGGAGATGTACCCGAAGTTCGCGGTGGTGCCCAGGACGTAGGCGTCCGCTGCGAGGACCTGGTCGATGTCCGGCTGCAGTGCCGCGACCTCGACGAGCTCCAGGTCGCCCAGTTCGGCGAGGTCCGGGATCTGGGCGGCGCTCAGCGCCGCATCGGCGATCTTCCGAGTGGATTCCGTGGGGGAGTGGTGGATGAGAAGGATGCGGGCCATGTCTCCACGCTACCGCCTAGGGTGGAGACATGGGAGACGAGGATCACACAGAAGGGGCGAGCACCCCGAGCGGCCACCCCTACGACAACGCGTCCGTCGCACAGCGGCTGGGAGGTGAGGCGTTCTCCGTCGAGCGGGACGGGCTCGTCTTCGACGGGTTCCGTGTCGCGGGACGGACCACGGCCTCGGCGATGGGTGCGTCTGAGGAGGACCGGCCCGTGGCGGTGCTGGTGCACGGATGGCCGCAGTTCGCGGCCTGCTGGGAGGAGACGGCGCGGGCGCTCGCAGACGCGGGCATCGACGTGATCGCCTACGACCAGCGCGGATACTCGCCGGGGGCGCGGCCGGACGACGTTGCGGACTACGACGTCGCGAAGCTCGTGAGCGACCTGCGCGGCCTCGTCGAGGAATGGGGGCTGGGCCGGTTCCACCTGGTGGGCCACGACTGGGGCGGCATCGTCGGATGGTCGTACGCCGCGATGCACCCGGACGAACTGCAGACATTCACCTCCGTGTCGACAGCGCACCCGATCGCGCACGGTCAGCGCATCGCAGAGGACCCGGACCAGTACGAGCGCATGCACTACCTGCGCCGCATCCGGCAGGACCCCGCAGGGGTGGAAGAGCGGCTGCTGGCCGACGACGGGGCGCGCCTTGCCGCGATGTACGAAGGCGCGATCGACGACGACCGGGTCCGGTCCTACGTGGGCCGGTTCTCGGAGCCGGGCACGATGGAGGCGGCGCTCAAGTACTACCGCGCGCTGGGCGGAGAGGACAGCTCGGCACTCACCGGGATCACCGTCCCCACGCTGTATGTGTGGGGCAGTGAAGACCTCGCGTTCTCCCGAGGCGCGGCCGAACTCACGGGCGACCACGTCGACGCCGACTACCGGTTCGTCGAGATCCCCGGCGCCACGCACTGGCTGCCCGAGGAGGAGCCGCGCGTCGTGTCAGGAGCTGTCATAGATTGGATCCGTGAACACTGACGAGCACCCCGGGAACCTCGAGAAGTGCGCGAGCCCCGAGAAGCACGCGCACTTCGCGCAGCGCGCGGCCGGTGGTTTCGGCCGTGACGGAGGGGCGGGCTGATGGCAGTCATCAAGGATCCGCTGCGCGGGCGGGGCAGACCTGACGCGCCGTCCCACACGGACGCGGAGATCATCGACCGGCTGCTGAGCGTCGGCGCCTCGCGGACGGTGGCGCTCGCCGGAGCAGGGATGAGCACGGACTCGGGCATCCCCGACTACCGGGGCCCCGACGCCTCACCCCGTTCGCCGATGACGTTCCAGGCGTTCCTCGCCGGACCCCTCCAGCGGTCGCGCTACTGGGCGCGCAGCTGGGTGGGGTGGGACCGCGTCGACTGGGCACGGCCGAACGCGTCGCACCGCGCGCTCGCCGCACTGGGGCTCGCCGGGACGATCACGCAGAACGTCGACGGGCTGGACCGCTTGGCGGGAGTGCGGGACGTCGTCGAACTGCACGGCAGGCTGGACCAGGTCGTGTGTCTCACGTGTGCCCGGCGGTTCTCCCGGCAGTGGGTGCAGGACGAGCTCACGCGGCTGAACCCCGGATTCCTCGACCGGATCGACGTGGACCCGCGCGAGATCGAAGTCGCGCCGGACGGGGACGCCGAACTCGCGCAGACCCGCGGGTTCCACGTCCGCGACTGCCCCCAGTGCGGCGGCCTCCTGAAACCTGACCTGGTCTTCTTCGGCGAGACGGTCGAACGCCACATCGTCGACCGTGCAATGGCGATGGTGGACGAGGCGGAGGCACTGGTCGTCCTGGGGTCGTCGCTCGCGGTCATGAGCGGCCTGCGGTTCGTGCGGGCGGCCCGGAAGAAGGGGGCGCTCGTGGTCATCGACACGGACGGCCCCACGCGGGGCGACGAACTGGCGGACATGCGGTCGCTGTCACGCACCTCGGACTTCCTCGCAGCGTGGGCGGAGGCGGCAGGGAAGACTGTGGAAGACCCTGCCGAGGGAGCAGCGGGGAAGCCTGCTGATGACGCCTCAAGGGAAGCTGTTGGTGAGGCGTCAGGGGGCGTTGGTTTGCAGTAGGCAAGTCACTGTGCCGGAACTGCCTCCGCGGTGCTCGCATGTGGAGGGGACTCGGAGGTGCGGGCTCCCGGCTGAGCGTCCGATGTCCGCGCGCTGTTCGTTGACGATTGGGGTGTGGCCATGCTCGACAGTGGGGTCCTCCTGGGGCACGCTTGAGGTATGACATCGCTCGCACGGGAAGAACGACTCAGGCTCGCATCCCTCCTGCGGAAGGTGGGGCCGGATGCTCCCACGCTGTGCGAGGGGTGGAAGACCCGCGATCTCGCCATTCACCTCGTCATGCGCGACCGTGATCTGCCGGCCCTCGTCGGTGAGCATCTTAAGCTGTTCGCCAAGCGACACGAGCGGGTCGACGAACTGCTGCGGGAGACCCCGTGGATCGAACTGGTCGGCAAGCTCGCCCAGGGGCCCACGGCATGGAACCCCAGTTCGTGGGGTGCCGGCGTCGACTCGCTCATGAACACGGCGGAGTTCCTCATCCATCACGAAGACGTGCGGCGCGCGCAGCCGGGATGGCGGGTCCGTGAGCTCGGGACGCAGGTGCAGAAGGACATGCTCGCCCTCACTCGCCCGCTCGCACTTCCGTACGCGCTCCGCAAGGGGATTCACCTGGTCCTGAAGCCGCGGGGCTTCGACGACGTCCGCGCGGGCCGCACCAACAAGACCACGGTGACCGTGTCGGGCCTCCCCGTCGAACTGCTGCTCTACCTGTTCGGTCGGGAGAGCCACGCGGTCGTCGACGTCCGCGAGTCCGCGCCGGTGTCCGCTGACGAGGACGCCGAGGTGGTGGGCGGCACCCCGGACGAGGTCGCCGCCGCGGAATCGGACGTCACGACCGGTGAGTGGCCGTCCTCGGTGCGGATCGAGAAGAAGAAGCGCGGCCCGATCGTCGAGAAGCCGGAGGGCTCCGAGATCTGAGAGTCCTGGTGGGCTCTTGGGAGCCATCCTGCCGTGGGCGGGCTCTCCCGAGAGTCCTCAGCCGGAGACCGGCACGCCGGGAACTCCTGCCGGGGTCTCGCTCTCCGTGAGCGGGGTGAGCGCACCGTCGAGCATCTGGTGAGTCGTGTCGAAGCGAGGCATGAGCGCCAGGTCGTGGGTGACGAGCAGCGTGGCCGTCCCCAGGTCGCGGGTGAGGTCGACGACGAGGCCGATGATCTCCTCACTGCGCGCACGGTCGAGTGCGGACGTGGGCTCGTCGACGATGAGGACGGCGGGGTCTCCCATGAGCGCGCGGGCGATGTTCACCCGCTGCCGCTGGCCGCCGGACAGCGCGGCCGGACGTGACTCGCGGTGGTCGCCCAGTCCCACGATCCCCAGCAGTTCATCCGCGGCCCGCGTGCGCGCAGCCTTGTCCTTCGCGCTCCCGTCCAGTTCCCCCATCACGAGCAGCTGTTCGCGCGCGGTGAGGGAGGGGAGCAGGTTGGACTGCTGGAAGACGATGCCGATGCGCTCACGGCGCAGCTGTGCCGCCTCCTTCTGGGAGACGGACGTCGCGTCGACGCCTGCGATCTCGACCCGGCCGGAATCCGGCTGGACGAGGGTTGCAGCGACCGCCAGGAGGCTGGACTTCCCCGACCCGGACGGACCGGTGAGGCCTGCGACGGTGCCGCGGGCGACCTCGAGGTTCGCCCGGTCGACCGCGGTGACGCGACCGTCGCCGTCCGGGAACGTGAGGGTGATGTCGGTGAGGGAGAGCATGAGGGGTCCTTTCGGATGGAAGCGGAGTGGGCGGGTCGGTGAGCTTCTCAGCGTGCGGAGCCGAGCGCAGTGAGGGGGTCTGCTCGGGTGACGGAGCGCAGCGCGAACCCTGCACCCGCGAGTCCCAGCACGATGAGCAGCGCTGCCGGCAGGAGCGTCGTGTACCAGGTGACGACGAACGGGACGACGCCGCTCACCCCCAGGCCCAGTGCGGTCGTGAGCGCGATCCCGCCGCCCACACCGGCGATGAGCACCATGAGCGACTGACCCAGGGCGTCCCGCAGCAGGGCGGGGGTGGAGGCACCCAGCGCCTTGAGGACCGCGATGTCGCCGGTGCGCTGCATCGTCCACACCGTGAAGAACGCGCCCACCACCAGCGCGGAGATGCCGAACAGCATGCCGACCATCATGAGGAGGGAGCCGATCTCCGACCGGAACGATCCGATCGCCATGAGCGAGCTGAGACTGCCGCTCGCGGTCGTCGACGTCTCGTCGGCCAGCCCGTCGATCGCTTCTGCGTCCGCGGAATCGGCGAGATCGACCATGAGCGCGGTGGCGGCGACGTCCTCGCGGCCCAGCCGCAGCTCCATCTCCCGCCAGTCGTCCATCGTCACGTAGGCGACGGGCGTGTGCGAGTACCAGCGGTCCTCGTCGAGCACCTCGACCGTCAGATCGATGCCGAGCACCGTCACGTGGTCGCCGTCGGTGACTGCGAGGTCGTCGGCGGCGCTGGGGCTCAGCCGCACGCGGCCGTCGCGGGAGGGGGAGTCCTCCGTCCCCCCGAACAGGGAGGCGGACAGCCCGGAGCCCGAGGCCTCGGCGTCCTCCTCCGACGCGTCGCCGTCGTTCGTGGGGACCTCGTCCGCGCTCTCGTCGTCCGCGTCAGCATCGGCCGCGTCACCGGACGAGTCGCCGTCCGCGGGATCGATCTGGAAGCGGAGGATGCCGACCTCACGGACACCGGTGACGGCCTCGGCGTCCTCCCACGCGTCGACCTGCGACTGCGAGAGCTCCGATTCGTCGAAGGTCTCGCCGGCGATGACCGTCCGATCGCCCTCGAGGGCCTGCACCGCGGAGATGTTCTGCTGCGCCAGACCGCCGGTGAGCCCGGACAGCAGGCCGATCAGCAGGGTCATGAGCAGGACGACGGCGGTGATGAGGGCGAAGCGACCACGGGCGAACAGCATGTCGCGCCAGGCGAGGAACATCGAGGGCCTCCGAAGGGGTCTGAGGTGCGGGGCGTGCGGCGGCCGACGGCGCGTGGAGGCTTCCACTGCGAGTGGAAGTTTCCTCTGTGTGGAGGTGTCCACTGCCTGAAGGCTGCCGCTGCCGGGCGACTTCCGCCCGGCGTCTACAAGCCTCGTCGAGAAGCACACCCGGCACATCGGACGAGGGAACGGTCCTGGGAGCCCGGAAGGACGACCCCCGCCTCGTCCTTTCGATGGATCCGCAGCCCCGCGGGCGGGAACGCGCACCGCTGCGCGGCGCCGCACAGTAGCGTGGAGGGATGACCACTGCATCCGACGGTGAGCCCGTGCGCGGCCGCCGGCCCCTGCGTGAGGACGAGTCCGCGCACGAGGATCGTCGTCTGCACGGGAAGGAGCCCCTGCCCGAGGACCGGCTGCTGCGCGTCGAGCGGTCGCTGACGGCCTCGACCGTGTCGACGGCCCTGCAGTGGGGTCTGCACGCGCTCATCGTGGGGCTGGGGGCGCTCGTCGTCGTCCGCGCGCTGTCCGGCGATGCGCTCCACCCCGGTGCTGCGATCGGCCTGGTCGTCGCCTTCGAGGCGGTCTACGCGGTCGGTGCGGTGCTCGGCAGAAGGGTCCTCCGCCTCCGACTGGTCTGGGTCGCGGTCCTCGCGGTCCTCTGGCTGGGCACGCTCGTCCTCGCCCCGGATGCGGCCTTCCTCGCGTTCCCCCTCTTCTTCCTGTGCCTCCACCTGCTGCGGGGGTGGTGGGGCCCGGTCGCGGTGTTCGCAGTGGCTCTGGCGGCGATCGCGGGTCTCGCCGCGCACCGCGGTGCGACAGTGGGCGGCGTGACGGGGCCGCTGGTCGGTGCGGGCGTCGCGGTGGCGATCGGCATGGGAGTGAGCACCCTCGTGCGCGAGGTACGGGCGCGTGAGCAGCTCGTCGCACGCCTGCTGGCCGCACAGACGCAGCTGGCGGAGACCGAGCGCGCTGCCGGGGTGGACGCCGAACGCACCCGCATGGCCGCGGAACTCCACGACACCGTCGCCCAGAGCCTCTCGAGCATCCAGCTGCTGCTGAGCGCGGCGGAGCGGCGGATGGGTGCGGACGCGCCGGGTCTCCACGAGATCGCGCTCGCGAAGTCGTCTGCCGGCGCCGCGCTGGCGGAGACCCGCGCGTTCATCCGCGCTCTCACCTCCCCGAAGCTCGCCGCCGCGACCCTGCCGGACGCGCTCGCCCGCGTGGTGGGAGAAGCCGATTCCGCCGCCGAGGCCACCCTCACCTTCCGCACCGACGGCACCGCCCGCCCCCTGCCCCGGTCGGTGGAGACGACGGTGCTGCGGATCGTCCAGGGCGCACTCGGCAACGCCGTCTCCCATGCCCACGCGGATCGCGTGGTCGTCACGCTCACATACAGTGACGCGGCCGAAGGGGGTGCGGCAGGTGAAGAGGGCGCCGCGGGCATCGCGGTCGACATCGCGGACGACGGCCGCGGCTTCGACCCGGCGAAGGTGCGGCCGTCGGCCGAATCGGACTCGTTCGGGCTCGACGTCATGCGGGCGCGGGCCGCAGCCGTGGGCGGCACCCTCACCGTCGATTCCGCACCCGGGGCGGGCACGGTGGTGAGTGCGGGGTTCGAGGTGGCCGGGACCTCGGCGACGGAGGAGCACAGCGGCGAAGATCTGGATGGTGTGGGCGGAGAGACACCCGACGGGGAGATCAGCTCACGGACGGTTGAGCGCAGCGGGTCGGATTCGGGAGTGGACGGAGAGTGGGACGGACGATGACGGTGCGGGTGCTGGTGTGCGACGACCATCCCGTCGTGCGGGCGGGGATCACGGCCCTGCTCGCGACGGACGACGGGATCGAGGTGGTGGGCGAGGCCGCGACGGGTGAGGAGATCATCCGGCTGGCCGCGCAGGTGCCGGCGGACCTCGTCCTCATGGACCTGCAGCTGGGCAGCGGCGACGGGATCGTCCACGGCGCGGATGCGACCCGGCGGATCCGTGCTGGCGGCACCGGGGCCCCTCACGTGCTCGTCCTCACGAACTACGACAGCGATGCGGACGTGGTGACCGCGATCGAGGCCGGTGCGTCCGGCTACCTCCTCAAGGACACTCCGCCGGACCAGCTGCTCGACGGGATCCGCCGGGCGGCCGCAGGGGAGACCGCGCTGTCACCGGACGTCACGGCGATGCTCATGAAGCGGATGCGGACCCCCACCGTGAGCCTCAGCGCACGGGAACTCGAGGTCGTCGAAGCGGTGGCGGTGGGCCTGTCGAACTCGCAGATCGCCTCACGGCTGTTCGTGTCCGAATCGACGGTGAAGACGCACCTCGTCCACGTGTTCGAGAAGCTGGGGGCGCGCTCGCGCACCGACGCGGTGGCCAAAGCGCGGGAGGCCGGACTCATCCGAGGATGAGCCCAACCTCCCGACTGATGCGGCCTGGGTGAGGGCGGCGTGACCGTCAGCGGTCGTCGTCGCGGAGGCGGTCCTTCACGCCATCGGCGGCGCCGGCGGCCTTCTGGCCGAAGCCTTCGGAGCCGTCCTTGAGGTCGTCGACTCGCTTGCGCGCCTTGTCCGCGGCCTCGCCCACGGCAGCCTCGGCGCGGTCCTTCGCGCCGCTGCGCTGCAGGTCAGGGTTGTTCGTCGCGTCGCCGATGCCTTCCTTGACCTTGCCACTCAGATCCTTCGCCTTGTCTCCGATGCCCATGGTCGACTCCTCTCGTCGCGTCCCGCCGGAACAGACCCCCGTGGGAAGCGGACCAGGTCCCTGTGGAACCTGAACCTCTTCCCCACTGGAACCCGCAACAGGTTCCCCTGGAACCGCAAGAGGCTCCACGTGGGCTGCTCCTCGGAGGTGCTCCCGGTGGAAGGGGGCCGGCTCCAGCGGTGTCGGTATGCGGATGCTCCACCCGCGCGGTTACCGGACACTCTTGACCCTACCGGCAAGGTCGATTGTGCTGCCTGAGTCTTTGGAGGGCGAACCCTGAGAGCTGAGCGCCGAAGCTGAAGCCGACCCCTGACACCGACCCCTGACGCCGACCCCTGACGCCGACCCCTGACGCCGACCCCTGACGCCGACACGTGAGGCTGGCCCCTGACGCCGACACGTGAGGCTGGCCCATGACATCTAGGGGCGGTCATCGACGTGCACCCCTTCGCCTCAGAGCACTGAACACGTTCAGTGCTCGTTTTCGTTTTTGAGCGCATCGTTTTCAGCACCGTACTGGTCAGTGCACTGGGCACTGAACGATGAAAGTGCGCAGTCAACCAGCAACGTGCTCATGGATGGCCGCAGGCTGAACCATCACCCGCGGTTCAGCCTGCTGACCCTCCGTGGGTGATCGCGTCGGCGATCGCCGTGCCCAGCCCGGCAGTGGTGCCTTCGCCTCCCATGTCGGGTGTGAGGACGGAGGTGTCTCCCGCGGCGACGACGGCCTCGAACGCCGCTTCGATCGCGGCGGACGCCTCCGCTTCGCCCAGGTGGTCGAGCATGAGGGCGGCGGACCAGATCTGCCCGATGGGGTTCGCGATGCCCTTCCCCGCGATGTCGGGGGCGGACCCGTGGACGGGTTCGAAGAGGGAGGGGTGGGTGCCGTCGGGGTTGATGTTCGCGCTGGGAGCGATGCCGATCGTGCCGGCGCACGCGGGCCCCAGGTCGGACAGGATGTCGCCGAACAGGTTGGAGGCGACCACGACGTCGAACCAGTCGGGGTGCAGGACGAAGTTCGCGGCGAGGATGTCGATGTGGAACTGGTCGACGTCGATCGACGGGTACGACTCGGACATCGCGGCGACGCGCTCGTCCCAGTAGGGCATGGTGATCGCGATGCCGTTGGACTTCGTCGCGGACGTGAGCTTCTTCGCGGGGCGCCGCTCCGCGAGGTCGAACGCGTACTTCAGCACCCGGTCGATGCCGGTGCGGGTCATGACCGTCTCCTGGATGACGGTCTCCCGCTCTGTCCCTTCGAACATGCGGCCGCCCACGGACGAGTACTCGCCCTCCGTGTTCTCCCGCACGACGTAGAAGTCGACTTCGCCGGGTTCGCGCCCGGCCAGCGGACTGGGCACGCCCTTGAGGAGCTTGACGGGGCGCAGGTTCACGTACTGGTCGAACACGCGCCGGAACTGGAGGATGGAGCCCCACAGGCTCACGTGGTCCGGTACGACGTCGGGCCAGCCCACAGCGCCGAAGAAGATCGCGTCGACGCTGTCCAGTCTGCTCGCCCAGTCGTCCGGCATCATCGTGCCGTGCGCCTTCCAATAGTCCGCGCTCGCCCAGTCGAGTTCGACGAGGTCGAGCTCGAAGCCGTAGGCGTCCGCCGTCGCGTGGAGGGCGCGCACTCCTTCCGGCATGACTTCCGTGCCGATCCCGTCGCCGGGGATGACCGCGATCCTGTAGGTCCTGTCACTCATCGGTCCCGTCCTTCCCTTCGTCGCTCCCGGGCTCTTCGTCGAACCGCTGGTCGCTGTCCGGTCGCTGCTCGTCGTCGAGCCTGCGTTCCTCCTCCAGCCTACGGCGCTCCTGCTCGAGGCGCCTGGCGTCTTCGCGTTCTTCCCACCGCTTGCGCGTGCGTGCGCCGATCGCGGCGTCCGGGTTGCGGATCGTCCGGAGGATCAGCAGCCCGGCGCCCACGACGGTGATGAAGAAGGCGGCGGTGATGATGACGATTCCGAGGGTGGAGGGTTCGGCGACCATGGTTCAGATCCTCTTCTCCAGTCGGCGCCTGTCGAACCAGTTGGCGTAGCGGACGGTGAGACTGCTCATGCCCAGTGACCCTCGCACGGTGATGAGGGGGAGGCCGGGGCGGGGGATCTGGTCGACGGCAGTCCTCTTCGTGCCCCAGCCGCCGGTGACGGCGTTGATGTCGGCGCCCCAGCCGTCGGGGACGACGAGGAGGCAGGCCCCCATCGTCCCGGCGAGGTCGATGTGGATGTGGTCGGGTGCCCGGTCGACCTCGAGGAAGCTGAGTTCGACCGTCGCCCCGGTCGATTCGACGCGGATGAAGGGCGGGACCTGCCAGCGGCCTCGGCGGCGGTCGTCCTCCCAGCCGGCGCGGACGATCAGCGGGTCGGCGATGTTCCAGCCCGGTGCGTTCCCGGTCGGGATCACCGCGCCCGAGGCGGTCCGCGCCACCGCGCCCGCGGGCCCTCCGAGCGGCGCCGTCTGGCCTCCCAGCGCCGCCGAGGGCGGGACGACGGGGAGGTCCTCCACGAGCGGATCGAGGTCCGCGAAGGTCTTCGCGGCGGACGCCTTCTCGATGCGTTCCGTGAGTTCGTCGACGGAGAGCCGACCTTCGCCGGCGGCGACGCGCAGCTTCTCGATGACGTCCTCGCGCTCAGCGTGCCCGATCCGGATCTTCCGGGACGCGGAATCGCCGTCCATGTACTGGTCCTCTCCGCCCCGCAGCAGGGGGCGTGCTGAGTCGATGTTCTGTGTCCGTGACTGACTATAGGGTGGGGGCGTGTCCACCGCACTGTATAGGCGCTACCGCCCCGAAGCCTTCGACGAAGTGATCGGGCAGGAGCATGTGACCCGCCCGCTGTCCGCCGCGATCGACGCCGGGCGCATCAATCATGCCTTCCTGTTCTCCGGTCCCCGCGGGTGTGGGAAGACGACGTCCGCCCGGATCCTCGCCCGCTGCCTCAACTGCGCGGAGGGGCCCACCGCGAACCCGTGCGGGGAGTGCCCCAGCTGCCGGGACCTCGCGAACGGGGGACCGGGGTCGCTGGATGTCGTGGAGATCGACGCGGCCAGCCACAACGGCGTCGACGATGCGCGTGACCTGCGGGAGCGTGCGGTCTACGCACCAGCGCGGGACCGCTACAAGGTGTTCATCCTCGATGAGGCCCACATGGTGACGACGCAGGGCTTCAACGCTCTGCTCAAACTGGTGGAGGAGCCTCCCGCGCACGTGAAGTTCGTGTTCGCGACGACGGAGCCGGACAAGGTGATCGGCACGATCCGGTCGCGGACCCACCACTACCCCTTCCGCCTCGTCCCACCGGAGACGCTGGGCCGCTACCTGGAGGACCTCGCCACGCGGGAAGGGGTGCCCGTGGGCAAGGGAGTGCTGCCGCTGGTCGTGCGTGCCGGTGGGGGATCCGTGCGTGACACCCTGTCGGTGCTCGACCAGCTCATGGCCGGCTCGTCGGACGACGGAATCGACTACAAGACTGCTGTCGCCCTGCTGGGATACACGGATGATTCGCTGCTGGGCGACATCGTCGACTCGTTCTCCGCAGGTGACGGAGCGGGCGTGTTCCGTGTCATCGACCGTGTCGTCGAATCGGGGCACGACCCCCGTCGGTTCGTCGAGGACCTGCTGGAGCGCTTCCGGGACCTCTTCGTCATCTCTGCGGCGGAGGACTCCGCGGCCTCGTTCCTGCCGGAAGTCCCCGCGGATCGGCTGGAGAGGCTCAAGGTGCAGGCGCGGGCCTTCGGACCTGCGGAGCTGTCACGGGCGGCGGATCTGCTGAACGCCGGTCTCACGGAGATGACGGGGGCGACGTCACCACGACTCCAGCTCGAACTCATCTGTGCGCGGATCCTCCTGCCGGGTGCTGAGGACTCACGTCGGTCGGTCGTCTCCCGCGTCGATCGGCTCGAACGACGCGTCGGGATGGCAGCGGGCGGGCGGATGCCCGCCGGTGCGGTGCACGCCGATGGCGGGGCGGTCACACAGGCTGCGGGCGGCCCGGCGGCTCCGGTCGGTGGCGAGCCAGCACGGACTGACGGCGGTTCGTCCGAGGGGCAGCCAGCGGGCAGGGGTACTGGCGGCCCGTCTGCAGCGCCCGCAGGCGGTGGTGCGCCGGCGGCTGGTGGTGCAGAGGCGGCTGGTGGTGCAGCGGCGGCAGCACAGGATGCGGACCCGTTCGCGGGTGTCGCGGATGCGATGGCCTCCGCCCGCTCCGTCCTGGACGGAGGCCCGGGAGCGAAGTCGCCCACGAATGAGGGCACTGCGCGCGCTCCGGAGCCTGCTGGGCAAGCGGGTGCAGGTCAGGCAGGACCGGGCCAGGCCGCTTCGCGGCAGCCGGCCCCGGGTCAGCCGACCCCGGATCAGCAGCCTGATGCCGCAGCCGGGCCCGCCGCAGCACAGCAGCACCGTGGACCGGACGGGCAGGCACCTTCCACTCCACAGGCTCCTTCCGCTCCGCAGAGGCGCACGGCTCCACAGGGGCAGATGGACCAGCAGCCTCCCACCGGTCGGCCGGCTTCTGCCGGTCAGTCGACTCCGGCCGGTCAGCAAACCCCCGTCGGTCAGCATCCGCCTGCCGACCAGCGGCCTCACTCCGGCTGGCAGCCAGGTCCGGGCCAGGGCCCCGACACTGCTCAGCAGCGATCCGACGCCGCTCAGCAGCCTGCTCCGACTCGGGATTTTCCCGGCGCCGCCAGCACCGCGTCGCAGGGGTCTGCACAGGCCCCCCAGCCGGCGTCCCCTCGCCAGCCTGAGCCGGCCTCGCGTCCGTCGCCTGACGTGCAGCCGGAGGCGCACGGGGAAGCGCACGCCTCCCCGGAGATCCGCCAGGCGCCGGGTGTGGGTGCGGAGATCGACGCCATCCGACGCGGCTGGCCGGACGTGCTCGTCCGTCTCCAGCAGCTGCGGAAGCTGTCATACGCGATCGTGAGTGGGAACTCGTTCCCTCAGCGCTTCGAAGGCGGGGTGCTCTACCTCGGCTTCAGCAATCCCGGTTCCGTCCAGGCGTTCCGTCGCGGACCACACGCACAGTTCGTGAGCACCGCGGTGGAAGACTCCTTGGGCATCCGAGCGGAAGTCCGTGTGGGCGACGAGAACGCGGGACCCCCACCACCACACCCCGGAGGACCGTCATCGGGCGGCCCTGCCTCGGGCGGCCCTGCCCCATCCGGTGGCTCTGCATCCGGCGGCCAAGCTCCGTCAGGTGGTCCTGCCTCGGGTGGGTCTGCACCGGCAGGCGGTCCACGAGATGTGACTCGTGAGGAGCTCGACTCCGTCGTGGGCCCGCGTGAAGCGGACCGCGAGCCCGTCGACCACGACCGGTTCTGGCAGACCGACTCACCGGAACCGGGACCGGCTTCCTCACCGTCTTCGGACCACCGTCAGCCGCCGTCCCCGCGAGGACGCGAGCACCACGACGACGCGGAGGACGACAGTCGGTCGCACCTGACGGACACCGAGGACTCAGCAGGCTCATTCGCGAACTCTGAGGTCTCCGATGTCGCGTCCGGTGAACCTGTGGCCGAAGACCCCTGGACGCCCAGCCCCGAACTCGATCATTGGTCCGCAGGTGCCGGTTCCGTCGGTTCGGACCGGCCGTCGCGTTCCGACGCGGTTTCGCCGGAACCCGGTTCGTCACCGGAGTACTCGGGCCACGTCCTGTCGAGCTCAGAACCAGCGCCGCTGCAGTCAGACAATGTCACGCCGGTTTCGGAGCATGCTCCACCAGCATCGGACGATGCCGCGCCAGCTTCAGAACATGTGCCACAAGGGCCGGACGGTGCCGCTCCAGGGTCGGCAGGCGATGCTCGATGGTCGGAGGACGTCCAGCAGCAGGCTGACAGCGGAAACGACGGGTTCGCGACATCAGCGGGAGAGAACGCCGTCGACTTCGGCGCTGTCTTCGTGCCGCCGCCCGTCGACATCGAGCCCTACCCGGAAGACGACTACGGCGGGGGCTACGCGGGCGACGACCCGTACGCCGGTTCCGCAGAGCACAGTTTCCCGTCCCCGGCGGAAGAGAGCTTCTCGCCGCGCGTGGAGGACGGTCCCCCGTCCCAGCAGGACCCCTCTGCACAGATGGCCGGGCCTGCACCGATGGGCGCCCCGCCATCACCCCCACCGGGAGTTGCGGCGAGTGCGGCCGGCGGCGGAGACCTCGACTTCCTCGGCGCATACGCGGACGTCGACATCACGTTCACGGAGAACCCCGGAGCCACCCAGAGCGGCACGCCCACGGCGGACGCGGCCGAGGACCCGGCGGGCCCCCTCGGCCGGTACGCCCACCTCGTACGACGTCACAGCGGTGATGTGAAGGGTTCGGGGAACCACGTACCCGCCCCGGCTCAAGAGCCTGTGCCCGACCCGGTCGAGAACTACACGGATTACGACACCGAAGGCGACGCGGACATCGAGCACAACAACGAGTTCGGTCCCGCGGTCGTGGAGCGCATACTGGGTGGCGTGATCATCGAGGAGATTGACGAGTGAGCCTGCTCTACGAGGGCGCCCTGCAGGACCTGGTCGAAGAATTCGGCAGACTTCCGGGTATCGGCCCCAAGTCCGCGCAGCGCATGGCCTTCTACATCCTGCAGTCGGACTCCGTGGACGTCGACGCGCTCGCGGACGCGCTGAAAGAGGTCAAGCGACGCGTCCGCTTCTGCGACATCTGCGGAAACGTGGCGGAAGACGAGAAATGCGTCATCTGCAAGGACGAGCGCCGCGACCAGACGATGATCTGCGTGGTCGAGGAGCCCAAGGACGTCGTCGCCGTCGAACGCACCCGCGAGTTCCGGGGCCTCTACCACGTGCTCGGAGGCTCGATCGACCCCATGTCGGGCATCGGCCCCGATGACCTCCGCATCAAGAGCCTCCTGCCACGACTGCAGTCCGGCGCTGTCACGGAAGTCGTCATCGCGACGGATCCCAACCTCGAAGGCGAAGCGACGGCCACCTATCTCATCCGTCTCCTCAGCAGCCTCGGCATCACCGTGTCCCGCCTTGCATCGGGCCTGCCCGTGGGCGGCGACCTCGAGTACGCGGACGAAGTGACACTGGGGCGCGCGTTCGAAGGCCGGCGCACCGTCAGCTGAGACGTCTCAGCGCCTCCGCTGACGTGGTGCGTCTCACAGGCCCGGAGTCTCACAGGCTCGGAGTCTCACGACCTCGCGGTGCCTCGAGACGTCACGATCCTCCTCTTGACTTCTTATCGATAAACGGCAAACATATTGTTTATCGATATATCGATCATCGATAAGAGGAAGTCTCACAGCGTAAGGGGCGCAAGCCATGAGCACCACCGATCCGCAGATGCCTGACCAGACTCCCGAGCCGACGCCCGGTCAGACGCCGGTTGGTCGCAGCGCCAGGGGGTCCGCGAAGAAGAAGCCGAGCTGGGGCTACGAGATCCTCCTCGTCTTTCCCCTCATCGCGCTCCTCAACGCGGCGGCCTCCCCGCTCTTCAGCGCGGCACTGTCCGACCGGCTCCCCGCCGTCCTCGAGTTCGATGAGCCCACAACCATCACCCTCGCGGGGGTCGACCTCGCGGTGGAGGGCTCCTCGACGCTCGCGATCCCCGTCGCGGACCTCAGCTCCTGGGCGATCGGCCAGTTCATCGCCGCGAAGGCGATCTGGACCATCGGACTCTTGATCGTCACGTGGTTCGCATCCCGCGCCGTGTCCGAGGTCGTCCGGGGCCGCCCGTTCTCCGACAGCGTCGCACGCGGGCTCGCAGGGGTGTCGTGGGCGCTCGTCGTCACAGGCATTGTCTACGTCATTGCCCAGGTGCCGGCGGACAACCTCGTCATCCGCGACCTCGGCCTCCGGGACGCGGCCATCAGCAACAGCGTCACGCTGGACATGACCTACCTGTGGATCGGCGCGGTGATCCTCTCGGAGCTGCTCCGCCGGGCGGTCCGCCGCGGACGTGAGGTCCAGGACGAGCTCGAAGGAGTGATCTGAGATGGATGCCGGCGAACTCCGGGTCGCCTGCCACATCGACGGCCTCCTCGCACAGCGGGGCATGACGCTCACCCAGCTGTCAGAACGTGTGGGGGTGAGCCTGGCGAACCTGTCCGTGCTGAAGAACAACCGTGCGAAGGCAGTGCGCTTCACCACCCTCGTCGCGCTCTGCGACGTGCTGGAATGCCAGCCCGGCGACCTCTTCACCGTCATCCGCTGAACAGCGGCGCAGTATGAGGGCACAGTCGGCGCTGCCGCAGGCGAGCGGCGTCGCGACGGGCGAGCAGCCAGCTGGCAGATCTGCACTCCAGACGTTCGAAGGCCCACGGGGCGGCACCGGTCGAGGACGGCCGGTGCCGCCCCGGCTCGTGGTGCGAGCGTCTCAGAACTGCGGGGGGCGACCCGGGGGCGGGCGGGAAGTGGCCGTAGACTGGTCCCCGGCTCGGCCGCGTCGGGGAGACTCGCGTACCGCCGAGCGGACCGAACATCCCGCGAGAGAATTGAGCACATGAGCCTCGTCGTACAGAAGTTCGGAGGTTCCTCCGTCGCGGACGCCGCATCCGTCAAGCGGGTCGCCAAGCGAATCGTGTCGTATCGCAAGGCCGGCCATGACGTGGTCGTCGTCGTATCCGCCATGGGGGACCAGACCGATGAACTGATCGACCTCGCACAAGAGGTCTCGCCCGTCCCACCGCCCCGCGAACTCGACATGCTGCTGACAGCAGGGGAGCGCATCTCCATGGCCGTCCTCGCCATGGCGATCGCCAACCTGGGGGAGAGCGCACAGTCGTTCACCGGGTCGCAGGCAGGAGTCATCACGGATGAGACCCACGGACGCGCCCGCATCATCGACGTCACCCCCGGCCGGATCCAGTCCGCGCTGGACGACGGCCACGTCGCGATCGTCGCCGGATTCCAGGGTGTCAGCCAGACCGCGAAGAACATCACGACGCTGGGCCGCGGCGGTTCCGACACCACCGCCGTCGCTCTCGCGGCAGCGCTGAATGCCGACGTGTGCGAGATCTACTCCGACGTGGACGGCGTGTTCACAGCGGATCCGCGGATCGTCCCGAGCGCACGCAAGATCCACAAGATCGGGTACGAGGAGATGATGGAGATGGCAGCCTCCGGCGCCAAGATCCTCATGCTCCGCTGCGTCGAGTACGCTCGCCGATCCGGTGTTCCCATCCACGTCCGCTCGTCGTTCTCGAAGAACACCGGCACGTGGGTCACCGACGGGGAGATCCCCGCACCTTTCAGGACCGCAACCACGGAGGAAGCCACTGTGGAACAGCCCATCATCTCCGGAGTCGCCCACGACCGCTCCGAAGCCAAGCTCACCATCGTGGGCGTTCCCGACGTCCCCGGCAAGGCCGCAGAGATCTTCAGTCTCATCGCAGACCAGGAGATCAACATCGACATGATCGTGCAGAACATCTCCACGCGTGACCCGGGCCGCACTGACATCTCGTTCACGCTTCCCATGACCGACGGGGCGAAGGCGATCGAGTCGCTGGAGACACGCAAGGACTCCATCGGGTTCGACCACATCCGCTACGACGACCAGATCGGCAAGCTGTCGGTCGTGGGCGACGGCATGCGCTCGAACCCCGGTGTGACCGCTGCACTCTTCCGCGCTCTCAGCGGCGAGCACGTCAACATCGACCTCATCTCCACGTCGGAGATCCGCATCAGCGTCGTCACGCGGGCAGAAGACCTAGACCGCGCTGTCGCAGCCGCGCACCGCGCGTTCGGGCTGGACAGCGAAGAGACCGAAGCAGTCGTGTATGGAGGGACCGGACGATGACAGCAGTGACCCTGGGAGTGGTCGGCGCCACCGGGCAGGTGGGGGCCGTCATCCGCGCTCTGATCGAAGAGGACCCCGGCTTCGACATCGGGGCGGTGCGCTACTTCGCGTCCGCCCGTTCAGCAGGCACCACGCTTCCGTTCCGCGGCGAGGACATCGTCGTGGAGGACGCGTCGACGGCGGACCCGACCGGTGTGGACATCGCCCTGTTCTCCGCGGGTGGCGCCACGTCGCGCGCACAGGCGGAGCGGTTCGCGAAGGCGGGCGCGGTCGTCATCGACAACTCGTCCGCGTGGCGCGGCGACAGCGAGGTCCCGCTGGTCGTGAGCGAGGTGAATCCTGAGGCGCTCGATGCCCTCCCCAAGGGCATCATCGCCAACCCGAACTGCACGACGATGGCCGCGATGCCGCCGCTCAAGGCGCTGCACGAGGCCGCAGGGCTCGAACGTCTCAAGGTCGCGACCTACCAGGCGGTGTCCGGTTCCGGCCTGGCGGGCGTCGACGAGCTCACAGGCCAGGCCCAGGCCGTCGCGCCGCACGCGGGTGCGCTCGTGAACTCCGGGTCCGCTGTCGAATTCCCGGCGCCTGAGGTCTACACGGACCCCATCGCGTTCAACGTGCTGCCGCTCGCCGGTTCGCTCGTGGACGACGGGGAGGGGGAGACGGACGAGGAGAAGAAGCTCCGCGACGAGTCCCGCAAGATCCTCGACCTCCCGGATCTGCTGGTCGCCGGGACGTGCGTGCGCGTGCCCGTCGTCACCGGGCACTCGCTGTCGATCCACGCGGAATTCTCCCGCTCGATCACCGCGGACGAAGCGCACGAGGTGCTGGGCAAGGCTCCGGGCGTGGAGCTCGAGGACGTGCCGACCCCGCTCAAGGCGGCCGGTGCCGACCCCAGTCTCGTCGGACGGATCCGCCAGGACCAGTCGGTGCCGGAAGGCCGCGGTCTCGTCCTGTTCGTCTCGAACGACAACCTGCGCAAGGGCGCCGCACTCAACACGGTGCAGATCGCGCGGCTGGTTGCAGAGCGACTCGGCTGACACAGCTTCGGCACACGTCCGACACCCGGTACGGCGCCCCTCTCCCTGCGTGGGGGAGGGGCGCCGTCCGCATGGAAACATCGTCATATCTGCATTAGTCCCGTCCCGGACCGCGGCGTAGTCTGACGGCAGGACACGCGACCTTCTGCGGAAGCGCGCGGAGTCCGCACTCTTCGGATCACGTCCAGCCACACCGAAAGGCTTCCTCCCATGCGCCGTCCTCCCACGCTCCTCGCCGCTGTGGCCGTTCCCGGGCTGATGCTGGCCGGCTGCGGGGGCGGGGGACAGTCGGCTGACGGCGACGGCACGACGGTCGTCACGTCGACGAACGTGTACGCGTCGATCGTCGAGGCGGTCGCCGGTGACGCGGTCGATGTCCGCCCGATCATCGACGATCCCGCGCAGGACCCCCACGAGTACGAGGCGACCGCCAGGGACCAGCTGGAACTGTCCCGGGCGGACCTCGTCGTCATGAACGGCGGCGGGTACGACTCCTTCGTCACGACCATGCTCGATGCGATCGACACGGAACCGGACGTCATCGACACCGTGGCGATCTCCGGTCTGCCCGGAGCCGCCGAGGCCGCCGCGGACGGCGGCTCCCACGATCACTCCCATGGCCACGAGGGCGAGAGCGACGGCGGGGACGAGGACGGCGCTGGCCGCGACGACGAGGACGACAAGGACGGTTCCTCCGACGACGGGCACTCCCATGAGCACGGGACGTTCAACGAGCACGTCTGGTATTCGGTGCCGACGATGCTCGCACTGGTCGACGAGGTCGAGACCCATCTCGCAGAGGCGGTGCCGGACAGCGCCCAGCAGTTCGAGACGAACGCGGAGGGTCTCCGGGACGAGCTGGGGTCGCTGCAGACGCGCATCGACGGGATCGCGGACGAGCACTCCGGCGAGCGTGCGGCGGTGACCGAACCGGTCGCACTGCGGCTCTTCGAGGACCTGGAGCTCGAGAACGTCGTGCCCGACGACTTCGTGTCCGCTGTCGAGGCGGGCTCCGACGTCTCCCCGCTGATCGTCGCGGAAGCGACGGAGGCTGTGGACGACGAGGTGAGGGTCTTCGCCTACAACGTCCAGACCTCGGGTCCGGAGGCGGAGGCACTGCGCAGTTCAGCGGAAGAGCAGGGGATCGCCGTCGTCGAGGTCGCGGAGACGATGCCCGCGGACACCGACTACGTCACGTGGATGACGGACACCGTCGACGCAGTGGAGCAGGCACTCCTGTGAGCGGCCCCGTCCCCACGACAGCCGGCACGACACAACCGGCCAGCGCGACACAAGGAACCGGAACGGCACGATCCTCCGGCCGGGCGCCCTCGTCCAGCACGGCTGCGCCGACGCCCGCGGGTGCGGCGACCGACCGCGACCCGATCCTCGAGCTGCGCGACGCGGAGCTGCGGTTCGGTGAGCGGGTCGTCTGGCACCACCTCACACTCGACGTGCAGCCGGGCGAGTTCGTCGCGGTGCTGGGTCCGAACGGCACCGGCAAGACCTCGCTCCTGCGCACGCTGCTGGGACAGCACCGGCTGCGGGCCGGGACCATCCGGGTGAACGGACACGAACCGCGAACGGGTGACGGGGACCTCGGCTACATCCCGCAGCAGCGGGGCATGGACCGGGACACCCCGTTCCGGGGCCGCGACCTCGTCCGCATGGGGCTCGACGGGCACCGGTGGGGCTGGTGGGGCATGAGCCGTGCAGAACGCGAGCGGGTCGAGGAGCTCATCGACGCGGTGGGCGCCCGCGAATACGCGGACTCGCCCGTCGGGCTGCTGTCGGGCGGTGAGCAGCAGCGACTGCGGGTCGCCCAGGCGCTCGTCGGTGAGCCGCGAATCCTCCTGTGCGACGAACCGCTCCTGTCCCTCGACATGCACCACCAGCGGCGCGTCGCTGCCCTCATCGACGAGATGCGGCGGACGCGGGACACCGCGGTCGTGTTCGTCACCCACGAGATCAACCCGATCCTGCCCTACGTCGACCGGGTGCTGTATCTGGCCGGCGGGCACCACCTCATGGGCCCGCCGCGGGAGGTCATGACGACGGAATCGCTCAGCCGCCTGTTCGGCACCCACATCGAGGTCGTCGAGGTGGGCGGCAGGCTGGTCATCGTCGGCAGCGACGATCAGCCGCACCACCCCTCCGCCGAGGACCCGCACGACGACCACAGCGGCCACGGATTCCTGCCGGGACGAGGGGACGCCTGATGGACGCGCTCACCGGGCTCTTCACGTTCGAGGACTACGGGGCGCTCGTCTCCCTGCTCATGAACTCGATTCTCGCCGCCGCCCTCCTGGGTGTGGTGGGCGGGCTCGTGTCCGTGTTCGTCATGACCCGCGACATCGCGTTCGCCGTCCACGGGATCGCGGAGCTGTCGTTCGCGGGGGCCGCCTTCTTCCTGCTCGTCGGGTTCGACGTGGTCCACGGCAGCTTCGTCGGGTCGATCCTCGCCGCCGTCATCATCGCGGTCGGCGGGGTGCGCGATTCGGAGAAGAACGCGATCATCGGCGTGCTCATGCCGTTCGGGCTGGGCCTGGGCATCCTGTTCCTCGCCCTGTACGACGGGCGGGCCGCCAGCAAGTTCGGCCTGCTCACCGGCCAGATCGTGGCGATCAGCAATGACCAGCTGCGGTTGCTCGTGTGGTGCGCGATCCTCGTGCTCGTCGCACTCATCGTCATCTGGCGGCCGCTCATGTTCTCGAGCCTCGACCCGCAGGTGGCCCGCGCCCGCGGCGTGCCGGTCGGCATGCTCCACATCGTGTTCATGCTCACGCTGGGCCTGGCGGTCGCGCTATCCGTGCAGGTGGTGGGCGTGCTGCTGGTGCTTGCGCTGCTCATCACCCCGGCCGCCGCCGCCACCCAGCTGACCGCCTCCCCGGTCCTCACCCCGATCCTGTCGGTGCTCTTCGCGGTCGTGTCCTCCGTGGGCGGTGTGCTGATAGCCCTGGGTTCCCCCGTGGTCCCCATCAGCCCGTTCGTCACGACGATCAGCTTCGTCATCTACGCCGTGTGCAGGCTGGTGGGCCGCCGCCGGATGCGCCGTCACGTCCGTGCGCGGGCCCAGCGCGAATCGGACCTCGATCGACATCCGTCCCTGCAGGGCTGAGCACGACCGCCGCCGAGGCCCATCCGCTGACATAATCGGGCGCATGGTCTCAGCACGCACACTCCGCACAACCGGCCGCACGGCGGGCATCCTCGCAGGAATCGGCCTTGTGGGAGCTGCGGGCCTCGCGTACTCCGCGATCGTCGAACCGCGGCTGTTCCGGATCCGCCGCCAGCGGCTCGCGCTGCTGCCGCCGGGGTCCGCCCCGCTGCGGATCCTCCACGTGTCGGACCTGCACCTGGCAGAGAACCAGGAGTTCCGGTCGCGGTTCGTGCGGTCGCTCATCGATCTCGAGCCGGACCTCGTCGTAAACACGGGCGACAACTTCGGTGGGGACACGCTCCCGCTGGTCCTCGACGCCTTCGCCCCGCTGCTGGACGTGCCCGGGGTGTTCGTCTTCGGATCGAACGACGTGTGGGGGCCCACGCGGAAGAACCCCGCCCGCTACCTCACCCGGCGCACGACCCACGGCGAGGACAAGTCGAAGCACCCGACCCTGCCGACGAAGGACCTCAAGCAGGCATTCGAAGCGCGCGGCTGGACCTACCTCGACAACCGTTCCGCGACCCTCACCGTCGGAGGGACGACGCTCGCCTTCGCAGGCCTGGGCGACGCACACATGGATGCGGACCGGATCACGGAGACGCACCCCTCGTTCGCCGAGGCCGACGTGCGGATCGGAGTCACGCACGCTCCGTACTCCCGGACGCTGGAGGCGTTCGACCGGGCAGGTGCCCAGCTGGTCTTCGCCGGTCACACGCACGGCGGCCAGATCCGAGTGCCGTTCTGGGGTGCCCCCGTGACGAACTGCGACCTGGACCGGACACGCGCCCGCGGGATGTTCCCCTACCGGCGCATGCGCATCAACGTCTCCGCCGGGCTGGGCTACTCGCCGTACTCACCCGTGCGGTTCTCCTGCCCCCCGGAGGTCACGCTGCTCACCGTCGTCGCCCAGTGAGAAGGGGATCCGGGCAGTCGCGAGAGGGCAGGGAACATCCTCGATCACAATGAACCGTCGCCGGAGTGGTGGCGCGATGGCGCAGGTCTCCTGAGAGGACTCTTCGCGGAGACTGAGACTTTCCGATTGACCGTGCGGTTAAAATCGAGTCCATGGTGTCCTCTGCTCCCGTGAAGAAGCCGACCAAGGTCGGCGCGCTCATCCAGTTCATCGCCGTCAGCTGCATCGCCGGAATCGTGTCTGCTGGACTCGCGATCCCGTCGGTCGGCATGGCGGCCGCGGCGGGTGACGGTGCAGTCGAAGTCTTCAAGGCGCTTCCCGCGGAGCTCGACGAACGGCCACTGGCGCAGCAGTCGCGCATCCTCGCGGCAGATGGATCCCTCATCGCGAGCTTCTACTGGCAGAACCGCAAGGAGGTCGAGTTCGACGACATCTCCCAGGATATGAAGGACGCGACGGTCGCGGTCGAGGACTACCGCTTCTACGAACATTCGGGTGTGGACATCCAGGGCATCGCCCGCGCGGTGGTGCACAACCTCCTGTCCGATTCGACGCAGGGCGGATCGACCCTCACCCAGCAGTACGTGAAGAACGTGCTCGCGGAGAACGCCCACGCGGAAGAGGATTCCGAGGGGGTCGCTGCGGCGAAGGAGTCCGACGGAGCCTCCGGCTACGCACGCAAGCTGCGTGAGGCGAAGCTGGCGCTCGCCGTGGAGAACAAGTACGGCAAGGACGAGATCCTCCACCGGTACCTCAACATCAACAACTACTCCGGCTCCCCGAACGTCTACGGCGTCGAAGCCGCGGCGCAGCGGTACTGGGGGATCCCCGCATCGGAGTTGAACGTCGCACAGTCCGCGACGCTGGCGGGGATCGTGAAGAACCCGTCCGCGAACAACCCGGAGCGGTTCCCCGATCAGACCCTCGAGCGCCGCAACGTCGTGCTGGGGCTCATGCACACTCACGGGTACATCGACGACGACGAGTACGACGAGGCCAAGGAGTCCGAGCTGGACCTGGACATCCACAAGACCCCCAACGGCTGCGGTACCGCCGGCAACATGGGGTATTTCTGCGACTACGTCCAGCGCGTCATCGAGAATGATCCGACGTACGGCGAGGAGAAGGGCGAACGCAAGAACTTCCTCAACCGCGGCGGCCTCACGATCAAGACGACGATCGATCCGAAGATCCAGGCGAAGGCGGACGAAGCGGTGAAGGACCGAGTGCCCGTCGGCGATCCGTCGGGCGCAGGGCACTCGGCTGTGACCGTGGAGCCCGGGACCGGCAAGGTCATCGCGATGGCGCAGAACCGGAACTACACATCCGGCGACGGTGAGAAGAACGTCGACACGCAGATCAACTACAACGTCGACAATGCGCACAACGGGGCGAACGGCTTCCAGGTCGGTTCGACATGGAAGCCCATCGTGCTGGCCGAATGGCTGGACGAGGGCAAGGGCCTGGGAACCGTCGTGAACGCCACGCGGCGGAACTACCCCGCCGGGTCGTGGAAGTACAGCGGCTGTCCCGCAATGGGAGGGCCCTGGCATCCCAGGAACGCGGGCGACGGCAACGGCAGCTCGTCGATGACAGCGCTGCAGGCCACGAAGCAATCGCTCAACACCGCGTACGCGGCAATGGGCAACCAGCTCAACATGTGCGGCATCCTCGAGACTGCAGAGAAGCTGGGCATCAAGTACGGCAGCGGTGAACCGCTCGACACGGCGGACGACACGGGCTTCATCCCGGCGCTCAGCCCCGCGTCGATCCTCGGCACCGTCCAGGTCGCCCCGATCGACATGGCATCCGCCTTCGCGACGTTCGCGGCCGACGGGAAGTACTGCAAGCCCACTCCGATCGAATCGATCGTGGATTCGGACGGCGAGGAGATCGAGGTCCCATCGTCCGACTGCCACCAGGCGATCGACAAGGAGGTCGCGCAGGGTGTCGCCTACGCGATGAGCCAGACGTTCAACGGAGGCACCACGAGCAGCCTGGGCATCGGTGTGCCGGCCGCGGCGAAGACCGGTACGACGAACTTCGAGGTCGGTGCCACCTCGCTCATCGGCTTCACCCGCACGCTGTCCACCATGGTGTGGACCGGTGACCCGAACGGGAACCGCGACTGGCGGCGCAATTACGAAGGCGTGGTCCGTGGAACCGTCTACGGTGCGACGATCTCCGGTCGCACCTGGCAGGCGTACATGCGCGAGGCCGTCAAGGAGACGTCCGGCAACAGCGGCTTCCCCCGGCCCTCTGGCAGCGCCTCGGGATCGCAGGGCAGCGACCACTCCGGCAGCCGCAGCGACAGCGGAAGCAGCGGCGGTGGCAACCGCGGCGGCGGTAACGGAGGTGGTGGCGACGGCGGCGGAGACGGTGGCGGCGACGACGGCGGCGGCGCAGGCCTCGGCGGCAACTGACCCGCAGACGTGAACGGAACCGCGCAGACACCGATGAGTCGGTGTCCGCGCGGTTCCGTCGTCTCCACCCGCTGTGTCACTTCGCCCGCAGTGTCACTCCTGCCTGCGACCACATAGCATGGGGAGGGCATGCGGGACCGTACCCGCACTCACGACGAAGGAGCACCTCATGACGAAGTGGGAGTACGTGACCGTCCCCCTCCTCATCCACGCGACGAAGCAGATCCTGGATCAGTGGGGAGCGGAGGGATATGAGCTCGTGCAGGTCATCCCCGGCCCCGAAGGCAGCAGCAACCTCGTCGCCTACATGAAGCGCCCGCTCGAGGGCTGAAGGGTTCCATCATGAGTCGCATCGAATCCGATCTCGCCGGCCGCGGTCTCTCCCTCCCGCCCGTCGCCGTCCCCGCAGGGGCGTACGTGCCCGCGCTGCGGGTGGGCGACCAGGTCCTCACGTCCGGCCAGCTGCCGTTCGTCGACGGCGCCCTCCCCAAGGTGGGTGCCGTGGGTGACGCGGTGACGGCCGAGGAGGCGTACGAGCTCGCCGGTGTCTGCGCACTCAACGCGCTGGCTGCCGTCAAGAGCGTCATCGGCGACCTGGACCGCATCGAGCGCATCGTCAAGGTGACGGGGTTCGTGCACTCGGCCTCCGATTTCACGGGACAGCCAGGTGTCGTCAACGGCGCCTCGGAGCTGCTGGGCGAACTGTTCGGAGAAGCAGGTCAGCACGTCCGTTCCGCAGTGGGGGTCAACACGCTCCCCATGGGCACCCCCGTGGAACTGGAACTGACCGTCCAGGTCCGCGCAGGAGAATGACGGTGCCAGGAGCGGATGACCACCTGCGCCGTGCGCTCGCGGACGACGGCGTCGACCTGGTGCTGGCGGACAACCCGTCACCCATGACGCTGGACGGCACCAACAGCTACGTGCTGCGGTCCCAGGACGGAGACTCCGCGCTCCTCCTGGATCCGGGGCCCCGGCTGACGGAGCACCGCGACGCGCTGGTGCGCACCGTGGGGTCCGCAGAGCTGACGGCGATCATCCTGACCCACCGCCACGCGGACCACTCCGGGCTGCTGGAGACCGCTGCCGACTGGGCGCCGGGCGTCCCCGTCCACGCGGTCGACCCCACGTTCGCCTCCGGCACGCAGCCGCTGGTCGACGGGCAGACGATCGCGTTCGGCACCGCGGACGCGGACGTCGCGACGATCATCGCCACACCGGGGCACACCGACGACTCCGTGTCCGTCGTCCACGGGGACCGGCTGTTCTCCGGGGACACCGTCCTGGGGCGCGGCACGACGATGGTGTCGTTCCCCGACGGATCGCTGGGGGACTACCTCGCAAGCCTCGAGCGCCTCATCGCGCTCGAGGCTGCGGGAGACGTCCGGACCATCGCACCCGCGCACGGCGAGCAGAGGGAGGACGTGGCCGACCTGCTGGCGCACTACCTCTCCCACCGCCAGGAGCGGATCCGGCAGGTGCAGGACGTGCTGGCTTCCGGAAGGTCGACGGCGGAGGAGGTCGCGGACGTCGTCTACGCGGACGTCCCGGACTCCGTGAAGCCCGCCGCCCTGCAGATCGTCCGCGCGCAGCTCGCGTACATCGAGTCCCTGGGGGACTGACCGACCGCGAAACCTGGTGAGGGGCGTCAGCCGCCCCGGTGCGGGAAGTCAGCCGTCGAGTCTCAGCACATCCAGGTCGACGCCGCCGTCGATCCCGTCGACGCGGGCGACGTAGTGGACCTGCCACACGGTCCACGCGTCGTCCCGCGGGCGGACGAAGAAGTGCGTGACCCACTGCGGATTGTCCGCGAGCACCCCGATGTCGTACGCAGACCGGAAGTCGCCCCGCGCGTACACGAGCAGCGGACCGCCCCACGCCCCCTCCACCGCGCGCCGGAAGTCCTCGAGCTCTGCGCTCACCTCTGCCTGCGACGGCCGCTGCTGGCAGGCACCGATGAGCTCGAGGTCGATCGCGGGTGGAAGCGCGCCGTCCTCCGGCGGTGCCGCAGTGAGGAAGCTCTCCGCCTGCTCCGCACCGGGCGAGCAGAGGGTGAAGAAGTGGTACGCACCCCGCTGCACGCCCGCGTCTGCCGACTGGGACCAATTCTCCGCGAACTGCGGGTCCGTGTAGTCGTTGCCTTCCGTCGCCTTGATCATCGCCGCGTCGATGCCGTCCGCGCGCACGCGCTGCCAGTCGATGTCGCCCTGGTGGTTCGACACGTCGATGCCGTGCACCTCACCGGCCTGCAGCGAGGGCCGCACGTGCGGCACCCACAGGAACCACCACGCCGCGGCGGCGAGCAGGACGACCACGAGGACACCGGCGGTGAGAGCAGCCCACCTGCGGCGGTGCAGCCGGGACGGGCGGACGCCCGGTGACCCGGCGGAAGGTGTCCGTGCTCGTACGGAAGGCGTCATAACGGAACCGTAGCGGACACGCCGAGGCCGTGGTCACCCTGTCGGTGACCACGGCCTCGGCGTCTGTGCAGGATTCCCATGACCGGAGTGCTGCCGGAGGGATCCTGAGGAGGGGCCGTGCGTGAGAAGCCCCCTACCGACGATCAGGCGGCGCGGTGACGCAGCCGGTCGACGTCCAGCAGGACCACCGCGCGGGCCTCCAGACGGAGCCAGCCGCGCTGCGCGAAATCGGCCAGCGCCTTGTTGACCGTCTCACGGGAGGCGCCCACCAGCTGGGCGAGCTCTTCCTGCGTGAGGTCGTGGGCGACATGGGTGCCGTCCTGCGTGGGCTGGCCGAAGCGGTCGGCGAGGTCCAGCAGAGCCTTAGCGACACGCCCCGGGACGTCCTGGAAGACGAGGTCGCCCACGGTGTCGTTCGTGCGGCGCAGACGGATCGCCAGAGCACGCAGGAGGTTCATCCCGGCCTTGGGCCGCTCTTCGAGCCACGCGGTGAGGTCTTCGTGGCGGAGGCTCAGCAGCTCCGTCTGGGACACCGCGGAGACAGTGGAGGACCGTGGGCCCGGATCGAACAGCGACAGCTCGCCGATGATCTCGCTGGGGCCCACGACCGACAGCAGGTTCTCCCGCCCATCGGACGATTCACGCCCCACCTTGAGCTTGCCGGTCGCGACGATGTACAGCTCATCGCCGGCATCGCCCTCCCGGAACAGCACCGTCCCCCGTCGGACGCTGCGCGGCTTCATGAATTTGAGCAGCGCACTGGTCGCTTCGTCGTCGAGCCCGGCGAAGAGCGCGGCCCTGCGTACGACTTCGATGTCCACTTGGTTCCTCCTGATCGTTACACTTCTGCGTCACAATCTACCCGTTGGTCCGTGGTCCTGCCCACAGTTGGAGGGTGCAAACCGCAGAACCTGGACGGAACCGTGCTCCGGCGCCATGAGGCAGGGCCGTCCGGGTGTGTCGAGAGGGTCGGAGAGACGCACGATTCGGGGCGCGGCGGACGAGCAGACGCAGCCCACCGATAGGATGGGCCGGTGCTGTCAGTCGCTGAGAAGAGCCGGCGGCGCTTCCTCGAGGAGACTCCACTGGGGCGCACGCGCAGAGCCAGGAAGATCCACCGCATCCTTGCGGACACCTACCCGGATGCCCACGCAGAGCTGGACCACCGCAACGCGTTTGAGCTCCTGGTGGCCACGGTGCTGTCCGCACAGACGACGGACATCCGGGTGAATGCGGTGACTCCCGCACTGTTCGGGACGTACCCGGACGCCGCGAGCCTCGCGGCCGCGCGCAGGGAGGACGTCGAGGAGATCATCCGGCCCACCGGCTTCTACCGGGCGAAGGCGAAGAGCATCGTGGGCCTCGGACAGGCGCTCATCGACGAGTTCGACGGCGAGGTGCCCGCGTCGCTGGAGAAGCTCGTCACGCTGCCGGGTGTGGGACGCAAGACTGCGAACGTCGTGCTGGGCAACGTGTTCGACGTCCCGGGCCTCACGATCGACACCCACTTCGCACGGCTGGCGCGACGCTTCCTGTGGACGGAGTCGGACAATGCCGACCGGGTCGAGAAGGACGTCGCCGCACTGTTCCCGCGCAAGGACTGGACGATGCTGTCCCACCGGGTGATCTGGCACGGTCGGAGGATCTGCCACGCCCGCACACCCGCGTGCGGGGCATGCCCGATCAGCGCGCTGTGCCCGTCGTTCGGCGAGGGCGAGCTCGACGAAGAGCGGGCGCGGAAGCTGCTGCGGTTCGAACTCGCGGAGGATCGACCGGGCGGCGGCGAGAAGGACTCCAGGATGAAGGACGACGGGGGAGAGACACGATGACCCGCGAAGACGCGGTGGAACAGACCACAACCGGGGGAGTCGACCTGCAGGAGGCACTCACAGGTCTGCTGTCGGCCGAACCGCCGGCGTCGTGGCTGCGCAGGGAGGACGCACCGGACGGGATGAACATCCGCGACGCGTCCGTCCTCATGCTGTTCGGACACGGCCAGGAGCCCCGCACCCCCGCCGGCCGTGACGAGATGGCGCGCCTGGCGGACCTGGGAGTCTCCGACGTCGACGTGGTGCTCCTCCAGCGTGCGGCGACCCTGCGGCATCATGCCGGACAGCCGGCCTTCCCCGGGGGCGCTCGCGACGAGGGAGACGAGTCCACAGCGTTCACCGCGCTGCGGGAGGCGGAGGAGGAGACGGGGCTGGACCCCGGCGGTGTCGAGGTCGTCGGCACGCTGCCGCCCCTCTACGTCCCCCACAGCCGCTTCGACGTCACCCCTGTGCTGGCGTGGTGGCGGGAGCCGATGGAGGTGCAGGCGATGGATCAGGCGGAATCCGCCCTCGTGGCGCGCGTCGCGATCGCCGACCTCGTGGCTCCTGCGAACCGGGGCGTGTTCGCACCGCGGGACCGGCCCTTCACCACCCCCGTCTTCGACGTGGGCGTCATGAAGCCCTGGGGGTTCACCGCCGGGATCCTCGAATGGGCGCTCGACTCGCTGGGGTGGTCGCGCGCATGGGACCGCACCCGGACGATCCCGATCGACTTCTGAGTTCCGGCCCTGGACGCAGAGATGCCCGGCAGGTTCACCCTGCCGGGCATCTCTGTGACCTGCGCTGGCCACTGGGCACGCGGTCCGTGCGGTCAGCCGCTCAGTAGCGGGGGCCGCCCGGGTTGGACAGGGCGCGCTTGATCGCGGCGACGGCGGACTTGCCCGACGCGATCGCAGCCGTGGGGGTCGGATTGCCCTTCTTCAGCAGCGGCAGGGCCACGGCGACGAGTATCAGGGCGACGATCACCAGGGCTGCGAAGACGACGAGGAAGCTCAGCCACCACGACCAGCCCAGTCCTTCGTGCAGAGCCGAGGACACCGTGAACATCGCCATGAACGACGACAGGAACAGGAGGAACAGGGCTCCGATCGCCAGCCCCGCACCGATGCCCAGATTCTTCGCACCGTCGAGGGCCTCGGACTTCGCGAGCGCCGCTTCCTCCTGAGCAAGGGCCTGCGCATCAGCGCCGATGTCCTTGACCAGCTTGGAGATGGACCGTTCCGACATGGGGCTCCTTCAGTGTTCGCGGCTGTCGAGGGAATGCAGCTGATCCCCACTTTAATGCCTGCTGAGTCCGGCTGACCACAGTGTGCCCTACCGGCGCGTAGGAACGGGAGGGCACACGTGGTCGGGACGCCCGGTTCCTACGAGCTGGACACCTGCTGGGAGATGAGATCCATGACGGACGCATCCGCGAGCGTCGACGAGTCCCCGACTCCCTTGTTCTCCGCGAGGTCCTTGAGCAGACGACGCACGATCTTGCCTGATCGTGTCTTCGGCAGCTCGTCGACGATGTGGATGCGCTTGGGCTTCGCAATGGGACCGATGTCCGATCCCACGTGGGCCCGCAGCTTCTCCTCCATGTCGTCCGTCTCCTCCACCTCGGCGCGGAGGATCACGAAGGCGTACACGGCCTGTCCCGACGTCTCGTCGGCAGCACCGACGACCGCGGCCTCGGCGACCGCGTCGTGGGCGACCAGCGAGGATTCGATCTCCGCCGTCGACAGGCGGTGGCCGGAGACGTTCATGACGTCGTCGACACGCCCGAGGAACCAGATGTCCCCGTCCTCGTCGAAGCGGGCGCCGTCGCCGGCGAAGTAGATGCCGTCGAACCGCGACCAGTAGGTGTCCTTGTAGCGCTCCGGGTCGCCGTACACGCCCCGCAGCATCGCCGGCCACGGCTCGTCGATGACGAGCAGACCCGGCTGATCGTTCCCCAGCGACTGACCTTCGTCATCGAAGATCTTGACCGAGATCCCGGGGAGCGCTCTTTGCGACGACCCCGGCTTCGTGGGGACGAGGCCCGGCATGGGGGCGATCATATGCGCGCCGGTCTCCGTCTGCCACCACGTGTCGATGACAGGGCAGCGATCCCCGCCGATGACACGGCGGTACCAGGTCCAGGCCTCCGGGTTGATCGGCTCGCCCACGCTTCCCAGCAGTCGCAGCGAGGAGAGGTCGTACTGCGCGGGGATGTCGTCGCCCCACTTCATGCAGGTCCGGATCGCCGTGGGGGCCGTGTAGAGGATCGACACACCGTACTTCTCGACGATGCTCCACCAGCGGCCCTTGTCCGGCGTATCCGGGGTGCCCTCGTAGATCACCTGCGTGGCACCCGCCGACAGCGGCCCGTAGACGATGTACGTGTGCCCGGTGACCCACCCGACGTCCGCGGTGCACCAGAAGACGTCCGTCTCCGGCTTGAGGTCGAACGTCGCGAAGACGGAGTACGTCGACTGGGTGAGATAGCCGCCGGACGTGTGGAGGATGCCCTTGGGCTTGCCCGTCGTCCCGGACGTGTAGAGGACGAAGAGGGGGTTCTCCGCGTCGAAGGCCTCGGCCTCGTGCTCCTCGGACTGCTGGCCGACCACGTCAGCCCACTTCTTGTCGCGGCCCTCGACCCAGGCGACGTCCTCACCGGTGCGTTCGACGACGACCACGTGATCGACGGGGGTGTCGCCCTTGGCGAGCGCGGCGTCGACGGCCGGCTTGAGACTCGACGGCTTGCCTCGCCGGTAGCCGCCGTCGGCGGTGATGACGACCCGGGCCTCGGCGTCCAGGATGCGGGAATGGAGCGCATCGGCGGAGAACCCGCCGAACACCACGGAGTGGGCCGCGCCCAGACGGGCGCACGCGAGCATCGCGATGACGGTCTCCGGGATCATCGGCATGTAGATCGCGACGCGGTCGCCCTGCGAGACACCCAGCGACGCGAGCGCGTTCGCGGCCTTCTTCACCTCCGTCGTGAGCTCCGCGTACGTGATCGAACGGGAGTCTCCCGGCTCACCCTCGAAGTGGATGGCCACACGATCGCCGTTGCCGGCCTCCACGTGCCGGTCCAGGCAGTTGGCGGCGACATTGAGCTGGCCGTCGCCGAACCAGCGGGCGAACGGGGGATTCGACCAGTCGAGAGTCTCCGTGAACGGGGTCTTCCAGTCGACCAGTGAGCGGGCCTTGTCCGCCCAGAACCCCAGACGGTCCTCCGCCGCAGCCTCATAGTCCGCGGCAGTGACATTCGCCTGAGCAGCGAACTCCGCCGTGGGCGGGTACGTGTTCGAGTTCCTGCTTTCGGTCATCGTTGTCGTCCTTCCCAGCATCTTCGATGGCAAGCCGCGAAACATTCATCGCCGACTTCGGAAACGAGCTTATACCTCGTGCGGACGATCCGAACGGCAGGAGTTGCATCGCCGTTACCTCCTCGGGGGACCACGAGCCGACCACGCGTGCCCACTGACCCTGAGAACCGGCTGATGGTCGCGCCGCTCTTGAGGCATGACACCGGTGCAATGCGATGATGGGGACGAAAGCACACACGACAGCGCCGACTCTGTGCTGGCTGCGCGGAGTTCGGAAGGAGACGAGATGAGCACGCCCTATCAGCCCTCACAGGGCTCGGGCCACCAGGAATGGGGCCAGCCCGGCGCCGATCCGGCCGCGCAGCACGGTTCCGCAGGAGTCCCGGCCCCGGGTGACGCCCAGCAGTCGGGTGATGCCCAGCAGTACGGACAGCAGCCGTACGGGGCTCCCGCTTACGGCTCGCAGGGCCAGCAGTACGGATCCCAGGGGCAGGCGTACGGCTCGCAGGGCCAGCAGTACGGTGATCCGGCTCAGCAGTACGCACCGCCCCAGCAGTACGGGTCGCAGGGTCAGGCATATGGTTCGCAGGGTCAGCCTTTCGGTTCGCCGGACCAGCAGTTCGGTGCGCAGCCACCGCAGTACGGGTCCCAGGGACAGGCCTACGGGTCGCAGGGTCAGCCGTACGGGTCTCAGGGCCAGTCGTTCGGCGCGCAGGGCCAGAGCTACGCCCCGCAGGGGTACGGCGCAGGGGTGGAGCCGCAGGGGCAGCATCAGGGTGCGTACGGGTTCGGCCCGCAAGCCGGGTACGGCGCCGGTCCGCAGGGAGCCCACCCGATGCAGGCGGCGCAGACCCGCCCGAAGGCACCCGCGCGGCCCGGGAGCATGCTGGGGCCGCTCAGCCTCCGGGATCTCATGCTGCTCGGCGCTGCGCTCCTTGCCTTCCTCGGTCTCGTGACGCCCTTCTACCGTTTCGGGTTCCCGATGTCCTATCTGGAGGCCAGTGTCTTCACCTGGTCGTTCTGGGGCATGGGCATGGTGTTCCTGGGGATGCTCCCGATCATCGTGGCGGCGCTCCTCACACTCCTGCACAAGACCGTTGCAGGCTTCCCCCCGAGGATCGGGTCGCTGAGCATCGCCCAGGCGACATCGGTGCTCGCCTCGGTCGCCTTCGCGGCGAACATCATCAGCGTCTTCACGAGTGCGTCGATGCTGCACGTGGGCGGGTGGCTCGCGTTCGTCGCCTCTCTCATCGCGTTCTTCTTCGGAGTGTTCACGTTCCTGCCGTTCCTAGCAGTCGAATACACGTCCCTGCCTGAGACACATACCCACCCGAAGGCTCGCAGCGCAGCCGGCGGGCAGCCGGCGGCCTCGCACGCGGCAGGTGCTGCCGGGTACGGGGCGGCAGCAGGGGCGGGTGCCGCAGCAGGTGCCGGGATGTACGGTGCCGCTGCGGCACAGCCGGGACAGCAGCACGGTTCCCACCCGCAGCAGTTCGGCTCGCAGGGTCAGGCTTACGGCTCTCAGCCGCAGCCGTACGGGTCGCAGGGTCAGGTCTACGGGTCACAGGGTCAGCAGTATGGCGACCCGGCCCAGCAGTACGGCGACCCCTCGCAGCAGTACGGGTCGCAGCCGCCGCAGTTCGGATCACAGGGCCAGCCGTATGGTGCGGAGGGCCAGGCGTACGGCTCGCAGGGCCAGGCATACGGCTCGCCGGAGCAGAGCGTGGGTGTCACCGCGTCCCAGTTCGCCGCTCCTGATCAGCAGGATGCCCCAGCGGATCAGTCCGGCGCGGAGCCGCAGAGCTTCCAGAGCCCCGCCTACACCCACACGGAACAGGGCGCGGCGCAGGCCGAGGCGCTGGGCGGACACACGGAAGCCGACCAGGACGAGACGGCCGTGATGCCTCCCGTGCAGGAACCGGACACCGAAGACGAGCAGAGCACTGCAGACGGCCAGGCCTACCTGGGGCGCGAGAGTGCCTCCGCCCCGGCCTACGCGCAGTCTGAGCCCACACAGTCCTTCGCTGCCGGTGCCTTCGACGCGGGCGCCTTCGGGGACCCGCAGCCCCTGCCGCAGGAGACCGCGTCCGGCGATGTCGACGAGGCCTCACCGCAGACGGACGCCCCCCGCGCAGGCGGTCCGTTCGTCGCGCCCCAGACCTCGTCTGCGGACGCCCACGATTCGACGCCCGAGGCCGCAGCCGGCACCCAGCCCGGCGACGGCACCGCCCCGACGGACGCGAACACCGGCGAGGGAGCGGCAGCCCCTGCCGCGACCGGACCGTACATCATCGAGGACACCGTCGGTGCGGAGCCTGTCGTGACGGATCCGGACGCGGCCGGCGCGGCCTCTGATTCGGAGGTCGCGACAGCAGCCGACCCCGCCGACTCCACACGCGGTGGGGACGCAGCAGGACCCTCCGGACCACTGTTCGGTGCGACTGCCGGCGGTGCTGCGGCATCCGCGGGGACCTTCGCGGGTGCGGCCGCACCCGCGAACGAGTCCGGCCCATCGAGTGGCGGTTCGCTGTTCGACGGTTCGGCACCCACCGGCGCAGACGAGGCGGCGTCCGCGAGTGAACCCGCCTCCGCTGTCGCAGAGCCGCAGGAACAGGGCGAGACCGATCGGCCCGGCGATGCCGGTACCGACGCGGAGGTCACCGACCAGCCTGCGTCCGACACCCACGCCCGCACCGAAGGGGAACCCGGCACCACCGGGGAGCCGGCTGCAGGGGCGGGAAGCCACTTGCGCGGCGACGAGCAGAGCGGTTCGGAGAACGAGCCCACACAGTGGTTCCGCATGGGTGCCGACGGCAACGCGTCCACGGAGCAGGAGGAATCCGCGGCGTCGTACGACGCGACCCAGGGTGAGCCCACGCAGGCGTTCAACCCGGTCGTGTCGCAGATGTTCTGGTTCGCCGTGACGGAGCCGCGTCCGGCGGTGGATCCGGTGACGGGGCAGGAGATCTTCACCGTCACCCCGAACGAGTGGTTCCTCGCGCTGGAGGACCACGGGACGTTCTTCAAAGTCCGTGACGCGCACGGCCAGGAGGGCTACCTCAACAACGTGGAGGGCATCATCCGCGGCTGATCCCACCACTCCGACACAGCGAACGCACCCGTCCGGCACTCTGCCGGGCGGGTGCGTGCGTGTGAGGACACCGCTCCAGCTCCGCAGCTCCCTGCGCCACCACTCCGACTGCGCCACCACTCCGACTCCGGCCCTCCCACTCGAGGTCACAGGCCGGGGCTCAGCACGCGAGTTATCCACAGCTTCGACGACGCTGTTCCGAGTGCTGCGGGAGTGGCACAGAGTGGGCGCATGACCCGGATCGCTCTGCTCACCCAGCTGCCCAGCCTCATCGACCAGTGCTCCGCGCTGGCCGACGGCATCGGAGTCACACTGTCCGTCGCCTCCCCGACGACCGGTGGCTGGCAGGACGCGGCACTCGTCCTGCTGGGGGAGGACGTCGTCGACCCTCCCAGCGGGATCCCCGCGCCGACCGTCCTCATCGCCGTGGACGACGTGTCCTCGGCGTCCCGCACCTCGGTGGACGCGTACGCGGCGGCCACGCGGCTGGGAGCGGACCAGGTGGCGATCCTGCCCGCCGCCGCGGAATGGCTGGTGCAGCGGATGATCGCCGCCGTCGAACCCCCGGTCACCCCGGCGACGACAGTCGGGATCGTGCCCGGCTGCGGCGGTGCGGGGGCGACGGTGCTCGCCGCGGCACTGGCCGTCGAAGGACAGCGAGCCGGTCTGCGGACCGTGCTGGTCGACGGGGATCCGCTGGGTGGTGGCATCGACCTCGTGCTCGGGGCGGAGGCGACGGACGGTCTGCGCTGGCCGGCGCTGGCGGCGTCCAAGGGCAGCCTCCGGCCGTCGACGCTGCTCGACGTCCTCCCGCGGGTCGACGGGCTGGCACTCCTGTCGTGGGACCGCACCGACGCCGCCGAGGCCCCGCAGCAGGTGTTCGACACCGTCGTGGGTGCCGCTCAGCAGGCCTTCGACTTCGTCGTCATCGACCTGCCGCGCCATGCGGTGGGTGGGGCGGTGCGCGCGTGCCACCACGTGCAGATCGTCGTGCCCGCCCGCGTCCGGGCCGCCGTGGGGGCAGCACGCGTGGCCGGGCGGCTGCGGACGGGACACCACAACGTGGGCCTCGTGGTGCGGCAGGACGACCGGGGAGGTATCCCCGCACGGCAGGTCGCGGACGCGGTGGGACTGCCGCTCACCGCCCAGCTGCACACGGACAAGGGGCTCGCCGCGCGGGTGGACCGCGGCGAATCGCTGCCGGTCCGCCGGTCGTCCCTCGCCGCGGCGGCCGCGGACCTCGTGGAGATGTGGTTCCCGGACCTCGACACGTGGTCGTCACCTGTCGGGGCCCCGAGCCCGAGCGGATCACGACGGGGGAGGAGAGACCGATGATAGGCCTCGGCGTGGGCGACGCACTCGGCAGGGCTGACGATATCGGCAGAGGCGACGGCCTCGACCGGCGCGACGGTGCGTGGCTCGACCCCGCTCTCGTCGCAGAGATCCGCGACGACCTCCTCGACCATCCGGGCCCACTCACGGAGTCCGCGGTCGCTCTGGCGGTGCGGCGGTCCGGGAGGGTGCTCGGTTCGGCGGCGATGCTGGAACTCGTGGCCCGACTCACCGCGCAGCTGTCCGGGGCCGGCCCCCTGCAGCCGCTGCTCGACAGGCCCGGAGTCACCGACGTGTTCGTCAACGGGCCGCGTGACGTGTGGGCGGACTTCGGTGACGGCCTCGTGCAGGTGCCGATGAGCCTGGGTGCGGAATCGGACGTCCGCGCGCTCGCGGTGCGGCTGGCGGCGTCGGGAGGGCGACGGCTGGACGACTCGTCGCCGCTGGTCGACGTGCGCCTTCCTGACGGGATCCGCGTCAACGCCGTCATCCCGCCGCTGTCCGGTGAGGTCACTGTGCTGAGCTTCCGCATCCCGCGACCCCGGGCCTTCTCCCTCGAGGACCTCACCGCCGACGGGTTCGTCCCGCCCGCGCTCGTCACCCTCGTGGAGGAGACCGTGGAGCGCCGCGCGAACTTCCTGGTCTCCGGCGGGACCGGGTCGGGCAAGACGGTGCTGCTGGGGGCGATGCTGTCCGCCGCGCCCTCAGCCCACCGGCTGCTCATCGTCGAGGACTCCCGCGAGCTCGTCGTCGCCCACCCGCACGTCGTCCAGCTGTCCGCGCGGCAGGCGAACGTCGAAGGCGTGGGCGACGTGCCGATGACCACCCCCATACATCTGTCAACACACTAGAATGGTGAGTATGACAAAGGCGGCGACGTATCTGCGGATCAGCTCGGACCCGACCGGCCAGCAGTTCGGCATCGGCACCCAGCGCAAGCACACCACGGCACTCGTAGAGGCGCGCGGGTGGCAGCTGGTGGAAGAGTACTCGGACAACGACACCAGCGCGTCTAAAGAGCGCGGGCCGGGGACTGCGTGGGCACGGATGCTGAACGACGCGAAGGCCGGCAAATTCGACGTGGTTGTTGCTGTGGACATGGACCGCCTGTTGCGACGCACACAGGACCTCGTGACGCTGATTGAAGCTGGCGTGAAGATCGCCACCGCCGACGGCGAGCTCGATTTGAGCACAGCTGATGGTGAGTTCCGAGGGTCCATGCTCGCAGCAATCGCTCGGTTCGAAGCATCACGGAAACGTGAACGACAGATGCGCGCATACCAGCAGCGCCGGGAACAGGGGATGCTGGTCAATCCACGCAAGGTGCTGGGCTATTCGGCGGACGGGTCCGATCTGGTCGAAGATGAAGCGGACGCGATCCGAAGGGCGTACACCGACTTCCTCGCCGGGGTGTCGTTGGGGCAGATCGCGCGGGACTGGAACGCACAAGGGTTCGCCACCAGCAGAGGAAATCCTTTCAGGGTGGCGAGCGTGCGCTACGTGCTGTCGAGTCCCCGCAACGCTGGGATGATCCTTCACCACGAGAGCGGCAACGTGTACCCAGGCAGCTTCCCCGCGATCGTTTCCGAGGATACGTGGAGGGCGGCGGCTGACAAGCTGCGTGACCCGGCGCGCATCTCGCATTCGGGGACGCAACCGCGCTGGCTGCTTTCGGGCCAGGCTTGGTGCGGGCGGTGCGGGGAGCGGAAGATAAAGATCGGGGCGACGGACAACGGTGTCCGCAAGTACCGTTGCGGCTCGCACCTGTCCCGATTGGCGGAGCCTACGGATGAGTACATCTCGGAGCTGGTCATCGCGCGGTTGTCGGAGCCGGACGCTGTGGAGCTGTTCGCGCCCGACGGTGACGACATCGACCGTGAGGCGCTGCGGGATGAGCGAGTGACGGTCCAGGCCCGCATGGACGGGCTGGCGGGACTGTACGCAGACGGTGTGCTGGATGGCGACTCGGTGCGATCGACCTCAGCTGCGCTCCGGAAGCGCCTCAATGAGATTGACTCCACGCTGACGGAGGGGCCTTCGAGCATCCTGGAGGATGTCGCGTCGGCAGATGATGTCCGCGCCGTGTGGGATGGGCTGGACGCTGTACGTCGTAGAGCGGTGATGGATGCGCTGATGGAAGTGACTCTGCTTCCGGTCGGGCGTGGTCGCGGCGGCTTCGGGTTCGACTACCGGACGATCCACGTCGAGTGGAAGGAATGAGCGAGCATTATTGTATCGACGTAAATGCGACACGCCGGTAGCGGGCATAGAACGCTAGAGAAACTCGCACCCCTCGATTTATACTGGAATTAACCGGAACAAAGGGGAGTGGACATGATGACGGAAGCGCAGCAGAAGGCGTGGAGCGAGTCCCAGAAGTACGCTCGCCGACGGGCGGAATACATCGGAATGCACGACTGGGAAGACCTCGCCACCGAGACATTCATGATCGTGAATGCAGACAAGCGCCTCGAAACGATGAGTCCCGCGTTGATTGTCAACCGCGTCAAGGAGGTCGTGAATCGCGAGGTGGCGAAGATGACCAAGACCGACCGCGAGGCTCGATCGGCGAACAAGTACACGCGCCGCCCGGATCGCATCGCCGGCTACAACGACACGAAGCTGCTGGCCTCCGGGGCCGACGTGGTTCACAGTATGTCCCCTGTCGAGTTCATCGATGACGTGGTTGAAGGTGCAACGTTCGACGGGCATGACATGCTGCGTTGCGACGACCCGCTGGTGATGGACTCGTGGATGGAACTGGATGAGGTTCGGCGACGCCGGATTTACGAGAAGGTCGTTGAGGGTGTCGTGCACCCGAAGTCTTCCCCGGAGCGCCGGAACGCTAACCGTGCGCTGTCGGAGTTCGTGGACCTCGTCAACTCTCGCGCGGATATTGCGGTGAGCATCGATGCGCTCACTGACGCGGGCGTGGACATTCCGTGGGTCCCCTCAGACTGACATGTGAGCAAGATCACACTCGATCGGTCTCGTTTCTCCCCGTTTGAACCAGGGGGTGGCGCAGACAGAGAGAGTGTAGGGGGAACAAGGACCCCCACATCGAAGCCTCCGGATCTTCACCGGGGGCTTTTTTGATGCCCGAAAGTCAGATCAACGGGAACGGATGGGGGTGAACATGCGAGAAGTTATGACACGCGCGGAAGCCGCTGACTTCCTCCGCGTCGGCGAGAAGTGGCTGGCGAACAAGGCGTATGCGCCAGGCAGTCCCAAGTTCTTCAAGGTCGGAAAGCACGCGCGCTACCGCAGGAGCGATCTTGAAGCGTGGACTCGTCTTCAGGACGTGCAGAAGTAATCAGACATGTACGCGAAAACCCCCGGAGGCGGCTACCTCTCGGGGGTTTTCTTATGCCCAAATCCGTGGAGGGATTTTGAAAGCATCTCCGGCGAATCGTGGTGTGTCGCCGTACAAGGATCATATCGCACACCTGATTGCGAAGGCACCCCCGCTGACAGCAGCACAGCAGGCGAAGCTACGCGGACTGGTCCGATGAGCGTCCCTCAAGACGTTCACTTGAGGATCTACCGGGCCGCGACCGCGCTCGCTTATGCGCGGGGGTACGACGACGGCAGGCGGGCGCAGGCTCTCGATGACGAGGATCTGACTGAGGCGATCGGTCAGTGGGTGATGGACCGCGAAGCGCTGGGTAGGGACGTCGGTGCGGTGATGCGCGCGACGGTCGAAGACCTCAGAGCGATCTCATACCGACGACGGAACTAGTGCGGCGGATCCGAGGGCGGAGACCTTCGGTGGAACGCGCACGCAAGCAACATCTGATGGCGCACAGTGGTGCGCGGTGAGGACACACATGTCTCTGATGACAGAATACGGGGCTTACAACGGGACTTGGCTCATGGCCCAAGACTTCCCACCAACCGAATACGTTGTTGACGGGCTGATCCCGGAAGGGCTCACCTACATCATCGCCGCCCCAAAAATCGGCAAATCCTGGATGGTCCTGGACCTCGCGATCGCAGTATCCCAGGGAACACCGTTCCTCGGAGCGATCCCCGTGAAGACCAGGCCGACGCTCTACCTGGCGTTGGAAGACGGCCCCAGGCGAATACAGCGCCGCGCGCAGGGCCTCGACTGTTACACACTGCCCGACAACATCGTGTTCGTGCATCGAGTGAAGTCCGAGGACGCCACGGCACTGATGACAGAGTTTGCCGACTACTACGCCGGCCAACGCCCGCTGATCATCCTCGACACGCTGGGCAAGATCAAACCGCAGAAGGCCCCCGGCGCTGGCGCATACGAACACGACTATGCCGTGAGCGCCTCACTGAAAGACGTGGCCGACCGAGCTGACGGGTCTGTGGTCGTCGTTCATCACAACAGGAAAGCCGGGTCTGATGACTTCCTCGAAGACGTGAGCGGTACTCAGGGAATCGCGGGGGCAGCGGACACGATCATCGTCATCCGCCGCTCAAGGAACTCCCGGGATGCGGAGCTGCATGTTACGTCGCGCGACGCGTCAGAGGGCGCGTACGCCGCCCGGTTCGATGACGGCAAGTGGACTCTCACAGGAGCCGACCTCACGCAGGCTGCGCAGGCGTACGGGCAGCAGCAGGAGCAGAAGGGTCTGGGCGACGACAGTGCGGAAGTCCTCGCGTTCGCCGCGGAACGCCCCGAAGGTGTGCGCGCTGCGGACGTTGCGACACGCATGGGGTGGGAGCAGAACAAGGCTCGCACCTACCTTTCCAGACTGAACGATTCGGGGAAGCTCTCAAAGTCCGGCAGGGGTCTATATACCTGTGTTGCGACTGTTGCGACTGTTGCGTCCGAGGACTCGGAAGGGATGGAGGTCTGATGGTGAACGCAACACACGCAACACACGCAACACGCGTTGGGAAGCGCCTGTTCAACGAACAGCCAAGAAGACACAGGTTCAATCGCGAGCTTGCCCGATCCACAAGGGTGGAGCCCGCAGTCATGGCGGACGGCTCACCCGGCGTTGTCGTTTGGTACGGAGACAACATTCTCGTGATGACTGAAGCTGAAGCGATCGGACTGGCCAACGCGATCACCGACGTAATCGAGGACGCATGAACCGGGTGAAGGACCACCAGGGAGCAGCGTGGCCCGTCACCGGCTTCACATGCTCGATATGCAGGTGGCCGCTCGACGCGATATTGCGTGACGACGGTGCTCACCCGAACTGCGACCCTCAGCCCCGCGAAGGGGCTTTTTCTTTGCCCGAACGGAGCCAACGATGAACTGCTCAAACTGCTCGCGGAAGATCCCACCGGGACGACCGCACTACGACCTGCCGGCCGACCTCAGGGTCTGCGCTCTATGCGCCTTCCACGCGCCTGTAGACGTGCACAGCCTCGCCGCCCCGACGTGCGACAAAGACCACGATGCGTGGCGACACCCTCGCGCTCTCGTCCTTCGCAGGGGCGGGCAGTGACGGTCGACGCGGTATCCACGATCTGCGAACTCGCGGCACTCGCCGTCTTCGGAACCTACATGCTCACCCGCAAATAACGAAAGGAGGTGAACACGATATGAGTCTCAAATTCCAATGGTCACGCGGAGTCCGACTCCTCGACCACCCGGACGAACTCAATGAAGAAGAACTACGTGACGAGCTGATCCGCATATCTAACTATGCGAGTCTGCTTTTCTCCGACGTTGAAGCACACAAGATGACAATCAAGTGGTTAAGGAATTACGTCCGAAAATGAGTATCGAACAATACCGCACCGAACTGGCAGAACAACACGGCATCCGAGAGAAGTACATCCTCGGAAATACAGAACAGGAACTACGCGAATCAGCCGCAGAATACCTGCGATTTGTCGCTAACTACAAAGCAAAGATGGACCACAAGGAGAACCGATATGACGCATGAACTTCTCGCCGCCGAAGAACTCAAGGCGAAGGCCGACCAGCTGCTTCACCCGCAGAAGGAACGGGCGGATAAGGCACTCGCCGCCATCAGTAAGCGAATTTCCCAAATCCAATCGGAATGCCCTGAAGAACTGGTCCCCGTCAGCTCGGACAGGATCCTTCGCGGCGATGAACCGTTCGACGCAAAGACGTTCACGGCGGCACTCGCGCGTATCCGTGAGCGGCAGCCGTTCCAGGAGGAGATCGAGCGGCTCGGGCAGCTTGCTCTCGACCTCCGCGCCGAACGCAGGGAACGTCGTGGGTCCGGCCCGATCAGCGCAGTCTATGACTTCCTCAACGAACAGCTCGCGGCGCTCGTGCAGGAAGTCCGGCAGCTTGGGCATGTCCCCGCGACAGCCGAAGAAGCAGTGAGCGACCGGGCGTCGGCTGACGCTTACGCACGAGGGCAGAGACTGGTCGCTGTGTATGAGGCTATCCGCACCACGCAGATTGACGCGTGGCGGTCGGAAGGCGAGTGGAGTGCAGGGCACATGCCGGTATTCCGCGAGACGCTGACGGCTGACGCGATCGAACGCGATCGCGTGTGGCTTCATCGATGGCAGTCAGTCCGCACCGCGCGGGTCAGCAGGCGGCAGGCGGTGAGCGACTTCATCCTCAAGCTGCCAGAAGTCAAGTTCGACTCAATTAACCAGGGGCCGGGGCCGTTCCCGAAGGGGGTCAATCGGGTGGCGTATCTGCGGTGGCTGGCGAACGAGTGTCAGCCGTGGGTGATCGGTCCCGAACAGGCTCGCAGAACGCACCGCGAATGGAAGGACGCGCTCACTTCCGCAGCGCCACCCGAACGCCGTGACGCAGAATCGCTCATGTATAGCGGCAGGCGGTCAGTGGGGCGGACGCTCGGGATCTAGCACGGGCAGCCACATCGGGGGGTACTCAGAATTTGAGTACCCCCCTTGCTGTCCTCGGTAAGGAAGGGAAGGAATGCCGAAACCACAAACACCCGACAACCTCGAAGGCGCGGGCCTCGACCTCTGGAAATCAATAACAGACGAATTCCACCTCGCGCCACCAGAACTGGCGCTACTCGAAGAGACATGCCGCGTCCGCACAAGAATCAGCGAACTCGACTCAATCGTTGCGACTGACGGACTCATGACAGAATCAGCGCAAGGGCCACGAGTCCATCCAGCGCTGGTCGAAACACGGCAACAGCGATTGCTATATGCGAAGCTCGCAGCGCAACTCCGAATCCCGATGGACGATCTATGAGGCGTCGCGATGATGCGCCGTCAAGGCGTCCACTCCAAATACCTCCGCATATCTGGCGGCCAGAAGAAGGTGTGGAGTTCGCTGAATGGAAGGCTGCTTGGCACGACTGGTGGAACACGCTCCCTCCGGAGGATACTCAGCCGATCACTAATCCAGAAGGTGACAGAGTGCAGCGATCGATCATATTCATTCTTCACCATCAACGAGCGGTCCGAGACTCTTATGGGAGGAAGCGCCGAACAATGATCGAAGCGAGTGCCAGCCAGATATAATTAGAGGTAGGTGCATATCCGCGGGCACTTAGGCCTCGGTTGTCGATTACGCAAAGACGACAGCCGGGGCCGTTCTTATGCCCGGAATCCACTTCATTAGCCCCTCCGGGGGTGTCACTACAAGGAGCACATACATGTATTGGTCTATCAATGAATCGAGATGCAAATGGCTGCTGTTGAACTCGGCACAGCATATGTCCAACTAACGGCGAGTGCTCGCGGCCTGGGGAAGTCGGTCGCGAAGGAATTTGGTGCGGTCGATAAGCACGCGACATCGGCTGGCAGGAATGCGGGTAGCCGGCTCATGGCGGCGGCTGGTGCTGCGGCGAAGAAGGCTGCGGCTGGCGCTCTTGTGGCGGCGGGGGTCGCTGCTGGCGCGGCGGTCGTGTCCGGCTTCAAGTCCGCTGTGAACCAGCAGCAGGCGAAAGCGGTCCTGACGGGACTCTACGATGACGCGGCCAAGGCTGGCGACACGATGAAGCAGCTACGTGCCGTATCGAAGGCGTCTCCTCTGGACTACTCATCTTATTTGGAGGCGTCACAGGCGCTCGCGTATGCGGGGGTTGAGGGCACTGAAGCGGTCGGTGTGCTCAAGAACGTCGGCAAAACGATTGTTGGTGCTGGCGGCGATTCTGAGAAGCTGAATCAGGCGATGGGTGGCGTTCTCAAGGCCGTCAACAATGGCGGTATCGCCATGATGGATAGCCTGTCAATGATCTCGGAGTCCGGCGCGCCTATTCTTGCCGCTCTTGGTGAGGATATGGGCACGACCACCGATAAGGTGAAGAAGATGGCGTCTGAGGGCGCTATCAGCGTCGAGGACGTTCTCAGAGTGTTGGGCGACGAGTCCAACACTGTCATGCAGAAGTATATCAAGGCTGGCGACAGCGCTTCCACTACGTTTGCGAATCAGTGGAAGATGGCGACGGACAACATCTCGTCTTCCATTGGTGAAACTCTCGTGCCAATGCTCGACAGTATCGCACCAGCGATGAAGCCGATCAGTGACGCGATTGTTGACGGCATCGAGAAACTTCCGGAGATCTTCGAGAAGGTCACTAACGCTGTTCGAGAAAACCTGGGTGTGCTGAAAAACCTGGGCATCGTGGTCGCCACGGCGACGGCGGCATTCGCGACTTACAAGCTGACGGTCGCAGCTATCACGATTGGCACCGCAGCATGGAACGTCGTCACCAATGCGGCCCGGATCGCGACGGCAGGGTGGGCCGTTCAGCAACGGCTGCTTAACGCAGCGTTCAAGGCCAACCCGATCGGTATCGTGATTACGATCATTGCCGGACTGGTCGCGGCTGTCATCCTCGCCTATAACAACTTCGAATGGTTCCGAAACGTTGTGGATACGGCGTGGGCCGCGATCAAGAATGCGATCAGTGTCGTCGTTGACTGGTTTGTGAACACGGCGTGGCCGTGGATGAAGGAAATCATCACCGCGATTGGCGACTGGTTCGTCAACCTGTACCAGAACTACATCAAGCCCGCATGGGATGGCATTTGGGGTGCGATCCAGACGGCGTGGGGCTACATCGAGCCGGTGTTCAACTTCATCGTCACCGGTATTCGTGACCTCCTTATGGTGTACTTCCAGCTTCTGTGGGTGTACATCCAGCTCGTGTGGAAGGGAATCCAGATCGCCATTAAGGCGGCATGGGTTGTCATCAAGATCATCTTTGATGCGATTGTGGCGTTCGTTAAGAACGTTCTCGGCCCGATCTTCAACTGGCTGTGGAACAACATCATCAAGCCGGTGTGGAACTTCATCGTGAACTACATCAAGACCGCTTGGGCGGGGATGAAGATCACGTTCCAGGCGATCAAGTCGTTTATCGATAATGTTCTGGGGCCAGTGTTCCGGTGGCTTCGAGATAACGTTGTCAAGCCTGTGTGGGACGGCATCAAAACCGCGATTGACACGGTGTGGAAGTTCGTTCGCGATAAGGTGTTCGACCCGATGGTGAACGCTGTGAAGAACACTCTTCCTAATGCGTTCGAAAAGGGCAAGGACGCTATCGGTAAGGCGTGGGACAAGGTTCGCGACGTTGCGAAGAAGCCCATTAAGTTTGTCATCGACACGGTGATTAACAAGGGCATCATTGACAACTTCAACAAGATCGCCTCGACTTTCAACGTCGATAAGATCGACCGCGTTTCTCTCCCCAAGGGTTTCGCGACTGGCGGCTGGACCGGCGCGGGCCGCAAGTATCAGCCTGCCGGTGTCGTCCACGCCGACGAGTATGTGATCCGCAAGGAGTCCCAGCAGAAGCTGAGCCGCACCTACGGTCGCGGCGTCCTGGACCACATGAACCGCTTCGGCAGCATCCCCGGCCTGGGGTACGCCAAGGGCGGCATGGTGTGGAACAACCTATGGGGCATCGTCAAGGACGAATTCCCCTGGGCACGCCTCACATCCGCCTACCGCCCCGGATCCCGCACCGCCTCCGGCAACAGCTCCTACCACTCACGCGGAATGGCAGTGGACCTCGCAGGACCACGATCAATGGACATGCCAGCGATGATGAAGATCTTCAACTTCCTCGCGAAGAACTACGGGCAGTCCAAGGAGCTCATCCACTCCCCAGCGGGTGGCCGGCAGATCAAGAACGGACGCAACTACACCTACACAGGTGCAGTGAAGCGGATGCACTACAACCACGTGCACTGGGCGAACGACAAGCCATTCGGCGGGCCAACAGCCGCAGCCGATGGAGGCGGAGGATTCGACTTCTCCGGACTCCTGTCACCGTTCAGTGGTCTCTTCGACAAGATCAAGGAGGGCATCGACACGACGGGTGCGTTCGGGAAGATGGCCGCAGGAGCTGCGAAGAAGATGGTGCAAGCGCCTATCGACTGGATCACCGACAAGGCAGCGGCACTGGGTGAGTTCGTCTCCGGCGCTGTAGACACAGTCTCAACGCGGTTCGCGAAGGAACAGGTCCGCACCATCGCTCACTCCCACGGCTGGGGCTTCGGTGAGCAGTGGAGGGCGATCGTGGAGCTTGTGCAGCGTGAGTCAACGTGGCGCACCGACGCGGCGAATCCCGATAGCACCGCACGCGGCCTGTTCCAGAAGATGACCAGCCTGCATGGGCCAGTGGAGAAGACCGCAGCAACCCAGGCGATCTGGGGACTGAACTACATCAAGCGCACGTACGGCAACCCAGCCGCAGCACTGCGCTTCCACGACCGCAACAACTACTACGCGACGGGCGGACTCGTGAAGCCCACACTGTTCGACCGAGGCGGCATCCTCCAACCGGGTATGTCTCTGGTGGCCAACCAGACACGGAAGCCCGAGTACATCTTGCCCGCGCACGTCACCGAGAACCTTATGAACGGCGGCGGGGGCGGCTTCAAGATCGCAGAGCACATGACTGTGCAGGCGTTCGATATGACGGATGCCATGCGGGAGATGGAGCGGAGGGTGAAGCGGAAGGAGATGCTGCACGGCGGTGTGACAGTGTGACGAGACTCCCGGGAGGGGTACCCCACCAGGGTACCCCTCCCCCGGATGCCCTTCCTCGCCCAGCGGCATTGGCGTCTAAGTGTGCGTGCTGCATGGAACATTTGGGCCTACCCGTGCGTGTCGAGGAGGACGCGATGAGTACATATCGGAATGACCATAGTTACGTGCAGCGCCGGGATGCGTTGCGGCGGGTCGCGATGAAGAAGGATCTTCCGTGTCATTTGTGTGGTGAGCGGATTGATTATGGGGCGGTGTATACGGATCGTCGTGCGTTCACTGCTGATCATGTTGAGGCGGTGGGTGCGGGTGGCAGTATGACTGGTGTGTTGAAACCGAGTCATCGTGCGTGTAATTCGCGTCGTGGTGCGAAGCCGTTGGCTGAGTATTTGGCTGGTCGGGTCGATCGGCCACGGGCGGGTGGGGCGTGGTGGTGAGAGGCCCAATTTTCTGTGCATCGTGTGAATAACTCCCGCCAATGCCTTGGGGCGACGGAGCGGGGGGGGGTACGGGGGTGTGCGTCTGGCGCACTCCCTTCTCGCGGTGCCCTCTGTACTGCCGAGGGCACCCCTCTTTAAACGCCTGTGACTCCGTCGATCGACTGCGCCCCCGCATTGCCTTTCTGAGGCCGTGCGGGGGCGCTTTTGTCGTTTCTAGACGTACTTCTCTACCGTCACTCGATCAGGGTGCAGGACGTACTCGTCTTCGCTGCGGTCATCGATCTTCGCGAGAATTGCGTGTGGTTCCGCAAATGTCGTCCACACTTCTCCTGGGCGGGGTGATTCGCGCATCTCGCCGGACGCGAACCGCTGCGCGGTTGCGAGGCTGGTGGTCCATGCCATCCCCTGTTTCCGATCGTCTGGTGCGCCTCGGTAGAGGCTGACCGGGTGTGTCGGCGGGTCGGTCATCTTGCCGTTGTCGGTGTATCCGATCGACTCGAACATTTCGATCCAGTGGCGGGGTTCGACGCGGGCCTCGGGCCAGTCGCAGCCGGACCATGCGTCGCAGAGTCCTTGGGCGACCTCGGATGGTGTGAGCCTGTCCCAGTTGTCGTGGAGGATCTGGGGGAGGTCGTTCCTGCCCTGCATGTAGCAGAGTTCGTCCCATGTGTCGCCGGTCGGCTCGACGCGGGTGAGGTCGCTCATTGCCTGCATGAGGCCGATGTGGTCGTCGCCGTATTCTTCGGAGAGGCGGTTGAACTCGTCCATCACCCACTTGTTGTGGCGTTCAATCTCTTCGGCTGTGATTTTCATACTCGTCATTGTTGCCCCTTCTGCCGGTTCGTGCGCTTACGCCTTACGCCGAAGCGGTGTGCGACGTTCGAGTGGTCGGCCTCGGAGTCGAGCCGCGTACCCGCGCCCAACCTGGTAGTCGAAGGTGCGTGTCTCTGCTTTCGTCAACGTGCGTAGTCGAGCGCGGACCATCTCATCGTTGACGTGGAGTTCTTCGGCTGCCTCTTCGATGCTGTCGGCCCACTTGCACGCATCAACGAGGGCTTCGAAGGAGATGAGTTTCACAGCGGCACGCTCGTTACACTCAGCTTCGACTGACGGTTTGAACCACGACTCCACTCCTGGGCCGAGTCGCCCGGGAGCCTCTTCGTGGATGTGGAAGTGTTCGAGTTCGTGTGCGAGCGTGGCGCGGCGTTCGCGCTGTAGGAGACGGGGGTCTACCCATACTGCGGCCTCCACGTCGGTGACGGCGTTCGCGTATTCGAGTTCCCATTCGTAGACGGTTACGCCGCGTTCGAGCAGTTCCGCCTCGGGGTCGTAGTGGGTGGTCACGGGGTAGCTCCTTCGCGGAGGCGGATCTCTTCGCGCAGGATCGTGAAAGCCTTGACCCGTTCCTGGGCTTCGTTGGTTGACCCTGTTTCGAGGAGTCGTGCGACGACGTAGGCGGTGTGGTTCATCTCGTCGCGTAGCTGCTGAGCTGTGAGGTCTGCGGCGTCTGTGGGTGTGAGTTGGTTTTGCATGGTGTCCTCCGTTGGTGGGTGAGTAGGCGAAGCGGTCGCCCGAGGGGCGCAGAAGCTTTTGCCCCGTCCCCAAGCGCCCGCCGACCGAACCACGCTCCGACCGACAATCGGGTACGCCTATCGGACCCCCGCTGTGAAGGCGAGTGTCTGGTAGGCGTCCTGGTCGCGGCCCGGCCTGGCTGCGGCTCACCCTCCGAGTACGGGTGCTCGACGTGGATACTCGGCGTTCGCTGGTTTCGGCGTAGGAACGTAAAGAAGGACCGCCTCGGCATTGAGTGCGGTCCTAGATCGTCAGGGGTCCAGTTGGTATGCTGGGCCTGCAATCGAGCTTCCGACTCGTTTGCCGTACCCCCGGAGGACTGCAATCCTCGCGGGGGGCTTCATATTTAAGTGTGCTCATGACACTATCCGCACGCTGGTCCGCAACGCCCTCCGCATGCGCCCCGACCGCCTCGTCGTCGGCGAGGTCCGCGGCGCGGAGGTCCGCGACATGCTCACCGCGCTCAACACCGGGCACGAAGGCGGGTGCGCGACCGTGCACGCGAACACGACCGCTGCGGTGCCGAGCCGGCTCGAGGCCCTGGGCGCACTCGCCGGGATGAGCGCGCCCGCTGTGCACGCGCAGCTGTCGACCGCGATCGACCTGCTGCTGCACATTCGTCGTGACGCCGGCGGTCACGGCAGTCGGGGGATCGCCGAGGTCGCAGTCCCCGTGCTCGTCGACGACCGGGTCCGCACGAGCCTGGTCTGGGATCGGGCCGCCGGGTTCCACCCGGACGGTGTCTCCCACCTGCAGCGCACCTTCGCGACGAAGGACCCCTCATGATCGTCCTGTTCGCGGCGTGTGGGATCGCCGTCGCCGGTGTGCTGCTCGTGACGGCGAGCCCCGCCGGCAGACGCCTGCGCACCCTGGCGCAGAGCGGACGGGCCATCGGAGGGACCGCGGGTGGTGACGGGGGCAGAGGCCAGCAGGGGACCTCGGCGGGTGGTGACGGGAGGGGCGGCCGGCAGGGGGCCACGGCGGATGGTGAGCTGCCGGCGACGCGAGGAGACTCAGCCGAGGACCCGCACAGAGCGATCGCGGTCATCGACCGGGCGGCGGCGCTGCTGCGGATCGGGATGCCGCCGTCAGCGGTGACGATGCAGCTGGCGGAGGTGAGCGACGCGGACCTCGCCGCCGTCCTCACACGAGTCTCCCGGTCGATGAGCATGGGGGATGACCCGCAGACGGCGATCGGACGCCACGTCGGTGAGCTCCCCGTCCCGCTGGCGGACGTCCTCATCGGGATGGGCTCCGTCTGGGCGGTCGCGGAATCCGCCGGCGCACCGGCCGCGGACGTGCTGGAGCGCTACGCCCACAGCCGCCGGGAGATCGCGGAGGCGGAGAGGGAGCGCGCCGTCGCGCTCGCCGGACCGCAGGCCACCGTCACGGTCCTCACGTGGCTGCCCGCCGCCGGGCTGGGGCTCGCGCTGCTCATCGGGGCCGACCCCCGCGCACTGCTGGGCTCACCCGTGGGACTCGCGTCGATCGGCTCCGGGATCATCCTCCTGCTCTGCGGACGCATGTGGATGAAGAGGATGCTCGAGGGAGCGTCATGATCACCGCGCTCGTCATCGTCGTGTGCGTGGTGGGCGGGTGGATGCTGGTCCTGCGATCCCCGCAGACGGGCAGGCTGGCACGGCTCACGCGTGGTGGGGCTTCGGGCGACGGCTCGGGCACGGTCGGTGGTCCGGCTTGGGCCGGCGGTCCGGGCTCGGCCAACCGCTCGGATTCGGCCAACCGCTCGGATTCGGCCAACCGCTCGGACTCTTCGCCGGGAGTGGCGGCCAGCCGTTCGCCGAGGTCGTCCCGGGTCGACGACCTCGCCTTCGATCTGGACCTGGTCGCAGTGTGCCTCCAGGCGGGACTGCCGGTGGAGCGGGCACTCGACCACACGGTCCGTGCGTCCGGTGACCGCTCCGGACTGGGGCACCTGGCCCGTGCGGCGCGGTGGGGTGTGGACGACATGCGACTGGACGGGACCCGTGACGGGGGTGAGGGAGCCGGGGCGCCGGACCTCGCCTCCGTGGTCGCGGTGATGCGCTTCTCCGGTCGGACCGGGGTGGCTCTCGCACCGCTGCTGCAGGCGCACGCGGACGAGTTGCGGCGCAGCGAGCACCGGCGACGGCAGATCGCTGCGGCCAGGCTGGGCGTCATGCTCGTCCTCCCGCTGGGGGTGTGCGTCCTGCCGGCCTTCGTCCTGCTGGGGGTCGTGCCCGTCCTGCTCACGCTGATCGGTGACCTCGCCCCCGCGTTCAGTGGGCTGTGAAGCGTCACCGGGTGGTGGTGATGCTTCGCTCGGCTGTTGTGTGTCACAGGGTGATGGCAGAGGAGGGCGGAGTGCGTACCGATGGCTGTGGAGTGGCAGGTCGTCTTCCACAGGGCCCGGGTCACTCTTCTCCGAACAGGGGAGAACAGCGACATTCGTGGGACGGCACCCGTTCGGGGAGCCGACGCCGCGGGAAGGCCCCGCGGGTTCGGGGGACGAGGGGTGCCTCGTCCGAAGGAAGGGGAACATCATGACGAGGACGTCATTCGACGACACCGTGGGGCACGAATCCACCGCGGTCGACGAGAAGGTGCCGGACGCGTCGCCGGCAGACGGGGTGGTCGTCCGCGCCGGGTCGGTACGGGAGTGCCTGGCCGATGACACAGGAGCGACCACGGCAGAATACGCGATCACGACGCTTGCCAGTTGATACTATGCTAGAGCATACTTAGGATGGAACCGTGACTTGTGCCGCAATCTACGTCCGCCAGTCGATCGACCAGGATCAGGGCATCTCGCAGCAGCTCGCCGACTGCCGGGAGGAGGCTCGCCGCCGTGGTTGGCGGATCCTACACGAGTTCAAGGACAATGACACCTCCGGGAGCAAGGCGCGAGGGGCCGGGACCGGCTGGGCGGACATGCTCTCGGCCTATGACCGGGGCGAGTTCGACGTGCTGATCGTCGTGGACGTGGACCGTCTCACGCGCCGCCTCGCCGACGTGCTCGAACTGCGCCAGAAGCGCGAGATCAGGATCGTGACCGTACGCGGCGCTATCGACACCCAGGACGACGACTTCATGCTCAAGCAGCTTGTCCTCCTCGCTGAGCGCGAGGTGCAGGTCAAGACCCGACGCGCGCGCCGCTACGCCATCGAACGGCGCAAGCAGGGCCACCCAAGCCCCGGCCACACGCCCTACGGGTACCGCTGGCTGCCCGCCTCGCAGCGCGACGCGAACGGCACCCGGTTCGAGATCGTCGAGGACGAGGCGGCCGACGTGCGACGCATCTTCGGAGACTTTCTCGCGGGCGCGCCTCTCGGCCAGATCGCGCGTGACCTGAACCGTGCCGCACGGACCACACGAGCGGGGAAGCCGTGGAGGCGCACCACGGTGCGTCGGATGTTGATGAACCCTCACTACGCTGGGCTCCTGCCGCCCGCGCAGCAGGTCGCCGCGGGGCACTACGACCTCGCCAAGATCGACCTCGACGAGTGCGAGGCCGGCGCGTGGGAGCCGATCGTTTCCCGCGCCTATGTCAGCGCAGCTCGGGCGCAGCTCGTCGGGCGCGAACCCGTCCACAACGGCACCGCGCGCCGCTGGCTGCTCTCCGGTCTCGCCGTCTGCGCGACCTGCCGAGAGCCCGTGTACGCAGCCTCGGGGAAGAGCCACCCGACGAAGCGCGTCGACGGATCGGGCAAGGCCGCCTCGAAGCGATACCACACTTACCGCTGCCGCAACAATCACTTCCACCGCGCAGGCGACCCCATCGATGAAGCCGTCACGCTGATCTGCATCCGCAGGCTCCAGGAGCCCGACGCCTCAACGCTGCTCGCGCAGGCCGCGGACGACGGAGAGAGCCCGAGTGAGCTCAACGCGCAGCTGGCAGACCTCGACAGGCGCGAGCAGGGCATCTACAACCTCCTCGCCACCCGAGGCAATACCGGGAACGCCATGCACGCTCTCGAGACCCTCGACGATGAGCGCGCCGATCTCGAAGCCCGCCTCCAGAAGGTCATCCAGCACGATCCGCTTGCCGAGGCCGTCCACAGCGGCGACGCGGAGGCATGGTGGGACGCCGCGAGCCTTGGGCGCAGGCGTACCGTCGTTGAGGAACTCATGACCGTGGTGATCCGACCGGTCCGGAAGGGTCAACGTACCCCGACCGTCGAGAAGGTCATTCCCACCATCGCGATCGAGTGGGTCCAGGACTGACCAGCAGGTCGCTTAGTCATATCGAAAAAGGGAATTCGATCCTTCGCTCCCTTTGGCGTTCAAGATAGCAATCAGGTTTAATGTCCGTATAAGGGGTGCATTCACCCCAGACGATGAACCTGTCGTGCCACGAGGCACTGGTCAACCCTCGCTCGAAGTCACCACTAGAACACAACCCGTCGTGACCATCGCAGTTGGCGCTCCAGGCTATGTTAAAAGCAGAGGTGGGTCACATCGCCCCGGCAAGGGGCGACCTCTCAGCGGCTCCCCTCGAACGGGTCCACAACGGTGTGCACGCCGTGCTCCAGGCACACGAAACCGATCCGGATGCCCGCGTCCGTCGTGAACGGCTCCGGCTCGCAGTCCGCGCCGCAGTCAGAGCACGTCCGATAGTCCTCGTCCTGTGAGACTCGGACCTCGAGCCCGTCCGGGTTATCGTGCTGATCGTGCGCCATACCCGCAAGCTTATGAGGTCAGCAGGCCCAGGTGAAGGCCCCGATGGCCAGGTGTTCGAGGTCGGCGCCGACTGGAGCTTTCGTGTAAGAGTACCGCCTGATCAGGGGGTTCCTGGAGGATGCTGGGTTGTTCGCTTCCCAAGCAGCGCCTTGCATCTGGCCTTCAGCGCCTTCGTCCGCCTGTCACTGAAGGGAGGATAGATGGAGGGTTTGGGTTCAGTCCTTGCGGTCGCGACACGGGTCGTCCATCGGCTCGACTGAACTGTCAACGAGTGAAGACGCACGCGCGAACTCGAGAGATGGACAGCACCCGTCTCCTCGGCCGACCTGATTAAGGTGCGGTCGACCTGTAGTCTGATCTACGTGGACGAGAACATACCCCAGACGCCTCGACGCAAACGAGGGGGCAAGCAGCCGTTCTCTTCGTTTGCAGAGGATCTGAACTTCCCCGCTGGCTTCTCTGACCGAGTAGCAGGCGAGAACGATCCGAAGCTCGGAGAGGCCAAGGACTGGCTCGTCAACGGTCGCTCGCAGCAGCAGAACTTCTGGCCCGCGCTCTCGCTAGCTCTCCTCTCACAAGCGGAAGAGACGCTCAGCATAGCGGGCGAAGATAGTGTCGACGATGTATTCGACACATTCGAGATCGAGAGGACCGGCCGCACCGGGCGGGCCGTCAACACGCTGAACTTCATCGTAAACGGCACAAAGATTACCCTTCGGCCCCGTTTCAACCCTGCGGCAGATGCCATTCGCATCGAGATGCGCCGTGATCACCCGTCCGCTGCACCTCACGCCACACAAGCATGGCGTGATTATCGACCGTTGATCGAGATGATCTACGCGATGTCTCCTGCTGCTCGTGCGCGCTTCGCTGAGTATGTGTGGGACACGGGCGTGAACGCCGCCGAAGAGCGCACCTGGGCAAAGCAGGCAGAGCGTATCGTGCGACCCTTCGAGTACGTCCTCGCTAATTTCGATACCCACAACGCGAGGCCCGGAGGAGCGCTGTTCCAAGGACTCGTATTCGGCTACTTCCGCGCTGACTCACCAAACCTGACGCTCGAGTCCCACGCAGTCAATACCGGCTCCTCGCGTGCTGACATGCCAGGCGACGTGGCGGGCTTCCGTGGGGGCGAAGTGGAACTGGCTGTCGAGGTAAAGGACTACGGCATCCCGATCGAGGACGTCGAGAACATCCTCGTGGACTTTCTCGAGGATCTTACTGATGCGCCGAACGCGACCGCTGTCGTCGTGGCCGACTCGGTCGATCAGGAAAGCCGTGACCGTCTTTCCGAGTCGAACATCATCGCCCTCGGACGTGACGACCTCCGTGCTCGGGTGATCACCTGGGACCTCCCGAAGCAGCAGGAGGCGCTCCGCGGAGCCCTCTACTACCTCGGTCGCATTCAGAAGAGCACTGCACTGGTCAAGCGCCTCACGGAGTTCCTCGAGACGGAGGGCATCTCCACAGGCGTCATTGACCAGCCGACGGTCAGAGACGACGACGCATCGATCCCGAGTTAGTCCTCTTCGAGTCGGATAGTCATCTCGGAAAGCCGCGGGATCGCCTCCCGAGAGATGTTGATGTACTCGGGATCGCGTTCGACGCCTATCGACGAGTATCCGACCGCCTCCGCGGCTGCGAGCGTCGAGCCCGAACCAGCGAACGGATCCAGCACGATCCCCTGTCCCGTCGGCAGGGATGCCCGCACGACCCGCCGCAGGAATCCCTGGGGCTTCAGCGAGGGATGAGGCGCGATCGCGCGTTCCTTGCCTCGTGCGGGGGGACCCTTGATCACATCGCCGAAGGGCTGCTCATCGCTGATCCGGCGGAAGCCGCCAGTACCCCACTTGCGAAGATTCTCGGCGACCGTCCCTTCGATCGGTTTGCGGTAGAGCAGCCAGGGCTCCCATTGGGAACGAGGCATCACCGACACGTCTGAGAACTCCTCGTGCGCTCCCTTCGGACGGTCACCGCCCCGTAGCGTCTGCACCAGCCTGATGACCTCCCCTCGGCGCTCGAGCCCACCCGCCGTCAGAGCCGCCGATACAACATAAGAGACCAGAGGATTCGCCGCGACGAGCACGTTCCCGCCCGGAACGAGTACACGATTGACCAACTGCGCCCACTCCGTGAAGAAATCCGAGATTGTCTGGTAGTCCTCCGGCGTCATCGTCGTGAAACGCGGAAGCGGGGAGCGAGTGCTGCCGTCAAGAGTCGGCGGAATCCGCCAGAGGCCACCCTGGCCGCGGCGAAGCTTGCTCTGCTCACGAGCCGAGTACTCCGCTGCTCCATAAGGCGGATCGGTTACGACGGCATGGATGCTGTTCGGCTCACGACGAGCCAGCCACTCGAGGCTGTCATCGTGGAAAAGCGTCGCTTTGCCGTATGTGAACGCCGGGGCCTCAAGACTCGCGACACGCGAGGCCAGTGCATACATCCCCCGGTTGACACGAACGATCGTGGTACCCACGTTGAGCCGCAGCGAGGAGCGCACGCTCGACGGCGAGATGGCACGGCCCAGGATCGCGTTCACGCCCTCCTGGATCTCGCCCGTGGTGAGTCCGATCTCCCGAGCCTGAGCGAGCGTGGCGATGATCGCATCGCGCACGTCGCCGGATCGCACAGTCTCGCGTGAGGTAGTTAAAGACGTCATGACGTCAATATAGCATGAAACAGACGTCGTGACGTCAGATGACTATCTCGAAAGAGAGGCGGTCAGGGTCGCGCCGACCATCTCTCCTCGATCTTACGCCACGGGCTCTGCGACCTATCATTCGCGCAGGCCAGCGCCGCTACTGGTCTCGACAGAATGGACCATGTGGCCGACAACCCCAGGCGACCTCCCCGATGCGAGCGAGGTACTGTTGCTGGGCAGCGCGACGCCGGAGCGGGGCTTGGCATTCGTCGCCTCTGTGATCCACTCATCGCTCATGCTTCCTGGTCCTCGTCGTCCGCCATCTCGGCGGCTGTCACCTCCGCCAGCGCCTTGTGTACGGCACCCACGGAGGCGCCGACCCCTGCTGCGATGACCCTGATCGACTCGCCGCGCTCTCGCCTCGAGAGGATCGCCGCGCGCTTGTCGTCGTCGATCACACGCGGCCGCCCGCCGACCCTGCCCCGCTTCCGTGCCGCTTCGAGCCCGTTCCGCGTCTTGCGCACGATGTCGCGTCGACGGTCCTCGGCCAGCGCGAGTGCCATGTCCAGCACGAAGCTGCGTTCGGTGTGCTCCCCCGCGGCGATGCCCTCGAGCACCTTCACCGCGATGCCGCGCTCGAAGAGGTCGTTGAGGACAATGAGCCCCTCGAGCAGGTTCCTGCCGAGCCGGTCGACCTCCTGCACGGTGAGCATGTCCCCATCGCGCATGTAGTCGAGTGCCTCCTGGAGCCCGGGCCGGTGGTCGACCGCGAGCTTCCCGCTGACCTTCTCCTCGAAGACCTTGACGCAGATCGGGTCGAGCGCGTCGTGCTGGCGCTCGGTTTCCTGCTTCTTGGTGCTGACGCGGACAAGTCCGACGAGCGCCATGCCCCCTCCGTTCATCAAACCTGTTCAACTGCTACTTCCGAGACTACAGGTTGTTGAACGGGTTTGTGAACATCCACGAGGTCCGGATCCTCTTGTGTGACTTCGTCTGCTGAATGGCGGGGTTCTTCGGTCGCTTCGTGGCGGGGTCAGGTGACACCGATGACCAGGGTGCTCTGTGCGGCTTCGATGACGTCGTTGGTGATGGTGTCGAGTTCGTTGATCTTCAGGACCCGCTGGATCTGGGGGAAGAGGCGTTCGAGAAGCCGGAAGTTGCCGCGGGTGATCCGTGCGATGGCTGCGATGGCTTGGGCGTCGGTGAAGTCGTCGGGGTCGAGGGTCTTGCCGAGAGATCGCCAGTGTCGCTCGAGGACGAACAGCAGTTCGTCTTGTCCCAGGGGCCGGTACTGGTGGGCGAAGCCGACTCGGCTGTAGAACTGGGGGTAGTGGCTGAACTGCTTCTCCAGTCCGGGCATGCCGATCAGGATGAGGGCGATGTCGTCGCGGTCGTAGCGATCACGCAGCAGTTCCAGCGCGGCAGGACGCAGTCGTTCGGCCTCGTCGACGATGATCAGCTCCACGTAGTTCCTGCCGTCTCGCCATCCCCAGGCCTCGGGAGTGACCGTGCCGGGAGGTACGAGGTGCTGCTCGATGCACATGTTGGTGCGGGTGATGGCTTGGGTCAGCTCGTCCTTCAGGGTCCGCGGGGTGGTCAGCACGCTGGGGGTGTAGAGCACGGTGCGGCTCCGATTCAAGGCGGCGTAGATCTTGACGTCGCTCTCTGCGCGTGGCCCCCAGTAGGTCAGCAGGTCATGAGCCTTCTCGTAGTGCGCGTAGCGGCGCGCGGAGAGCGTCTTTCCTACGCCGGCTGATCCGAAGCACAAACCGATGGTGTGCCCGCGGCGCACGGCGTCGGCGAACTCGGTGAAGCGGCGGTGCTCCTTGGTGACGATGAAGCGCTGGCTCACCTGAGGTCCTCCTTGTAGATCTTCAACGCCGACCTCGGCGCCGGAGTCGGTACTTCGGTGATCCGTGGTGTCTCGTAGGTGCGGCCACGAGGGCGATGCGTTCGTTGATGCCGGCTCGCAGCGCTCGGCGGCGGGCGTTGCGCGCGGCCTGGATCTCCTTGAGGCTGACCTTTTGATCGTGGTGCTCTTGGTTGACGGCCTTGCAGACGAATTCGTCGTGATCGAAGACGCGGATCTCGGTGATGTCGCGGGGGTCGTAGCGGATCACGACCGAGCGTCCGACGTAGCCGGCCAAAGTTGGCGAGACGTAGCGCAGGCCCTGGAAGCGGATGCCATCGCGGCGCACGACGCGGGTCTTGGCGACGGTCAACAGCAGTCCGTCGAGGTCTTCCAGGCTCTCGGGCATTCGGGGCAGCCAGCCATCGGCGATCCACGCGCTGCGCGGGGAGGTTCCGAGCTCGCTGTGCGTGCGGTCGTTGTAGGTGGCCACGAACGCCTCCAGGGCGCTATCGAGGGCGGCCAGGGACAGTTTCGGTGTCGGCCACGGCTGCCCTTCGGCGATGTGTCCGGGCAGGGCGGCGAGTAGCTCGGTGTTGATGGTGCCGAAGAACCGCTCGATCTTGCCCCGTCCCTGGGGCCGGGCGACGGTGGAGTGGATCAGTCGGATATGGAGGTCGACGGCGGTGTGGGCGAGCTGGTCACTGGTGAAGTCGCTGCCGTGGTCGACGTAGAGCACGTCGGGCAGGCCGCACATCGGCCAGGCCGGGTCGGTCTTGTGCCAGATCGCTTGGCGCAGCGCCAGGGCGGTGTTCATCGCCGACGGTGCGCCCAGGAAGACTGTGTAGCCGCAGACCGCCCGGGAGCAGTCGTCGAGGATCGTTGTCAGCCATGGCCGTGCGGGCTTGCCGTCGGTGCCCACCACCAGGATGTCGAGCATGGTGTGATCGGATTGCCACATCGCGTTGGGCAGCTCTGCTTGCCGGCGTAGCACCAGCTCGTGCTTGTCGCGGTAGGACGCTGCGCCCTCCAGGGCGAGGGTGACCATGCCGGGATCCAGGGTCCGCACGATGTCCCACACCACCGAGTAGGAGGGGACCGGCCACCTCCGGGCGGCGCAGATGCCGGTAACTTTGCGATGGATCGTGGCGATGGCCGGCCGCGGCTTGCTCAGTGCCAGGCCCTCGATCAGGTCGACGAGGTCAGGCGGAAGGCGGCGGGAGCCGGTGTCCGCTCGTGAGGCTGTCTCCAGTCCGGCGTAGCCATCGGCGCGGTAGCGGGCGTGCCAGCGCTCCAGGGTGCGCAGCCCAACCCCGGTCTCGCGAGCTAAGCGCGCGAGGGGCACCTGGTCCTCGACGTGGAGCCTGAGGATTCGCCACCGCGCTCGAGCGTCCATCACGCACCTACTGCAAGGCGTTCTCGCGCCCGCGCTCGGCGCGCTGAAGGGCGCGGTAGACCGTGGAGCGGCCCACGCTGAACAGCTCGGCCAGCTCGCCCACGGTGTGCTCGTCGGCGGCATGTAGCTGGACGAGGTGAGCCTCCTGCCGGGCAGTCAGCTTCGGTGACTTCCCGCGCAGCCGGCCCTTGGCCTTGGCGACCTTCATCCCCTCGCGGGTGCGGGCACGGATGAGGTCGGCTTCGAACTCGGCGACCATCGCCAGCACGTTGAACAACAGCTTCCCCATCGGGTCGGTCGGGTCATACACCGATCCGGCGATACTCAGCTTCACTTCCCGCGCCGCGAGGTCGTCGGCGATCTGGTGGGCATCACGGACCGAACGCGCCAGCCGATCGAGCTTGGTGACCACGAACGTATCGCCGTCCCGACACGCTGCCAGCGCCTGCCGCAGGCCCTCACGGTCGGCGTTGCGACCCGTGAGCCCGTGATCGACGTAGATGCGCTTGGGATCGACGCCGAACGCCGCGAGCCCGTCACGCTGCGCGGTCAGGTCCTGCTCGTCGGTGGAGACTCGGGCATAGCCGACCTTCAACGGAGACATGCTCCCCAGTGTGTCACATAGCCTCCCGTCACCGGACAGTTCACCGGACGGGTCTTACGGGACAGCCCGCCAGGCGTGCCGTCGTTCCTCCCGATCAGCAGCGGTGGTGTCCGGTGAGGGTTCCGCTTACGGGACGCCAGCCTTCGGCGTGGCTGTGGACGCGTGGGCAACTGCGGCGCACCCAATACTGGCGTCCTGTCGGTGCGTCCACGAAGATGGTTGCATGGGCATTTCACCGAACTTCACCATCGTCACCCTCGGCGTCGCCGACTTAGAGCGCAGCATCGCGTTCTACCGCGGACTCAGCTGGGAGCAACGAGGGGACCCGTCTGCCGGCATCACCTGGTTCCGCACCTCGGGCACATGGATCGGCCTGTACGGTTACGCCGAACTGGCCGCCGACGTCGGTGTGCCCGCCGATCCGGCTACTGCCTATCGCGGAATCACGTTGGCGCTCAACTTCGGCACTGAGCAGGAGGTCGATACGGCGCTGGCCGAGGCTGTCCAAGCCGGTGCACGATTGGTGAAGCCAGCAGAGCGTGCCGATTGGGGCGGTTACTCCGGGTACTTTGCCGACCCCGACGGACATCTGTGGGAGACCGCTTTCGCCCCGTCCTTTCCGGTCGCCGACGATGGCACCATCGATATCCGGGGCTGATTCGCTTGGACCGGAAGGTTGGTGGACTCGCGGCTCCTTCACCCTCCAGTTCGTGCCGCAAGGGGATCCCCTTACGGGCATGCGATCTGGGCTGACGCCTGTGACCGAGTGTTCAGCACGCGCTGTATAGTTCAGTGCATGCTGACTATGGCTTCGCGTCTCGACGTGATGAACCGCCTGGGTCGTGCACTGGCCGACCCCACTCGATCCCGGATCATCTTGACCCTGCTCGACCATCCCGCTTACCCGGCGGAACTGGCCCGAGATCTGGACCTGACACGCCCGAACGTGTCCAACCACCTGGCATGCCTGCGCGATTGCGGGATCGTCGTCTCCGAGCCCGAGGGTCGTCGGACACGATATGAGATCGCCGATTCGCACCTGGCGCAGGCGCTGACGGCACTGGTCGATGCCACCCTGGCGGTGGACGAAGACGCCCCGTGCATCGATCCCGCCTGCTCGCTTCCCCGATGTGACGTAGCTGGGGAGGGCGCATGATCCTCACCTCGGTCTTGCAGGCGATGGGCCTGTTCGCAGCGACCAACATCGACGACATCATCGTGCTCTCCCTCTTCTTCGCGCGAGGGGCAGGCCAGCGCGGCACTACCGCCCGCATTCTGGCCGGCCAGTACCTCGGATTCGCCGGCATCCTCGGCGCCGCGATCCTGGTGACCATCGGCGCCGGAGCATTCCTGCCCTCGGCAGCCATCCCGTACTTCGGTCTCATCCCTCTGGGCCTCGGCCTCTGGGCCGCATGGCAGGCCTGGCGCGGAGACGATGACGACGATGACGACGAGGCCAAGGTTGCCGGCAAAAAGGTCCGCGTGTGGACAGTCGCAGGCGTCACCCTTGCCAACGGCGGCGACAACATCGGCGTCTACACCCCTGTCTTCCTCAGCGTGGAACCTCTCGCAGTAGTCGCCTACTGCATCGTCTTCCTCGCGCTCGTCGCGGTCCTGGTGGCCCTGGCAAAGTTCGTCGCCACCCGCCCCCCGATCGCCGAAGTGCTCGAACGCTGGGAGCACATCCTCTTCCCCATTGTTCTCATCGGCCTCGGCATCGTGATCCTCGTCAGCGGCGGAGCCTTCGGACTCTGACGTAGCGGCAGCGATCCAAACGGCCCCGACCGGGCGCACCCCTTTCGGTTCAGACCGCGACACCTACCTGCAGCCAGTCCTGCGTGATCGCGGCAACAAGACCGCCACGGAGCGCTACAAAAACCCCGCCACCAAGCGAACGAAGCCACACCTCTTGCGTCGGCGGATCGTCCCGACGTTCGGCAACCTACCGTTTATTGAACGGAACGCATTCGATCGGCGGAGCCGCTCGCGAGGACCGCGATGAACCGGTCACACGAGAGAAGGAGCTGCCATGACCGCTGAGACCACCATCGACACGACGCCCCGCGCCTGGATCGGCTGCCTGCACTGCTACAACGACGGTCGGCTCGTCGGCGAATGGTTCGACGCCGAGGGCGCGGACGAGATCACCCTGGCCGACGTGCACGGAGGCGCTGCGCACTTCCGCTCCGACTGCGAGGAGATGTGGGTCATGGACCACGAGAACATCCCAGTCCGCGGCGAGATGAGTCCCTACGACGCTGCCCAGTGGGCTGAAGCCCTGGCCGCCGTCGACGAGCACCTGCGGCCAGCGCTGTGCGCCTGGGTCGAGACCGGCGCCTACGTCGCTGAGGGCTTCTCCGACCTCCCCAGCATCCCCGACTTCGAGGAGCGGTACTGCGGCGAGCACGAGACCTTCACGTTCTACGCCCATGAACTCGCCGAGGGCATCGGACTACTGCACGACGTGCCTGAAGAGGTAGTGCGCTACTTCAACTGGGATTCGTGGACTCGTGACCTCGGCTACGACTACACCACCGCCGACAGCCCCAGTGGGGGCGTGTTCGTCTTCCGTAACCAGTAATGCCGGACAAGTCGCGGATCTTCAACGGGCAGACATGGCGACACGTACCTGCGCCGGCACTGCACAGCGGTGCCACCGTTGTCGTGGCCGTCGTGGAGCCCCACGCGATCGAGTCGTGCGCCCGGAGGCGCCACGGTTGCGCGCTTCGACCTGTGCCACTGCACAGCGGTGCCACCGTTGTCGTGGCCGTCGTGGAGCCCCAGGCGATCGAGTCGTGCAACCCTGCAGCGACCGTGCAACGTCAGATCGGCTCGTTGCACCGGTGGTTGCACGGCGCTCTTCCGCGTGATTGCAACGTTCTCCGGGGTGTTGCTGAGGGCTTGTGCGACTGTGCAACCAGAGGCGCGAAAGTTATCAACATAGACGCAGAGTGAAGCACGTTCAATCGCCCTACATTTTTTCTTGAAGGGTCGTTGCACAGTTGCACAGTACTGTCTCTTCGAGGTCAAGATCGTTGAGATCACACGGCAAAACGCTGTGCAACCACCTGTGCAACGAGTCTGAAATCTGTGCAACCGTGCAATGACTCGTTGCGCACGACCGCACGCCACAGCGGTGCGCTTCGACCCGTGCCACTGCACAGCGGTGCCACGGTTGTCGTGGCCCTCGTGGAGCAGCACGCGATCGAGTCACGCCCCGGAGATAGTACGCAATCATCGTTCTTTCATGGCCGTTCGCGGACCCAGATCATGACCCTTTCCTGGCCCCTTCGTGGTACCTGGCGGGCCGTGATCGAGGCCCTTGAGTGGCCCTTGATCGACACGGCGGTGTCACGACCGCACGCCACGGTTGAGCGCTCGACCCGTGCCCGCTGCACAGCGGTGCCACGGTTGTCGTGGCCCTCGTGGAGCAGCACGCGATCGAGTCATGCCCCGGAGATAGTACGCAATCATCGTTCTTTCATGGCCGTTCGCAGACCCAGATCATGGCCCTTTGCTGGCCCCTTCGTGGTACCTGGCGGGCCGTGGTCGAGGCCCTACTCGATACCCGCGACGTACCGCAGGGAGCACTCAGCGGGCCGCGGGCGAGGGCCCCCGATTGCCTGCTGCTCAACGAGCGCCGACGGCAAGCCCTGGCTTTCCAACTGGGCGTCGTGCGCTCGTGACCTCGGCTACGACTACACCACGGTCGCCAGTCCAAGCGGCGGCTGGTGGCTACTCGGGGTAGGGCCGAGGCACTACCCGACGGCCGACCGGCTTGCGCATGACCGGCCCGTCCTGCTCCTCCGGCAGTTCGTCGCGCAACGTGCCGCTGATCAGCTCAACGGGATCGAGGCCAAGGTGCCCCGCGACTTCGTCGAGCGTATCGAGAGTCAGATTCCGCTCGCCCCGCTCGATGCCCGCAACGTACCGAGGGGAGAGTCCGACGCGATGGGCGAGCGCCTCCTGGGAGAGGCTCCAGTGCCGTCGCTGACGCCTGAGATTCGCGCCTAGCCGCCGCCTGAGATCACCCACAATTCAAGCGTGGCGAACGGCACGTCAGTGTACCAGGCACAATGACGTGCTAGGTGGCACGTTAATGTGCCAATATGGTTCTGTGACTTGTGACCCATGCAAACCCCCGGTCGGAGCGCATCCGGCCGCGAATGAGAGGCAATAACCCCTGATGATGATCCTGCTTCTAGCCATCGCCATCGTCGGCCCGTTCGTCGCCGCACTCCTCGTCCGCACGCTGCTGCCGGCGCCGAAGCCGGGCGTCGGTCTCGTGCTCCTCCTCGGGCTCGCAGGCGGCATCGGCGGCTTGCTCGTCGGCTTCCTCCTCGGCCTGGCGATCACGCCGAACGCCCCCGCTGGCCCCTGGCTCGCTGGTGGAGCCGTCGTGGGCGGCGCGGTGCTGACCTGGCTCGTCGGCCGCGCGGTGTCGAAGCGCCGCGGGGCAGCCCAGCAGGTCGCCCGATGATCCGTCGAGCCGCGGCGGCGCTCTCCGGTGCCGCCCTCATGCTGGCGATGGCCGGGTGCAGCAGCACCATCGAGATGCCCCGTGCGTCGTCCGACTACCTCGAACAGGACGCCAACGCGGTCATCGAAGAGCTACAGGAGGCCGGGTTCGAGAACATCTACCTGGAGCAGGGCACCGAGCTCTGGTTCAACAACCTCAACCACACCGAGAACACCGTCGAGGCAATCACCCTAGACGGCATGTCGACGTTCGAAGCGGGCGAAGCCGCAGACGCCGATTCCAACATCGTGATCACGTACTACTGGTGCACGGACTACGGCTGCGCAGGCGATTTCCTCTTCGACGAAGGTTGGTAATCGGAAGCCTAACTCCGTCGAACCGAAATAGCACATCGAAGATTAAGGACCACCCTATTGACCTCACACAGAGCCTCACGCAGAGCACTGGCACTCACCTCGCTTCTGACCATCGGCGCACTCGGCCTCGCCGGATGCTCGGGCGCGGCGGACGGGCCCGCGCTCGAGTCCGACGAGCAGCAGCAGTCCCAGGAGCAGGAGCCCGCCGAGGAACAGCTCGCGTTCGAGCGCGATGACCTCGGTGACCTGCCCGACGACGTCTTCGGTGACGTCGTCTGGGCTCACGACCTCGGTCTCATGGCCAGTGAGGTCAGTCTGGTCCAGGGCGATCGCACCTTCGTGGTCCGCAACGGCGACGCTGCAGGCGAGAAGGTCCTCGTGGCCCTCGACGCGGACGGCCAGGAGGTCTGGACGACGGACTTCGCTGAAGACTCAGGTCACTTCCTGGGTGGTCACTTCGCCGTCCTCAACGAGGGAGGCTCCGAGTCCGAGGGGCTCACCCAGACCGAGAAGGTCGACACGGTTCAGCTGCTGTCCTACGACGACGGCAGCGTCGCCGACGAGTTCGACGAGGTGCGCATCTCGAAGGGCTGGCTCATGTCGAGAAACGATGACGGCTCCGGCGGTGACGACGACATGTCGGCTTTCTACGATGAGAACACTGGTGAGAAGCGCCCCTATGGGATGTCCAAGCCCCCTGGCGGTACACCGGATGATCCGCTTCCCGTCGCCGGTGTGCCGAATCCGGACGGAAAGCTGAGGGATCTGTCCTATCACATGCGTGTGCCGGGTCTCGATCTCGCCTTCCTGTCGCATTCGGTCAACAGTCCGGAACCGATCACGGCCGCGGACGTGGGTACGGGCGAGGTCCGCTACACGTTCGAGTGCGTTGACGACCTCACCGGTGGTGGCGATGGAGGCTTCGGGACACGCAGTCCCAACGGTGAGTACGCGGTCTACGGCAACGTCGTCGTCTCGGCCGATGAGGGTCATTGCTACGGCGACCAATCCTCCGGTGAGCGGACCCCGAAGCTCAGTGCCGTCGATGACTCCGGTCTCGCCTTCGGGAAAGTCGAGGCTGACCCCGATGTCAAGGAGTCGGCGATCATGATCGACTTCGGTGCACCGGGTGTCGAGGGTGTTCTCTACGATGGCGCTGCTCCGCTGGGCGTCATGGACGGCGGGATCGCTGTCTTCCAGGTCTACACCGAAGAGGGCAGCTTCGTCGTCGGAGTCGAGCTGCGGTAACCCGAACTACGCCAACGACCCTCGCGCTGTTCTCAGAACGGCGCGAGGGTTGTGCTTTTCCCGTCACTGCGGCGGTTTCGGCGCCTGCCAGTCCTTGCGCCCGGCAGAGGGGCGCTTGACCGACGATGCAGGCTCAAGCAGGTACTCGGCCCACTTCTGCACGAGCTGGCCGGCGATGTCGTCGGCCTCCTTCATCTGCTCCCGGCTCGGCTGCTCCGGCCACGGCAGAGCCAGGTCCGCCGCGGCCGGCCGCAATGATTCGAGGAACAGCCTGTGCAGGATGAACTGCCGCTGCTGCTGCAGGTACTTCAGCCTGCGCTGCTCGCGTTCCCGGCGCGTTGCGATGCGATCGTACTGCGCGAGCTGCTCCTTGTGCTCGCGCAGCGCACGCTCGTGCCCCCGCACCACCCGCTGCCGACGTGCCAGCTCCTCGGCGTCGAGGTCGGGCTCCGGCACCGCGGCCGGCTCCTCGACCACGGGCTCGGGCTCCGGTGCCGGTGCGCGAAACGCCGGAGCGGGCCGGGGCACCTCCTCCTGCTCTGCCTCGGGCTCGGGAGCCGCCTGCTGCGGCGGATCCTGCTCCTCGTCGCTCTGCGGAGCCGCCACGGGGCGGCCGAGGCGCGCGACGATCTCCTCGTAGCCGTACGCGGTGCCGAGGCCCTGACGGCCGCCCGCACGGGCACGGTGGGGCTTACCGTCCTGCCCGGCGAACTCGTAGGCGAGCCCGCGCTTCTGGGCGTGCTTTTCCGTGACGACGACGCCGTCGGCGGCCATGCGCTCCTTGAAATCCTCGAAGTCTGAGGCCGCCGCCGCGTGCTCGTCAATCCGCTCCTTGAGGTCATCCCGCCAGACGTACCTACCCTCGTCCCGCCGGCGCTCGTCGCTCGGGATCATGTGGTCCGAGCCGGCGTGCGCCTTCATGTGCGCTTCGTTGTCGAAGCCGCGGCGGTCGAGCAGCACCTCGTCAAGCATGTTGCGCGACGTGAATACGTGCCGTTGGGACTCGTGCAGCGCGTAGCCGGCGGGCCGCACCGTGCCGTCGTACAGCCGCGAGGGGCCATGCCCGACGTTCGCTGTGGCGACGTGGGCGTGCCAGAGCCCGGCGCGGCCGTCCTGCTGCACGACGACGAGCGAGGCATGACCGCTGTAGGCGCGCTCGGCGAAGGCCCGCGCGTCGTCGAGCACCATGCGTCCTGCGTCGGGATCGTCGGGGTCTGCCTCGTCGCGGCTGTACGACAGGATCGTATGCAGCGCTTCGACCTTGAGCCGCTTGCCGTGTTCCGAGCGCGCGAGGCTGACCGCGCGCCGCCAGCCGCCCGGCGTGCACTCGACCCCGGCGTCGTAGAGGTAGCGCTGACCGCTGTCGTCGTGGGCCGGTTCATCGCGCATGTACGTGCACAGCCTGCTCGCGTTCGTCGACGTGGACTGGATGAGCGCTACCACCGCGCACCCAATCGGATGAGGAGCGTCGAGAGCTGCTTATCGAGCCTCTCGATCTGGTCGCGCAGCGCCCCGAGCTCGTGCACCGCGTCGGCCACGACGGGGCCGTGCTTCGCCAGGTTCGCGAGCGCGGCCCGTGCCTGGTCCGAGCGCGTCCGCGGATCTTCTTTGAGAGCCGCCGCCGCAAGGTTCGTGCGCCTCGAAATCTGGTTCACGTTGGCCCCGACACGACCGACCTCAGGCGTGAGCGCGCCCAGCACCTCAGCGACCTCCCGGGCCAGCTCGCTGCCCGCCCGGCGTTGCTCAGGTGTGAGGTCGGTCGTCTGAGGATCGGCCCGGCTGAACAGGTCGTGGACGATCTGCTCCGTGCGCCGCCGGCCGCTCGCGGCCCGCCGCTCGTCGAGCTTGGCCGCCTCCTCCTGCGTGAGCCGCAGCATGACGTTTTTCGAGCGCTTCTCTTCCGCGCTCTTGCACCGCTTCGCGCGCTCCTCATCGGGCATCGAATGCCCCTTCCTCGGCATCGCTCTGCCCTCCCTTCTCGCACCCTCCGGCGCGCTCGTTTCTGCACTCCGTGCGGGCCAGCGCGCTCACGCGCACGGCCCTGCTACTCCGTCGTCCATCCGCCCTCCTCCGCATGCTCCACGGCCGCCGACTCCGGTGCGGGCACCGGCTCATCGACCCCGTCGCGGCTCGGCCTTATAAACCACCCCCGGCCTGGTGGCCGGTGGCGGCTTATAAGGCCTCACGGCGAGCTGATCACGTGCGTAACGCGGGGGGCTTATAAAGTCCCCCCTCGTTACACACGCGATCAGCTCGCTCAGGAGGCGCTGCCTCCCGAGACCCTCCGCCCCGCGAGCGGGGCCCCGACGGGCGGCTGAGCCGCCCGTGCAACCTGCGGATCACAGGCGGCCTCCGCCGTCATGATCCTGACCCGCGTGGACCGTCGAATCTCCGAGGCTGTGGGCCACGGATTCGTCGTTCTCGTGGGCCACCAGCTCGGTGTCTCCGTGGCCCGCGGCGTCGCTGCTCGGCAGTGAGGCCCGTGCCGCGTCGATACGCGCCGCGGTGCCCGTGACGTCCGGGGCGAGGAGGTCGGCGACCTCCCGGCCGAACGCCTCGTACTCGCGCTTCGTCTGCGCGCGCTGCTTACGCTTCAGCTCCGCGATCTGGTTCGCGAGAGCGTCGCTGTTCTGTGCCATAACCTGCTCCTTCCGAGAGCTATTAGGTCCTGTTAGGTGATCCGACGACTACGAGACGCGCTCGGTCGCCGGAGGTACGTGATGCTCCTGCCGGGCGATGTGCGTCTGGATCGCCGCAAGCGTCGCCTGCCCCTCGGCGAACTGCTCTGCGCGGGCCTCGGCCGACTCTTCGGCTGTGCTGCTCGGCGGGGCCGAAGCTGCGTCGTCGGCGTCCGCATGAAGGGCCGACATGCGAATGACTCCTGTAGGCTGGTCGGCCAGCTTCGACCGGACCCCAAGCGGCAGCTGCTGTCCCACCTGCCCGGGCCAACCTTTGAGGCCGAACTCCTGCGTCAGGGGCTCCCACCTGTGGCACTTCGTCATGGTGCGCCACCGCCGCCTGGTATCCGGATCGACGTGCCACTCCTCATCCGCTTCGATCACGCTCGCGATGTGCTCGATGAACTGTCGGTTCGAGATCGGACGCCCGGAAGGGTGCTGCTCCTTGAACCAGCCCTTGAACAGGTCGTAGAGGAACGTGAACGGCAGCAGGTCCCACTGGAAGGACTCGCGGAACTCGAACCAGAACGCGCGCACCGGGTCGTTGAAAGCCTTGTAGTCATCGAGCATCTTCTGGCTGGAGGCCGGCACGTCGAGTGCGTAGTAGTCGTCCATGAACGTCCGCTCCGGCGTGCCGAGGACGCGGACGAGGACGTACTGGAGCACGTCCTCGCGCTGGAGGAACTCGTCCTTGATGTAGCGCTTCTCGATGCCGGTGAAGCACTTCTCGAAGGGGATGAACACCTGCCTGCGGTAGAACGACTCCGAGCGGTCGGAGACCAGGGGCTTCTCGTTGAGACACTGGACCATGAAGCCCCAGAACTGGAAGCTGATCGGGTCCTTGTGCTTGCGGTCGACCATGAGGTAGTCGTGGGTGGTGATCGCCTTGAGATTCGCCGCCTTGTCAACGTAGGTGCCCACGTCGTTCTCGTCGGTGAGGATGGCTGTGGCCCCGGCCAGCTGCTGCAGGGAGAACTGCTCACCCATCTTCGCCAGCGGCAGGGATACACATGAGCGCAGTCCGATGAGGTTGCGCATCATCGCCACGAGTGTGCCCTTGCCGTTGTTGCCGCGGGTGGAGTAGAACCACGCCGACTTGTTCCAGGAGACGTAGGGGCGCAGGGTCGCGCCGACGATCTGCCAGAGCAGGTCGACGATCTCGGGGTCGTCGGACAGCGAGCGCATCCAGGACTCGACCGACCAGGTCTGGCCCCCGCACACGGAACCTTCCACGCAGTCGGCGCGGATGCAGCCGTCGACGTGGGGTTCGTCGATGGCGACGTCGCGGGCGTCCGAGTTGTAGTTGACGGCCGCCTTGCCGGTGATGACGTACTCCGGTGAGAACGGCATGAGCAGCTTGGTGCGGTAGTCGAAGATCCCGTTGCCCAGCGGCAGCAGGTCGGGGTCGATCGTGCGCTGACGGCGCGGGGCCAGGGAGCGCACGCGGTTCTCGACTTCCTTGACGGCACTGTCGTTGAGGTCGGGGGCGTAGGCCCGGGCCAGCGTGGCGATGTGGTCGACGTTGAGCTCGTAGAGCCCGGCGTTCTCCCCGGTCGTGCAGTAGACCGAGAGCATGTCGCGCTCGGCGGTCTGGCCGGGGGCGTAGATGTTGACCACGTGGTGGATCTCGGTGATGATGCGCGCCACTGCCAAGGGCGGCAGGGTTGTGAGCCGCCTGAAAGGCCGCAGCGCGTCTGAGGCCTTCATCTCTGTGCCGTCCTCGTCGAACTCCTTGATAAAGAGCTTGCGGAACTGCGCGATGTTGGCGTTCACGAAGCGGGACAGGGCGCGCCCGATGGCGACCTCGCAGCCCGAGAACGTGGTGTTCTTATACGACTTCTCGATGAGTTCACGCGAAGGCTTCGCGCCCTGAGGCGGAGGCGGTGCGACGGCGTAGCGATGCTCGACGAGCTGACCCCGCAAACCTCCCCAAGGACCGCCGGGAGCGAAGAACGCGCGGACCAGCCTGTCAAGGAGATCGGGATACAACAGATCGGTAATCCTCGCCGCGCCCACCGCGCCGCGCACATCGACGTAGTCGTCGACCCCCTGGGAGATCTCGTCCAAACTGGCGCGTGCGGTAGACCTGTCGGCAGAGCTTGCCTTGTTCTTTGGAACCCCGGGTGCCCGCCCGGGGTTTTTCCTTGCGTTCATCGCTGCGCCACCTCCGCGGGGACGAAGGCGGGCGCCAGGCGAGAGAGCTGCTTCGCGGTCAGGTGAGGCGCAGCCGCGACGATCCGCTCGATAGCGGCGTCAACTGCGGCCTTCGACTCGGGTGCGCGGAGGGCTTCGAGATCGGCGACGCGTACGAGGTAGCTGCGGCCATCCTTGCGTATGTACGGCAGCTGACCACAGTGGATGCGATTGCGGAGAGTGGAGTACGAGCCGTACCGACGAGTAGCGGCGGCTTCGGGGAGCGTCAGCTCGGCGTCGAGCTGCGGGTGATCGTAGCGAGGCATCGGCTTGCCAGTCCTTTCGGTCTGACAGCGGCGCTAATACCGCAACGTCTCCAGTATCCCTGGAGCTGTCTAGGTATTAGCCAACCTTGCCGTCTCGCGGGGGCTCGCTACTGCCATGCATCCCGCACAGAGCGCTCATTTGGCCGCTCTCTGCCACCACCCGCCTGATGCTTCAGCTTCCGACTCAGACACTCACGGGTGATTGAGCTCGTCGGGGCCTATCCAGGTCGCGTTCGCTTTGGACGACCCGCGTGCTGGAACCGCGGGTCGAAGGGTTCGCTGTTTGCGTCCGCCCGACCGGCCGGCCGAGCTTGCATCGAGCTTAGCGCGTTATGACGCGTTGAGTCAAGTATGCTCTAAGTCGATACATAGCGCCGCGTGCGGCTTCGCGGCGCTGCTGGTCATCGTGCTCAAGAGCGACCCGCTCAAGGACATGATCACAGGGGTCATCACCACCGCGCTGGGTCTGGGCGGAGCCTGACATGGTGCCGCGCACCGGCCCCCGCGGCGAAGGCTCCCGCGCTCATGGTGCGGGCGTACCCACTCGTGAGCGGGCAACCCGTCCTGAGGGAGACACCCGTGCCCGTGCTGGGTCTGCTCGCTCACGTGCTGGGGCCCTCCCCAGACACGACGAGGGGGCCGCCGCCGCGGAGTTCGCGATGGTGATGCCTGCCCTGGTGCTGGTCATCGGGATCGTCGTGGGGGCCGGTGCGATCGGTGCGACCCAGCTGCGTGCCATGGATGCAGCGCGTGGTGCGGCACGGGAGGTAGCCCGTGGGGAACCTCAGACCACTGTCATCGAAGAGGCGCGGAAGCGGGCAGGAGAATCCGCGCGGGTCCTCATCGACGAGGACGGCGGGTACGCGGAGGTCACCGTCGAAGTGCCGCTGCCAGAAGTCCTCGCACCGATCACGGAATCCGTCACCGCGCAGGCGACCGCGCGGAAGGAGGGATGAGCGTGGACGCTGAGCGCACGGTCATCGGGGGCTCCGGTGCAGGGGGCGAAGGTGCCGCCCCACCGGATGAAGCCGTCGGTCCATGGAATGCAGGCGCCGGTCGATTGAGCGAAGGCGTCGGTCGTCGTGATGAAGGCTCCAGCACGGTGCCGGCAGTGGGCGTCGCCGCCGTCGCCGTGGCGCTCGCCCTCATGGTCGGGACGATCGGGCAGGGGCTGGGTGCCCGGTCACGGGCGGATACGGCAGCGGACCTGGCAGCACTCGCCGCAGCCCAGGTGGCAGGAGACGACGGGTGTGGAATCGCAGAGGAGGTGGCGAAGCGCAACGGTGCGACAGTCACGGAGTGCATCACGCGACCGGATCTGGGCAAGGCGACGGTGACGGTGGAGGTGCCTTCAGGAGTGCGGGTCCCGGGGAAGCCCGACGCTCTGAAGGTGTCCGCGAAAGCGGTCGCGGGACGTGCCGAGTGACAGGTGCGGTGCGAACAGGTCGGGGAGGAGATCCGACAGAGAAGAGTGCGTGTGTCAGCCGAACACCGTCTGGTCAGCCCAAGACAGCCTCGTCAGCCCAAGACCGTCCGGAGCAAGCGGGCGGCGGCGTCCTTCTCCAAGGGCTCATTGCCGTTGCCGCACTTGGGCGACTGGACGCAGGACGGGCACCCGGTCACACACTCACAGGCCTCGATGGCCTCACGGGTCGCCATCTGCCACGCGGTGAACGCCTCGAAGCCGCGTTCGGCGAACCCCGCACCGCCCGGCTGGCCGTCATGGACGAAGACCGTCGCCACCCCGGTGTCGGCGTGCCGGGCCGTCGACACACCACCGATGTCCCACCGGTCACAGCCGGCGAACAGCGGCAGCAGACCGATCGCGGCGTGTTCCGCAGCATGGACGGCACCCGGAAGATCCGCAGGGGTGACATCCGCGTCCTCGACCAGGGCGTCCGGCGCCGTCCACCACACAGCCGTCGTCTGCAGCACCTGGGAGGGCAGCTCCAGCTGATATTCGCCCAGCACCGTGCCACTGCCGGACTGCCGCATGCGATAGCCCGTCACCTGCGACGTCACCTCGACATCGCCCCAGCTCACGGACGCGCCGGACGGAAGCGGCACCGTCGCCCGGGTGTGCAGGATCCCGATCTCCGTCACCGACTGGGATTCCGTCGTGTAGTCGACGTGCCGCTGCTCCACGAGTGCGACCCGCTCCGCCGGATCCAGGTCGAGCACGACGAACGTGCGGCCCTGGTGGACGTAGACCGCGCCGGGGTGGCTCTGATGGTGGCTGCCCGCATCGTCGACCGTGCCCAGCAGCGCACCGGTCTCCTCCTCGACCAGCCGGATCGTCCCACCCCCGCTGGAGCGGATATCCGATAGATCCGCCGGGTTCTTCGCCTTCGCCCAGAACCACCCGCTCGGCCTGCTGCGCAGCATCCGCGCGGCGGTGAGCTGTTCGACGATGTGCGGGGCGGTGTCGGGGAAGAGGGCGAGGTCATCGCGGGTGAGCGGGACCTCGGCGGCCGCCGCACACAGGTGCCCGGCCAGCACATACGGGTTCCCCGGATCGATGACGACCGCGTCGACCGCCTTGTCGAAGATCGCCTCCGGGTGGTGGACCAGGTACGTGTCGAGCGGGTCGTCGCGGGCGACGAGCACCGCGATCCACTCCTGGCCCGCACGTCCCGCACGCCCGGCCTGCTGCCACAGCGATGCGAGGGTGCCGGGCCACCCCGCGATGATGACCGCGTCCAGCCCGGAGATGTCGATGCCCAGTTCCAGGGCGTTCGTCGAAGCGACCGTGAGCAGACGGCCGCTGCGCAGCGCCGACTCCAGCAGCCGGCGCTCCTCCGGGAGGTACCCGCCGCGATAGGCGGCGATCGTGCGGACGAGGGAGTCATCCACGCGGGCCACCTCGTCCTTCACGATCGAGGCGAGAGCCTCCGCCCCGCGGCGGGAGGCGATGAAACCGATCGCCCGCCTGCCCGCGCAGGTGGTGTCGGTGAGGAGGTCCGCGGCCTCGGCGAGGGACGACCGGCGGGCCTCCGACACCTGGGTGGACGGCACCTCCGGCACGGGGGCCGTGCCTGTGGTGGCGGTGCCGGGCACGGAATCCGCCCACGGGTCGTCGGGAGACGCATCGGTCACGGACGCCACCGCAAGCGGAGAGCCGGGGTCGTGAGCGGGGCTGGGAGCGGTGGGCGCCTCGGCGGCGGTCTCCTGCGATATGCCGGACCGGAACGGGTCGAGCCCCGGCAGCAGGGGCGGCTCCCACAGGAGGAACTCGCCGGCGGCACGCGGCGAGGCATCGTCGACCACCGCGCGGGCGGGGGCACCGATGAGGCGGGAGAAGACCTCGGCGGGATCACCCGCCGTCGCGGACGCACCGATGACCGCGGGGGACGCCCCGTAGTGGCGGGCCAGCCGCAGGAGCCTGCGGAGGATGAGGGAGACGTGGGAGCCGAACACACCGCGATACCGGTGGGCCTCGTCGACGACGACGAACTCCAGCCGCTTGAGGACGGAGGAGAACCGCTCGTGGCCCGGCAGCAGCGACCGGTGGAGCATGTCCGGGTTCGTGAGGATGACGTTCGCGTGACGGCGGGCCCAATCGCGATCGGCACGCGGTGTGTCCCCGTCGTAGGTGGTGGGGCGCAGCCCCTGGAGGACCAGCTCGTGCAGGGAGGTGAGCTGGTCCGCGGCCAGGGCCTTCGTGGGGGAGAGGTAGAGCGTCGTCGACCCGCGGCCTGACGGTGCGGACGTCCCGCGGACCGCCGCGTCGAGGACGGGCATGAGGTAGCCCAGCGATTTCCCCGACGCGGTCCCCGTCGCGACGATGACGTTCTCACCGGCATGGGCGAGATCGGCGGTCTCCACCTGATGGGCGTAGGGGAGTTCGATCCCGGCGGAGACGAACGCGTCGCGCACCGGCGGGAGCAGCCACCCGGGCCAGTCGACCGTGCGGCCGGGACGGGAGGGCAGCGCCTCGACGTGCGTCACCCGGTCGGCACGATCGCCGAACCGGGTGAGGATGTCGAAGAGCTCAGAGGGCATAGGCCCATCGTAGAGAGGCGCGGGGCCGGGTGAGGCGCGGGCGAGCATCACCGTGGGGTGGCTTACTGCTCCGGAGTGAATGTGTCGCCGGACAGGGGTGCGTGAGCCGACCATCCGGAGGGCTTCCCTCCGTCTTCCGCGATGAGCCGTGCGAGGAGTGCGTCCGTTGCGTGTTGGGCCGCCGCCAGCCTGTCGAAGGCCGCTGCCGCGGGGAGGCCGGACCCCTCCCGTGTGATGCGGAAGCGGCATGACGGCCCGTCCTCGTGCTCGACCTCGTATCCGCTGCCCGACTCGTCTGCGACGCGCGCGGCCAGCCGTTCGCCGTCCGCGTGATGGGCGTGAGCGAGCGAGGGGGAGCGCCATTCGAAGTCGGGCGTCAGAACCGTACGCGTTCGCGCACGGCGAGAACAGTGCCGGTCACTGCCAGCGCCGCGGCGGTGACGAGGACACCGGTCGTCGTGGCGCCGGCGGCGAGGACGAGGCCCGCCAGGACGCCACCCAGCCACAGTCCCGCATCCACGGACAGGTTCCACACGACCGAGGCGCGTCCCGGGTCGGTTCTGCGCATCGCCGTGTGCAGGGCGACCGTCTGTGCGGTGCCGATGCCCACACCCAGGACGACCGCTGACACTGCGACGAGGGAGATTGCGCTGCCGAGCACCCCGGTGATGCCGCCGGCGAGGATGAGCACGGTTGCGAGGAGGATCGTGCCGGACCGTGTGAGGCGGGGTTCCGCGAATCCGCCCAGCCAGCGGCCGCCCGCGGTTCCGAGCTGGACGAGCAGGATCGTCGCTGCGGGGCCCACGGAGTCCGTTGCGAGGACCGGCAGACTCGTGATCCCGTGCGACAGGAACAGGACCGCCAGCAGCAGGAAGACGAGTGTGAGCGACAGCAGCCGAAGTGCTCCCGCGGTCGAGGTGGCCTGCCCGTCGCGTGACGACGAGTGCGGAGGCTCGTCGGGCGGTGCAGTGGTGGGGTCATGAGGTGTGGGGCCGGTGGGAGGGGTGTCCTGGGGCGCGGTGTCAGTGGGAGGGGTGGGGGCCTCGGCGGCGGGGTCGAGGGAGGCGTCCGCACTGGGAGGGGCAGTGGTGCTGGGGGTGGGTGCGCGTCCCACGCTGGAAGGGATCCCCAGGGCGGCGACAGCGCCCAGCCCGCACAGGACCGCAGCGGTCACGCCCAGGACGGCAGGGGAGGCGCTCACACCCAGCTGCACTCCGGCCGGCGACCCCAGAGCCGTCGCCAGCACCGTGACCAGGCCGTACACGCCCAGAGCCCTGCCGAGCCCCGGGCCGGTCACCAACAGGCCGACACCCTGGGAGCCTGCGACGATGAGGATCCCGAAGCCCGCACCGGCGACCGCGCCTCCTGCCAGGAGTGCGATCAGTCCGGCGCCGTGGACCGTCCCCGTGCCGGCGATTCCTGCGACGAGCGTGCCGGTGAGGAGCAGCACCAGCGAACCCGTGACGACACCGCGCAATGTGAACCGCCGGACCAGCGCCGGAGTGCCCACCTGCACCGCGATGACGCATGTCATGAGGACGCCCACGAACGCGCTGCCCAGGCCGGGAGTGTCCGTCCGGGTCACGGGGATGAGTGAATAGAGGGTGAAGAACGTGGCGACCCCGACGGAGACGGCCGCCGTGAGCGCCACGAAGGGCACACGCACACCCGCCCCGTTCGGGTCCTCCCCGTCGAATCGACTCATGTCCGCATCGTAGGAGGTGAGGAGGCTGAGGCGAGCATCCGGCGGGAAACTACGTCCGCGTACAGGACCGGCCCACTGCCGGGAGCGGTCCTGTACGCGGACGTAGGCGGTGGAGTGTCCTGTGCGCGGACGTAGGCGATCAGGTCAGAGCGAGCGTCCCGGCGGAGTCACCGTCAGAACAGCGTCTCGCCGATGAAGCCTCCCTCCGCGCACCCGGGTGGGATCGCGAAGACGGCAGAGCCCACGGGCGTCGTCCACTGATTGAGGAGGTCGAGTTCGTCGAGCCTCCGCTGGACAGGCACGAAACCCTCATCGACATCCGCCTGATAGGCGAGGAACAGCAGGCCCGCGTCGGATATCTCCGCGTCGCCCGCAGCGGCCTCACCCGCAGCGCCCGCATTCGCCGCCCCCACCACGTCGTCGTCGTAGTTGTAGCTGCGACGCAGCATGGTGGGGCGCTCGTCGTCACCGCGTGCGCGGGCGATGTGGGAGAAGTCCGGGATGACGGTGAACCCGTGCGGTCCGATTGCCTCGAAGTCCGGTTCGTCGAACTCGCCCTCCCCGGTGAGCGGGGCGCCGTCCGACTGGCGCCTGCCCATCGCCTGGTCCCGCCCGGGTGTGTCCAGCCGGTCCCACCCGTCCAGGTCCATCCGGATCCGCCGGAACACCAGTGAGGTGCCGCCGGCCATCCACCCGTCGGCCACCCAGACGCGTGCGGGGAAGTCGTCGTCCTCGGGCCGCGGGTTGACGGTCCCGTCGATCTGGCCGAACAGGTTACGCATCGTGGTGCCAGACTTCTCGGACCCCCGCGATCTGCGGAAGCCCGACTGCCGCCACCGGAGCGTCGCCGCCGACCGCGCGGTCTTCAGCAGCATCCGGGCGGCGTGGGCGACGGTGACCTGGTCGTCGGCTGCGATGTGCAGCAGCAGGTCCCCGTCGTTCCACTTCTCCTCCAACCGGTCGATGCCGAACGCCGGCAGTGGACGCAGCCACGACGGCAGGGCCGATTCGCCTGCCACCCGGCGGACCAGCTCCGGGCCGAAACCCAGCGTCACCGTGAGGCGGGCGGGTGTCGCCGCGAGCTCCGGCTCCGTGTCCGCGAGCGCACCCCGCCCTGCGGTCAGTCGGGAGGCGTCGTCCGTGAGCACCTGCAGCAGCCTGCGGATCGCCTCGCGGTCGGTCTCGTCCCGCAGTGTCAGCGCGATGAAGGTCGCGAACGCCTGCGGGTCGGTGGTGACGCCCGCCTGATGCGTCCCGTGGAACGGCACCGTGTCCGCCCCGACGGCGAGGAGCGCCGCCTCCGCCGAGGCGTCCTGGTCATCGCCGCGCGCCGTGCATGCCGTCAGCGCCGCGAAGCCGGCACCGGCCGCCGCACCGCCCAGCAGCATCCGCCGCCTGCTCGGCCCGGTCATGACTGCCCACCATCGCCGAGGCCGCCGTCACCTTCCCGCCCCGCGTGCGCGTCCTCGTCGTGGTCTGCCTCGTCGTCCTGGTCCCCATGGTCGTTGTGGTCTCCATGGTCGTGGTCCTCGTCGTCGCTGTACGATTCGTCCGCTCCGGCGAAGTCGCGGATCGCCGCGTCGTACTCCAGCCGCGAGTCATCGGAGAAGATCAGTGTGATGTCGACGGAGTCACCGGCGCTCAGCGGCCCGTCGAAGTCCATGAACATGATGTGGTCGCCTCCGGGGGCCAGTTCGAGGGAGTCGCCCGCCGCGATGTCGAACCCGCCCTCCTTCTCCTCCATCGACATGGAGCCGGAGCCGTCATCGGACGTCTGGTGGAGTTCGATGTCCTCGGACACCGACGATTCGACGGCGACGAGGGTGACGTCCTCCTCGCCGGTGTTCTCCAGCAGCCCGAACGACGACGTCATGCCGTCCTCGGCCGCCTTGACCCACGGGTCGTCGACCGTGATCACCGACGCCGCGTCGGCAGCGGGATCACCCGATGCGCCGGATGCGCTGCACCCCGTGAGAGCGAGGAGCGCGACGGAGGCGAGTGCGGGCAGGACGACAGCAGTTCTGTGAGTGCGCATGAGTGCGCCTTTCTGTGTGTCCGGGTGCGTGCGAGCGCGCAGTGCTGTTCTCGCGTGAGCGCGATTGGCCAGCAGTGCTGAGGCACTGCGCGGCATGAGCACGAACACCCGGTGAAGAATGTGGACCGGTGTGCCTTCAAAGCCGGAGGTCCCTCGGTATGGGAGGGGCTGACCGTCAGGCGAAGGCGAGTGGGCGCACCGGGGGCCCGCGGTCCACACGGGTCGAACGGACCACGCCCAGGGAAGGCGGGGTGTCGACTTCGCAGCCCTCGCCCACCAGCGGGCGGCCGCGGGGGACGACGACGGCAGGAGCCAGCACGCGGCACAGCGGCGCGAGCGCGCGGCCGAGCATCCGCAGCAGACCCGCGAGGGACCTCATGACGATCTCTGACCGGTGCAGCACCGCGATCGTCACGACCGCCGCCACGATGTGCGCGAACAGCATCGCCGTCCCACCGTGCGCGGCATGACCGCCCAGCTCGGCACCCCCCGCGGTGACCGCGGAGGCGAAATCTGCGGGGACTCCGCCCACGTGGTGGTGGGCGTGGAGGTCGGCGGCGGCTGCGGCCTCGGCGACGGAGCGACCTGCACCGGGGGCGGAAGCGGCAGCCGCATCGAAGATCCCGTGGAATGCGGACTGGCTGATCGCCACGGACGCCGTGAGCCGGACGAGGGACGGCTTCCTCCCGCCCAGCGCGACACACACGAAGACCGCCAGCAGGAGCGGCAGCCCGACACCCAAGAGGGTCGGAGTGTGGCCGCCGGCGGCGACGTGGGAGAAGAGCGCGACGAACGTCGCGAAAGCACCGGCGGCGATTCCGCGCATCAGACGCGTGTGATGCGACCCCAGCAGAGCGTCGTCGAAGGTGGGGCCGTCGAACCTCGACATCGCCCGCATCGTCTCAGATCCGGGCCGCTCCTCGGGACGCGCCCGGGATGCGGACGGAGCCGACCACAGGCTGGACGAGTCCGTGGCCTCTACGATGGCGGGGTGAGCTCCCCTCTGTCTGCACCAGCGCATTCCTCCGCCCCCGCGCTCCCGCCCGTGCCCACCCTGTCCGCGCGCACACTCGAGGCCCTCGCGGCTGCACTCCACACCGCGCGCTGCACACCGGCCGGTCTGCGAGGGCTGTGGGGCACGGACGCCGACGCGGCACTCGACGCGAACGACCCGGCCCCCGCCCGCCGCCACTGCCGGGCGGTGCTCGCCCGGGACAGCGCCACACGTGACACTGGCGCCCATGACGAGGGCAATGCCCCCGTCGACAGCGACAGCTCCCGCCGCGACAGGAGCCTTGCTGCGGTCGCGCTCCTCTTCCTCCTCGACGCACCCGTCGATCGGACGCATGTGGTCGAGGCGGTGGGTGCCTCCCTCGTGGACGAACTCACCGACGCGGGACTGCTGGCGGTGGAGCGTCCGGCCGAGGACGACGCCCCGGAAAGCACCGCGTCCGTGCGGTCCGTCCTCTCCCTCACCCCGCATCCGCTGCCCGTGGGAGTGCCCCGCGGCATGGCGCCCGGCGACGACACGCTCCTCCTCTTCGCCGACCACGGCACCCTCACCCGCCCCGACGTCCTCGACGGCGACTACGTGCTGGGCTACGGCGGCGCCGGCCGCACCCTGCTCGACATCACCCCGCGCGACCGGGTGGCGCTCGCCGCCGAGATCGGCACCGGCTGCGGCATCCAGGCCGCCCTGCTGGCCCGCCACGCGGACCACGTCATCGCCACCGACCTGTCACAGCGGGCCCTCGACATCGCGCGCCTCACCATCGGGCTCGCCGGGGTCGCCGACCGGGTCGAGTTCCGCAGAGGCTCCCTCTACGAACCCCTCCCCGAACGCGTCGACCTGCTGGTCTCCAACCCTCCCTTCGTCATCACCCCGCGCACCGAGGACGGAAAGACCACCGCCGCCGAGGCCGTGGCCGGCTCGGGTGCGGTCGCCTACGGGTATCGGGATGGCGGCCTGGCGGGCGATGCGATCATGCGGACGATGGTCGCCGGTGCGCCCGCCCGCCTGCGGGACGACGGCACCGCCGTCATGCTGGGCAACTGGGAGTACGGCACGGGTCGGACCCCGCCCACGGACTGGGTGGGCGCGAGCGCGGAGGGGACGGAGACCTCGGCGATGGTGATCGAGAGGCAGCGGATGCTGCCTGCGGAGTACGCGCGGACCTGGATCCGGGACGGGGGAGTGGCCCGGGCCTCGGCGCGGTGGCACGCCGACGTCGACCGGTGGCTCAGCGACTTCGCGGACCGCGGCGTCGACGAGGTCGGATTCGGCTGGGTGCTGCTGCACCGGCACGGTGCGTCGGGCGAGGCCACGGCGGAAGGGGCCGCACAGACGGACACGTCCTCCGCATCCCTGCGGGACTTCGCCGCGATCGATTCCGGACCCGGATCGAACCCGGCCGGGCTCGCCGCGTTCCTCGAGACCCGGATGGCACTCCTCGAATGGCTCGCAGGGGCCACCGACGGGGAACTCGCGGACACCGCCTTCCAGCTGGCACCGGACGTGACCGAGCACCGCCACCTGCGTCCCGGTGCTGAAGACCCCACCATGATCACGATCGAACAGGGCGGCGGACTCGCGCAGACCTTCCAGGCCGATCCGGCGCTGGCGGGGTTCCTCGGAGTCTGCGACGGCACCCTCACCCTCGCGCAGATCGCAGCCGCGCTCGCCCACCTCCTGGGCGTCGACGACACAGCGCTCACCGCACAGCTCGCCGACCAGGTGCGCGCACTCGTCCCCGCGGCCGTCATCGTCCCGGCAGCCGACTGAGATCGGTTCCGACCATGAGCTCGTCAACGAGCACCCCAGCGAGCGCCACGGAATACCCGGCGGTCAGCTGGTGCTACATTGTGCACACATCCGACCGCGGCAGGATTCGCCGTGCCCGAAAGCGAGCGGATGACATCAGGTGAAAGGAATACATGGCCGCCACCACAAGCCCCCGCCGACTCGTCATCGTCGAGTCACCCACCAAAGCCCGCACGATTGTGGGGTACCTGGGGGACGGCTATGACGTGACCGCCTCTGTCGGTCACATCCGCGACCTGCCCCAGCCGTCGGAGCTGCCCGCGGACATGAAGAAGGGCCCATACGGACGGTTCGCCGTCGACGTGGATTCCGACTTCACCCCCTACTACAGGGTCGACCCGGACAAGAAGAAGAAGGTCACGGAGCTCAAGAAGCTCCTCAAGGACGCCGACGAGCTCTACCTCGCAACGGATGAGGACCGCGAAGGCGAAGCCATCGCGTGGCACCTGCTCGAAGTGCTCAAGCCCAAGATCCCCGTCAAGCGCATGGTGTTCCACGAGATCACCCGGGAAGCGATCGAACGCGCCCTGGAGAACACCCGCGAACTGGACGTCGACCTGGTCGACGCGCAGGAGACCCGCCGGATCCTCGACCGCCTCTACGGCTACGAGGTCTCCCCGGTGCTGTGGCGCAAGGTCCGTGCAGGCCTGTCCGCCGGCCGTGTCCAGTCCGTCGCGACCCGCCTGGTCGTCGAGCGTGAGCGCGAGCGCATGGCGTTCGTGTCCGCGGACTACTGGGACCTCGACATCGAACTGGCCGAGGCCGGCGGCGGCACCGCCTTCAAGGCCCGCCTCGACACCGTCGACGGATCGAAGGTCGCCTCCGGCCGCGACTTCGACGACCGCGGACAGCTGAAGAAGGCGTCCAAGGCAGTCGTGCTGGACGAGCCGCAGGCCACGTCGCTCGCAGCCGCTCTCACCGGACCCGCGCAGCAGGCGCTCTCCGTCAGCTCGCTGGAGACGAAGCCGTACACCCGGCGCCCCGCCGCACCCTTCACCACGTCGACCCTGCAGCAGGAGGCCGGTCGCAAGCTGCGCATGTCCGCCCGCCAGGCGATGCGGGTCGCACAGTCCCTGTACGAGAACGGCTACATCACGTACATGCGTACGGACTCCACCCAGCTGTCCGGCCAGGCGATCTCCGCCGCACGCCGTCAGATCGGTGAGCTGTACGGAGCGGAGTACGTCCCCAGCAAGCCCCGCATGTACGGGTCGAAGGCAAAGGCCGCACAGGAGGCCCACGAGGCGATCCGCCCGTCCGGCGACTCGTTCCGCACTCCGGCGCAGGTGTCGTCCTCGATCGGCGGCGACGAGTTCCGCCTCTACGAACTCATCTGGAAGCGCACCGTCGCCTCGCAGATGGCCGACGCGAAGGGCTCGACCGCGACGATGAGGATCGGAGCGGACCTCGCTGCGGCCTCGGCGGAGCTGGCCGGCGGGGGCTGGACGGCGGCGCCTGCGACGGCCGGATTCACGACCTCGGGCACGGTCATCACGTTCCGCGGCTTCCTCGCAGCCTACGAAGAGGGTCGCGACGTCGACCGCTACTCCGACCGCAAGGACGGCAAGGACGGCGAATCCCGCCTGCCGAACGTCAAGGAGGGCGACGCGATCGCCGTCGAGCGGGCGGAAGCGGACGGCCACACGACCGCACCGCCACCGCGCTTCACGGAAGCGAGCCTGGTCAAGCGACTCGAAGAGCTGGGGATCGGCCGCCCGTCGACGTACGCTGCGACGATCTCCACGATCCAGGACCGCGGATACGTGACGAACCGCGGCAACGCGCTGGTGCCCAGCTGGGTGGCGTTCTCCGTCACCCGGCTGCTCGAGGACCATTTCGAAGGGCTGGTCGACTACCAGTTCACAGCCGACCTCGAAGCGGACCTCGACCAGATCGCCGGGGGACGTGAGGACCGCACACAGTGGCTCCACGACTTCTACTTCGGCGGTGAGGGCGAAGGTGTGAAGCCCGGCCTCAAGGCCGTCGTCGAAGACCTGGGCGACATCGACGCCCGGGAGATCAACACCGTGCGCATCGCGGACGGCATCGTCCTGCGCGTGGGCCGCTACGGCCCGTACCTGGAAATCGCGCCGGAGAAGGAGGGGGACGACCCGGGCCGCGTGTCCGTGCCGGACGACCTCGCCCCCGACGAGCTCACCGAAGAAGCGGCGCGCGAACTCATCCGGACGCAGGGCATCGGTGACCGCGAACTGGGCGTCGACCCGGAGACCGGTCACACGATCGTCGCGAAGTCCGGCCGGTTCGGCCCCTACGTGACCGAAGTGCTTCCCGAGCCGGAGGAGAAGCCCAAGCGGGGCGCCAAGAAGCCCAAGCCGCGCACCGCCTCCCTCTTCAAGTCGATGGAGCCCACCACGGTGACGCTCGAGCAGGCGCTGCGTCTGCTCACCCTGCCGCGCGTGGTCGGTGAGGACGCCGAAGGCACCCCCATCACCGCGCAGAACGGCCGCTACGGCCCGTACCTCAAGAAGGGGACGGACTCCCGGTCGCTGGAGCGGGAGGAGCAGATCTTCGGGATCACCCTCGAAGAGGCGCTGGAGATCTACTCGAAGCCCAAGCAGCGTCGCGGCGCACAGGCAGCACCGCCGCTCAAGGAGCTGGGCGAGGACCCGGAGTCGAAGAAGCCGGTCGTCGTGAAGGACGGGCGCTTCGGCCCCTACGTGACCGACGGCACGACGAACGCGACCCTGCGCAAGGACGACTCCGTCGACGGCATCACCGCCACACGCGCTTTCGAACTCCTCGCGGAGAAGCGCGCCAAGGGGCCGGCGAAGAAGCGCACGACGACACGGAAGACGACCGCGTCGAAGACCACGGCAGCGAAGAAGCCCGCAGCGAAGAAGACGGCTGCGAAGACCACGGCTGCGAAGTCGTCAACGGCGAAGTCGACGGGCACCACGTCGACGGCGAAGAAGACGACTGCCGCGAAGAAGACGACGGGGAAGAGCTCGACGCCCAAGACCCCGTGACGGCTGCGGGTGTCGAATCCGGCTGGGAGCGACGCCCTCCGCCAAGCGGATGAACGCTGCGGCTCAGAGGCGGTGGGCGTCGAGGTAGGTCCGGGCGGCCTCGGCGTCGGCGGGATCGAGTTGCCCCGGCACGAGGTCGTACTCGCGGGAGTACGCGGCTCGCAGGGCGTCCTCCACGGTCTCCACGGTGAGCCCGGGGTGGAGTTCGGAGATCGAGCCGCCGGTCCGCGGTTCCCACGCGAGGCCCAGTGCCGCCTGCACATCGGTGAGCACTGCGCGGATCGGGTCGGGGTCCTCGACGATGATCGACGACGAGAACAGCCACGCTCCGCCCACCACGCGCTGTGCGGTGCCGATCGCCTTGATCTCCCCGCCCACGTTGACGCTGTGCTCTCCCGGGCAGTACTCGCCCGGGATCTCGCCCATCCGCGCGTCGATGCCGATGTCCCGCAGCGCCGCCGCGTACATCTCGCCGAACCGCACGAACCGGTCCTGGGTCTCCGTGAGGAACGCGGTCGTCGGCTCGATGTGGTCGATGACGAGACTGCCCGGGTGATACGCGGCCACACGCCCGCCCAGAGTCCGCAGTGCCGGGGTGAAATCGTGCGCGCGGGCTGCCTCGATCGCGGGCCGGAACCCGTCGAGGAACCGATCGCGCGCACCGAAGGCGACCGTGGGGGCCGGTCGGTAGATCCTCAGGGTGGGGCCGCGCCTGCCGTCGCGCACCGCGTCGAGCAGGGCCCGCGCCATCGCGAGGTCGGTGAGGGCGTCGCCCGGGCCGTGCCGCAGCACGGAGAGAGCCCCCCGCTGCCCGCCGCCGAGGTCCCCTGCCCTATCCATATCCGCCGCCGGCTTCGTCTCTGTTCGCACGGTCTCAGAGTAGTCGGGAGACCGCGCGACGGCCGGCGCAGGGAGCAGGCCGCCGCTGCGCCGCGACCGCTGACGTCCCCGTCCGTGTCCGGGCTCGCAGGTAGGCTTGAAGACGTGAATGATCAAGGATCCTCGCACCCCCGATCGAACCGCCCGCAGGACGAGCGTCCTGCCGGTGGGGCGCCAGCAGCAGACGTCCTGGGCGTCTTCACCGTCGAAGTGGGCGCCTGGCTCACCATCCTCACGGCTGCGGCCCTGGGTTTCGCTTCGGCGGGTGCGTTCGGCGTCTCCGCGTTCGTGGACTCCTCGCAGATGTCGGGGATCCATGCGCTCACCGGCGACGGCGGCCTCGCCTCCCGTCCGGCGGTCCTCCTCTACGCGGCGGTCCTCGCAGCAGCCGTGGCCGGCCTGTTCGTCCCCCAGGACAAGCTGAGCGGCAGGGCAGCGCTGCGCGTCGCACTGGGTGCGTCGATCGTCGTCGTGGGCCTCGCCATCGCACTGGTATTCACCGTCTCCGCGATCCTCGCGGTCGTCGTGGGCCTGGGAGTGGGCGCCACTTTCGCGGCGGTGCTGAGCCTCATCGTCAACACCCGTGTGAAGCCGTGGCGCAGCGCCGGTGTCGCCGCAGCCGTCATGGTGTTCACCACCTACGCCGCACAGCTGCTGGGCGGCGTGAGCGGTGGGCACGGCGCGATCCGCTGGCTCCTGCTGCTGGGGAGCCTCGTGATGACAGCCGGCGTCGTCGTGCTCCTCGTGAAGACGCCGGACGGGGGCGTGCATCTGCCGGACACCGGCGCGCACGTCCTGGACCGCGCAGGGATCGCCCGGCCCGGGGCACAGGTCACCAGCGCCTGGCCCTGCCATCTCCTCTTCGCGGTGCTGGGCGCGGTCGGCGTCCTCGCACAGCCGACCGTCGCAGATCTGGGCTTCGGGCAGGCCGGGATGTCCGTCATCCTGTGCGCTGTGCTCCTGGGCTGGGCCGTCGGCTTCGAGACGGGACCGGATTTCGCGCCCGGCATGACCCGCACCCGACTCACCTCGTTCGCCCTCATCGCCGCAGGTGTCCTCACGGTGTCCACGGGCGTGCTCACGGAGCTGTCCGGCACCGCGATCCTCTCCGGCGGCGTCGCGTTCCTCGTGGGCCTGGGCGTGCGTGCCCAGCGGTACCACTTCTCGCGCCGGATCGGCGCGATCGTAGGCATGGCGGCCGCGGTCATCATCACCGCCGTCGGCTTCACGGCAGAGCTCCCCCTGAGCGCATACGCGTCGTGGGACATCCATCCCGCCGGTCTCTCCTACGTGCTCATCGGTGCGATCGCGCTGATCGCCGGAGTGATCTCCCTCTTCACGTTCGGCCCCACCGGGATCCACGGGATCGGCGTCGACGTCGTCCACGCATTCCGAGTGCCCCAGGCCGCGGGCCGCAGGGCAGCGGCAGCCGGCACGGGACCGGGTGAAGCCGGTGCGCAGCATGCCGGTGCGCCGGACACCGGAGCACAGGACATCGGCGCGCAGGACACCGGTCGAGGCACGGGGGCCGCACCGGAAGCTCTGGGAGCAGCGGAAGCTCCGGGGTCGGCGGATGCGGTCGCGCACGGAGATCCAGCGGCGGTCGCAGCGACGACACTGGCATCGGCGCTGGGCGCGGATGCCGCGCCATCGGGCTCACCGGATTCCCCGTCCGGCAGCCGGGGGCTGTTCGTCGCGATCGAAGGCGGCGACGGGACCGGCAAGAGCACACAGATCCACCTCCTCGCGGACGCACTGCGGGACAGGGGGCACGCGGAAGTCGTCACCACTCGCGAACCCGGCGGCACGGAAGCGGGCCGGATGCTGCGATCCGTGGTCCTGGACGGGGACGGTGTCACACCCCGGGCGGAGGCCCTGGTGTTCGCCGCCGACCGTGCCCACCACGTCGCCTCGCTCATCCGACCGATCGTCGCCCGCGGCGGCATCGTCATCACCGACCGGTACATCGACTCCTCGCGCGCCTATCAGGCGGCCGGGCGGGAACTGGGCGATGACGAGATCGTCGCACTGTCGACCTGGGCGACGGAGGGACTGCGCCCGGACCTCACGATCGTGCTGGATGCGAATCCCGCCGTCACCCGGCAGCGCACCAGCAGCCGCGGCGACGAGAACCACCTCGACGCCCTCGACCACTTCTTCCACACGACGGTGAGGCAGTCGTTCCTGGCATTCGCGGCAGCGTCCCCCGACCGCTACGTCGTCATCGACGCCGGACGGGACATCGACACCATCGCAGACGCCGTCCTCCAGGCGGTGGAAGACCACCTCGCAGGTGCGGCGAAAGAGGACTCACAGCAGGACTCGTTCTCAGGCCCCCTGCAGCCTGCGGGCCCGTCCCCTGTCGCCTCGTCTCACACAGCAGGGCCGACCGCCGGGGGTGCCGCGCCCGCCGGTGCACCCGTCGTCGCGGATGACGCGCCGACCGTCGTCCACCGTGTACCCGCAGAAGCGGGCAGCGAAGACGAGACCCGGGCAGTGCGTCGCGCCGCGCCCGCGACGGATGAGGGGAGTGAAGGCGAGACCCGAGTCGTGCGACGCGCGGAGGCGGATGCCCCGCACGGTTCTGCACCCCACGTTCCCGCCCCTCATGCGTCCGCGCCGCACAGCTCTTCGCCGCAGGGCTCCCCGCCACACCCCGGATACGCGCCGCCTCCGCCTCCGCCCGTCGTGGACACGTCAGAGGCTCCCACGACCGTCCAGAGCGCGGTCCCCCCGCAGCGTGACGTGACCACCGCTGCACGGCAGACGAGCAGGGAACGGCTGCGTGCGCAGGCGGAGATCGAACGACAGGCGCGCGAACGGCTGCGCGCACAGCGAGGCCACGACCGCGGACCCGACCACGGTGGCCCGGTGCCACGATGAGCGTCTGGGATGAACTGGTCGGCCAGGAACGCGCGGTCGACGAGTTGTCGCGCGCCTCCGCCGCCGGCAGCACCGGAATGACGCACGCGTGGCTCATCACGGGGCCGCCCGGCTCAGGACGCTCCAATGCCGCCCGCGCCTTCGCCGCGGCCCTCCTCACACCCGACGCCGGGGAGGCGGACTCGCCGGCCGTCCAACGGGCACTGCGGGGGACGCACGAATCGATGACCGTGCTGTCGACCCAGAAGTCGCTCATCTCGATCGACGAGGTCCGCGCACTCGTGTCGACCGCACACCAGGCGCCCGTGAACGCGCCCTGGCGGGTCGTCATCATCGAAGACGCTGACCGCATGGCCGAACGCACCTCCAACGTCCTCCTCAAGGCGATCGAGGAGCCCCCGCCGTCGACCGTGTGGATCCTGTGCGCACCCAGCCCGGAGGACGTGCTCACGACCATCCGCTCGCGGTGCCGCAACGTCACACTCCGCATCCCCAGTCCGGACGCGGTCGCAGCCCTGCTGCGGGAGAAGGCCGGTGTCGACGCGGACACCGCACGCTGGGCGGCGCACGCCTCCCAGAGTCACATCGGCAGGGCCCGCCACCTCGCCACCTCGCCGAACGCGCGATCAGAACGCACCTTCGTCCTCGACATCCCGCGCCACCTCACCTCCGTCGGCTCTACCATCCGCATCGCCGCGCGCATCGTCGACGTCGCGAAGGATCGGGCGAAGGCGCGCACGGAGGAACGCAACGCGCAGGAGAAGGAGCGGCTGCTCACGACGCTCGGCGTCGAAGCCGGGGGAAAGATCCCGCCCAGCGCGCGCGCCCAGATCCGCCGTCTCGAAGAAGAGCAGAAGAGGCGGGACGTGCGTGCCCGCAACGACGAGCTCGACTCGATCTTCATCGAGCTGCTGTCCCTCTACCGCGACGTCCTCGCTGCACAACTGGGTGCCGACACCGGACGGATCAACGTGGACGAAGACGAACGCATCGCGAAGCTCGCGGCAGAAGGCGACTCGACGGCGACGCTCAAGAGGATCGATGTCCTCCGTCAGGCGCGTGAGCGGCTCGCGACCAACATGTCATCGGCGCTCGTCGTGGAGGCCGCGTTCGTCGGCCTGTCGAACCCCTGGATCACGGACTGACCGAGTCGCTGCGTCACGGACCGACCGAGTCCCCGGATCACCGACTGACGCGGTGGCCCTGCACGGCCTCCTCTGGGTGAGCCGCCGCGTCCGGCCGGGGGACCGGGTTCTGCAGGAGTGAAGCGACCAGCGTCGCGGTCAGCTCGACGCGCCGCGGGATCCACGACAGCAGAGCGTGCTCGTCGTCCGCATGGGACCCGCCGCCCACGGTGCCCAACCCGTCGAGGGTGGGGGTGCCCATCCCCGCGGCGAAGTTCGCATCCGACCCTCCGCCTACACGCACCGAGCCCAGCGGCGGATGTCCCAGGGCCTCGGCAGCCTCTTGCGCGCGCACGAGGAGGTCCTCTGCGAACCTCTCCTCGAGCGGTGGCCGGTTGATGCCGCCGTGGAGCACGATCCGCGCCCCCGGGTTCTGCGTTTCGAGTGCTCTCATCTGAGAATCGACCCGCTGCTGCTCGTCCACCGTGAGCGCCCGGGAATCCACGCCGACGGTCGCCCGCGCCGGCACCGTGTTCGTCGTCGTCCCCGACTGCATGACCGCCGGGACGACCGTGGTGCTGCCGTCCGGCGAGCCGATCTGCTCGATCCGCAGCACCTGCTGGGCCACTTCGACCGTCGCATTCACGCCGCGCTCCGGTTCGACCCCGGCGTGGGCGGCCCGGCCGATGACCTCCAGCTGGTAGATCGCCACCCCCTTGCGCGCGACCTTCACCTCGCCGTCCGTGCCTCCGGATTCGAAGACGAGGACGGCCTCCACCTCCTGGGCGAGACTCTCGATGAGGGACTGCGAGGTGGGTGAACCCAGCTCCTCATCCGCCGTGATGAGGATGCTCACTCCGTCGAGCGCCTTCTCACCGGAGCGGCGGAGCAGTTCGCCCACCGCATGGAACGCGATGAGGATCCCGCCCTTCATGTCGTCCGTGCCGGGCCCGCTCACGACGTCGCCGGAGACGGACCAGGGCATCGTCGCCAGGGTTCCGCGGGGCCAGACAGTGTCGTGGTGACCGAGCAGCAGCACGCGGCGGGGGCCTGTGCCGATGTGGAAGAGCACGTGTGGGAACCCCTCTACCGATCGGATGCTGGGCCGCACACCCGTGATCTGTTCGCCGATCTCTGCGATGAGCCGGGCGCTGGCTGCGAGGGATCGCGGGTCGTTCGACGGTGACTCGCATTCGACGAGCGTCCGGAACTGGGTGAGGAACTCCTTGACCCTCTCCTGCGAGAATCTGATCACGCTCGTGCACACCTCTGCTCGTCGGGAACCTGACAGCCGTCGTCACGAGGTTACGCGAAAGTCGTCACGGATACCGGCGCGTATGGGGCAGACGGACACCGAGGAGCGTGGAACTGTCAGCTACCGAGGCGCGCGGAACTGCGAGTTCCATCGTGTTCCGAGGGGGTGCCGATCACACTCAGAAGGCGAAGGCGAGCTTCGCGGCGACCAGCAGCATGACGGCGGCGATGCCCAGGTCGATCGCGCGCCAGACGCGGGGGCTGCGCAGCACGGGGGCGAGCAGGTGCGCGCCCCACCCGAGTCCCGCGAACCACACGAGCGACCCAAGCATGGCGCCCCCGGCGAACACCCATCGCGGCTCGTGCTGGTTGGCGATCGTGCCCAGCATGACGACGGTGTCCAGGTACACGTGCGGGTTGAGGAACGTGAGCGCCGCCGTCGCGACTGCGATCGACCCGGCGCTGCGCACGAGAACCTGCCCCCGGGAGCCCGTATCCATGTTGTTCTGCCCCCGGGAGCCCGTACCGCCCGCCACGCCTGCACCCGCACCCGCGTCGTCTCGTCCCTGCGCATCCGCATCATTCTCCGCATGCGGGTCGAGGGACTCGTCGTGGCCGAACGCGGCGCGGATGCTCGTGTACGCGAACCACACGAGGTAGGCGACGCCGCCCCACCGCATGATCTGGACGATCCACGGGGCGCGTTCGAACACGATCCCGATCCCGGCGGTGCCCAGCGCGATCAGCGCGATGTCTGCGAGAGCGCAGACGATCACGACGACCGCGACGTGCTCGCGGCGGATGCCCTGGCGCAGGACGAAGGCGTTCTGGGGCCCGATGGCGATGATGAGTCCGATGCCGGTCGCGAAGCCGACGGCGAGCAGGGTGAGGAGGGTCATGAGCACGAACGTACGGTGCGCGGGCGTGTGAAGTCCATGTGCATCGCCTTCAGCTGGTTAAGGTGATCTTCATGGACCGAGGTGTGAGAGCGGAGAACCCCAGCATCGCCCAGCTGGCCGCGCTCGTCGCAGTGGTCGACGAGGGCGGGTTCGACGCGGCGGCCTTCGCCCTGGGTGTGAGCACGTCGGCCGTCTCCCAGCGGATCCGCGCCCTCGAGACGACGATGGGACACATCCTCGTCGTCCGCTCGACCCCGCCCCGGGCCACGACCGCGGGGGAATCGGTGCTCGCGACCGCGCGGCAGGTCGTCGCACTCGTGGAGACCCTGGCCCCCGCCGCCGAGGCGCCCCTGCGTTCCGCTCTGCCCGTCGCCGTCGGGGCCGACGCCCTGGGCACGTGGCTGTCCGACGTGATCGTCGAGGCCGCGGACTGGGACGACGTCGTCCTGCGGGTGCGGGTCGAGGACCAGGACGTCGGTCACCAGGCGCTGGCGCGCGGTGACGTGCTGGGCGCTCTCAGCTCCCTGCCCACCGCGCAGACGGGCTGCACCGCCACGCCGTTGGGGAAGATGCGGTACGTGCCGGTCGTGTCGGAGCAGCTCGCCGCACGCCACCTCACCGACGAGGGCGGTCTCGACCTCGCGTCCTGCCCCGTCCTCACGTTCGGCGCCGCCGACGAACTGCAGCACCGGGTGCTGCGGGCGTGGTGCGACGAGCACGACGTGACGGCGGACCCTCCGACCCACATGCTCGGCGAGCAGCAGGGGTTCGTCACCGGCCTGCGCGCAGGGCTGGGGTGGGGGTGCATCCACGAACAGCTCCTGGGTGACCTTCCGGAGGTCGGGGACCTCGTCCGGATCCCCGGTCTGCCGATGCTGGACGTGGAACTGCACTGGCACCGGTGGGCGATGGAGCTGCCCGCACTCGAACGTTTCAGTGAGGCGGTGGAGGCCGCCGCGCAGAGGGCGCTCAGGCCGTTTTGACGCCGTCACCGGGACGGGGTTAAGCTTTTCCGCGTTGCCTCCTTAGCTCAGTCGGCAGAGCGTTTCACTCGTAATGAAAAGGTCGTCGGTTCGATTCCGACAGGAGGCTCAGAGCAGGAAGCCCCGTCACCACCAGGTGGCGGGGCTTCCGTCGTCCCAACCGCGCCAGACCGGAGGGCTCACCCGCGTCGGACCGGTGCCCGTCAACGGGTTATCGGACGCCGTCGTCCCGACACGCGGTGCACCCCTGACGAAGAGCGCTGTACTTCACTACGATCAGGGGAGGACCCGGACCTGGAGGAGGCGCTGTGCAGCTGAGCGGAGACGTGATCGTCGGAGTCGACGGTTCTGACCAGAGTGCGGAAGCCGCGGCGTGGGCACTCAAGGAGCTCCGCGGCTCCGGGCACGCCCTGCGACTGGTGCACGTCATCACGCCCGCACATCTGGAGATCGACGACGAAGCGGAGCTCACGGAGACCGGTCGGATGGTCCTCGTCGGGCTGTCGGACCGCCTGGGCGACCTGGACTCGAGCCACCCGGACGGCGCTTCGGGCACGGAGATCCTCACCGAGGTCGTCGTGGGCGATGCGGGGGAAGAACTCGCGATGCGCGCCGACGACGCGGGCCTGCTGGTGCTGGGCCGCCACGGTGCGGGCCGCGTCAACAGCGGGCGGATCGGCACGGTGAGCTTCGGGCTGCCCGGGCACGCGCTCAGTGCTGTCCTCGTGCACACGGTGAGGAACGGAAGCGAATTCGACGACCCGGTCGAGCACCCCTCGGTGGCGAGCGGCGGCGGGACCGGCGGAATCGTGGTCGGCCTCGACACCTCGGAGTACGCGGGAGTCGCCGCACTCGACGCGGCGTCGCTGGCGGTGGGCAGCGGGCGACCGCTGCGGATCCTCGTCGGAGTGGACGCGCTGGGCGACCGCGAGGCGACGCAGGCCCGAGCAGAAGCGGACCTCGCGTGGCTGCGCGACGCCTACCCCGGCCTCGAGGCGGACATCGAGTTCCCCTCCGGCGATCCGGCCGAACTCCTCATCGACGCCTCCGACGGCGCGGACGTCGTCGTCGTCGGCAAGCGCGGCAGAGGTGTCTTCGCCGCGATGACCTCCCAGCTGGGACGGACCAGCTCCGCCGTCCTCACCGGAGCACACTCCAGCGTCCTCCTCGTCCCCTACCGACGCGACCCGCGCCTGGGCGCACGCTCCGCGTGACCGGGGCGCCGCTCACCGACTTCCCGAGGCCTTCACTCGCCGTCGACACGGCGACGTTCACGGTCACGGACCGCGGCCTCGAGATCGTGCTGGTGACGGAGGACGTGGGCCTCGCGCTGCCGGGCACGTTCGTCCACGAACGGGAGAGGCTCCACGACGCGGTGCTGCGCAGCCTGCGGACGAAGGCGGGTATCACCGGACGAGAACCCGAACAGCTCCAGGTCTTCGACGACCCGGACCGCGACCCCCGCGGGTGGGTCGTGACGGTCGCCCACCTCGACGTGGTGCCCGGGTCCGTCGTGGCGGAGGGGCTGCAGGGCGGCAGCATCACGCTGGTCCCGGTGGGCGACGTCGAGGTCGACGGCGGAGTGCGCCTGCCCTACGATCACCCGCGCGTCTTCGTCGAAGCGCTGCGCCGCGTGCGTGCTGCCTACGCGGAGTACCCGGACCCCTGGGGGCTGCTGCCGGAGACGTTCAGCCTGGGCGACCTGCAGACCCTCCACGAATCCGTCGCGGGGACGGAACTGCCGCGGGACACGTTCCGTCGCGGGATGAAGAGGTATCTCGAGGCGACCGGAGACTTCACCGACGGCCGCCGCGGCCGCCCTTCCCGCCTGTACCGGAACCCTCCGGGCAGGCACTCACGACAGCAGTGAGGCGAACGCTCCGAGTGTCAGGAGTGGAGACCCAGGAGTCGAGCCTCGGGCGTCGATCCTCGGAGATCGATCCCCCGGAAGTCGAACCTCAGAAGTCGATCTTCTCCCAGCCGCGGCGCTGCGGCTGCCGCAGCTCGTCCTTCGACCGGTAGACGATGTACGGCCGGGTGAGGAACCCCAGCGGCACCGTGAACACGTGGACCAGCCGAGTGAACGGCCACAGTGCGAACAGCAGGATCGCGGTGAACACGTGGACCTGGAAGCCCGGGGGAGCCGCCGCCATGAGACCGACGTCCGGCTGGAAGGCCCAGAACTGGCGGAACCACACGGAGATGCCCTCGCGGTAGTCGTAGTGACCGATCGCCGACTCCACGATCGTCGAATACACGCCGGCGAGGATCGTCACCGCGAGCATGGCGTACATGAGCTTGTCGAGCTTCGTCGTCGCACCGAACACGCGGGCGTTCGTCCGTCTCCGGTAGATGAGGATGGCGAGCCCGCCCACCGTCGCGGCGGCCGCGCCCAGTCCCACCGTGATCGCCATGAAGTGGTACATGCCGTCCGTGATCCCCACGGCTGCGGTCCACGACTTGGGGATGCCCAGGCCGACGACGTGGCCCAGGAAGACGAAGATGATGCCGTAGTGGAACAGCGGTGATCCGACGCGCAGCAGCTTCGACTCGTAGATCTGGCTGGAGCGGGTGGTCCAGCCGAACCGGTCGTACCGGTACCGCCAGATGTGTCCCAGCACGAAGACGGCCAGGGCGAGATAGGGGACGATGACCCACATGACTGTGGCGAGTGCGGACGGCGAACTCATGACTGCAGACCTTTCACATCGCGAAGCGGGATGAACGTCTTCCCCGACGGCGGGGGTGAGAACGCGGAGGAGGGCGGACCGGCCGCGTCGATGGCGTACGGGCTCATGTCCGCCGGGGGCATGTCCGCGGAGCCGTCCTCGTGGCCGTAGCCGGACAATCCCACGAACTCCTCCTCCACGCCCTCCGCGATGAGGCGTTCGACGGCAGTGATGTCGTCGCCGTCGAGCGCGGGCAGGGTGGAGCACACCGCTCGCAGGGCACCGGCCCACGACGACCCGATCTCGTCGAGGTGGATCCGGAGCAGCTCGATGCCCGCCCGGTTCGACAGGAGGACGGAGACCCCGCGATGGAGGTCGTGTGCGGCACCGAACTCCAGCACGTACGCGAGGTGGTCCGGCAGCTCGTCGTCGGACACCTCGAGCCCCGCCTCCCGGTAGGTCTGCTTGATCTCCAGAAGCGCCATCCCCCGTTTCCGGGTGTCGCCGTTCGTGAAGTAGGTGAGGTACAGGCAGCCGCGCCTGCGGGTGTCGAAGGTCTCCACGTATTCGGCGCGGAGCGTCTCCGTGTCCGTGTCGCGCACGTGGCGGACGACTTCGAGGAGGTCCGCGGACACGGTGCCGGGCAGGGTGGCCGCGAGCTGCTCGATGAGGTCCAGCCGCTCGATGACCTCCTCGTCCGGGTAGCCGATCAGCCAGGACGCGGTGAGCCAGGTGGCGCGCACCTGGTCGTCCGTGAGCGGCACCGCGGTCTCCAGCCGGCTGCCCACCGCGGCGGCCGCCCGCTCCTTCCACTTCTTGAGGAATGCCAGGGGGACGAACATGTCACGCCCCCTGTGGTCGTGGGAACAGCCCGTCGGGCCTGCCGCGGCCGTCCCAGTTGAGCAGGTTCACCCGGCCCTTGAGCCGGGACCGGTCACCCGGGCCCGCGAGCTTGACCCCGTCGCCCTGCAGCCCGGGGACGTCCTCCATCCCGGGCCCGCCGTCGAAGTTCAGCGGGCAGTCGGAGCCGATCGCCTCGAGGTCGTGCGCGTGCTCCGCGTGACCGGGAGGGATGACGTACCGCTCGTCGTACTTCGCGATCGCGAGCAGCCGGTACATCTCCTCCATCTCCTCCGCACCCATGCCCACTGCGTGCGGGATCGATTCGTCGCCGTCACCGCCCAGGTTGATGTCGCGCATGTACGACCGCATCGCCGCCATCTTCCGGAGCACGTCGGAGACGATGTCGACGTCCCCTGCGGTGAACAGGTTCGCGAGGTACTCGATGGGGATCCGCAGCTCTTCGATCGCTGCGAACAGGTTGACGGAGTCCTCGGCGTCGTAGCCCGTGTCCTTGACGACGTCGACCACCGGCGACAGCGGCGGGATGTACCAGACCATCGGCATCGTCCGGTACTCCGGATGGAGGGGGAGGGCGACCTCGTACTCCTTGATGAGCTTGTAGATCGGGGACTTCTGCGCGCCCATGATCCAGTCGTAGGGGATGCCCTCCTGCTCCGCGGCCTCCATCACCTCCGGGTCGAAGGGGTCGAGGATGAGGTCGCGCTGCGCTTCGTAGAGGTCCTTGTCGTCCGGTGTCGACGCCGCAGCCGTCACCTGGTCCGCGTCGTACAGGACGAGGCCGATGTAGCGCAGCCGCCCCACGCACGTCTCCGCGCACACCGTCGGCTCGCCGTTCTCGATCCGGGGGTAGCAGAACGTGCACTTCTCCGCCTTCCCCGTCTTGTGGTTGAAGTAGATCTTCTTGTACGGGCAGCCGGTCACGCACATGCGCCAGCCCCGGCACCGCTCCTGGTCGACGAGGACGATCCCGTCCTCCTCGCGCTTGTAGATCGCACCGGACGGGCACGACGCCACGCACGACGGGTTGAGGCAGTGCTCGCAGATCCTGGGCAGGTAGAACATGAAGGTGTCCTCGAACTCCAGCCGCACCTTGTCCTCGATGCCCTTGAGCATCGGGTCCTTGTCCTTGTTCGCGTAGGTCCCGCCCAGGTCGTCATCCCAGTTGCCCGACCACTGGATGTCCATCTGCTCACCGGTGAGCAGCGACTTGGGCGGGGCCGTGGGGATGTGCTTCTGCTCCGGCGACTTCAGCAGGTTGTCGTACTCGTAGGTCCAGGGCTCGTAGTAGTCCTCGATGCTCGGCATCTTCGGGTTGGAGAAGATGCGGGCGAGCTTGCGGAGCTTGCCGCCGTCCTTGAGCCGGAGCCTGCCGGAGCTGCTGAGCGCCCACCCGCCCTTCCACTTCTCCTGGTCCTCGTACCCGCGGGGATAGCCCTGCCCGGGACGCGTCTCCACGTTGTTGAACCAGATGTACTCGGTGCCCTTCCGGTTGGTCCACGCCTGCTTGCACGTGACGGAGCACGTGTGACAGCCGATGCACTTGTCGAGGTTCATCACCATCGCCATCTGCGCCATGACCCTCATCGCCGCATGCCTCCTCAGTACTCGACGTTCTGGTCTGTGCGTCGACGGATCACCGTGACCTCGTCGCGCTGATTGCCTGTGGGCCCGTAGTAGTTGAACGCGAACGACAGCTGCCCGTAGCCGCCCACCAGGTGGGTGGGCTTGATCATGATCCGGGTCAGTGAGTTGTGGATGCCGCCGCGCTGCCCGGTCGTCTCCGACAGCGGCACGTTCACCGTCCGCTCCTGCGCGTGGTGCATGAAGGCCGTCCCCTTGGGCATCCGGTGGGAGACGATCGCCCGCGCGGCGACGGCCCCGTTGCGGTTGACCGCCTCGATCCAGTCGTTGTCCGCGATGCCCACGGCCTCCGCGTCCTCGACGCTCATCCAGATGGTCTGGCCGCCGCGGCCCAGAGACATCATGAAGAAGTTCTCCTGGTACATCGAGTGGATCGCCCACTTGTTGTGCGGCGTCAGGTACCGCACTGTGATCGACGTGCCGTCGGTGTCCCCCAGCCGGGGCTCACCGAACAGCGCATTCATGTCGAGCGGCGGTCGGAAGGTCGGCAGGCTGTCACCCATCTCCTGGAACCAGTCGTGGTCGATGTAGAAGTGATAGCGGCCCGTGAGTGTGTGCCACGGCTTGAGCCGTTCGACGTTGATGGTGAAGGGCGAGTAGCGCCTTCCGCCCGATTCCGACCCGGACCACTCGGGTGACGTGATGACCGGGACGGGTGCGGCCTTCGCGTCCTCGAAGGACACCTGCTTGCCCTCGTGCTCCGCGGACAGGTCCGCGAGCTTCGTCCCGGTCCGCTCCTCGAGTGCGCGGAAGCCCTCCGTCGCGAGGAGACCGTTCGTGGTGCCGGACAGGCCCAGGATGTAGTCCGCGGCCTGCCGGTCCGTCTCGAGCTTGGGCTGCCCCTTGCCGACGCCTCGGGTGACGACGCCGTTGAGCCGCCGCAGGCGCTCGACATGGTGCGCAGCGGGGAATGGGATCCCGCGCGCACCGAACCCCGCCGTCTCCAGCAGGGGCCCGATCGACGTGTACTTCTGGTGGATCGCGGTGAAGTCCCGCTCCACCTCGACGAGCTTCGGCAGCGTGACGCCGGGGATGGGCTCGACTTCGCCGAACTTCCAGTCCTTCACGCGACCGTGCGGCGTGTTCACCTCGTCCGGGGAATCATGCTGCAGCGGCACCGCGACGACGTCCTTTCGTGTTCCCAGGTGCGTGCGTGCCAGTTCGGAGAACTTCTTCGCGATCGTCGACCACGTGTCCCAGTCGGTGCGGGACTGCCACGGCGTGGAGATCGCCGGGTTGAACGTGTTGACGAACGGGTGCATGTCCGTCGTCGACAGGTCGTGCTTCTCGTACCAGGTCGCCGCGGGCAGGATGACGTCGCTGTGCAGCGTGGTGGTCGTCATCCGGAAGTCGAGTGTGAGCAGGAGGTCGATCTTGCCGATGGGGGCCTCGTCCCTCCACTTCACGTCCCGGGGCCTCACGGCCTCCGGAGTCTCCTCCGCCGTGACCGTGTTGTCGACGCCCAGCAGGTGCTTGAGGAAGTACTGGTCGCCCTTCGCGGACGAGCCGAGCGTGTTCGCCCTCCACATCGACCAGATCCGCGGGTAGTTGTTCTCCGCGTCCGGGTCCTCGACGGCGAAGCTGATGCTGCCGTCCTTGAGCGAGTCCACGAGGTGGTCGACGCTCGACTTGCCCGCGGCGGCGGCCTCGTCCGTGATGTCGAGCGGGTTCCGGTCGAACGTCGGGTAGTACGGCTGCCAGCCCAGGCGCGTCGCCTGCGCGATCGCGTCCGCGGTGGACATCCCGGCGAAGCGGCCCTTGCCCGCGCGGGCACTCAGGGTGTCGGCACCGAACTGGTCGTAGCGCCACTGGTCGGTGTGCATGTACCAGTAGGTCGTCTGCGTCATCTGCCGCGGGGGCCGCGACCAGTCGAGTGCGTTGGCCAGATGCAGCCAGCCGGTGAAGGGGCGGATCTTCTCCTGCCCCACGTAGTGGGCCCAGCCCCCGCCGTTGACGCCCTGCGTGCCGCACAGCGTGGTGAGGGTGAGGAAGGTCCGGTACGTCTGGTCGGAGTGGAACCAGTGGTTGGTGCCCGCCCCCATGAGGATCATCGAGCGGCCCTTCGAGTCCTGGGCGTTCTGCGCGAATTCGCGTCCGATCCGCGCTGCGGCCTGGCCGGGCACCCCTGTGATGTGCTCCTGCCACGCCGGGGTCCCCGGGGAGGACGCGTCGTCGTAGCCGCTGGCCCACTGCCCTGGCAGCCCGTCCCTGCCGACGCCGTATTCGGCCAGCAGCAGGTCGAACACCGTCGTGACGAGTCGTCCTCCGATCCGTCGGACGGGGACGCCGCGGCGGACGGTGTCGATCTCACCCTGCGCGGCGGTGTCGAAGCGGGCGAGGTCCAGCTCGACCGTGTCGTCGGGGGAGTCGAGGAAGGTGAGCGCGGGGCGGATGTCGCCGAGGTCGAGGTTCCACCGGCCCTTCCCGTCCTCGGAGTAGCGGTGCCCCAGTGTCCCGTTCGGTACGGCCGGCGCACCGGTGACGGTGTCCCACATCGCGGGTTTGAAGTCCGCGTGCTCGGTGTCCGCCTCCGCTGTCACCGCGGTGCCCAGGTCGCTCGCGACGACGAACTTGCCGGGTGTGTACGCGCCGTCCTCACCCTCGTCGAGGGCGACGAGGAACGGCAGGTCGGTGTAGCGGCGCACGTAGTCGTCGAAGTAGTCCGTCGTCCTCTCGACGAAGAACTCCTTGAGGATGACGTGGCCCATCGCCATGGCCAGGGCTCCGTCGGTGCCGCTCGCCGGTGCCAGCCATTCGTCGGCGAACTTCACGTTCTCCGCGTAGTCGGGGGCGATCGAGATGACCTTCTGCCCGCGATAGCGCGCCTCCGCCATCCAGTGCGCGTCCGGGGTGCGGGTGAGCGGGACGTTCGAACCCCACATCATGAGGTAGCTCGCGTTCCACCAGTCACCCGACTCCGGCACGTCGGTCTGGTCCCCGAACACCTGCGGGGAGGCGGGCGGAAGATCCGCGTACCAGTCGTAGAACGACAGCATCGACCCGCCGATCAGCTGGTGGAAGCGTGCCCCGGAGGAGAAGGAGACAGGGCTCATCGCCGGGATCGGGGAGAAGCCGGTCGTCCGGTCGGGGCCCAGGTGCTTCACCGTGTACACGTAGGCCGCAGCGACGATCTCGACGGCCTCGTCCCACGTCGCACGCACCAGCCCGCCCTTGCCGCGCACGGACTTGTAACGCTTCGACTTCTCCGGGTCCTCCACGATCGACTGCCACGCGAGGACCGGATCGCCGCCGTGCTCCCTCTTCGCCTGACGGAACAGGGAGACGAGCGCACCGCGCACGTACGGGTAGCGGACGCGGGTGGGCGAGTACGTGTACCAGGAGAACGAAGCGCCGCGCGGGCAGCCCCGCGGCTCGTACTCGGGCATGTCCGGTCCGGCGCTCGGATAGTCGGTGGCCTGCGCCTCCCACGTGATGAGGCCGTCCTTGACGTAGACCTGCCATGAGCAGGACCCGGTGCAGTTCACGCCGTGCGTGGAGCGGACGACCTTGTCGTGCGCCCACCGGTTGCGATAGAACGAGTCGCCGTGCCGACCGCCCCGGTAGTGCACCTCGCGGTTGTCGTCGGAGACCGCACCCTTCCGGCTGAAGAAGCGCCGCGCTCCGATGAGCGCGTCCATCAGGGGGTTGTCGATCCCCTTCGCCTGCGGGTTGGCGGCGCGGTCGTCGATCGTCATGAGGGATCCTCCTGGCTCGATGGGTCGTTCTGTGAAGTCTGTTGTGCCTCGCGCCCCACCCACACGGTGATGAGGAGTGCGATGACGGTTGCGAGGGCCAGGAACACGATCCCCAGCGAGTAGTCGCCGTGCAGTCGCCAGAGGATCCCCAGCAGCAGCGGGGGGATGAACCCGCCCAGGCCTCCGGCCGCCCCCACGAAGCCCGTGATGGAACCGACCTTCGCGGGATCGCTCGCTCCGCCGATGAGCGCGAAGACGCCGCCGGCACCCATCCCCAGCCCCATCGACATGCCGATGAAGGCGATGGTCCCCACCGGCATGAGGGGCGGATCGAAGACGAGGCAGACAGCGCAGACGGTGACGGCGGTGTACGCGATGATGAGTGTCCGCACGGGCCCGATCCGGTCGGAGAGCATGCCGCCCACAGGGCGCATGAGGACCGCTGCGACGACGAACCCGGCCATCCGCATCGCCGCGTCGTGGGCCTCCAGCTGGTAGGCGTTCATGAGGTAGGACGGTAGATAGACGGAGAATGCCACGTAGCCGCCGAACGACAGCGCGTAGAGATAGCAGGTCTGCCACGTGAGTCGGATGCGTGCGGTCTCCGCGAGCTGCGCACCGAGGTGCTTCCGTGAGGGCGACCAGCCGGGAGGGTCCTTCATGAGCAGGAGCGCGGCCACCGCGTAGACGATGAGGGCGGCGGCTGCCGCGAGGAAGGGGACGACGTCCCCGACCTCGAAGAGGGGGACCGTCGTGAACGCGGCGATCGCGGTGCCGCCCATGCCTGCGCCGTAGATGCCGATGGCTGATCCGCGCTTCTCCTTGGGGAACCACGCGTTCACGTAGGGGACTCCCACGGCGAAGCTGGTGCCTGCCACCCCGAGCACGAACCCGCCCACGATGAGCGTGGTGAGGGTGTACTGGCCGACGAAGCCGATGAACAGCACCGGGACGACGGAGATGAGTGACACCGCGGGCATCATGAGGCGCCCGCCGAACCGGTCGGTGAGGGCTCCGACGACGATGCGGCCCAGCGACCCGACGAGCACGGGGACGGCGACGATCAGGGCGGCATCGTCAGCGATGCCTTCCGTGACGAAGACCGGCCCCAGCGGGCTCAGCAGCGACCAGGCCCAGAAGTTCACGGCGAACCCCAGAGTGGCCATGACGAGTGCGGTGGTGCGGAGGGCGGTCTCCCCCGTCTGGCGGCGGTCTGTCGTGGCGGCGTCCGGCATGTCATCTCCCCACAGCGTGGAAAAGTGATCCCTTGCACAACTTCTACGCAGTGTCGAACACATTGCGCAAGGGTTTCCGCATCATCCGCGCACGACGGTGCGGCACGGCGGGGGAGCCCGGGGCTGTGCGTTCGGCGCGCCCTCGCGGAACGCGCCGTTCGTGTGCAGATGGGTCCCCTTCCCGTGGCGCGGACTCCCGCAGTCGGCCGGGGAGATTCCCCATCCCGTTGTGCCCTAAACATTCCGCCCCTTACGATCAGGACATGTCCTCCCTCTCGACAGTGCGCGCGCTGGTTCTCACGGGAGGGCGCTCCCGTCGTTTCGGCGGGGTGCACAAGCCGTCGATCCCGGTCGGCGGCACTCCTGTCCTCACGCGGGTGCACGCCGCACTCGCCGCTGTCCCCGTCGACGGGGTCTGGATCTCCGGGCCGCTCGACGGTCTTGCGGAGGGTCTTCGCGGTGGCGTGCGGCAGGTGTTCGAGCGTCCCCGCTATTCGGGTCCGCTCGCGGGCATCGCAGCCGCAGTGGCGGACATGCCGGAGGATCCCCAGGCAGTCGTGCTGGTGCTCGCCGGCGACGTCCCGTACACGGATGCGACCGACCTCGCACTGCTCGCGCGCACCTGTGCCTCCACGGGGAATGCGGTCAGCTGCGCGGATGACGAGGGGAGGCTGCAGAACCTCTGCGCCGCCTGGCCCGACCCGCTCCTGCGTGCGCGGCTGGCAGCGATCGGCGACCCGGCGGATACAGCGGTCCGACGTCTGTGGGAAGGAGTCGAGCCGGCACTGGTCCCGGTGAGTGTCCGCAGCGTCGAGGACTTCGACACGGTGGAGGACTACCGCAGGATCACCGGGGAGGCGCCTCCGCGCTGTCCTCGAGCTGATCCTGGATGTGGGGGAGGAGCGGGGTGAGCACCGAGATCCCGTCGCGGACACCGCCGGTGGAGCCCGGCAGGTTCACGATGAAGGTGGATCCCCGCACGCCCGCCACACCCTGACTCATCACGGCGGTGGGTGTGCTCTGCAGCCCGGCCGCCCAGAGAGCGTGCATGATGCCGGGCGTCTGGAAGTCCAGGAGGGTGGCCGTCACCTGCGGGGTGCGGTCCAGAGGGTTGAGCCCCGTCCCTCCGGAGGTCACGACGAGGCCGGGGGCTGCGTCCGGTGCGAATGTCGTGCCCGACCCTGCGGCTGAGTCCTCGCTCGGCGCGGGACGGGCCTGCGCCGCAGTGCCGTCACTCACGCCCAGGACGCGCCGGAGGGCCTCGTCGACCTGACCGCCGTCCTCCGCCAGGAGGGGTGGTGGGCATTCGTATCCCGAGGCGCGCAGCCACTCGACGAGCAGCGGTCCGCTGCCGTCGACAACGTCCCCTCTCGCAGCGGCAGTGCTCACCACGATGACCGCGGCACGTCGGCCGTCGCCCATGCGGACGCGGCCGCCGGTGGTGCGGTCTCCGCCGTCGCCGGTGCGGGCCCGGCGATCGGTGCCCCCCACTCCGTGTGTGCTCATGGTCACACCATAGATCCAGCGCCCGTGAATGAATTACGAAAACCGTCGTATATCTTCTACACTGAGTGCCAGTCGCGGCGCGCTCGCGGTGCCCGGTCGACAGTCTGGCGTGGTCGATCGGAGGGCGGATGTCCGAGGGGGAACGAATCGACGTGGGTCAGGAGATCGGAAGCTCTGTGCCGGGCCATCGGCCGTACGTGACAACGGAGGACCATCCGGTTGTCGCAGTATACGGCGCAGAGAGCCCGGCACCCCCACGCACCCTCGTCGACATCTTCCGCACGACCGTCGTCGACCATCCGGAAGCCCTGGCCCTGGAGGCCGCGACGGGCAGCCTCACCTATCGCGAGCTGCACGCCGTCGTGTCGCAGCGCGCTGCGCAGCTGAGAGGCGCCGGGGTCCGGCGCGGGGACAGAGTGGGCGTGCGCGTGCCCTCCGGCACCCTCGATCTCTACGTCGCGATCCTGGCGATCCTCCACGCGGGTGCGGCGTACGTCCCGGTCGACTGGGACGACCCGGACGAGCGCGCGGACACGGTCTTCACGGAAGCGGCGGTCGCCGCGGTCATCGGCGCGGAGTTCTCGATCACCCCGGGACCCGGCGCGGGCCCCGGCGCTGGCACTGGAGCCGGCGGCGGTGACCCCACCCCGACCCCCGACGACGACGCGTGGATCATCTTCACCTCCGGGTCGACCGGGAAGCCCAAGGGGGTGGCGATCCGCCACCGTTCCGCAGCCGCGTGGGTCGATGCGGAGAACGCCCTCTACCTCCAGCGGGACCCGATGCGCCCAGGCGACCGCGTCATGGCGGGTCTGTCCGTCGCGTTCGACGCATCCTGTGAAGAGATGTGGATCGCGTGGAGCACCGGGGCCACCCTCGTGGCTGCACCCCGCGAGGTCGTGCGCTCCGGACCCGACCTGGGCGATTGGATCGTGCGCCACGACATCACCGTCGTCTCCACCGTCCCGACCCTCGCCTCCCTGTGGCCGGCGGAAGCACTCGACGCCGTGCGGCTGCTGATCTTCGGCGGAGAGGCCTGCCCGCAGGAGCTCGTCGAAGCGCTCATGAAGCCGGATCGGGAGATCTGGAACACCTACGGCCCCACGGAGACTACTGTCATCGTGTGCGGCCACGTGATGCAGCCGCACCCGCCCGTGCGGATCGGCCGGCCGATCAGGGGCTGGCAGCTCGCGGTCGTCGAACCGGCCACCGGTCGACCCGTGGAATGGGGCCAGACGGGGGAGCTCGTCGTCGGCGGCGTGGGCCTGGGACGCTACCTCGACCCGGAGAAGGACGCGGAGAAGTACACACCGCTGCCGTCGCTCGGGTGGGACCGCGCGTACTGGACCGGCGACATCGTGCGTGCCGAGCACGAAGGGCTCGTGTTCGTCGGACGGACCGACGACCAGATCAAGCTGGGCGGCAAGCGGATCGAACTGGGGGAGGTCGACGACCACCTCATGAGCGTCCCCGGCGTCCGCATGGCCGCCGCGGCGCTCAAGAAGACGGCAGCGGGTGCCGACGTGCTGGTCGGCTACCTCACGGAGGACGGCAGCGGTGCCTTCGACCTCGGGCGGACCCGCGAGATGCTGGCGGCACGTCTGCCGGGCGGCACGGTCCCCGTCCTGGCTGTCATGGACGAGCTGCCGATGGCGACGTCGGGGAAGGTGAACCGGAAGGCCCTGCCCTGGCCGCTGCCCGACGACTCGTCCGCGGGCGACGACGAGGACGGGGGACTGTCCCCGGGCGAGCGATGGCTCAAGGGCCTCTGGGTGGACCAGCTGGGCCCGATGCCGATCGACGCCACGACGAACTTCTTCGAGATCGGCGGAGGGTCGGTGCAGCTGGCCCGGCTCGTCGCCGCTGTGCGCACCACGCACCCCAGTGCGGAGATCGGCCGGATGTACGCGCGCCCGACCCTCGCGGAGATGACCGGCTACCTCGAATCACTCACGACGACAGCGGTCCGCCGCCCCATGCCCGCGAAGCTCCCGCGCGGCCCGAAGATCTTCCAGGCGGCGTTCGTCACTGCGGTCTACAGCGTGCACGGACTCCGGTACGTGACCGCGGCGTTCCTCGTCATGTGGGTGCTGCGGACCGTGCTCGACGCGCCATGGGTCCCGCAGATCCCCTTCTGGCCGGTGTTCGTCGCATGGCTCGTCGTCTTCTCGACCCCGGGCAGGGTCGCGCAGGCGGGACTCGTCGCCCGCACCCTCACTGCAGGCATCCGACCGGGCACCTATCCTCGCGGAGGCTGGGTCCACGTCCGGGTGTGGGCGGCCGAGAGGTTCTTCGAGACCCTGAGGCTCGAACCGCTGGACGGCACGGGCATGGCCCGCGTTCTGCACCGTGCGATGGGCAGCCGGGTGGGGAAGGGCGCCTCCGTCTCCGCCCGGCCCGCCGTGAGCGGGTTCGTCACGATCGGCGACGGCGCGGTGGTCGAGGAGGAGGTCGATCTGCTCGGCCACTGGATCGACGGGGACCGGTTCGTCATCGGCACGATCGAGATCCGTGACGGCGCGCGTGTGGGGGCGCGGTCCATCGTGACCCCGGGCGTCGTCGTGGGGGAGCGCTGCGAGGTGCGCCCCGGGTCCCATGTGAATCGGGACCTGCCCACGGACACCGTGTGGGGCGGCGCGCCGGTGCAGGAGGAGGCGCGCGCAGGTCTGTCCTGGCCGGAGCAGAGGATGCTCGACGACCCCTCCCTGCAGCGCTGGGGCCCCGCCCTCATGTGGTGCGCGGAGCTGCTCGGGGTGGCGCTCATCACCCTGCTGCCGGTCGCCGCACTGACACCCGGGGCGATCATCATCTACTCGCAGGTGCGGGAGTTCGACCAGTTCAGAATGGTGGCCCCCGTGCTGGCCGCCTGGATCCCCCTGCTGGCGGTCCTCACGGCGTTCACGTGGCTGGGGCTCGTCATCGTCGCGGTGCGGATCCTCGCCGGGTGGATCGTGCCGGGGTACTTCAGGCAGGATTCGGGCACGGGCTGGGCCGTCTGGCTCACGCACGCACTGCTCCAGCGGACCCTGACGTCCACGTACCCCGTCTACGCGTCGAGCATCACGCCCCTCTTCCTGCGCCTCATGGGGGCGCACGTGGGGCGCGACGCAGAGATCTCCACGATCGAGACGGTGCCGCGCCTCACGTGGCTGCGCGACCGCACCTTCATCGCGGACCACGCGCTCGTCACCAGTACGCGTCGCTACCGCGGATGGGTGCACGTGGGCACCACGGTCATCGGCGAAGGCGCCTTCGTGGGGAACTCCGCGATCGTCGGCCCGGACACGGACCTGCCGCGCGACGCCCTCATCGCGGTCCTCTCCTCGACCCCGGCGCACGCGCCTGCAGGAAGTTCGTGGCTGGGCCGACCGCCGAACAGGATCCCGCGGGTGCGGACGACGACGGCGGACGAGGTGACGTATGCGCCGCCGGCCCGGATCAAGGCGGCGCGCGCCGCTGTCGAATCGTTCCGGATCGTGCCGCTCATGATCGCCCTCTGGCTCGACCTCATCCTCATGAGAGTCCTGGACGCGGTCTACATGGGAGTGCTGCGGGAGACGGACTCGCAGCTGCAGGGCGTACTCACCGGGCTCCTCGTCGCGCTGCCGATGACCGTGCTGTCCGGGATCGTCGCCACACTCATCGCGGTGGCCGCCAAGTGGGTGCTCATCGGGAAGTTCAAGGAACAGGACCGCCCGTTGTTCAACAGCTTCGTGTGGCGGGGCGAACTGGCGGACGTCTTCGCGGAATCGCTGGCCGTCCCCTCGCTGGTGCGCCTCAGCATCGGCTCGCCCCTCTTCTCCGTCTACGCGCGACTCATGGGTTCCCGGATCGGGCGGGACGTGTGGTGCGAGACGTGGTGGCTGCCGGAGTTCGACCTCGTGCACCTGGGCGATCGCGCCACCGTCAACAGGGGGACCGTCGTGCAGACGCACCTCTTCCAGGACCGCGTCATGACGATGGTCCAGACACGGATGGAGCCGGGATCGACGCTGGGTGTCAACAGCTTCATGCTGCCCGGATCCGTCATCGGTGCACGCGCCAGCGTCGGCGTCGGATCGCTGGTGCAGCGGGGTGAGAGCATCCCCGCGGACACCCACTGGGAAGGCAATCCCGCACAGTTCATCCCCGCGCACCCCGACCACAGCCGTGCCGTTCGAAGGACACCGCATGACCGGACCACCGCAGACACCGCAGACACCCCGGGGCCCGCAGGCTCACCAGGCCCCGCAGGCCCTGCGGACCCCGCAGCCGAGGCCGGACGTCCCGCCGCAGCCGGCCCCGCCCACCAGCCCGGGGGCCTCCCCCTCGGACCCCCGGCAGTTCCTCCCCGCCCCCAGCGGGCGCCCCATGTCGCCGCAGCAGTTCAGTCAGCTCCAGCGCAGTCAGCAGCAGCCCCGGCAACAGCAGGGCAGCCTGCACCAGCCCCAACGACAGCAGCCCCACCCGCAGCCGCACCAGCCCGAACGGCCGGCTCCCGGACCGCGTGACGTCCGCAGCATCTGGACGGGGAAGGACGAGCAGAGACGGCGTGAGGCGCTGCAGCGCGACCGCCCCGGCGACTCCGCGAAGACGACGACCACCAGCTTCGAGCGGGCGATCATCACAGGTCCGCGCGCCCACGAGCGCGGCGGCCGCGACCGCGTGGTCGGCATCGACGCTGCGCGCGGGTTCGCACTCATCGGCATGTTCGCGGTCCACCTCATGCCCGCGTACAACGAGGACGCGGATCGGGCGACGGCAGCGTGGATGATCTTCGCGGGCAACGCGTCCGCCCTGTTCGCCGTCCTTGCGGGGATCGCGCTCGCCTTCATGACCGGGGGAGCGACCCCGTACACGGGAGACCGCATGAGGCGGGCGACGGTGAAGATCGCAGCACGCGCTCTGCTGCTGGGCCTGCTGACCCTCGTGATCAACAGCGTCGACCTACCGGTCTACAACATCCTCGGCTACATGGCGCTCATGTTCCTCTTGATGATCCCCCTGCTGCGCCTGCCGCGCGTGGTGCTGCTCGTGCTGGGCGGAGGGATGACGCTCCTCATGCCCGTGGTGCGCTACGTCCTCCACGTGCTGGTCGGCGCGGCCGGATACCACCCGAACCCCAGCTTCGTGGACATGTTCACGGACCCACTGGGAGTCCTCTCGACCTTGAGCATCACCGGTGTCTACCCCGCACTCACGTGGTGGGGCTTCATGTGCCTGGGTGCGGGGATCGGCCGGTTCGCCCTGCAGCGGGCCGGATCGCGTCTGGCGCTCATCGTGACGGGTCTGCTCGTGTACGCGGTGACGACAGCGGTGTCCTACGTCCTCGTCATGCAGCTGGGCGGGTACGAGATCATCAGCAGCGCCTTCCCCGGGGCGACGGAGGACGAGGTCGACGAATTCGTCGTGTTCGGCCCGATCGGGCAGCTGCCCACGGGCGGTCCCGGTTGGCTGCTGGCCGCCGCGCCACACTCCAATACCCCGTTCGCACTCCTCATCGGCACCGGCTTCTCGCTCGCCGCGATCGGCATCTTCATCTTCCTCAGCCGGTCGTGGTCGGCGCTGCTGCGGCCCCTCATCGATGCGGGCTCGATGTCGACGACCCTCTACGTGAGCCACCTCGTGTTCGTGGCGACGATGCCGGACACCGTCCCCGGTGAGGCGCTCTTCACCATCCAGGCGCTCGCCGCGCTGCTGTTCGCGATGATGTGGAAGGTGGTGTCCGACCAGGGCCCGGTCGAGATCGTGATGGCGAAGGTGGCCCGCGCGGTGTCGACGGCGGCGGTGCCGGAGAAGGAGTCAGCGCCTCGGGGACGCTGAGCCTGTCACTCCACGCCCAGCGCCGCCCGGGCGGAGGCCCGCAGCTGCTGTGCGACGACCGCCGGTGGCAGCCTACGGCTGAGATGGGGAGTCGAATTCACCATCCCGAAGAGGGCGTGCACGCGTACCGTCGCAGCCTCCTGCGACAGTTCGGGGTGCACGTCCGCGACGACGCCCGCCCACGCGGTGACGTACTGGCGCTGCAGACGGCGGACGCTGCGGCGCTCCGCGTCCGGCAGGGCGTCGAGGTCGCGGTCCTGGATGCGGATGAGCTCCGGCTCCGTCAGCGCGAAGTCCGCGTGGAAGTCGATGAGGGCGGCCAGCGTCTCGCGCGGCGGTCTGCCTTCCGCGATGATGCGCTCGCCACCGGAGTGCAGGTAGGTGGAGATGCCGACGAGCAGTTCGGAGAGCACCGCCTCCTTCGAGGCGAAGTGGCGGTAGACGGCGGGACCGGACACGCCGGCGCCCTGGCCGATGTCACCCAGCCGCACCGCGCGGAACCCGTACCGGGCGAAGAGGCCCTTCGCGGAGTCCAGCAGCTGCCTGCGTCGCTCCGCCTTCGCGGCCTCCCGGCTGCCCGCACCGCCTGTGCGTGTTGTCACATCCGCTCCTTCCGGGCTATCATCACATCAGTTAATCATTGTTAACTGAGTGTGTCGACGTCGCCGCCATAGCGCCCCGTGCGCCTCACGTGTGTCCGTCGCACATGACGATCCTGGAGGAGACCCCATGCGAACCATCGGCTCGCCGGTCGACCCGCAGTCCTCACCCCACGCGCAGGCACACGCGACTCTGCTCCACGAACTCCGTGAACGCACAGCCGCCACCGCCCGCGGGGGTTCCGAGGCCTCGCGGCAGAGACATCTGGACCGCGGCAAGCTGCTGCCGCGCGACCGTGTGGAGCGGCTGCTGGACCCCGGCAGCCCGTTCCTCGAGTTCTCCGCGCTCGCGGCGAACGGCATGTACGACGACGCCTCGCCGGGCGCCGGCATCATCACCGGTATGGGCCTGGTGTCGGGAAGGCTCTGCGTCATCGTCGCGAACGACGCGACGGTCAAGGGCGGCACGTACTACCCGGTGACGGTGAAGAAGCACCTGCGGGCCCAGGAGATCGCGCAGCAGAACAATCTGCCGTGCCTCTACCTCGTGGACTCCGGCGGCGCGAACCTCCCCAACCAGGACGACGTGTTCCCCGACCGCGACCACTTCGGCCGCATCTTCTACAACCAGGCGACGCTGTCCGCCGCGGGCATCCCGCAGCTGGCCGCCGTCATGGGCTCCTGCACCGCAGGCGGGGCGTACGTGCCTGCGATGGCGGACGAATCCGTCATCGTCAACGAGCAGGGCACGATCTTCCTGGGCGGACCGCCGCTCGTGAAGGCTGCGACGGGTGAGGTCGTCACGGCGGAGGAGCTGGGCGGAGGCGCCCTCCACTCCCGCACCTCCGGGGTGACGGATCATCTGGCGGCGAACGACGACCACGCGCTGGAGATCCTCCGCGACATCGTCGAGACCTTCGGCCCCCTCGACGCCCCGGCGTGGGACCGCACCGCACCGCAGGCCCCGGCGCACAGCCCGGAGGAGATCACCGCGGTCGTCCCTGTCGACTCGAAGGTGCCCTACGACGTCCGCGAGGTGATCGCCCGCATCGTCGACGGTTCCGAGTTCCACGAGTTCAAGGCGGAGTACGGCACCACCCTCGTCACCGGGTTCGCCCGGATCGACGGGCACCCCGTGGGCATCATCGCGAACAACGGCATCCTGTTCGGCGAATCCGCGATGAAGGGCGCGCACTTCATCGAGCTGTGCGACCAGCGCTCCACCCCGCTCATCTTCCTCCAGAACATCTCCGGCTTCATGGTGGGCCGGTCGTACGAGGCCGGTGGCATCGCGAAGCACGGCGCGAAGATGGTGAATGCGGTCGCGACCGCGCGGGTGCCGAAGTTCACCGTCGTCATCGGCGGCAGCTTCGGTGCGGGCAACTACTCGATGTGCGGACGGGCCTACTCGCCCCGCTTCCTGTGGATGTGGCCGAACGCGCGCATCTCCGTCATGGGCGGCGAGCAGGCCGCGAGCGTGCTCGCCACCGTCAAGCGCGACCAGATCGAAGGCCGCGGCGAAGAGTGGTCGGCAGACGACGAAGAGGCCTTCAAGGATCCCATCCGCGAGCAGTACGAGGACCAGGGCAACCCCTACTACTCGACCGCCCGCCTGTGGGACGACGGCATCATCGACCCGGCGGACACCCGCCGCGTGCTCGCGCTGGCACTCGAAGCGGCACGGTATTCCCCCCTCGAACGTCCGCTGGCCGCTTCCGGCTACGGCGTCTTCAGGATGTGAGGCACATGTTCACGAGGATCCTCATCGCCAACCGCGGCGAGATCGCGCTGCGCGTCATCCGGACCTGCCGGAGGATGGGCATCGAGACCGTCGCCGTCTACTCCGACGCGGACGCCGAGGCCGCACACACGAAGGCCGCGGACCTCGCCTACCGGTTGGGGCCCGCGCCTGCGAACCAGTCCTACCTCGACATCGACCGTGTCGTGGCCGCGGTGCACGCGACGGGTGCGCAGGCCGTGCACCCGGGCTACGGCTTCCTGTCGGAGAACGCCGCGTTCGCGCGTCGTCTCGAGGAGGAGGGCATCGTCTTCCTGGGGCCCACCGCCTCGTCCATCGACGTGATGGGAGACAAGATCTCCGCGAAGCAGGCCGTGGCGGCTCGCGACGTCCCGCTGGTCCCCGGTGTCGCGGAACCCGGCCTCACGGACGAGCAGCTCATCGCACGCGCCGGCGAGGTGGGCTTCCCCGTCCTCGTCAAGCCGTCTGCGGGCGGTGGCGGCAAGGGCATGCGCGAGGTCCACGACCCAGCGGACCTCGAGGAGGCGCTTGCCTCTGCCCGGCGTGAGGCTGCCAGCAGCTTCGGGGACGACACGCTCTTCCTCGAACGGCTGGTGCTGCGGCCCCGTCACATCGAGGTGCAGGTGCTCGCGGACTCCCACGGGAACGTCATCCACCTGGGGGAGCGGGAGTGCTCGCTGCAGCGCCGCCACCAGAAGGTCATCGAGGAGGCGCCCAGCGCGCTGCTGGACAAGACGACCCGCGCCCGCATCGGGCAGGCTGCCGTGGACACCGCGAAGTCCGTCGACTACCGGGGCGCCGGCACGGTCGAGTTCATCGTGTCCGCGGACAGCCCGGACGAGTTCTTCTTCATGGAGATGAACACCCGCCTCCAGGTGGAGCACCCGGTGACGGAGCAGATCACCGGAGTCGACCTCGTCGAATGGCAGCTGCGGATCGGGGCCGACCAGCAGCTGGCGCTGTCGCAGGACGACATCACGCTCACCGGCCATTCGATCGAGGCGCGCATCTACGCGGAGGACCCCGCACGCGGGTTCCTCCCCACTGGCGGCACCGCGCTGGACGTCGCGTTCCCCGCGGGTGTGGGCATCCGCGTGGACGCCGGCCTGGAGCCGGGCCAGCGGATCGTGAGCGACTACGACCCGATGATCGCGAAGCTCATCGTCACCGGTGAGGACCGTGCCGAGGCGGTGGCGCGCATGCGCACCGCGCTCGCGCAGTCAGCGGTCCCGGGCATCGTCACGAACATCGGCTTCCTCCAGACGCTCATGGGCCTCGACGAGGTCATCGCCGGTGACCTCCACACGGGGATCATCGACGCGCTGAGCGAGGACGACCTCGCGGAGCCGCTGGACCCTGCCGCGCTGCAGTTCGCAGCGTCCGCCGTCACCGCCGCCGAGGCTGCCAAGGCCACTGCTGGCCGCCCACCGGCCGATCCGGCCGGGCTGTGGGAGGACGGCAGCGGGTGGCGCAGCCTCACACCCGCCCGCAGCACGGTTCCCCTCGTCCACCGGGGCGAGCACGTCGACGTGGACTTCGGGCACCCGCCGGTGGCCGACCTCGGCGACGGGGTCCTGCGGCTCACGCTGGACGGTGAGCAGGTCACGGGACGGGTGTGGGCCTCGGCGGACGGACGCACCCTCTGGGTGCGCACGCGGGACGGGCTCGCGCAGTTCACCCGACCCCACGCGGAGACCGCGATCGGGGCGGCCGCGGCCGGTGCGGATGTCCTGGCACCCATGCCGGGATCCGTCATCGACCTGCGCGTGGAGGACGGGGACACGGTGACGACCGGGCAGCCGGTGGTCGTCGTCGAGGCGATGAAGATGGAGCACGTCCTCACCGCACCCGCCGACGGCATCGTGCAGCTGAAGACCGTCACGGGGGCGCAGGTGGCGCTCGACGAGGTGCTCGCGATCGTCCTCGACCCCGAGCAGACGGACGATCCTGCCCAGACGACCGACCAGGCCCACACCGACGACAACGAGGAGTGATCATGACTGCAGTCTTCGTTCCGGGCATGCTCCCGGACGAGTACGAGACCCTGCGGCGGACCGTCGCGAAATTCACGGACGACGAGGTCGCGCCGGTGAGTGCGGAACTCGACGCGAAGCACGAGTTCCCGTACGAGCTGGTGCGCCGGATGGGCGACATGGGCCTGTTCGGCCTGCCGTTCCCGGAGGAGTACGGCGGCATGGACGGCGACTACTTCGCCCTCTGCCTGGCGCTCGAGGAGATCGCGCGGGAGAACCAGTCGCTCGCGATGACGCTGGAGGCCGGCGTGTCGCTGGGCGCCATGCCGATCTACCGGTTCGGCACCGACGCCCAGAAGCAGGAGCTGCTGCCCCAGGTGATCGACGGGCGCGGGCTCGCGGCGTTCGGCCTCACGGAGGCGGAGGCGGGCTCCGACGCCGGCGGCACGAAGACGAAGGCCGTCCTGGACGGAGGCGAATGGGTGGTGAACGGGTCGAAGTCGTTCATCACGAACTCCGGCACGGACATCACGAAGTTCGTCACCGCGACCGCCGTGACGGGGACGCGGACCGGCAGGGACGGCACCCAGAAGCCGGAGATCTCCACGATCATCGTCCCCAACGGGACTCCCGGGTTCACGCCTGAACCGGCGTACGACAAGGTCGGCTGGAACTCCTCCGACACCCACCCGCTCACCTTCGAGGACGTGCGCGTGCCGGAGGAGAACCTGCTGGGCGAGCGGGGCCGCGGGTACGCGAACTTCCTGCGGATCCTCGACGAGGGCCGCATCGCGATCGCCGCGGTGTCCGTGGGCGCGGCGCAGGGCTGCGTCGACGCGAGCGTGCAGTACGCGAAGGAGCGGACGACGTTCGGCAAACCGATCGGCGAGTACCAGGGGATCAGCTTCAAGATCGCACGGATGGAGGCGCGCGTGCAGACCGCACGGGCTGCCTACTACGCCGCGGCGTCCAAGATGGAGTCGGGCCTGCCCTTCAAGAAGGAGGCGGCCATCGCGAAGATGGTGGCGTCCGAGGCGGCCATGGACAACGCACGCGACGCCACCCAGGTGCACGGCGGCTACGGGTTCATGAACGAATACCTCGTCGCCCGTCACTACCGCGACTCGAAGATCCTCGAGATCGGCGAGGGGACCACGGAGGTCCAGCTCATGCTCATCGCCCGCGACCTGGGGCTGTGAGGCTGCACCTGCGCTGACGGTGCTCCGCGGGACGCGGGGCGCTGGAACGGAGCTCTCAACTACTCTAACAATTTTAGAGTAGTCGAGAGCTCCGTCCGTCTCCGTGAGTACGGAAGGCCCATCTCATCTCCTCCCTTCCGGAACTCCGGGCGTGTGCTCCTGCGTAGTCTTGTTCCATGGGGGCACTCGAACTTCGCGAATGGGACTGGGCACAGATCGTGTCGGCCACGATCATCGTCTTCGACTACACGATCAAGATCATCGCGATCGGCGTCGTCCCGGAGAACCGGCGTCCGTCCTCCTCGAGTGCCTGGCTGCTGCTGATCCTGTTCCTGCCGGTCGTGGGCATCCCGCTGTTCCTCATGCTGGGCAGTCCGTACATCACGGGCCGGCGGGAAGCGATCCAGACGGAGGCGAACACCCTTCTGGAGCAGGGGACCGCAGGCATCCCCGATTGGCCGGACGCGATCAGCGTTCCCCGTGACTTCGGCGGGCTCGTCACACTCAACCGGAACCTCACGTACCTGCCGATGGTGACCGGCACCGACCACGGCGTGCGCACGGACTACGCGGAGAACATCCGCCTCATGGCGGAAGCGATCGACGAGGCGGAGGCCTACGTCGACGTGTGCATGTACATCATGACTGCGGATGCGGCGACGGAGCCGTTCCTCGCAGCGCTCGAACGTGCGGCGTCGCGCGGGGTGAAGATCCGGGTCCTGTTCGACCACCTGGGGTCTCGCAAGTACAAGGGGTTCCGCCCGCTCAAGCGGCGACTCGCCGCGGCGGGCATCGACTGGGCGCTCATGCTCCCGTTCGAACCGCTCCGCGGTCGGGTGCGCAGGATCGACCTCCGCAACCACCGGAAGCACGTCATCATCGACGGGGTCCGCGCGTTCATGGGGTCGATGAACATGATCGAGTCCTCCTACGGGAACGCGAAGAACGCGCAGATCGGCAGGCACTGGCACGACATCATGGTCGAACTCACCGGGCCCGTCGTGGCGTCGCTGGAAGCGGTCTTCGCCACCGACTGGTACTCGGAGACCGGTGAGGACCTCACCATCCGCGCCTACGACTCGGACGAGCGCCTCAGAGAACGGGAGGACGCGATCGGCGGTCGCCTCACCACCGGTCTCGGAGCGTCGGCAGCGCTCGCCCGCGCCGTCGGGTCCGACTCGTCCGTCACGTCGGTGCGCGCGGATTCCGAGGTCAATGCGGTGCAGGTGGTGCCGTCCGGTCCGGGTTTCCGCACCCACCCGAACCTCCGACTCTTCGTCTCCCTCGTCTACCTCGCCCAGGAGCGGCTGCGGATCGTGAGCCCGTACTTCGTGCCGGACGAATCGATGCTCGCCGCGATCGTCACGGCCGCACACCGCGGGGTGGAGATCGAGCTGTACGTGAGCGAGCAGGCCGACCAGTTCATGGTCGACCACGCCCAGAGCTCGTACTACGAGGCGCTGCTGGAGGCAGGGGTCCGCATCTACCTCTACCCCGCACCCAAGGTGCTCCACACGAAGTGCTTCACGGTCGACGACCTCTGCTCCGTCATGGGGTCGTCGAACATGGACATGCGGTCGTTCGGCCTCAACTACGAAGTGAGCCTGCTGACGTACGGCGGTGACATCACGGAGACCCTCCACGCGATCATGGACGACTACCGTGCCGTGAGCTCCGAGCTCACCGCGGAGAAGTGGGGGAAGCGCTCGTGGGGGCGCCGCTGGCTCGATTCCGCGATGCGGCTCACCTCCGCCCTGCAGTGAGTCCCGCCGCTGCGGGCGTGCAGTGAACCCACCTGCTGCGGGTGCCGCGGCGGCCGGTGCGCGAAGGTCTCAGGGATGCGAAGGTCTCAGAGTGCGTGTCACGGGTGGGGCAGGAGGACGGCGAGCCTGGCCGCAGCATCCTGCATCGTCGGCACATGGCTCACCAGCGCATCGCGGTCCGCGCGGAACAGCGGAGCGGCGAGCGCGAGTGAGGCGAGCGTGATCCCCGACTGCGTGGTGACGGGCACCGCGATCGCATTCATGCCGAGGTCGTGCTCCTCCCGCTGGTAGACCCACCCCTGCGACGCGGCCTCATCGAGCTGGGCGTTGAGCGCTTCCGCGTCGGCGAGGGAGTGCGGTGTGCGGGCGGTGAGGTCGAGTGACTCGAGCAGCGCCCTCCGCTGTGCGGGATCCATCTGCGCGAGGAGGATCTTCCCGATCGCGCTCGTGTGGAGGGGGCCCCGGTCGCCCGGGTCAGTGGTCGTGCGGAACTGGGGTCCGTCGACGGTGTGCATCGTGACCGTGTGGGCTCCGTCGCGGACGGCCACGAGGCTCGATTCCCCCGTGCGCCGTGTCAGCTCGGACAGGACTGGGAGCGCGGACCCGGCGAAGCCGCGGGCATGGGCGACCCGCTGGCCCAGTTCGAAGACCGCGAGGCCCAGCGCATAGCGCTTCCCGGCCGGGTCGTACGTGACGAAGCCGGTGTCGACCAGGGTGCCCAGCAGGCGATACGTCGTGGAGAAGGGGTGCCCCACGGCCCGCGCGACGTCTCCCGCAGTTGCGCCATCGGGGAAGTCGCCCAAGGTCGTGAGGACTCCCAGGCCCTTTGCGACGGTTCCGCCCTTGGCTGTCGTTCCGCGCGCGGCAGTGCGCTCGCCGGGGTTCGTGCCCCCGCGCTGCGGGTTGGACCCGCTCGACGACTCGTCCGTCTCCTCCGCCATGCGTCCCCCTGTGGAGTCGTGCCCCTGTGCGTGCGTTGGTCTGGCTGTTCGCCCGTGATGGCCAGCCGTGACTACTCGATCGTATCCATGGCCTCGAAGGTTTCGCCGACGAGGGCATTGACAGGCGGGTGTGCGGTGCGCCACGATAGTTCTCACTATTAGACAGCAATTGCCACATAGTGGCAATTAGTGAATGAAGGGCCACACGTGCAGACCCAGGACATCGTCGTCTTCGGTGCAGGACTCATCTCAGACGCTCTCCCGTCGGACTCCTCTGTCTCCTCTGTGCGCACACAGGGGCGGGCCGGGTGCTGGTCGGTGATCCGCTGCGCCTCGTCACCGCACACCCTCGAAGCAGTCCCCTGAATCCGGGCTCGAAAGAGCATTCCCCTCGTCCCCTCAGACTCCGGCGATGAAGCCCCCGACCGAAAGAGCTCCCGTGACTTCCACCCCTGCGCCACCGCTTCCCGATCCCCTCAAGCGCACCCCGCGCCGCGCGGCCATCGCCGCCTGGGTCGGCTCCGCGCTCGAATACTACGATTTCGCCGTGTACGGCACCGCCGCCGCGCTCGTGCTCAACAAGCTCTTCTTCCCGGCCGATGCGCCGCCTGCGGTCTCCGTGCTCTTCGCCATGGGGACCGTGGGCGTCGCGTACGTCGTCAGACCCCTGGGCGCGCTCGTGATGGGCCCCCTCGCGGACAGGCTGGGGAGGCGGTTCGTCCTCATGCTCACGCTCTTCCTCATCGGGGCGGCGACCTTCTCGATCGGCTGCCTGCCGACCTACGAGCAGGCCGGGTACCTCGCCCCCACGCTCCTCGTGCTCTGCCGGATGGTCCAGGGGCTGTCCGCGGCGGGTGAGCAGGCTTCCGCGATCTCGATGTCACTCGAACACGCGGACGAGGGCAACAGGGGCTTCATCGCCTCCTGGACGCTGCAGGGCACGCAGTTCGGGACACTGCTCGCGACGATCGTCTTCATCCCGATCGTGAGGTTCCTCCCGGAGCCGTCGCTTGATTCATGGGGGTGGCGCGTCCCGTTCTGGATGTCCGCCTTCGTCGTCGTCACCGCCTACGTCATCCGGCGCAAACTCGAGGAGCCGCCCGGGTTCGAGGAGATGAAGAACTCCGGCGTCACGATGACACCACTCGTCCAGACGCTGCGGTTCCACAAGGCCGCGGTCGCCCGTGTCGCCGTCGCTTCCATGATCAACACGGTCAATATGGTCTTCACCGTCTTCTCCGTGTCCTTCGCGACCAACGGGGTCGGACTGGATCGATCGACGATGCTGTGGGTGCCCGTTCTCGTCAACGTCGTCGCACTCGGTGCCATCCCCGTGGCGGCGAGGATCGCGGACAAGGTGGGCCGGAAGCCGGTCTTCGTCGTCGGCACTCTGGGGCCGGCCATCGTCATGTACCCGTACCTGTGGGCCATCACGACGGGCAATTGGCCGCTCATCTTCGTGCTGGGCATCCTCATGTCCGGACTGCTGTACTCCGCGGCCAACGCGATCTGGCCCGCCTTCTACGCGGAGATGTTCCCGACGCGGGTCCGTGCCACGGGGCTGGCGCTCGGCACGCAGATCGGTTTCGCGCTGTCCGGTGGGTTCGCGCCCGCAGCGGCCACGCTGCTGTCCGGGGACGACCTCAACGGCTGGTTCGGGCCGGCGGCCTTCGTCTCCGCCGTGTGCCTGCTGTCGTTGTTCGCCGCCCTCACGGCGAAGGAGACCGCGCCCTACACGCTCGATCAGATCGACGACCTCCAGGTCTCTCCGCAGGAGGCCGAGGCGCTGCGTGAGAGTGCCGCGCGCGCCACGTCCACCGTCACCCCTGCGACGGGGGATCGTGCATGAGCGCGTGCTCCCACCTCATGGCACTGATCGGGGAGGGTGTGCGCCCGTCACTCACCCCGCCGATGCATGAAGCCGAAGGTGCGGCGCAGGGGATCCCCCTCGTCTACCGCCCCTTCGACCTCACAGAGGTGGGCCGGGACGCGGAGTCGGTGGGGGACCTCTTGCGGGAAGGGGTGCAGTGGGGCTTCGACGCCTTCAACGTCACGCACCCCTGCAAGCGGATGGTCCTCGATCACCTCGACGAGGTGGACCCCGTGGCATCGCGCCTGGGATCGGTGAACACCGTGCTCGTCCGCGACGGGGCCCTCATCGGCCACAACACGGACCGGTCGGGATTCGCCTCCGGGCTGCGCTACTGCCTGCCCTCCGTGGACCTCACCCATGTGGTCCAGCTGGGGGCGGGCGGGGCGGGGGCCGCGGTCGCCGATGCACTCGTGGGGCTGGGTGCTGAGCGGATCACGATCGTCGACCCGGACCTCGGGCGGGCCCGGGCAGTGGCAGCACAGGTGCGCACGGGGAACCCCGTGGACACAGCCGTGCCCGATGACGCGCCGGTCGCAGTGGCCGGCGCCTCGGGGCTCGTGAACACGAGTCCGATCGGCATGTTCACGCACCCGGGAACGCCCATCCCGGTGGCCGCCCTCCATCCCGGCCTGTGGGTCGCCGACATCGTCTACCGCCCCGTGCGGACCGCCCTGCTGGACGCGGCGCGCGCCCGTGGCTGCGCGGTCATGGAAGGGGGCCACATGGCGGTCGGGCAGGCCGCCGACACGTTCGAGCTCGTCACCGGCCGCCGCGCGGACCGTGCGCGCATGCGAGCCCACTTCGACGCTCTCGTCGCCAAGGAGTCGGACCGAGGTCCTGCCGCGTCCGCATGACGAGTTCGCGTGTCCGGTTCGCGTGACGCGCTCGCGTGACGCGCTCGCATGACCGGTTCGCATGGCGAGTTCGCACGACTCAGTGGTGGGGCACGACCGTGTCCGAGCAGCGCTGAGTGGCGGAGGAGGGCGTGCTGATCGCGTGTGCTGTGCCGATAGTCTGGTGTGCGGCAGACCACAGAGATGAGGGAGGGACCTGCAGTGACCCAGCAGAGCACGGGCAGCGGTGCGGGAGACACGGACCGGACGGCACGCGACGGGACGGCAACGGGCGGCGATGGGTCCGACGGCGCCGTCATCGAGCAGCGCGGGCTGTGGTTCGATGAGTTCGAGGTGGGTGCGACGTACAAGCACGCGCCGGGACGCACGATCACGGAAGCGGACAACACGTGGTTCACGGCGGTGACGATGAATGCGCAGGCCCTGCACCTGGACGCGCACTTCGCGGAATCCGAGCCGTTCGGTGAGCGGCTCGTCAATTCCATGTTCACGCTGGCGACTCTGGTGGGCCTGTCGGTCGCGCAGCTGACACAGGGAACGATCGTCGGGAACCTGGGCTTCTCCGAGGTCTCGTTCCCCAAGCCGGTGTTCCACGGTGACACCCTCTACGCGGAGACGAAGATCCTCGACAAGCGCCTGTCCCGCTCCCGTCCGGGCGAGGGCATCATCAGCCTCGAGCACATCGGCCGCAACCAGCACGGCGACGTCGTCGCGAAAGCCGTCCGCAAGACGATGGTCTTCACGCAGGACCACGCGCAGAAGGGCTGAGCCGCAGCCTCACCTACGTCCGCGTACAGGACTTTTCGCCACCTACGTCCGCGTACAGGACACGTGAACAAGGATTCACCTGTCCAGAACGCGGACGTAGGCGTTCGTGGGTGGGGTGGTGGGTGTCGAGCCGCCGTCCGGTGTGCGGTCGGTCACTGTCGTGACAGCGCCAGCGGATACGATGGAGGAGACGACGTAGGCCCCCGACCTGAAGGTGATCATGAGCTTCGACATCCGCCCCGCCTGGCTGTTCGTCCCCGGTGACCGACCGGATCGGTTCGGAAAGGCCGCAGAGCGCTCCGACATCGTCATCGTCGACCTCGAGGACGCTGTCTCCGCCGGTGACAAGGCCACTGCACGGCAAGCCGTCCGCGACGCGGCGAAGGGGAGCAGCGACTCCACCGCACTGTCGCCGCAGCGCACCGTCATCCGGGTGAACGCTGTCGACACGGACCACTTCGCCGCTGATGTCGAACTGCTGAAGGAGCTGCCGTTCGAGATGGTCATGCTGCCGAAGGCGGAATCGGCCGAAGACGCGGGACGCATCGCCGTCGCCCTGCCGGGCAAGAGCATCATCGCCCTCATCGAGACCCCCGCCGGCGCCGTGAACGCTGCGGAGATCGCCGAGGCTCCGAACGTCCACGGCCTCATGTGGGGGTCGGAGGACCTCATAGCCGCGATGGGCGGAGGCTCGTCGCGCGGTGAGGACGGCACGTACCGGGCCGTGGCGATGCACGTGCGCTCGCAGACGCTGCTGGCGGCGAAGGCGCACGGCAAGTGGGCGCTCGATTCGATCTGGACCGCGATCGACGATGTCGACGGTCTGGCTGCTGAAGCGCTCGACGCGGTGGAGAGCGGGTTCGACGCGAAGGTGTCGATCCACCCCAAGCACGTCCCCGTCGTCCGCAAGGCCTTCGCACCCACGGAGAAGCAGACCACGTGGGCTGCTGCCGTCCTCGACGCGGCGAAGGGCCAGAAGGGCGCGTTCACCTTCGAGGGCTCCATGATCGACGCGCCGCTGCTGGCACACGCACGGTCGATCCAGGCGCGTGCCGCGGCGGTGCGCGAAGCCTGAGCGCCTGAACCTCGGTCTCAGCGCGCCGCTGCGCGAGCGCTCGCCCGCTGTGCGACCCAGCCCCACGCGGTGAGGAGTTCGGCGGTGGACGCGGCGACGACCTCGGCGGCGTCGAGGAGCGTGCGGTCCTCGCCGTAATGCCGACTGCGCACACGGATCGCGGGGTCGACGTCCGCGAGGTCGACCAGCAGCTGAGTGAGGACGGTCCGCAGCTGCGCGGCGGAGCTCACGCCGCCGGCACCTCCGTAGCTCACGATCGTACCGGGCAGATCGGCCCATTCGTCCTTGAGGAAGTCGATCGCGTTCTTGAGCGGGGCGGGGTAGCCGCCGTTGTACTCGGCGGTGACGAAGACGACCCCGTCGAGCGCGCTGATGGTCTGCGACCAGGCCTGCGAATGGGAGAGCGAGCGCTGACCCGTGGAAGGGGGAGTGGGCTCGTCGAGGAACGGCAGATTGATGTCGCGCAGGTCCAGGATCCTGGGCGCGACCGGCACACCTGAGAACACGGCGAGGTCCACGACAGCGTCCGCGATCTGCCGGCCGATGCGCACCGGTCTTGTCGAGGCGACGACGACACCCACGCGGGGCCGGTCGTCGGGCGTGGGTCCGGCGGGGTCGGAAGTCGCGGTGGGTGGGCGCGTCGTGTCGGTCACGGAGGTGCCCGCTTCGGAGACGACCGGTGCGAAACGGCTTTTCGCGGACGCGTCCGCCTCAGCGCTGTGTGTCGACGTGAGTGAGCTCATGCTCCGAGCGTAGGGACCCGCGCTCCGCGCACCGGACGGCGGCGACACAGACCGACACGGGGACACGGTCCGGCGAGCGTCGGTGAGAATGGCGGGAGGACACGTGACGGCCACGTGGAAGGACGACAGGAGTACGGGCATGACGGAACCGGGTGGCGAGAACGCCGCGACCGGCAACACCGCGACTGGAAGCACCGCGACCGGAAGCACTGCGACCGGGGACACCGCGATCCGCGACGCGGTCCGGCGGCTGCTCGACCTCGCGCAGCAGACGGGCGGTGTGCTGCCGATCGTGGAGGCGGGCGACCCGGTGCTGCGGATGACCACTGCGCGCGTCGACGGGCAGCTGGCCGACGACGAGCTCCGCGCGTTCGCCGACGCGATGCTGCGGACGATGCGGGCCGCCCCCGGCGTGGGGCTCGCCGCTCCGCAGGTGGGTGTGCCGCTGCGCATGTTCGTCGCCGAGGACCCGGTCCCGGCCCAGCCCGACGCGGAGACCGCCGTGCGTCTGGCCGCGCGTCGCCGCGTCGCCTTCGGCCCCCGCACCGTGCTCAACGCGGGCTATGCGGCGACGACGGACCGGACCGCGTCGTTCTACGAGGGCTGCCTGTCCGTGCCCGGCTACCAGGCGGTCGTCGACCGGCCGCTCACGATCCACCTCACCGGTGCAGACCTGGACGGGCAGGCGATCGACGAGGAGCTCGCGGGGTGGCCCGCACGGATCACCGCCCACGAAGCGGACCACCTCGACGGGATCCTCTACCTCGACACGGCGCAGATGCGGTCGCTCGCGACGGACGAGGCGGTCGCGCGGTGGTGGGGACGTGCCGACACCCGTGACGCCGCCGCGGCACTGGGCTTCGAGGTGCCGTCGACCAGCGTGTTCTGACGGCGAAGGAACACCCAGTCCGCGAGCGTCCTGGAATAAAACCCGCCCCGCACATGTCTGGTGTGACATGCAGACTCTCACCCTGGGCGCCGGATGCTTCTGGTGCCTCGACGCCGTCTACCAGCGCACCCACGGGGTCTCCTCCGTGGTGAGCGGCTACACCGGAGGAACGGTCGACCACCCCACGTACGAAGAGGTGTGCGCCGGCACGACCGGGCACGCGGAGGCTCTGCAGGTGACGTTCGATCCGGAGGTCGTCCCGGAGAGCGTCATCCTGGGCCTCTTCTTCACCGGCCACGACTCCACGAGCCTCAACCGGCAGGGCAACGACGTGGGCACCCAGTACCGTTCGTCGATGTTCTACCGGGACGCGGAGGAGAAGGCGCGGTTCGCGGACGCCATCGCGCAGGTGCAGGCGCAGATCGACCGGCCCGTCGTCACGGCCCTCGAACCGCTGGGGACGTTCTGGGAGGCGGAGCCCGTCCACCAGGACTTCTACACGAAGTACCCGACGAACGGGTACTGCCGCTTCATCGTCGAGCCCAAGCTCGCGACCGCCCGCGCCCACTTCCACGAGTGGGTCGCGTGACGGCACGCGCTGAGAACGCACCAGTGCGGCCGCGTCGCCGCACGGTCGTCAACTCCCCCAGTGTGTCCGCCTACCGGTCACCCGCCCTCGCCGCGATGGCGCGTCGCCGGTCCGTCTCGAAGGTCGGGTCGAAGGCGCCCGACGACCGGGAGCTGCTGAGCCTCCTGCACTCCGTCGTGACGGTCGCGGACCACGAGGCGCTGCGCCCGTGGCGGCTCCTCACCCTGCGCGGTGACGACCGTCTGCGCTTGGGCGAGGCGCTGGACGCTGCGGCCGGCACCTCTCGTGCCGACGGGGAAACCAACCCGAAGCCCCTGCGGGCGGAGCTCCTCATCGCGGTCGTCGCCGCCCAGATCGACCACCCGAAGGTGCCGCACTGGGAGCAGGTGGCGACCGCGGCGGGTGCCGCACACCTCCTGTCGCTCGCACTGTCCGAGGCCGGCTGGGGTGTCATGTGGCGCTCCGGCGTCCACACGAACGCGGAACCGGTCCGCGCGGTCCACGGGGTCGGCGACGACGAGCTGCTCATGGGGTGGCTGTACGTGGGTGACGTGGACCCGTCGTTCGCACGCCGGTCCGCTGTGTCGTCACGGCCCGTCCCTGACCCGGCCGTCTTCCTGGGTGCGATGCCCCGATGAGCCGACCTCCGGCCGCGGGATCCCGCACGAACCGCGCGGCCAAGAAACTGCCACCGCTGCCGGCGGACATCTGGGTGCTGGTGTCCGCCGCTTTCATCGTCGCGATCGGCTACGGCATCATCGCGCCGATCCTGCCGCAGTTCGCCGCGAGCTTCGATCTGGGAGTGACGGCGGCGAGCGTCGTCGTGAGCTCGTTCGCGCTGTTCCGCCTCCTCTTCGCACCCGCCGGCGGTCGGCTGGTCGACCGGTTGGGGGAGCGCCGCGTGTATGTCGTGGGCCTCCTCATCGTCGCCGCGTCGACGTACGCGGTCGCCGCGGCGCAGACGTACTGGCAGCTGCTGCTGTTCCGCGGGCTGGGAGGCATCGGTTCGACGATGTTCACGGTGTCCGCGATGGCGCTCATCATCCGGCTCGCCCCGCCGGAGTCCCGCGGGCGGGCCACCGGCGCGTACGCGTCGAGCTTCCTGTTCGGCAACATCCTGGGCCCGGTGGTGGGCGGTCTGCTCGCCGGGCTGGGCATGCGCATCCCGTTCGTCATCTACGCGACCGGCCTGCTGCTGGCCGCCGCGGTCGTCTGGTTCCGGTTGGAGAGGCAGCCGCAGCTCGATGCCCACGGCCCCGCTGTGGTCGGGAACGACTCCGCGCCCGAGGTGGAGGGCACGGACCAGCCGACCGGCACCTCGGCGACGGGACCCGCAGGATCCGCCACGGCCGAGGACCACGGGTCTCCCTCCGCAGAGGGCGAGGGATCACCCGCGGCACGGGACCGTGTCGAGCCCGCACAGACCGCGGGAGTCCTGCCGCGGATGCGGTTCCGCGACGCGTGGCAGGACTCCGCCTACCGGGCGTCGCTGGGATCCGGCGTCGCCGTGGGGTGGGCTGCGATGGGTGCCCGGATCGCGCTGTACCCGCTGTTCGTCGTTGCGGTGCTGGGTGCCGACGAACGCGTGTCCGGCATCGCGCTGAGTGTCTTCGCGGTCGGCATGGCCGTGTCCGTCGCCATCGCAGGAAGGCTCACGGACACGTGGGGGCGCAGACCCTTCATCCTCACGGGCCTCGCTCTGCTGGGGCTCGCGACGATCGCGGTCGGATTCTCCGGCACCATCTGGCTGTTCTTCGCCCTCACGCTGCTCGCAGGACTGGGCGGCGGACTCGTGAACCCGGCGGTACAGGCATCGGTGGGCGACGTGATCGGGCAGGAACGACGCGGCGGCACCGTGCTGTCGCGGTTCCAGATGGCGATGGACGTGGGCGCGATCGCGGGCCCGGTGGTATCCGGCATGCTCGTCGACACACTCGGCTACGACTGGGCGTTCGCGGTGACCGGAGCCGTCGTCGTGCTCGCGTGGATCGTGTGGCTGCGCGGACGGGAGACGCTGCCCAGCCGCCAGGCGTGAGTCGGAACTGCCACACGGACACGCGGCGCCCCGGGAGCGGGTGCGACAGAATGAGTCCATGACCGGACAGCACCACGGCTCAGGCGACGGACGCCACCACCGGGCACGACCCCTGCACCCACCACCGGGCCCGCCGCCACCGCCACAGGGCCCGCCCCCACCGCCGCAGGGCCCGCCGCCCGCAGCACAGGGACCGCCACCCTGGCCGCAGGGGCGTCCGCATCAGGGGCCTCCGCCCTCGGCGCAGGGGCGTCCGCGTCCGCCGTATGTGCAGCCGCCCCCACCACAGGTGCAGCCGCTGCAGCAGAATCCGCCTGCGCCTCGGACACCCCCGCCCGGCCCACCGTCGTCGGAAGCCACTCACGCCCCGCAGCGGATCCCTGCCCCGCAGCCCACCGCTGCGGAGCTGGAAGCGGAGCGTGCAGCGCAGAAGGAAGAGACGGAGCGACTCTACGAGCAGATTCGGAAAGAAGCGGAGGTGCCCTCGTGGAGAGGCGACATCCTCCGCGCTCTGGGGTGCGCCGTGTTCTGCGTCGTGCTCGTCTGGCCTCTGATCCTGCTGGTCCGCTGGAGGCTCCTGCACTATGACAACCTCGAGATCATCGAGGACACGGACATCTGGGCAGCTATCCTCGCGAGCCTGATCTCCCTCATGCTCCCGTTCCTCCTCCTCGCCCCCAAGCGGCCGGATCTGGGCTTCCGCTACAGCAGCGTCCCCTTCCTCCCGCAGATCGTCGTGGTGGGTGGTGCCGTCCACACCGTCAGCATGCTCGTGTGGCCGTGGCTGGTGGGAGCCGACCTGGTGCCCGGCACGGTGCTCGCGGAACTCGCCTCCGATCCAGTCGCACTGGTCACTGCAGCAGCGCTCGTCTTCACGTGGTCGTGCGTCTTCCTCCTGCTGCTCGTCGTGATACTCCTGGCCTCCGAACGGATGAAGTGGATCACGGGAGTGATCCTCCTCATCCCGTTCCTGGGTGCGATTTTTGGCGCGGGCCTCACCGCCGTGCGGACGTTCGACAACCCGCCGTCGATCACCGCGTGCCTGGTGTGGGTCCTGCTGGGCATCGTCGCACTCGTCCTCCTCACGGGGATGGACCTTCTGCGCACCCACCTCCACCGGAGGGCGCAGCGTCGCGAGTCCCGGTGGCAGGCGGCGCTGCCCTACCGCCCCAGTCTGGAGGAACTCGGCTGGAAGCCGCGCTGAGGCGGCACCGGCGGAAACCCGGAAGGAGGGGTGGGGCTGACCCGATACCATGCACGCCCCGGCTCCCCGTAGGATTGCTCCTGTCCATGTGGACGTCCTGTTCCGGCAGGACGTCCTGACTCGTCGTCGCCCGTAAGGACATCCGTGCTCTCCCTCACCCGCCTGAGTCTGCGCAATCGCGCGCTCATCGCCCTCGTCACGATCTGTGCCGCCGTCTTCGGGGTGATCGGGACATCGGCGCTCAAGCAGGAGCTGTTCCCGCCGCTCGAACTGCCCCAGGCGTTCGTCACCGCCCAGTACGAGGGTGCGTCGCCGGAAGCGGTCGAACGTGAGGTGACGACACCGCTGGAAGAGGCCCTCACCGGCGTCGAGGCGGTGGAGAGCCTCCAGTCGACCTCCTCGTCCGGCTCGTCCCAGGTGATCGTCGAAACGGACTACGGGACGGACTCCGACGAAGTCGTCCGCTCCCTCCAGCGGGCGGTCTCCCAGGTCGAATCGCAGCTGCCCGACGGAGTCGAGCCGTCCGTCATGGCGGGTGGCCTCGCCGACTTCCCGATCGTCATGCTGTCCGTGAGCGGACCGGACGACGTCAACCAGCTGGCGGCGGACCTCGAGGACGTCGCGATCCCGGAGCTCAACGACATCGAAGGGGTGCGCAGCGCCACCGTCACCGGCGACCGCCCGCTGCAGGTGAACATCACGGTGCGCGAGGACGACCTCGAGGACGAGGGCGTCACCATCGACGCGCTCGCCGGCCTCCTCCAGGCGAACGGCGTGCCCTCGTCCCCGGGCCAGCTCCAGACGGACGACGGGTCGGCACCCGTCGAGGTGGGCAGTCGCCTCACATCCGTGGAACAGATCCGTGACCTGGTCGTCGGAGGCTCCGACGGGCCGGTCCCCGTGAGTGACGTCGCGGACGTCGACCTCGTCGAAGCGCCCGTGTCCTCGATCTCCCGCACCAACGGCGACGACTCGCTCATGCTGCAGATCATGAAGACCCCGGACGGCAACACCGTCGAGGTCTCCCAGGGGGTTGAGGCGGCGCTCAAGGACATCCAGGAGACGATGGGCGACGACGTCGAGTTCGTCACGCTCTTCGACCAGGCGCCGTTCATCGAGCAGTCGATCGAGGACCTGCTCGTGGAGGGACTGCTGGGCCTGGGCTTCGCGGTGCTCGTCATCCTCGTGTTCCTGCTGAGCGTGCGCGCGACGATCATCACCGCGATCTCCATCCCGGCTTCCCTCCTCATCACCCTCATCGGGCTGTGGGTGTCCGGGTACACGCTCAACATGCTCACGCTTGCGGCGCTCACGATCAGTATCGGCCGCGTGGTCGATGACTCCATCGTCGTGGTGGAGGCGATCCGACGACGGCACTCCCTGGGCGGGGACAAGGCGGACAACATCCGGGCGGCCGTGGGCGAGGTCGCGACTGCGATCACTGCGTCGACGCTCGTGACGGTGGCCGTGTTCCTCCCGGTCGCGTTCGTGGGCGGGCAGACGGGTGAGCTGTTCCGGCCGTTCGCGCTCACCGCTTCGCTGGCGCTGCTCGCGTCCCTCTTCGTGGCGCTCACGATCGTCCCGGTGCTCGCCTACTGGTTCCTGTCGCGGCGCGGCAAGGAGGCGAAGCTCACCCGTGAGCAGAAGCGCGAGTGGAAGGCGGACCGCCGCCAGATGGTCGTCCAGTGGCGGAAGGAGCGGAAGGAGGCGGCGAAGCGACCCGTCGACGTCGCGAACCCGTCGGGCCGCCGGTCCACCTCGGAGATCCCCGTCGTCGGTGCGTACGGCGACCACGAGCCGGCCGGCGCGCAGACGATCGATGAGATGGCCGCGATGCGTCAGCCCGTCACCCGTCTGCAGAAGACGTACGTCCCCGTCGTCAACTGGACGATCCGGCACCCCGCCGTCGTCCTCATCGTCGCGGTGGTGGTCTTCGCGGGCACGCTTGCGATGACCCCGCTCCTGAAGACGGAGCTCATGGGCGACACGGGGGAGCCGGTCGTCCAGGTCTCCCAGGAGTTCGAAGCCGGTTCCGACCTCGACGAGGCTTCGGAGCAGGCCCGGCGCGTCGAGGACATCCTCGCGGAGAAGGACGAGGTCGCCTCGTCGCTCGTGAGTGTGAGCGGTGGCGGTGACGAGTTCTCGATGGGCGGGTCCGGGGGCATCTCCGGCCAGTACATCGTGAACCTGGAGGAGGGCGCGGACGCCGAGGCGTTCGGGACCGACCTGCAGGAGGAGCTGGACCAGCTCGAGGACGCCGGCACGATCGAGGTGCTCACCGCCTCGTCGATGGGCGGCAGCTCGACGATCGACATCCAGCTCACCGGAAACGACAGCGGGCAACTGGAAGAGGCAGCCGCAGGGCTGCGCGACGAGCTCGCGCAGGTCGACGGCATCCAGTCCGCGACCGACGACACGGTCGCGGCCCAGCCGGTCGTCGAAGTGGCGATCGACCATGAGGAGGCCGCCGAATACGGTCTGTCGGAGCAGAGCATCGGCCAGGTCGTGTCGCGTGCGATGCGCGGCCAGCAGCTGGGCCAGCTCGTCATCGACGATGTGGGCCGCAGCGTCCTGCTCTTCCACGGGGAGATCGACAGCGTCGAGGACCTGCGCGGCTTCGAGTTCGAGGCGACCCCCGTGTCGTCAGGCTCGGACGACGCGGGTGCGGGCGGGGCAATGGATCCTGGTGCGGACCCGGACGCGGATTCCGGTGCGGGGATGCCGGGGATGCCCGACGGCATGGCGCCGGCGGCTCCCGAACCGGAGACGATCGAGCTCGACGACGTCGCGGACATCACGGAGGAGACGACCGCACCGACGATCACCCGTGTCGACGGCCTGCGCGCCGTCACCGTGTCGGCCACCCCGTCCGGCGACGACCTGGGCCTCGTGGGGACCAACGTGCAGACCGCGGTCGACGAGTACACGCTGCCGGACGGTGTCCGTGCGGACGTGGGCGGCGCGACGGCGGAGATGGACGAGGCGTTCACCCAGATGGGCATCGCGATGCTCGTGGCGATCCTCCTGGTGTTCATCATCATGGTCGCGACGTTCCGCTCGCTCATCCAGCCGTTCATCCTGCTGGTGTCGATCCCGTTCGCGGCGACCGGCTCCATCGGGCTGCTGCTCCTCACGGACACGGCCCTGGGGCTCACGGCGCTCATCGGCATGCTCATGCTCATCGGTGTGGTCGTGACGAACGCGATCGTCCTCATCGACCTCATCAACCAGTTCCGGGAGCGGGGAGCGGACCTGCGCACCGCGATCGTGCAGGGTGCGCGCCTGCGCTACCGGCCGATCCTCATGACGGCGGCTGCGACGATCTTCGCGCTCGTCCCGATGGCGCTGGGTCTCACGGGCGGCGGTCTCTTCGTGTCGCAGTCGCTCGCGATCGTCGTGATCGGCGGTCTGGTGAGCTCGACGATCCTCACTCTCATCCTCGTCCCGGTCCTCTACGCACTGGTGGAGGGCTTCAAGGAGCGGAAGACGGAGAAGCAGCAGATCCGCGACCTCACCCGCGACCGGACGGCTGCCGCACCGCAGGAGAGCGAGACACCGGTGCCCGCCGTTGCCGAGGTCCCCGCCCGGTCCGAGGGCGTCGCTCCGGAAGAGGCGGTTCCGTCCGACACCGCGGCACTGCCCGACGACGCACCTGCGGCTGCGGATCCTGACCGCTCCGGCAGGACGTTCCCGGATACCGCGGACACGGCCGACACCACGGACACCACGGACACCACGGACACGGCCGACACCACGGGGTCCCATACCGACCCGGCCGACACGGAGACGGAGCCGGAGGCGCGGGAGGACGAGGACCGCTGACCGGAGCACCGCACCCGCGGGCGCCTGAGCCCGCACCGACGATCACCGGCCCCCTGTCGAAGGGGCAGGTGATCGTCGAGGTGCTCGTGGTCGCGGGCCTGAGCCTGGGCCAGTCGGGGGTCTACGCCGTCGTGCGGCTGCTCGACCTCCTGTCCCGCGCACCCCTGTCGGAAGCGCAGGCGAACCTCAACACCTCCACGAACGACAGGCCGTGGTTCGACCTCACGTACCAGCTGCTGGGAATCGGGTTCGCACTCGTACCGGTGGCACTCGTCCTTCTGCTGCTGAGCCGCGACCGCCTGCTGCGAGGCGCGCACGCGGACCCTGAAGTCTCCGCGGCGCAGTCACCGCAGCCCGTCGTGCTGAGCAGGCTGGGTGTGGCCGGGGGGCAGAGGGCCGGCCACGACCTCGGGCGCGGGCTCGTCCTGCTCCTCGTCATCGGAGTGGGGACGCTGGGGGTCTACATGGCGGGCCGTGCGCTGGGACTCACCGCGCAGATCAACACGGACAACCTGGGCGCGCACTGGTGGACGGTGCCGGTGCTCGTGCTGGCGGCGGCGAAGAACAGCCTGCTCGAGGAGGTGCTCCTCATGGGGTACTTCCGCATCCGCCTCCACGCCCTGGGCTGGTCGCCGTGGACGGTGATCGTCGTCCTCGCGGTGCTGCGCGGCAGCTACCACCTGTACCAGGGGATCGGCCCGTTCGTGGGCAATGTGGCGATGGGACTGATCTTCGGCGGCTGCGCACTGCGCTGGGAGCGGAGCCGCTCCGAAGGCGCCGGGAGAGCCGACGACGGTGTGCCCGGATCCGCGATCATGCCGTTCGTGTGGGCGCACTTCCTCATCGATGTCATCGGCTTCACCGCGCCCGGCGTCCTCCACCTCGTCGACCCGCTGGGCTGACGGCGAACCGCCCGGACAGGCGCCCAGGCTCACGCAAGCGCGCCCGGACCGGCACGGTGAGTGCTGGTCCGGGCGCGCTCTGTCGCGGAGGCGACCTCAGAGGGTGACGAGCCCCTGCGGCGTCGCGAAGGTGACGGACTGGATGCCGGGGGCGCCGTGCGGGGCGACCCAGTCGATGCTGATCTCGGAGATCGGCTTCTTGTCGTCGGTGCCCAGCCAGTCGCGGACCCGGTCGCGGTCTCCTGCGATCGAGATCTCCGCGATGGACGCGTCGTTGCGCGGGCCCAGGGCGGACGGGTGCTGCGACGTCGGTGAGAGCCAGTGGATGAAGTAGGGCAGCTGGGGGTCGGCGATGAGTCCCTTGATGCCGATCTGCTTCCACACGACCTCGTCATGTCCGGGAGGCGTGCGGTTGCCGTCGACCGCCGCCCGTTCCAGGCGGGTTTCGACGGATCCGAGGTCGGAGACGCGGATGACCCAGCCCATCCATCCGCCGCCGGTTTCGGTGCGTGCCCGCACGGCCTGGCCGAACGGGGTGGACAGGGTCGCCGGGTGCTCGAGCGGTTCGACGACTTCGAGGTAATGGCCGCCGGCCAGGGGGAAGATGAGGTTGCGCGTGCCGAACCGGGGATGGATGCCGCCGTCGTAGGCGTCGATGCCCAGAGCGTCGGAGAGGCGTCCCGCAGTGGCTTCGAGCCCGTCGGGTTCAGTGGCGAAGGACACGTGGTCGAGATGCATATGTGCAGAGTGTCACATTCCCCGCGAAGGCGGCAGTAAGGTGAGCCTAAGTCGCGATCGGTGGGAGGCCGCCTTGCCGCGGCCCTCGGGAGACGACAGACCCCTCACCGAGTTCCCGCACCCCTGCGGGGGAGGGCGGGACGATGAGGGGTCTCCGCAGGCGTTCCGGGTGCCGGCCCGGGCGCCTTCCTGACAGTCGGCTCAGGCGCCGGCGAGGCCTTCGGTCTTGAAGCGCTCGATCGCTTCGGTGACGATGCGCTCGGCTTCGTCCTTGCCGGCCCATTCGTGGCCCTTCACGAACTTGCCCTTCTCGAGGTCCTTGTAGCGGGCGAAGAAGTGGGCGATCTCCTCGAGGCGGTATCCGGGGATGTCGGAGATGTCCTGGATGTGGTCGAAGCGGTCATCGCCGCCCAGCACGGCCAGCACCTTGTCGTCGCCGCCGGCTTCGTCCTCCATCTTGAAGACGCCGATCGGCCGGGCGTCGACGAGGCATCCGGGGACCACGGATTCGTGGAGCAGCAGGAGCACGTCGAGCGGGTCGCCGTCCTCACCCAGCGTGTTGTCGAAGTACCCGTAGTCGGTCGGGTACTGCATCGACGTGTGGAGGTACCGGTCCAGCTTGAGACGACCCGTCTCGAGGTCGATCTCGTACTTGTTCCGGGATCCCGCCGGGATTTCGATCGTGGCGAGAAGTTCCATGTGGTCTCCTAACAGGTGTCTGTCTGCACAGACGCGGCTGTGCGAGCGGGGGAGTGCTCCCCGCGCTCCGGGAAGTCTCCCCTAGCATAGTGAGCGAATCACGTCCCGCGCGCAGGAGGCCGAGTGTCCCGCACCACTGACGGCACTGCCGAACCGGCTGCCTCCCCCGAACGCTCGTCGCGGCGGCGGTCGAGGGCGTGGTGGATCGCGGGCGGCTCCGCTGTGCTGGTCGCGGCTCTCGTCGCGCTCGACGCCGCGGACGTCATCCCGGGACCGCTCACCACCGCCCCGCCGATCGAGGTCCAGGCCCTGCCCCGGCCGTCGGCGTCCGCCCCGTCCGCCGAGGCCGCAGCACCTCTGCCCGACGACGCACCGGTCCCTGCGGATCTGGCCGACATCGTCGAACCGGTCTTCGAGGACGCGGAGCTCACGGGCCGCTGGAGCTACGACATCCGCGACGCGCTCACCGGCGAGGTGCTGCTCGCCCGCGATGAGTCCACCGCCCACACCCCGGCGTCGGTCACGAAGGTGCTCACCGGAGCAGCGGCGCTGGGGGCGGTGGGCGCGGACACCCGCTTCACGACGCGCACCGTGCTCGGTTCGTCCGCCGGGCAGCCGGTGGTGCACCTGGTGGGCGGCGGCGACGTCGTCCTGGGGCCGGGGGAGAACGATCCGGACGCGGTGATGGGCCGTGCGGGCCTCACGACGCTCGCCCGTGACACCGCGGAGGCGCTCGCAGACGCGGGCGTCGCGGAGGTGAGCGTCGCGGCGGACCTCACCCGCTACGTGGGCGACGGCTGGCATTCCGGGTGGGAGCGGGCGGACATCGGCAGCGGCTACATCACGCCGATCGTGCCGCTCATGCAGGAGTCCGGCTACAGCGAGCCGGGGGAGCGGTACTCCTCCCGGCACGAGGACGCGGCCGCGGTCGCGGTCGACGCGTTCGTCGCCGCGCTCGAGGACGCGGGTGTCGCGGTCGAGGTCGCCGACCCGTCGCCCGCACCGAACGACGCGCAGCCGCTCGCCGAGGTGGAATCGGCCCCGCTGTCGCAGCTCGTCGCGTTCATGCTCGTGCACAGCGACAACGTCGTCGCGGAGGTCCTGGGCCGCGAGGTCGCGATCGCGACCGGTCAGGACCCCACCGCCGCCGAGGCCCCGGCCGCCGTCATCTCCGCTCTCGCCTCCCAGGGTCTGGACACGGGGTCGATCACGCTGGAGGACACATCCGGCCTGGACTACGGCAACCGCATCTCCGCCCACGACCTCACGACGATCGTCGAGGCGTCCGCGCAGGCCGACGGCGACCTGTCTCTGCTGGTCCCGGCGATGCCGGTGGCGGGCTTCTCCGGGACGCTCGCCCCGCGGTACGGGGATGACGAGAGCAAGGCGGGTGCGGGGGTCGTCGTCGCGAAGACGGGGTCCCTCGCGACGGTGAGCTCGCTCGCGGGGACGGTCGTGACCGCCGATGATCGCCTGTTGGTGTTCTCGATGATGGCGGACGAGATGGACCGCGGCACCTCCGACGCCGCACGCCGCGCGTTCGACGAGGCGCTCGCGGACGTCGCGCAGTGCGGCTGCCCCTGACACCCTGACTTCCCGTGATCCGCGTGTGCTGAACATGTGAGTGTCTCCCACGAGCCACGGGCCCACATGGGGCAGGATGGGCGTATGGACGGAGACGGCGCGGGCATCCTGGACCTCACACTTCTGGAGCGGACAGTGCGGGAGGTGGTCCCCGGCGGGCCCGTCCTGCCGCGGAAGGAGACCGCGGAGGTCGTCGCGCAGCTGAGGGAGGCGGCGGAGACCTCCGTCGACCTCGTCCTCGACGTCATGCGGCTGGAGCAGGAGCAGGCGGACGCCGTGCGGGCGCGCGCGGCCTCGGGCCCGGTGCTCGTCGTCGACCGCCTCGCCTGGGCGAAGGCGTCGGGGCAGTCGCTCACCGCGATGGTGGGGACCGCTCTGTCGGACGACGTGCGCGCCGCGATGCAGGCCGGTCGCATCCCGAACACCCTCGAGATGGCCGCTGTGCTGTCCGTGCTGTCCACGCGCGTCCTGGGCCAGTTCGACCCTTTCGGCGGCGGCCCCCGCCCTGCCGGGTCGGGCCGGCTGCTCCTCGTCGCCCCGACGATCGCGCAGACGGAGGCGACGCTGGGCGTCCCCTCCCGTGACTTCCGCCTGTGGGTCGCACTCCACGAGTCGACCCACCGGATCCAGTTCGCGGCAGCACCCTGGCTGCGCGACCACCTGAGTGGCCTGCTGGCCGAGCTGCTGGGCGACGACTCCTCACTCGCCGGCCTGGCCGGGCTCAAGCCGGTCATCAAGCGGCTGCCGGAGATCCTCCGGGGGGAGGCCCAGATCATCGACGTCGTGACGGGGCCGGAGAAGCGGGACGTGCTCGACCAGGTCATGGCCGTCATGAGCTTCCTCGAGGGCCACGCGGACGTCGTCATGGACGCGGTGGGGCCGTCGGTGATCCCCAGTCTCACGACGATCCGGTCCCGCTTCGAAGCGCGCCGCGACGACGGGATCGGTCCCGGCGGCACGATTGGCCGACTGCTGGGGGCGGATTCGAAGCTGCAGCAGTACCGGGAGGGTGCCGACTTCGTGCGGGGAGTGGTCCGTGAGGTGGGGCACGAGGGCCTCGCCGCGGTCTTCACCTCGCCGGACACCCTGCCGTCGTTCGACGAGATCCGCCGCCCCGCTGACTGGGTGGCGCGGATGCGCACGGCCGGGCGGATCGGAGCGGCGGACGAACAGGCCGCCGCAACCGATCAGGCGGGCGCGGACGACCGATGACTGAGCGGCGGCCGCGCCTGGACCCTGCGACCGCCCGGATCCGCAATGCGCTGAGGGCGGCGCTCGACCACGCGCGTGTCCGCACCTTCGTCGTCGCGGTGTCCGGCGGAGCCGATTCGCTCGCGCTCGCCGCCGCTGCGGCGTTCCTCCACACCCGGGGTGAGGGCCGCTTCCTCGCCTGCACCGTCGACCACGGCCTGCAGACCGGGTCCGAGGAGGTGGCCGCCCGCGTCATGACCCAGATGGAGGCCCTCGGGCTGCCCGCGCGCAGCGTCACCGCAGACGTCGACGCCGCGCACCCCGGTGGTCTCGAGGCGGCCGCGAGGGATGCCCGGTATGCGGCGCTCGCCCGAGTCGCACAGACCACCGCCGCGCACGGCACCACGGGCGCGATCGTCACCGGCCACACGCGTGACGATCAGGCGGAGACGGTGCTCCTGGGGCTGCTGCGGGGCTCCGGCGCCCGATCGCTGTCCGGGATGGCACCCGTGACCCGTCTGGACCCGGCGGAGGACGACATCGGCGCGGTCGAGGTGCTGCGGCCCCTGCTGGGGGTCACGCGCGACGAGACCCGGGCCGGCTGCCGCGCCCAGGGGCTGGACGTGTGGGACGACCCCATGAATGAGGACGACCGCTTCACCCGGGTGCGTGCCCGGAGGACGCTGCAGGCCCTGTCCGCGTCCTTGGGGCAGGACGTGCGGACGGGGCTCGCCCGGACCGCGGACCTGCTGCGCGACGACGCCGATCACCTCGACGCCGAGGCCGCCACCGCCTGGGCGGGGCTGCTCGCCGATGCGGCGGGCGGCGCAGACTCCACGGGCAGTGTCCCGGCCTCGCTCCCGATCCGCGACCTCGAACGCCTCGCAACGGCAGTGCGGACCCGTGTCCTGCTCACGTGGCTGCGCGCCCGCGGGGTGCCCGCGGGAGACCTCACGGCAGATCACGTGAGGGGTGTGGGGGAGGTGGCTGCGGCCTCGGGCGCGGACGTCCGGGAGGTGTCAGTCCCCGGAGGCGGAGCGGTGCGCCGCACGGAGGGGCGGATCGAGCACAGGCGACCGGGCGACGGCGGCGACTGAGCCGGATCGGCGGACTCCGCGTCAGGCGCCGTGCTCCCCGGCCTTCGCCTCTTTCGCGTACTGCGCACGGGCGGCGCGACGGTCCAGCACCATCATGACGAGCACGAACACCGCGCCCACGACCATGAAGAGGGCCGGCGCGACGATGTCGCCCGTGGAGAACGGGCCGGACTCCGACTGCCACGGCCACAGTGCGCGCAGTGAGCCCGCCATGAGCCCCGCCATGAGGACGACGGTGTGCCGCGGGATCTTCTCCAGCGCGGTGAGGAGCACCTGGACGATGCTCGCAAGACCGACGGCGGCACCCGCGGCGAACACCCCGATGTACGCGAGGTCGCGGTCGCTCACCGCCTGGAGGGTGGGGGCGTAGAGGCCCATCGCCAGCAGCAGGAACGAACCGGACACACCGGGGATGATGAGCGCGCAGATCGCGACCGCGGCGGCGAAGAAGACGACGATCATCGACGGCGAGTCCTGATCGCCCTCCGCCGCGAGGCCCGTGAGGAAGAACGCAGCGGCGAAACCGGCGGCGAACAGCAGGCAGTGGTCGACCCCCGGCGGGACCGACCAGCGCACCATCCGCAGCGGAGCCGCGATGCCGACGACGACGATCCCGAAGAAGAGGCCCAGGGCGCTCAGCGGGAACGCCTCGACGAGGTCGTGGATCGGCCCCGCCAGCAGGAACACCGCGGCGGCCATCGCCACGACCACCGGGATGATGAGGCGCCACTCGACCGCGCCCAGCTCCTCCCTGACGCCCGCCCTGCCGCGACCGCGGACCAGGTTCTTCCCTGCACCGATCACGTGCCCGGCGGAGCGGATGAGATCCGTGTAGATGCCGACGATGAGCGCGATCGTCGAACCGGACACTCCGGGGACCAGCTCCGTGAGGCCGATGAGGAAGCCGCGTCCCAGATCTGCGGGAAGCTTGCGGAGGGAGCGCGGCGCGGGCGCGACGGTCGCGTCCGCCTCGCGGGGGGTGGGGCTGCTCACACTGGTGTCCTCGTTCAGGGGGCGGTGGTCCGCCCCGCACGATAGCGGATGCACCCGAACCGGACCTTCAGATGCGCGGGACCGCCGCGTCCGGACCGAGCGCTAGAGTAGGGGTTCGACTGCGAAGTGCGAAGCGAAGAAGTGCGAAGCGAACGAGGAGCGACAGGTGGACGAGAAGGACCTTGGCGATGACATCACGACGATCCACGCGACGGAAGCGCAGATCAACCATCGTCTGACGGAGATGGCCGCGGACATCGACCGTGACTACAAGGACCGCGACCTCCTGCTCGTGGGTGTGCTCAAGGGTGCGGTCATGGTCATGGCGGACCTGGCGCGCGCACTGCACTCACCCGTCCGGATGGACTGGATGGCCGTGTCGTCCTACGGGTCGGGCACGAAGTCGTCCGGCGTCGTGAGGATCCTCAAGGACCTCGACACGGACCTCAAGGACCAGCACGTCCTCATCGTCGAAGACATCATCGACTCCGGACTCACGCTGTCCTGGCTGCTCACCAACCTCAAGTCCCGTGGTGCGGCCTCAGTGGAGATCTGCACGATGCTGCGCAAGCCGGAAGCGGCGAAGGTCGACATCGACGTGAAGTACGTGGGCTTCGACGTCCCGAACGAATTCGTGATCGGCTACGGGCTGGACTTCGCAGAGAGGTACCGCAACGTGCCGTTCGTCGCGACGCTCGCGCCGCACGTCTACAGCTGACGCAGGCCCCCTGCATCCGAAAGCGGTACTCTGACCTGGCCGTACCGCCGCAGTACCGCCCCTGAGAGGACCCATGGCAGAAACCCCTGATCGCAGTTCACCCGTCAAGAAGGCTTCCCGCGGGCCCTTCATCTGGGTGCTGCTGGTCCTCACCGTCCTCACCGTCGGCTTCCTCATGGCCGGCGGCGGTGGCTTCCAGCGCGTCGACACGGAGCAGGGGCTCGCACTCCTCGAGGAGGGGCGGGTCGATCAGGCGAAGATCGTCGACAACGACCAGCGGGTCGACCTGGTGCTCGCGGACGACTACGAGTTCGAGGGCAAGGACTACGGCAACAAGGTCCAGTTCTTCTACATCGAGCCGCGCGGGGAGGAGATCCTCGACGCCGTCACCTCGGCAGAGCCGACCGGTGGCTTCACGGACGAGGTGCCGCAGCAGTCCTGGGTCACCTCGCTGCTGCTGAACCTCCTCCCGTTCGTCATCATCTTCGCCGTCTTCTGGTTCCTCCTGTCGCAGCTGAGCGGCGGCGGCAGCAGGTTCATGAACTTCGGCAAGTCGAAGGCGAAGCTCGTCAACGTCGAGAACCCGGACGTGACTTTCGAGAACGTGGCTGGCGTCGAAGAGGCCCTCGAGGAACTCGAGGAGATCAAGGAGTTCCTCGCGGAGCCGGACAAGTTCCAGGCCGTGGGGGCGAAGATCCCCAAGGGTGTCCTCCTGTACGGAGCGCCGGGCACGGGCAAGACCCTGCTGGCGCGCGCGGTCGCGGGTGAGGCGGGAGTCCCGTTCTACTCGATCTCCGGATCCGACTTCGTGGAGATGTACGTGGGTGTGGGCGCCTCCCGCGTGCGCGACCTGTTCAACCAGGCCAAGGAGAACTCCCCATGCATCATCTTCATCGACGAGATCGACGCGGTCGGTCGGCAGCGCGGTGCGGGCATGGGCGGCGGCCACGACGAGCGCGAGCAGACGCTCAACCAGATGCTCGTCGAGATGGACGGGTTCGAGGCGACGACGAATGTCATCCTCATCGCGGCGACCAACCGTCCCGACGTCCTCGACCCCGCACTGCTGCGGCCGGGACGCTTCGACCGGCAGATCCAGGTCGAGGCTCCTGACATGAAGGGTCGCGTGCAGATCCTCGAAGTGCACGCCAAGGGCAAGCCGCTGGCGCCCGAGGTCGACCTGGCGATGATCGCGAAGCGGACCCCCGGCTTCAGCGGTGCGGACCTCGCGAACGTCCTCAATGAGGCCGCGCTGCTCACGGCCCGCGGCGGGAAGACCGTCATCGACAACGAGATCGTCGACGAGGCGATCGACCGTGTCATCGCGGGACCGCAGAAGCGCACCCGCCTCATGAACGACAAGGAGCGCCGCGTCACCGCCTACCACGAGGGCGGTCACGCGCTCGTCGCCGCGGCGATGAATGACACGGACCCCGTCACGAAGGTGACGATCCTCCCGCGCGGACGCGCGCTGGGCTACACGATGGTGATGCCCAGCGAGGACAAGTACTCGACTACCCGCAACGAACTGCTCGACCAGCTGGCGTACGCGATGGGCGGCCGCGTCGCGGAGGAGATCGTGTTCCACGATCCGACGACGGGTGCGGCGAACGACATCGAGAAGGCCACGGGGATCGCCCGCAAGATGGTGACTCAGTACGGCATGAGCGACCGGGTCGGCATGGTGAAGGTCGGCGAGGGCTCGTCGGAGCCGTTCGCCGGCCGCGGCATGGGCGGGTCGGAGGAGGTCTTCGCGGATTCGACGCTCGAGACGATCGACGCAGAGGTCCGCCAGCTCGTCGACGCCGCGCACGCGGACGCGTACTGGGCGCTCAACGAGAACCGCGACGTCCTCGACCGCCTCGCCTACGAACTCCTCGAGAAGGAGACCCTCGACGAAGGGCAGCTGGCCGCCCTCTTCCATGACGTCGTGAAGCGGGAGCCCCGCACGGTCTGGCTGGCAAGCCGCGACCGTCCGGTGTCGAACCGTCCCCCGATCGACGCGCCCCCGCCGCGCTCGGCCGTGCAGGACGACAGCGCGGATGGCACGGGGCCTGTGGGAACGGACACTGCGGGCACTGATTCCGCGAGCCCAGGTGCGACGGAGACGGATCCGACGGACCTGCCGGACGGTGAGGCGCCCCACGAGGGCGGTGGACAGGGGTGGCAGAGGTGACTGTCGATCACGCGCGCATCGAAGCGGCGGTCCGCGAGATCCTTCTCGCGGTGGGTGAGGACCCGGACCGTGACGGCTTGATCGAGACCCCCGCCCGTGTGGCGCGCGCCTACGAAGAGGCGTTCTCCGGCCTCTCACAGGATGCGGGCGACATCCTGGGCGTGCAGTTCGACATCGGGTTCGACGAGATGGTCCTCGTCCGCGACATCGCGCTGTACTCGACCTGCGAACACCACCTGGTGCCCTTCCACGGCGTCGCACACATCGGCTACATCCCGGGAGTGGAAGGACGGGTGACAGGGCTGTCGAAGCTTGCCCGCCTCGTCGAGGTCTTCGCCAAGCGGCCACAGGTCCAGGAACGACTCACCACCCAGATCGCGGACGAACTCGTCACGCACCTCAGCCCGCGCGGCGTGATCGTCGTCGTCGAAGCCGAACACCTGTGCATGTCCATGCGCGGAGTGCGGAAGCCGGGGTCCTCGACGATCACATCGGCCGTGCGCGGCCAGCTGCGCAACGCGGCATCACGATCCGAGGCGATGAGCCTCATCCTCCGGAGGTGACTGTCGTGAGCCAGGCGCGCACGCAGATCATGGGGGTCCTCAACGTCACACCGGACTCCTTCTCCGACGGTGGCCGCTGGTTCACGCAGGCAGATGCGGTTGCCCACGGGATCGAACTCCTGGATGGCGGGGCGGACCTCATCGACGTGGGCGGGGAGTCGACCCGCCCGGGGTCGGCCAGGGTGTCCGAGGAGGAGGAACTGGCGCGGGTCGTCCCCGTCGTCCGCGAACTCGCCCGCGACGGTGCGACCATCAGCGTCGACACGATGCGCGTCTCCGTGGCGCGCGCGGCCCTGGACGCCGGGGCGACCATCATCAACGACGTGTCGGCCGGGCAGAGCGAGGAGGGGATGTTCGACCTCGCCGCCGGCTCCGGGGCGCCCCTGGTCCTCATGCACTGGCGGGGGCTGCTGACCGACGCGTCCGCCCCCGTGCACTACGACGACACGGTCCGCGAGGTCGCCGACGAACTCCGGGCACGTGTCGACGCGGCGATCGCCGCGGGAGTGCAGCGCGACGCGCTCATCATCGATCCGGGCCTGGGGTTCTCGAAGAACGCGGAGCACAACTGGGAGGTCCTCGCGCGGTTGGACGTCTTCGCGGACATCGGCCTGCCGCTGCTGGTCGCCGCGTCCCGCAAGCGCTTCCTCGCCTCCCTCGTCTCCCCGGACGATCCGGGTGCTGCCACGCAGGAGCAGCGCGACGCCGCGACCGCCGCGATCACGGTCATGGCCGCGCAGGCGGGGGCGTGGGCCGTGCGGGTCCACGAACCGAACTCCTCGCGTATCGCCGCTGAAGCCGTCACCGCCGTCCGCCGCGCAGGGAGCTGACATGGCACCGCAGGGAGCTCACATGGAATCGCAGGGATCTGACATGCCACCGCAGGGATCTGAGAGGGGCCGGAGCCCACGCACAGTATCCGACGGGTCCGACGCGATCCGTCTCACCGGGCTCACGGTCCGCGGCCACCACGGGGTGTTCGACTTCGAGAAGCGCGACGGCCAGGACTTCGTCGTCGACGTCGTTCTGGGCGGAGACCTGTCGCGGCCCGCGGCATCGGACGATCTGGCGGACACGATCGACTACGGCACGCTCGCGGACGACCTCGCCGCCATCATCGGGGGCGAGCCCTTCGACCTCATCGAGGCGCTCGCCGGGGCGCTTGCGGACAGGTGCCTCGAATCGTGCGCCGATGTCGAGGTGACGGTCCACAAGCCGCAGGCGCCGATCGCACACGCGTTCACCGACGTCGCGGTCACACTGCGACGCACATGGGAGAAGCCGAACGCGCGGCACGCGGGGACGGCGACCGGCCAGGACCGGGCGAGCCCTCAGGAGCGAATGCACGCCGTCGTCGCGCTGGGAGCCAACCTGGGTGATGCGCTGGAGACCCTCCAGGACGCGGTGCGGGCGCTGGACCTCCACCCGCGCATCCGAGTGCTCGCAGGGTCTCCCGTCTACGTGACGGCCCCCGTGGGCGGCATCGACCAGCCGGACTTCCACAATGCCGCGGTCACCGTCGAGACGACCCTGTCCCCGCACGAACTCCTCGCCGTGTGCCAGGGGATCGAAGTGGGCGCCGGACGGACGCGCGAGGTCCGGTGGGGGCCCCGGACACTCGACCTCGACCTCGTGAGCCTGCGCCGTGCGGACACCGCCGCCGAGGTGCGGCTCGACGACCCGATCCTCACCCTCCCGCACCCGCGGGCCGGTGAACGGTCCTTCGTGCTCGCACCGTGGGCTGACGTGGACCCCGACGCGTCCGTGGACACGCCCGACGGTCCGGCGCCCGTCGCGGCGGTGCGTGACCGTGCCCCCGACGCTGACGGCGTGCGGCGGACGGACCGCGTCGTCTGGCCGACCGCGGACCCCGAGGACGCCTCGGGCCCCGCGGACACCTCGGACCCCGAGGACACCTCGGGCCCCGCAGACGCCTCGGGCCCTGCGCAGTCTCCGGGCGGTGGCGGGGGATGAACCGCACGCGGCCCGTCCAGCTGATGCTCTGGGGAGCCCTGGGGCTCGCAGTGTCCATCGTGTTCCACACGCTGTGGGAGCGGAGCGGGAACGCGCTGCCGGTGGTGCCGTGGCCGGCGATCGTCGGGATGCTCGTCCTCGCAGGCGCCCTGCTCGCCCTCGGCTGGCCCGTGCGCGCATGGCGCGACGGCGACCGGACCACGCAGATCGACCTCGTGAAGGCGGCACGGATCGCGATGCTCGCGAAAGCCGCAGCGCTGGCCGGATCGATCCTCACCGGCTGGTACCTGGGCGGCGCCCTCTACCTCTTCACCTCTGCCTTCGGGTTGCGTGCGGAATCGGGGATGGGCATGCTGGCGGCATCGGTCTCCGCCGCCATCCTCATGGCCGTCGGACTGATCGTGGAATCCTTCTGCTCCCTGCCGCCCAACGATCCCCGTGGACTCGACGACACCGACGACGGCGGGCGTCGGCGCAGCGAACGACACGACCCACCGGAGGCACCCGCATGACACCGCTCAACCCCGTCAGCAGGAAGTACGCGGGCGTCCAACTCATCGGTTCGGCGATCGGGTGGGCGGTCTTCCTCCTCTGCCTGATCGCCGCCGCGGTCTGCGGCATCATCTTCGACCTCACATGGCTCATGATCCTGGGCTTCGCGCTTGCGGGCGCATGCCTCGTCGCCGCGGCGATCGAAGCGATCATCGTGGTCCGCCAGGTGAGGGCACTGGGGTACCTGGAGCGGGAGCACGACCTGCTGGTGCAGCGGGGGATCATGTTCCGGTCGACGACCGTCGTGCCCTACGGCCGCCTCCAGTACGTCGAGGTGTCCGCCGGTCCGCTGCTGCGGGCCGCGGGCCTCGCGACGATCACGCTGCACACCGCATCCGCATCCACGGATGCGTCCCTGCCGGGGCTGCCCCGCGCAGAGGCCGAAGCCCTGCGCGACTCCGTCGCCGCCCGCGGTGGGGCACGTCTGGCGGGCCTGTGACCATGCCGGAGCAGCCGCACCACGCCCCGCGCGCCGCCGCCCACGGCGCCCCGACGGGCGACTCCGCCGGGTGGCGGCACGTCCACCGCCTCACCCCTGTCCTGCGTGGCGGGGCCGGCCTCCTCGCCGCACTGGGTGCCGTCGTCGTCATCCTCTTCCAGAACCTGCAGAGCGTCCTCGAGGACCTCGTCGTCGAAGGACTCGGAGGGCCGGGGCGCGACACGAGCGGCTTCGGCGTGTTCCGCCTTCTGCCCACGCTCATCCGGGAGCACCCGATCATCACCCTCGCGGTCATCGGGGTGCTCCTCGTGGTGCTCGCCGTCATCATCGTGTGCCTGTGGCTCAGCTGGCGATTCACCCGCTTCCGCATCGACAGCACCGGCGTCTACCTCCGCACGGGCGTCCTCGCCCGCAGGGAGCGGTCCGCGTCGCACGACCGGGTGCAGTCCGTCGACATCTCGCTGCCCTTCATCCCACGGCTGCTGGGACTCGCCTCCCTCGTGTTCGACGTCGCCGGCGGCTCCGATTCGGACATCACGATCTCCTACCTCAAGCGGTCCCAGGCGGAAGCACTGCGGGAGGAGATCCTCGGCCATCTGCGCAGCGGGCGCCGCGAGGGCATTCCGGCGCATCCGCAGAGCCCGGCGCATCAGCAGGACACGGCGCGGGCGCAGGGCACGGCCGCGGACGCCGAGGTGCCGGGCACCTCGGTCGGGACGGCCACCTCGGCGACGGCTCCGACGCCCCCCGACGGCCACGCGCCGTCCACGGTCCCGTCTGACGTCCCCACCGCACCCCTGGGTCAGCGGTTGCTGACCCGGCGGGCGCAGGAGCTGCAGTCGCACGCGGCGGCAACCGTCGACGACCTGAGCGCGAGCCTCAGGGACCTGCTGGCGCCCTACCGTCTGAACCCGACGGCGGGGGAGGAGGGGCGGCTGCTGCGCGTGCCGTTCCACCGCCTGCTGGGATCCGCGCTGCTGTCGACGACCGTTCTCGTGTCCGCGGTCTTCGTCGTCGGACTTCTCGCGGGCATCGTCGTGGTCGGGATCTTCGTCTCCCCGCGGGCGCTCGTGACGACGGTGTTCGCCGTGATCCCCGGCGTCCTCGCGCTCGTCGGTGTCCTGCGGTCGGAGATGGGGCTTGCGAACTTCACCGTCGCCCTCACACAGGACGGGCTGCGGGTCAGCCACGGACTGGCATCGACGACCAACCGGATCATCCCGCTCGACCGCATCCAGGCCGTGAAGCTCAGGCAGCCGCTCCTGTGGCGGACCGCCGGGTGGTGGCGCGCCGAATTCACGATCGCCTCCGAAGGCAGCGACGGCGACACCCAGCAGAACGTGCTGCTGCCCGTGGGGTCCGTCGACGACGTCATGCTCATGCTGGGGCTCTGTCTGCCCGACCCCCGGCCCCACGGCACGGACGCGAGGTCACTGGTGCTCGCCGGGATGCTGGGGCCGGCCGCAGGTGGCCCCGAGGCCCAGGTGGCGGAGCCGTTCTACCGCGGTCGACCCCGTTCGTCGAGGTGGGTCGACCCCGTCACGTGGAAGCGCAACGCGCACGCGCTCACGGGCACCCTGTCCCTCATCCGCTCGGGACGTCTGTCCCGCGTGCTCGAATTCGTGCCCCACGCCCGCGTGCAGGCGCTGACCCTCAGCGAGGGGCCGGTGCAGAGACGGCTCGGGGTGTCGACGATCGCGCTGCACATCTCGCCGGGCCCCATCGCCCCCCACTTCGTGCACCTGCCCACTGCGGAGGCGCAGCACCTGTTCCACCAGCACGCCCACGTCACGCGCGCCGCTCGCATCGAGCTGGACGCGCACACGCAGGGCTCCACCCCCGAACGGAAGGCATCCTCGTGAATATCGACGATCAGACGCGCTTGGGCGTGGGCATCATCGGGATGGGACGCGTGGGCGCCGTCATGGGCGCGGCGCTGCGGGAAGCGGGCCACGCGATCGTCGGGGTCACCGCCGGGTCGGACGCCAGCAGGGACCGGGCCGACGCGATGCTGCCCGGGGTGCCGGTGCTCGACACGGAGACCGTCGTCGAGCGGGCGGAGCTCATCCTCTTCACGGTGCCGGACGACACGATCGAGGAGCTCGTGTCCGGCCTCGCCGCGCTGGGCCGGTTCAACCCGGGACAGATCGTCGTCCACTGCGCCGGCCGCCACGGACTGGGTGTCCTGCAGCCGGCCACGGCGGCGGGAGCCATCCCCATCGCGCTGCACCCGTCGCTGTCCTTCACGGGTACCAGCATGGACCTGCCCCGCCTCCGGCAGACCACCATCGGGGTGACCGCCCCGAAGCCGGTCCTGCCGATCGGTCAGGCGCTCGTCGTGGAGATCGGTGCGGAACCCATCGTGCTCGCGGAGGCCGATCGGGCCCTCTACCACTCTGCGATCACCCACGCGTCGAACCACACGGTCGCGATCATCGCCCAGTCGATGGACGTCCTGTCGTCTCTGGGCGTCGACGACCCGGCGCGAGTGCTCGCCTCACTCGTCGACGCGAGCGTGTCCAACGTGCTCCAGTCCGGCCCCCGGGCGCTCACGGGACCGGTGAGCCGCGGCGACGTGACCACGGTCGAGGCCCACGTGCAGGCGCTCGCCGAATACGCCGTGACACAGGGCTCGGCCGGGGCCGTCGACGCCTACCGCGCGATGGCCCGCGCCACGACGGCCCGCGCGCTGGAGAACGGGACGATCGACGACCCGACGGCGGCACGGCTGCTCGACGCGCTGGACGCGTGAGAGGCGGCCCAGACGGGCGGTGGGGCCGGGACCGGTCGCTTTCTGCCGGACCGGGGACGCGCGGTAGCCTTGGGGCCATGCCGCAGACCCAGCCTCAGACCCACGACCACGACGATCCCGAGCAGTTGCGCATCCGCAAGGAGAAGCGCGCACAGATGCTCACGGACGGACGATCGCCCTACCCGGCGGCCGTCGACCGGACGCACACCCTCGCCGAGGTGCGGGCCGCCCACCCGGACCTCGAACCCGGGCAGGAGACGGACGACGTCGTCGGTGTCGCCGGTCGCGTCGTGTTCCAGCGCAATACCGGCAAGCTGTGCTTCGTCACGCTCCAGGCGGGCGACGGGACCCGGCTGCAGGGGATGCTGTCGCTCGCCGAGGTGGGCGAGGAGAGCCTGGAGCGCTGGAAGCACGAGGTCGACCTGGGCGACCACGTGTTCCTCCACGGCCGCGTCATCATGTCGAAGCGCGGCGAGCTGTCCATCATGGCCGACGACTGGGCGATCGCGTCGAAGTCGCTGCGTCCGCTGCCCACGCTCCACACCGAACTCACGGACGAGACGCGGATGCGTCAGCGCTATATCGACCTCATCACCCGCGATCAGGCGCGGGACACCGTGCGCATGCGGGCGGAGGTCATGAAGTCGCTGCGGAAGACGTTCGACGAGCAGGACTTCATGGAGATCGAGACGCCGATGCTCCAGACGATCCACGGAGGGGCGGCGGCGCGCCCGTTCTCCACGCATATCAATGCCTATGACATGGAGTTGTATCTGCGAATCGCGCCTGAGCTATTCCTCAAGCGTGCGCTCGTGGGTGGACTCGACAACATCTTCGAGATCAACAGGAACTTCAGGAATGAGGGTGCTGATTCCACTCACTCCCCGGAGTTCGCGATGCTCGAGGCATATCAGGCATATGGCGACTTCGAAACAATCGGCGCACTCACGAAGACACTTGTCCAGAACGCCGCACTTGATGCATTCGGTTCTCATGTAGTCACGCTCGCGGATGGTTCGGAGTATGACCTCGGCGGAGAATGGCGAACGATTCCCATGTATCCGTCGCTGTCGGAGAAGCTCGGCGTCGAAGTGACACCGGAGACATCCGTCGACGAACTCGAAGCGCTTGCACAAGAGCATGGAATCGACCTGGAAGGTGTCTTCCGTCTGCACGGCAAGTATGTCGAGGAGATGTGGGAGCACTTCCACACCGACGAATTGCATGCGCCGACGTTCGTCACCGGTTTCCCCGTGGACACGTCGCCTCTCACGAAGAGCGACCGGAGCACGCCGGGCATCGTCGAGAAGTGGGATCTCTACGTGCGTGGCTTCGAGCTCGCCACGGGGTACTCGGAGCTCAACGACCCCGTGGTGCAGCGGGAGCGCTTCGAGGCCCAGGCCCGGGACGCGGCCGCCGGTGACGACGAGGCGATGCGGGTCGATGAGGATTTCCTCATGGCGATGGAGTACGGAATGCCTCCTGCGGGTGGAATGGGAATGGGCGTGGACCGCCTTCTCATGGCACTCACAGGATTGGGAATTCGGGAGACGATTCTCTTCCCACTCGTCAAACCAATCGCCGACTGAGAACGATGAGATGCGCATCTTCGGTGAAAGAACCGGCGAGGGTGCACATTCCGCTGAAGAAAAGGTAGTGTGTTCATGGAGTACATCAAAGTCCTCCTTCCCTCGATCGGTGTCGGACTGCTGTTCTGGTACGTGATGCGAGGGATTCTCCGCTCGGATACGACTGAGCGTGAGGACATGGAGCGGTACTACAGACAACTGGACAGCGTCGAAGCGGTTGAGGGCGATGAGTCCGAAACCGCAGATGTAGAGGAGAAACACACACATGGCACGCGAGATGAAGGTCGTCCTGACTGACGATATCGACGGCTCAGAAGCAGCGGAGACCGTCCGTTTCGCTCTGGATCAGGGCACATACGAGATCGAACTCTCCGATGAGAATGCAGAGAAGCTGCGTGCGGCACTCGCTCCCTACATCGCGAAGGCCCGCCGGGTCGCAGCCACGCAGCGGGTCGGCCGTCCCCGTCGCGGCTCCGGCGCGCAGAGCAGCAATCTGAACGCGAAGATCCGCGCATGGGCCAAGGAGCAGGGCAAACAGGTCTCCGAACGCGGCCGCATCTCCCAGGCGATCATCGACGAGTACCACGAGGCGCACGCCTGACACTCGTCCCCACGACGCCCCGACCCGCCCGGTCGGGGCGTCGTCGTGTCTGCGCGCTGCGGTGGGACGGGCCGACCGCTGCGACGGGAGCGGCTTACCGGTGAATCGCTGTGAGCGAACACGGTTCGGCTCACCGCGAACACGGCAATAGTCCGGCCCCTCGCGTGGTTACAGTGCTAGGAATCATGAGACGAGGAGGACCATCATGTTCGAAAGGTTCACCGACCGAGCCAGGCGCGTTGTCGTGCTCGCGCAGGAAGAGGCGAAGCTCCTCAAGCACAACTACATCGGCACCGAGCACATCCTGCTCGGCCTCATCCACGAGGGTGAGGGTGTCGCAGCGAAGGCTCTCGAAGGAATGGGAATCTCCCTCGAGCAGGTCCGCGAGCAGGTCACGGAGATCATCGGGGAGGGCCAGCAGGCGCCTTCGGGCCACATCCCGTTCACACCCCGTGCGAAGAAGGTCCTCGAGCTGAGCCTGCGCGAAGCGCTGCAGCTGGGCCACAGCTACATCGGCACGGAGCACATCCTGCTGGGCCTCATCCGTGAGGGTGAGGGCGTGGCGGCCCAGGTGCTCGTGAAGCTCGGCGCGGACCTCGCGCGTGTGCGCCAGGAAGTCATCAAGCTGCTGTCCGGGTATCAGGGCAAGGAGCCGGCCTCCACGGGTGCGCGCGAAGAGGGCACTCCGTCGGGATCGCTCGTGCTCGATCAGTTCGGCAGGAACCTCACCGCAGCGGCGCGCGAAGGAAAGCTCGATCCCGTCGTGGGCCGTGAGCTGCAGATGCAGCGGGTCATGCAGGTGCTGTCCCGCCGGACGAAGAACAACCCGGTCCTCATCGGGGAGCCGGGCGTCGGCAAGACGAGTGTCGTCGAAGGGCTCGCCCTGTCGATCGTGAACGGCGAGGTGCCGGAGACGCTCGAGGACAAGCAGCTCTACACGCTGGACCTCGGCTCGCTGGTCGCGGGCTCCCGCTACCGCGGTGACTTCGAGGAGCGCCTCAAGAAGGTGCTCAAGGAGATCCGCACACGCGGCGACATCATCCTGTTCATCGACGAGATCCACACGCTCGTCGGGGCGGGCGCGGCGGAAGGCGCGATCGATGCTGCGAGCATCCTCAAGCCCATGCTGGCGCGCGGAGAGCTCCAGACGATCGGTGCGACGACTCTCGACGAGTACCGGAAGAACATCGAGAAGGACGCGGCGCTCGAGCGGCGCTTCCAGCCCATCCAGGTGCCGGAACCGGCGCTGGCGGATGCGGTCCTCATCATGAAGGGGCTGCGCGACAAGTACGAAGCGCACCACAAGGTGACGATCACCGACGGTGCGCTGGCGGCGTCGGTGAATCTGTCCGACCGCTACATCAACGACCGGTTCCTGCCGGACAAGGCGATCGACCTCATCGACGAAGCCGGAGCGAAGCTGCGGATCTCGCGGATGTCGTCGCCGCCGGAGCTGAAGGAGCTCGAGGACCAGATCCTCGCGGCACGCCGCCGCAAGGAGGCTGCGATCGACGCGCAGGACTTCAACCTCGCGCAGTCTGAACGCGACGCGGAGATGTCCCTCACGAAGCAGAAGGAGGAGCGGGAGAAGACCTGGAAGAAGGGCGATCGCGGTTCGGCCGTCGTCGATGAGGAGCTCATCGCGGAGGTCCTGGCGCAGTCCACGGGCATCCCGGTCTTCAAGCTGACGGAGGAGGAGTCCTCCCGCCTGCTGAGGATGGAGGACGAGCTGCACAAGCGCGTCATCGGGCAGGACGAGGCGATCAAGTCCGTGTCCCGCGCGATTCGGCGCACGCGTGCGGGCCTCAAGGACCCCAAGCGTCCGTCCGGGTCGTTCATCTTCGCCGGCCCCACGGGCGTCGGCAAGACGGAGCTCGCGAAGGCGCTCGCGGAATTCCTCTTCGGGGATGAGGACTCGCTCATCACACTGGACATGTCGGAGTACGCGGAGAAGCACACCGTGTCGCGGCTGTTCGGTTCGCCCCCGGGATACGTGGGCTACGAGGAGGGCGGCCAGCTGACGGAGAAGGTGCGTCGCCGTCCGTTCTCCGTCGTGCTGTTCGACGAGGTGGAGAAGGCCCACCAGGATATCTTCAACTCGCTGCTGCAGATCCTCGAGGACGGTCGTCTGACGGATTCGCAGGGTCGTGAGGTGGACTTCAAGAACACCATCATCATCATGACCACGAACCTCGGCACGAAGGACATCGCGAAGACCCAGCAGATGGGCTTCCAGGTCGAGGGTGATCCGGTCAACGACTACACGCGGATGAAGCAGCGGGTGAATGAGGAGCTCAAGCAGCACTTCCGCCCCGAATTCCTCAACCGTGTGGACGACACGATCGTGTTCCCGCAGCTGTCGCGCGGGGAGATCCTGCAGATCGTCGATCTGTTCATCGCCCGCCTGGACACACGTCTGGCGGCGCAGGGCATGACGATCGAGCTCACGGACGCGGCCAAGGAGCTGCTGTCGGAGCGCGGCTACGATCCCGTGCTGGGTGCGCGGCCGCTGCGCCGCACCATCTCGCACGAGATCGAGGACCAGCTGTCGGAGCGCATCCTGTTCGACGAGCTGCGGTCCGGCCAGCGCGTGCACGTCGACGTCGAAGGCACCGGCCTCGAGGCGACCTTCACCTTCCGAGGTGAAGAGGACGAGCGCGTCCTCGCCCGCGTCGGCGCAATCGACGGCGAGGCCGACGGTGACGACGACTCCGGGGCGATCCCGGAAGCCGGCGTGGCCAACAGCTCCGGGCCGGTCTCCGGGAACGGAGGCGGTGCGGAAGCAGAAGCGCGCGCCACCGCGGATCTCCCACCGGAGAACTGAGACCGCGCCCCGCTGAGGATCAGCGGGACGTGAAGGGTGCAAGACGAAGCGGTGGGCCGGATGAGGAATCCAGCCCACCGCTTCGCTGTGTGCGGGTCGATGTGAGCGATGCTGCGCCGACGGTGTTGAATGGTGGGATGACGAGTGCAGAAGAGCGCGCGAACGACCAGTACCGTGCTTACCCACTGGGTGACGGGCTGATCCTGCGGAGGGCGCGGGCGGCCGACGTCCCACGGATCGTGGAGCTCGTCGCCCCCATGGTCGAAGCCCGGATCCTGGTGCCGAAGCAGCAGGTGGACTACTACGAATCGATCCACGAATTCTGGTTGGTCCTCGACGTTCACGACGACGGCTCGGAGACGCTTGCCGGGTGCGCCGCATGCCACCTGATCTGGGCAGATGTCGCAGAGGCGAGGACGATCGCCACCAGCGCCACCTACCGGGGGCGTGGGATCGGGCGCACGCTCGTCGAGCAGGTGCTGGCGGACGCCCGGGCCCTGGGGGCGAAGCGCGTCTTCTGCCTCACGTTCGAGACGGATTTCTTCGGTTCGTTGGGCTTCGAGGTGATCGACGGGACGCCGGTCGCGCCCGAGGTGTACGTGGAGCTGCTGCATTCGCGCGATGAGGGCACCGCGGAGTTCCTCGACCTGGCGCGGGTCAAGCCGAACACCCTGGGCAATTCGCGGATGCTGCGCACGCTCTGACGAAGTTGGTTCTCCGAAAGTACTTTCCATTACAGAAAGTATGTGCTTGACTGGATAGATCGGGACCTCCCCGGGAAGTACCGATCGATGAAGCCGCGACTCTCACAGAGGGCTGCGGGAGGACCAGGAAGCGAAGGAGCAGTCCGATGACAGATCGATCAGACCCCAACGAAGAGCGGCAGCCTCCGACACCTGACCAGGCGCGTCAGCTGCTCGCGGACGCCGAGCGGGTGGGTCGTCGCACGGTCGACGCCGTTCCGGCACCCCTCATCACCTACGCGATCCTCTGTGTCCTGGGCACGATGTCGACCCTGGGCATCCACCTGGCGGCGCGTGTCATCACGGACACTTCGTTCAATGCACCGCTCGTCGTCGTGATCGCGTCCATGGCGTGGGTGTTCGTCGCGATCCTCGTCCCGTTCCTCTTCCGCCGCCCCTTCCGCCGTGGTCTGGCAGTGCGGTGGTACGTGTACATGGGAGTGTGGGCGGCGCTCTGGGCCGCCGGCATGTTCTTGGGCGTAGAGGTGGCTGGGCTGTTCATCGCTCCCGCGTTCCTCGTCATCTTCATGATCGCGGTGACGACGGAGGCCAGGCACGCGAAGGCGGACCGCACCGCAGAGGTGGGGCAGGCTCCGACGGCAGCGGGCGGGACGCGATGAGCACGCCCCGACATCCGCGCTTCGCACTGGACACGTCGTTGGCCCACCCTGTCCGCTTCTCCCTCGTCGCGGCGCTCGCCACCGTGGAGAGCATGGTGTTCGCGGATCTGCGCGATGAGCTCGAGGTGAGCGACTCCGTCCTCTCGAAGCAGATCGCGGAATTGGAGAAGGCGGGCTTCGTGAAGGCGACCAAGGGTTTCGTCGGCAAGCGTCCGCGGACCACGCTGTCGCTCACGGCGGACGGGCTGCGTCGATGGAGGAACCACCTCGAGGCGCTGCGGAGGATCGCGGAGCCGCAGAAGTAGGCAGATGGAGCTGTCGTCAGATCTCGCGGCTGATGCGGTGGATGATCATGTCGAGGGCGACGAGGTTGTAGCCGCCGTCCGGGATGATGAGGTCGGCCTTCCGCTTCGAGGGCTCCACATAGAGTTCGTGCATCGGCTTGACCGTCTCGAGGTACTGGGCTTCGACGGACTCGAGCGAACGGCCCCGTTCCACCACGTCGCGCCGGATGCGGCGGAGGATCCTCACGTCGGCGTCCGTATCGACGTAGAGCCGGATGTCGAGCAGCTCGCAGAGCTTCGGCTCCGCGAGGAGCAGGATGCCTTCGACGATGAGGACCGGTGTGGGGTCGATCGTGAGCGTCTCGTCCGACCGGTTGTGGTCGGTGAAGTTGTACAGCGGGCTGTCGATCGCGGTGCCGGCCTTGAGGGTGCGGATGTGGTCGTGGAGAAGGTCGATGTCGAACGCTTCAGGCGCGTCGAAGTTCGTGGCGGCCCGCTCATCGAACGTCTTGCCGACATGCGCCTTGTAGTAGTTGTCCATGAAGAGGACTGTCGAATTGTTCCCGAAGCGCTCCAGCAGCGAACGGGTCAGCGTCGTCTTCCCGCTGCCCGTGCCACCGGCCACGCCCACTGCGATCGCTCCCACACCCGACCCTTCCGCCGTGCCCGCTCGTCGCGGAATCTGCTGCTGCGCGGAGTCGCTTCCGGGCCCGCGCCGACCCAGCGCACCATCTTAGGTGAGTCCGCAGCCCGTCGGCGTCCGGGGAGGCGCTGGATAGACCGTCAGCAGTGGACACGCGGGGCTTCGACCGTGAGGGACGCGCAGCTGTTCGGCCTCAGGGGAGGCGCAGACCGTTCTCGGTGCTGACGGCGAGGCCGTCGCGCACGAGGTCGTCCGCCAGCCGGGCCGTCCGCTCACCGCCCGCGTCCAGCTCCCGCACGGCGGACACGGCCGTCTGCAGAGGTGCGGGCAGTGCGGAAAGGGCGTCGGCCTCGGCGGCGGTGAGGTGCGCAGTCGGCGCGGTGAGGAACCGCAGCGGGACGGGAGCGGAGCCGTAGGCGGTGCGCACGACCCTCATGATCGCGCCGCGCAGCTGACGGTCGGTGCCCGCCCACGCCTGGGTGCGACGGGCGACCGTCGGGTCCGACGGTTTGCCGGCGGCCACCCAGGCACAGTGCTCGAGCAGGGGGCAGGCGGCGCAGTCCGGGTTCCGCGCGGTGCAGACGAGTGCCCCCAGCTCCATCGTCCCGGCGTTCCAGACGACGTGCTCGCGGTCGGGAACGAGCGCGGACGCCCACCGGCGCTCTGCGGCGGTCAGGGACGCGGGACGGTGCTCCACCCCGGCGAAGACACGCCCCAGGACGCGGCGGACGTTCACATCGAGGACCACTGCATGCCTGCCGTACGCGAAGCTCGTGACCGCCGCTGCGGTGTAGGCGCCCACACCGGGCAGCGTCCGCAGGGTCGCCTCGTCGTCCGGCACGATGCTGTCGTGGCGCTCCACGATCGCCGCAGCCGTCTCCTGGAGCCTCAGCGCACGCCGAGGATAGCCCAGGGAATCCCATGCGATGAGCACGTCCGATGCCGGTGCCGCGGCGAGATCCGCCGGGGTGGGCCACCGCTCCATCCAGTCGCTCCACCGGGGAAGGACCCGGGAGACGGGGGTCTGCTGGCTCATCACCTCGCAGACGAGGATCGACCACGCGGACGCCTCCGGGTCACGCCAGGGGAGCGGCCGCGCGTTCTCCTGGAACCAGTCGACGACGAGTCGGTGGACCGTTGCCGCGTGATCCGGGGAGATATGGGGCAGCCCGGCCGCAGGCTGAGGCTCCGCGCGCCGGTTCGGCTGCGCGGCCGAGCCGCCGCCCGATCCGTCCGCTGCGGGAGTGACCTCTGTCGTACGGCGGTGTGTCATCCGGACCTTCCTGCGAAGTCGCCCTAGGCTCGAGTCGATGAGCAGCTCCGGTCGAGGCCCGCGCACGGGTCGTCCCAGCCGCCCGTCCGGGAAGTCTACGGGTTCTCGGGGGGCGCCCCGTTCGTATGCCCGCGGGCGCAAAGACGTCCGTGGCCAGAAGGGCCCGTCCGACGCCCGGCGGCAGATGTACCGGCGTCGTCGTGCCACGGTGGCGATCCTCGCGATCATCGCCGCGGCAGTCCTCACCGTGGGTGTCGTCCTCGCTGTGCAGGCGGTGCAGGGGATCCGCGACGACCTGTCGGCACCTGCCCCTGTCGTGGACACGCCCGATCCCACCGCACCCGGACCGGAAGGCGACGCGGCATCCGGAGCTTGCCCCTCCGACACCACGCGTGTCGCGGCGTCGACGGACGAGGACGAGTACGAGGAGGGCGAGGAGCCGGTCCTCAGCATCGAGGTGACGAACGGCCACACCGCGGACTGCCTCATCGACGTGGGGGAGTCGCGGCAGGAGTTCCTCATCGAGCACGACGGTGACACCGTGTGGTCCTCCCGCTACTGCGGGCCTGCGGACGATGAAGGCGACGATGAGGGGGCGGAGAAGAATCTGCTCGTGTTCCCGGCACAGTCGTCGAAGAAGGCGTCACTCACATGGCCGCGCGTCCCCGTCGATGACTCGTGCAAGCAGACCGATGATGCCTTCCCGTCAGGCGAGTACGAACTCGTCGTGAAGCTGGGGGAGGCGGAGAGCGAACCCGTTCCCTTCACCCTCGCGTCGGATCCGGCTGAGGACGGCACAGCTGACGCGGATGCCGAGGACAGCGGAGACGCGAACGGCGAGGGTGGAAACGGCGAGCACGGAGAAGGCGAGGACGGAGACGGCTGACGACCTCTCGGTCTACCCGTCCCCCTTCCCTGCGATCTCCGGCAGTGCTGTCAGTACAGCCTCCACGACGTTCTCGCATTCGGCGACCCGCATGCCTTCGGGCACGGTCACGTTGTGGAGTGCGCCGCGGGCGACGATCGCGTTCGTCACTCCCTGACGTGAGGCTTCCGACAGGCGCTGTCCCAGTCCCGGGACCTGTCGGATCTCACCGGACAGGCTGATCTCCCCGATCGCGACGAGTCGCGAGTAGAGGGCGCTGCCGTGGACGGCGGAGGCGATCGACAGTGCGAGAGCCAGGTCGCAGGCGGGTTCGGTCACCCTCATGCCGCCGACGGTCGCAGCGAAGACGTCCTTGTCCGAGCTCGAGGCGACCTTCCCCAGGACCGCGAGGATCATGGCGATGCGGTTCGCGTCGAGTCCGCTCACGGTCCTGCGGGGGTGGCCATTCATCGGTGCGACGAGGGACTGGACCTCGATGAGCATCGGCCGCCTGCCTTCGAGCGCGACGGTCAGGCAGGACCCGGGCGCACGAGTCGCCGATCGTGTGAGGAAGAGCCCCGACGGGTCCGGGAGGCTCTCGATCCCGGATTCCGTCATGTCGAAGCAGCCCACTTCGTCGGTGGGGCCGTACCGGTTCTTCACCGCACGGAGCATCCGCAGCCGCGAGTGGCGTTCGCCTTCGAACGAGCAGACGACGTCGACGAGGTGCTCGAGAGTGCGTGGGCCGGCGACCGTGCCATCCTTCGTCACATGGCCCACGAGCACGGTGGGGATCGCATGGTCCTTCGCGGTGCGGATGATCGCGGCGGCGACCTCTCGCACCTGTGCGACGCCACCGGGCGCGCCGTCGACCTCCGCAGAGGCGAGTGTCTGCACGGAGTCGATGATGAGGAGGTCAGGCTCGACCTGGTCGATGGTGCCCAGCACCACCCCCAGGTCCGTCTCCGCAGTGAGGTAGAGGGTGTCGCAGAGCGCGTCGACGCGCTCCGCACGCAGGCGGACCTGCGCCGCCGATTCCTCCCCGGTGACGTAGAGGACGGTCGTGCCCTGTCGTGCCGTCCATGAGGCGACTTCGAGCAGCAGAGTCGACTTGCCGACGCCTGGTTCACCCGCGAGCAGGACGACCGCACCAGGCACCAGCCCGCCGCCGAGCACCCGGTCGAACTCCGGGATGTGCGTCGACCGCGCCTGCGCGAGTGTCCGGTCGACTTGTGTGATGGGGGTGGCGCCGCCGTCACGAGCGGGCTTCGCCTGGGTGCGGACCGTTCGCTGTGCCGGTGCGGACTCCTCGATCGTCCCCCACTCGCGGCATTGGGGGCAGCGGCCCAGCCACTTCGCGGTCGAATGACCGCACGCACTGCACAGATACTGCATCGTCGACACCATGATCCGAGTCTTCCATGAGCCACGGACACGGACGGCGCCTCCGCGTCAGCGAAGGATCGTCACTGCCGGAGCCGGCCCGAGACCAGAGCCGGCCCCAGGCCAGAACAGGCCTCAGGGAAGGGGACGGCCTCAGGGTCAGGGCAGGATGCCCAGGTGGGCGAGTCCGGCCCGGACGATGTGCTGCTGGCCATGGCGCATCTCCGCAGCGATGTCGTCGCTGACTGCTTCCTGCGGGGTCAGCCAGTCGATGCTCAGCGCGTCGCCGCGAGGGCTGCAGTCGCCGATCACCGGCAGCACGTAGCAGAGCGCCACAGCGTGCTGTCGGGGATCGTAGTAGGGGGATACCGCCTCCGTCGGGAAGTACTCCGCTACGTGGTAGGGCGTGAGCGACAGGGGCACGGTGGGAAGCGCGAGGGGGCCCAGGTCGTTCTCCGCGTGGCGCAGCAGAGCCGCTCTGATCGATTCGTGGAACTTCACGCGGCCGCCGACGATCTCTCGGCCCAGAGCGCCGGTGTCGAGGGTGCGGAGCAGGAGGCCGATGCGCTCGACCTCCCCGTCGTCGCCCCGCCGCACGGGCAGACCGTGGACGTACGTGACCGGGAGTCGCCGACGGATGTGAGCGAGCTCCTCCGGGTCCAGCCAGTTGTCATCGAAGTCGAGGGCAGTGCGCGTCATGCGTCCAATGTAGCGGCGAAGACGGGCCCGAGGGGAGTACGCGTGAGTATTATCCGACGGATCCGGGGAAGCGCCTGTTTTCGCCGGTGCTTCCGCACTGCTCTCGCCGCACAGAGCGGTGACAAGACGCGCCGGAGAGTTGAGAAGTACCCTCGAAGTGAAGTATCTTGATGTCGAGATATGTGGTGCGATGCGGCCCGCTGGCGAATCCCTACCCGAGAATCCCTGTGGACGGTCGTCACCCCGCCTGCGCGATGCGAAAAAATCCGGATCGCCGGAGCGGTCAGCGCTCAAAACGAAGGAGAGCCAGTTGATCAACCACGAAGTCCGCACATACAAGAGCTCGGAGAACCTCGCACGTGAGGACCAGCTCGCCTGGAAGATCGCAGAAGTCGCTTCCGATGACGTCGCGATCGACGCGGATGTCCAGGACATGGTCATCAACCGCATCATCGACAACGCGGCAGTTGCCGCCGCATCCGTCCGCCGCGGTGCGCCGACGCACTCGCGTGAGCAGGCTCAGGGTCACCCCATGAAGCCCGGTTCGACGGTCTTCGGCCTCTCCTCGGACGAGACGATCTCGCCGGAGTGGGCGGCCTGGGCCAATGGCGTCGCGGTCCGTGAACTCGACTTCCACGACACGTTCCTCGCGAAGGACTACTCGCACCCCGGTGACAACATCCCGGCGATCCTCGCAGTCGCCCAGCACAAGGGCATCGGCGGCAAGGATGTCATCCGCAGCATCGCGACCGGCTACGAGATCCAGGTCGACCTCGTGAAGGGCATCTGCCTGCACGAGCACAAGATCGACCACGTCGCGCACCTCGGCCCGTCGGCCGCTGCGGCCCTCGGCACGCTCCTGCACCTGCCCACGGAGGTCACGTACCAGGCCGTCCAGCAGGCGCTGCACGTGACGACCGCGACCCGCCAGTCGCGCAAGGGCGAGATCTCCACCTGGAAGGCGCACGCTCCTGCGTTCGCCGGCAAGATGGCCGTCGAGGCCGTCGACCGTGCGATGCGCGGCGAAGGTGCACCTTCGCCCATCTACGAAGGCGAAGACGGCTTCATCGCCTGGATCCTGTCCGGCCCGGAGGCCCGCTACACAGTCCCGCTGCCGGGCAAGGGCGAGGCCAAGCGCGCCATCATGGACACCTACACGAAGGAGCACTCCGCCGAATACCAGGCGCAGGCGCTCATCGACCTGGCCCGCCGCATGGGCAAGCAGATCGAAGACTTCTCGAAGATCCGCAAGGTGACCATCCACACGTCGCACCACACCCACTACGTCATCGGAACGGGCGCCAACGATCCGCAGAAGATGGATCCGAAGGCTTCGCGCGAAACGCTCGACCACTCGATCATGTACATGTTCGCGGTGGCTCTGCAGGATCAGACCTGGCACCACGAGAAGTCCTACGCGCCGGAGCGTGCGGGTCGTCCCGACACCGTCGAGCTCTGGCACAAGGTCGTCACGACCGAGGATCCGGAGTGGACGCGCCGCTACCACTCGACCGATCCGGACGAGCTGGCATTCGGCGGTCGTGTGGAGATCGAGTTCGAGGACGGCTCCACACTGGTCGACGAGATCGCTGTGGCGGATGCGCACCCGCACGGCGCGCGTCCCTTCGTCCGCGAGAACTACGTCAACAAGTTCCGCACCCTGGCGGACGGCATCGTCTCCGAGCAGGAGCAGGGCCGGTTCCTCGACCTTGCGCAGAACCTCGAGAACCTGAGCGGCGACGACATCCGCGCACTCAACTTCGTCGTGGAGGGCCTGGAGCACTCCGGATCGAAGGGCATCTTCTGATGCTGGGCGCCACGACGACTGCCGCTGAGAGGCGGACACGCTTCCGCGAGCTGCTGAACGGCAGCGAGATCGTGCAGTTCCCCGGCGCGATCAACCCACTCAACGCGATGCTCATCGAGCAGGCGGGTTTCGAAGGCGTCTACATCTCCGGCGGCGCGTTCTCGGCCGCGCAGGGTCTGCCCGACATCGGGCTCACGACCCTGACGGAGGTCGTCGACCACGGGCGGAACATCGCCCGTGTGACGAACCTGCCGACGTTCATCGATGCGGACACCGGATGGGGTGAGGCGATGAACGTCGCCCGCACCGTCCAGGAGTTCGAGGATGCCGGGCTGTCCGGCCTCCACCTCGAGGACCAGGTCAACCCGAAGCGGTGCGGCCACCTCGACGGCAAGGAGGTCGTGACGACGGCGGAGATGGTCAAGCGCATCTCTGCCGCCGCCAAGGGCCGGCGCGACGACAACTTCGTCATCTGCGCCCGCACGGATTCCCGTGCGGGCGAGGGGCTGGGTGCCGCGATCGATCGGGCGAAGGCGTACGCCGACGCCGGAGCGGACATGATCTTCCCGGAGGCTATGCGCGACCTGGGAGAGTTCGAGACCTTCGCGAACGCCCTGGACGTGCCGATCCTCGCGAACATGACGGAGTTCGGGAAGAGCGAGCTGTTCACCACATCCCAGCTGGCGGACGCGGGTGTCCGTGTCGTCATCTACCCTGTCACCACACTGCGGTTGGCGATGGGAGCCATCACGGACGGCCTCAAGGCCATCCGTTCGGAGGGCACCCAGGCATCGGTGGTGGATCGCATGCAGACGCGTGCCGATCTCTACGAGACCGTCGATTACGAGGCATACAACTCGTTCGACTCGGCTGTCTTCAACTTCTCTCAGGAGGGACACCAGTGACCGAACAGGACATCAAGAAGGGGCTGGCGGGCGTCGTCGTCGACACCACCGCCGTCTCCAAGGTCGTGCAGGAGACCAATTCGCTCACGTACCGGGGCTACCCGGTGCAGGAGCTCGCGGCGAACTGCACGTTCGAGGAGGTCGCCTACCTCATCTGGAACGGTGAGCTGCCGAACCAGGAGCAGCTGCAGGAGTTCACCGCGCGTGAGCGGTCGCAGCGTGCGGTCTCGCAGGAGCTGGTCGACATCATCCTCGGACTGCCGAAGGACACGCACCCCATGCACGTCGTGCAGACGGCGGTCGCGTACCTGGGCGCTGTGGATCCGGAGGCGGAGGAGGAAGGTGAGGAGGCGAACCGTCGCAAGGCGGAGCGTCTCTACGCCCAGCTCCCGACGATCGTCGCGGTCGACCACCGTCGCCGGCACGGGCTCGACCCGATCGCGCCCACGTCCGACCTCGGCTATGCCGCGAACTTCTTCAAGATGGTCTTCGACGAGGTGCCGGAAGACGAAGTCGTCCGCTGCTTCGACGTCTCGATGATCCTCTACGCGGAACACTCGTTCAACGCCTCGACGTTCACGGGTCGTGTCATCACCTCGACGACGTCGGACATGTATTCGGCGGTCGCCGGTGCGGTGGGCGCACTCAAGGGTGCGCTGCACGGCGGTGCGAACGAAGCGGTCATGGCGATGCTCGAAGAGGTCGGCACAGCCGACAAGGTGGGCCCGTGGATCGACAAGGCGCTCGCCAACAAAGAGAAGATCATGGGCTTCGGCCACCGTGTGTACAAGAACGGCGATTCGCGCGTGCCGACGATGCGCAAGGCGTTCGAAGACATGGTGCGCGCCAAGGGTGCGGACGATCTGCTCGCCCTCTACAACGCGTTCGAAGAGGACTTCGTGGGTCGGAAGGGGATCTATCCCAACCTCGACTACCCGTCGGGTCCGGCCTACCACCTCATGGGCTTCGACACCCCGCAGTTCACCCCGATCTTCGTGATGAGCCGGATCACGGGCTGGACCGCACACATCATGGAGCAGCAGGCCTCGAACGCGCTCATCCGTCCGCTGAGCGCATACGACGGCCCCGACCAGCGCGAGGTCCCGACCGACCGCTGACGGTCCCCCGTCGCAGAGTGGGCCCGCGCCCGAGGCCGTGGTCGGCACCCGCCGGACCGCACCTCGGGAACGGGTCGCTCCCGCTTCTGTCATGACCCGCCACGGCTGGGGCACCGCGAAGGTGTCCCGGCCGTGCGGCGTTGAAGAGGCTGTCTTCCGCCGGCCCACCCTGATCGCCGCATCACGTCCAGACCACCCCGATCCGTGAGGAGAACCCTGTGAACTCTGAGAGCCCCGCCACTCCCATCCCACTTGTGGACGGCTTCCGCTACGACCTGGACGGTTCCGTCGCGACTCTGACGATCGACCGGCCGGAGAAGCTCGGTGCGCTGTCCCGGGAGATGTGGTTCGCGCTGCCGGCGATCGTGGATGCGATCGATGCGGCGCCGGATGTGGCGGCGCTCATCCTGCGCGGCACCGACGGGAACTTCTCCGCCGGTTCGGACATCGGGGACCTCAACGTGCCGCTCGCGGACTTCTGGGCGATGAACGCGGCGGCGGAGGACGCGCTCGCCTCCGTCGACGTCCCCACCATCGCGGCGATCGAGGGTGTCTGTGTGGGTGGCGGCACGGAGCTGGCTGCCGCGTGCGACGTGCGCATCGCTGCTCCGGGTGCGAGGTTCGGGATCACTGCCGCGAAGCTCGGCCTCGTCTACCCTCCGGGACCCACACGGCGGTTCGCCGACGCGGTGGGGGAGTCGTGGGCGCGCTACCTGCTGCTCACCGGCAACCTCATCGACACGGGCCGTGCGGATTCGCTCGGGTTCCTCCACGAAGTCACTGACGACCCGTTCTCCGCCGCGAAGCGGACCGCAGAGCGCATCGCCTCACGGTCCGCGTTCACCCAGACGGGCCTGCTGCGGATCCTCCGCGGCGAAGAACTGGACCCGGCGGGATGGCTGGGCGACGTCTACCCGGTGGAGCTGGGTGAGGGCCAGCGAGCGTTCTTCGAGAAGGAGGCCCCGCAGTTCGGCTTCCGGCGCCAGGAATGGAAGGACAGTCAGGGCTGAAGGAGCCGAGATAGCCGAAAGAACCCTCAGGGGACCGAACCGTCAGAGCTGGCTGATCCGTCAGGCCGGGAAGAGCTGATGAGCACGGTCGGGGCCCGAACGGGGGCGGCACCCGGGGGATCGACTCCGACCGAGGGGTCGTGTCCGACGAGCAGAAGGGCCGGGGCTTTCGCCCCGGCCCTTCTGCGTGTCCTGGGGACGAGGGGGAGGCTCCGCGCGTGGGGGAGGGAGCGGCGGCTCTGTGCGGAGTGGACAGCGGTTTCCCTTCTGACGGGCGCACCGCACGTCTCACAGGGAACTCCCATACATACTCGAAAGTACGAATGTAGAATAGAACGTACAGCGGTGATGCTGAGGCTATCGGGTCCTGTCGGTGCGAGGGTGCACGGATGACGGCTTCGGTGCATGCGCAGATGCGGGGGTGAGGCGACGTGACTGCGATGAACGGTGACCAAGACCGAGATCAAGGCCAAGGCCAAGGCCAAGACCATGACGGCGACGCGGACAGGCGGTGCCTGCGCCCTCGACGCGGTACCCGCGCTCACCGTGACTACGTCGCCGTGCGCAAGCAGGCTGCCGCGGAGAGTCTGACGCTGATCGGGAATCGGCATGTCGACACCGTGGAGCTGGTGAACGGCGAAGACGTCTACGGGCATCTCATCAGGGGCGGGTCCGAACTGACCGGGACCAGTGCGGGACGCCTTGCTCATTTCGAGCGTCAGCCGGGCGAAGTGCCGGCGGGCGAAGGGTGGCGAATGGTCGATCCAGCGCTCACCCATGTGCCGTACGCGACGCTCACCGGGTCGATCGACGCCTTCGGACTCTCCGCACGGATGCGGGAAGCGGCCCATGCGCTGGACCGTCTCTCCGCAGTGCACATGGTTGCGGTCGCAGAGACCGCGCTCGCCTCGATCGGGAAATCCGACGACCCGGACACGATCGACGACGTGCTGTGCTCACACGGGTTCTACTCCGCCCGCGAACAGGTGGCGCGGGTCGTCCCGCACGGTGTCGTCCAGGCGGCTGCAGTCGACGGTGATCTCACGCGGAACCAGGCGATCCGCAGGGTGTGTGAAGCGGTCGTCGCATATGTGGGGCTCTCGAACTGCTTGCGGGCCGTGCTCACCGGGGCGCTGAGTGCCGCGAAGATCGGGGTCATCCTGCGCCACTCGCGGGGGCTCCGGCTGCATGACGTGCGCTGGCTGGATCGCACTGTGGGTCGGCTGAATCCCGACATGCCGGTGGAGACGTTCGCCCGGGAGGTCGGTCGGATGGTGGAGCTGTGTGCGCCGCCTGCCACGCGGGCCAAGACGGTGATGGACATGCGGTGCGTGTCCTATGAGCGCCTGGGCAATGGCATGGCGTGTGTCGTCCTCGAAGGCCCGATCACCGTCCTCGAACCGTACATGCGTCGAGTCGATGCGACTGCCCGCGCGATCCACTCCGCGAACCTGAGCGGCCTGGTCGTGAAGGACCACTTCGGGCGTCCCGTGGACCCCGCGCAGGTGCGGATCACGGACACCCGCAGCCTCGAGCAGATCCGGTTCGACCTCATCGCGCTCGCCGCACCTGGGGGTCGAGTGTGGGGGACCGGCGACGAGGACGACGGGCGGATGCCGCTGCCCGCGGACGCTTCGCCTCCCGCGGGAGCGTCGACCTCCGCGAGCGCGTCTTCTTCGGCTGCTGCCTCCCGGGGCCTGAACGGTCCTCCCTCGGGTCCGAACACGGCGACCTCCGGACCCGTCATCACGGTGGAACGGCGACGGATGTCGAGGCCCAGCCCGGTGCGCGGTGAGTCGGTCGAATGCGATGTAGTCGTCGACATTCCCCTGCAGGGTCCGGGTGTGCGGCCCGGGACGATCACTGACGGCACGATCAGAACAGACCGACAGGCGTTGGCGCCCGGCGCGTGGCGGAACCCGCTTCACCCGCCGCAGCCCGCACCCCCTGGCGCTCTCCACTACGCGGACGACTGGACCCGAACGGCCAGCGCGCCGTCCGCCCGGCACGAGCCCGCGGGTGGCGATCCGCCGAACAGCGACCCTCTTGACGACGCCACCAGGGAGGCCGACAGGGGTGCGCCCAGCGACTCCACCGGGGACACTCCTGACGAACCCGCCGGGGGTGCTTCCGACGAACCCACGAGAGACCCTCTCGAATACTTCACGGTGACGTGCCCGACCGAAGGTGAGTGGCTCGCTGCACAGGCGCGCGTCTCCCTCACCGTGCCGGTCCTCACCTGCGCCGATGCTGACAGTGACTTGCCGTCCGACCTCGAGGGCCCGGTCCCTGTGCCTGCAGAGATGGCGCGGCGCATCGTCTCCGCGCAGTCGATCGTCTACCGCCTGCTCACCGACCCCGCCAGCGGCGAAGTGCTCCCTGAAGTGGCCACCACGTACCGCGTCCCAGCCGGGATGCGTCGGACAGTCGAAGAACGATCGAAGCGATGCATGGTCCCCGGGTGCCTGCGACCGGCAGCACGAGCCCAGATGGACCATATCGAACCGTTCAACCACGCCTCACCCGCGGACGGGGGACTCACGGTGGTGACGAACCTCCACCCACTGTGCGTGTTCCACCACCAGGAGAAGACCGCAGGGATCATCTCCGTCGAGGTCGACGACGAGGGCGTCGAGAACTGGTCGTTCCCGCTGGGACGGGAGGCGATCGCCGTCCTGGAGCCGAACTTCACCGACGCCGAGGCCGCAGAACGGCTGCTGGAGAAACTCACCGAACCACCGCCCACCGACAAAGGAGTTCGGTCAGGAGAGGGGGGGAGCTCCTCCCGCCGACGCGGGAGAGGGGTCCGACGCGTCGGCAGAGGGTTCCGACGGGTCGGCAGAGGGTTCCGACGGGTCGGCGGATGCTTCGACGGAATCGGGTGCTCCGCCGAAGAGCGCCAGCGGTGAGGAAACGGCAGGCGACACTGAAGGCTTCGACGAAGGAGCCCCACCGTTCTGAAGCGGTGCCATCTTCCCGCAGCGGCGTCACCGTTCCGCATCGACGCCACCGTTCCGACGCAGTGGGGCACGGAGCCGAACGAGGGCTACTGAGCACCGGATCCCACGTAGTACGTCCTCAGTCAGCACCGCCCCACCCACTACACGTCGGCACGGATTTCGCACCGACGTGTGGGGTCGAGACTCGGAGCGTTACGATGGCTGGCGTGCGACTCGCAGTGTTAGACATCGGTTCGAACAGCGTCCACCTCCTGGTGGTGGACGCTCACGTCGGTGCGCCGCCCTTGCCGGCCACCTCTCACAAGGAGGTCCTGCGGCTCGCGGAATACCTCAAGGACGACGGGTCCATATCGACTTACGGGCAGAACCGACTCGTCGAGTTCGTGGCCGCGTCGATCGACATCGCAGAAGACCAGGGATCCGAACAGATCCTCGCGTTTGCGACCTCGGCGATCAGATCCGCGCCCAACGGCGACGAGACGATCGACCGGATCCGGCAGGAGACCGGTGTCGCGCTCAACGTCATGAGCGGCGAAGACGAAGCCCGGGTCACCTTCCTGGCGGTCCGACGCTGGTTCGGCTGGTCGGCCGGCAGCATCCTCCTCATGGACATCGGCGGAGGATCACTCGAACTGGCGTCCGGCCGGGACGAGTACCCGGACGCGGCCGTGTCGCTCCCGCTCGGCGCCGGACGCATGCACCGCGACTTCCTCCACGCGGACATGCCGTCCTCCGGCGACGTCGACAGCCTCCGCAAATACGCGCGGCACACCATCGGCCGCATCGCAGGTGAGATCAACCGGGTGGGGAAACCCGACCGCATGGTCGGCTCGTCGAAGACATTCCGCTCACTTGCGCGTATCGGCGGCGCGGCCCCCAGCGGCGCCGGGATGTTCGTTCCCCGCGAACTGAAGCGCAAGGACATGTCGGGGATCATCGACGAGCTCGTGTCCCGGACTCCCGCCCAGCGGGAAGCCCTGCCGGGAGTCTCCGCAGCCCGGTCAGGCCAGGTCCTCGCCGGTGCGTTCGTCGCGGAGGCGGCGATGACGATCTTCGACGTGTCGTCCCTGCACATCTCTCCGTGGGCGCTGCGTGAGGGGATCATCATGCGCCAGCTGGACCTCCTCGACTCCTCCGAGGTCCTCTCGCCCACACGCCGCCGCATCGGCGCCCTCCCCAAGCCCGCCCTCACCATCCCGTCGAACGGCGGTGCCCAGGCGGAAGCCGCGGCTAAGGCCGCGGCCGCCGCCCCGGATGCAGACTCGACCGCGCCGCCGGCGCCGGTCACGTCGGAACCGACACCGACCACGACCACGACACCGCCCACGACCACGACACCGCCCACGACACCGACTTCAGCCCCGACGGCGGGGAAGTGAACGATGGCTGAGAAGAAGCGGCTGCCGCTCACCAGCCCCAATTCCGCCCGGGCGAAGGCCAAGCGTCAGCGTGAGGAGCTCGCTCGCAGCCCTGTGTACGAACCGAAGGCCGACTACCGGTCCGCCCATGAGATCCGCATCGGCCTGTCGACGTCCTCCGTCTACCCGATGACCGTGCGCGAATGCTTCGAGACCGCCGCGCGTCTGGGATACGACGGGGTGGAGGTCATGATCACCAACAACGAGGAGACCCAGGACCCGGGTCTCATGTCGCGGTTCGCCCGAGCGACCGGGCTGCCGGTCCTGTCGGTGCACGCGCCGACCCTGCTCCTCATGCCGCGCGTCATGCACCGCGACCACTGGGAGAAGCTGCGGCGCACTGCGGAGCTCGCGAAGGAGGCGGGAGCCCGTACGGTCGTGCTGCACCCGCCGTTCCGCTGGCAGGGCGACTACGCGAAGAACTTCGTCGAGGGCGTGCGGGCGATGTCGGAGGAGACCGGCGTGACCCTCGCGGTGGAGAACATGTACCCGTGGCGCGCCGGCGTGCGCGAGGTGCTCGTCTACTCGCCGCACTGGGATCTGCTGGGCCAGGACTACGACGCGGTGACGTTCGACTTCTCCCACGCGTCGACGGCGGGAACCGACGCGCTCGAGGCGGTCCGCACCCTGTTCCCCGCGCTGCGGCACGTCCACCTCACCGACGGGATGGGGACACTCACCGACGAGCATCTGGTCCCCGGCCGAGGCCGCATGCCCGTCGCGGAGACGCTGCAGTACCTCGCGAAGCACGACTGGTCGGGGGACGTCGTCGTCGAGGTGAATACCCGCTTCACGGCCCGTCGTTCCACGCGGGACGCGATGCTCACCGAATCGCTCGAGTTCGCGCGCCGCCACTTGGGACTCGATTCGTAGGAAGCGCGGATTCGCATGGGACGCGTCGATTCGCAGTAGGAGCTGCGTACCTGCGGTAGTAGCCTCTGTCCCATGCGGATTGCTTTCATCGGTACAGGGAACATGGGCGGTGCACTCCTCGAGGGTGTCCTCGCCGCAGGGCAGGCCCCGGAGGACGTGCACGCGACGACCCGGTCCGGGGCCTCGGCCAGCGCACTCCGGTCACGACTGGGAGTCCAGACGACCGCGCTGGATGCGGACCCCCGGGCCAACCGGACGGCCGTCGACGGTGCCGGAGCGGTGTTCCTGGGTGTGAAGCCGTGGATGCTCGCGGACACGGCCGCCGACATCGGCCCCGCTCTGCCCGATGACGCCGCGATCGTGTCGATGGCCGCCGGGGTGGATCTCGCGACCCTCACTCACCATTTCCCGCACCGTCCTGTCGTCCGGATCATGCCGAACACACCGTCCTCGGTGGGCTACGGTGTCATCGCTCTGGCCTCCGCGCCTGAGGCCCCGGCCGCCGTCGTCGACCACCTCACCTCCCTGCTCGCAGGGGCGGGACTCGTGGTCCCGGTCGGTGAAGAGGACATGCCGACGATGATCGGCGCCTCGGCGTCCGGGGTGGCGTTCTTCTTCCTCCTCGCCGAGCACATGGTGGAGGCGGCCGTCGCACAGGGACTCGACGAGGACACGGCACGCAGAGCGGTCGCAGCGACGGCGGAGGGAGCGGGACGGCTCCTCGCGGACACCCCCGACCCGGCGGCGCTGCGCGGAGCGGTGACGAGTGCCGGTGGGACGACGGCGGCGGGGATCGGTTCGTTCGAGGCGGACGGGTTCGCGGACGTCGTGGCGCGCGCCGTGCGGGCCGCGGGCGACCGGTCGCTGGAGATGGAGGCGGAGAACCGTGCCGGCTGACAAGCAGCCGGGCCGTCGCGGCGACAAGCGGACCGACCGCAAGGCGCAGCGGAAGAGCGACCGCAGGACCGGTGCCTCCGGGGTGCTCGTCGTGGGGCTGGGCCGCTTCGGTTCGGCCACCGCCCGCTCGCTCATGCGGATGGGCCGGGAAGTCATGGCGATCGAGAAGAACCCGGAGCTCGTCCAGGAATGGTCCTCGAAGCTCACGTACGTCGTCGAAGCGGACACGACGCACCTGGACACGCTGCGGCAGGTGGGTGCCGGGGAGTTCTCCACGGCGGTCGTCGGCATCGGCTCGTCGATCGAGGCGAGCGTGCTGACGACGGCGAACCTCATCGACCTGGGCGTCGACCAGATCTGGGCGAAGGCGATCTCCGACGCGCACGGCAAGATCCTGCGCCGCATCGGGGCGGAGCACGTGCTCTACCCGGAGACCGAGGCCGGGGACCGCGTCGCCCACCTCATGAGCTCGCGGATGCTCGACTACATCGATTTCGACGACGGCCACTTCGCGGTCGTGAAGATGCGGCCCCCGGAGTCCGTCAAGGGCCTCACCCTCGCCCAGGCGAGGATCCGCGACACGTTCGGCGTCACCGTCGTCGGGATCAAACCCCCTGGGAAGGAATTCACCTACGCGGACATGGACACCCGGATGGGTCGGCAGGACGTGCTCATCGTCGCCGGACACGTCGATCGCCTGAGCGCCTTCGCCGCCCAGCCGTGAGCCTGCCCTGTCCGCGTGAGCCTGCCCTGTCCGTGTGGGGAGCCGTGGGGGCCCGTGAGGCCGCGGGGCTGCGCCGGTGAAGCGGAGTCTCAGCCGACGATCGGCCGTTCCTCCGCGTACCGGTACATGCGGGTCTGCGTCCGCTGGGACAGTGCGGAGGCCAGGGTGATCGTGCCCAGCCGGCCCACCAGCATGAGGGCGCTGAGGACGTAGAGGCCTTCGTCGGGAGCCCGCTCCGTCACCCCGACGCTGAACCCGCACGTGGCGAACGCGCTGATGACTTCGAAGAGGACGAAGTCCAGCGGTTCGTCCGTCACCGACAGCATGACCATCGTGCCGACGGACACGATGGTGGCGCCCACCAGCAGGACGGACACCGCGAGCCGGATGCTGCTGGGTGCGATCCGCCGGCGGAAGGCCGTCGTATCCGTGAGTCCCCGGGCCTCGGCGAGTGCGGCGAGCCCCAGCACCGCGAGCGTCGTCACCTTGATCCCGCCCGCGGTCGAACCGGACCCGCCGCCCACGAACATGAGCATGTCGAGCAGCACGTGGCTCGTCTGCGACATGTCCGCGATGTCCATGATCGCGAAGCCGCCGGACCGGGACACGACGGACAGGAAGAGCGCCTCACCGGCGGTGGCGAACCAGCCCTTGTCGCCCAGCGTGCGGGGGTTGCCCGCCTCGAAGAGGAGGAGCAGCAGCCAGCCGCCCGCGACCAGGAGCGCCGAGGTCGTGAGGGTGAGCTTCGTGTGGAGGTCCCATGCGCGGGGGGTGCGCCAGAAGACGCTCATGACGAAGACGACGGGGAAGCCCAGCGCCCCGACGAACACGGCCGCGCCGATGACCGCCATGATCCACGGGTCGTCCGCGAAGGCCTCCATCCCTCCCGGGTGGACCGTGAAGCCCGCATTGTTGAACGAGGACACGGAGTAGAACACGGAGTGCCACACGGCGGTCCAGAACTCCTCCCCGCGCAGCAGGAACCGGGGGAGGAGCAGGGTGGCGACGACGACCTCGGCGACGATCATCGTGAGCAGCACGACCTTGAGCAGGGAGCCCACGTGCCCCAGCTGGGAAGCGCCCGTCGCCTGCGCGGCGAGGAGGCGCTGGCGGACGCCCAGCCGCTTCGACATGGCCATGCCCAGCAGCGACGCGGCGGTGAGGATGCCGAGCCCGCCCACCTGGATCGCGACCGTGATGATGCTGATCCCGAACGCGGACCAGTGCTGCTCCGTCACGACGGAGCTGAGTCCGGTCACGCAGACGGCGGACACCGCGACCAGGACGGCGTCCGCGACCGAGGCCGCCCCCGTGTCCGCGAGCGCCGCCGGCAGCGACAGGAGGGCCGCGCAGCAGGCGGCGACGAGGACGAACCCGATCATCGCGGTGCGGGCGGGCGAGGAGAGGACGAGTGAGTCGACGACATCGCGCAGGTGACGACGGCCGCCCGCCTGATCTGCGCCGCCCGACGAGCCGGCACCACCCCTGGTTTCCATTCCACACATGTTACGGCCGGGTCCGGGCGAACGGACCGTATCCGGAGGGTTACAGTGTGGGCATGGAACGCCGTGATCTCGATCTCTTCGTCACGTGGGACGAGACCTTCACCGATTATGACTTCGGTCCCAGCCACCCCATGCACCCGGTGCGGCTGGACCTCACAGCGAAGCTCGCGACGGACTTCGGGCTCTTCGACCACCCGCGCATCACCGTGTCCGCGGTGGGCGGGGTCGACGACGACGAACTCGCGAAGGTCCACACCAAGGACTACATCGCGGCGGTCAAGAAGGCGCAGGAGACCTCGGCACTGGACGACGACTTCCAGCGCGAGTGGGGGATCGGCACGGAGGACGTGCCCCGGTTCGACAAGATCCACGAAGCGTCGGGCCGGATCTTCCAGGCCGGCGTCGAAGCAGCGCGCGCGGTGGCCGGCGGAGGCTACGACCGCGCCGTGAACTTCTGCGGCGGCATGCACCACGCGATGAGCAACCGCGCGTCCGGCTTCTGCGTGTACAACGACCTCGCCGCGACGATCAGCACGCTGCTGGACAGCGGGTACAGGCGTGTCGCCTACATCGACTTCGACGCGCACCACGGCGACGGGGTCGAGAGGATCTACTGGGACGACCCGCGTGTCCTCACCGTGTCGGTCCACGAGAACGGGCGCTTTCTGTTCCCCGGCACCGGTTTCGCGAACGACATCGGGGGGATGCAGGCCGCCGCCTCCGCCGTCAACGTCGCACTGCCCCCGCGCGCGGACGACGCGGACTGGCTGCGGGCGGTCGACGCAGTCGTGCCCCACGTGCTGCGCGAATTCGACCCCCAGATCCTCGTCACCCAGCACGGCTGCGACGGGCACCGCGCCGACCCGCTCACCCACCTGCGCTTCAGCGTCGACGGGATGCGGGAGACCGCACTGCTGGCCCGGTCGCTGTCGGAGGAGCTCACCGACGGCAAGTGGATCGCGACCGGCGGCGGCGGGTACTCGATCCTCGAAGTGGTGCCGCGGGCCTGGACACAGCTCGTCGCGATCGCGGCCGGGGCGGACATCGCCCCGGGGACGGACACCCCGGAGCGGTGGCGGAAGTACGCCGAATCGATCGTCGGCCGCGAGGCACCCACCATCATGACGGACGGCTACGACGGAACCTTCGTCCCCTGGAAGAACGGATACGACCCGCAGACGGACCTGGACCGGGCGGTCATGGCGACGAGGAAGTCGATCTTCCCGTTCTTCGGCCTCGACGCGTACTACGACTGATGCCGCGCGCCGCGCGCCGCGAACAGCCGCGCGCCCGCAGTGTGATGGCGCTCGCCTCCTTTTGCCATGCCCCAAGCGCGGGGATAGACTTGAGCGGCTATGTTCCGGCGGTGGGCACCCCTTGTTCACCGTGAAGTCAACCCGGTGAGGTGTGCCCATGGGCTCAGTGATCAAGAAGCGCCGTAAGCGTATGTCGAAGAAGAAGCACCGCAAGCTGCTTCGCAAGACCCGCCACCAGCGCCGCAACAAGAAGTAAGACCTCTCGAACAGACCCCGTCCGGCACTCACGTGCGGGCCGGGGGTTTGTTGTGAACGGGTGGACGGTGGAGGGAGCCCGGTGAGCGTACGCATCACGGTCCTCACCCGGGCTGGCTGCAGCCTGTGCGTCGACGCAGAGCAGGTCGTCGCACAGGTGGCGGAGACCCGGGCTGTCGACGTGACCATCACGGACATCGACACGGACCCCGGGCTTCGAGATCGTTACGAGTGGGACGTCCCCGTCGTGCTGGTCGACGGCCGGCAGGTGGGCTTCCACAGGATCGACCCCGTCCGCCTGGCGCGCGCAGTCGATGCGCGCCTGGCGGCGGACGTCTGATCGGTGCACGGATCCGGCTGATCAGCACACAGGACCGGCCTGCGGGCCGATCGCAGAGAGGAGAGCGGAACGCGGTGGCACAGACCCTGTCGGCTGCGACGGCACCGGACGGTGCTGGACGGTCGACTCCCATCCCCGCCGTCTCACGCATGCCCGTCTATCTGGGCGCGCTGACCTCTCTCACCGCATCGGGCCGCACCACCGCATCCAGCGAGGATCTCGCCCGCACCTGCGGCGTCGGCGCCTCCATCGTCCGCCGCGACCTGTCGCTCCTCAACTTCACCGGTCGCCGGGGTGTCGGATACGACGCCCACGACCTCGCCGACGCGATCCGGTGCTTCCTCGGCATCGACCGGCTGCGCCCCGTGGGCGTCGTCGGGGCCGGCCGCCTGGGCACCGCTCTCGCCCACTACCTCTCCGACCCCCAGCACGGCTTCTCCGTGCAGGCGGTCTTCGACGCGGCACCCTCCCGCATCGGCCAGCCCGTGGGCGGACTCACCGTCACGGACATCGCCGACCTGCAGCGATCCGTGGACACGCTGGCCCTCGAACTGCTCGTCATCGCCGTTCCCGCCGCAGCAGCCCAGACCGTCGTCGACGCCGTCGCGGGAACATCCATCAGGGGGCTCCTCAACTTCGCCCCCGTCCCCGTGCGCGGCCCCGCCGGCGTCGAAGTCCGACACGTCGACCTGGCCACCGAACTGCAGGTCCTCTCGCACTTCGCCCCCGCACACCATCCGCATCACTCGCCCGGTCCCCTGGAGGCAGAGACGTGACCACCCTCGTCCTCGGAGTCTCACACCGTTCCGCTCCCATGTCCGTGCTCGACGCCGTCGCGCTGTCGGGGACGGACGTCGACACGCTCACCGACACAGTCCTGGGGAGCGAGTACGTCGACGGAGCTCTCATCCTGTCGACCTGCAACCGCCTCGAGATCGTCGCAGACGTCAGCGCGTTCCACGGCGGGCTGGCCGACATCGGCGCCGCGCTGGTGGGCGTCACAGGCATCGAGTGGGCGGAACTCGCCCACCACGTGTACGTGAGGTTCGACGACAAGGCCGTCGAGCACCTCCTCACCGTCGCCGCCGGCCTCGACTCGATGGCGATCGGCGAATCGCAGATCCTCGGCCAGCTCCGCCACTCGTACAGCGCGGCCCAGGAGGAGGGGCGGCTCACGGGTGAGCTCAGCCGCACCATCCAGGAATCCCTGCGGGTGGGCAAGCGCGCCCACGCGGAGACGGAGCTGGACTCCGTCGCCCGCTCGCTGCTCGACACCGCACTCGTCGAGGCGGCCGGGCACATCGGCCCGCTGGCGACCGCGGACGTGCTGGTCGTCGGGGCGGGCGCGATGTCCGGCCTGTCCGTCGCGTCTCTTGCGCGCCAGGGGGTCGGCTCCGTCACGGTGCTCAACCGGACCCTCGACAAGGCGCAGCGACTCGCCGACACCGTCGACGGACGCGCACGCGTCCTCACCCCCGAGGTCCTGGCGGAGGAGTTCGCCCGCGCGGACCTCGTCATCTCCGTCACCGGCGCCCGCGGGACGGTCATCGACCAGGACACCGTCACGGCGTCGCTCACACACCTCGACGAGGGAGCGCGGCCTGCCAACACGTACGTCGTCGACCTCGCCCTGCCCTTCGACGTGGATCCGAATGTGGAGACCCACGACCACGTCCGCATGATCGGTCTCGAAGGGCTGTCCTCGATCTTCGCGGACTCCGCGTACACCGCGAGCTCGGGCGTCGTGCAGATCATCTCGCAGGTGCGCGCGATCATCCAGGAGGAGCTCGCGGCGCTGTCCGCCAGCCGCCGCGCCCGCCAGATCGCCCCCACTGTCACCGCCCTGCGGCGCCAGGCCCGCGACACGGTGGACCGGGAGTTCGAGCGCCTGTCGCGCAGGCTGGGCGACCAGGTGTCGGAGAAGGTCCTCGACGAGGTGCGGCAGTCGCTGCGCCGCGTCGCCACCACGCTCCTCCACACGCCCACGGTCCGCGTGAAGGAGCTCATGGGCGCGGACAACGATTCGATCGACTACGCGGCGGCCCTCACGACGCTCTTCGACCTCCAGCGCACGCCGGCTCCCGGAGCGCAGGCGGCCGCGGGTGCCTCGGCAGCACCCGCTGCGGGGAGCGCCACCATGGGGATGTCCTCCGCGGAGATGTCCGCGACCGGCTTCTCCTCCTTCGCCGGCGACCTCGACGCGGTCGCCGCGATGGCCGCCTCACCCACGATGACCGCGGTCGCCTCCGCGACGACCGCGACGCCTGTCATGGACACCGTCCCGCTGGCCGCCTCGTGGATCCCGTCGGGCGGATCCGCCGAGGCCGAGGCCCCTTCGGCAGAAGAGGCCCCCTCAGCAGAAGAGGCCGCCTCGGCTTCCCACCACATCGCGGCCGACGGGCAGAGCCAGGTCGCGGACCACACGATGGACGTCGTCGAACCGGAGCACCCCACAGGACGCACGGTCCGACTGGGGACGCGCCGGTCACGGCTCGCCCGCTCGCAGTCCACGGCGATCGCCCAGCAGCTGGCCGCACAGACCGGCTGGCGGATCGAGATCGTCGAGGTCGTCACCGAAGGCGACGTGAACATGACGCCTCTCGCGGCGTTCGGCGGCACCGGCGTGTTCGTTTCCGCGGTGCGCTCGGCGCTGCTCACCGGGTCGATCGACATCGCCGTCCACTCGCTCAAGGACCTCCCCACCGCGCAGGCCCCCGGCATCCACCTCGCGGCGGTGCCCCCGCGGGTCGACCCGTCCGACGTGCTCATCGGGCGCGACGGGATGAGCCTGTCGCAGCTGCCGGCGGGGTCCGTCATCGGGACGGGATCGCCCCGGCGCGCGGCACAGCTGCGCGCAGCGCGCCCGGACATCGAGGTGACCGGGGTGCGGGGCAACGTCGACACCCGGATCCGCCACGTGACGGAGGGTCGCCTCGACGGTGTCGTGCTCGCCGCCGCCGGAGTGCGCCGCCTGGGCCGCATCGACGAGGTGACCGACGTGCTCGACGGGGCCGTCATGCTCCCGGCGCCCGGCCAGGGAGCACTCGCGATCGAATGCCGTGACGCGAGCGCCGACCTCTCCGCGGACGACGCGGCCCTGCGCGACGGACTCGCCGGCCTGCACGACGAGGCGACCGCGCTGGCCGTCCACAGCGAGCGGGCCATCCTCAACCGTGCCGAAGCCGGCTGCTCCGCACCCATCGGAGCCCTCGCCACCCTGGACGGCCGCTCCCTCGCGGTGACGGGCGTCCTCGCGGACGAGCAGGGCAAGCTGCTGCGCGTGTCCCGGACGACCGAACTGCCGCGCCACGATGCCCAGACGCACGCGGCGGACGTGCGACTCGCCGCGGAGCAGCTGGGAGCCGACGTGGCAGTCGAACTGCTGGACGGCCTCGGCATCGACCCCCGGAAATCGGTGGGCGCGAACGCACCTCAGACACACCTCGGCAACGCAGCACCCGCAGCAGACGCCGACCCCATCCCCGACACACCAGGAGGTGACGACAGTGCCGACACCCGCTGATGAAGCGTTCGGAGCACTCGCCGTGCCGACCGTCTACTTCCTGGGCGCAGGCCCCGGCGACCCCGCTCTCGTGACGCGACGCGGGACGGACCTGCTCGCCACCGCCCCGCTGGTCGTGTACAACCACTCCGTCCACGACGGGATCCTCGACGCCTACGCGGGCCCGGACGTGCAGCGCATGGACGCGACGGAGCTGGGTCAGGCCGCGACGACACGCGGCCGCAAGCTCGCGGGCCTCGCCCGTGAGCACGGCAGCGTCGTGCGGATCGTCCCGCACGACGGCGTGCTCTTCTCGACGACCACCGACGAAGCGGCCTCGGTCCGCAGACAGGGCGTCGACTTCGAGATCATCCCCGGCGTGGGGGTTGCGGCCTCGGCAGCCGCCTACGCGGGAGCACCCGTGACGACGAACCGCGTGCGCTCCGTCCGGCTCGTCGAAGCCGGCGAGCAGTCGCACCTGGACGTGTCGAAGCACCGCAACACCGGACACGTCATCAACGGTGAGCGCGACGACGTCATCGACGCGCTCACCGCGCTGCTGGGCGACGGCTGGGACTCCGACACCCCCGTCCTCCTCACGACGGAGGTGTCGACGATCGAGCAGCTCACGCTGGAGACGACGTTCGGGCAGGCGGAGTCCCGCCTGCGGACGGAGGTGCCGACCGGCACGCGCGTGACGATGTTCTTCGGCCAGGGCGTCGCCCAGCACGCAGAGCTCGACTGGTTCGAGTCCCGCCCGCTGTTCGGCTGGCGCGTGCTCATCCCGCGCACCAAGGAGCAGGGGCGGTCGACCGCCCGAGAACTGGCCGAACTGGGCGCGATCGGCACCATCGTGCCGACGATCGCGATCCAGCCGCCCCGCACGCCCACCCAGATGGAGCGGGCGATCCAGGGACTCGTCAACGGGGACTACCAGTGGGTGGGACTCACCAGCGTCAACGCGGTCCGCGCGGTGCGCGAATGGTTCGAGGAATTCGGGCTCGACACACGGGCGCTCGCCGGTGTGCGCGTCGCAGCAGTGGGCGGACCCACCGCGGACGCGCTCATCGACTGGGGCGTGACCCCGGACCTCGTGCCCTCCGGGGAGCATTCCGCCCGAGGCCTCGTCGAGGACTGGCCGGACCGCGACCCGCAGTCGGACCCCGGCGCGCGGGTGCTCCTGCCGCGTGCCGACATCGCGACGGAAGTCCTCTTCGAGGGACTTCAGGAACGCGGGTGGGACGTGCACGACGTCACCGCCTACCGGACCGTCCGTGCGGCACCGCCGCCGGCACCGGTGAGAGAATCGATCAAGTCCGGCGACTTCGACGCCGTGCTCTTCACGTCGTCGTCCACCGTCCGCAACCTCGTCGGCATCGCGGGGAAGCCTCCCGCCAGCACCGTCGTGTGCGCGATCGGACCGGCGACGGCGCAGACGGCACAGGAGCACGGCCTCGACGTCGACGTCCTGGCGGACGAGGCGAACCTGGGATCGCTCATCAGCGGTCTCGTCGACTACGCGGTGAAGAGGCGCACGGAGGACCTGGCGGCCGGACGCGCGCCGCTGCGGCCTTCGCAGACCCGACCGCTCAAGAAGAGGTGACGAACGTGGACAGCAGACCGGTCTATCAGTTGGCAGACGGCGCGACGAGACCCCGCCGCCTGCGCGCGTTCCCCGCCCTCCGCCGGCTGGTGAGCGAGAACCGCCTCCACTCCGCGGACCTCATCCTGCCCATGTTCGTGAAGGAGAGCCTCGACGCGCCCGCCGAACTCACCTCGATGCCCGGGGTGAAGCAGCACACGCTCGACTCCCTCCTCGAGGACGCGCGTGCCGCCGTCGCCGCCGGGGTGGGCGGGCTCATGCTGTTCGGCATCCCGACGGTCCGCGACGAGCAGGGCTCCCAGGGCGACGACCCTGACGGCATCCTCAACCGTGCGCTGCGCCTGCTGCGGGACGAACTGGGCGACGACACCGTCATCATGTCGGACCTCTGCCTCGACGAATTCACCTCGCACGGACACTGCGGCGTGCTCGCCGCGGACGGCTCCGTCGACAACGACGCGACACTCGACCGCTACGCGTCGATGGCCGTGGCACAGGCCGACGCCGGTGCTCACGTCGTCGGGCTGTCCGGGATGATGGACGGACAGGTGGCCGCTGCGCGTCACGCACTCGACGCGACGGGCCACCAGGACGTCGTCGTCCTCGCCTACGCCGCGAAGTTCTCCTCCGCGTTCTACGGGCCGTTCCGCGAAGCGGTCGACTCGCAGCTGACGGGAGACCGGCGCACCTACCAGCAGGATCCGGCGAACGGACGCGAAGCGCTGCGCGAACTGGAGCTCGACGTGTCGGAGGGCGCGGACATCGTCATGGTGAAGCCGGGCATGCCGTACCTCGACGTGCTGGCGGACGCCGCAGCGGCGAGCCCCGTCCCGGTCTGGGCGTACCAGATCTCCGGGGAGTACGCGATGATCGAGTTCGCCGCCCGGGCGGAGGCCATCGACCGCATGCCGGCGATCCTCGAGAGCCTCATGGCGTTCAAGCGCGCAGGGGCGGACGCAGTCCTCACATACTGGGCGACGGAGGTCGCCGCACTCCTGAACGACCGGTCCGCAGGGGACTCCTGATGCGCTGGCTCACCTCCGAGCAGATGGTGGCATGGCGGTCCTTCCTGGACGCCCACCAGCTGCTCATGACCCGACTGGACCGTGAGCTGCGGACCGAATCGACCCTGGGCCTCACCGAGTACACGATCCTCGTGCGCCTGTCCGAATCGGACGACCGCACGCTGCGCATGGCGACCCTGGCGGCGGACACGGGGGTGTCGCGGTCGCGGCTCACCCACATCGTCGCCCGGCTCGAGGAGCGCGGGATCGTCGAACGGGAGAAGACCGACGAGGACCGGCGGGGTGTGCGCTGCAGGCTCACCGATGACGGGTTCCGCCTCCTCGCGGACACCGCGCCCGTCCACGTGACCGGGGTGCGCACCCACCTCATCGACCTGCTGGACGAGAAGGAGATCGAGGCGATGGCCGGGATCTTCTCGAAGGTCCTCACCCACATGCGGGCGCTGCCGACCGACGCGCGCGTCACCGTCGAACAAGCGACGGAGGTCGACACGTAAGGTCCCGCGCACGCGCCCGGCCTGCACGAGTCCGGCCTGCACGAGCCCAGCCTGCACTCGCCCAACCTGCCCCCGCACGTCCCACCGAGCCGCACGTCACCGACGGAGAGGAAGTCCCATGACTCACCCCGCCCCCGCATCCGCCGCACTGTTCGATCGCGCTCGCGCCGTCATCCCGGGAGGAGTGAACTCCCCGGTCCGCGCGTTCGGCGCGGTCGGCGGCACGCCCCGCTTCATCGCGCGCGCGGACGGTGCGACGCTCACCGACGTCGACGGTCGCGACTACGTGGACCTCATCGGCTCCTGGGGTCCCATGATCCTCGGTCACTCCCATCCCGAGGTGGTCGCCGCGGTCCGTGAGGCCGCCGGCCTCGGGTTCAGCTTCGGCACCCCCGCCGAGGCCGAGGTGCTGCTCTGCGAGGAGATCGTCTCCCGTGTCGAGCCGGTCGAGCAGGTGCGCCTCGTGAACTCCGGGACGGAGGCGACGATGTCGGCCATCCGTCTGGCCCGCGGCGTGACGGGACGGTCGAAGATCGTGAAGTTCGCCGGCTGCTACCACGGCCACGTGGACGCACTGCTGGCCGCCGCGGGGTCGGGTCTCGCGACATTCTCCCTGCCGGACACGCCCGGGGTGACCGGGGCCTCGGCGGCGGACACGCTGGTCCTGCCCTACAACGACCAGGAGGCGCTCGCAGCCGCGTTCGCGGAGCACGGTGAGGACATCGCGTGCGTCATCACGGAGGCGAGCCCCGGCAACATGGGCGTCGTCCCGCCGGTCGACGGCTTCACGCAGCTCATCCGGAAGCTCACGAAGGCACACGGCGCACTCATGGTCTCCGACGAGGTCATGACGGGCTTCCGCGTGTCGGACGCCGGCTGGTACGGCTACGAGTCGAAGCGGGACGGCTACCCGGACGGCGCTGCGGACCTCTTCACCTTCGGCAAGGTCATGGGCGGCGGTTTCCCCACGGCCGCGTTCGGCGGTCGCCGCGACGTGATGGAGCACCTGGCACCTGCGGGACCCGTGTACCAGGCGGGGACCCTGTCCGGGAACCCCGTCGCCTCCGCGGCCGGCCTCACGACCCTGCGGCTCACGCGGGAGCTCGACGTCTACCCGCGGCTGGAAGTGGCGGCGGACACGCTGCGCGCAGCCGTCGGGGAGGCGCTCACGGCGGAGGGCGTCGCCCACCGCATCCAGAGCGCGAACTCGATGTTCTCCGTCTTCTTCACCGACCGCGAGGTGCGGGACTACGACGACGCCCGCACCCAGGACACGCAGGCGCACGCCGCGTTCTTCCAGTCGATGCTCACCTCCGGCGTCCACCTGCCGCCGTCGGCGTTCGAAGCGTGGTTCCTGTCGTACGCGCACACGGACGACGTGCTCGACCGCATCATCACGGCCCTGCCGGCCGCGGCGAAGGCGGCCGCGGCTGCCGCCGGGAATGCGGCAGAGGGGTCGGAGTCCTGATGGTGCAGCTGCGCATCCACCTCGTCCGCCACGGCGAGGTCTACAACCCGGAGGGGATCCTCTACGGCCGGATCCCCGGCTACGGACTCTCCGAGCGGGGCTTCGAGATGGCGGAGCGGGTCGCGGACGTCCTGCCGGAGAAGGACCCGCACCTGCGTGCGCTCGTGTCCTCACCGCTCCAGCGGGCGCAGGAGACGATCGCACCGCTCGCCTCGAGGCTGGGGCTGCCGGTCTCCCTCGAGGAGCGCGTCCTCGAGGCGGAGAACGACTTCGAGGGCACGAGGGTGACGAAGGAATCGCTCATGCGCGACCCCCGCTCCCTCTACCTGGTCCGCAATCCGATGCGCCCGTCGTGGGGCGAGCCCTACATCGACCAGGCGATGCGCGTGCGTGCCGCGATGATGTCGCTGCGCTCCCGACTCGCGGCGATCGCCGCCCGGGAGGGGCTCGACGAGGTCTCCGGAGCGATCGTGTCCCACCAGCTGCCGATCTGGTCGACGCGCCTCTGGACGGAGAAGCGGCCGCTCGTGCACGACCCGCGGAAGCGGCAGTGCGCACTCGCCTCAGTCACGAGTTTCTCAGACGGGTCCGGCACACTGGACGTCGTGGAATACGACGACATCGCACGTGACATGCAGCCCACCCAGCCGGGTACAGGGGCATGAGGGGAGACGACCGAGCACGCGCTGTCAGCGGGAACGCAGGGTGGAATCCCCTCTCGACGCGCCGCGGTGCGCTGGGGATCCTCGGGCTGTCGGGCCTCGCACTGGCCGGCTGCGGCTCCTCCGGGTCGGAGGACCTCGCAGAGCAGGCGCGCTCCGGTGAGGACAAGGGCTACGTGTCCGGCAGCGGCGTCATCACCCAGCTCACGGGTGACGACCGCGGCGAACCGCTGGACCTCTCGTTCGATCTGCTCACGGGTGAATCCGCGAGTCTCGCCGATTGGCGGCCCAAGGTCGTCGCGATCAACCTCTGGTACGCCGCCTGCCCGCCATGCCGGGTGGAGGCACCGGATCTCAACGCCACGTACGAGCACTTCGGCGACCAGGTCGAGTTCCTCGGCGTGAATGTCCGCGACCAGGCGGCGACGGCAGAATCGTTCGTCCGCTCCTTCGAAGTGCCGTACCCCATCATGATCGACGGGGACGGGTCGATGGTGTCGCTGCTGTCCGGCGTCCTCCCGCCGCAGGCCACACCGTCCACCGTCGTCCTCGACCCGTCCGGCCGCGCAGCCGCCCGTGTCGTGGGAGCTGTGACCCGGTCGACGCTCACCGGCCTCATCGAAGACGTCCTCGCCGAGTGACCGAGGTCGTGGGATCCGGACTGGGTGAGTCCTTCGCACAGACGGTGCTGAGCGGCCCCCTGCTGCTGGCGGTGCTCGTCGCGGCACTCGCGGGCGTGGTGTCCTTCGTGTCGCCGTGCGTGCTGCCGCTGGTGCCCGGCTACATCGGCTATGTGACGGGGCTGTCCGGGACCTCGCTCGAGGACCGGAAGACGTCCCGCGTCGTGATGGGCGTCAGCCTGTTCGTGCTGGGCTTCGCCGCCGTGTTCGTGGCGATGGGCGCCGCGTTCTCCACGCTGGGCATGTTCCTCAACGAGTGGCTGGGCGTCGTCAACCGCATCCTGGGCATCGTCGTGATCCTCGCCGGAGTGATCTTCATGGGAGGCATCCCGTTCCTGCAGCGGACCACGCAGGTCACGCGCCGGCCACGTGCCGGGCTGGCCGGCGCCCCCGCGCTGGGCGCGGTCTTCGCCCTGAGCTGGGCGCCGTGCATGGGCCCCACGCTTGCGGCAGTGCTCGCGCTGTCGACCGGTTTCGGAGCACAGGGCGCACTCATGCGCGGAACGCTGCTCACGTTCGTCTACTGTCTGGGACTCGGCATCCCCTTCCTCGTCGTCGCCGTCCTCATCCACAAGGGACTGGGCAGGCTGGAGTGGGTGCGGAGGCACCAGGTCGGCATCATGCGGGCCGGTGGGATCATGCTCATCGTCCTGGGCGTGCTGCTGCTGAGCGGAGTGTGGACGATGTGGATCAACAGCCTGCAGGGCACGATCGCAGGATTCGAGGTGGTCATCTAGTGAACGCGCAGAAGAACGCGCCCGACATCGGTGTGGTCGGGATGCTGCGATGGGGCTGGCGTCAGCTCACGACGATGCGGGCGGCGCTCATCCTGCTGCTCGTCCTGGCACTCGCGGCGATCCCCGGGTCGCTGCTGCCGCAGCGCATCCAGGACCCCGGCGCCGTCTCGACGTTCATCGAGGAGAACGGGGCACTGGGGAACTTCCTCGACGCCGTCCAGCTCTTCGACGTGTACACGTCCGTGTGGTTCTCCGCGGTGTACATCCTGCTCATGGTGTCGCTGGTCGGCTGCATCATCCCGCGCGCCCGACAGCACTACCGGGCGATGCGACAGGACCCACCGCTCGCACCGCGGCGCCTCACCCGGATGTCCGCCTACAGCACCACGCCCCTGTCCGACGGGTCGACGACCCGCGCCCCGGACGACCTCCTCGACGAGGCGCAGTCCGCCCTGAAGAAGGCCGGCTACCGGATGGTGCGGACGGACGACCACATCGCGGCGGAGCGCGGATACCTCAAGGAGACCGGGAACCTCGTGTTCCACGTGTCGATCCTCGTGACCGTCATCATCATGGCGCTGGGCGGGCTGTTCGGGTACTACGGGCAGAGGGTGCTCGTGGAGGGCGAGACGTTCTCCCACTCGCTCGTCTCCTACGACTCGTTCGAACCCGGCACGTACTTCGACGCGAGCGAGCTGCCGGAGTTCCGCCTCACCCTCGACAGCCTGGAGACGCGCTTCGACGACCAGGCGGAGGGCGCACAGTTCGGACAGCCGCGGCGGTTCGACGCGCAGGTCACCCTCGACACCCCGGACGGGTCGGAACGGTTCCTCCTGCGACCCAACGAACCGGTCCGCGTCGACGGCGCGCGCGTCTACCTGATCGGCAACGGCTATGCGCCGGTCGTCACGACCCGCGACGCGGACGGAAACGTCACCTATTCCGGCCCGGTCGTGTTCCTGCCGCAGGACGGGGTGTACACCTCCACCGGCGTCCTCAAGGTGCCGGACGCGAACCCGGACCAGCTGGGATTCGGCGGGGTGCTCCTGCCGACCGCGGGGAACAACGATCAGGGCGAGCTCGTCTCCACGTTCGCGGAACTGCGCAATCCACTGCTCGTCATGGACGTCTACACCGGCGACCTGGGACTGGACACCGGTGTGCCGCAGTCGGTGTACCAGCTGGAGACGGACGACCTGGCGCGGCTCGTCGACACCGACGGATCGGATTTCCAGCTGGTCATGCGGCCGGGCGACACCGCCACGCTGCCGGACGGCCACGGCACGGTGACGTTCGAAGAGATCCGCAAGTACGCGGCACTCGACGTGCACCACGACCCGGTGCAGGTGTGGATGCTGCCCTTCATGCTGCTGCTGTTCGGCGGTCTCGCCCTGTCGCTCTTCGTCCCGCGCAGGCGCGTGTGGGTGCGGGTCAGCGGCGATGACGTCGAGATCGCAGGCCTGGCGCGTGGGGAGGACCCGCGAGTCGATGAGGCCGTCGCAGAGCTCACACAGGTTCTCGCACTAGAGTCTGTCGAGCCCGGAACCGCATCGCCGGACTCGGACACCGCACAGAATCGCACGGGGAAGTAGAGGTCATGGACGTCAACGTCGCACTGGCACAGTGGTCGAACCTGCTCATCTATTCGGCGATGGCGGTGTACGCGGTCGCGTTCATCATCTACGCGTTCGACCTGTTCGGCCCCGCCTTCGCAGGGGAGATCCCTCAGGCCGGGTCGAAAGCCCGCCTGAAAGCCGGATCGGACGCCCGTTCGGACGCCCGCTCGAAGGTCTCGGCCTCGGCACGCCGCGGGGGGACGGGCAGCAGTACCGCGACCGCCGTGCTCGACGGCGGGAGTGACGGCGCAGGCTCGGATTCCGCCGCGGGTGCCGACGCGGGTTCCGGGGCCGCCTCGAAGACCCCGGATCTGCGGCGCTGGGCGCGTGCCGGCACAGCCCTCACCGTCCTGGCGGGGCTCCTCCACGTGGCCGCCATCGTGACCCGGACGCTCGCGGTCATGCGTGTGCCGTGGTCGAACATGATGGAGTACGCGCTCATCGCCTCCGCGATGGTGACAGTGGGCTACCTCGTCCTGCTGGCTGTGCGTGACGTGCGGTACCTGGGCACGTTCGTGACGTTCTCCGTCCTGCTGACCCTGGGTCTCTGCATCACGGTGTTCCACACTCCCGCCGCGCAGATCATCCCCGCGCTCAACAACTACTGGATCTGGATCCACGTCCCGATCGCGATCCTGTCGACGGTGCTGCTCTACCTGTCCGCGATCATCGCGATCGTGCAGATGCTGCGCAGCCGCAGCGAGTCGAAGCCGTGGCGGGGACCGCTGCGCTTCATCAACATGCTGCCGCGGTCGAAGGAGCTCGAGAAGATCTCGTACCGCCTGGCCGCCGTCGGCTTCGTGACGTGGACGTTCACGCTGGTCGCCGGGGCGTTCTGGGCGGAGATCGCCTGGGGCCGCTACTGGGGCTGGGATTCGAAGGAGATCTGGACGTTCGTCGTCTGGGTCGTCTACGCGGCCTACCTGCACGCCCGTGCGACGCGTGGGTGGACCGCGAACCGCGTGGCCGTCCTCAACCTCGTCGGCATCGCGACGGTGCTGTTCAACTTCTCCGTCGTCAATCTGTACTTCAACGGACTCCACGCGTATTCGGGAGTGTGACCGCCGACGGCGCGGCGGGCCCGTGATCCCGTCCGGAACTGCCGCGATCCCAGCCGGAACGGCAGTGCCCGCAGGGATTCCGCAGTGACCCCGGTGGATCGGGGCAGTGCCCCGCAGGGGTGAAGCAGTGAGAGCGGCGTGAGCCGCGGTGGGTCAGTCGAACTCGCCGCGCTCGCGCCGTTCGCGGCGCTGCTGCTGTTCCACATCCTCCGCGATGCGGCGGAGGAAGTCCGGGTCGTCGTCCGGAGCGGAGGGGCGTGCGACTCTGCGGCCGCCGAACCCGCCGTCGGCCCGTTTGCGGCCGATGAGGAACCACAGCCCGGCACCGATGATGGGCAGCAGGAGGATCACAAGGATCCATGCCCATTTGGGGAGTGCGGCGACCTGGTCGCGCGGACGCGCAGCGCAGTCGAACACGCTGTAGAGCGTGATTGCGACGGCCAGTACGACGGCGACGATGATTCCCCTTGCCATACCCACAATCCTAGTCGACGCCGGTCTGCCGGATGCTGAGGGTTCGCAGTGTTCAGGACACAGTCTGAGAACGGTGCGGCAGGCCGGTCACTACACTTGAGGATCATGCGCTCTTTCCTCCTCTACAACGTCGCCCGCCTGGGGCTTCTGGTCGGCTGCGTCCTGGTCATCTGGACGATCTGGGGCCGTTCGCTCTGGGGCGCGGTCGCAGGGATCGTCATCTCCGCGCTGCTGAGCTTTGTGATCCTCGCCCCGCTGCGGGAGAAGTCCGCGGAAGAGCTCATCGGCGGGGTGGAGCGTCGTCGCGAGGAGAAGAAGAAGGCGGCGAAGAAGCCGCGCCGTGACGAGGCCGACGAGGACCGCACGATCGACGACGCGTGACCGTCACGCTCGGCCTTCGAGCGGTCGCGCTCAGCCTCAGAGTGCGATGCCCAGGGCCAGCAGGAACGAGAACGCCAGGGCCGCCAGTGACGTCGCCTTGATCGTGGGGATGAGGTCCGCACCGGTGGCGCCGGACAGGACGATCCGCACGGGGTGCAGGACGAGCACCAGCGACAGGACGGCGATGACCGCGGCGGGATGGCCGTCGACGATGGGGCCCATGAGCATGACGAACGGTGCCGCGACGAACACGATGTAGACGGCGCGCGCCATCGAATCGCCCAGGACGACGGCCAGTGTGGTCTTGCCGACCTCGCGGTCGGTGGGGATGTCGCGGATGTTGTTCGCCATGAGGACGCCGCAGGCGAACAGCCCGACGGCGATCGCCCCGCTCACGGCGGACAGCGTCACCCCGCCGGAAATCGCGGAGGCGGTGCCCAGGGTGGCGACGAGGCCGAAGAACGTGAAGACGAACACCTCGCCCAGGGCCATGTAGCCGTACGGCCGCTTGCCGCCGGTGTAGTACCACGCGGCGAGGACGGCGGCGGCGCCCACGGGCACCAGCCACCACTGCCTCGACAGGAGGACGAGCGCGACGCCCGCGATGCCTGCCACACCGAAGCTGAGGAAGGCGGCACGTTTGACGGTGGCGGGCTCTGCTGCCCCGGACGCTGTGAGACGGACGGGTCCCACCCGCACGTCATCCGTGCCACGGATGCCGTCCGAGTAGTCGTTCGCGTAGTTCGAGCCGATCTGCAGGCCCAGCGACACGACGAGCGCGAGCGCGATCATCACGAGGATGACGCCGATGTTGATGGGCGGGGGTTCACCCGGGCCGGTGGATCCGAGGATGATCGTGGAGAAGCCGCCGAGTGCGCCCAGCCCGGCTCCCGCCCCGATGAGCACAGGTGCGATCGCCAGGGGGAGTGTGCGCAGCCGCGCACCTTCGACCCACTCGCCGAACGTGGCCATCGGCACCCTCTCCTTCCGTCGAACCTTCCGTATCCTACCCATCTGCGGGCGGTGATGAGCGCGCGAGCGCCCGTGCCGCCGCCCGGTCGGGCTTCCCGATGGATTTCACGGGCAGCGCGTCGACGAGGAGGGCGTGCCGGGGGACCAGCGCACCGGTCATCCCGCGCTCTGCGAGCCCCGTGCGCATCGCCGCGACGAGCTCGTCAGGTGCCGCACGGACGGGCCGGGAGACACCTGGGTCGACGCCGCCGTCACCGCCGTCACCGTCGTGGTCGGAGCCGCTGACAGGGGCACGCCTCACGTCTGTGGACACCTGCTCGGCCTCTCTGGTCACCTGCTCGGTGTCTGTGGGTGCTTGCTCGGTCTCTGCGGGCACGAGGAGCGCGACGAGCACCTCGCCCCACTCGGGATCCTCACGCGAGGTGACGAGGACGTCGGAGAAGCCCCACGGCTCCGTGACCGGCAGGAGGGCCGTCTCGACCTCGTGGGGGGAGACGTTCTCGCCTCCCGTCACGATCACGTCGTCGGCACGTCCCAGCACCGCGATCCGTGCCCGAGGTCCCGGCCGGGTCCTGTGTCCCGCCGGCCCGGGTGTTCCCGGACGGTGCCCGGGTTCCTCCTGCTCCCATCGCCCGAGGTCGCTCGTGACGAGGAACCGGTCCGGCCCCTCGCCGTGGAACCCTCCCGGGAGCGTGGAACCCTCCTCTGAAGCTCCGGCAGGATCACAGCCCGGCTCATCGGCTGACCGACTGCCAGGGCCACCGGCTGAACCACCGGCAGCATCCGGTACGGGGGAAGGAATCGGGTGGGGAGCGCGCGGAAGGGGAAGGCGCGGGTGGTGGGGGATCGCTGTGAGGGTGACCGGGGCCTCGGCGGCGGTGCCCGAGGTCGTGGGCTGGTCGTCCACGTGCACGTATCCGTCCGCGAGCACGGGGCCCGCGAGGATGATCCGGCCGTCAGGGTGGATGTGGACGTCGACGTCGGGGAAGGGCAGGCCGTCGTAGACGCAGCCACCGGCCGTCTCGCTCATGCCGTAGGTGCGCACGACCGGTACACCCGCGGCTTCAGCACGTTCCAGCAGCTGCGGGGAGATCGACGCGCCGCCCAGCAGGACGGCGGAGGTGCGGGCCAACGTGCGGGCGGCCTGCGGGACCGTGAGGACCCGGCTCAGCTGGGTGGGGACGAGAGACGTGTAGATCGGGTCGTCGCCTGCGGCCGCGAGGGTGTGGGAGAGGTCGTCCGCGAACCGGAGGGGGTCGAACGACGGGTGGCGCGCAGGTGAACCCGCAGGCTGTGGCGACGGCGTGGTGGGCGGCGCACCGGCGAGCAGCGCACGCACCACCACCTGGAGGCCCGCGATGTGGTTGACCGGGAGGCAGAGGTGCCAGCGGCCGGGGCCGGACAGCAGGCCCTCCGTCGCGCGGGCGGAGGCGACCAACGCGTCGATGCTGAGCGCGACGCCCTTGGGCGCCCCCGTGGAGCCGGAGGTGAAGAGGACCAGTGCGGGCGCGTGGCGGGGCGTTCCGGCCGGGTCGAAGGCACCGGCGGGGAAGGTCCGGATGCGGCCGTCCCGGTCCCGCGGCAGGAGGATGCCCGGCCCGCCCTCCAACATCGAGGAGACCGCGGCGGTCACGCCTCTGCCTGGATCCGACACGCTCAGCAGCGCCCCGTCACTCTCAGTAGTACCAGGGGAAGGGGGTCCAGTCGGGGTCGCGCTTCTGGAGGAAGGCGTCACGGCCCTCGACGGCCTCGTCCGTCATGTAGCCCAGGCGGGTCGCCTCGCCTGCGAAGACCTGCTGGCCGACCAGCCCGTCGTCGACCAGGTTGAACGCGAACTTCAGCATGCGCTGCGCATTGGGGGACTTGCCGAGGATCTCGCGCGCCACCCCCAGAGCGGTCGTCTCCAGCTCCGCGTGGTCGGCGACGATGTTGACGGCGCCCAGCCGCTCCATGTCCTCAGCGGAGTACTCGCGGCCCAGGAAGAAGATCTCGCGCGCCTTCTTCTGGCCCACCATCTTCGCGAGGTACGCGGACCCGTATCCCGCGTCGTAGGAGCCCACGTCCGCATCCGTCTGCTTGAACTTCGCGTGCTCCCGGGAGGCGATCGTGAGGTCGCAGACGACGTGCAGGGAGTGCCCGCCGCCGGCCGCCCACCCGGGCACCACGGCGACGACGACCTTCGGCATCGTCCGGATGAGCCGCTGCACCTCGAGGATGTGGAGACGGCCCGCGCGGGCCGGGTCGACCGTCTCCGCCGTCTCGCCCTCCGCGTACTGGTAGCCGGAGCGCCCCCGGATCCGCTGGTCGCCGCCGGAGCAGAACGCCCACCCGCCGTCCTTGGGGCTGGGACCGTTGCCGGTCAGCAGGACCGCGCCGACGTCCGGAGTCTGGCGCGCGTGGTTGAGGGCGCGGTACAGCTCGTCGACCGTGTGGGGGCGGAACGCGTTGCGAATCTCCGGCCGGTCGAACGCGATGCGCACGCAGCCTATGTCCGCACCGTCCGCGTCGATCGCCCGGTGGTACGTGATGTCCGTGAAGTCGAAGCCCACCACCTTCCGCCATGCCGTCGGATCGAAGATGTCGGAGACCAGTTCGTCGCTCATGTCCGCCAGCATATCGGCCGGTGGGCGGGCGTGTGCCGTGCCCGCCCACCGGGGTTGACGCACCCCTGGGGGTGGGCACGTATCGTGGGGTGCATGCTGATCAGCCCGGAGGTCCGCACTGTCCTCGAACACACGGCGAAGCCCCACGAGCTCTTCGAGCGGATCGCCCCCGTCGCCCTGCCGATGGCCGCACGCTTCCGCGGTCTCACCGTCAGGGAGACCTGTCTGGTCAAGGGGCCGGCGGGGTGGGCGGAGTTCGCGCCGTTCGCCGAGTACGACGTGCCGGAGGCGTCCCGCTGGCTGCTGGCCGCCGTCGAATCCGCCGCACTGCCGTTCCCCCGGCCCCGGCGTGACGACGGGGTGCCGGTCAACGCGACGATCCCCGCCGTCGCCGCGCACGAGGTGCCCGCGATCGCGGCGCGGTACCCCGGTGTGGGCGCGGTGAAGATCAAGATCGCGGAACGGGGGATCGCGTCGCTCGACGACGACATCGCCCGGATCGACGCGGTGCGGCGTGCATTCCCCGACGCGGCGGTGCGCTGCGACGCGAACGGCGCCTACACCGACGATGAGGCGAAGACCGCGCTCACGGCACTCGCCCGCACCGGCCCCCTCCAGTACGTGGAGCAGCCCGTCGCGGACGTCGAGGGGCTGGCCCGCCTGCGCGAGTGGGTGTCGATCGCACGCCTCCCCGTGCCGATCGCCGCTGACGAATCGATCCGAAAGGTCTCCGACCCGCTCAGCGTCGCCGCACTGGGGGCTGCGGACGTCATCGTCGTGAAGGCGCAGCCGCTGGGCGGCATCCGCGCGGCCGCGTCGATCATCGAAGCCGCGGGCCTTCCCGCTGTCGTGTCCTCCGCACTGGAATCGAGCGTCGGACTGGCCGCGGGGGCCGCCCTCGCCGCCCACCTGCCCCTGTCCGAGGCGGCGGAGGGCCTGCTGGGGCCTCGTCCCGCAGCCGGACTGGGCACCGCCGCACTGTTCTCAGGCGACGTCGCGGAACCGGCCCTGCTGCCGCACGACGGCTCGCTGGCGCTGGGACGGGTGGTCCCCGACGAATCACTGCTGCGCGAATACGCCGCAGGCCCCGAACGCGCCCGGTTCTGGACCGAGCGGATCGAGGCCTGCTGGGAGCACGTCACGGACGGCAGCCGCGACGACTACGCCATCTGAGGGAGGCGCCTCCGTCACATGACGGAAGCGCTCCGTCACATGACGGAAGCGCTCCGTCACATGACGGAGGCGGTCCGTCATCCTGCGGCTCAGGGCAGCGCTGCGATCATGTCCGCGGCGGTGGCACTGAGCTCGTCGATGCTCGCACCTTCCACCCCTGCGCCGGAGGTGGTGGTGACTGTGACGATCGCGGAGCCCTTGACGGCCTGCACGGACGTCGTCGTCATCGACTGGCCGGAGAGGTCCATGGAGACCTCCGACGCGAAGACGTCGTCGGCACCGTCGACGGAGGCGTCGACCTCTGTCGTCGAGGAGCTGATCTCCACACCCTGCCCGGAGACGGTGATCTCGCTGCACGTGTCGAGTGCTTTGGAGTTCGTCTGCATCGCGCCCGACGCGTCGTCCGCGGACGGGTAGCCGATCGCACCGCCGAAGGAGCCCGCTGCGGGATCGGACGGGGTACCCACGACCACGGTCGTCTCCGTGTCCTCTGCGGCAGCCATGGCAGCGTTCATGAAGACCTCGCACTCCTGAGGCTCGACCGTCATGTCGCCCATCGCACCGGTGGCCTCGCCGAGGTCGCCGGTGTCCGTGACCTGTGCGGAGAACCCGCCGGCCTCCACCGCTGCGACGAGGTCGTCCTCGGTCGCCGGTGCCGCGGCGGCATCGGCAGACGTGTCGTCCGCACTCGTGTCGTCCGGAGCCGTGTCGTCCGCGCCGGCGTCCTCAGCTCCGCCCTGTTCCTCTGCCGCAGTGTCCGCTCCCGCCACGTCGTCGCCGCCTCCGCTGCAGGCGGACAGGACGAGGCCCGCCCCCACGCACGCGCTCACGACTGCCAGACGCATCGTCGACTTCTTCATTCCCACTCCTCGGAGTCCGGGACACTCCGTATCCCGTGGTGATCAGTACGGAATAAACTTAGGGGACGCGGGAGGGGCGGACGTGCCGCTCGTGTGGCAGATCGGTCACACGAGTGAGACGCTCACTCCTCCAGCAGCGCTCGGACGCGGGGGATGACCTCCGTGCCGTAGAGCTCGATCGAGCGCATGAGCTGTGGGTGCGGCATGGGGCCGTTCGCGTACTTGAGGTCGAAGCGGTCGACACCCAGCGTGCGCACCGCGTGGGCGATCTTCGCGGCGACGGTGTCGGGGGAGCCCACGTAGAGTGCTCCCTCCTCGATCTCTTCGACGAACTCCCGGTCGCCAGCCGGCCCCCACCCGCGCTCACGGCCGATCCGGTTGCGGTTCGCCAGCCAGTGCTCGCGCAGGTGATCGCGGGCCTCGGTGTCGGTGTCCGCGACGTGTCCGGGTGAGTGGACACCGATCGGGGCCTGCGGCTGTCCGAGCTGCTCGTTCGCCCGGCGGTACAGGTCCGCGAAGGGGACGAATCGTTCGACGGGCCCGCCGATGACCGCGAGCATGAGCGGGATGCGGTACGTCGCGGCCCGGACGACGGATTCCGGGCTGCCGCCCACCGCGATCCAGGTCCTGAGGCCGTTCCAGGTGGGCGGGTAGACGCGCTGATTGCGCAGTGGCGCACGGATGCGGCCCTCCCATGTGACGGGCTCCTCCGTGAGGAGGTGGGAGAAGAGGTCCAGCTTCTCCTCGAACAGCTGCTCGTACTGACGCAGGTCCAGGCCGAAGAGGGGGAAGGACTCCGTGAAGGATCCACGGCCCAGGATGACTTCGGCGCGGCCTGATGAGATCGCGTCGATCGTGGAGAACCGTTGGAACACGCGGATGGGGTCGTCGGAGCTCAGCACCGTGACGGCGGAGCCCATGCGGATCCGCTCCGTGCGCGCGGCGATCGCGGCGAGCACGATGTCCGGCGCGGACACGGCGAAGTCGTCCCGGTGGTGTTCGCCCACGCCGATGAAGTCGACGCCCGCGGAATCGGCGAGCACCGCCTGGTCGACGATGTTCCGGATGACCTGGTGCTGCGGCAGCGGTGTGCCGTCCTCGTCGACGGTGACGTCGCCGAAAGTGTCGAGTCCGAGTTCGAGTGCCATGCCGTTCTCCTCCTGCCTGTGGGGCGGGCTGCCCGCGGGACCGGCCCGTAGCGCGCCGGGGCACGCCCCCGCAGTTCTGGTTAAAGTTTCAAGTGACCAGTGGGGGAACCGCTGCGCCCCGCGTTCTGTTCCCATCAGATGTGCACGGTCCGCGAGGTGCGCGGCTGCCGGGAAGATGACCGGGCACGTGAGGTCTGTGACCGGGCACGGGGGGCGGTGAGCGGCGCGTGGGAGAATCGCGGCGTGAATGCTTCGACCGCCTCCGCCCGCACGCTGGTGCGCGCGCTGCTCTCCTCCGGTGTCCGCGACGTCGTCCTGTCGCCGGGTTCGCGGTCCGCACCGCTCGTCTACGCGTTCGCGGACGCCGAGGCCGGACTGGCCCGCACTGACAGGCCCCTCCGCCTGCACGTCCGGATCGACGAGCGCGACGCAGGGTTCACCGCGCTGGGCATCGCGAAGGCGGGCAGGCTGCGCGGGGTGCACCGGCCGGTCGCCGTCGTCACGACCTCGGGGTCCGCTGTGGGCAACCTGCACCCGGCCGTCATGGAGGCCGCGCACGCGCACCTGCCGCTGGTGCTCGTCACCGCCGACCGTCCGGCCCGTCTGCGCGGGACGGGCGCGAACCAGACGCTCGACGCCCAGCACGCGTCGCTCCCCGAGGTGGTCGGCGCGTGGGACCTGGCCGTGCCGGACGCCGGGGGCTGCCCGGACTGGGCCACCGCCGCCGAGGCCGCAGTCGCCCGCGCCTGCGCCTCACCTGCCGGGCCGGTCCAGCTCAACACCCAGTTCGATGCGCCGCTCGTGCCGGACGTGGCGGGTGAGGCGGCTGCGTCGCTGGGTGCGGAGGGGGCGCTCGGTTCGGAAGGAGCGCTCGGTTCGGAGGAGCCGGCCGGTCCGGAGGGGCCGCTCGGTTCGGATGGACCTGTGGGACCAGTGGGAGGAGCCGAGCCTGGTGCGACCCTCTGGGCCCAGGTGCGGTCCGTCCTCGCTGACCCGCACGCGCGTCCGGTGATCGTCGCCGGCGACGACCTGGGATTCGCGACGCGGACCCTCGGGCGGCTGGCGGAGATGCACGCGGTGCCCGTGTTCGCGGAGCCGTCGTCCGCGTTCGCCTCCCACTCCCGCACGATCCCCGCGCACGCGCAGGTGCTCGGCTCGGACTCCGCAGAGGGCGCGCTCGCCCGCATCACCCACGTCATCGTCACCGGCAGGCCCACCCTGTCGCGCCCCATTGCACGGCTCCTCGACCGGACCGACGTCGAACGGGTCGACCTCCCCTACGACGCGGACGGACTCGCGACCGACGGGCTCGTGACGGGCAGTCTCGGAACGGACGGACCTGTGACAGGTCCGGTGGACGGTGCGGAGGTCCTGGCCGACGACACAGCTGACGCTGGCGGGGAGGCACGCGCATCCGCCGGGGCCCCCAGGTGGTGGACGGAGTGGAATACGCTGTCGCGGCAGCTTCCGGAGGGCGGGCCCGCCGCCGGACGCGACGGGCGCACGGATCCCCAGGAGACCGTCGACGAGGCCGTTCGCGCGCTGCTCGCACGTCCCGGGGTGCTCGTCGCGGCGAGCTCCAACACCGTGCGCCACCTCGCCCGGCTGCAGCGGCCCCACCACCCTGCCCGCGTCATCGCCTCCCGCGGACTGGCGGGCATCGACGGGCTGGTGGCGACGGCCTCGGGCGTGGCACTGGGACTCGAGGACGCAGACGGCGCAGTGGACCCGTCGCAGTGGACGGCCGGCGGGCCCGGAGAACCCGTGCGCCTGCTCATCGGCGACCTCGCGGCACTCCACGACCTCGGCGGATTCGTCGTCCCGCGACACGAACGGCGTCCGGCTCTCCAGATCATCGTCCTCCACGACGACGGCGGGGCGATCTTCGCGGGGCTCGAACATTCGCAGCCGCACGTGGCGGACCGATTCGACCGGTTCTTCGGCACACCGCACGGCGTCGACCTCGCGGCAGCCGCACGAGCCCTGGGCATGGACGCACAATCTGCGGACGCGACGGAGGGCGGGCTCGACGACCGGTTCCGCACGTTCCTCGACGAGGGCGCGCCGGGACTCTTCCAGTTCCGACTGCCGCCGGTGCGCCCCTGACACTGTGGGCCCCTGACACTGTGGGCCGCTGACCACGGGCACGCTCGACCTCGAGCGCCCCGACCCCGTGCAACTACTGACCCTGCGCGCCCCTCGTCTCAGTGCGAGGTGTCGGGATCCCAGTCCACGCCCAGCGCCTTCCGCATGGGGGCGAACTTCGCGTCTGTCTCCCGCCGCTCCGACTCCGGGTCCGAATCCGGCATGATGCCGGCGCCCGCGTAGAGGCGGATGCGGTTGCGGGCCTCGAGCTGACCGCACCGCAGCGCGATGCCGAACTGCCCGTTCCCGTAGCCGTCGACCCAGCCCACCGGACCCGCGTAGCGACCGCGGTCCATCTCCTCGAAATGGCTGATGAGGTCCATCGCCCGATCCCGCGGGGTCCCGCCCACCGCGGCGGTCGGATGCACCGCGTGCGCGACCTCGAACGGGCTGATCCGCGATCCGTCGGACCGTGAGGACAGCCGGCCGTGCGCATCGGAGGCGAGATGGATGACGTTCGCCAGCTGGAGGAGGTGCGGCTCCGGATCGACGTGCAGCTCCTCGGTCACCGGCCCCAGGGTCGACGCGAGCGAATCGATCGCGTAGGAGTGCTCGACGGAGTCCTTCCTCCCGCCCAGGTGGGTGCGCGCCTGCACGAGCTCCTTCTCCGGGTCGTCCTGGACCCGGTACGTGCCCGCGAGCACGCGTGAGTGCACCGCACCGTCCTCCACCCCGATGAGCAGCTCCGGCGTCGCACCCACGAGGCCTGCGACGAGGAAGGCCCACGTGCTGGGGAACGCCGCGTTGAGCCGGCCCAGGACGGAGCGGACGTCGATCTCGTCCTCCGTCGTGATGACCTCGTCGCGCGCGAGCACGATCTTCCGCTCCCCGGCCTCGGGGCTGCGGAGGCGGGCCGTGGCCTGCTCGACGATCTGCTCGAACCGGTCCGGACTCACGTGCCCCGGCTCCCGCGACACGATCCTCTGGTCGCGCAGCGGGGTGGGGGAGAGCTGGAGACCGGGTGCGGCCTCGGCGTCGTCGGAGGCCTGCTCGTCCTCGCCTCCGCACACCTGCGTGAGCCAGACGCGGCCGTCGCGGCGGCCCAGGACGTACTCGGGGACGTCGACGACCGATTCCACAGCGGAATCGGCGGCGAAGGAGATCGCGGAGAACCCGACCAGGCCGGACCCCAGCAGCCCCACGCGGTCGTCGACCTGCGCCTCGGCGGTGAGCGCGTCCCACTGGCGGGCGAGGTCGTGGAAGCGGTCCGCGCCGCGGGCCCGCAGGCGCAGACGGCGGCCGATCCCCACGAGACCCGACCGGCCCCGGACCCAGCAGGTGAAGCCCGAGGCGGGCAGCTGGGAGAGGAAGTCGATCGACCGGTTCGGGATGCGGCCCGCGAAAGGAGGGGGCGCATCCGGGGAGAGGCCGTCGACGAACCAGGACCGGACGGTGAGCCGCGGTGCCGTGCTGGTGGGGCCGGCGGAGGGGGCGGCGGACCCGGTTGAGGGCCCTGCAGCGGACCCGGTGGCCGGTCCTGCGGAAGGCTCGGTGGGCCGCTGTGCGGGGTCGTGTGCGGGGCGCTGATCGGGGAGCGGGGAGGAGTGTGCCACGGTCCCACGATACTGAGTCGTGAGCGCAGCCGATCCCGGCCTCCCGGATTAGCGCACCGTGCGGCGGTGGGGGAGACTGGTGGGCATGAATCGCGCGCAGCTCGACAAGGACCCCACGGACGTCGCGGCGATGTTCGACACGGTCGCGGACCGCTACGACCTCATGAACGACCTGCTGTCACTCGGGCAGACCCGCCGCTGGCGGAAGATCGTGGCGGACGCCGTCGACGCGCAGCCGGGGGAGAAGGTCCTCGACCTGGCCGCAGGCACCGGGACGAGCTCCGTCCCCTTCGCGCAGGCGGGCGCGAATGTCATCGCGGGCGACATCTCCGAGGGCATGCTCGCGGTGGGGCGCAAGCGCAACCCCGGCATCCGGTACATGTACGCGGACGCGCTCGACCTGCCGTTCGAGGACGATGAGTTCGACGTCGTCACGATCAGCTTCGGGTTCCGGAACATGCAGGACTCGCCGCGGGCACTCGCAGAGATGCTGCGGGTGCTGAAGCCCGGCGGACGCCTGGTCATCTGCGAGTTCTCACGCCCCGTGTACGGGCCGTTCGACGTCGTCTACCGCGAATACCTCATGCGCGCCTTCCCGCCGGTGGCACGCCTCATCAGTTCGAACCCGGAGTCGTACGAGTACCTCGCGGAATCGATCCGCGCGTGGCCCGGGCAGGACGAACTCGCCCGCATCATCGCTGCCGCCGGCTTCGACCGTGTCCAGTACCGCAACCTGACCGGCGGGATCGTGGCGATCCACCGCGGACTCAAGCCGGTGGGCGCGTGAGCCCAGAGGTCATCGACGCGGATGTCGTCGTCGTGGGTGCGGGGCCGGCCGGTTCCGCCACGGCCGCGCACCTCGCGGGGGCGGGCCTGGACGTCGTCGTGCTGGAGAAGTCGTCGTTCCCCCGCGACAAGGTCTGCGGGGACGCACTCACACCGCGGGCGGTCCGCGAGCTCGGCCACCTGGGCGTGCCGATGCGTCCGGAGGACGGCTGGCACCGGAACCGGGGGCTGCGCCTCATCGGCGGCGGCCACCGCATGGAGATCGACTGGCCCGGCGGGGGTGGCTTCCCCGACTACGGCCTCACGAAGACCCGGATGGGCCTCGACGAGACACTCGCCCGCCACGCGCAGCGCGCCGGTGCCCGCCTGTACGAGCAGGTCGCGGCGACGGACCCGATCGTCGGGTCCGACGGCTGGCTCGAAGGCGTGCGGGCGACCGGCACCGACCACCGCGGGCGCAAGGTGGGACCGGACGCGCACTTCCGGGCCCCGCTCACGGTCGCGTGCGATGGCGTCTCCTCACGCATCTCCGTGGCGCAGGGGGTGCAGAAGCGCGACGACCGGCCCATGGGCGTGGCCGTGCGCACCTACCACTCGTCGCCGCGGCACACCGACGACTACCTGGAGAGCTGGCTGGAGCTGCGAGAGTCCGGCGGCGACCCCATGCCCGGCTACGGGTGGCTGTTCCCGCTGGGCGACGGCACCGTGAACGTGGGGCTGGGCATCCTCGACACCTCGCCTCAGTTCGGCACCGTCAACTATCGGAAGGTGCTCGACGAGTGGCTGACGGTGATGGGCCACGAATGGGAGATCGACGAATCGACCCAGCTGGAGCGCGTCCGCTCCGCCGCGCTGCCGATGGCGTTCAACCGCACACCGCACTTCCGTGACGGGCTCATGCTCGTGGGCGACTCCGCGGGGATGGTGAGCCCGTTCAACGGTGAGGGGATCGACTACGCGCTGGAGAGCGCCCGCATCGCCGCGGAGGTCATCGTCACGCACCACCGGATGCCCGAGCACCGCCGCAGGGCCGCCCTGCAGGAGTACCCGCAGATCGTCCGCGATCGGTTCGGCGGCTACTTCACCCTGGGCAGGGTGTTCGCAGATCTGATCGGCAGGCCGGAGCTCATGGGGCTCGGGATCAAGTACGGTATGGGTGTCGACGCGCTCATGACCTTCGCTGTGAGGCTGCTGGGCAACATCCATCGTGGAGGACAGGACGCGGACGCCATGGATCGCGTCATCGCCGCTCTCATCCGCGCCGTCCCCGCGACGACGAACGACTGAGGCCGGTGGATGCGATACTGTCTGCGACGTCTGAGACCAAGAGGATGATGAACGACCCGATGACTGCCGATACCGCGGGCACCCTGTCGCATCCGCAGGCGGGCCCCTTCGCCGCTGCGGACTCTGCCCTGGCGACGGACCTGACGACCCGCCTGGACCTCGTCGAGGAGCGGCTGAGCGAGGCTGCCGCCCAGGCGGAGCGCCTCCCGCACGAAGCATCCCACCACCTCATGCGGGCCGGAGGGAAGCGGGTGCGACCGATGCTGGTCCTGCTCGCCGCGGAGCTGGGCGACGGCGGCCACTCCGACGTGATCGACGCGGCCGCCGCAGTTGAACTCATCCACCTGGCGACGCTGTACCACGACGACGTCATGGACGATGCGCCCGTGCGCCGCGGTGCGCCCAGCGCGCACGAGGTGTGGGGCAACTCCGTCGCGATCCTCACCGGTGACCTCCTCTTCGCCCGCGCCTCGCTGCTGTCGGCCCGCCTGGGCCCGGAGGCGGTGCGCCTGCAGGCGACGACGTTCGAGCGTCTGGTCCTGGGGCAGCTGTCGGAGTTCGCCGGCCCGCTGCCGGAGGACGACCCGATCGCGCACTACATCCAGGTGCTGTCGGACAAGACGGGGTCGCTCATCGCAGCCGCCGGTGAGTTCGGGCTGCGCTTCTCCGGCGCGCCCGCCACGTTCATCGAGCCGCTGCGCGACTACGGGGAGAAGGTGGGTGTCGCCTTCCAGCTGGCGGACGACATCATCGACCTCACATCCGACGCGGAGACGTCCGGCAAGCAGCCGGGGACGGACCTGCGGGAGGGCGTGCCGACCCTGCCCGTCCTCTTCGCCCGCCGTGCCGCGGACGCCGGGGACAGCACCGCCGCCGAGGTCGTGGCCCTGCTGGAGGCCGACCTCACCTCTGATGAGGCGCTGGAGGCGGCGCGCTCCGCGCTCGCAGCCCACCCGGTCACCGGACAGGCGCGTGCAGAAGCGCGGCGCTGGTCGGACGACGCGATCGACGCGCTGGATGCGCTGCCCGCCGGTGAGGTCCGCGACGGGCTCGAGGCGTTCGCACACCAGGTGGTCGAGCGCACCTCCTGAGTGGGAGTGCGCACCGCTGACCGCGCGTGCGTGCCGGTCCGGTCAGCGTCTGCGTGACACGCGGACCATGTCCGTGATGAAGAGCGAGCACGCGATCCAGATGATGAGGAACCCTGCCCAGCGGGCCGGTGACATCTCTTCGCCCAGCAGCCAGACGCCCGTGATGAACTGCATCGTCGGGGTGATGAACTGGAGCATCCCCACCCAGCTGAGCGGGATCCGCCGCGTCGCGGCGCTGAACAGCAGGAGCGGAACCGCGGTGGCCGGTCCCAGGAGGAGCATGAGGACGAGGTGCCACGAGCCCTGCTGGGTGAACGTGTCCGCTTCGGTGCTGAGCGTCCAGCCGATGAAGGCGGCGGCGGGTGCCGTGAGGACCAGGGTCTCGATGCTCAGCCCGCCCAGCGCGCCCACGGTGCCGCCCACCTTGTTCTTCACGAGCCCGTAGCCCGCGAACGTGAACGCGACGAGCAGGCCCAGCCAGGGCACGGCGCCGTAGCCGATCGATATGACCAGCACGGCGACGAACGCGACGCCCACCGCCGCCCACTGGAGCGGCCGGAGTTTCTCCCTCAGGAAGACGACGCCCAGCAGGATCGTGATGAGCGGGTTGATGTAGTAGCCCAGGGACACCTCGACGACGCGGCCCAGCTCCACACCCAGCAGGAATCCCAGCCAGTTGATGCACACGAGGATGCTCGCGGCGACCAGCAGCCACGTGGTGCGCGGGCTGGTGAGGATGCGCCACACCAGCGGGTAGCCCCGCGTGAGCCCGAGCAGCAGGGCGCAGAAGACCAGGCACCACACGATCCGGTGCGCGAGGATCTCAAGGCTCCCTGCGGGCGCGAGCGCGGAGAAGTAGAGGGGGAGGAAGCCCCAGAGCAGGTAGGCGGCGGTGCCGTTCGCCAGACCGGCACGGCGTCGGGCCGTCTGATCGGCGGGCAGCCCGGAGGCGTCGGAGTTCTGGGTCACAGGCCCACTCTAGTGATGCCTGTGAGTTCCCGAACAACCGGTCCGGGTGTGAGCGGGGTCGCGGCGCGATGAGGTGAGGCAGCACTAAGATGGACGGTCGGTACTCGTCAGTCGTGGTGGCCGCAGACCAGGCCACCCGCGGAAGGTGTGTGAAACGTGAGTCGAGCTCTTCGTGTGGCGATCGTCGGCGCCGGTCCGGCGGGAATCTATGCAGCTGACCTTCTCACGAAGGCGGAACGCGACTTCGAACTGAGCATCGATCTCTTCGAGCGGCTGCCCGCACCGTTCGGGCTCGTCCGCTACGGCGTCGCCCCGGACCACCCGCGCATCAAGGGCATCCAGAACGCGCTCATCAAGGTGCTGGACCGCGGCGACGTGCGACTGCTCGCGAACGTTGACTTCGGGACGGACATCACGCTCGAGGACCTGAGGCACCACTACGACGCGATCATCTTCTCCACCGGCTCGTTCGACGATGCGCGTCTGGACCTGCCGGGGGTCGACCTGCCGCGGTCGTACGGCGCCGCGGATTTCGTCAACTGGTACGACGCGCATCCGGACGTGTCGCAGGAGTGGCCGCTGGACTCCGAACGCGTCGCGGTGATCGGAAACGGCAACGTCGCCCTCGACGTGGCCCGCGTGCTGGCCAAGCAGGCGGACGACATGCTGAGCACGGAGATCCCCCACCACGTGTACGAGGGGCTGAGGGACTCGAAGGTGACGGACGTCCACGTGTTCGGTCGCCGCGGTCCCGCGCAGACGAAGTTCACGCCGCTGGAGCTGCGCGAAGTGGGTCTTGTCAAGGACGTCGACATCGTCGTGTACCCGGAGGACTACGAGTTCGACGAGGCGTCGATGGCGGCGATCCACAGCAGCAACCAGACGAAGCAGGTCACGAAGACCCTCACCGACTTCACCCTGCGCGAACCCACGGGCGCATCGCGCAGGCTCCACTTCCACTTCCTCCACTCGCCCGTCGAGATCCTGGGCGACGAGGACTCCGGGGTCACCGGGCTGCGGACGGAGCGCCAGCAGCTCGACGGCAACGGGGGGGTCGTGGGCACCGGCACGATGCACGACTGGGACCTGGACGCTGTCTACCGCGCCGTGGGCTACTTCGGCTCACCGCTGTCGCAGATCCCCTTCGACGCGTCGAAGGGCGTCATCACGAACGTCGAGGGACGCGTGCACGCGGGCGATTCGCAGGCTGCGGCCGCAGACACCCCCGTCATCGACGGTCTCTACGCCACCGGCTGGATCAAGCGGGGGCCCGTGGGGCTCATCGGCCACACGAAGGGGGACGCGCTGGAGACGATCACGCACCTCATCGAGGACCGCAACGCCGGCCGTCTCCCCGAGCCGGAGGAGCCGTCGGAGGACGCGATCATCGCGCTGCTGGAGTCCCGCGGTGTCGACTTCGCGGACTGGGACGGGTTCCACCGACTCGAATCCGCAGAGCGGGCCCTGGGCGAGCCCCAGGGTCGCGAGCGCATGAAGATCGCCACGCGCCACGAGATGCTGGAGCACTCGCGGAGGCAGTGACGGGGCGGTAGGGGCCACGACCATCGACCAGATCGCCAGAGCGCCCGCGACATCGACGGCGACGACGCGCCCCGGCAGAACTCATGCGTCGGAGTCTGGAGAAGCATGAACGACGAGGCGGCCGCACCCGGGAAAGGGGTGCGGCCGCCTCGTCGTCTGCACGGATCGGGGATCCGTCAGGAGATGGGGGTGCCGTCCTCGTTGAGCGCGGGGTAGACCCCGTTCTCGTCGTGGACCTCACGACCGGTCACCGGCGGGTTGAAGACGCACACCATGCGCATCTCGTGCTCCGTCCGCACCGTGTGCTTGTCGTGCTTGTCGAGGAGATACATCGTGCCGTCACGCAGCTCGTGCACCTCGCCCGTCTCCTCGTTCGTGATGGTGCCGGACCCGCCCACGCAGTAGACGGCCTCGATGTGGTTCTGGTAGTGGAACGTCGAGGTCGTGCCTGCGAAGAGGGTCGTCTCGTGGAACGAGAAGCCGACGCCCTCACGGGCCAGCACCATGCGACGGCTGCGCCAGTTGTCGCTGACGATGTCGCGCTCGGTGCCGTTGAGGTCGTCGATGTTCACGACGTACATGGATCACTCCTGGGGGTAAGGGACGGATGGGGGTGATGCGGTGAGGCTACCGGATGCCTCAGGAGGCGGTGTTCGCAGGGGTGGCTGCGGCCTCGGCATCGGTGCCGCGGTCAACGGCAGGGCCGGTGACGGTGCGGATGGCGGCCTCGAGGAGGTCCAGACCGCGGTCCAGCTCCTCGGTCGTCACGGTGAGCGGTGGCATGATCTTGACGACCTCGTCGTCCGGACCGGACGTCTCCACGAGGAGACCCGTGCGGAACGACTCCGACGCGATCTTGCCTGCGGCCTCCTTGTCGTCGAACACGAGGCCCGACAGGAACCCGCGACCGCGCACGCCCGCACCACTCGTCGACAGCGCGATCGACTCGAGGCGACCGTGGAGCTGATTGATCCGCGATGCCAGCTGCTCCTGGAACGCGCTGTCCGCCCAGAACTCCTTGAGTGCGGCGGTCGCGGTGACGAATGCGGGGTTGTTGCCGCGGAACGTGCCGTTGTGCTCGCCCGGCGACCAGATGTCGAGCTCCGGGCGGAACAGGGTGAGTGCCATCGGCAGGCCGGAGCCGGAGATGGACTTCGACAGGCAGACGATGTCCGGGACGATCCCCGCGTCCTCGAAGCTGAAGAACGAGCCCGTCCGACCGCAGCCGGCCTGCACGTCGTCGACGACGAGGAGGATGTCGTGCTCCGTGCAGAGCTCCGACAGGCGGCGCAGCCAGGCGTTGCGTGCTGCGCGCAGCCCGCCCTCGCCCTGCACCGTCTCGACGATGATCGCCGCAGGCTTGTCGACACCGGAGCCGGAGTCCTCGAGGACCCGCTCCAGCCACATGAAGTCGGCCGTCTCACCGTCGAAGTAGTCGTCGTACGGGATCTTCGACGAGTTCGTGAGGGGGATGCCCGCACCCTGGCGCTTCATCGAGTTGCCGGTCACGGACAGCGAACCAAGCGTCATGCCGTGGAACGCGTTCGTGAACGACAGGATGTGCTGACGGCCCGTGTGCTTGCGTGCGAGCTTGAGCGCCGCCTCGACCGTGTTGGTGCCCGTGGGGCCGGGGAACATGACCTTGTACGGCAGTTCGCGCGGCTCGAGGATGACGTCCTTGAACGTCTCGAGGAACTCGCGCTTCGCGGGAGTCATCATGTCCATCGAGTGGAGGACCGCACCGGACTGCAGGTACTCGACGAGCGGCTCCATGACGACAGGGTTGTTGTGCCCGTAGTTGAGGGCACCCGCGCCGGAGAAGAAGTCGAGGTACCGGGTGCCGGACGCGTCGGTCTGCGTCGCGCCGGAGGCCTGGACGAACTCCACCGGCCAGCTGCGTGAATAGCTGCGGACCTCGGATTCGAGGGAATAGAAGATGTCGGTCATGGTGGTTCTCACCTTCCTGGGGTCTTCGACCCTTGGGATTCGACCGAACGGGAGCCGCTTCTCGGCTGCTGGACCGAACGGTCCGGACGTGTACGGGGTTGCAGCCCGCATCGCCCGAGGCGTGTGGTGCGGTGGGTACCGCAGGGGATGATCTGCGCTCAGGTGAGCGGTGCGATCTCGTAGAGGTGCTCCGTGTCGTGTCCGTCCGGGTAGTCCTCGGGGACGAACAGCGGGCTATGGGTGCAGTCCGCTCCATGACGGGCTGCGAACGAGGTGAAGAGGCGCTGGGACGCCTCGTTGTCCGCGGTGATCGTGGTCTCGAGTCGTGCCGCGCCGGTGCGCTGGGCGAGCTCGTCGAGCATCCGGCCTGCCAGCCCGTGGCCTCGGCTCGCCTCGTCGACGGCGACCTGCCAGATCATGAGCGTGTCCGGGGCATCCGGTCGCATGTATCCGGTGACGAAGCCGGCGGGTGTGCCGTCCAGTGTGGCGAGGACGGAGGTGCGTGAGAAGTCGCGAGCCCACAGGAGGTAGGCGTACGAGGTGTTGAGGTCGAGGACCTTCGAATCGCGGGCGAGCGTCCACATGTGCTTGCCGTCTGCGACAGCGGGGGTGCGGAGCTCGATGCGCTCCGTGTCCGTGGTGTGGGGAGCCGCGGGGGACTGCTTGGGGACTGCGGGTGTCGGATCGGATGAGGTTGCTGTGTCTGCGTGAGTCACAACTCCAACCTAGCGACCTGAGATCTGATCTCAACCGGGCGGAAATCGCAGGACAGGGGGCAAAGCGGCCTGTGATCACGGTCGATCGGGCCCACGCATCGACCCCCGCATCCTCAACCGTGGCGGGGGGATGCGGGGGCCGTGTGCGCGGGTGGTCTGCTCACGGTGGAACTGGTGTCCCACCGTCACATTACCGTTACCGTTTCGTTACCGAATGCCCGGGATGCGGGACTCTCGTGTGGCCCACGTCACGTCCCGTGCGGCGGCGATCGACGGTCGTCGAGGCTCAGCGGTAATTGATGAACTGGAGGTCGACGGCGAGGTCCTTGCCCTTGAGCAGGGCGATGACGCTCTGGAGGGCGTCGCGCTTCTTCGAGCTCACGCGCAGCTCGTCGCCCTGGATCTGGGCCTTCACTCCCTTGGGCCCCTCGTCCCGGATGATCTTCGAGATCTCCTTGGCGTTCTCCTTGTCGATGCCCTCCTTGAGCGAGGCGTCGATCCGATGCTCCTTGCCGGACGGGTACGGCTCTCCCGCGTCGAGCGACTTGAGGGAGATGCCGCGGCGGACGAGCTTCGACTGGAAGACGTCGAGCGCTGCTGCCACCCTGTCGTCCCCGTCGGCGCGCAGCTGGATGCCTTCGCCCTTCCATTCGATGGCGGCGCCGGAGCCCTTGAAGTCGTAGCGGGAGGCGATCTCCTTCGCTGCCTGGTTGAGTGCGTTGTCCGCTTCCTGGCGGTCGACCTTGCTGACGATGTCGAAGCTGGATTCCGAAGCCATGAATGCCTCCTGTGGTGGGCGACGTGAGGGGCCTGCGGCGCGTGGCCGCATGTCGCGCCCATGCTAGTCCAGCGCTGGGCGTCGTCCGATTAGCGCCGGTGCCGATCAGTGTGTATTCTCTATCAGGTGCTCTTTCGAGCGCGACGGCAGATTGCCCGAGCGGCCAAAGGGAGCTGACTGTAAATCAGCCGGCACAGCCTTCGTAGGTTCGAATCCTACATCTGCCACGTCGCAACGAGGCCCGTTCCACAGCGGAAGCGCTGAGGGGCGGGCCTTCGTCATGTGCCCGTGCTTTCGACGGACCTGATCGTGGGGTGACAGGACGGACACACGTTCGGTCAGCACGCGGGGCTCCGGGACAGTAATCTGAGCGCATGCGCTCTCCCGTCCAGTCCTACCTGCTGAGCCTCCACGAGACCGTCAGCAGCGCCGACCCCTTCGCCGATGCCCGCCTGTCGCGCCACCGTACGGCCGCAGCACCGGAACCGGAGGCCGACGCCCTGGTCCTCTACGACGCCGACCCCACGAGGATGGGGATCGCGATGACGACGGCGGACGGCCACACCTACCGTGTGGGGGACGCGGACGTCTCCTTCTCCATCCAGTCCATCTCGAAGGTGTTCGTCTACGGGCTGGCGCTCATGGATTCGGGCTTCGACGCGGTCGACTCGAAGATCGACGTGGAGCCGTCCGGCAGCGCCTACAACGACATCTCGTCGGAGTCCGGCAGCGGCCGCCCCAAGAACCCGCTCATCAACATCGGCGCGATCGCCGCTGCCTCCCTCGTGAAGCCGGATGAGGGCCAGACGGTGTTCGACCGGATCCTCGCGACGATGTCGGCCTGTGCGGGACGCCCTCTGTCCCTCGACCAGGACATCCTCGAGCAGGACCTGCGGGAGGGGGCGCACAACCGCGGGCTCGCATGGTTCCTGTCCTCGTGGGGGATCATCGACGGTGACCCGGCCCCCGCGTTCAAGGACTACACGAGGCAGTGCGCGGTGACGGTCACGGCCGCGGATCTGTCCGTCATGGCGGCGACCCTCGCGAACCTGGGCGTCAACCCCGTCACGGGGGAGCGCGTCTTCACGGAGGCAGTCGTCGAGCGGGTGCTGTCCGTCATGACGACGTGCGGGATGTACGACGACTCGGGCGACTGGGTCGCGACCGTCGGGCTGCCCGCGAAGAGTGGGGTGGGCGGCGGGATCATCTCCGTCCTGCCCGGCCAGTTGGGGATCGCGACGTTCTCGCCGCCGCTGGACGAGCACGGCAACAGCGCGCGCGGCATCATCGTCCACGAGGAGATGTCCGCGGACCTGGGCCTCCACTTCGTGCGCGCCGCGACGGTCGGCAGGTCCTCGATCCGCTCCCACGCGACCGTCGACATCGCGCACTCCACCGTTCGTCGCCCTGCGGAGGCGGATGCGGTGCTGGCGGAGCACGGCGACCGCGCCCACCTCATCGAACTGGTGGGTGATCTCCAGTTCAGCGGCTTCGAAGCCGTCGCACGGCTCATCGGCGACCTGGACGAACCGCTCTGCGTCATCCTCGACTTCACGAAGGTCGACGAGCTCTCCACTGTGACGATCGACAGCCTGCACCGACTGGCCGACGCGATGGCGGAGGCAGGCATCGCGCTGTCTGCGGTCGACGTGGACGGGCTCCTGGCCGACCATGTCGAGACCATGGGCATCCGGACGTTCGCGTTCCGGTACGCGGCGCTGGCCTGGGCTGAGCGCTTGGTGCTCGAGCAGTTCGGGGACGAGTCGTGCTTCTACGACCCCGAGTACACGCACGCGCCCATGCTCGATTCGCTGGAGCCCGAGCACCGGAGGGTCATCCTCGAGCTCCTCGTCAACCAGCGGTACCGTCCGGGCGAAGCGGTGCGGGCGATCGGCGACGACTTCGACGGGATCCGCTTCATGCGGGCCGGTGAGGTGCGCACGTACAGTGCGGACGGCGGGCTGCTCGCGGTGCTGCGGGCGGGCACCACCTTTGGGGAGTTCGCCCTGAATCCGGACGGCGGCCAGCCCTTCGACATGATCGCGACGAGTGACACGACGCTGGACTTCCTGCCCGCCGAGGACATCGACCGGCTGGGCGTCGACGATCCCGCTGTTGCGGCGGCTCTGTGGCGCAGCATCACCGTCAACGGCTACACGCGGTTGGCGCAGGCGGTCCGAGGAGAGGCGCAGACGCTGTGACGAACACCCGTGGGAACCACGACCCCGCAGGACCCGGCCCCGCGCCTGCGGGAGACGGCCCGAACAGCCCCGCGGGGCACGAGTGGACCGCGCACGAGTCCGCCGGGCACGAATCCGCTGGGACCGACGCGGTGAGCGCCGGTCCGCTCACCAGCACGTGGGCCGACCGCGTGCGGTCCGCGGCGTTCGCTCACGAGGACATCGACGGTGTCCCGCTCGTGACAGACCGGCCCTGGGTCATCGCGCACCGCGGTTATTCCGGCGCGGCGCCCGAGAACACGCTCGCCGCGGTCGACGCCGCCCGCATGATCGGCGCGGACTGGATCGAGGTCGACCTGCACGTGAGCGGTGACGGCACCCCCACCGTCATCCACGACCAGTCGGTCGACCGGACGACCGACGGGTCCGGTGCTGTGAGCAGGCTCGACGACGACGCCCTGTCGCGACTGGACGCGGGATCGTGGGCGGGGCCCGGCTTCGCGGGGCAGCGGCTGCCGAAGCTCGACACCCTCCTCAAGGACGTGTCGACGAAGGGCGGTCGCCTGCTGCTCGAACTCAAGGGGGAGTGGTCGCCGGGTGCCGTGGCCTCCGTCGCGGGTTCCATCATCGACGAGGGGATGGCGGACCGCGTCGTCGTCCAGAGCTTCTCCGTCCCCACCCTCGCGCACCTGCGCGACATCGCTCCGCTCGTCGAGCGCTGCCTGCTGCGGACGACGCCCCGGGAGGACGACATGAGGGTCGTCGACGAGCTCCAGGCGCTCGCCTACAACCCGTCGGTCCGCGGGTTCTTCACGCGCCGGCACGTCGTCGACCGGTTCCTCGACGCCGGCTACGGGATGTTCGTGTGGACGGTCGACGAACCGGCGTCCTGGGAGAGGCTCCTGGGCGCCGGGGTGCACGGCGTCATCACGAACCTGCCCGCAACACTCCAGGGTTACATCGCGGCGAAGTACGACGCGGTATGACCGCCCGTCCGCTTCCCGCCCACCGGCCGCTGCCGGCCGCGCTGGTCGCGGCGGGGCTGATGGTCGCCGTGTGCGGCCTCGGCGCCGGTCCCGCGGTCGTGGCCGCTGCGCCCGCGGCGGCCGCCGTCACGACAGCGCAGCCGGACCCCGTCGCCGAGGCGGAGGAGGCGCCCGCGCAGTCAGGAGAGTCGCCCGCCGCCGGGGAGGACGTCCGTGACACCTACCGCGAACGGGTCGCCGCCTACCTGGAGACCGTGGCGGGCGGCTGGGCCGACGACGTCGTCGCGGTCGCCCCGGAAGCGGTGGGGAGCTGGGACGACCGGCAGCGCGCGATGATCGATCCGCGGATCGAGGCGCTCGAGGACGACGGGTGGACGGTGCGGATCGCAGTCCTCCCGCACTTCTCGTACCCCTATGACAGGGGGCTGGACCTGCCGGACATCGACGCCGGCCTGCAGCGCGGCCTCACCCGGATCGCAGAGGCGGACCCGCACGGGAAGACCGTCTACCTGCTGGCGCGGGGGTCGTCGGTCACCTCCAGCGTGTACGCGGACGGGCACCTGCAGAGGGAGCTCGCGGCGGTCTACCCGCTGGGCCCGCCGTATGTGAACACGGAGCAGACCGCGGCAGAGCTCTCGTACGCGCTGCGGGCGGTCGCGGCCGACTCCCCACTGCCGGAGCTGCTGCCGGAGGAGACGGCGCCGGTGGGGTGGACGGGCGTGCGCTACCGCGCCCTGTCGATGCAGCTGGGGGAGACCGGCACACAGATCATGACGGCGGCGTTCCTCGCCGCCGCTGCGGTCGGTGCGGTCCTCCTGGTGCTGTCCTGGCTGGTGCTCCTGCCGCGCACATCGGGGCCGCTCGCCAGGCTCTTCGGCACCCGGATCGACCGTGCGCACGAAGCCGCCGCGCTCGCCTCCCTGAAGGACCGCGCGGTGCGGGCGCATCGGAGTCTCACCCGGGCGAAGCGGCTGGAATCGTCGCTCGAGACGGCGGTCGGCCGACTGCCGGACCCCGGCGCCACGGACTCACCGCTCGTGTGGGCGGGCTGGACCGCGCTCGAGGAGGAGCACGACGGCCGCGACCGGACGCTGTGCTTCTTCCGGCCGGATCTGCCGGCGGACAGGCAGGAGAGCGTCGACGTCCTGGGCGCGCAGCTGGTCGTCCCGGTGTCCGACCTGGCGGCCGAACGTCTGGAGAAGGGGCGCGCACCGTCCTACCTCAGCCTGTCCGGCATCGACCGGGGGAAGCCGTACTGGACCCGAGCGTCGTCCCCGTGGGCGGCCAGCGGCTACGGCGCGTTCGGCCCTCTCAGCGAGGCGATCGCGGCGATGCCTGCGCAGTGGGAGCCTGCTGCCGGCGCCGTGCGGATCGCGCGGGCCGTGGAGACGGGGCGCACGCAGACGCCGTCGACGCGCGCGGGCGCTTCCCCATGGGCACGGACCGCGCTCCTGGCGGTCACCGCGGCCCTGGCGCTGTCCGCCGGCATCGTGGGCGGCGTGCACGATGCCGGGCAGATGGAGAAGGTCTACACCGCGGAGCCCGGTGCGCCCGGTTCCCCGGTCTCCGACCCGCAGGCGGCCCAGCGGCAGATCATCGCCGAGGCGGTCGCCGCCTCCGAGGACGCCCCGTACGTCGATCAGTGGACCGGTCTGGCACTGGTCGGTCAGGACGTGTCCGCCGTGGGCGAGGTCGCGGAATCCGTCGCGGAGGACACCGGCCGCGACGTGCGTGTCATCGCGCTCGTCGCGGCGAGCTCCGGTGTGCTCGACACCGTGCGGCTGGAGGACCGCGTGGAGGAGGCGCTGCCGGACGGGACGATCGCGGTCCTCCTCAGCAAGCATTCGGCGTCGATCGTGACCGGGGGCCTCGAGGAGGACTACTCCGCGGACAGGGCCGACCGTCCTCAGCCCGGCCCCGACGACACAGTGGTGGACAAGGCCATCGCAGAGCTGCGCTGGGCTGCGAAGACGACGTGGGTGCCGGCGGACCCTGCCTCCGCGTCGTCGACCGGCGACGGAGCGGACGAGAGCTTCATGCCTGCGCCGGGGACCGACGCGTGGGTGATGCGGACCTGGACGCGGACGCTCCTGGGAGCGGGCGGAGCGACGCTCGCAGTCCTCATCGTCGGCATCGTCTTCCGCAGACTGGTCACCGACCGGACGGATCCCACGGCCCGTGAGCAGCACCCGAAGGGGCGCGCCGGGGGTCGGCGAGGAGATTCGCGGGAGCGACGACGGCCACAGGAGCGTGGACGGGCACAGGAGCACGGGCGCCGCGCACGCGGACGGAAGAGGGGCGGGCGATGAGACGACGAACGGTCATGCGGCAGTCGGTGAGGACGGTCGCCGTGGCGGCCCTCGCGCTGGGCGCGGTGTGCGGCGGGCTGAGTGCCGGTCCGGCCTCGGCGACCGTCCTGGAGCGGACGGGCGGGCCCGTCGTCGACGACCGGGCCGTGGTGGACGGCGGTGCCGTCCGGGACGGTGGCGGTGCACGGACGGTGAGCGGGGCCTCGGCGGCGGTGGCGGTCCAGGCGTCCGCCGCGGAAGGCGACGGCGACGAATCCCTGCTGGGGAAGGCCGACCGGCTCGTGGAGCAGCTCCAGGAGGAGCCCCTCGTCGCCGACGACGCGTCCGCGGACGTCTACGGCAGCGCGTTCGACGAACTGCGGCAGCTGCAGGACGACGCGGCCGTGCAGACCTACATCGTGTTCGACGGCGAGCTCGACTACCAGCAGACCACCACGATGGCGCAGATCCTCGCCGAACTGCTGCCCGGGGACGAATACGTCGTCCTCGTCGTGGGCGAATCCAAGGTGGGACCCACCGCGGAGGCTGTCGCCGCGGACGAGGACCGTGCTCGCCTACTCCGGATGCAGTTCTCCGCGCTGGGGGAGAACGGGGCGCAGGAGCGGTCGGTCCTCGTGCGGATGCGGACCGGCCTGGAGAGGCTCGCGGACCCGCAGGAGGTCCGCTACGCATCGTCTGGCAACGACACCCTGCGCTGGCTCAGCTGGCAGGTGTCCTCCTCACCCCTGCGCACGCTCGTCGTCGCAGTCGCGACCATCGCGATCATCGCGGCGGCGCTGTGGTTCCTCGTCCCGCGGGGAGCGAAGCGCAAGCGGTACCGGATCCCCAAGGCGGTCGCGATCGCGGCTGCGGCGGCGGACCGGCAGGCGATGCGCCGCGCGCTGGGCGAGGACGCGCTGGACGTCGTCGAACGCCTCCAGGAGCTGCAGACGGGGACGCTGGACCGTGAGACCGCGGACCTCGTCGAGCACGGGCTGGACGCCTACGGTCTGGCCCGACGGCTCGCGGACGACGAGGAGTCGCGCGAGGACGACCTCGCCGGCGCCATGGTGCTCATGGGCATCGCGGAAACGGCGGTCACGCACGCGGAGGCGCAGACGGGCTCGGGCAGGCGGACCGGCGGGCGGGGCGCGCGGAAGGGGCGAGCCGCGAAGGCACCGGAGCCCCTGTGCAGCCTCGACCCGCGCCACGGACCCGCGAAGAAGGAGATCGACGTGTCCGTTGCGGGTCGGGCGGGTTCGCTCACCGTCCCCGCCTGCGCCAAGTGCCTCCACGACGACCGGAACGACAACCCGCTGCGGTGGCTCACCGTCGACGGGAAGCCGTACGTGCTGCGCGACACCGTGTGGGCCGCGACGCTCTACGGCGGGACGGAGGACGACCTCGTCGACGCCGTCGTGGCCGCACGGGCGAAGGCGTCCTGAGGGGTGCGTCACACTCCCGGAATCCGGCTTTGCAAACGGTGGGGCGGATGTGTAAAGTAACTGCTCGTTGCCCCAATAGCTCAGTCGGCAGAGCGTTTCCATGGTAAGGAAAAGGTCAAGGGTTCGATTCCCTTTTGGGGCTCTCGTGGACTCGATGCGGTTCGCGCACGGCGGGGTAGCTCAGGCGGTTAGAGCGCACGACTCATAATCGTGAGGTCGGGAGATCGAGACTCCCTCCCGCTACAGTCTGAAGAAGGGCCGTTCCATGCAGAGCATGGAACGGCCCTTCTCGTCATTCACACACGTGTCATTCACACACGTGACAGAACCTCCGGCCGGGGGAATGCGGCGTCCTGCTCCGCGAGCATCCCCTTCAGCAGCCGGGCGATCCTGTGCGTGGCGGGTTCACGGCCCGCAGCCCGCTCCGCCGCTTCCACCGCCGGGTTGTAGTTGGTGTTCGTGTTGATGTCGTAGACGACCTGCCGGCCGTCCGCCGTGTCGATGAACTCGACCCCGGCGATGAGGATCCCCTGCTCCGCGAGCAGCAGCTCGAGGTCGCGCACCAGAGGGGTCTCCGCCGTGATGTCGTCCCGGCGGGAGAACGGGTCTGCGGCGGCTGCTCCCGGGACCGCGCAGGCATCGGCGGGGCACAGCTCGAAGGAGCCGGCGGACACATCGACACGCACCGCGTAGTGGAAGCGCCCACCGATGAACTCCGCCCGCGTGACGAACCGCTGCACCGGCTGCACGTACTCCTGGACGAGCGTGATGCCGTCGACCGGAGCGTTCTCCCCGCCCGGGGCGAATTCGTGTGCCACGGTCGCGAACTCCGCGTGACTGTCGAACCGGCGGACGCCCAGGCCCTTGCCACCCTGGTTGTGCTTCGTGATGAAGGGAGGGACGAACGTCCGTGCGATCTCCTCGAGGGCGTCCGCTCCGAACACGGCGGCCGTCCTGGGAGTGTCGAAGCCGCGCTTGGTGAGCGCGCGGTGCTGGCGGACCTTGCTCACCTCGAGCTCGTAGACCGCCGACCCGTTGACGACGGTGCGACCGGCCGCTTCGAGCCACGCGAGCACGGCGCGGCCGTATTCCTTCACGTGCGGGTCTGTGCGGGTGTGGGCGGAAGCGGACAGGCGGGACCAGAAGAGCCCGGCCGGTGGTTCCTCCGTCAGGTCGATCGCGGTGCCCGGCAGCAGCCATTCGACGAAGGGCACGCCCTCCTCTCGCAGCGCGTCCGCGAACGGTGGGAGCCACTCCGGATTGTCGTGGATGACGTACACGGCGGGGCGGTCGGCAGGGGGCAGGGAAGCGGTCACAGGTGCGGTCCTCTCGTCATGTCCCGTGAACCGCGCCACTGTGTCCACTATTCCTCGCCCGGGGGCAAGAGCGCGGAGACGCCTCCCAGAAGTCAAGGTTCCATGTTTGAATGAGGAGAGTTGCCGCGCGGGCGGAGCCGCTCGTCGCGGAGCCGACACCGGCGGAGCCGACACCGAGGGAGGCACTGCGCATGACCGGAGGCGGGACGAGCAGCAGGGGCGGGACGAGTCGTGAGCGCGACACGGCCCGTGAGTGGGGGACGTGCACGGTCGTGGTGCCGACACACGACGAGGAGCGGCTCATCGGGGACACCCTCGAGTCACTCGCTGCCGCAGCCGCTCACGCGGGGATCGCCGTGCGCCTCATCGTCGTCGCGGACAGCTGCACGGACGACACTGAGGCGATCGCTGCCCGCCACGGCGCGGAGGTCGTGACCGTTGCGGCGCTCAGCGTGGGTGCGGCGCGACGGGCCGGCTTCATCCACGCCCTGCGGACACGCCCTCGTCCCGACTGGTGCGCGACGACGGACGCGGACACCGTCGTCCCCCTCGACTGGTTCGTCCGGCAGGAAGCGCATCGGCTCCGCGGCGCGGACGTCGTCTCCGGGACGATCACTCTGCGCGCGGACGACGAGCCGCACAGGTCGCACGGCGCATGGCGGACGCAGTACGAGCAGCGGCTCGGGGTCGCCTCGCACACGCACGTCCACGGCGCGAACCTCTCCTTCACCGCGTCCGCCTACCGGATGCTCGACGGCTTCCGGACCCTCGCCTCGGGGGAGGACGCCGACCTCGTCCGCCGTGCGGAGGACGCGGGGCTGAGCGTCGTCTGGGCGCTCGACGTGAGGGTCGAGACCTCTGCCCGTCTCACGGGACGCGCTCCCGCCGGGGTCGCGGCGGATCTGCGCGCCGCTCTGGAGGTGGTGCCGTGAGTGCGCGTGACACGAGGCAGTCGCACGACGGACGGGCAGGCGACGGACGGGCAGACGACGAGCGGGCAGGCGACGCGCGACCGCACGACGGGGACTCGCAGGACAGTCGCGGGCAGCGGGGCGCCGCACTGTCCGCGCTCGCCCCCGCACTGCCGGGTCGCGGCGCGACCCTGGAGCGGTGGCGGCTCCTCGCGGCACTCACGCAGGACGACATCGTCGAAGGGCGCCTCGCGGAGGCCCACCTCGATGCGGCGGCGATCACGACCGACCTCGGCGAGCCGGACCTCGTGCGGCCCGGTTCCCACTGGGGTGTGTGGGCTGCGGAGCCGCCGTCGCCGCAGGTGCGGGCGCTCCGCACCCCGGACGGCTGGGTCCTCGACGGGACGAAGCCGTGGTGCTCCGGCGCCTCGCTGTGCACGCACGCCCTCGTGACAGCGGCAGAAGCAGGCGGCACCGGGTTCTTCGCCGTCGACCTCACCCGGCCCGGGGTGCGGGCCCTCCCGGACACGTGGCCCGCAGTCGGGATGGCCGCCAGCGATTCCGGCTGGGTGTCCTTCGACCGGGTGCCGGCCCTGCGGCTCGGCTCGCACGCCGACTACCTCGAGAGGCCGGGGTTCTGGCACGGCGGGATGGGGGTCGCCGCGTGCTGGTTCGGAGGGGCGCGCGCGGTCGCCGCACCGCTACTGGAGCGGGCCGCGAAGCCGGGAGCGTCCCCGTTCCTGCGCGCGCACGCCGGTGCTGTCGTCGCGGAGCTCGCCTCCGCGTGGGCGCTCCTCACCGCCACGGCCCGGGAGGTGGACGCGGACCCGGACGACGCCGAGGGCCTGGTGCAGCGCCGCGCCCTGCTCGTGCGGACACGCATCGACCGGGCCGCATCCGCGGTGATCGAGAGGACGGGGCGCGCGACCGGCGCGGGTCCTCTCTGCGCGGACGGTCAGCACGCGCAGCGCGTCGCGGACCTCGCCGTCTACATCCGACAGTCCCACGCGGAAGCGGACGAAGCGCAGATCGCACCCGAGGACGGATCCGGTGGGTTCGGCGCCGCGGCCTGGGACCGACTCATCGGCCTCGACCCTCCGCCGTCCCCACGCGGCGAAGGCCCCACTGATCGCGGCGGAGCTGACGAACGGGGAGTGCCCGCAGATGGCTGAGCGGCGCTTCACGGCGGAGGACCCGCCGCGAACCTCGGTGGAGGACCTGGCCGACTGCGCCGCGGGACTCGAATCCTGGACGATCGACGCCGCGTCTCCCGCACTGCTGGTCGTCGCACCCCACCCCGATGACGAGGTGCTGGGCGCCGGCGCACTCATCGGCACCGCTGTGCGGGCAGGGGTGCCCGTCATCGTGCTGGCCGTGACGGACGGCACCGCCTCCCACCCCCACGTCGACCCGGACCGGCTGGGGAGGATCCGCGCCGCGGAGACGGACGCGGCGCTCGCCGCATTCATCCCGCAGGCCGCCGCCGAGGCCGCCTCGCCCCTGCGCGTCGTGCGGCTCGGTCTTCCCGACGGTGACGTCCCCGCCCACGAGGACGTGCTCGCCGACCGCATCGTGGAGCAGCTCGCGGCCCGGGCGCCGGGGGCGATCGTGGCGGCCCCTGTCCGCGCTGACGGGCACCCGGACCACGATGCCGCCGGGCGGGCCGCACTGTCCGCCGTCGGACGGGTCCCCACCGCGACGCTCGTCGAGTACCCCGTCTGGCTGTGGCACCACTGCCGGCCGGGCGCGCAGCGCCCGCACCTCGACTGGGATCGCGCACGCGCGCTGGATGCGCCTCCGGAAGTCGGGAAGGCGCGCACCCGTGCGGTCGCGGCGTTCCGGTCCCAGATCACCCTGGACCTCGGCGTGCCGGCTGACCGTGGGGACGAGGGCCCGCAGGTGGTCGTCCCTGAAGCGGCCCGCGCACTCATGCTCGCGCACCCGCAGATCGTGTTCGTGCACGACGGGTTCGATGCGGTCTACGCGGACAGCGACGACCCGTGGTCCGTGACGGGCCGGTGGTACGAGGAGCGCAAGTACGCGCTCACGCTCGCGATCCTGCCCGACCGCCGCTACCGCCGCGGCTTCGAGCCGGGCTGCTCGGTGGGAGTGCTCACGGGCATGCTCGCGCAGCGCTGCGACGCTCTCGTGGCCACCGACGTCGTGCAGGCGGCGCTCGACTCCGCACGCGACAGGGTGCAGGAGCCGCACGTGGACTTCCGACGCGCGGGTGCGGACGACTGGCCGGAGGGGACCTTCGACCTCGTCGTGCTGAGTGAACTCGGCTACTACCTCACGGATCACCAGTTCGCTGGATTCCTGGACAGTGCGGCGCGGCAGCTGGCGGACGACGGGGTCGTGGTCGCGGCGCACTGGCGCCATCCCATCCCGGGTGCGCACCGTGACGTCCGCGCGGTGCACACCGCCCTGGCCGCACAGCCCGGTTGGGTGCGTCTGGCCGCCTACGAGGACGAGGACGTGCTGATCGAGACCTACGGATCCGACCGGCTGAGCGTCGCCGCTGCGGAGTTCACCGTCGCAGACGCCGATGAGGACTGAGCCGCCGGACGTCAACAAGGCCCCTTGGCGCACTTCCGGGCCGCGCCTAGAGTGAGGGCATGCGCGAACTGCAGGCACGGATCATTCAGGAGATGGGCGTCGTCCCTCGCATCGACCCTGCTCGGGAGGTCGAGGACCGCGTGCTGTTCCTCGCCGACTATGTGCGGGCAGCGCAGGCGCGATCCCTGGTGCTCGGGATCTCCGGCGGTGTCGACTCGACGCTTGCGGGCAGGCTCGCGCAGATGGCTGCTGCGCACCTGCGGGCCGACGGGTACGACGTCGAATTCGTCGCTCTGCGCCTGCCGCACCGCGTGCAGGGCGATGAGGACGACACCCGGGCCGCGCTCGCCTTCATCGGCCCGGACCGCACGCACGAGATCGACATCGCCCCGAGTGTGGAGGGGTTCGACGACGCGTACGCGGAGGGGGTGGGCGGGCAGCTGCCCGATTTCCACCGCGGCAACGTCAAGGCGCGTCTGCGGATGATAGCCCACTACGCCGTCGCCGGCGATTCCCGCGGGCTGGTGATCGGGACGGATCAGGCGTCGGAATCGACGGTCGGCTACTTCACGAAGTTCGGTGACGGGGGCGCGGACATCCTGCCGCTCTTCACCCTCGACAAGCGTCAGGTCCGCAGGGTGCTCCAGCACCTGGGCGCGAGTGAGCGGCTCTGGGCGAAGCAGCCCACCGCGGATCTCCTGGACGACCAGCCGGGCCTGTCCGACGAGGACCAGTTGGGCATCCGGTACGACGACCTCGACGACTACCTCGAGGGGCGGGCAGTCCCGGAGGCGGTCGCCGGAACCATCGAGGACCTCTACCTCCGCTCACGCCACAAGCGGCGGGGACCGGTCACCGTCCGCGACACCTGGTGGCGGTGACCGGCAGGACGGAGGGCTCAGCATGAAGAAGCACGAGGTGCGGGAGGACGAGGCGGCGGAGATCGCCGCGCGTCTGGCGCGCGCACTGGGGGAGCGCGGGTTCACGGTCGCGGTGGCGGAATCGCTCACGGGAGGGAAGATCGCCAACCAGCTGGCGGCCGCCCCGGACTCCTCGGAGTGGTTCGCGGGTGCGGTCGTCTGCTACGGGAGTCAGGTGAAGCACCGTGTGCTCGATGTCCCGGAGGGCCCGGTGATCTCCGAGCGGGCGGTGGAGGTCATGGCGCGCAGCGTCGCCGCGCTGCTGGGTGCCGACACGTCCATCGCCGCATCCGGGGCGGGTGGTCCCGGACCGCAGGAGGGGCAGGAGCCCGGCACGACCTGGCTGGCGGTCAGCATCCGCGGGGAGGTCCACACCGAACTCCACCATTTCGACGGGGAGCCGCTCGACGTGCTCGCGCAGACGGAGCGTGCCGCGCTCCTGCTGCTGGAACGTGAGGCGGCGAAGCTCCTGCGAGACGGCCCTTCCGAGCGCTCCGGACGACGCGAGCAGCCGACCGGCCAGTAGACCTGGAAGCAGTCGTCGAAGAGCCCGAGGCGTCGGCTAGGATGGTCTGCACACGGGAGCTTGGCGGATCCAGGCTGAGAGGAGGGCATCGAGCCCTCGACCGTCGAACCTGAACCGGGTAATGCCGGCGCAAGGGAGACTCTTCTTCACCACCCGTGCCGTTCGTCGAGCGAAAGGCACCCCGCAGTGACACATCCATCCTCCTCCGCAGGCGCACCTGCGCAGACACCGTTCCACCCGGCCCCGTCCACCCGCCACCGGTGGCGGACGCTCGACATCGTCATCGCAGCGGTCCTGGGCGTCGTCATCGGCCTCCTCTTCACGTTCTGGAACTTCGCGGGGTACGCAGGCTTCATGGCGCTCGATGCGCTCACCCCCGGCTTCGGCGGGCTCGCGGCCGGCATCTGGCTGCTGGGCGGCGTGCTGGGCGGCCTCGTCATCCGCAAGCCGGGCGCGGCGCTCTTCGTCGAGCTGCTCGCCGCAGTCGTGTCGATGCTGCTGGGCAGCCAGTGGGCGGTCGAGGCGGTCTACGCCGGCATCGCCCAGGGGCTGGGCGCAGAGCTGGTATTCCTCCTCACCCGCTACCGCCGGTTCGGGCCGGTGACGGCGGTGCTCGCGGGCATCGGCGCGGCGGTCGCTGCGTGGACGCTGGAGCTGTTCACGTCGGGCAACATCGAGATGAGCGCACAGTTCCTCCTCATCTATCTCGTCTGCGTCGTCGTGTCCGGGGCCGTCCTCGCCGGTGTCCTCGGCTGGCTGCTCACCCGCGCGCTCGCCCGCACCGGCGCACTCGACCGGTTCGCCGCGGGTCGCGAGGTACGGGGGCTCGCGTGACGCTCACGGCCGGCACGAACGCGCACACGGACTCCACACGCCTCACCCGCCCGGCCCGCGTCGTCGCCTCCGGCTGGGGCTGGCGCCACGCGTCGCGGAGGGACCCTGCGGTCACCGGGGTCGATTTCGTCATCGAACCGGGGGAGAAGGTGCTCCTGCTGGGGCCGTTCGGGGCCGGCAAGTCGACGCTGCTGAGCGGACTGGCGGGCATCCTCGGCGGCGAGGAGGAGGGTGTGGAGACGGGCAGTCTCACGCTCGACGGGGCGCCGGCCGCACACCAGCGGGGTCGTGCCGGGCTGGTCCTGCAGGACCCGGAGGCGAACACGATCCTGCCGGTGCTGGGCGACGACGTCGCGTTCGGTGCGGAGAACCTCGCCGTCCCGCGGGACGAGATCTGGTCCCGGGTCGCGGAGTCGCTCGACGCGGTCGGCCTCCGCTACCCGCTCGACCGGTCGACGGCGCACCTGTCCGGCGGTGAGCGGCAGAGACTCGCGATCGCGGGCGTGCTCGCGATGCGGCCGGGCCTCCTGCTGCTCGACGAGCCCACCGCGAACCTCGACCACGCGGGCGCCGCCGAGGTCCGCCGCGCCGTCGCCCGCACGTCCACGACCCTCGTCGTCGTCGACCACCGGGTGGACGCGTGGGTGGAGCACGTCGACCGTGTGGTCGTCCTGGAATCCGCCGGGGGGATCGTCGCGGACGGTGTCCCGGAGACGGTGTTCTCCCGGCACGGCACCGCGCTCGAGGCCGCAGGCGTCTGGGTGCCCGGCTCCCGCCCCGAGGTCGTCCGCTCCACCCCGACCCCCACACACGGCGGCAGGCTCCTCACCGCAGCGGGACTGGCCGTGGGACAGGGAAGGCCGGGGCGCCTCGGCGGCGGTCTCGTCCAGGAGGGCATCGACCTCGCACTGGGCGCCGGTGAGTCGCTCGTCGTCACCGGACCCAACGGGGCGGGGAAGACGACGCTCGCGTTCGCGCTCGCGGGTCTCACCGCGCCGTGGGCGGGGGCCGTCACCGCGGCGGAGGCCTTGGCACGCGGCACGTCGTCGCCCCACCCGCACCGGTGGAGGTCGAGGCAGCTGCTCACGAGGGTCGGCACCGTCTTCCAGCGTCCGGAGCACCAGTTCGTCGCCCGCAGCGTGCGCGAGGAGCTCGCAGTCGGCCCACGGCGGGCCCGCCGCGACGTCGCGACGATCGTCGACGACCTCCTCGAGAGGCTGCGACTCACCCACCTCGCGAACGCGCACCCCTACACGCTGTCCGGAGGGGAGCAGCGCAGGCTGTCCGTCGCGACCGCGCTCGCGACCGCCCCGCGGGTCCTCGTCCTCGACGAGCCGACGTTCGGGCAGGACAGGACGACATGGACGGAGCTCGCCGCGCTCGTGGCGGCCCACGTCGACGCCGGCGGTGCGGCCGTGTCCGTCACCCACGACGACGACTACGTGCGCGTGCTGGGCGACAGTCGCCTCCACCTGGAGAAGCGGGTGGACCCGTGAGCGCCGCCGCGACCCGTCGTGACCCGCTCGCCTCCCTCAACCCGCTCGCCCTCTGCGCGGCCGCAGCGCTGTCCTCTCTGCCGCTGCTCACGAGCATCGACATCGTGAGCGGAGCCACCGCACTGATCGTCTGGCTGATCCTCTTCACGGGCATGGGCATCACACCCGCGACGATCCTGCGCCGCACGTGGCCGCTGCTGCTCGCCGCACCGCTGAGCGGCCTCAGCATGCTCCTCTACGCGGAGCCCGGCGGCAGGATCCACCTGTCCTGGTGGCTCGTCGTCGTGAGCGACAACTCGATCGAACTGGCCGTCGCGATCACCGTCCGCGTGCTCGCGATCGGTGTCCCCACCCTCGTCGCGCTCGTCGGGATCGACCCCACCCGGTTGGCCGACGCACTCGCACAGATCGCCCGCCTGCCCGCCCGCTTCGTGCTGGGTGCGCTCGCCGCCGTCCGCCTCGCGGGGGTCCTCGCCGCGGACCACCGCTCGCTCGCACGCGCCCGCCGCGCCCGAGGCCTCGGAGACCCCCGCTCCCTCACCGGCTGGGTCACACTCGCCTTCGCGCTCGTGGTGACCGCGGTGCGGCGCGGAACGATGCTCGCGACGGCGATGGAGGCACGTGCGTTCGGCACGGCCGACCGGACCTGGGCGCGTGCCTCGCACCTGGGCCGGCGCGACGCGGCCGCCGTCGTGATCGCGCTCGCGGTCGCGGTGGGCGCGGTCGGTCTGGCGATGGCGACGGGCTCCTACCGGCTCGTCGGCGCGGGCGGATGAGCGGGGTGGGCAGGTGCGGGTGACCGGTGGGCGGATGCGGACGACCGGTGGACGGATGACCGAGGTGGGCACATGACCGGGGTGGGTGTGCTCGTGCTCGTGGACGGGACCTCGGGCGCGGGGAAGACGACGCACGCGGCGCACCTCGCGGACAGACTGGGAGCCCGCCTCGTGCACATGGACGACCTCTACGCCGGGTGGGACGGTCTGGCACACGGCACCGCGACGCTCGAGCGGGTCCTCACGGAGCGAGCGGCCGGCAGGGGCGCGCACTGGCGGCGCTGGGACTGGCACGCCTCTGAGTGGGGTGCGGAGGACAGCGTCCGCCCCGAGGCCCCGCTCGTCGTCGAAGGATGCGGCAGCGTCACCCCGCTCACGGCGGGACTCGCCGACAGGGTGCTGTGGCTCGACGGGCCGGAAGAGGTGCGGCGGGCCCGCATCCTCGCTCGCGACGGCGACGATTCCTGGTGGGAGGGATGGAAGCGGCAGGAGGCCCTCCACCGGGAGCGCCACCACCCGCAGCGCTGGGCGACCGAACACGTCGAGTGCGCGTGACGCGACGAGTCCGCCGTCGTCGCTAGACTGGCCACCGACCGGACGATCCAGGCGCGGCGGACAGACCCGCGGCACCGGAAGCGAGGAGGCCACACGTGTCAGTCAACGCAGACCTGCAGGGAGCCCAGTACTCCCTCGAGACGCCCTTCGACGTGGGCAGGGAGGCGATCGCGGAATTCGCACGCTCCGTCGGCGCCGCGCACCCGGCGCACTTCGATACGGATGCGGCGAAGGAACTGGGCTACGCGGACGTCGTCGCCCCCACGACGTTCGCGGTGATCCCCTCCCAGCGCTGCGAAGCCCTCTACATCGCGAACCCGGATGCAGGAATCGACTACTCCCGCGTCGTCCACGGCCAGGAGCAGTTCACCTACACCCGCCCGATCGTCGCGGGGGACCGCCTGGCGGCGACCACGCACGTCGACGGGCTGCGGGAAGCGGGCGGCAACGCGATGATCACGACCCGGACGGAACTCACCGACGCCGCTTCGGGCGATGCCGTCGTCACCGTCACGTCCACGATCGTCGTCCGCGGCGAGAAGTGAGGAGAGCAGACATGAGCGACACCACCGCACGCCCCGCGCTGGCTTCCGTCGACGTCGGCCAGACGGTCATCGACACGACGATCCCCGTGTCCCGTGCAGACCTCATCGCCTACGCCGCGGCCTCCGGCGACCAGAACCACATCCACTGGAACGAGCGCTACGCGAAGGAGGTCGGCCTGCCGAACGTCATCGCGCACGGGATGCTCACGATGGGCTCCGTGCTGGCCCGCGTCACCGACTGGACGGGTGACCCCGGCTCCGTCGTCGACGCCCGCACGCGCTTCACCTCGATGGTCGTCGTCCCGGACGCGGAAACCGGCGTGCCCTCGACACCCACCGCAGAACTGGCGCTCACCGCCACGGTCGGTGCGGTCGACACGGACACGGGCATCGTCCGCCTGGACCTCGCGGTGACCTCCGACGACGAAGCAGTCCTGGGCCGGACCCAGGTGAAGGTCCGCCTGGCGTGAGGTTCGCGGACCTCACGACACTGCGCGTGGGCGGACCGGTCGCCGATCCGCAGGAGGCGCGCACCCGCGCGGATCTGATCGCCTTCGTCCGTGCGCACCCGCTGACCGTCGACCCCGCCTCACCGCTGCCCGTCCCGGACGTCCTGTTCGTCGCGGGCGGGTCGAACCTGCTCATCGCGGACGACGGATTCGAGGGACCCACCTGCCTCATCCGGACGACAGGGACCCAGTGGGAGGACCCGGACGACCACGGACGGGTGCGGGTGACGGTCGAAGCCGGAGAGGACTGGGACACATTCGTCGCCGCGACCGTGGCCCGCGGGCTGTCCGGGCTGGAAGCGCTGTCCGGCATCCCCGGCTCCGTCGGTGCGACACCGGTCCAGAACGTCGGCGCGTACGGCGCCGAAGTCGCCGACTGCCTCGTCGACGCCCACGTGCTGGACCGTGCTACAGGCGAGGAGCAGGTCCTCACCCCGGAGGACCTGCGCTTCGGGTACCGCACGTCGCTCCTCAAGCGTTCTGCCGCCCGGGTCGGTGCGGTCCGCTACGTCGTCCTCGCCGTGACCTTCGAGCTGGAGGCGGCACGGGACTCGCGGGCGGGGGCGGGAGCCGCGACCGCTGCGGTCCGCTACCGCCAGCTGGCGCAGGCGCTGTCCGTCGACCTGGGCGACCGTGTGCCGGTGGACGCCGTGCGCGCCGCGGTCGTGGACCTGCGGGCGTCGAAGGGGATGGTGCTCGATCCCGCGGATCACGATTCGTGGTCAGCGGGCAGCTTCTTCACCAACCCGATCCTGTCGCTCGTGGACGGACCCGCCGGCCGCGTGACGGCCGACGCCGTGCTGCCGGACGGCGCACCCGCCTACCCGGTCGTCGACCACGCGACGGGGGAGCCGGACCCGGACGTCGTGAAGACGTCCGCCGCGTGGCTCATCGAGCAGGCGGGCTTCACCCGCGGCTTCGCCCTCGGAGCCGGCCGGGCATCCCTGTCGACGAAGCACACACTCGCGCTCACGAACCGCGGGCACGCGGCCGCCTCTGACGTGGTGGGGCTCGCCCGGCACATCCGGACGGGAGTGGAGAAGACGTTCGGCATCACGCTGGTCCCCGAACCGAACCTCGTCGGCCTCACCCTGTGATTTCCGCAGACCGCCGCACTGCGCCGCTGACAGGTGGGCTGCGGGCTCGTGGACGCCGCGCGGTGCGCTGGCTGCGCACCGCATCCGGACGGCGCCCCCGGCTCGCCACCGCCCTGCGGTCGGCCGTCGTGCTCCTGTGCTGCCTCGTCCTCGTCACGCCGTGGGCGGTGCTCGGTGCGTCCGCGGAGTCGACGTTCGGTCCGCACGAAGCGGACTACGCGGTGACCGGCGACGGGGCGATCGACGTGGACCTGGGGCCGCTCGGCAGCGTCGTCGTCCCCGCGGACGGTCTCATCCCGTTCGGGCTGGGCGTCCACATCACGGTGGGCGAGATCCCCGTCGAATCCGGGGTCGGGGGTGCGACGGTCGACGCACTGGGCGGCGACGTCGCCGCGTACGCCGCGCTCTTCTCCGAACCCGGCGTCCATACGCGGACCGTCGTCGTCGCGATCGGACAGGACATCGCGCTGCGCGCGGTGGTCGGCAGCCTCACCCTCTTCGCGCTCATCGTGGCCGGCCGTGCCGTCTGGGGCGTCTCCCGGTGGGACGTCCTGCGGCAGGGGAGGCGGCCTCGGCCCCGGAAGCAGGTGCGCCTGCAGGCCGGCGCGGCCACCGTGGGCCTGGCGGTCCTCGGAGGCGCCTTCGCGGTCCCGTTCGAACCGCAGCGCACGATCGAATCCGATCCCGTCTTCATCGGCACGCCGCTGGCCGGGGCAGAGGTCACCGGCCGCTTCTCCGGTGTGGTCGACGAGGCCGCTCAGGCGGCGACGGACATGGTGCAGGAGAACGACGAATTCTACGGCAGCGTGCGGCAGAACCTCGCAGCGAACTGGTCACAGCGCCCCCTCAGCACGCGCGTGGGGCCCGGCCCGCTGAGCGGACTGGGACGCGCGGGCGACGCCGACCTCGCCACTGTCGTCTGGACGAGCGACATCCACTGCCAGACGGGCATGTCGCGCGTCATCGGGGACGTCGTGCGGTGGACGGACGCGGACCTCCACATCGACGGCGGGGACATCACGATGACCGGGACGGACGCGGAGAACGTCTGCGTCGACTCCGTCGACCAAGCGCTCCCGGCGGACGTCCCCACCGTGTTCGTCAAGGGCAACCACGATTCCCGGGACACCGTCGCACGTGCGCGCGACCTGGGCTGGACGATCCTGGAGGGAGAGCCCGTGGAGGTCGCGGGCCTCCGCCTGTTCGGTGCGTCCGATCCCCGACGGACCGTCTTCCCCTCCGGCGACGTCCTGGAGACCGGTGAGACGACGGAGGAGTTCACCAAGCGTGTCGCCGTGGACGCCTGCAGAGCCGACGCGGGCCTGCTCGTCCTCCACGACCCGCGCCTCGCGGAACCCGCACTGGCGGCCGGCTGCGCGGACTACGGTCTGCACGGGCACTGGCACCGCCGGGTGGAGCCCGAACGCTACGGGCAGGGCGTGCGCACGGTCGGGTCGACGACCGGCGGGGCACTCGCAGACGCACTCACCCCCGGCCCCCTCAAGATGACGGCGGAGCTCAGCATCCTCCGGATCGACAGGACGACGGGGGAGCCCGTCGACGTGCAGTACATCAGCGTGGGGATGGACGCGGACGTCGAATTCTCCGCCTGGACCCCGTTCATGGAGCCCGCGCCGCTCGTCGTCGTCGACCCCGAACCGGATGCGGAACCGGATGCCGAACCGGATGCGGAGCCCGATGAGGGCTCGTGAGAGCACGACGGCGGGCAGGCGACGGTGGAGACTCCGACCTGGGACCGGAGGGAGCCGCGCGGTTCGACGTGGGCGCGGCGGAACATGTATGCTCGATCCTCGGCGGTGAGTAGCTCATCGCCGAAGGGGTGTGGCGCAAGTGGTAGCGCAACGGTCTCCAAAACCGTAGGTTGCAGGTTCGAGTCCTGTCACCCCTGCTCAGTCAGACTGACCCGACCGGGTCAGTGACGGACGTCGAGGAATGAGAGAGGGTCGCGTGGCTGATACTTCCGCCGCCGCAGAGGGGAAGAAGAGGCTCGGGCTCTTCGGCAGGATCCTCCGTTTCCTCCGCGAGATCATCGCGGAACTGAAGAAGGTCGTCACCCCGACCCGCAAAGAGCTCATCAACTACACGCTCGTCGTGCTCGGCTTCGTTGCGATCATGATGCTGCTGGTCACGGGACTCGACTTCCTCTTCGGACAGCTCGCCGGCTGGGTCTTCGCCGGGACGACCCCGTTCTGACGCCCCAGCCCACTACATCCTGACCGCCCACCACGCATCGAACGAGGAGACACCACGTGTCGGAGACAACACCGGAAGAGCTGAACCCCGAGCTCGATGGGGCGGGTGCCCCGACCGAGCCCGAGGCGGAGGCCGTGACCGCCGGTGAGGTCGCATCGGCGGAGGCCGGTTCGGACGACGCCGGTTCGGAAGGCGCAGCGACTGCTGAAGCCGCTTCGGACGACGCGTCCCCGGCTGAGGCCGCGGAGACGGACGAAGCACAGGCCGATCCGCTCGAAGAGGCGATCGAGGACTTCAAGTCCGACCTGCGCATGCAGGATGGCGACTGGTACGTCATCCACTCCTATGCGGGCTACGAGAACCGTGTGAAGGCGAACATCGAGTCGCGCACGGTGAGCCTCAACATGGAGGAGTTCATCTTCGAGGTCCAGGTCCCGATGGAGGACGTGGTCGAGATCAAGAACGGCCAGCGCAAGCAGGTGCGGCGCGTGCGCGTCCCCGGCTACGTGCTGGTTCGCATGGAGCTCACCGACGAGAGCTGGGGCGCGGTGCGCCACACCCCGGGCGTCACGGGCTTCGTGGGCAACGCCTACGACCCGGTCCCCCTCACGGTGGACGAGGTCTTCGAGATGCTCCGCCCGGTGTTCGAAGAGCAGCAGGCGAAGATCGCGCAGGAGACCGGCACTGTCGCCGCGAGCGGTTCCGACGACTCCTCGTACGTCGTCGAATTCGAGGTGGGCGAGTCCGTGCTCGTGAAGGAAGGGTCGTTCGAGGGCCACCCCGCGACCATCCAGGAGATCCGCCCGGAGAACCAGAAGCTCACCGTGCTCCTGTCGATCTTCGAGCGGGACGTCCCCGTCGAGCTCGGGTTCGACCAGGTGGCCAAGATCTGAGACTCCTGCCCGGAGTCCCCACGTCTTCGCGGTCACCGGCCGCGGACACCGCGGCTTCGCCGCAGACAGACATCGACCGAACGTCCGGTGTGCGGTTCCTCTCAGGGATTCGCCTCCGGACGTTCAGTCGTGGAATACTGGTGGAGTTTGACCCGCCCCCGCATCGGAGGGGCGTGTCGAAACCCGACCCGCACGAGCGTCGTGCGGGTGACGGAAGAGAAGAGTAAGGACCGAACATGCCTCCCAAGAAGAAGGTCGCCGGTCTGATCAAGCTGCAGATCCAGGCGGGCGCCGCTAACCCGGCACCCCCGATCGGCCCCGCGCTTGGTCAGCACGGCGTCAACATCATGGAGTTCTGCAAGGCGTACAACGCTGCGACAGAATCCCAGCGTGGCAACGTCATCCCCGTGGAGATCACCGTCTACGAGGACCGTTCGTTCACGTTCATCACGAAGACGCCGCCTGCTGCGGAGCTCATCAAGAAGGCCGCGGGCGTGAAGTCCGGGTCCGCGACCCCGCACACGGACAAGGTGGGACACCTCTCCGCCGACCAGGTGCGCGAGATCGCAGAGACGAAGATGACCGACCTCAACGCGAACAGCGTCGAAGCGGCCGCCAAGATCGTCGCCGGCACCGCACGGTCGATGGGCATCACCACCGACAACTGAGATCCCCGGATCTCATCATCACAGTGGAAGGGTCCGCGCGACCCGCACCACGACTGCTAGGAGAAGAAGCAGATGGCTAAGCGCTCACGGGCCTACAGGGCCGCCGCAGAGAAGATCGCTGCGGACACACAGTACGAACCGGCACAGGCGATCGCCCTGGCCAAGGAGACCTCGGTGTCGAAGTTCGACGGCACCCTCGAGGTCGCCCTGCGCCTGGGTGTCGATCCCCGGAAGGCCGACCAGATGGTGCGCGGCACCGTCAATCTGCCCCACGGCACCGGCAAGACGGCCAAGGTCCTCGTCTTCGCCGCGGGTGACCGTGCGGAGGCAGCCCGCGAAGCAGGTGCCGACTTCGTCGGTTCCGATGACCTGCTGGAGAAGGTGGCCGGTGGCTTCACCGACTTCGACGCGGCGGTCGCGACACCTGACATGATGGGCAAGGTCGGGCGCCTGGGCAAGGTTCTGGGTCCCCGCGGGCTCATGCCGAACCCCAAGACCGGCACGGTCACGATGGACGTCGCGAAGGCTGTGACGGACATCAAGGGCGGCAAGATCGAGTTCCGCGTCGACAAGCACTCGAACCTGCACTTCATCATCGGCAAGGCGTCGTTCTCCCAGGAACAGCTGGAGGAGAACTTCAAGGCTGCGATCGATGAGGTCAACCGCCTCAAGCCGTCCTCCTCGAAGGGCCGCTACATCTCGAAGGCGACGCTGTCGTCGACGAACGGCCCCGGCGTCCCGGTGGACGCGGGCACGCTGCGCGTCTGATCGCACCTCGTCGCTGACACGTCCCGGTCCCTGTGACCGGTGAGTGGGTCTGAGCGGTACGAAGGGCGGGAACCCCACGGGGCTCCCGCCCTTCTTCGTGTCCGGGGCCGCGATGGCTCTCTGACGATCTCGCGGGGTACCGGCGGCGGCGCAGAGTGTCAGCCACCGTTGCCGGGTGTCAGTCGCCGTTGCCGAGCGCGACCCGGTCGGCGATCCGGGACACGACGGCACCGAGCACGAACGAGCCGCCCACCGCGATCGCGACCGCCGCCCACATGGGCAGGGGGATCCAGCGAGCGGTGAGCCACCCGAAGCCGATCGAGTACGCCGCCCAGATGGCGCCGGCGGCTGTGGTGAGGCCCAACCATCGACGGATGTCCCATCGCTGATCACCGGAGACCAGGGCGATGAGTGTCCGGCCGAGCGGGATGAAGCGGGCGAGGACTGCGAAGAAGAGTCCGCGCTCGGCAAGCCGACGCGACAGCTTCCCGATCCGGCGCTGGTTCGCCGCCGACCGCAGGAGGGGCCACTGTGTGAATCCGCTGCGCCTGCCCAGCAGGTACATCACGTGGTCGCCGACGATCGACCCGGCGGTCCCGGCGGCGAGCAGCAGGAGCAGGTCGGGAGCACCGGAGTGCGCATTCACTGCGCCCAGTGCGACGATGAGTGCACTGGACGGGATCGGCGGGATCGCCGCGGACACTGCGATGAAGAATCCGAAGACCGGGTAGAGCCACGGGGAGCCCACGAGGCTGATGACGAAGTCCTGGATATCCTGCACCCCGTCAGCGTAGTCGGTGGCGTCCCTCCACTCGTGCGTCGCCCTGCGCCGTAGACGCACCCGATGTGCGGGCCTACGGTCGAGCCGGCCCACGGTGGAGTCTCCGCACGGCGCCGGGTCGGGGGAGGACCTCGTCGAGCTGATCCGCAAGGAGCGCATCGAAGGTGCGAGGGGAGGCGCGGTCAACCGCCTCGGGAGCCGCTTTGACACGGGGCCCCCGCCTCCGTATCGTTGATGCTTGCCCAAGACCGTCGGTCTCTGCGGTGCCTCAGCCTTCAGGATGATGCGCTCGCAGACGAAGACTCAGCGAGACTGAGTGGCCCACGCAGGTGAGGACTTCCACGTTGCGCATTCGTGCGCATCGTATCGTGAGCGTCCCGCGCCTGGCGTGGGGCGCTTTTTCTGTTGAGTGTGGACGCACCGACATCAACGAAAGGAATGCCATGGCGAGGCCCGACAAGGCAGCCGCGGTCGCAGAGATCAAGCAGGAGCTTGAGTCCTCGAACGCCGCCGTGCTGACCGAGTACCGCGGGCTCACCGTTGCGCAGATGAAGGATCTGCGCAGGTCTCTCGGTGAGCACGCCACCTACGCCGTGGTGAAGAACACTCTCACCGCCATCGCTGCCAAAGAAGCAGGGATCGAAGCCTTCGAAGGACAGCTCGCCGGACCCACGGCGATCGCGTTCATCAAGGGCGAACCCTCCGAGGCCGCGAAGGCGCTGCGTGACTTCGCCAAGGCGAATCCTCAGCTCATCATCAAGGCCGGAGTCCTCGAGGGCTCCGCGCTGACAGCTGAGGACATCACCAAGCTCGCCGATCTGGAATCCCGCGAGGTGCTGCTTGCGAAGGCAGCCGGTGTCATGAAGGCAGGCCTGTACCAGGCCGCTTACCTGTTCACCGCTCCGCTGGTCAAGACCGTGCGAACTGTCGACGCTCTGCGCGAGAAGAACGACGGTGCCGCTGAGGCACCGGCCGACGACGCCTGAGTCAGACACACCGAACACCCCCACTGGCCGGTTCACCCCTACCGGTCGCGAATGGAAGGAACAGCCACTATGGCTAAGCTCACCACTGAAGAGCTCATCGACGCGTTCAAGGAGCTCTCGCTCATCGAACTGTCGGACTTCGTCAAGCAGTTCGAGGAGACCTTCGAGGTCGAGGCAGCGGCTCCGGTCGCAGCTGCTGCGGCTCCGGCCGCCGGCGGTGCCGCACCCGAGGCCGCTGAAGAGCAGACCGAGTTCGACGTGATCCTCGAGGCTGCGGGAGACAAGAAGGTCCCGGTCATCAAGGAGGTCCGTGGACTCACATCGCTCGGACTGAAGGAAGCCAAGGACCTCGTCGACTCCGCTCCGAAGGCCGTCGTCGAAGGCGTGTCCAAGGAAGCTGCCGACAAGGCCAAGGAAGCTCTCGAGGGCGCCGGCGCAACCGTCACCCTCAAGTGATGACTGCCGTGTGAGCCGCCGTGCGCGGCGTGCTGCACACGGTTCCTCACACGCTCGAACCCCCGTCCCCACAGTGTGGGAACGGGGGTTCGTGCATTCAGGGGCTCAGTGTCACCGGTTCGGTGTTCGTCGTCGGTGGGGGAGTCGCGCTCGCTCGGGGTGGCCCGGAGGTCTCACATGGTCCGGGGATCTCACACGATGCGGGTGACGCGCACTCCGAACACCGCGTCCGTCGCAGCGTGTGATTCGTCGGGTGCGCCGGACTCGTCGGCCGGTACCGCGTCCGCCGCGAAGCGCGCAGGCAGCGCATCCTGGTCATCCGTGTCGTCCGCATCCTCGGAGGCCGCGAACGCGGCGAGATCCGTGCGCTGCGCTTCCGCGAAGCCCCTGCCGACCGGGCGCCCGTGCCCGGGGACGAAGACGTCCACACCGGGCACCTCCAGCAGGCGCTCCAGAGACCTGACCCACGCGACGGGGGTCGAATCGATGCCCACCTGGGGAGGCGCGCCCTCCTCGAGCAGATCACCCACGATCATGACCGGACCCACCCGGATCGCGAGGTCCGTGTCCGTGTGGCCCGACACGACGAAGAATTCCACCGCGTCGCCGGCCTCGACGGCGGAGTCTGCGGGGCCGTCCCCGTCACCGTTCTGCAGCCCGCTCAGAGAGAGGCGCTCACCGTCCTCGACCGCGCGCACGTCGACTGCGAGCGCTGTGGGGTCCGGGAGGTCGAACGCGTGCTCCGAGGCCTCCGCATGCTGCAGCCATGCGGAGCCGGGGGAGTCCCGCACGAATGCGTGCGACGCAAGGAATTCGGTGACTCCGGCCTCGGCGAGCGTCGCGTTCCCGAAGAAGTGGTCCCAGTGATCGTGGGTGTTCGCGACGACGAGCGGCAGATCCGTGATCTGTCTTAAAGCGGCGAGGATGCGCACCGCCTGGTCAGGCCCGGAGCCGGTGTCGACCAGCAGCGCGCGCGATGAGCCGACGACGAGGACCGACGTGAGGCGGACGGGATCGGTGACGAGTGTGAACACAGCCATGTCGGCATCGTCTCATCCTGGCGGTGACCGTGCCCGGACCGTGGCGCAGCAGGCGGAGCAGCAGCCTGTGCGTTCCTGGGGAAAGGGGGAGCCTACCACACGCAGTTTGCGCATTGGGGGACGCGCGAGTAGACTGATTTTTTGCATTGCTCTGCCTTCGTGTTGCCTTCATATAGCGGTGGGCCAAACGGAGCTCGAATCCCATGTCCCTGTGTACGGATCCCGTGCACGTCGACGTCGGAAACGGGCGGGCAGGCCGAACCGGAGACATCAGGTTTCACCCGGAAGGATCCCATTGGCTGCTGCCGACGAACACACCACGACCGCTCCCCACCCGCAGCGCATCTCCTTCGCGAAGATTCGCGAACCCCTTGAAGTCCCTGACCTCCTCAGCCTTCAGACCGACAGCTTCGACTGGCTGATCGGGAACGACCGCTGGCAGGACCGCGTCATCGAGGCCACGGAGACCGGCGACGAATCCGTCGCCACCGTCTCGGGGCTCGAAGAGATCTTCGAGGAGATCTCCCCGATCGAGGACTTCGCGGGAGCGATGTCCCTGTCGTTCCGGGAGCACCGCTTCGAACCGCCCAAGTACTCCGTCGACGAGTGCAAGGAGCGGGACATGACATACTCCGCGCCCCTGTTCGTCACCGCGGAGTTCATGAACAACAACACGGGCGAGATCAAGTCTCAGACGGTGTTCATGGGTGACTTCCCACTCATGACCCCTCAGGGCACCTTCGTCATCAACGGCACGGAGCGCGTGGTCGTCTCCCAGCTCGTCCGCTCGCCGGGCGCGTACTTCGAGACGACGCCCGACCGCACCTCCGACAAGGACATCTTCACCGCGAAGATCATCCCGTCGCGCGGTGCATGGCTCGAATTCGAGATCGACAAGCGCGATCAGGTGGGCGTCCGCCTCGACCGCAAGCGCAAGCAGTCCGTCACGGTCCTGCTGAAGGCGCTGGGCTGGAGCGAATCGAAGATCCTCGAGGAATTCGGCCAGTACGAGTCGATGCGCGAGACCATGGCGAAGGACACGGTCCAGACGCAGGACGAAGCGCTGCTCGACATCTACCGCAAGCTGCGCCCCGCGGAGCCCGCGACGACAGAGGCAGCGCGCACGCTGCTCAACAACCTGTACTTCAACCCCAAGCGCTACAACCTCGACAAGGTCGGTCGCTACAAGATCAACCGCAAGCTGGGCATTGACGCGCCGCTGTCGGACTCCGTCCTCAGCACGGACGACGTCGTCGCGACGATCCGCTACATCGTCGCGCTGCACGCCGGCGATGAGACGATGCCGGGTGTGCGCGACGGCGAGGCGATCGACCTCCGCGTCGCGGACGACGACATCGACCACTTCGGCAACCGCCGCATCCGCGCAGTGGGCGAGCTCATCGAGAACCAGGTCCGCACCGGCCTGTCACGGATGGAGCGAGTCGTGCGCGAGCGCATGACGACCCAGGACGTCGAAGCGATCACGCCGCAGTCGCTCATCAACATCCGCCCGGTCGTCGCTGCGATCAAGGAGTTCTTCGGCACCAGCCAGCTCTCGCAGTTCATGGACCAGAACAACCCGCTGGCAGGCCTCACGCACAAGCGTCGCCTGTCCGCGCTGGGCCCCGGCGGTCTGTCGCGCGACCGTGCAGGCATGGAAGTCCGCGACGTCCACCCGTCGCACTACGGACGCATGTGCCCGATCGAGACTCCGGAAGGCCCGAACATCGGCCTCATCGGCTCGCTCGCCTCCTACGCGCGGATCAACCCGTTCGGCTTCATCGAGACGCCCTACCGCAAGGTCAAGGACGGCGTCGTCTCCGACGAGACGATGTACCTCACCGCCGACGACGAGCTCGACTACACGATCGCGCAGGCGAACGCGCCGCTGGGCGACGACTCGAAGTTCGTCGAGGACCTCGTCCTCGCCCGTCCGAAGGGCGGATCCGGTGAAGCGGAGCTGATCCCGGTCGCAGACATCGACTTCATGGACGTGTCCGCGCGCCAGATGGTCTCCGTCGCGACCGCGCTCATCCCCTTCCTCGAGCACGATGACGCCAACCGCGCCCTCATGGGTGCGAACATGCAGCGCCAGGCCGTCCCGCTGGTCCGTGCCGAAGCCCCTTACGTGGGCACGGGCATGGAGTACCGCGCGGCCGTCGACGCGGGCGACGTCATCACCGCTGACAACTCCGGCGTTGTGACGGAGGTGTCCGCCGACTACGTGACCGTCATGAATGACGACGGCACGCAGCAGGTGTACAAGGCGGAGAAGTTCCGCCGGTCCAACCACGGCACGTCCTACAACCAGCGCATCGTCGTCGACGAAGGCGATCGCGTGGAGGTCGGGTCCGTGCTGGGTGACGGCCCGTCGACGGAAGACGGCGAGATGGCGCTGGGCAAGAACCTGCTCGTCGCCTTCATGTCCTGGGAGGGCTACAACTTCGAGGACGCCATCATCCTGTCCCAGCGCATGGTGCAGGACGACGTCCTCTCCTCGATCCACATCGAAGAGCACGAAGTCGACGCACGCGACACCAAGCTGGGCGCGGAGGAGATCACCCGGGACATCCCGAACATCGCTCCGGACGCACTGGCGGACCTGGACGAGCGCGGCATCATCCGCATCGGTGCTGAAGTCACCGACGGCGACATCCTGGTGGGCAAGGTGACGCCGAAGGGTGAAACCGAGCTCACTCCGGAGGAGCGCCTGCTGCGTGCGATCTTCGGTGAGAAGTCGCGCGAAGTCCGCGACACCTCTCTCAAGGTCCCGCACGGCGAATCCGGCACAGTCATCTCCGTCAAGGTCTTCGACCGCGACGAGGACGACGAACTGGCGCCCGGCGTCAACCAGCTGGTCCGCGTCTACGTCGCCCAGCGACGCAAGATCACGATCGGCGACAAGATGGCCGGCCGCCACGGCAACAAGGGTGTCATCTCCCGGATCCTGCCCGTCGAGGACATGCCGTTCCTCGAGGACGGCACGCCGGTCGACATCATCCTCAACCCGCACGGTGTGCCTCGCCGTATGAACATCGGCCAGGTCATGGAAGTCCACATGGGATGGATCTCCAAGCAGGGCTGGAAGCTCGAGGGCACCCCGGAGTGGGCGGAGAAGATGCACGGCTTCGTCGACGAGGCGGAGCCGGGCACCACTGTCGCGACCCCCGTGTTCGACGGCGCCCACTGGGAAGAGCTGCGGGGCCTCCTCGAGGCCGCGAAGCCCAACCAGGACGGCGAACGCCTCGTCGACGCGTCGGGCAAGGCCCGTCTGTTCGACGGCCGCTCGGGTGAGCCGTTCCCGTACCCCGTCTCCGTGGGCTACATGTACATGCTCAAGCTGCACCACCTCGTGGACGACAAGATCCACGCACGATCGACCGGACCGTACTCCATGATCACCCAGCAGCCGCTGGGAGGTAAGGCACAGTTCGGTGGTCAGCGCTTCGGTGAGATGGAGGTGTGGGCGCTCGAAGCATACGGTGCGGCCTACACGCTCCAGGAACTCCTCACCATCAAGTCGGACGACATCCCCGGTCGCGTGAAGGTCTACGAAGCGATCGTCAAGGGTGAGAACCTGCCGGACCCGGGAATCCCGGAATCCTTCAAGGTCCTCATCAAGGAGATGCAGTCGCTCTGCTTGGACATCGAGGTGCTTTCGTCCGATGGCATGCACGTGGAGATGCGCGATTCCGATGAGGAGGTCTTCCGCGCCGCGGAGGAACTGGGCATCAACCTGTCTCGCCACGAAGCGAACACCGTCGAAGAAGTCTGACCCACCGAACGAACATGCGGTGATCCCCGGGATCGCCGCGACAACAGAGAAGGATTCACGTGCCTGACGTCAATTTCTTTGATGAACTGCGCATCGGCCTCGCCACGGCCGACGACATCCGCCGATGGTCGCACGGTGAGGTCAAGAAGCCAGAGACCATCAACTACCGCACCCTCAAGCCCGAGAAGGACGGCCTCTTCTGCGAGCGCATCTTCGGACCCACACGGGACTGGGAGTGCGCGTGCGGGAAGTACAAGCGCGTCCGCTTCAAGGGCATCATCTGCGAGCGCTGCGGCGTAGAGGTGACTCGCGCCAAGGTGCGCCGTGAGCGGATGGGCCACATCGAGCTCGCCGCTCCGGTCACCCACATCTGGTACTTCAAGGGCGTCCCGTCGCGCTTGGGCTACCTGCTCGACCTCGCTCCGAAGGACCTCGAGAAGGTCATCTACTTCGCGGCCTACATGATCACGTCCGTGGACGAGGACTCGCGTCACCGCGACCTACCGACTCTGCAGAACCAGATCGACGTGGAGAAGAAGCGGGTCGAGAACCGCCGGGACTCCGACGTGGATCGCCGTGCCAAGAAGCTCGAAGAGGACCTCAAGGCCCTCGAAGCCGACGGTGCGACGGCCGCTGCGAAGCGGAAGATCGAAACGCAGGCCGAAAAGGAGATGGGCAACCTCCGGAAGGCGGCGGACCGCGAGATCGACCGGATCGAGAAGGTCTGGGACCGGTTCAAGGGCCTCAAGGTCTCCGACCTGGAAGGCGACGAGTCGCTGTACCGCGACATGGTTGCCCGCTTCGGCCTCTACTTCTCCGGCTCCATGGGTGCCGCTGCCATCCAGCAGCGACTCAAGGACTTCGACCTCGAAGCAGAAGCGGAGATGCTCCGCGAGCTCATCAAGACCGGCAAGGGACAGCGGAAGACTCGGGCGCTCAAGCGCCTCAAGGTCGTCAACGCGTTCCTCACGACGGACAACTCGCCGGAAGGCATGGTCCTGGACGCCGTCCCGGTGATCCCGCCGGACCTGCGCCCCATGGTGCAGCTGGACGGTGGCCGCTTCGCGACCTCCGACCTGAATGACCTGTACCGCCGTGTCATCAACCGGAACAACCGCCTCAAGCGGCTCCTCGATCTCGGTGCACCCGAGATCATCGTGAACAACGAGAAGCGGATGCTGCAGGAGTCGGTCGACTCGCTGTTCGACAACGGTCGGCGTGGTCGTCCGGTCACCGGACCGGGCAACCGTCCGCTCAAGTCGCTGTCCGACATGCTCAAGGGCAAGCAGGGACGGTTCCGTCAGAACCTCCTGGGCAAGCGCGTCGATTACTCCGGTCGTTCTGTCATCGTCGTGGGCCCCACGCTGCAGCTGCACCAGTGCGGCCTGCCGAAGACGATGGCGCTGGAGCTCTTCAAGCCGTTCGTGATGAAGCGCCTGGTCGACCTCAACCACGCTCAGAACATCAAGTCCGCGAAGCGGATGGTCGAGCGTCAGCACGGCCAGGTGTGGGACGTGCTCGAAGAGGTCATCACGGAGCACCCGGTGCTGCTCAACCGCGCACCCACGCTGCACCGACTGGGCATCCAGGCGTTCGAACCGCAGCTAGTCGAGGGCAAGGCCATTCAGATCCACCCGCTCGTCTGCTCCGCTTTCAACGCGGACTTCGACGGTGACCAGATGGCCGTGCACCTGCCGCTGTCCACTGAGGCGCAGGCAGAGGCTCGTGTCCTCATGCTGTCCGCGAACAACATCCTGAAGCCGTCCGACGGCAAGCCCGTGACCATGCCTTCGCAGGACATGATCGTCGGCATCTTCCACCTCACGAGCGAGCGCTCCGGTGCGATCGGTGAGGGACGCGAGTTCAAGGACATCAGCGAAGCGATCATGGCGTTCGATCTGGGCGAGCTCGACCTCGGCGCCAAGATCCGCGTCCGGATCGACGACCTGGTGCCGAGCAGGGACGTCGAGCTGCAGGAGGGGTGGGAGACCGGTCAGCCGGCACTCATCACGACGACGCTCGGACGAGCACTCTTCAACACGGTGCTGCCGGAATCCTACGAGTACGTGAACCGCACCGTGGACAAGAAGCTGCTGTCCGCGATCGTCAACCGCCTGGCGGACCAGTACCCGAAGGTCGAGGTCGCTCAGACCCTCGACAACTTCAAGGCCGACGGCTTCTACTGGGCCACCCGGTCCGGCATCACCGTCGCGATGTCCGACATCGTGGCGCCGGAGGCGAAGAAGGATCTGCTGGACGGTGCGGAGGAGCTCGTCGACCGCGTCGAGGAGCAGTACGAGATCGGTGCACTCACCCATGAGGAGCGTCGTGCGGAGCTCGTGAAGATCTGGACCGAAGCGACGGACAAGGTGTCCGATGCGATGGAGCAGAACTTCCCCGAGGAGAACTCCGTTCTGCGTCTCGTGAATTCGGGCGCATCGGGCAACTGGATGCAGGTCCGCCAGCTGGCGGGCATGCGCGGGCTCGTGACGAACCCCAAGGGTGAGATCATCCCGCGCCCCATCAAGTCGAACTATCGCGAAGGACTGTCCGTCCTCGAGTACTTCATTGCGTCGCACGGCGCGCGCAAGGGGCTCGCGGACACCGCGCTGCGAACGGCTGACTCCGGCTACCTGACCCGTCGACTCGTCGACGTGTCGCAGGACGTCATCGTCCGGGCGGAGGACACCGATTCGGCCAAGGGCATCACCCTGCCGATCGCACAGCGCTCCTTCGACGGGACCCTCGAGCCGCACGAATACGTCGAGACCAGCGTCTACGGCCGTCTCACGGTCGCGGACGTCATGGGTGCGGACGGTGAGGTGATCGTGCCGGCCAAGACGGATGTGACCGTCGACGTCATCGATCTCCTCGTGGCGAACGGCGTCGAGGACCTCAAGGTCCACTCCGTTCTCACCGCGGACTCGGACGTGCAGATCTCCGCGATGCACTACGGCCGTTCGATGGCGACGGGCAAGCTCGTCGACATCGGCGAGGCCATCGGCACCGTTGCGGCGCAGTCGATCGGTGAGCCCGGCACACAGCTGACGATGCGCACGTTCCACACCGGTGGTGTCGCAGCCGGCGGCGGTGACATCACGCAGGGCCTGCCCCGTGTGACCGAGCTCTTCGAAGCGCGGACACCGAAGGGCTTCGCCCCGATCGCGGAGGCTGCTGGCCGTGTGAAGATCGACGATTCGCGCAAGACGCGGTTCGTCATCATCACACCGGACGACGGAAGCGAAGAGATCGAGCACGCGGTGGGACGCCGCAACCGCCTCCTCGTGGAGGACGGCCAGCGGGTCGACGCCGGTTCGCAGCTCGTCGAAGGCGCCATCGATCCCAAGCAGGTGCTCCGCATCCGCGGTCGCCGCGAGGCCGAACGGTTCCTCGTCGACGAGGTGCAGAAGGTGTACCGGTCCCAGGGTGTGGGCATCCACGACAAGCACATCGAGGTCATCGTCCGGCAGATGCTCCGTCGCGTGACGGTCATCGAGTCGGGTGACACCAAGCTGCTCCCGGGCGAGCTGGTGGACCGCGGTCGCTACCAGGAGGAGAACAAGCGCGTCGTGCAGGAAGGCGGCCAGCCGGCTTCCGCGCGCGATGAGCTGATGGGCATCACGAAGGCGTCGCTCGCGACCGAATCGTGGCTGTCTGCGGCATCCTTCCAGGAGACGACCCGCGTGCTGACTGAAGCGGCACTCGAGGGACGCTCCGACCCGCTCCTGGGTCTCAAGGAGAATGTCATCCTCGGTAAGCTCATCCCTGCAGGCACCGGTATGCACAAGTACCGGGACATGATCGTCGAGCCGACGGAAGAGGCGAAGCAGGAGCTGTTCACCAACTCCTACAGCGACTTCTACCCGCCGCTCGGATCCGACACGGGTGCTGCGATCCCGCTCGAGGACTACGACTTCGGCTCCTTCAGCTGATCCGGTCCTCTGAGAGGCGAAGGCCCGCACATGCAGTCGCATGTGCGGGCCTTCCGCTATTCAGGGGCGAGGGGAGCGCCGGTCCCGAACGCTGTGGCGTCGGAAGTCGAGTGAAGGGGACCTGGATGTGCGTAAAGATTCTCTTCATCAGGATCGTGCGCGCGTGCCGGACTCATGCGTGATGTGCTCGCCTGAGGCCCTGAGGCCCTGAGGCCCTGAGGCCCTGAGGCCCTGAGGCCCTGAGG
>NZ_JABASY010000006.1 GCF_016107685.1 Brevibacterium yomogidense
GATGGTACTGCACTCGATAGGGTGTGGGAGAGTAAGACACCGCCGCAATACTTTTAGTAGGAAAGCCCGAAGGCTTGAGCATTGCTCGCCTTCGGGCTTTCCCCATTCACCCGCGAGAACACCACTCCGCGGTGACTCACAAGAACCCTTGTTAAACGGGCGTGAGTGATCGTCTGTCTGAGTAGTCGAACAACATAGTTGAGCGCATCACCATGGGCAGAACCGTGCGGTCTTAATGCGTTCTCGCTATTCAGAATCGCGCGCTGCAGGACCGCTCCGCATATATAGTGCCTACCATGAGTCTTCATCCCGCCCTCCGGCCCATGTACGACACCGTCCTGCACAGGAACCCGGGCGAATCCGAGTTCCACCAGGCAGTGCTCGAGGTGTTCTACAGCCTGGGCGCAGTGGCGGACCGTCACCCGGACCTGGTCGAATCGGGCGTGATCGAACGACTGTGCGAACCCGAACGCCAGATCATCTTCCGCGTCCCGTGGACGGACGACCATGGCAAGGCACAGATCAACAGGGCGTTCCGCGTCGAGTACAACTCCGCTCTGGGCCCCTATAAGGGGGGTCTGCGATTCCACCCGACGGTCTACCTGGGCATCGTGAAGTTCCTCGGCTTCGAACAGATCTTCAAGAACGCTCTCACCGGCATGCCGATCGGCGGCGGCAAGGGCGGATCCGACTTCGACCCGAAGGGCAAGAGCGACCTCGAGATCATGCGGTTCTGTCAGTCGTTCATGACGGAGATGTACCGGCACCTCGGTGAACACACCGACGTGCCGGCCGGTGACACCGGCGTCGGCAGCAGGGAGATCGGCTACCTCTTCGGTCAGTACAAGAGGATCACCAACCGGTTCGAAGCCGGGGTGCTCACCGGCAAGGGACTCGACTACGGCGGATCCATGGTGCGGACCGAAGCGACGGGATTCGGCGTCGTCTACTTCGTCCGAGAGATGCTCTCTGCCGCGGGACGCAATTTCGACGGCAAGCGGGTCATCGTGTCCGGTTCGGGCAACGTGGCGATCCATGCTGCGCTCAAGGCGCAGGAACTGGGAGCCACGGTCATCGCCGCGTCTGACTCCGGGGGCTACATCCACGACCCCGCCGGGCTGGACATCCAACTGCTCGAAGACGTGAAGCTGAACCGCGGGGCTCGGATCAGAGAGTATGCAGATGCCCGCACGTCGGCCACCTTCCATGACGAGGGCAGCATCTGGTCGCTCGAGGCAGACATCGCGCTTCCCTGCGCGACGCAGAACGAACTCGATCATGATGCGGCGGTCGAACTCGTGAAGAACGGGGTCTCACTCGTGGCCGAAGGCGCGAATATGCCCTGCACTCCTGACGCCATCAAGGTGTTCGGCGAGAACGAGGTGCTGTTCGGCCCGGGAAAGGCGGCCAATGCTGGTGGTGTCGCCACCTCGGCACTGGAGATGCAGCAGAACGCGTCCCGGGACTCCTGGTCCTTCGCTCAGACGGACGCTCGGCTCGACGAGATCATGTCCGGGATCCACACCGCCTGCGCAGAAGCGGCAGAGGAGTACGACGCCCCCGGCGACTATGTGGCCGGGGCGAATATCGCGGGCTTCCTCCGGGTCGGTCGCGCGATGAGCGCCCAGGGAATCGTGTGACGGTCTGACCCTGCCGGCGAGGAGGCCCGCACGCGCCGGTCGGAGCGTCCACGACTGTGGGTCAGCGGGGGGCTGGTCGATGATAGGCGCCAGCCCAGTGGGTGAGGGGTGGGGGAGCGGCTCGGTTCGACTGCAGAGCTGTGACCTTCCCGACGATCAGGTCGTGCGTGGCGACGGGCACCCGGTCGATGATCGTGAGGTCGAACCAGACGGCGCAGCCCTCGATGATCGGGCCGCCGGACGGGGCATCGATCGTCCCGACGCTGTCGAGCACTCCGTACAAGGGCTGGGCGGGCTCACCCAGCCACTGAGCGATGTCCTTCTGCTCCGCCGTCAACACGCTGAGAGTGCAGGTCTCCGCGGTCTCCAGCGATTCAGCCATCCGGGAGCCGCTGTAGATGCTCACAGCCATCGTCGGTGGGTCGTACGACACATCGATGAAGGAGTCCACAGTGATCGCGTGCTGCGTGGAGCCCCGCCGACAGCCGATCACCGCAACAGGACGGGGAAAATCCTGCGCCGCGCTCCTGTATGCCTCGACGAAGCCCGGGGCCGATGTGTCCGCATGCGGACCTAGAATGGATGACATGTCTGAAACATATCCCGCCGGCGGTGGCTCGGCCACGCTCGACCGCCAGGAACAAGAGCAGCTGGTAGAACCCGGGGACCACGAGCGGTTCTCGCACTATGCACCCAAGAACAAGATCATGGAAGCCATGGTCAACGGCACACCCGTGGTCGCTCTCTGCGGCAAGGTGTGGATCCCCACACGGGACCCGGAGCGCTTCCCCGTCTGCCCACGATGCAAGGAGATCTTCGAAACCATGCCGGAAGGATCGCAGGAGTAAGTGTCGCGTCGTGTTCCCGGCACTCATGCCGCTGAACAGCTCTCGCCTGCTTTCCCCGAACGCGCTGCCTGGGGCACTGCTGGCAAGCTGCGAGCGTGGCAGGCAGAGGCGCTGGAAGAGTATTTCGTCAAGGAACCACGGGACTTCCTCGCAGTCGCGACGCCAGGTGCAGGCAAGACGACCTTCGCACTGAGACTGGCAGCGGAACTCCTGGCGAAGCGCGTGGTCGACCGGTTGACCGTCGTGGCACCGACAGAGCACCTCAAAGTGCAGTGGGCGGACGCGGCGGCACGTGTGGGGATCCGTCTGGACCCCTACTTCAAGAACGCGCAGGGCCGGCACGCGCCCGGCTTCCACGGTGTGGCTGTCACATATGCGCAGGTGGCCGCCAAGCCGATCCTGCACCACAACCGGACAGCAGCGGCCCGCACCCTCGTCATCCTCGACGAGGTGCACCACGCAGGTGACAGCCTGTCGTGGGGTGACGCGATCCGCGAAGCTTTCGAGCCCGCTCGGAGACGTCTGGCGCTCACAGGTACGCCGTTCCGCTCCGATACGAGCCCCATCCCGTTCGTCGAGTACGCGCCGGACGAAGAGGGCATCCGGACCTCGCGCGCTGACTACACCTACGGCTACGCGCAGGCTCTGCGTGACGGCGTCGTGCGCCCCGTCCTGTTCCTCGCCTATGCGGGTGAGATGAGATGGCGGACGAAAGCCGGCGACGAGATGTCGGCGGTGCTGGGTGCGGACGCGACGAAGGACATCCACTCGCAGGCCTGGAGGACTGCTCTCAACCCCAAGGGCGAATGGATCCCCGCCGTGCTGCGTGCGGCGGACCGACGCCTGTCGGAGGTCCGCCGAACGGTTCCGGACGCCGGTGGTCTCGTCATCGCGACGGATCAGACAGTGGCCCGCGCCTACGCGAAGCAGCTCCGCGAGATCAGCGGCGAGGAGGTCACCGTCGTCCTGTCCGACGAAGTGGGGGCCTCACAGCGCATCGAGCAGTTCCAGGACTCGGACCGCCGATGGATGGTCGCGGTGCGCATGGTGTCGGAAGGCGTCGACGTGCCGCGTCTGGCAGTCGGCGTGTATGCGACCTCGTCTGCCACACCGCTCTTCTTCGCCCAGGCGATCGGCCGTTTCGTGCGTGCACGGAAACGCGGCGAGACCGCGTCTATCTTCCTCCCCAGCGTGCCGATCCTCATGGCACTCGCGAACTCGCTCGAAGCAGAGCGCGACCATGCCCTGGACCGGAAGCCGGACCCGGAGGACGACGGTCTCGTCACCTTCGATGACGAGGCGCTGGAGGAGGCCAACCGCGCCGAATCCGCGAGCGACGCGCTCATGGGGTCCTTCGAGGCACTCGACGCCCAAGCGAGCTTCGACAAGGTGCTCTTCGACGGGGGTGAGTTCGGCGCAGGCGGCGCGATCGGGTCCGACGACGAATCGGACTTCATCGGCATCCCCGGCCTCCTCGAACCCGATCAAGTGACGGAGCTGCTGCGGAAGCACCAGGCGGACCAGCAGACCCGGCGTCGGCACGTGGCAGTGTCCGCGCCCGAACCGGCCACTGATGAGTTCGAACACCGTGCCCTCAAAGAGGATCGCAACAGGCTGCAATCACTCGTCGGAGCGTGGGCGCGGCGCACGGGACAGCCCCACGCGACCATCCACGTCGACCTCAGGAAGGCGTGCGGCGGTCCTGCGGTCGCCGACGCGACGCGTGATCAGGTGCGGGACAGGATCAAGAAGCTCGAGGCCTGGTTCGTCGGACGGCGCTGAACGAGTCCGCGGTCTCGGGCCGGCTGTCGGCCTCGGGGCCGGACGTCGGCCTCGGTCCGGGAGGTCGGGTCAGCCCTCGTAGTAGACGGTGGGGATCGCGGGCTCCCCGTCCTGCAGGCGGCGAGCGGTGCGCGGGAGCTCGGCGACGGAGGCAGCGTGCCGCTCCCGCGCGCGTCGCACACCTTCGCGGCCCGTGAACGAGTCGTCGACGGCACCTTCGACGACCAGGTCCACCAGCAGCTCACGGCCGTCCGCGAGGTCCGCGGGGATCCGCGGGATGCCGATCGCCTCCTCCGTCGCGATGTCACCGTCGAAGGCACGGACCGCCTCCTTGCGGCCGCCCCGGCTGCTCTTGCCGTTCGCCTTCTTCGCCACCGACGTCCAGTCCCCGGAGCCGTCGGGCGCATCGGTGTGCGCCACCAGTTTGTAGACGAGATTCGCCGTGGGGGAGCCGGAGCCCGTCACAACACGTGTGCCCACCCCGTAGGAATCGACAGGAGCCGCCGCGAGCGACGCGATCGCGTATTCGTCCAGATCGCTGGTCACCGTGATCTTCGTGTCCGTCGCCCCCAGTTCGTCGAGCTTCGCCCGGACCTCCGTCGCCTGGATAGCCAGGTCACCTGAATCCAAGCGGACCCCTCCAAGCTCCGTCCCTGCGATGTCGATCGCGATCTCCAGGGCCGCATCGACGTCGAACGTGTCGAGGAGGAGTGTCGTGTCCCGACCCAGTGATCCGACCTGCGCGGTGAAGGCATCGCGCTCCGAATCGTGGATCAGTGTGAAGGAATGCGCAGACGTCCCCAGAGTAGGGATCCCGTACGCGAGCCCCGCGGCGAGGTTCGACGTCGCGGAGAAGCCTGCGACCGCCGTGGCACGCGCCGCCGCGACGGCAGAGATCTCATGGGTGCGCCGCGATCCCATCTCCGCCAGCGGGCGGCCGCCCGCCGCGTTCGTCATCCGCGATGCGGCGGACGCGACAGCCGTGTCGTGGTTGAGGATGGAGAGGATGAGCGTCTCGAGGACGACGGCATCGCCGAACGTCCCCTCGACCGTGAGGATCGGGGACCCCGGGAAATAGACCTCGCCCTCCGCGTATCCCCGGATGGTGCCGGTGAACCGGTAGTCGCGCAGATAGTCGAGGGTGTCGTCATCGACGATCGACTCCTCCTTCAGCCACCGCAGCTGGGTATCGGTGAAGCGAAAATCGGCGAGGTGCGAGAGGAATCGGCCCGTGCCAGCGACGACCCCGTAGCGGCGGCCCGACGGGAGACGCCTGCCGAACGCTTCGAAGATGCTTCGGCGGTGCGCCACCCCTGAATGCAGTCCCGCCTGCAACATCGTCAGTTCGTACATGTCTGTGAGGAGGGCGCTCGAGCCGAGCTCCGCCGCAAGATCGCTCATGCCTGGATCCTAGATCACAGTGTCGCCGCACTGCAGGTCGAAGCGGTCGCCAGTGGTGCGGGACCCCGACGGGGCCGCTGCACCGACGCGGTGCTCATCGCGGTTAAGGCGGCGGTGCCTATCACGGTTAGGGTAGGGGCGTGACAGAGCAGGGAGGGGCGACCGCAGTCGCGGAGCCGGACGCCACGAGCGTCCCCGCACCCGTGCGGGACGTGCCGTGGGTGACGATGGTCCTCAACGATCCCGTCAACCTCATGAGCTACGTCGAGTTCGTCTTCCGCGAGTACTTCGGATACAGCAGGGCGAAGGCCAGACGCCTCATGCTCGAGGTGCATGAGCGGGGCCGCAGCCGTGTGTCGACGGGAACCCGCGAACAGATGGAAGCAGACGTTCAGGCGATGCACGGGTACGGGCTCTGGGCGGAATGCCGGCCGGCGGAGGAAGGCGGCGATACGGCGTGAGGATCCTTCCCGACCACACCGGTGAGCACATCATCATCCAGATGGAGCACGCGGAGCAGACGATCATCGCCACTCTGCTGTCCGACGTGTCGCAGCTGCTGTCCATGGACCTCCCGGAGCCGGACGCGGACCCCTTCGAGCGGCTCGTCGGGCACCTGGATCCGGACCAGGACGTCACCCGCCCCACGGACCCCGCTCTCCTGCGGCTGCTTCCCGACGTCGACTCCACGGACCCGGAGCGGTCCGTGGAATACCGCCGACTCACAGAGCGCGACCTGCGCGAATCGAAGCTGCACAGCATCCGCATCGCGCTTCACAGCCTCGGCCAGCATCCTTCTCCGATCGCTCTTGACGCGGACGCCGCACGCGCATGGATGCGTGCGATGACGGACGTGCGGCTGGTGCTCGCCTCCCGGCTCGACATCACGAACGACGAGGACGCGGAACGGCTGCTCGGCGGCGACACGGAGCTCGGTGAGACCGGGGAAGCGGTCCTCAGCCTCTACGAGCTCACGACCTGGCTGCACGAGCACATCACCCAGTTCATGCTCGACGGACTGGCCCCGCACCCCGACGACGATCCGGACGACGGCGAGGACGACCTCCTGTTCGACGAGGACGGGCAGTTCGAAGGCAGCGACGAAGACGACGCGCAGGGCGGGCTCTGATGCGCCTCACAGCGGTCGGCACCTCGGGCTCGTTCCCGGGAGCGGGCAACGCGGCCAGCTGCTACCTCCTCACGTGGGAGGCGGACGGACGGGACTGGGCGGTCGTGCTCGACCTCGGGTCGGGTGCACTGGGTGCGCTCCAGGAGCACATCGACCCCTCGCGTCTCGACGGGGTGGTGCTGTCGCATCTGCACCCGGACCACTGCCTCGACATGACGGGGCTCTACGTGCGCCGCATCTATGACCCGGCTGTGTTCCTCGCACCGGACCAGCCCGGGGTGGCACCTGTGATCGATGCGGCTCCGCTGGACGTGTGGGGGCCCGCCGGTACAGAGGAGAGGCTCGCCCGTGCCTACTACACCGACCCCGGCCTCAGCCCGGACGCCGACCGTTCGCATCCGGCCGACCTGCAGACCGCCTTCGCGTTCCACACGGTGCGCGACCGTGAGTCGTTCACGGTCGGCAGCGTGCGGTTCGAGCCGTTCCTCGTGAGGCACCCCGTCGAGTGCTACGCGCTGCGCATCACGGCCCCGGGCGGGGGAGTGCTCGTCTATTCCGGTGACACGGACTCATGCGACGGCCTCGACGCGGCGGCCGCGGACGCGGACGTGTTCCTCTGCGAGGCCGCTTTCGAGGAGGGCCGCGACCAGGCCCGGGACGTCCACCTCACGGGACTGCGCGCCGGCGAGACCGCCGTGCGTGCTGGGGCCCGCCGCCTCGTCCTCACCCATATCCCCCCGTGGACGCGCTCCGACGTCGTCCGCGCAGAAGCGGAGTCCGTGTACTCCGGCCCCCTCGACATCGCCACTCCCGGTGGCATCTGGGACATCCCCCTCGGAAGGAATCGACAGTGACTCACACCCGTTTCGACGGACGCACACCCGACCAGCTGCGCGAGGTGCGGATCACCCGTGACTGGCTCGACCACGCCGAAGGCAGCGTGCTCGTCGAGTTCGGCCGCACGCGGGTCCTCTGCGCCGCCTCCCTGTCGGAAGGCGTGCCGCGCTGGATGAAGGGCCAGGGCCGCGGCTGGGTCACCGGCGAGTACGCGATGCTCCCGCGGGCCACCCACACCCGCAGCTCCCGCGAATCGGTCAAGGGCCGCGTGGGCGGGCGGACGCACGAGATCTCCCGGCTGATCGGACGCTCCCTGCGCGTCGCCGTCGACATGGGCAAGCTGGGGGAGAACACGCTCCAGATCGACTGCGACGTCCTCCAAGCCGACGGCGGCACGCGCACGGCGGCCATCACGGGTGCGTACGTCGCGCTCGCGGATGCGATCGACACAGGACGGCGCCGCGGCTGGATCCCGGCCGCTGTGGACCCGCTGGTCGATTCGATCGCCGCTGTGAGCGTGGGGATCGTGGACGGTGCGCCGGTCCTCGACCTCCCCTATGAGGAGGACGTGAAGGCCGGCACGGACATGAACGTCGTCATGACGGGGGCGGGAGCCTTCGTCGAGGTCCAGGGCACCGCGGAAGGCACACCGTTCGATCGCGACGAGCTGGGCCGCCTGCTGGATCTTGCGCAGTCGGGCTGCGAGGAGCTCACCCGCATCCAGCGCGCTGCCCTGGCGGAGCCGCGGAAGACCGGTTCCTGAGATGGCCGGCGCGTCCTTCGCCGAGGCGGTCCTCGCCACGCGCAACGCCGGCAAGATCCGGGAGCTCGAGTCCCTGCTCGCGGAATCCCTGGGGCCGGTCCGGGTCCTGTCCGCAGCCGATGCAGGGCTGCCGGACGTCGTCGAGGACGGAACCACGTTCGCGGAGAACGCGCTGCTGAAGGCACGGTCAGCTGCGGCCCACTCCGAGCTGCCCGCCTTCGCCGACGATTCGGGGCTGGCCGTCGACGTGATGAACGGTGCGCCCGGCATCTTCTCCGCCCGCTGGTCAGGAGTCCACGGGGACGACGCGGCGAACAACGCGCTGCTGCTTGCACAGCTGGCGGACGTGCCGGACGCGCACCGCGGAGCCGCGTTCGTCTGCGCGGCGGCATTCGTCGCCCCCGACGGGACCGAGGTCGTCCGCGAGGGGCGCTTCACCGGCACCCTGCTGCGGGAGCCACGCGGCGAGGACGGGTTCGGCTACGACCCCCTGTTCCTCCCGGACGGATCCTCCCTCACCGCGGGCGAGATGGGCCCGGCCCGCAAGAACGCGATCTCGCACCGCGCGCTCGCGTTCCGCGCTCTGCTGGGTGTGATCGCGTAGACCATCGGCATCGATGCCGGCATCGCCGGTGGGACTGGCGGCACGTAGTTTCTGCACGACCTGTCCGCATGGCGGTCTGCTTCCAGTGGACATGAGAGCTTCGTTACACTGTTTCTCAGCTTTGATGAGGTTCTCGATTCTTTGTCCTGCGGCCACCGTCTGCCCGCAGGATCGACAGGAGCATGATGTCCCGCCTTCTCGCCGTCGCAGCAGGAGCCGCAGCGCTCACCCTCACGATCACCGGCTGCAGCGCAGGTGCGGGCGGAAGCGGTGGCGGCGACGCCAATGCGGACCGCACGGACATCGTCGTCGCGCACACCGCGGAGCCGGTCAACCTGGACTTCACGACGACGGATGGTGCGGCGATCCCGCAGGCGCTCATGGAGAACGTCTACGAATCGCTGGTGCGCATCGACCAGGACGGTGAGCTTCAGCCCGCGCTGGCCACCGACTGGACCGTCAGCGACGACCGTCTCACCTACACGTTCACGCTCGATGAGGACGCGACCTTCTCGAACGGGGACCCGGTCACTGCGGAGGATGTGAAGTTCTCCTACGAGCGCGTGCAGTCGGACGAATGGACGAATGCGCTGGGTGCGAAGATGGACCTCGTCGATTCGATCGAGGCGAGCGACGAGAATACCGTGGAGATCACCCTGTCCCGGCCGTCCAACACCTGGCTGTTCAACCTGGCGTCGCTCGTGGGGGCGGTCTTCCACCCGGACGAGGTGGACGACCTCGCGAACACGGCGGTGGGGTCCGGCCCCTACGAGGTCGAGGAATTCACCCGCGGGCAGCAGATCGTCTTCACGAAGCGCGACGACTATGCCGGTGCGACCCCGGGGACGCTCGACACGGTGACCTTCCGCTACTTCGACGACGCGGTCGCCGCTTCGAACGCTCTGAAGTCGGGGCAGATCGACGTCATCAGCAACCTTCAGACACCAGAGCTCACACCCGACTTCGAATCGGACGACACCAAGCAGGTCGAGGTCGGCACGACGAACGGCGAGGTCGTGCTGTCGATGAACAACGCGGAGGGTATCTTCGCGGATCAGAAGGCGCGCGAGGCGGTGCTGTACGGCATCGACGAACAGGCGGTCCTCGACACCGCGTGGGGTGGGTACGGCACGCTGATCGGCGGCATGGTCCCGCCCACGGACCCGTACTACGAAGACCTCAACGACGTGTGGCCGCACGACGTGGACAAGGCGAAGGAACTCGCCGAGGAAGCCGGGATCGATGGTGAGGAATTCCGCTTCACCGTCCCCAACCGCCCCTACGCGCAGGCGTCGGCGGAGATGGTCGCGGCCCAGCTGGAGGAGATCGGACTTCGTCCCACGATCGTCACGCAGGAGTTCCCCGCGGTCTGGCTGGACGAGACGATGACCAACCACGACTACGACATGTCGGTCATCAACCACGTGGAGGCCCGCGACATCCTCACCGTGTTCGGCGACGGCTACTACACCGGCTACGACGCGTCCCGGATCGAGGACATCGCGGCGGACGCGGACGAAGGGACGGAAGAGGAGTACGTCGAGGGCATGAAGGAGGTCGCGCGGACCGTGACGGAGGATGCCGCCGCCGGCTTCCTCTTCCTCTTCCCCAACCTGGTCGTCGCGGACGCCTCCGTGGCCGGTCTGCCGGTCAACGCGGTCTCCGACTCGTTCCAGATCTACGACCTCGCCTGGAACTGAACGGCCCACCGATACTGAGCCCCGTCTAACCGATACTGAGCCCCGTCTACTGAGCCCCCTCATCCGATACTGAGCTCCCTCATCCGGGACTGAGCCCCTGGGGGCGCTCCTCCACCCTCACCCGCACCGACGAAAGGCGACTGACACGTGCGCGCACTCGCCAGCAGACTCCTGCAGTTCGTGCTGACGGTCTGGGCCGCGACCGTCGCGGTGTTCGCCCTCATGCAGATCCTGCCCGGCAACGCCGCGCAGGTGGCGGCGGGGATGAGCGCGACCGCGGAGGACGTCGCCCGCATCGAGCAGGAATTCGGCCTCGACCGGCCGCTGGTCGTCCAGTACGGCGAGTGGCTGATGGGGATGCTGCGCGGTGACCTCGGGGTCTCCTACGTGACGGGCGCCCCGATCACACCGCTGGTCGTCGACAGCATCCAGGTGACGCTCATCCTGGTGGTGAGCGCGATGGTGCTCGCCCTCGTCATCGCCGTGCCGTTGGGGACCGTCGCCGCGCTGCTGCGGGGACGCCGTCTGGGCGCGCTGCTGTCGGGTCTCAGCCAGGTGGGTGTCGCCGTACCGAACTTCCTCGCGGGCATCCTGCTCGTCATGGTCTTCTCCCTGGGGCTCGGCTGGTTCCCGTCCTCGGGGTGGCAGGCGCCGGTCTTCGGCCTGGGGGGATTCCTCTCCCACCTCGTCCTGCCGGTGTGCGCACTGGCGCTGGTGCAGGGGGCGATCCTCACCCGCTACGTCCGTTCCGCGGTGCTGGAGGTCATGCGTGAGGACTACCTGCGCACAGCGCGTGCGAAGGGCCGCACGTCCGGGAGTGCGCTCGCCGTCCACGGTCTGCGCAACGCGGCGATCCCCGTCGTCACCGTCGCGGGAGTCCAGCTCGCCACGCTCCTCATCGGGGCCGTCGTCATCGAGCAGGTCTTCGTCCTCCCCGGAATGGGGTCGGAGCTGGTGCGTGCGGTGGCGAACCGGGATCTCCTCACCGTGCAGGCGATCGTCATGGTGCTCGTCTTCCTCGTTCTCCTCCTCAACCTCGTCATCGACCTGCTCTACACCCTCCTCGACCCACGTGTGAGGAATGCCGCATGAATCCCCTCGACCCTCACGGCCCGGCGACCGGCAGTCCTGCTGCGCACCCCTCGGTGCCTCCTGGCAGTGCGGCGCAGACTCCGGCGGCGGACGCTGCGACGAGGAGCGCAGCGACGGCGGACACCCCGGTCGGGCGCAGCCGTCGCACAGCGGAGCTCACGTTCGTCGTGGGGCTCGTGCTCGTCGGGATCGTCGTCGTCCTCGCGCTCGTGTCGTTCGTGTGGACGCCGCACCCGCCCACCCGTCCCGACGCGGCCGCGCGGCTGGAGGGCATGTCCGTCACCCACCTGTTCGGGACCGACCGATTCGGCCGCGACACCCTCACCTGGATCATGCTGGGGGCGCGCGTCACCCTGCTCGTCGGCGTCGTGGCCGTGGGGATCGCGATGCTCATCGGCGTTCCGCTGGGGGTGCTCGCCGGGATGACGCGGGCACGGTGGCTGTCCGGGCTCATCATGCGCGGCAACGACCTGCTGCTCGCGTTCCCCGCGCTGCTGCTCGCGATCGTGTTCTCCGCCGTGTTCGGTCCGGGGACGGGGCCCGCGATGGTCGCGATCGGCATCGCCGCGATCCCGGCCTTCGCCCGCGTGGCCCGGTCCGGCACACTGCAGATCATGGGTCGCGAGTACATCGCGGCTGCGCGCACCGCGAACCGCACACCGCTGCAGATCGCGATCCAGCACGTCGTGCCGAACATCGCGGGTCTCGTCATCGTGCAGGCGTCCGTCACCTTCGCACTGTCCGTGCTCGCCGAGGCAGGGCTGTCCTTCCTGGGGCTCGGCACCCAGCCGCCCACCCCGTCGTGGGGGCGCATGCTGCAGGAGTCCCAGCAGTTCCTCGGGTCCCGCCCCGAACTCGCCCTGTGGCCGGGCCTGTTCATCGCGATCGCGGTGCTGGGCTTCAACCTGCTGGGCGACGGCCTGCGGGACAGGCTCGATCCGACTCTGAGAGGACGCAGCTGATGTCCGCCCCACTGCTGAGCGTCCGCGACCTCACGATCTCCACGGGTTCGCGCGAAATCGTCCACCCGCTGGCGTTCGAGATCGCCCCGGGTGAGCGGCTGGGTCTCATCGGGGAGTCCGGTTCGGGGAAATCGCTCACGTCCTCGGCCGTCATGGGGCTGCTGCCGTCCGAGATGTCCGCACGTGGCACGGTCGCCCTCAGCGGGGAGGGCGCAAACCTCCTCGAGAGGTCGGAGTCGTCGCTCGCCCGGTTGCGCGGCAACCGGATGAGCATGGTCTTCCAGGAGCCCATGAGTGCTCTGAACCCGCTCATGCGCGTGGGCGCCCAGGTCGCGGAGGTCATGCGGCTGCACCGGACGGCCACGCGGGACCAGGCGATGACGCGGGCGATCGACCTGCTCGACCAGGTGCACCTGCCGGATCCCGCTGCGGCCGCTCGCGCCTACCCGCACCAGCTGTCCGGCGGGCAGCGGCAGCGCATCATGCTCGCGATCGCGCTGGCGAACTCGCCGGACCTGCTGATCTGCGACGAGCCGACCACCGCGCTGGACGTGACGGTGCAGTCGGCTGTGCTCGACCTCATCGACGAGCAGGTCGCGGCGCGCGGCACCGGGCTGCTCTTCATCACGCACGACCTCGCGGTCGTCGCGCGTGTGTGCGAACGCGTCATGGTCATGAACCGGGGCCGCGTCGTGGAGACCGGGACGGTCGACCAGATCTTCACTGCGCCCCAGCACGAATACACGCGGGGCCTGCTCGCTGCGAGCGACCTCACTGCCACCGACGACCGCGGTCGCCTCTTCACGATCGCGACCGCCGCGGCCTACCCGGGCGCGGGGGCACCGGCTGACGCTCCCGCCGCCCGGGTGACGGGGGAGACCCAGCCGGCCGGCGCCTCGGTCGCGGAGCAGACACCCGCCGCCGAGGCGGGGGAGCAGTCCCAGCCGGCCGGCACGTCGGCGGTGGGTCGGGCAGAAGATCGTGAAGCAGGGGGAGCCTGGGACGCGTCGGGGAAGACCGGCCGCGACGAGCCCTCCGACACAGCCCACCTCATCGAGATGAGCGGTGTCGTCAAGACGTTCACGCGACGGGCGGGCCTCTTCCGCAGCGACCGGGTCGAAGCGCTCAAGGGCATCGACCTGAACGTGCGGGCCGGCGGACGCATGGGCATCGTCGGCGAATCCGGGTCCGGGAAGTCGACGCTGCTGTCCATCCTCTCCGGCCTCGAGACGCCGACGGCAGGGCGCATCCGGGTGGGCGACGTCGTCGTCGACCCGGAGGACTACTCGGGGCTCACCGCGATGCGCCGCGACTTGCAGATCGTGTTCCAGGACCCCTACGCCTCACTCGACCCGCGGATGAGCGTGGCCGAGATCATCGGGGAGCCGCTGCGATCGATGGGCCTCGACGGAGCCGAGAGGAAGGACCGGGCGGAGGAGATGATCGAGGCCGTGGGCCTGGACCACGACTCGCTCACCCGCTTCCCCCACCAGTTCTCCGGCGGGCAGCGGCAGCGGATCTCGATCGCGCGTGCGCTCGTCACGCGCCCCCGCATCCTCGTCGCGGACGAACCGGTGTCCGCACTCGACGTGTCCGTGCGCGCGCAGGTGCTCAACCTGCTCGCGGACCTCGTCGACGAGTACAGCCTCACCCTCGTCTTCGTGTCCCACGACCTGGGGGTCGTCCGCCACCTGTGCTCCGACGTCGCCGTCATGCGATCCGGGGAGATCGTCGAACAGGGCCCCACCGACCAGGTGTACGACGACCCGGCACACGACTACACGCGGGCGCTCGTCGCAGCGACCCCCACCATCCACGCGGCGCTCAACGTCTGACCGGCGGACACGAGCGCCCTCACCACCTCACGAAGGAGACCCCGCAGTGAACCCCGAAGGCCACGCACCACTCGCCACACCCGCCGACCTGTCCGTCGAGGCCATGACGCGCGGCTTCCGGGAGGGCGACCTCACGCCGGTGGACGTGCTCGAGGCGGTGCGGTCACGCGTCGACACCTGCGAACCGACACTGCGTGCGCTCTGGTGGTCCGACCTGGAAGCCGACGGCGCTGCGGCTGCAGCCGCCCGGGAATCCGCCGCACGGTGGAAGGCGGGGGAGGAGCGGGGCCCACTGGACGGCGTGCCCGTCACCGTCAAGGAGAACATCGCAGTCCACGGCGTGCCGATGCCCGGCGGCCACGCGGCCGGCGACCCCCGGCCGGCTCCCGCGGACGCCCCCATCACCGCGCGGCTGCGGGAAGGGGGCGCGGTCCTGTTCGGCGTGACCGTCATGCCCGATTGGGGCATGCTGTCGTCCGGCGTGTCCTCCCGCCACGGCATCACCCGGTCGCCGCTCGACCCCGCGCTCACGACCGGCGGGTCGTCGAGCGGTGCCGGTGCTGCAGCGGCCGCGGGCTACGGTCCCGTCCACATCGGCTCCGACATCGGAGGCTCGATCCGCCTACCCGGCACCTGGTTGGGGCTGGCGACCCTCAAGCCCAGCTTCGGCCGGGTCCCCCTGGACGCGCCCTACCTGGGACGGTGCGCGGGACCGCTGGCGCGGCGCACCGCGGACTCACGGGCCGCGATGCAGGTGATCGGGCGTCCCGATGCCCGCGACGTGTCCGAGCTGCCGCCCTACACGGGGGACTACGCGCGTCCTCTGGGGCAGACCCCGGGGCAGGAGCCCGGCGTCGCCGGCCCGCGGATCGGCGTGCACACGGACGCGGGCTGCGGAGAGGCGACGGACCCGGAGGTGGCGGCCGTCGTCGCCGCGACGGCCGCGGCACTGTCCGATGCGGGCGCGGACGTCGTCGAGATCCCACCGTTCATGGACGCAGAGCTGTTGGCCGACGTGGACCGCTTCTGGCGCGTGCGGTCATGGGAGACGTACTCCGCACTGTCACTGGAGGACCAGCGGCGGATCCTGCCGCACGTCGCGCGGTGGTGCATGGCAGGCGCCGATGTCCCGGGCGTCGACCTCATGCGCTACTACCACTCGATCCAGAGGATGCGGTCCGCGACGATCGCGGCGACCCTCGACTACGACTTCGTGCTCTCACCGGTCGCGCCGATGGCGGCGTTCCCCGCGGAGAGCCCCATGCCCTACGACGACCCGTCCCTGCCGATGCAGCACATCGGCTTCACGGTGCCCTACAACATGTCGGAGCAGCCGGCATCGAGCGTCCACGCGGGTCTCACCTCGGACGGCCGGACGGTGGGGGTGCAGGTCGCGGGACGTCGCTTCGACGATGCGGGCGTCCTCACGGTGTCAGCGCAGATCGAAGAGCTGCTGGGTGCCGCAGCACCGGTGCGGACCGTCGGGGTCGACGCCGGCTGAGGGCTGCGGCACCGGCGGGCCTCCGGCCCGGGTGCCCGACACCAGAGGCCCCGGCCACTGCCGGACCTCAGCCGTTGTAGAAGAACGTGATCGCGATCGAGTCCCCTTCGACCTCCACGGTCCCGGCCGGGTGCAGATCGGACGTGAGCTCGTATTCGGTGCCGTCTTCCGTCTCGACGTCAGCGACGACCTTGCCGGGCTTGTCCGAGTCGGTGTAGAACGAACCCGTCGACGTCGCCCCGAAGTCGGTGACGACGATCTCCGGCTTCTTCTCGAGGTCGAACTCCACCCCGTCCTTCTTGAGCTTGTCGTAGGTCTTCTTCTCGTCCTCCGACTGGAAGCTGTCGCGTTCGAAGAAGCCGCAGTCCGTCTCGAGCTTCTCGGACTCCAGACATTCGTCGAGCTGCGCCTCGACAGCCTTGACGACGTCCTTCTTGTACGCGTCCGTCACCCCGATCGTCACGTTGAGCGCGGCAGGCTGGGGCGCTTCGTCAGGGGCGAAGCCGACGGAGATCGCGGCCGACCCCTCTTCCGTGTACTTGGTCTCCGGAACGACCAGCTCGTACGACCCGGGCATGACCGCATATTCGGTGTCCCCCGTCGCCAGATCCACGGACTCACCATTCACCGTCGCATCCGCAGTCTGGGTCAGGTCGAGGGAGAGGGTCTGCAGGACGGGCGGCTGGAGGGTCCACTCGTCGAAGAACACTCCCTGCTTCCCCGATTTCTCTGCAGTGAGCGGCAGTTCATAGTCCTGCCCGCCCAGTGTGTAGCTCGCGGTCATCGTCGCGACGTCGCCGTCGATGTCCGCCTCACCGACCTGGACGTCCTCGATCGCGGAGTCCGAACCGGAGAAGATCTCCGGGGACACGAGCGCTTCGTTCGCACCGTTCGGCACGGTCGCGGTCGTGACCTCCTGGGCCGCTGCGAGGTCGCCTGCGGCGACCGCGTCGAGGTACTGCTGGGCGACGGTCTCCGGCCCGTACTGGGTGCGGTTCATATTCATGACGACGAGTGCGCCGACGACCACGAGCACCAGCACGACCCCGACCGCGGACAGGGACAGGATGAGCGGCAGCTTCGACTTTCCCGTCTTCTTCCCGTCCCGCTGCCGTGTGGGGGCCGGGTCGCCGGGGGCGTATCCGGGAGCCGGTGCGGGCTGCGGCACGGTATCGCCAGAGGCGGGCGCGGAGGCGGCGACGTAGGCGTCCTGTGAGAAGGCGGCCGGCGCTCCGTACGCGTCGGCCGACGGCGCGTACGGCGACTGCGCTGCCGCATCCGGGCCGTAGGCGGGGGCCGCGCCGTACTGGCCGGCCCCGTACTGGTCGCCCTGATGCGCACCGTACTGATCTGCACCGAACTGGTCTGCCTGGTGCGCACCGAACCGGCCCGCCCCGTACTGGTCCGTGCCGAATTGACCGGCCCCGTACTGTCCCGCGTTGAACTGACCCGCGCTGTGCTGGTCTGGCCCGTACTGATCCGCGCTGTGCTGATCCGCCCCGTGCTGGCCGACGCCCGTCTGCGGCGACTCAGGTGTCGAGGCGGCGTCGCCGGCCTGCTGGTCCTGGTGCGCCTGCTCAGGACTGCGGTCGGGCATGGGCGGGATCTGGGGGTATGGATCTCCAGCGCTCATCGCCAGTGGCTCACCTTCGGAACGTCGACAACAGGGCAGGAGACACAAGGGTCTCCGGTCGCTCAAAGGTACCACCCGGACATGACGCGGCGGTGTGTCGAGCGCGCCGGTGGCACCCGGGGCGGGGCACAATGGGCGGCGATGTCAACGGCACCCCCGCTTCCCCCGCTCTCCAGCCGCCACCCGATCGTGATCGGTGCCCTGGAGGCGCTGCGCGCCGTGCTCGTCCTCGCCGTCAGCGTGCTGGTCGTCGCGATCGCCGCGTGGTTCACCGCGATCGCGCAGCTGCAGCCTCTGTCCGCGGTCCTCACCTGGGCGGGGACGCTCATCGCGGCGGCATCCGGCTGGGAGCTCACGATCGGGGTCGGACTGCCGCCCACACTGCTGACGATCGTCCTCCTCGCCCTCCTCACGTCCGCGCTGAGCCGGACCCGCCGCGCCCTGGCCGCCAACGAGCTGCTGGTCCGCAACGGCGCGCTGCCCGCGACACGGTACGCCGCCACGATCGGCATCACCACGTGCGTCGTCATGATCGCCACCGTCCTGTTGGTCGCGGGCCTGGTCGTGGGGACGGGAGAGGTGAGCGTGGTGGGGTGCGCCCGTTTCCTCGTCGTCGTCGCCGTCCCCGTCCTCATCGCCTGTCTGGGACCGGAACGGCGCGGCGCACCTGCCGGCCGCTGGGCGCAGGCGCTCCTGGACACCGTGGCGCGGAGAGCGGGTGCGGAATGGGCCGACGCTTCGGAGGCCGCACTGCGGGTGCTGCGCCGCGTGGCCGCGGCCTGGGCGATCGTCTCCCTGCTGGGTCTCGTCATCGCCCTCGTCACTGGCTGGTCGTCGATGGCCGAGGCCGTATCCGGCTATTCGCACCCGACCGTCGCCGCGGTGGGCCTGGGCATCGTCCAGCTCCTCTACGCCCCGACCCTCCTGGTATTCGTCCTCAGCTGGGTTTCCGGCGCGGGCATCCACCTCAACGCCGTCGCCCACGCATCGCCGTTCTCGGAGCAGGCCGGCCTCGTCCCCGCTGTGCCGGTCCTCGCCGCGATACCCACAGACGCCTCGGCGTGGGGGTGGGCCTTCCTCGCCGTCCTCCCGGTGGCGGCGGGCATCGCGGCGGTGGGGCGGCCTCGGTGGGCGGACGACCTGGACTGGCGCACCGTCGTCCTCGCTGTGGTGCTGGTACTCGTCTGTGCAACGGTGATCAGCGTGTTCGCGACGGGTCCGATCGGGCCGTCGGGACTGGGGACGTTCGGCGTTCCCGTCCTCGCAGCGGCGGGTGCCATCGGGGCGGGAACGGCCGCGGGCGTCGCCGCCGGGTGGGGCCTCAGTCTGCTTGCGAGCCGGGCATCGGCTGACCGGTGAGACGCTCGAACCAGTCACCGACCTGCGTGTTGTAGTCGTTCTGGCAGACCGCTGTCGCCTGTTCGGTGATCGCGTCGCCCATGCACTCCTCGTACTCCGCACGGATGTCCCAGATGAAAGCCGTGGAGACGGCGGACACGAGCACGTAGCCGCCCACGAGGAAGCCGATGATGCCCGTCACGATCGCCTGGGGGACCTGCTTCGCGCGGATCCCCGCGATGAGGCAGAGGACGGCACACACCATCGCGGCCAGCGCGAGGACGCCGGACACCATGACGAGGGGGAGGGAGAGCATCGAGCAGAGGATGGAGCCCGCGAGGAGCACCGTGAGGGCGAGGCCGTACTTCACGACGGCACGCTGCGGGCCTGTCGGCTTGTCCGGCTCCTTGTCGCCGTTCGGCCCCTTGTCCGCTCCGCGGCCGGAACCGTCGGAACCCGAGCCGTGCGCATCACCGTCACGCGGCGGGTCGATGCGGGGCTTGTCGTCAACGGGGCTCGGTGTGCTCACACACCACAGTGTCGCATACCGCCCGCGAGGGATCGATACAGCCCGCGGACGCCCGTTCCTCTAGACTTGCCGCGTGCGCTGCCTGATCCTCGCCTCCGGTTCCGGGACCCTCACCCAAGCCCTCCTCGACGCGTTCGCGGACGGACGGTCGGGGGTGCGGATCGTCGGCATCGGCTCCGACGTCCCCACCGCAGGTGTCCTCGACCGTGCACGCTCCGCAGGGATCGACACGTTCGTCGTGGCTCCCGCGGACCACGCGTCCCGTGCGGATTGGGACCGTGCACTCGCCGACGCGGTGGAGTCGTACACGCCTGACTGGATCGTCTCCGCGGGGTTCATGAGGATCCTGGGTCAGAGCTTCGTCGAACGCTTCACCGGCCGCATCATCAACACCCACCCCGCCCTGCTGCCGTCCTTCCCCGGTGCCCACGGCGTGCGTGACGCACTGGCGCACGGCGTGAAGGTGACCGGCACGACGTTCCACCTGGTCGACGCCGGAATCGACACCGGGCCGATCGTCGCCCAGTTCCCCCTGCCCGTGCACGACGAGGACGACGAGGAGTCCCTGCACGAGCGGATCCGTGCCGTGGAACGGACGCGACTCGTCGAACTGCTGGGCTTCCTGTCGTCCGGGACGCTCACCGTCGACGGCCGACGAGTGAGCGGCTGGACGCCGGCACGCCCACGCGGCGACTGACGACCAGGCCACCGGAGCCCGCCGTCCGCTCCCGCCGCCACCCACCCGCACGACACCACCCCGCGACCACACACCCATCCGAGCAGGAGGCACCAGACACGTGCAGACAGCCCACCCCATCCGCCGCGCACTCATCAGCGTCTACGACAAGACCGGTCTGGAAGACCTCGCAACCGGCCTCCACGCCGCCGGAGTCACCCTCGTGTCGACCGGTTCCACCGCCGGCCGCATCAGCCGGGCCGGCGTACCCGTCACGCCGGTCGAGGAGCTGACAGGGTTCCCGGAGACGCTCGAAGGACGGGTGAAGACCCTGCACCCCCGCGTGCACGCGGGTATCCTCGCGGACACGCGGAAGCCCGAGCACCTCGAGCAGATCGCGGATCTGGGGATCGAGGCCTTCGACCTGGTCGTCGTCAACCTGTACCCCTTCACGGACACCGTCGCGTCCGGCGCGGAGTTCGACGACTGCGTCGAGCAGATCGACATCGGCGGGCCGTCGATGGTGCGCGCTGCGGCGAAGAACCATCCGAGCGTCGCAGTCGTCACCGACCCCTCCGTCTACACCGAGGTCGTCGAAGCGGCGGCCGGAGACGGCTTCACCCGCACGCGTCGGACGCAGCTGGCCGCGGACGCGTTCGCCCACACCGCCGCGTACGACGTCGCCGTCGCCACGTGGATGGCCGAGCAGATCGCCGAGGACGAAGCGGTGCTGCCGGCGTTCGCGGGCTCCGCGGTCCACAAGACGGCCGACCTCCGGTACGGAGAGAACCCCCACCAGCGTGCGGCGGTCTACGCCGTTCCCGGCGCGGGAGGTGCCGCGGGCGCCGTCCAGCTGGGCGGCAAGGAGATGTCGTACAACAACTACCAGGACATCGATGCGGCGATCCGCGCCGCCTACGACTTCTCCGACCCCGCAGTGGCGGTCATCAAGCACGCGAACCCGTGCGGGATCGCGGTGGGCGACGACATCGCCGATGCGCACCGCCGCGCGCATGCGACCGACCCCGTCTCCGCATACGGGGGTGTGATCGCTGCGAACCGCGAAGTGACGCTCGCGCTGGCGGAATCGATCAAGCCGATCTTCACAGAGGTCCTCGCCGCTCCATCGTTCGCCGCGGATGCCCTGGAGCTGCTGCGGACGAAGAAGAACCTCCGCCTGCTCGAGCTGGGGGAGCACACGGAACAGCCCCTCGAGACGAAGCAGATCGGCGGTGGCTTCCTCGTCCAGGAACGCGACCTGCTCCAGGCCGACGGGGACGAGCAGACCGGGTGGACCCTGGCCGCAGGTGAACCGGCGGACGACGCGACGATGCGCGACCTCGTCTTCGCGTGGCGCGCCTGCCGCGCCGTGAAGTCGAACGCGATCCTGCTCGCGAAGGACGGAGCCGCTGTGGGAGTGGGGATGGGACAGGTGAATCGCGTGGACTCCGCACGGCTCGCGGTGGAGCGTGCCGGTGAGGAGCGGGCGACCGGGTCCGTGTGCGCCTCCGACGCGTTCTTCCCGTTCGCCGACGGCCCGCAGGTGCTCTTCGACGCGGGCATCAGGGCTGTCGTGCAGCCCGGCGGGTCCATCCGCGACGAGGAGGTCATCGCTGCGGCCCAGGCCGCGGGCGTGACCATGTACTTCACGGGATCGCGCCATTTCTTCCACTGACATGAACGGTCCTTCCCCCGGCGCGGCCCGGCGGCCCCTGCGCCGGGGGAAGGGCCGTGGCTGGTTCTCCAAGCGCTGGATCTACTGGAAGCGCCGCTTCTCCAACCCGACGCCGCGGGACTGGGTGCTGCTGGTCGTGCTCGTGGTCCTCGTGAGCGCCGTGGTTCTCTCCACGGTGAGCTTCCGCCTGTCGGGACTGCTGCTGGCCGCTCTGTGCGCTGCGTCGGGAGTCGTGAGGCTCATGCCGGAACCGTGGTGGGCGACGGTCCGGAACCGGGGCCGCGCATTCGACGCCGGGATGTTCTTCGGAGCGGCGATCGCGCTCGCCCTCATCACATGGGCGGTGCCGGGCTGAGCCCGCCGTTCCCGCCGCCTCACAGGAGGCCCACCGCCACACAGCAGGCCTGTGACGTGCACTTCTAAGGATGTGTGAAGAATCTGTGCACACCCTGTGACGATGCGCCGGGTGTTTGCGTCCGCCTGCGGACGGGTGGCAGGGTCATGCATGAAGCCGCCGGGTGAAGGCGGATGTCGACACGGAGGAGGCCGCATATGGGTATCGGAGATATGGCCGGCAAGGCGCAGGACGCACTGAAGACCGAACAGGGTCAGAAGTTTGCAGGCGAAGGCCTCAACCGTGCATCCGACGCCGCGGACAATGCCACCGGCAACAAGCACACCGACCACATCAACACGGGTAAGGACGCCGTCTCCGACAAGCTCGGGCTGGGCGGCGACGACAAGAAGAAGGGTCAGTCCAAGCGCTGATCCGTCACCTCACTCGCGCTGCGCCCCGGTTCCGCTTCTGAGGACCGGGGCGCAGTCGTGTGCACGGGCTCGTCCACCTGAACGCGAGGTGCACCGACCTAGCGAGGTGCGCCGATGTAGCGAGGTGCACCGACCTAGCGAGGTGCGCCGATGTAGCGAGGTGCGCCGACGTGGTCGGATGCCCGCGGGGCGGCGCGCCCGGCGGACCCCTGCGGGGCGATGCGCCCGCGCATCGCCCGGTCAGAGTTTGACGACGGGTGCGTAGCGCATGAGGAGGCGCTTCGTCCCTTCCGAACCGAAATCCACGACGGCGACGGTCTTGTCGCCCGCACCGGTCACCTCGACGACCGTTCCCAGGCCGAACGCGTCGTGGGAGACGCGGTCGCCCGCATCGACGGAGACGACTTCCCGCTGGGGACGGATCCGATTGGGGAAGCCGCTGCCCGGGCTGGTCGACGACGACCGCGCACCGGCACCGCCGCGCCTGCCCGCACCGAAGACGTTCCCGGACGAACCGCCGGAATCCCCGCGTCCCCCTCCGTAAGCGGAGCCGTAGGGCCCGGAACCGGCCAGTCCCGCACCGAATCCGCCCGACCCGAAACCGGTCGTGCCGCCGGAGCCCGTCGACTCCCAGTCGATGAGCTTCTCCGGGATCTCCGCGAGGAACCTGCTGGCAGGGTTGTACTGCGGCTGGCCCCACAGGCTGCGGGTCTCCGCCCGGGTGAGCACAAGCTTGCGCTGCGCCCGGGTGAGGCCGACATAGGCGAGGCGGCGCTCCTCCGCCATCTCCTGAGATGATGTGAAGGACCGCTGATGCGGGAACGTCCCGTCCTCCAGCCCCGTGAGGAACACGACAGGGAACTCCAGTCCCTTCGCCGTGTGGAGGGTCATGAGGGTCACTTCGCCGGCTTCTTCGTCGGGGATCGCGTCGGAGTCCGACGACAGTGCCACAGCTTCGAGGAACGCGTCCAGAGACCCGTCCTCGTTCTGGGCGTCGTACTGCTCCGCCACGGCGACGAGCTCCGCGAGGTTGTCCACGCGCGATTCGTCCTGCGGGTCCGTCGACTCGTTGAGTGAGGCGAGGTAGCCGGTCTGCTCGAGCACCGCTTCGAGTGCGGCCGCGACGCCCCCGCCTTCGGCCACACCGGCGAGATCGCTCAGCAGTGCGAGGAAGGTGCGGATGGGGCCGCGGGAGCGCGTCGTGATGCCGACGGCGTTCTCCGCGTCCTCGAGCGCCTCACGGAACGTCGTCCGTTCGCGTTCCGCGTGCGCCGCGACGAGTGCTTCCGTCCGATCGCCGATCCCACGCTTGGGCTCGTTGAGGATGCGGCGGAGGTTCACGTCGTCCGCGGGGTTCGCGAGCACGCGGAGGTATGCGAGCGCGTCCTTGATCTCCTTGCGCTCGTAGAACCGGGTGCCGCCGACCACCTTGTAGGGCATGCCCGCACGCACGAGCGCGTCCTCGATCGCACGTGACTGCGCGTTGGTGCGGTAGAAGACGGCGACGTCGCCGTACGTGAGGTCGTGCTCGTCACGCAGTTCGTCGATCCGCTCGACGATGAAGCGGGCCTCCGCCTGCTCCGACTCAGCGACCCACCCGGTCACGGCCTCGCCGTCGCCGCTGTCCGTCCACAGCCGCTTGTCCTTGCGGTCGTCGTTGTTCGCGATGACGGCGTTCGCGGCGGAGAGGATGTTCTGCGTCGACCGGTAGTTCTGCTCGAGCAGCACGACGCGGGCGCGGGGGAAGTCCTCTTCGAACTCCACGATGTTGCGCACCGTCGCCCCGCGGAACGCGTAGATCGACTGGTCCGCATCCCCGACGACGGTGAGCTCTGCCGACGGTCCGTCCGGGAGGTCCGCTCCCGCCAACAGGCGGATGAGCCGGTACTGGGCCGGGTTGGTGTCCTGGTACTCGTCGACGAGGATGTGGCGGAACCGCGCGCGGTAGTTGTCTGCGACGGCGTCGAAGGCGCCCAGCAGGTGGACGGTCTCCATGATGAGGTCGTCGAAGTCGAGTGCGTTCGCCCGCCGCAGCCGGTCCTGGTAGCGGCGGTAGACGGTGAGGACGGCTTCGTCGTTCGGCCGCTTCTCCGACACGGTCTGCGCGAAGTCGTCCGGTGTCATGAGGTCGTTCTTGAGGCCGGAGATCCGCGACCGCAGCGCCCGCGCGGGGAACTTCTTGGGGTCGAGGTCCGTCTCCCGTGCGATCTGGGTGAGCAGCCGCAGCGAGTCCTGCGCGTCGTAGATCGTGAAGCTCGACGTGAGCCCCAGCGTCTTCGCCTCCCGGCGGAGGATCCGCACGCAGGCGGAGTGGAAGGTCGACACCCACATCGTGCGGGCCGCCGGCCCGACGAGTGCGGCGATCCGCTCCTGCATCTCCTTCGCCGCCTTGTTCGTGAAGGTGATCGCGAGGACCTCGCCCGGCCGAGCGTGCCCCGCTCGCAGGGCGTGGGCGATGCGGCGGGTGAGCACGCTCGTCTTGCCGGACCCGGCGCCGGCCACGATGAGGAGCGGGCCACCGCTGTGCAGGACGGCTTCCCTCTGTGCGGGGTTGAGGCCGTCCAGCAGCGCATCCGTCGACTGCTCGTAAGCGGGGGAGGGCGCCGCGCCCGAGGCCCCGGCCGGGGACACGGGACCGGTCCCGGACCGGGCCCCGGCCTCGGACCCAGACCCAGCCCCGGCCCCGGCCTCGGACCCAGACCCGGACCGGGCGGACGCGGTCGCGGGCCCCGCACCGGCCTCGGCGGCGGCGCTCACGACGTCCGCCCCGGCCCCGGCAGCGGTATCGCCGTCTGCGGTCCGGGGGGACAGGACGGAGAGGAAATCGAAGGGGGAGCTCATAGCGGTGCGAACCTATCAGCCGGGACGGACACGGCCCGGCTCTGGGGAGCCGGGCCGTGGACGACGAGCGGGTGCGGGACGGATCCCGCGCTGACCGGATGAGGAGTCCTGATCAGCGGAGTGACTGCTCTGCGGAGTGGCCGTTCTCAGGCGAGGACGGTGCCGGGGACGAAGACGGCGACGATCACGGCGACGAGGGCGGTGATGCCTGCCGCGTGCGACATGCCCGCGGACGCACCCTGGTCAGGAGCCGCCTTCTCCTTGCGCTTGCCGATGAAGGCGAAGACGGTGACCGCGATCGCGAGGACGAGCTTCACGCCGATCTTCACGTGATTGACGGCGGCGTCGTCCGCGACCATCGCCTCCGCGAGGCCCGTGAGGAGAAGGCCGGTGACCAGCTGCAGGTACGCGCCGTGCAGCATGCCCGGGGACAGCTTCGGAGCCTTGATGTTCGTGAAGTACCCGCCGATGATGATGGCCATGCCGATGAGGTGCAGAAGCACGAGGACGAGACGAAGGATTTCCATACCCCCGAGTCTAGTGGCAGGATAAACCCCAGCGCCCACCCGCCCCGGGAGCGCGGTCCGCCCTGGTGTAATGGCAGCACGCCGGCCTTTGGTGCCGTGTGGTCTAGGTTCGAATCCTAGGGGCGGAGCGGGATGAAGCGATCCGCAACACAAGGAGCCCCACACATGCCGCAGCACAGTCCGGCAGCAGTGATCGTCCTCGCCGCGGGCGAGGGAACCCGGATGAAGTCGGCCACACCCAAGGTGATGCACCCGATCGCGGGACGCTCTCTCCTCCACCACGCGATCAACGCGGCGGCGGGTACCGGCCCGGAACATCTGGTCGTCGTCCTGCGCCACGCGCGGGAACAGGTCGCCTCCCACGTCGAATCGATCGCGGGCGTGCTCGACCGCTCCGTGCTCGTCGCGGACCAGGACGACGTCCCCGGGACGGGCCGCGCCGCCGAATGCGCGCTCACCCAGCTGCCGGAGGGCCTGACCGGCACCGTCGTCGTCACCTACGGCGACGTCCCCCTGCTCACCGCGGGGACCCTCTACGCGCTCGTGGAGCACCACGAATCGCAGACGAACGCCGTGACGGTTCTGTCCGCGAACGTCGCGAACCCCACCGGCTACGGCCGGATCGTGCGCGACGCCGCCGGCGACCTCGAGCGGATCGTCGAGGAGAAGGACGCGGACGACGAGGTGCGGAGGCTGCGCGAGATCAACTCCGGCATCTACGCCTTCGACGCCGCCGTCCTGCGCGAATCGCTCGCCCGCGTCGACACCGACAATGCTCAGGGGGAGAAGTACCTCACGGACGTCATCGGCATCGCCCGCGGAGGCGGGTCGCGGGTCGCGGCACTCACCACCGATGACGTGTGGCAGGTCGAAGGCGCGAACGATCGCGTCCAGCTGGCCCAGCTGGGCAGGGAGCTCAACCGCCGCATCGTCGAAGGCCACATGCGCGCCGGTGTCACGGTCGTCGACCCGGAGACCACCTGGATCGACGCCGACGCCGTCATCGCACCGGACGTGACGATCCAGCCGGGCGTGCAGCTCCACGGCGCCTGCGACATCGCCACCGGTGCGGCCATCGGCCCGGACTCCACCCTGTCCGACACGGAGGTGGGCGAGGGGGCGACCGTCATCCGCACGCACGGCTCACTGTCCGTGATCGGGGCCGGCGCGACCGTCGGCCCGTTCGCGTACCTGCGCCCCGGCACGGAACTGGGCACGAACGGGAAGATCGGCACGTTCGTCGAGACGAAGAACGCGCAGATCGGTGCGGGGACGAAGGTCCCCCACCTCACCTACGTGGGGGACGCGACGATCGGCGAGCAGTCGAACATCGGCGCCTCCTCCGTGTTCGTCAACTACGACGGCGTGCACAAGAACCGCACGACCATCGGATCATTCGTGAAGACAGGATCCGACACGATGTTCATCGCACCGGTGACAGTGGGCGACGGCGCCTACTCCGGCGCGGGCACCGTGATCCGCGAAGACGTCCCCGCCGGTGCCCTCGCCATCACGGAGGGGCGCCAGCGCAACATCGAGGGGTGGGTGGTCGCGAAGCGGCCGGGCACCGCTGCCGCGCGAGCGGCGCAGATGGCAGGCGGGGCGGCGGAAGCGTCCGCCACGACAGACCCTGCGGGTCCGAACGGGCCCGGCAGCGCAGACAACGCGGACAACGCGGAGAAGGAGTCCTGAACGTGAGGTCGATCACCACCGCGGGCGAGAAGAAGCTCGTCCTCGTCAGCGGGCGCGCGAACTCGGAGCTGGCCGAACAGGTCGCCGAATGCCTGGGCACGGAACTGCTGCCCGCAGACATCTACAACTTCGCGAACGGCGAGATCTACGTGCGGTTCAGCGAATCCGTTCGCGGCACCGACGTCTTCATCATGCAGTCGCATACGACCCCCATCAACGAATGGGTCATGGAGCAGCTGATCATGGTGGACGCGCTCAAGCGCGCGTCGGCGAAGCGGATCACCGTCATCGCACCGTTCTTCCCGTACGCCCGCCAGGACAAGAAGCACCGCGGCCGTGAGCCCATCTCCGCGCGCCTCATGGCGGACCTCTTCAAGACCGCCGGGGCGGACCGCCTCATCACGGTCGACCTGCACACCGCGCAGATCCAGGGGTTCTTCGACGGTCCCGTCGACCACCTCGTGGCGCTGCCCCTCCTGTCCGACTACGTGAAGGAGAACTACCCGGAGGACCTCGCCGTCGTGTCCCCCGACGCGGGTCGCATCAAGGTCGCGGAGAACTGGTCGGCGAGCCTGGGCGGCGTGCCGCTCGCGTTCATCCACAAGACCCGCGACATCACGCGCCCGAACGAGACGAAGGCCAACCGGGTGGTCGGCGAGGTCGAAGGGCGCCACTGCGTGCTCGTCGACGACATGATCGACACCGGCGGCACGATCGTGCAGGCGGCGGACGCCTGCATGGCAGCCGGCGCGAAGGGCGTCATCATCGTGTCGACCCACGCCGTCTTCTCCGGGCCCGCCGTGGAACGGCTGAAGAACTCCGTGGCGGAAGAGGTCATCGTGACGAACACCCTGCCGCTGGGGGAGGAGACGCACTTCGACAAGCTCACCGTTCTGTCGATCGCGCCCCTGCTGGCACGTGCGGTGCACGAGGTCTTCGAGGACGGGTCGGTCACGAGCCTCTTCGAGAACGTGAGCAGCTGACGAAGGGCCCCAGGCTCGGCGCCCACCGCCGTCGGCTTTGACGGTGGTGCGCGAGCACGTATGATTGGCGGGTTACCTCGGCGAGGGAGGCCCCGACGGCCTCCGTGATCGACGCGGTCCTCATGTTCCGAGCAGGCATCCTGTCCTCCGCTCCGGGCCGGTGGGTTCTGCGTCCGTACGAGGCGCCACCGCTTGGAAGGAGATTGACCATGGCCGATGCGAAGCTTGATGTCGTGCGCCGCGAGGAATACGGCAAGGGTGCTGCCCGCCGGTACCGCCGCGAAGGCAAGATCCCCTCAGTCCTCTACGGACACGGGACCGAACCCATCCACCTGCTGCTGGACGCGCACCCCACGATGCTCGCGCTGCGCACGCAGAACGCGCTGCTGAAGCTCGAGAACCCGAACACGGGCAAGAGCGAGCTGGCGCTTGCGAAGGACGTGCAGACCAACCCCGTCACCCGTGAGATCGAGCACCTGGACCTCCTCATCGTCAAGAGGGGCGAGAAGGTCGAAGTCGATGTGGCAGTCGTCCTCGAAGGCGAAGCCGCTCCCGGCACGCTCGTGTCCGTCGACAACCAGTCGCTGCTCATCGAGGCCGACGCGACGAAGCTGCCCGACACGCTCGAGGTCAGCATCGAGGGCCGCGAGGCGGGCGAGCACATCTACGCCGCAGACGTCCCGATGCCGTCCGGCTCGACACTCATCTCCGATCCGGAGCTGCTCGTCGTGAACGTGTCCGCGCAGCTGTCCGAGGAGCAGCTCGAAGCGGAACTCGAGTCCGACGCCGTCGACGAAGAGGTCGCTGCGGCGACCGGTGCGGAGCCGGAGGAGGAGACCGAGGCAGAAGAAGAGGAGTGATCCTCGCGAGGAGCCCGCAGGGCCCCTCGCATTCGCACGCGTGCACTGCGGGGCAGGACCGTTCGCGGTCCTGCCCCGCAGTCGATCTGTGAAGGAAGGACGGACGCTCCGACATGAGCGCGGACACGTGGATCATCGTGGGTCTCGGGAACCCGGGGAGCCGGTACGAATCGACCCGCCACAACATCGGCTACCTCGTCGTGGACGAGCTCCTGCGCCGCATGGGCGCGAAGCTGACCAAGACGAGAGCGAGCGCGCTCTCGGCCACCGGCCGACTGCCGGGAACGGGCGGGCTGCCGGGCCCCCGCACGGTGCTGGTGCGCCCGTCCACCTACATGAACGTTCTGGGGCAGCCGGTAGGACAGCTGGCCCGCTTCCATTCCGTGTCGCCGGACCGCGTGATCGCGATCCATGACGACGTCGACCTGGACTTCGACACGGTGCGACTGAAGAAGGGCGGCGGCGAGGGCGGCCACAACGGTCTGCGCTCGATGACCAGCCACCTGGGGACGCGCGACTACCTGCGGGTGCGGGCGGGAGTCGGCAGGCCTCCTGGCCGCATGGACACAGCGGACTACGTGCTGGGTCGTTTCAGCGCACAGGAGAGGACGACGCTGCCGATCTTCGTGTCCGACCTCGCCGATGCGGTGGAGGCGCTGACCGGTGAGGGGCTCGACGCCGCACAGCAGCAGTTCCACGCACCCCGCTGACTACGGGCGCACGACTACGGGCGCGGTGCGCTGCGCGGGCGCAGGACCAGTGCCGCTGCCGCCCCACCGATCGCCCCGAACAGGTGCCCCTGCCACGAGATGCCGACGTGCACGGGGAGCACCCCCACGAGCATGGATCCCCCGTAGACGGCGAAGACCGCGATGGCGATGACGGCGTACAGGACCCGGTGGCCCATCGACCCCGCGGTGAAGACGCGGATCATGAGGTACGCGAAGTAGCCGAACACCAAGCCCGACGCGCCCACGGTCACCGTGCCGGGGAGCGCGAGCAGCCACGGGCCGATGCCGCCGATCAGGGTCGCGACGGCGGTCACGCCCCAGAAGCGGCGGGCGCCCTCCGCCGCGACGAGGCAGCCGAGCACGAGGAACGGCACGGAGTTCGACACGAGATGGCCCCACGTGGAGTGGAGGAGCGGCGCGAGCACCACGCCCGGCAGGTGGGTGAGGTCCCACGCGCGGATCCCCAGGGACTCGAAGCGACCCGGCAGGATCATGTCCGCGAACTCGATCACCCACATCGCGACGAGCAGGACGATCGGTGACAGGAACCGGGCGGCGAACGGCGCGCGCTCGGAGGTGCGTGCGGGAATGTGCGACATGCTCCGAGTATCCGCGATGAAGCTGGACGAACGTTCCGTGTGAAGCCGCGCGGTGCGGGCAGTTCCCCATCGGGCCCCTGCCCGTCACCGGTCTGCGCGACGACGACCGACGAGCAGACCGCAGACTCCGCCCACCGCCAGCAGGAGCGAGGTCGCGGCCACCAGCAGGGCTACGGTCGCCGGTTGGGCGTATTCCATCCCTCCCACCCACAGACCGTTCTCATCCACGCTGTCCCACTTGAGGGTCGGCGGGTCAGCGGCGCACTCTCCCCAGAACAGGAACAGGACGCTCCCCGTGAGGAGTGACATGACTCCCCACGCGCGTACAGAGGGTGCCGCGAGCGCAGCGGCGACGCAGCCGAGGACGCACACCCACACCCAGAGGACGGCGAGGTGCGGCTCGAGGAAGACCTCGTCCTGCATGTCGCCCAGCGTCGAGTACCGGATCTGCGGAGCGCCTCCAGCCCCCTCACTCGCAAGCACCGGGATGATCGCAGCGGCGATGTAGGTCCCGAGCGCGAGGAGGTGTGCGACGCGAACAGCGGCGGGCCCGGCGGGGAACCTCTTCTCATCCATGGGACGAGTCTCGTCCGTCAGCAGGTATCCCCTGTGTCCGAGCGGTTCCCGTCCAGGAACACGGACGTCCGGCACCGCGGAGCACTCGCCCGGCCCCACGGAGCTCGCCCGGCATGGGGGCGACGCGGGGAGCGGGAGAGACGCGGAGCGTCGGGGTGTGACGGGTCCCTCCGTCGCGGTCATGTCCGTGGGGACCTCTAGACTGGACGGCGTGCTGACTGGATTGAGTGACGCCCTCACGCTGCCCGCATTCGAAGAGGTCCGACAGGCGGTGGCCGATCCTGCTTCCCCGGGAGGCAGCGTGTCCCTGGTGCGAGGGCTCCTGCCCCCGCTCATCTCCCGTACTGCGAAGACCGGCACTGCGCTGGTCGTCACCGCGACGACCCGCGAAGCCGAGGACCTCTCCCGCGCCCTGGCGGATCACCTTCCGGAGGAGGCTGTCGCGGTCTTCCCGTCGTGGGAGACGCTGCCGCACGAGCGGCTGTCGCCCCGGTCCGACACCGTCGGAGAACGCCTCACCGTCCTGCGGCGACTGGCGCACCCGGACGAATCCCAGCCGCTGCGCGTCGTGATCGCCCCGGTGCGGGCCGCCCTCCAGCCACTCGTCAAGGGCTTGGGGCAGCTCGAACCGGTCGTGCTGCGCGCGGGCGATCGGATGGACCTCACCGAGCTCGCGGAGACTCTGTCCGGGCTCGCGTACTCCCGGGTCGACATGGTGTCGCGGCGTGGTGAGTTCGCGGTGCGCGGCGGGATCATCGACATCTTCCCGCCCACCGCGGATTCGGCTCTGCGCCTCGAATTCTTCGACGACGAGGTCGAGGAGATCCGACCGTTCGCCGTCGCCGACCAGCGGTCGCAGCCGGCGGACCCGGACGGGCCGGAGGCGGAGCTCTACGCGCCGCCGTGCCGTGAAGTGCTCCTCACCCCCGCCGTCCGCGCGCGTGCGGCCGCGCTCGCGGAGACGACGCCGGCTGCTGCGGACATGCTGCAGCGGATCGCCGCGGGGGTGGCGGTGGAGGGGATGGAGTCGCTCGCGCCCGTGCTCGCGGACGGGATGGAACCGCTCGTGGCGGTCGTCCCGGCGGGGACGAGGGTCCTCGTCGTGGAACCGGAGAAGGTGGCCCGCCGGGCGGAGGACCTGGTCCGCACCTCGGACGAATTCCTCGCCGCGGCGTGGGAATCCGCGTCCGACGGCGCGCAGGCACCGGTCGATCTGTCCGCAGCGAACTTCCGCACGATCGCGCAGACACGGGAGGCCGCCGGCATCCTGGGCCTGCCGTGGTGGGAGGTGGGCGGCTTCGCGGTCGACGAGGAGCTCATCGCGCCGGGCACCGAGTCCTACACCGTTCCGGCACGTGAACCGCGCGGATACCAGGGTGATGTCGAAGCGATCCTGGCCGACGTCCGCAGCCTCGTCCGCGACGACTGGTCCGTCGTGGTCCTCACGGAGGGTGGCGGCCCCGGCAAGCGGCTCGTGGAGGTGTTCGCCGAAGCCGAGGTCCCTGCTGCACTCGTCGACGACCCCGACTTCACGGCTGCGGGCCGGGTCGAGGTCGCGACCGGCGCGGGCTATGGCGGTTTCGTCGTCGACGACCTCCGCCTGGCGGTGCTCACGGAGGCGGACGTCCTGGGGCGCGCGGCGGCGGCGTCGACACGGGACATGCGCAAGCTGCCAGCGCGCCGCAAGCGCAATCAGGTCGACCCGCTCAACCTCTCCCCGGGCGACCACGTGGTCCACGAGCAGCACGGGGTGGGCCGCTTCGTCGAGATGGTCCAGCGCACAGCAGGCAAGGGCAAGGACGCGCACACCCGCGAATACCTCGTCATCGAGTACGCGCCGTCGAAGCGGGGGCACCCCGGTGACCGGCTGTACGTCCCCTCGGACTCCCTCGACCAGGTCACCCGCTACGTCGGCGGAGAGAGCCCGTCACTCAACAAGATGGGCGGATCCGACTGGTCGAAGACGAAGTCGCGGGCGCGCAAGGCGATCAAGGAGATCGCGGGGGAGCTCATCCGCCTCTACTCAGCACGGCAGGCCACGAAGGGCCACGAGTTCGGTCCGGACACACCGTGGCAGCGGGAGCTCGAGGACGCCTTCCACTACGTCGAGACCCCCGACCAGCTCACGACGATCGACGAGGTCAAGGCCGACATGATGAAGAGCGTCCCCATGGATCGTCTCATCTGCGGCGATGTGGGCTACGGGAAGACCGAAGTCGCCGTCCGTGCCGCGTTCAAGGCGATCCAGGAGGGGAAGCAGGTCGCGGTGCTCGTCCCGACGACCCTGCTCGTACAGCAGCACTTCGAGACCTTCTCAGAACGCTACGCCGGCTTCCCCGTGACCGTGGCGGCCCTGTCGCGCTTCCAGTCGAAGAAGGAATCCGACCGTGTCATCACAGGGCTGAAGGACGGCACGATCGACCTGGTCATCGGCACGCACCGGCTGCTGTCCGGTGAGGTCTCGTTCAAGGACATGGGACTCGTGATCGTCGACGAGGAGCAGCGGTTCGGCGTCGAGCACAAGGAGACGCTCAAGGCGATGCGCGCTGATGTCGACGTCCTCGCGATGTCCGCGACCCCCATCCCGCGCACTTTGGAGATGGCGGTCACCGGCATCCGGGAGATGTCGACGCTCGCGACCCCTCCGGAAGAGCGCCACCCCGTCCTCACGTACGTGGGGAGATACGAGGACCGGCAGGTCGCAGCCGCGATCCGCCGCGAGCTCATGCGCGAAGGTCAGGCCTTCTACATCCACAACCGGGTCCAGGACATCGATCGGGTGGCGGGACACCTGGCGGAACTCGTCCCGGAAGCTCGCATCGCGATCGCCCACGGGAAGATGGGGGAGAAGCAGCTCGAGCAGGTCATCATCGACTTCTGGGAGCGGAAGTTCGATGTGCTGGTGTGCACCACGATCGTGGAGACGGGCATCGACATCGCGAACGCGAACACCCTCATCATCGACAATGCGGACCGCTTCGGACTGTCGCAGCTCCACCAGCTGCGCGGGCGGGTGGGCCGTGGCCGCGAACGCGCGTACTCCTACTTCCTGTACCCGCCGGACGGGACGCTCACGGAGACGGCGCACGACCGCCTCAAGACCCTCGCCGAGCATTCGGAGCTGGGTGCCGGCATGCAGGTGGCGATGAAGGACCTCGAGATCCGTGGAGCAGGGAACCTGCTGGGCGGGCAGCAGTCGGGTCACATCGAAGGGGTGGGATTCGACCTCTACGTCCGGCTGGTGGGGGAGGCCGTCGCGAACTTCCGCGGCGAGGCACAGGAGGAAGAGCGGGAGATGCGCATCGAGCTCCCCGTCGATGCGCACATCCCCACGGACTACGTCGGCCACGAACGGCTGCGACTCGAGGCGTACCGGAAGCTCGCTGCCGCGACCGGCGAAGAGGCGATCCGCGAAGTGCTCGAGGAGCTCACCGACCGCTACGGCGCACCACCGGACGCGGTGGGAGTGCTCGCGGACGTCGCCCGGCTGCGCATCCGGGCCCGCGCGTCCGGTGTCTCCGACATCGTGAGCCAGGGCAACTTCATCCGGTTCGGACCGATCGAGGACCTGCCCGACTCACAGATCGCCCGCCTCAAGCGCATGCATCCCAAGGCGCTCATCAAGCCGGCGGTCCGCTCGATCCTCGTCCCGAAGCCCACGGGCGGCAGCGGCTTCGACCAGCGGGAGGTCGTCGACTCGGAGATCCTCACGTGGGCCCACCAGTTCCTCGAGGCGATCCTGCCGATCGAGGAGGAGGCGTCCGCGTGACCGGTGGCGGCACGGTTCCGTCGAGACCCGCGGACATCGACCCGCGCGACCTGCAGGAACCCTGGGCGCGGCCGGAAACCGCGGACCTCACACCCGCGTCGATGATGGCGTTCATCCGTGCACGCTGCCCCTGGGCGGAGGCCCATACTCACCGGTCCCTGGCCCCGTACCTCCTCGAGGAGACGGTGGAGCTCATGGCCGCCCTCGTCGAGGACGAGGCTGCGAGGGATGAGGACCCGGGTACGGTCGACGCCGTGGAGGCGGAGCTGGCGGATGTCCTCTATCAGGTGCTGTTCCACGCGGCACTCATCGACGACCGCAGGGGACGGGCCCCCGGCGCCACGTGGGATTCTCTGCAGGAGCGCATCGTCGGGAAATACGTGCGCCGTCACCCGCACGTGTTCGACTCAGCGCACCCCGTCCCGCTGGACGACGTGCAGCGTCGCTATCAGCAGGTGAAGGCGGAGGAGAAGGAGCAGCGCGATGCCGTGTCCGAACCGTCGGCGGCCTCGCACCGGCTCGCGGCCGACCGTGCTCTGAGCATCCTGTCGGAGATCCGGGGGACAATGGACGACAGGAACAGACAAGACTGACCGGTACCGGCGGCACGCCTGCGGACGACCGGTCGCTGAACGGAGATGAGGAGCACGCATGACGATCGCCTTCCACCGCGCACCGAGGATCGAGGTCCCCGGCACCTTCAACTTCCGTGATCTGGGCGGACACTCCACGCGTGACGGCGCCACCGTCGCCACCGGTCGGCTCTACCGTGCCGATGGTCTGGGCAGGCTGGGGGACGACGGCATCGCCATGCTCAAGGAGATGCGCATCGTGTCGGTCGTCGACCTGCGGGAGGAGAAGGAGGTGGCGAACATCCCCGACACCGTCGACGGGCTCGGGGCGCGCTACTCGCATATGCCGCTGCTGGGCAACCGCTACTTCCCCTTGGACGCGAACATCCCGGACCGCATCGTCCTCGACCCTCCTTCTCTGCCCGGACTCTATGCGGCGATGATCGAGACCGCGGGCCCCCGCTTCGTCGATGTCATCAGCCACCTGTCGGAGGTCGAGGAGGACGCGGCGGTCTTCCACTGCTCCGCCGGCAAGGACCGCACCGGCCTCATCGCGGCGTTCGTCCTCTCGCTGCTGGGTGTCGAACGCGACGCGGTCATCCAGGACTATGCGCTCACGGAGGAGTACCTGGGTGAGGAGTTCCGCGCCGCGCTGCGGTCGCACTTCTCGTCCGCCGGCATCTCGACCGTGTCCACGATGGCGACGGACGCGAAGCCGGAATGGCTCGCCGACGTCCTGGACAGGCTCGACCGCGACCACGGCGGCGTCGAGGGCTACCTCGTCGACCACGGCCTGCGGGACGGAGTCGCCGATCGCCTGCGGTCCTCACTCACGGCGCCGGCTGCACGTTCGTGAGGGCACCCGCACGTTCCTGAGGCCGCGCGCGTTGACGGGCGGCCCGGCGGAGTGCGAACACCCACCCCACCACGGCGAGGCAGAGGCTGCCCGCGTAGGCGAGGACGCCAAGTGGGTGGGTCGTGGCCGTCTGCCAGATGAGCCGCTCGGGGAGGAGCGCTGCGAACCCGAACGCGATGAGCAGCCCTATGTAGCTGCCGATCATGTTCCCTGCGTGCCCTGTGGTGTCACCCTTCCTGATGCGGAGGAGCCCGAGTGTGACGGTGCAGATCGTGAAGACCGCGAGGGCGTGGAACAGCGTGATGCCGTTCTCCACGATGAAGAGTCCTGACACGGACGTCGCGTACATGAGGACGATCCAGCTGCGCCCCACATTCCGGTGGAGCCGGTCGCGACGGCGTCTCACCATGTTCACGGGTCCCAGCGTGATCGCGAGGAAAGCGGTCGTGGCGTGGATCGGGATGACGATGGATGCGAGGAGCGTGTCCATGGCTATAAGATAGTTGCACTATTCAAGTGCGACAACGTGGAGAGCACACGGTGCATCCGCTATCCGACCCACATGGCACGCGCACCGGAAAGCGGACCCGGGGAGGCACGCGATGAAACTGGGCGAACTGGCGCGCAGCCTGGACACCACGACCGCGAGCGTCAAGTTCTACATCCGGGAAGGCCTGCTGCCGCCGGGCCGCAAAGTGAATCAGACGACCGCGATCTACGACGAGAGTCATCATCGCCGGCTGGCGCTCATCCTGGGACTGCGCGGCGCCATCGGGACATCTCTGGCACGGATCGCGGACCTCGTCGCGATCATCGACGACCCGGAGGCGGGGCAGCTCGACGTTCTCGAGGCCGCCCAGACGATCGGCGTCGAAGGCCGCGGTGAGGAGGGCTCACGATCCGTGCCCGGCGCGAGGACCGGCAGCGGCGACGCGGACGCGGGGGCTGCGGACGCCTCGGCAGCGGTGGCGCGGATCATCGACGAGCAGGACTGGCCGGACGTGCCGAGCCGGGCGCGCGCAGCGGTCGAGCGGCGACTCGCCCGCGTACGGACGCACGGGGTCGACCTGGACCCGCAGACGCTGTCCCGCATCGCCGCGGCCGTGGCATCGATCGGAGTCATGGGCCTCGATGTGAGCGGCACGCGCGACGAGGCTGCACTCGGGGTCGCCGTGGGGACGTACGAAGTGTCACAGCTCGTGGTCGACATGCTGAGCCTGGCGCAGACCTCGCACAGTGTCAGTGCACTGGAGCCGTGACGCGGCTTTCGGGCTGTTCGGCACACGACGGCTCTTCGCCCCGGCATCGAGTGCATTAGGCTGACACCGTCGTCCCCGCACACGCGCACACGCGCACGATCAAGGAGAGTCCGTGGCACAGATTCTGGCCGCCAATGCACGGGAGATCCTCGACTCCCGTGGCAACCCGACAATCGAAGTCGAAGTACTCCTCGAAGACGGCGCGGTCGGCCGCGCCGATGTGCCCTCCGGTGCGTCGACAGGTGAGTACGAAGCCGTCGAGATGCGCGACGGAGACCCCGACCGGTACCTGGGCAAGGGCGTGCAGAACGCCGTCGACGCCGTCCTCGACGACATCAACGATGCCATCGCCGGCATCGAGGGCGACGAGCAGCGCCTCGTCGACCAGGCACTCCTCGACCTGGACGGAACGGACAACAAGTCCCGCCTGGGAGCCAACGCGACGCTCGGCGTCTCTCTGGCAGTGGCCCGCGCGGCGGCGGAGAGTGCAGAACTCCCGCTCCACCGCTACCTGGGCGGACCCAACGCCCACATCATGCCGGTGCCGCTCATGAACATCCTCAACGGCGGGTCGCACGCTGACTCCAACGTCGACATCCAGGAGTTCATGATCGCGCCGATCGGCGCCTCCACCTTCCGCCAGTCCCTCCAGTGGGGTGCAGAGGTCTACCACGCGCTCAAGAAGGTCCTCAAGGACCGCGGCCTGTCGACCGGGCTGGGTGACGAAGGCGGGTTCGCCCCGAACCTCGACTCCAATTCGGCCGCACTCGACCTCATCCTCGAGGCGATCGAAGCGGCCGGCCGCAAGCCCGGCACGGAGATCGCGCTCGCACTCGACGTGGCCTCCTCGGAGTTCTACGGGGAAGCCGGCTACACCTTCGAGGGCTCCGCCCGCACGGCCGACGACATGGCCGCGTACTACGAGAAGCTCGCGAGCGACTACCCGCTCGTGTCCATCGAGGACCCGCTGGACGAGAACGACTGGGACGGCTGGACCGCCCTCACGTCGCGGATCGGGAACGCGGTCCAGATCGTCGGCGACGACCTCTTCGTCACCAACCCGGAGCGCCTGCAGCGCGGCATCGAGATGGGCGCCGCGAACTCGCTGCTCGTGAAGGTGAACCAGATCGGCACGCTCACGGAGACGCTCGACGCGATCTCCCTGGCGCACTTCCACAACTACACCTCCGTGGTCTCCCACCGGTCGGGTGAGACGGAGGACACGACGATCGCGGACCTGGCCGTCGCGGTGAACTCCGGACAGATCAAGACCGGCGCGCCGGCACGGTCGGAGCGCGTCGCGAAGTACAACCAGCTGCTGCGCATCGAAGAGCATCTGGGCGACGCGGCCCGCTACGCCGGACGCGCGGCGTTCCCACGGTTCCGCGACTGACATCCGGTCGGTTCCGGCGCTGACACGCCGGAGCGGACTGCAATCCCCGCAGCGGGGACAGGGGCGCGGCACACTTGAGGTGGCCGCGCCCCTTCCCTGTCCGCGCGGTTCGAGGTGAACACGATGAGCAGACGCAGTGCGACCGGTCGCAGCCGCGGACGCCCCGGCGCGGGTCAGGCCGGCGGCAGGCGTCCCCAGCGCGACCCTCGCCACACCCGTTCGGGTGGGGGAGTCTCCCCGGAGCTCATCGACGACACCGCGGCCGGACGTCGGATGTCCTTCCGGACGGCCGTGATCGTCGGCGCACTGCTGGTCGTCGGGTTCGGCCTCATCCAGCCGCTCAGCAGCGGCCTGTCGCAGATGCAGCAGATCGCCGCCCTCGAAGCGGACGTCGACGCGACGAAGGGCGAGGTCGACCAGCTCCGCGAGGAGCGCAACCGGTTGGACGATCCCGTACATCTGGAGCGGCTCGCACGGGAGAACCTCCAGTACGTCCATGACGGAGAAGAAGCCTTCATCGTCGTCGACAGCCCGAGCGCCCGCGGCGACGACGCGGACGAATCGACGGCGGGAGCATCGAAAGCCGTCCGTGCACAGCCCTGGTACATCGAGCTGGCCGATTCGCTGCGCGCGGTCGGCTTCGCGAGCGAGGAGGACCCCACGTGATCACCCCCTACACGGATGCCGACAGGGAGCGGGTGCGCGAACAGCTCAACCGGACGCCGCGCGGGGTGGTGGGAGTCGCGTCCCGGACCGCGGACGGCGACCCGATCGTCGTCGCCACCGCGCCCCGACTGGCTGACGGGACGCCCTTCCCCACCACCTACTACCTCACCCACCCCGACTACGTGACCGAGGCGTCCCGGCTGGAGGCAGCCGGCGTCATGGCCGAACTCTCTGCGGAGCTGGCCGAGGACGAAGAGCTCCAGGCCGCCTACGCCCGCTCGCACCGCGCCTACCTGGACGACCGCGCCCGCATCGGGCGGGAAGTCGGGATCGACGAGGTGACCGAGGTCGCGGACTTCTCCGCAGGCGGTATGCCCACGCGCATCAAGTGCCTCCACGCGCTCGTAGGACACAGCCTGGCGGCCGGGCCGGGGGTGAATCCGGTGGGGGACAGGGCCCTCGCGATGATGGAGACAGTCCCGCCTGCCGTAGGCTTCCATCTATGACGAGAACGGCTGCCTTCGACTGCGGGACGAACTCACTGCGACTGCTCATCGCGGACATCGACTCCTCTGGCGCCCTCACCGAGGTCGTGCGCGAGATGCGGATCGTCCGTCTGGGACAGGGCGTCGACGAGACCGGGGAGTTCGCGCCGGAAGCGCTCGAGCGGACCTTCGCCGTCTGCGAGGAGTTCGCGGAGCTCGTGGCGGAGCACGCGCCCGACCGCCAGCGGTTCGTCGCGACATCGGCCAGCCGCGACGTGTCCAACCGGGACGCCTTCGCAGCGGGAGTGCAGCAGCGCCTCGGTATCGCGCCGGAGGTCATCGACGGCGCGGAAGAGGCCGCACTGTCGTTCCTGGGTGCCACAGCGGGGATCCCGGACGCCGCGACCCCTCGCCTGGTCATGGATCTGGGCGGAGGGTCGACGGAGCTCGTGCTGGGCGAGTCGACCGCTGGTACCGGTTACAGCATGAACATCGGCTGCGTGCGGCTGTTCGAACGGCACCTCGCCTCCGATCCGCCCACCGCGGAGCAGATCGCCGCACTGCGAGCCGACGTCGACGACGCGTTCACCGAAGCCGCGCAGCACGTCGACGTCTCCGCAGCGCGGACGCTCGTGGGTGTGGCGGGGACCATCACGACCGTCGCGGCCGCGGCACTGGACCTGGACCGCTACGATCGCGCGGCGATCCACGGCACCCGGCTCACACGTGCCCAGGTCCTCGACACTGCCGACCGACTGTCCGCCATGACGTCCGACGAGCGCCGTGCGCTGCCGTACATGCACCCGGGCAGGGCGGACGTCATCGTCGCGGGCAGCCACATCTACGCGCGCCTCGTCGAACTGGTCGATGACGCCGTCTCCCGCGCAGGCGGCACCCTCGAGGTCCGAGTGAGCGAGTCGGACATCCTCGACGGGATCGCGCTGGGCCTCGCACAGGGCTGACGATGCCACGAGGACACGGGGCGCGCGGAATCGGGAGCGAGCGCGCGCGTCAGGCTGCGAGGCGGCGACGCCTGCGGAACCGCCTCCTCCAGATCCTGGCGATCCTTGCCGCTCTGGGACTCGTCGCCTCGACGATCTTCGGCAGCCCCGCAGGAGCCGCGGAAGCGGGCGCTGCCCAAGCGGGCACGCGAACCGGTCCGGCCTCCGCCACGGGAGCACAGAACCCCTTCGTGCGCGTCGCAGCGGCGCAGACCGACGACGACCTGCCCGAACCGGGACCCGGCCAGTGGTTCATGGAGCCCTACGACATCCCGGAGCTGTGGAAGGAGACCCGGGGTGAGGGCGTCACCGTCGCCGTCATCGATTCGGGTGTGAGCGACGAGCACGAGAACCTCACCGACCGCGTGACCGCGTCACGCGACTTCTCCGGCGCCGGCAAGGACGGCACGGAACCGGTCGGTGCGGACAGCATCATCCACCACGGCACGGCTGTGGCGGGGGTCGTCGCGGGCACCGGCGAGGGCAGCGGTCCGGTGGGCGTGGCACCGGAGGCGAGGATCGCCTCGGCGTCGGTGTGGTTGGGCGGCGGGGCACCGGCAGCGGCGCAGTCCACCCGGGTCCAGGCAGAGCAGGCCCTGCGCTGGGCGGTGGACAGCGGCGCCTCCGTCGTCAACATGTCGCTGGGCTGGGACGATCCCTCCTGGCCGCAGTCGTGGGACGACGCGTTCGCGTACGCCTATGAGAAGGACGCGGTCGTCATCGCCTGCGTGGGCAACCGGTCGCAGGGCGCGACCCAGGCGTGGTCGCCGGCCACCGTCCCCGGGGTAGTCGGCGTGGGCGGACTGACCAAGAGCGGTGAAGTGCGCCAGACGTCCTCCGCACCCGGGACGGCCGTGGACCTCATGGGCCCGGCTGAGGACATCCCCGTCCCGTACTGGGACGGCGGGTACGGGACCGCGGACGGCTGTTCGTTCGCGGCCCCCGTCGTCGCCGGCATCGCGGCGCTGCTGCGTTCCGCGCACCCGGACTGGTCGGCGGATCAGGTGGTCGCCGCACTGACGGAGACCGCCGGTCCCGTCGCGGGCCACGAGGGGCAGGGCACCGCCGAGGCGCCGGACCCCCTCGTGGGATACGGCCGGGTCGACCCCGGGGCCGCTCTCACGTGGGAGTCCCGCGATGACGTGCCCTCTGCATCCGATCAGCTGAGTGACTGGGTCGCGATGCACCGCCGGGCCGAGACCTCGGACGACGCCGCGCACCCCGGTGCCGAGGCGGCCGACGAGGACGACAGCGGCGGAGGCGCCCTGCCCGACGGCAGCGTCACCGCGGAAGGAGCGGCGGCGCCCCTGCTGGGACCGGTCGTCCTCGTCATCGGGGGACTGGCGGGTGCGGCACTGCTGGGAGGGTCGGTGGTCATCGTCGTCCGGAGTCGACGCCGAGGGTCGGCGGACGGTGACGGAGAGCCGCCTCCGAATGTGGCGAACCCGACCCCGGAAACCGGCTAGTGAAAAGTTTCACAAGGACTTAGGATGAGGGTATGGCTCTCATCAGAAACAACGCTCTGCGTCCGCGCATCCTCATCGTCGGCGGTGGCTACCTGGGCTTCGTGACCGCCCAGAACCTCCTCAAGGACCTGGGACGGGGTGAGGCCACAGTGACCGTGGTCGACCCCAACCCGTACCTCACCTACGCCCCGTTCCTGCCGGAGGTCGCCGGCGGCAGCATCGAACCCCGTCACGCGATCGTCCCGCTCCGCCGTCACCTCAAGGGTGCGGAGGTCATCACGGGATCCGTGGCGAGCATCGACCACGGCAAGAAGTTCGTCGTCATCGAGCAGGAGGGCTACGAGCCCTTCGAGCTCGACTACGACCAGATCGTCCTGGCGTCCGGCGCCGTCCCGCGCGCACTGCCCATCCCGGGCCTCGCGGAAGAGGGCATCGGCCTCAAGCGGATCGAGGAGGCCATCGCGCTGCGCGACCACGTCCTCAACCGCCTGGCAGAAGCATCGCTCATGGAAGACGACGCGGAACGCCGCAAGGCACTCACCTACGTGTTCGTGGGCGGCGGGTTCGCGGGCATCGAAGCCCTCGGCGAACTCGAGGACATGGCGCGTGCCGCCGTTGCCCAGTACGACACCCTCACGGAAGCGGACATCCGCTTCGTCCTCGTCGAGGCGCTGGGCCGCGTGATGCCCGAAGTGGGCGAGGCGCAGGCCCGCTGGGTCGTCGACCACCTGCGTGAGCGCGGCATCGACGTCTACCTCGATACCTTCCTCAAGGACTGCACCGACAAGCACATCGTGCTGTCGAACGGTGAGGAGTTCGACGCAGACCTCGTCGTCTGGAACGCCGGCGTCAAGGCGAACCCGATCCTCATCGATTCGGATCTGCCGATCGACGAGCGCGGCCGTGTCACGGTGCGCGCGGATCTGCGCGTCGAGAACGAAGAGGGCGTCGTCGAAGGTGCCTGGGCCGCGGGCGACAACGCCGCTGTCCCGGACCTGTCCGGAGAGGGCCCCGGCGGTTTCTGCGTCCCCAACGCCCAGCACGCGATGCGTCAGGCACCGGTGCTCGCGAAGAACCTCCTCGCGTCGATGCGCGGCGAGACCGTCTTCACGCAGTACTTCCACAAGTCGCTGGGCGCGGTCGCGGGCATGGGCCTCTTCAAGGGCGTCGCGCAGATGGGCAGCACGGAGCTGCGCGGACCCATCGCGTGGGCGCTGCACCGTCTCTACCACGGCTACGCGATCCCCACGACCGAACGCTCCGTCCGCGTGTTCGGCAACTGGGTGCTCAACACGGTGCTGGGCCGCGACCTCACAGCGCTCAAGGACATCGACGTGCCGCGCCGCGCGTTCGTCGAGGCTGCGAACTCCAAGCCTGCTCCCCAGAAGGAGAAGGCGAACGCCTGACGGTGAGGCTCTGACACTCTGAACGGGTCAGAGCGGACGAACCTGGTGGAGGCCCCGGACTGCGGTTCGGGGCCTCCTGTCGTCCGGGCGCAGTGTCAGCCTGGACGCAGATCACGTCGGGAGCCTGGACGCAGATCACGTCGGGAAGGGGAAGAAGTGGACCCTCCGCCGGCGTTGTGTGGTTAGGCTTGGCTTTGATGCGCTGCGGGCTGCGACGCGTCGCACCGTCGAGCGTGCCGTGACCGCGACGCACGAATACCCCGGGAGAGGAGTGGAATGGATCCGACCACGTGGAACCTTCCACTCGCGATCGTCTGGAGCATCATGTACGGGATCATCCTGTGCCGCGCAGGGGCGACGTATGCGCTGGGACGACTGACGCGCGGCGGGCTGTCGAAGTCACCGCGGATCCGCGCGCTGCTGGTGTCGCAGAAGTACGCCCGAGCGGAGGAGAGGGTGAACCGCTGGGGCGCGCCCGTCGTCGCGGTGAGCTTCTTGACGGTCGGTTTCCAGACTCTGGCGAACCTCGCCGCGGGGACCACCCGGATGCCATTGCTGCGCTACCTGGCTGCCCTGGCCGTCGGGGGAGCGGCGTGGGCGACCGTGTATTCGATCGTGGGGTTCGCGGGCTTCCGGGCGATCATGCTCGCGTACACGCGTGCACCTGTCCTCACGGTCGTCATCGCGGTCGCGGCCGCCGTGATCCTGGTCGTCGCGGTCGCACGGCCGGTGCGACGACGTGCCGCACGGCGAGAAGCAGTGCGCTCGGATGATGCGGAACCGCTAGTCTGAGTGCGGAGCGCGTGATGCGCTCTGCGCCCCTATAGCCCAACCGGCAGAGGCAGTCGACTTAAAATCGATTCAGTCTGGGTTCGAATCCCAGTGGGGGCACCACAGCGGGTTGTCGATCGGTCCCACGACGCGCACCATGGAAGAACCTGTTGTCCCTCCACGGGAAGAAGGCTCTGTCATGATCGGCCGCTTGAACACCACTGCCATGGACTGCCCCCAGCCCCGCCAGACAGCGAGGTTCTATCAGGCGCTGCTGGGCGGAACCCTCACCCCGGAAGAGGAAGACGCCGACTGGATCGACCTCGACGACCCGTCTGGCCGCCGCATCCTGTCCTTCCAGCGGGCGGAGGACTACGTCGCGCCCACGTGGCCGGACAACTCCGTTCCGCTGCAGATGCACATCGATATCCGGGTGGCGGGCTACGACGAGTCGGAGCCGACGATCTTCGCTGCCGGTGGTCGACTCCTGGACGACTCCGACGAGCACCCCAACTTCCGCGTCTACGCCGACCCCATCGGAAGACCGTTCTGCCTGGTCCTCAGCTGAGGTCGGCGGGAGACCCGGTCGGCACCGGGAGACGCCCGGTCAGCACCGGGACAGGTAGGTCGACACCGGGACAGGCCTGGTCGACACCGGGAGACGTCGACTCGGTACCGGGCGCCGCAGGCCGCTCAGGCGTAGCCGTACGCCCGCTTCGCATTCACCCGGCGCGTCTCGCCGCGGATCGTGAAGAGTGAGATGACCGTGCCGACGTAGAAGAAGCCGAGCGTAAGGAAGAAGAGGATCCCCTTGAGGATCTTCCCCAGGTAGAAATACTGGAGTCCGGCGACGAAGAAGAAGCCGAGGATCGTGAGGACGAGCGCCAGGCCCTCGTCCTTGGCGGGCAGTGCGGGGTGGGACACGGTGCCTCCTGAAGTGTGGATGAACTGGCTGCGGGGTGCCGATCGACCGCACGGGCAACCGGCGCCTCCTCTGATTCTCGCATCGCGGCCCGCCCCTGTCGGTAGGGGTGGCCCTCCCGTCCCCGTCCGGAATGCCCGCCCTATGATGAAACGGTGACGACGACCACGGGGGAAGCTGCTCGACGACAGACGGCGCCGCTTCACCACGTGAGCGGGGGAGTCACCACGTGAACGACCGTCCCCGAGGCGGGCTCACCGCGCTCTGCATCGCCCAGATCGTCAGCTGGGGCCTTCTCTACTATTCGCTGCCCGTCGCTGTAGCGCCGATCTCCCAGGACACGGGTTGGAGCCACACCGTCATCACCGCGGCACTGTCCGCCGGACTGATCGTGTCCGCGCTCGCCGGGATCCGTGTGGGCCGCCTGCTGGATACGAGCAGTCCACGTGCCGTCATGGCGTCCGGCTCCGTCGTGGGCGTCGTCGCGCTCCTCCTGGTCGCGTGGTCGCCCAACCTCCCGATGTTCTTCGTCGGGTGGCTCGTCGCGGGCTTCTCCCAGTCGGCAGTCCTCTACCCGCCGGCGTTCGCTGTGATCACCCGGTGGTACGGGGATCGCCGGGTGGGTCCGCTCACGACCGTCACCCTGGTGGGCGGCCTCGCCTCCACCGTGTTCGCTCCGCTCATCGCGTTCCTCATCGACACGTTCGGGTGGAGGGCGAGCTACGTCGTCATGGCGGGGATCCTCGCGGTGGTGACGGTGCCGCTGCACACGCTCTTCCTCAACCGCCGATGGACCGACACCATCGCGACGAGCGAAGAGGCGAGCCCCGCTGCGGAGATCCGGAGCGTGACGCGGTCACGGCAGTTCCGCACCCTCCAGATCGCGATGGCGGTGGCGACGTTCACGCTCTTCGCCGTCACCATCAACATCATCCCGATGTTCCTGGAGCGGGGGATGAGCTATTCGACCGCAGCGTTCGCGCTGGGACTCATCGGGGCAGGGCAGCTGGTGGGCCGCATCGGCTATACGTGGCTGGCCCACGGGACGACGACTCGGACCCGCACCACCGTCATCTTCACTGTGGGCGCGGCCGGGCTGTGGGCGCTCGCGGTCCTGCCGGGACCGTTCTGGCTGCTCATCGCCGTCGCGGTGCTTGCCGGTGCAGCACGCGGGTGCCATACCCTGCTGCAGGCGACGGCGGTCTCCGACCGGTGGGGGATCAGGAACTTCGGGGCCGTCAACGGCGTCTTCACCGCCCCCATGACGTTCGTCGGCGCGCTCGCCCCCGTGGCCGGTCCCGCCGTCGCGGGACTGCTGGGCGGCTACCCGCACATGGCCGTCGTCATGGCGGTCCTGCTCAGCACTGCCGCCCTGGTCACGCGCCGCACCTGAGGCCGTCGCACGTCACGGCCCCACAACGGCCCCCCACAGGAGACTTCCCGCGCATGAGGGCCCGCGCGCATGAGGGTCTGAGCCCGGGCAGTCGTCCTGCGTTCCGTCGTTCCCGTTCGGTCAGGTATCAGCACGTTCCACCACTCAGGACTTCACGAGTCTCCTGATCGCGTCGGCCGCCTCCGTCACCTTCTCCTCAGCGGATCCTGCCCGTGCTGCGTCGACGACGCAGTGCGCCAGGTGGTCCTCGAGGAGGGTGAGTGCGACGTTCTCCAGGCCCGAGGTCGTGGCGCTCACCTGAGTGAGGACGTCGATGCAGTACTTGTCCTCGTCGATCATGCGGGCGAGGCCGCGCACCTGCCCCTCGATCCGACTCAGCCGCGCCAGCAGCCGCTTCTTGTCGCCGGAGTAGCCGTGCGTGTGCGCGGCCGCAGTCGTGTCCTTCGTCAGCTCACCGCTGTCCGGTGATGTGCTCATGTCTGATCCTTCTGTTCTGTGGGACGGAATCCGCGCAGTCGCAGGCTGTTGGTGACGACGAAGACGGAGGAGAACGCCATCGCGGCTCCGGCGATCATGGGGTTGAGGAGTCCCAGCGCCGCGAGCGGGATCGCCGCTGCGTTGTACGCGAAGGCCCAGAAGAGGTTCCCCCGGATCGTGCGCAGCGTCCGCCGTGACAGGTCGATCGCGTCGGTCGCCGCGACGAGGTCACCGGCGACCAGCGTAATATCCGCAGCCTCGATCGCTGCATCCGTGCCGGTGCCCATCGCCAGGCCCAGGTCGGCCGCCGCGAGTGCCGGCGCGTCATTCACACCGTCGCCCACCATCGCGACGGTGCGCCCCTCACTCTGCAGCCGCTTCACGTGATCGACCTTGTCCTCCGGGAGCACTTCTGCGATCACCTCGTCGATCCCGGTCTGCTGCGCGACGTCCTGGGCGACATCCCTGTTGTCGCCGGTGAGCAGCACGACGCGCAGATCCTGTGCGTGGAGGCGCGCGATCGCACGGGGCGAGGACTCCTTGACGGTGTCCGCGATGAGGATGACGCCGCGCGCCTCCCCGTCCCAGCCGACGACCATCGCCGTCCGGCCCCGCGCGCCCGCCTCGTCGAACGTCTGCCGCACGGCGGCAGGCACCGACCAGCCGGCGTCGTCGAAGAGGAGCGCGCGGCCTGCCATGACGGCGCGCCCCTCCACGGTCCCGCGCACACCGCGTCCGCGCACGTTCTCGAAGTCGACGACGGCGGGCAGGGGAGACGCAGCATGGTCGACGACCGCGCGGGCGACCGGGTGCTCCGACCCGGCCTCCAGGGCGCCCGCCAGCCGGAGGAAGGCGGCGGGGTCGACGGATTCGGCGACGACGACCTCGGCGACGGTCATGCGGCCGGTCGTCACAGTGCCCGTCTTGTCGAGCACGATGGTGTCGATGCCGCGGGCGGTCTCGAGGACCTCGGGGCCGCGGATGAGGATGCCCAACTGGGCGCCACGGCCGGTGCCGACCAGCAGCGCCGTGGGGGTGGCGAGGCCCAGCGCGCACGGGCAGGCGATGATGAGGACCGCGACCGCAGACGTCATCGCGGGAGTGAACCCGTAGCCCAGCAGCATCCACACGACGAAGGTGACGACGGCGATCGCCATCGCGATCGGCACGAAGATCGAGGAGACGCGGTCGGCGAGCCGCTGGACGTCGGCCTTGCCGGACTGCGCGTCCTCGACGAGCTTCGCCATCCGCGCCAGCTGGCTGTCCCTGCCCACCCGCGTCGTGCGGACGAGGAGGCGACCCGATTCGTTGACGGTCCCGCCCGCCACGGGATCGCCGGAGGCGACCTCGACGGGCACGGATTCGCCTGTGAGCATCGAGGCGTCGACGGCGGAGCGGCCGTCGACGACCGTGCCGTCCGCGGCGATCGTCTCACCCGGCCGCACGACGAACTCGTCATCGACGCGCAGGCGCTCGACGGGGATGCGGACCTCCGCACCGTCCCGGACGACCGCGACGTCCTTGGCGCCCAGCTCCAGCAGGGTCCGCAGCGCCGCACCGGCAGAGCGGCGCGACCGCTTCTCCAGGTAGCGCCCCAGCAGCACGAACGTGATGACACCCGCCACCACCTCGAAGTAGACGTCGCTCAGCTCCCCACCGTGGCCGCCCAGGTGCAGGGTGAAGTCGAAGCCGTGGCGCATGTCCGCGTGGCCCGCGGTGCCGAAGAGCAGGGCTGCGAGCGACCAGACGAACGCCGCCGTCGTGCCGACCGTGATGAGGGTGTCCATCGTGACCGCGCGGTGGCGAAGATTCACGAACGTGGACACGTGGAACGGCCACGCCGAGTACAGGAACACCGGTGCCGTGAGCGCGAGCGACACCCAGCCCCAGTAGTCGAACTGGAGCGGTGGCACCATGGCCATCGCGACGACCGGGACCGTGAGGACGATCGCGGTGATCAGCCGCCACCACAGGCCGCGCAGTTCGCGGGCGGCGCGTTCGTCGGCCTCTGCCAGCGCGTCGTCGCCCGCCAGTTCCGCGGTGTACCCGGTCTGCTCCACGACATCGACGAGCAGCGACGGGTCGAGGTCCACCGGAGCGTGCACGGTCGCCTTCTCCGTCGCGTAGTTCACGCTCGCGCTGACTCCGTCGACCCGGTTGAGCTTCTTCTCCACACGCGCAGCGCACGACGCGCACGTCATGCCGCCGATGAGCAGTTCGAGGTCTGCGCCGTCCCCGCCGGTTATGGCGGGTGCCGTGGTCGTGGCAGGCGCGGTGCTGGTTGCAGGCGCGGTGGCAGTGCCCGCGGCTGCCGGGGCCGTGCCGTCCTGGGTCGTCATGCTGGTCGCTCCTTCGTGTCCGCAGGGGTGCGAGACAACTCCAGCATACCCCTAGGGGGTATCTGAGGGAAGGGATGGTGGGCGCTCGACGGTGTGGTCCACGACACCCCTCAGGTGCGTGGCAGGCACCACCGACGCGTGGCAGATACTACCGACGCGTGGCAGATACTACCGGCGCGTGGCGGACACCACAGGTGCGTGGCGGGGTGCGGGGATAGGCTCGAAGGGATGGACTCTCCGATCGTCGTCGCAGGCGGAGGCGCTGCTGGCCGCGCCGCCGTGCAGACGCTGCTCACGCTGACCGACCAGCCGATCGTCCACCTCGCCGGGCCGTCCGGTGAGGCGATCGACCGCACCCTCGTCGACAAGGCCCTCATGACCGGTCGCGTGTCACCGGACCGCGCCGTCGCCATGCGGCCGCCGCTCGACGGCGTCGACACCCGTTTCGACACACTCGCATCCGTCGCCGAGGTGCCGGCAGGCTCGGATACGACTGTCGCCGAGGTGCCGGTCGGGTCGATCTCCGATGCCGCTGTGGTCGCGGGAACCGGGGAGGCACCAGCTGGCCCTGATACCGCCGCCTGTCCTGGGCGGGGCTCCTCGCGACTGGCGCTCACCCTGGGGTCCGGGGGAGTGCTGGGCGCGGCGGGACTCATCGTCGCGACGGGGTCGACGCCGCGCCGCCTCGACGTGCCGGGTCTCGAGGAGTGGGTGCGTGCAGAGCGCATCTCGACACTCCACTCCGTGACCGATGCCCTGCGGATCCGTGAGCTCCTCGAAGAGGTCGACGGTGCGCGTGTGCTGGTGAGTGGGACCGGTCTCGTCGGCGCCGAGGCCGCGAGCCTCCTCACCGAGGCGGGGCACCACGTCACGCTCGTGGCACGTTCGGCGGTTCCGGGTGCCGCAGGACTGGGAGCGACGATCGCCGGCCGCCTCGCGACGATCCACGAGGGTGCGGTCGAGACGCGGTGGGGGACCTGGGTGGTCGCGCTGCGTGAAGGGGTCGCAGCTCTCTCCGACGGGTCCGAGGTCGAAGCGGACCTCGTCGTCGTCGCCCACGGCGCGGAACCGCACATCCCGGGAGGATTGCTGCGTGACGAGACGCCCGACGATCGCGCTCGTCCCGACGGCAGCCGCGGGGACGGCAGCAGCCCGGATGAGGGTCGCTCCGATGCCAGTCGCCCCAGTCGCGGGGGCGGCAGTGCTCGCGGTGCGGGGCACGGCAGTGCCGCCGACGCAGGTGTTCCTGTCGACGACCGGCTGCGCTCCGCGGGCTGGGAGAACGTCCTCGCCGCGGGCGCGGTCGCACGCTTCGGGCCGCAGCCGTACCGTGTCGACCACTGGGACGACGCCGAGGCGCAGGGGGCCCACGCGGCACGGACGCTGCTCCACGACCTCGGCGACGGTGACGATCCCGGACCGTACCGGCCGTGGAGCCCGTGGTCCGCACGCATCCACGGCCGCCAGCTGGCCGGCTTCGGCCACCCGCTGCCGGGGTCGACGGAGCGGATCGTGAGCGAGGACCCTCTCCTCGTCGAGTTCATTTCTGCAGCAGACGGTGCCGACACCGTCTGCGCGGTCGTCGGACTGGACGCCGGCCGGGCACTGCGGGACCACGCGCGGACCATCGGCCCACACGCGCCGTGAGGGGAGACGCGGGCAGCGGAGGTTCGGACCTGGCGGGGAGACACGGGCCCAGTGGGGAGACGGGGCCCAGTGGGGAGACAGGCTCACGAGAGGGCGCGGGGAGGAGACCCCGGTCTCGGGTGTGAGCGTTGAGCGCGGGTGAAGACCTTGCAGCATGTCCGGTCAGCGGACCGTGAGCGACCGCATGCTGAACCCGGGCGTAACCTGCGGGTATGACCCCGCACGCCGCCCCGGACTTCCCGGATCACCGCAGCAAGGTGCTCGCGTGGCGCGGTCTCATCCTGGGTGTGATCGCGCAGCTGTTCTTCACGATCGTCATCGCCGGGCCTGCATTCCTCATCCCCCACCTGCGCACGGACAAGGGCTTCACTCTCGCCGAAGCGGGAATGGCCGGCACATCGACGAGCGTCGGCATGGTCATCACCCTCGTCGCCTGGGGTGCGCTCGCCGACAGGCGCGGTGAGCGGCTGGCCCTCAGCCTGGGACTCCTCCTCTGCTCCGTCGCCACGGCAGGGGGCTTCGCCCTCGCGGTGGCAGGGCTCCTGGATTCGCTGCTGCCGCTCGTCCTCGTCCTCGCGCTGGCGGGCGGGATCGGCGCGAGCGTCAACACCGCGACCGGGCGCGTCGTCGCCGGCTGGTTCCCCCGCCACCAGCGCGGAACCGCGATGGGGATCCGACAGATGGCACAGCCGTTGGGCACCGCCGTCGCCGCGGTCCTCGTTCCTCCGCTCGCCGCGCTCTGGGGGATCCCCGGCTTCTTCGCCGTGACCAGTGTGCTGTGCCTGCTCATCGGGATCGGGTGCGTGCTGGGAGTCGTCGACCCGCCGCGTCCCGGCAGACGTGAGCTCACAGTGCCCGACCCGGACGGCGCCGCAGCGGTGGAAGCCGCAGAACCGGAGACCGGTCGGGCGGTGGGGGCCGGACAGATGGCGGGTGGCGGGCAGGTCCCGGTGGCCGGCCGCAACGCTGGGGTGGGCCCGGGTAACGGGGGCAGGAACTCAGCCGGCACCTCGGCGGTGGTGAATCCGTACCGGGAGGACTCGTTCCTCTGGCGCATCCATGCAGTGTCCGCACTGCTGGTCGTCCCACAGATCACCTTCGCGACGTTCGGGCTCGTGTGGCTCATCGATACGCAGGACCTGTCCGCGCAGACTGCGGGACTCCTCGTCGGGGCGGCACAGCTCGCAGGGGCGTTCGCCCGACTCGCGATGGGAGGGGCGAGCGACCGCGCGCCCTCGCGGGTCATCGTCCTGCGGTGGGTCGCCTGGGCTGCGGCGCTCCTCACCGGTTCCGTCGCCGTGGTCTCCCTGGGCGTTCTGCCGGTGGTGGCGGGTGTCCTGTTCGCCCTCGCCTCCGCGGCGTCCGTCGCGGACAACGGGCTGGCGTTCACCTCCATCGCGGAGGCGTCGGGATCCCGCTGGTCCGGCAAGGCGATGGGCATCCAGAACACCGGCCAGCATCTGCTGTCGGCGGGGGTGGGGCCGGGGGTCGGGGCGCTCATCGCGACACTCGGCTACCCGCTGGCACTGGGGTGCGTCGCGGTGTTCCCTGTCGTGGCCTCGTTCCTCGTCCCCGAACGGGACCTTGAAAGATCGTGAGGGCGTATGAGGTGCGTGCGGGTTGCGTGGGCCCACGCATTCAGTCGTCGTTCACTCGTCCCCTATAGCGTTCTGTACAAGGCGACGACACCGGAGGGGCGATCATGGCGGCACTGCATCCGCGGCAGCAGGAGAACCTGCGACAGTACATCGATCGCCTCCACCTGGAGGGGTACCGGGTCATCGACGGGCACACCCCCGACCCGGATCTCATCGACCCGGGCGGCGCGGCGGTCGAGACATGGCGCGAGGACTACCCGTACGACGAGCGGATGGACCGCGAGGACTACGAGCTCGAGAAGTACTTCCTCCAGATCGAGCTGCTGAAGTTCCAGTACTGGGGGCAGGACACCGGACGCAAGCACGTCATCGTCTTCGAAGGTCGCGATGCGGCGGGCAAGGGCGGCACCATCAAGCGCTTCACGGAGCACCTCAACCCGCGGGCGGCCCGCGTCGTCGCGCTCAACAAGCCGTCAGACGTGGAGCAGGGGCAGTGGTACTTCCAGCGCTACATCCAGCACCTGCCGACGTCCGGCGAGTTCGTCATGTTCGACCGCTCCTGGTACAACCGGGCGAACGTCGAACGTGTCATGGGCTTCTGCACGGACGAGGAGTACGAGATCTTCATGGAGCAGGCGCCCCAGTTCGAGAAGATGCTCATCGACTCCGACATCCACGTGACGAAGTTCTGGTTCTCCGTCACCCAGGCGGAACAGCGCACCCGCTTCGCGATCCGCCAGATCGACCCCGTGCGGCAGTGGAAGCTGTCCCCGATGGACCTCGAGTCGCTGGACCGGTGGGAGGACTACACCGCGGCGAAGGAGGCAACGTTCATGCGTACCGACACGGACTTCGCTCCCTGGATCACCATCAAGTCGAACGACAAGAAGCGTGCACGCCTCAACGCGATGCGCTACTTCCTCAACCAGTTCGACTATGACGGCAAGGACACCTCCGTCGTCTACCCGGCCGACGAGAACCTTGTGAAACGTGGACGCGACGCGGTGGGGGACTGAGGCACGGTAGTGGCTGCGGCGCGGTGGGGGTGAGGCGTGGTGGGGACTGACTGCACCTCGAGCGCATGATGTGCCCCTACGTCCGCGTACAGGACCGTTCAGCGCGAAGAATCGGTCCTGTACGCACACGTAGGTGTAGGGATGTCCTGTACGCGGACGTAGGGGCCCAGGGTCAAGGGGTCCGTGAGCCCAGGGGCCGAGGGATCTGGGCTCCCAGGACCCCCATAACCCGAGGAGCCCCATAACCCCAGGCGCCCTAGACCCCTAGGCATCAGGAGGTCGTCGACACGATCCCGCCTGGGTGTCTGAGGGTCTGTCACCGGCCGGGTGAGAGGGGAAAGCTCACCCGGCCGGTCACACTCAAGGGGCATCGCCGCCCGGTCAGCCGCGTGGGGCGGCAGTGCCCCTGTCGGCAACGATGCGGGCGTCAGTGCCCGGTGGCCCGCGAAGTCGCGGCTACGGTCGATCAACCGCGTGAAAGCGGCGACAATCGAGTGGCGGTCGCGCGGCAGTCTTTGAGAGACGGCCGCGCGGAGTGCAGCCAGGAGACGGCCGAATCGCTGAGGGCCTACTCCACGACCCGGGGCGCTCCACTCCTCAGCACCACCCGCCAGCTCACCTCACGGCACCCGCCAGCTCACCGCACCTCAGCTCACCTCGGCCAACTGCACCGCACCTCACTGCACTGCCCGGCGTTTGCGGCCCACGAAGCTCATGCAGAACGCGAAGATGCACAGCGCCAGGATGATGACGGCGATGGCGATGCCGGCGTCGACCCAGAACTGCGGTGGGAAGAGACGGATGAGGGAGTCGTCCATGTAGAACGTCCAGGTGCCGTCTGCGAAGAAGACGTTGTGGAAGCCGGTGAAGAACTGGTCCCAGCCGATGACGGCGAGCACGGTGAGGGCGGCGAAGAGGACGAGCGTGACGATCGGTCCTGCCCGGAGGCTGCCGCGGATCCCGCTGCCGGTGGGACGGCACTTGTAGAGGCCGAACACGATGATCCCGATCGCGCCGATGACGGCGACGAGGGTGAGGATGCCGATGAGGGTCTTCACGTCCGCCATGTGCGCGATCTCGCCGGAGGTGAAGACGGGCGTTCCGTCGGGCAGCACGACGTCGGACAGGTATCGTTCCGTCGCCAGGTTGAAGAGGTAGTCGACGGTGTAGGACCCGTAGTGCAGGCGGTCCGCGTCGGTGAAGCCGTACTGGTCGTCGGGGAAGCCGGGCCGCCACGAGTAGGTCCAGGACAGGAACCATCCGGAGGCGACGGCACGCACTGCCAGTGCGAGTGCGACGAAGGGGAAGGCGATCGTGATCCAGATCGCGCCGATCACGTCGAGGGGGGTGCGTCTGCGGACGGGCATCTCGACGGTGCGGGAGGCCATCGAAGCTTCCGCCGCCCGCATCTCGTTCCGGTCCGCGTCGACCTTCGCCGCCCGCTTCGCGGCCTTCCGTTCGCTGCGGGTGAGCTTCTTCGTGGGGGCGTCACCGGCCGGTGCTGCGGTGCTCTCCCCGTTGAGGAGGGCCCATTCCTCGTCCGTGAACATGTCGGGTCGCGCCGTCGCGCCCGCTGCGCTGCTCACCCCGTCTGCTGGGGCACCCGCCGCCGAGGCCCCCTCCAGTCCCGGCTCCGTCCCGCCTGGGGCGTCCGTGCCGGTGTGGGAGACGGGGTCGAACTCGGCGGTCGGCTGGTCTTCGACCGGGGCGTCGTGGATCGGGTCGAAGGCGGCGGTGGCATCCGGATCGAACGCGGCGGCGTCGAACGTGTCCGCGCGTCCGGATTCGTGCGCGCCCGCATTCGCCCCGCTGTCGTCGTCGGCGTACTGAGCCGCAGTGGGGTCGTCCCCGTCCGGCTGAGAGCTCAGCCGTCGGGAGAGGAGGTCCTTCGGCTCGTTCGAATCGTCGGCATTCACGTCTTCATTGTGGACGGAGGTGCGCCGCCTTCCCGGGAGGACACGCCCGTGGGGCGGTTCCGCACAGAGAGGGCACGGCAGTCGGGGAGCGGCTACCAGGGAGTGCATGTTCCACGATTCAGGGCTTGCACAGTGCGTGAGCGTGGGCTTCCACCCCTTCCCGCGCGGGCCGGGCAGGACTACCGTGGAGTCATGGACGACCTGGTGAGAATCTTCGGTCCTCGCGTGCGTTCCGTCCTCGCGGAGGAGTTCCGACGGCAGCTGTCCGTTGTGGGCGGTGGTGACGATGTCTACGCCGCCACGGTGTGTCATGCAGACGGACTTGCGTGGTGGACGGCCGTGAACACTCCGGCATTCCACGACGAGGACGTGAGGGGGCAGGTGTCGACTGCTGCGGAAGTGGGAGGCGGGAGCGAGTACCCAGGAACGGGCTCGCCCGGAGGCGAGCGGTACTGGCGCTGGTACCCCGGAGGATGGGGCGCACCCAAGGCGAAGGGGTCACCGCAGTCGGAAGACCTCCTGGCGGACCTGGAGGCATGGATCTCGGACACCTCGCACACGAAGTCGAGCACGTGGACGGACATGAAGCGTGGCCTCGTCGATCTCCTCATGTCATCCGTGGGCTCGTCGGATGTCCGTTCGGTGTTCAGCGAGGTGGGTGCGACACCCGTCCTCTACGTCGTCGAGGCGGACGGCGATCCTGCGCAGACGGTGCTGTCTCTCGAGACGCTCAATGACGACCACCCGGACCCGTCCGCACTGGATGATGCCCTGGCATTCTGGCGCGATGTGACGTGACGGCGCACGCGCGCACGTGAACTCCGCGCGACGATGTGACGGGCTCCTGCATGTGACGTGACCCCCACACGTGTCGCAGAACTGTTACCGCGTGCGGCTCGAGGGTGAAAGGGGGGGCTGACAGACTCTCGTTGTACGGGTTTCGTGGCAGCCGCCCGGCTGATCGTCGGGGTTCTGGGCGCCGTGTCAGCAGGGAGTCACAGTATGCAGACTGCGGTCTTGGTCCTCGACAGGGAGAACTCCCGTATCACCGCGGAGCGGTTCGCAGCGCAGTACCTGAGTGATTGGGGTACGGAGGCACGGATCACCCGATCGGACGACCCGATCGAGGTGCGGCCGGCCGAGGCCGAGGCCAGCCCGCCCGAGAACGAAGCTCACCTGCCAGAAGACGAAGCTCATCCGGCTGAGCGCCGCGGGTTCCGCGTGGAGGTGGGCGGCGGGGTGCTGGAGGTCGTCCAGTCCTCAGTGCCGTTCACAGCGGCAGCGGGGTTCGCGGAGTGGGAGGACCTGGGCGCGATGTGGCCGCGAGACAGGGCGTTCAACGCGGCGCACCCCGCCCATGTCTCCGTGGCGTGCGGCTCCACAGGCATCGACGTCAAGCAGGCTTCGCACCTGGTCACGCAGGCGCTGGCGTCCCTCGTCGCCCTGATCGACAGCGCGCACGCGATCGTGTGGCCGACGGCTCGTCACCCGATCGAACCGTCGCTGCTGCGGAAGATCGCACTCGATCCCCGTGTCGAGGGGCGTGTGCCGTTGTGGGTGTCCGTCGAGACCGTGACCGCGGTCGATGGTTCCCCGGTGGGACGGACCGAGGGGATGGTGGAGTTCGGGCATCCGGAGTTCGAGGTTGCCGAGGCTGATGAGAGTGCCGCTGACCTCGTCACCTTCCTGCTGAGGCTCGCGTCGTTCTCCGTCTCCCGAGGTGCGATCCCGCCGGGACAGACCGTCGCCTCTCCGTCCGGTCCGCGCCGCATCATCGTCGGCGACGCGATGTTCGCGGACGACGCGATCGTCCATCGGATCCTGCCGACACGACTCAGCAGGGAACTCCCACAGGACCCTGACGGCCCTCGACCGCGCGACCCCCACGGCTCTGCTTCACCTCGATCGATCTCCGCCAGGAGCTCTGCCCCCTCTCCGCGTTCTGCCGTCCCGAAGAGGCGCGGTTTCTGGGCTCGATTCTTCCGCAGCTGAGGGCTCGTGACGCCCCCTCTCCAAACGCGCACGAAGCCGCCGGGGAGGGGCTCAGTCGAGCGGCTTGCACCCAGCCTCAGCCGAGCAGCACGGAGCAGAGGAGGATAGCCGGGACGGACAGCATTGTGGTGATGAAGACGCTGTCGCGCATGAGTGTCTCGGACTGCCGGTACCGCATCGCGTAGATGTAGACGTTCTGGGCGGTGGGCAGGGCAGAGGTGACGACGATCGCGAGCAGGTCGTTCCCCGTCCACCCGAGGATCGGTCCGCCGATCACCCATGCGAGCACGGGCTGGATGATGAGCTTCGTGCCCGTGATGATCGTCAGCTGCGAGCGGGTGCCCTTGAGCGGCAGCTTCCAGCCGTCCTTGAAGCTCAGCCCGAATGCCAGGAGGGCGCCGGGGACCGCCATGTCGCCCATCATGCTGAGGGGGTCGAACAGGACGGGCGGCACGGTGAATCCGGTGCCGGACACGACGATGCCTGCGACTGCGCCGATGACGATCGGGTTGCGCGCGATCGTCCAGATCGGTGACCACCAGTGGTCGATCTTCCCCTGCCGGAGGGTGTCGAGGACGGCCATGCCGACGGGTGCGAGCAGGAGCAGCTGGAACAGCAGCACCGGTGCGACGTAGGCGATGTCGCCCAGCACGTAGATCGCGATCGGGATGCCCAGGTTGCCGATGTTGACGTAGCTGACGGCCCACGCGGAGAACATCGCCTCACCCGTCGTTCGCCCGCGCAGCCACCGGGTGAGGACGAAGAGCGCGACGGCGCAGAGTACGGCGGAGCCGCCTGTGGCGATGAGTTGGGACGAGAAGATGAACGTGAGGTCTGTCGTCGAGATCATCGTGAAGAGAAGGGTGGGCGTCGCCAGATAGAACACGATCCCGGCGAGCACCTTCTGCGCGTACGGTCCGAGTACTCCGGCACGGCCCAGCGCGAAGCCGGTGAGGATGACCACGGCGATGACGCCGAAGCCTTCGAACACTCCGAGCACTCGGGCCCCCTCTCAGGTGGCAACCATACGCGCGGTTGAACGCCGGTAGCCTGGTGTTCGACATGAGAGACGACACGGACCCCACTCCTTCCCGTACCGGTGCTGAGCCGCAGGCAGGCCCGACGAGCGCATCGCAGCCCGGTGGTATCGGCACGCCGCGACCTGACCGCACCGATGGTGGGAAGACCCGACCCCGCCGCCGAGGCCGTGGCCCCGGTGGGAACACCGGCCAGGTTCCGCAGGGAGACAAGCCGGCACGCCGAGGCCGTGGTCGCCGGAAGGGCCAGGGGGACTCCGGTCGCAGGCAGCAGCACGAAGCGCGGCGGGAGCGCCAGCGCGCGGCGCGTGCTGCGCGCGAGCCGCTCATCGAGTACCCCGCGGAGCTGCCCGTCGTCGAACACCGCGAGGAGATCGCGGAGGCGATCCGCGACCATCAGGTCGTGGTGATCGCCGGTGAGACGGGTTCCGGCAAGACGACGCAGATCCCGAAGATCTGCCTGGAGCTGGGCCTGGGTGTCGACGGGATGATCGGCCACACCCAGCCGCGGCGCATCGCCGCGCGCTCCGTGGCGGCTCGTCTGGCGGAGGAGATGGCCGAGGACCTGGGCGACACCGTCGGCTACCAGGTGCGCTTCACGTCGCAGGTGGCCGACCACACACGGGTCAAGGTGATGACGGACGGCATCCTGCTGTCCGAGCTGCGCCACGACAGGCTGCTGCGCGACTACGAGGTCCTCATCATCGACGAGGCGCACGAACGCAGTCTCAACATCGACTTCATCATCGGGTTCCTCACAGAGCTGCTTCCGAAGAGGCCCGACCTCAAGGTCGTCATCACGTCCGCGACGATCAACCCGGAGGCGTTCAGCGAGCACTTCGGCGGCGCCCCGATCATCTCCGTGTCCGGTCGGACCTACCCCGTCGAGGTCCGCTACCGCCCCCTCGACCCGAACGACGCGGGAGGCTCCGCAGAGGACGACGAGGGAAATGGCGACCTCACACGGGGCGGAGCTGCGTCGCGTGCCCCCAAGGACCAGGTCGAGGGGATCCTCGACGCGTTCGACGAGCTGACGGGGGAGGCACCCGGCGACATCCTCGTCTTCCTGTCCGGTGAGCGGGAGATCCGGGACGCGGCGGACGCGCTGACCGACCACGTGCAGAAGGCGACCCTCAAGGGTCCGCGCAGGCGCGGGGCGGACTGGGAGGTCGTGCCCCTCTACGCGCGGCTGTCCTCGCAGGAGCAGCAGCGGGTGTTCCGACCGCACGGCAGGCCGCGGGTCGTGCTCGCGACGAACGTTGCGGAGACCTCGCTCACGGTGCCCGGCATCAAGTACGTCATCGACACCGGGGTGGCCCGCATCTCCCGGTACTCGAACCGGACGAAGGTCCAGCGGCTGCCGATCGAACCGGTCAGCCAGGCGAGCGCGAACCAGCGCAAGGGCAGATCGGGGCGGACGAGCGACGGCATCGCCATCCGGCTGTATTCGCAGGCGGATTTCGAGTCTCGACCGGAGTTCACGGACCCGGAGATCCTGCGCACGAACCTCGCGAGCGTCATCCTCCAGATGGTGAACCTGGGTTTCGCCCGCACGGAGAAGGAAGTCACGGACTTCCCGTTCCTCACCCCGCCGGACCCCCGCGCGGTGCGCGACGGCCGCACGCTGCTGTCGGAGCTGGGAGCGCTGAAGGTCGGGCAGGACAGCGGCCTCACGGTGACGGACATCGGGCGGAAGCTCGCGGCGCTGCCGATCGACCCGCGGCTCGCCCGCATGGTCATCGCGGGCGCGCAGAACGGCTGCGGGGCGGAGGTCGCGGTGATCGTCGCGGCACTGTCGACGCAGGACCCCCGGGAACGGCCGGCGGAGCAGCGTGGCGAGGCGGACGCCCTGCACGCGCGCTTCACGCACGCCCGCAGCGACTTCCTGTCGTTCCTCGCGCTGTGGAACTACGTGCGCGAACAGTCGCAGACCCTGTCGAGCTCGAAGTTCCGCCGGACGATCCGGGGGGAGTTCCTCAACTACGTGCGGATCCGCGAATGGCAGGACCTCGTGGGCCAGCTGCGGTCGATCGCGGGATCCGCCGGCATCCAGCTGGGTGAGGTGACGTGGAAGACCGGCGCGGATGAGGGTTCCGCGGCGGGCGGGAAGCGAGACCCCTCCACCTCCGGCCCGTTCGACGCGCAGGCCGTCGCGATCCACAAGGCCCTGCTCACGGGACTGCTGTCGATGATCGGGCAGAAGCTGCCGGACGGGCGCGAATACCAGGGTGCGCGAGGTGCCCGCTTCCAGATCTTCCCAGGCTCCGGGCTGTTCAAGAAGGGGCCGGACTTCGTCATGAGCGCGGAGCTCGTGGAGACGTCCCGCCTGTGGGCGCGCACCGTCGCGTGGGCGGACCCGGACTGGGTCGTCGACGTCGCGGGCGACCTCGTGAAGCGCACGTATGCGGAGCCGCGCTGGTCGGGGAGGAGTGGCCAGGCCGTCGCGAACGAGAAGGCGACGCTCTACGGGGTGACCCTTTACACGGAGCGGCCGGTGTCGTACGCGCGCATCGACCGCACCGTCGCTCGGGAGCTCTTCCTCCGTCACGCCCTGGTCGAGGGGGACTGGCGGGAGACGCACGCGTTCCTGCAGACGAACGCGAACACCCTGGCGGAGGCGGAGGAGCTCGCCTCCCGCACCCGCGACCGCCGAGTGCTCTCCGGTGAGGACGACCTCTACGCCTTCTACGACGACCGCGTGCCGGAGGACGTGCTGACCGCCTCCGATTTCACCGGCTGGTGGCGGAAGAAGCGTCGCGAGGACCCCGCGTTCCTCGATGTGCCGCTCGAGACGCTGCTGGCCGAGGACGCCGCGGACCGCACCGCCGACCTCGCCCACGAATACCCCACCCACTGGGTGCTGCCGGCCCGCAACGACGAGGAGTCGGAGGCCCGCGCGGAGCTGCGCTACTCGTTCGAACCGGGCACCGAGGGCGACGGGGTGACGGCGGAGATCCAGGTGGGCGACCTGGACCAGGCCGACCCCCACGCGTTCTCGTGGCAGGTGCCGGGGCTGCGGATCGAGTTCATGGCGGCGCTCATCCGGTCGCTGCCCAAGGCGAAGCGGACCTACTTCGTGCCGGCCCCCGATGTCGCCCGCGACATCCTCGCCCACCTGCGTGCGGCCGGTGAGGAGGGGCTCGGCAGTCTGCCCGAGGTGCTCGCCGTCGAACTCACCGCCCGCGGCGGCGGGGGGCGGCTCGAGGACCGCAATCCGATCACCGTGACGCCCGCGGACTTCGACTGGTCCCGCGTGCCCGCCCATCTGCGGCTGCGCTTCCGGCTCATGCGGGGGCGCCGCGTCCTCACCGAGGGCTTCGACCTTGCCGCGATGCAGGCCGACCAGCGCAAGCGGCAGGCCGCGAAGGCGGCGAAGGCGCTCGCCCGGGCGCAGGGGTCGGCCGCCGAGGCCGCAGCGGCCGGGCGAGGCGGCTCGGCTCCGCAGGCGGCCGGGGCGCAGACCACCGCCGCCGAGGCCGCAGCTGGCACTCGTGGACCCCGCACCGCAGGCGCGGGGCAGGCAGGTGCGGGTGTGGGGCCGGCGGGTGCAGGTGCGTCACGCGCTGGCGGTGCGGGTCGCAGCGGCGAGCGTGGCAGCGGTGGGCGGACCAGTGCGCCGGTGCCCACCCGCGAACAGCTGGTCGACCGGGTGGTGGCGGGCGCCTCGGCAGTGCTGTCGTATGCGAAGGAGCACCTGAGCACGCAGGAGAAGCTGGTGCTCGCCGGTCACCAGAAGACGTCCGACGCGCTGCTGGAAGCCGTGCTCCGTGTCGCAGCCCGCGGTGAGATCGCGGCAGCAGGGATGGGCGCGGACGGACGGTACGCGGACATGACCGGGACCGCGGACGTGGCCGCGACCTCGGGAACGGCCGGGGTCTCGGACATGACCGGGACCTCGCGAGGGGCCGGGGCCTCGGGAACGGCTGGGGCTTCCGGGGCGTCGGGTGCGGACCGCGCACCCGGTGCCGCTCCGGATCCGGACGTGCTCTCGCGCGCGGCGCAGGGCGGGCTCACCACGCGGATGGACCAGCTGCTGCCCGCCCTCATCGCTGCACTCACCGCGATGACGACGCTGGAGAAGAAGGTGTCGAAGGCGTCGTCGCTGGTGATCCTCGCGAACCTGGCGGACGTGAAGGAGTGGCGGGAGCAGATGGGAACGGCGGAGGCGATCGCGGGGCTCAGCGAGGCGGCGCTGCTGCGACTGCCGCGCTGGGTGGAGGCCGCGAACGTGCGGATCGACGCGATGGTCGACCAGCCGCCTCGGGACCGGCAGCTCATGGATCGGATGCTCGCGTCGGAGGCGGCGGTGTCGAAGAAGCTCGCCACGACGCGGCCGGACGTCGCAGCCCTGGGGCGGGCCGCCCGCTTCGGTGAGGTCGTCGACCCTGGTGCTCCCTCGAGCGGCCCCGGCAGACCCGCATCGGGGCCGGGGGAGGGGTGGCACGCGCTGCTCTTCCAGCAGGAGGAGCTGCGGCTGAGCCTCTTCGCACCGTCACTGGGGGCGATCGGCAAGGTGTCGGAGCAGCGGATCGCGAAGTCGCTCACGAAGATGTGAGGACCACGACGGCCCGGACCACGACGGCCCGGACCACGACGGCCCGGACCACGACGGCCCGGACCACGACGGCCCGGACCACGACGGCCCGGACCACGACGGCCCGGACCACGACGAGGTGGGGGCGGTCCGGACCACGACGATGTGGGGCGGGACCGTGCCCGCTAGGCGGTCTGAGTCCGCTACCCCCAGAAGACACCCGTGACGATCCCCATGAGCGGCATGAAACCGGCAGCGAGCACGGTGGCACCGGCCCAGCTCCACCGCCACCGCCACGTGTCGCGCCGCCAGCCGATGAAGAGGCACACGAGCGCGGCGACGAGGCAGATGAACCCGCCCACGGACATGAGGATGACGCCGAACTGCGTCCACCCGCCGGCCCCCAGCTGCATGATGTACACCGCGACCTGTGACATCTCGAGGGAGAACGCGATCGCCAGCCACAGCAGCGGGGCGCTCGCCAGCGCGGCCAGCACGAGGGGCAGGACGCGGAGCAGGCGGCCAGTCCGGTGCGGGTCCCGTGCGACGGTCGTGACCTCGTCCGGGTGGTCGTCGTGCTGATCGTCCCACCGGTCGTCGTGTCCGTCGTCCCACTGGTCGTCCCGGGGGCTCGATGATCTGCGGTTGCTGCTCACGGACACCAGCCTAGATGTCCCCGCTGGAGAACACCTGCCTACACTGGAGCGGTGAACTCCGGCCCCTCATCCTCCTCAGCCCCAACCGCCGACATCCGCAAGCAGGCGAAGCGGCGGCGGACCTTCGCTGTCATCTCCCACCCCGACTCCGGCAAGTCGACGCTCACAGAGGCGCTCGCCCTCCACGCCCGCGCGATCGGCACCGCCGGCGCCGTCCACGGCAAGGCGGGACGCCGCTCGACCGTCTCCGACTGGATGACGATGGAGCAGGACCGCGGCATCTCCATCACGTCCGCGGCCCTCCAGTTCGAGTACGAGGATGTCGTCTTCAACCTCCTCGACACCCCCGGCCACGCGGACTTCTCCGAGGACACCTACCGCGTGCTGTCCGCCGTGGACAGCGCCGTCATGCTCGTCGACGCGGCGAAGGGCCTCGAGGTCCAGACGATGAAGCTCTTCGAGGTGTGCGCCCACCGCGGCATCCCCATCGTCACCGTCATCAACAAGTGGGACCGTGCAGGGCTCGACCCCCTGGCGCTCATGGACGAGATCCACGAGCGCACCGGTATGCTGCCCACCCCGCTCACATGGCCGGTGGGCCAGTCCGGTGACTTCCGCGGCGTCCTCGACCGGCAGACCGGCGACTACACGAAGTACACGCGGGCGAGCGGCGGCGCGAGCATCGCAGGCGAGGAGTCCTACGAGCCGGCAGCCGCGGAAGAGCTCGAGGGCGATGCGTGGACGACCGCCGTTGACGAATCGGAGCTGCTGGAGCTCGAAGAGCAGAACCACGACCAGGAGGCGTACCTCGCAGGAAGCACCACCCCCGTGCTGTTCGCCTCCGCCGTCCTCAACTTCGGTGTGCACAAGCTGCTGGACACGCTCGTGGACATCGCACCGGCCGCGGAACCGCGTCCTGACGTCAAGGATGAGCCGCGTCCCGTCGACGCACCGTTCTCCGGTTTCGTATTCAAGGTGCAGGCGGGCATGGACGCGAACCACCGCGACCGCCTGGCCTACGTCCGCGTGTGCTCCGGCGTGTTCGAGCGGGGCATGGTCGTCACCCACGCGAGCACGGGCAAGCCGTTCGCCACGAAGTACGCGCAGCAGGTCTTCGGTCGCGACCGCGAATCCGTCGACGAGGCGTTCCCCGGCGACGTCGTGGGGCTCGTGAACGCCTCCGCTCTGCGCGTGGGCGATTCCCTGTACCTCGACCGCAAGGTCGTGTTCCCCGGCATCCCCACCTTCTCGCCCGAGCACTTCATGGTCATCCGGGCGAAGGACTCGTCGAAGTACAAGCAGTTCCGGCGCGGCATCGAGCAGCTCGACCACGAAGGCGTCATCCAGGTGCTGCGCAGCGACTTGCGCGGCGACCAGGCGCCCGTGCTGGGTGCAGTGGGCCCCATGCAGTTCGAGGTGGCCGAGGACCGGATGGTCAACGAATTCAACGCACCGTGCGAACTGGAGCGGCTCAACTTCTCCATCGCACGGCGCACCGTGCCCGAGGACGTGCCGACGCTGTCCCGTGAGCGCAACGTCGAGGTCCTGTCGCGATCAGACGGGGAGCTGCTGGCGCTGTTCTCCGACCGCTGGCGCCTGCAGGGCGTGGAGCGGACGCATCCGGACGTGGTGCTGGAGCCGCTCGTCGTGAGCTGACGATCCGGGGTGCTGCGCAGCGGACCGCGCGAGTGCAGCGAGGCGTGTGATTCAGCGCACGGGGTGGTGGGTTCGCTCAGCAGGTTCACGGAGGACTAAGATGGGTTGGCGCCCGTACGGACATCCGTTGACCACCGCATCTCATCGCGCGTGCACGCACCCCCGGGCATTCTGAAGACGTTGAGGAGAGTACGAGACTGTGGCTGAGAATCCGATTCGGGTCGCCATCGCTGGCCTGGGCAACTGTGCGAGTTCCCTGATCCAGGGAGTGGAATACTACCGCGATGCGGATCCGGCACAGAAGGTGCCGGGCCTCATGCACGTCCAGTTCGGCGACTACCACGTGAGCGATCTCGAATTCGTCGCCGCGTTCGATGTCGACGGCAAGAAGGTCGGCCAGGACATCGCGGAAGCGATCCACGTGAGCGAGAACAACACGCTCAAGCTCGCGGACGTCCCGCCCACCGGTGTGACGGTGCAGCGCGGACCCACGCTCGACGGCATGGGCGTGTACTACCGCGACACCATCATCGAATCGGATGAAGAGCCCGTCAACGTCGCACAGGCGCTGCGTGACGCTCGCGTCGACGTGCTCGTCTGCTACCTGCCGGTCGGTTCTCAGCAGGCCACGGAGTACTACGCGCAGGCCGCGATCGACGCGAAGGTCGCCTTCGTGAACGCGCTGCCGGTCTTCATTGCGGGCACCAAGTCGTGGGACGACAAGTTCAGGGCCGCGGGTGTCCCCATCGTCGGCGACGACATCAAGAGCCAGATGGGCGCCACCATCACCCACCGCGTCATGGCGAAGCTGTTCGAGGACCGGGGCGTGGTGCTCGACCGCACGTATCAGCTGAACGTGGGCGGCAACATGGACTTCAAGAACATGCTCGAACGGGAGCGACTCGAGTCGAAGAAGATCTCGAAGACGCAGGCCGTCACGTCGAACACGAGCGTCGACCTCGCGGACCGCGACGTCCACATCGGGCCGTCCGACTACGTCGAATGGCTGGACGACCGCAAGTGGGCGTACGTGCGCCTCGAAGGCCGCAACTTCGGTGACGCGCCCGTCTCGCTGGAGTACAAGCTCGAGGTGTGGGACTCGCCCAACAGCGCCGGTGTCATCATCGACGCCGTCCGGGCCGCGAAGATCGGCCTGGACCGCGGCATCGGGGGAGCACTCCTGAGCGCGTCGTCCTACTTCATGAAGTCGCCACCGCACCAGCAGGGCGACGACGCGGCGCACGCCGCGATAGAAGCCTTCATCCGGGGAGACATCGACTCCTGACCGCCTGGCGCCGTCCGTCGCCGCTGCGGCCGCGGACGAGTCCTCGAGGTGGGGGTCCAGTCCCCGTCGCAGTGGTCGAATCCTCGCCGCGGCAACCGGGTCTTCCTCGCCGGTAGCCGACGCGGCTTCGACGCGGCCTGTCCGACACACCACAAGGTGTCGGGCAGGCCGCGTTGTTTTTCGATAGTGGTGCGCGACTCGGGGTTCTCCGAGTACTCTGGCACCCGTCGCACAGTCGCGGAGCGCGGTGCACTGTTCTCCCCGGCCTGCGCGGCGGCGTCGCTGTCCGTGCAGAGGCGTCCCTGCCCCGCGTTCGAGGAGTACTCGTGTCCACTGCCAAGAACCCGCCGCCGGCCTCACAGGTGCACTCCGAGGAGCACCTCGGCGTGCTCATGCGGAGCCTCATCGTCATCGAGAGGGCGGGCAACAAGCTGCCCCACCCCTTCTGGCTGTTCCTGGGCCTCGCGCTCATCGTCATGATCCTGTCCGCGGTCGCCTCTGCGATGGGAGCCTCCGCGGTCAATCCCGCGACAGGCGAGGACGTCGTCGCGGTCAACCAGTTCGGTGCCGAGTCGCTGAGGGAACTCGTCGCGAACTCGGTCACCAACTACGTCACCTTCCCCGCGCTGGGTCTGGTCCTCGTCGTCCTGTTCGGCGTCGCGGTCGCGGAGCAGTCGGGGCTCATCCCGGCCCTCATGAAGGCGGCGCTGCGGTCGGCGTCGCCCCGCTGGGTGACACTCATCGTCGCGCTCGTCGGGTCTGCTGCGTCGATGGCCTCCGACGCGGCGTACATGATCGTCATCCCGTTGGGCGGCATCGCGTTCAAAGCGGTGGGCCGCAACCCGATCATCGGCTGCGCCGTCGCCTACGCCGCGACGTCCGGCGGGTACTCCGCCGCACCGTTCGTGAACTCTCTCGACGCGATCCTGGGCGGGCTCTCCACGTCCGCGGCACAGATCGTCGACGGCTCCTACGTCGTCACACCGGTCGCCAACCTGTACTTCAACTTCATGTCGATGTTCGTCGTCGCGTTCGCGGTCACGCTCGTGACGGAGCTCCTCCTCAACAAGCGCGGTGAGCAGCTGACCGTCGACGAGGACTCCGACGACGGCGTCGAGGACCACGAGGACTTCGCGCGCGGAGCCTCGGCCACGGAGAAGCGCGGCATGATCGCCGCGCTCATCGCGATGGTGCTGGGGATCATCCTCGTCATCGTGCTGGCGCTTCCGCAGGAGTCGTTCCTCCGCGACGTCGACGGCGGCTTCGGGCCGGAGTCCGGTCTCATGGCCGGGATCGCCGCGATCGTCGGAGTGGGCTTCTTCGTCTTGGGCATCGCCTACGGTGTCGTCACCGGATCGATCCGGACGTGGGAGACAGTGCCCAACATGATGGCCGAGGGTGTCCGCCCGTTCGTCCAGGTGATGGTCCTGTTCTTCGCCGCCTCGCAGTTCCTCGCCGTCTTCAAGGCGTCGTCGCTGGGTGAGATCTTCGCGATCAAGGGGGCGGAGTTCTTCCAGAGCGTCGAAGCGGGACCGTTCCTCATCCTGCTGGGCGGCTCCGTGCTCGTGGGGATGGGCGCGCTCCTCATCACCTCCGGCACGGGGCTGTGGACGCTGCTGAGCGTCATCCTCGTGCCGATGTTCATGCTGCTGGGGATCTCACCGGAGACCACGCAGGCGATGTACCGCATCGGTGACTCGACGTTCAACATCGTGTCGCCCATGAGCCCGTACTTCATCATGATCCTGGGCTTCGTGCAGCGGTACAAGAAGGACGCGGGGATCGGCACGCTCCTGTCGCTCACCATCCCGCTGAGCATCGCGATGTGGATCTGCTGGACCGCGTTCTTCTTCGCCTGGTGGGCACTGGGCATCCCGTGGGGCCCCGGTTCGCCGATCGACTACGCTCCCTGATTCGGAGTCCGGCGACTGAGCCCCGCATTCGGAGGTCTGTGTCGGGTGGCCGAGTCCTCTGTCGGGTGGCCGACTCCTGCCGCGGCATCGGATACCCGGTGTGCCGGCCCGACGCTCTGAGACTGATGCGGTTCTCGATGACAGCGATGTGATCTTCCTGGTCACATCGCTGTCACGATCGTCCTGTGAACGGGAATTCTGTGAAGTGATACAGGGTTCATCCATAGAATGGTGTCGGTAGATACCACGACCACCGATGGGAAGGATCCCGATGAGCAATCCGCTCGTGCGCCGCGGCATCAACGACGGAATCCGAGCTGGGCAGGAGCAGAACCGCATCCCCGCCCCCTCTGATGCGCAGCTGCAGCAGATGTACGACGCTCCGTCGTACCAGGCGCAGCCCGTCGCCGAACGGTCGATGACCTACGACGACGTCCTCATGAAGACTGCCATCTGCTTCGCCGTGCTGCTCGCCGGCGCGGTCGTCGGGTGGATCATGCCGATGCTGGCGCTGCCGTCGATGCTCGTCGCGCTGGTGATCGGCCTGATCATCGCGTTCAAGAAGGAACCCAGCAAGGGCCTCATCCTCGCGTACTCCGCGATCGAGGGCGTGTTCCTGGGCGGCATCTCGAGCATGTTCGAGACGATGTACGACGGCATCGTCATGCAGGCGGTGCTGGGCACTGTCAGCGTGTTCCTGGTGATGTTCGGGCTGTTCAAGTTCAAGATCGTCCGCATGAGCTCCGGCTTCATGAAGTTCCTCATGCTCGCAGTGGGCGGCTATGCGGTGTTCTCACTCGTGAACTTCGGCTTCGCGATGTTCTCCGGCGGTGAGATGAACGCCCGAACCATGGAGATCACGATCATGGGCATCACGATGCCGCTGGGTGTCCTCATCTCCGGTGTCGCCGTGATCCTCGCGGCGCTCACGCTCGTCGCGGACTTCCAGATGATCGAAGAGGGCGTGCGCCACCGGATCCCGGAGAAGTACTCGTGGATCTGCGCGTTCTCGCTCATGGTCACCCTCATCTGGCTGTACATCGAGATCCTGCGCCTGCTGTCCTACTTCCGGTCGAACTGACGGGTCATCGGGACAGATCATGACGGCTGAGGCGAAGGCGGCGGCTCTCCTGGAGGAGGTCGGCCGCCTTCGCCTTCGTGTGACGTCTCTGACGACTCGCCAGCTGGACGACGGTCGGCGGGCCGTGATCCGTGAAGCGCTCGCGCACCTGTCGGATCTGTGCGCGGAAGGTCGGGCCGTACCGGAGCTGGAGGACAGGGTTCTCGCGGATCAGGTGGTGGTGCTCCTCACCGACTGCCTGCCGGAGTACGGGGCGACGGACGACCAGACGGCCCGCGCGCTTGTGATCGCGCAGGATCTGAGGCACGCCCTCGCGTAGCCGTCACTCTTCCGGGATGCCCCGCACTGCGGGGACGACACACATGGGCGACAGAGATGACAAGCACAGACGGCAGACAGGAAGGAGACTCCTCCACAATGACTGATGCAGAGCCGATCCAGGGTCCTCGCGGCGAAGACCTCTTCGACGCGATGAACTTCCACACACGGAAGTGGGTGCGGCCGGAGGACCTCAATGCGAACGGCACGCTGTTCGGCGGCAGCCTGCTGCGGTGGATCGATGACGAGGCGGTCGTCTACGCCATGATCCAGTTGGGCAACCAGCGCATCGTCACGAAATACATCTCAGAGATCAACTTCGTGTCGTCGGCGACGCAGGGCGACATCCTCGAGATCGGTCTGCAGGCCGTGCACTTCGGCCGCACATCGCTCACGATGCGTTGCGAGGTGCGCAACATCATCACCGGCGACACGATCCTCTCGATCGACAAGATCGTCTTCGTGGGACTCGACGAGCACGGTGAGCCGAAGCCCCACGGCTACACCGCGATCACGTACTCGCGCGACCGCTTCCCGGAAGATCTCACGCGCCGGAAGCGTTCCATCACCTGAGGCGTTGCCCTGCCTGAGGCGGCCAGGGCGGACACGCGCGAAGCGATATCAGGAGAAGCGCACCGCAAGACCTCGGCTCGCAAAGCTCTGTAATATAGCTCACATGCCGATCGAGCTGGAGAACGTGGCCATCGCTGTCCGAGACCTCGAGGAGGCGATCGCCTTCTTCACCGACCTGGGTCTCACCGTTGCCGGTCGTGACACCGTCAAGGGTGAGTGGGCCGACGTCGCGGTGGGCCTCGACGGCAACCATGTGCACCTCGCACTGCTCGAGACACCGGACGGCCACGGTCGTCTCGAGCTCTTCGAGTACATCCATCCTCACGCGATCGAGACGGCACCCACACAGCCGCACGAGATCGGCATGCATCGCGTCGCGTTCTCCGTCGATGACCTCGACGAAGCACTCGAGATCGCCGCGAAGCACGGCTGCCATCCGGTGCGCGGAGTCGCGAACTACGAGGATGTCTACAGGCTCACGTATGTCCGCGGTCCCAGTGGCATCCTCGTGATGCTCGCCGAGGACCTCCGCCAGCGGTGACGAGGGCGAACGGAGCGAACGGGGGACGATGACAGACACGCAGGGCGGCAGGTTCGTCTACGAGACGGCGACGAGCATCGACGGTTGGATCGCGGACGGGGACAACTCCTTGTCGTGGCTCTTCGCGGTGCCCGTCGAGGACGAGGATCAGGCGAGGCTCGCACCGCTGGCTGCGCCTGTCCAGGTGATGGGGTCGACGACGTATCTCTGGGTGCTGGAGGAGATGGGTGCACTCGAGGATCCGACGAACTGGTCGCGGGCGTTCGCTCCTGCCGAGGTCTTCGTCTTCACCTCGCGTGAACTGCCCGTTCCCGACGGAGCGAGGATCACTTTCCTCTCGGGTGACGTCGCGTCCCACCTCGGCGCACTGCGTCGCGCGGCAGACGGTGGTGACGTGTGGGTCATCGGTGGGGGAGACCTCGCTGCGCAGTTCATGGAAGCGGGCGTCCTCGACGAGGTCGTCCTGTCGGTCGCCCCCGTCATGCTGGGGTCCGGTGCTCCGCTCTTCCCGCGCCGACTCGACGCGGACCGCCTCAGCCTCGTGAGCGCGACGCGGGTGGGCGAGTTCGCCCGCCTCACCTATCGCGTCTCACCCTGAGCTGCTGCGAACCGGCTGAGAAGCCCGTTCCGCAGCGAACCCGTCCTGTCGACCGTCTCGCACAGTACGCTCCGCGCCTCTTGCCATACGGTCAGCGCTTCTTGCAGGACGCACCCGCGCCTCTAACGGCGTCAGCTGGGGCGGTGCTCCATCATGGTCTCTTCCAACAGCGCCTCCGCGATGGGGCGGTAGTCGATGCTGTCGTCGTACCACTCGTCGAAGTCCGCGAAGTCGCCGTCCTCCTCATAGCCGAGCTCGTCGAGCTTCGCCGTCCACGTGGCGCGGGAGTCTTCGAGCCGGTCGACGATGTCGTCGCCGATGACCCCTGATTCCACGACCTCTTCGCGCCGGTCCTCTGCGAACGCGCGGATCTCGTCCTGCAGTTCGGCGGAGGCCTCGTCGATGTCACCTCCGGACTCGTTCGCCAGCGCGATCGCGTCCACCTTGCTGCCCACCGTCGACTCCATGCCACCGTGGAAATACGCGTCGAACGAGTCGAAGATGATCTGCTGGTACGCCAGGGGGAGCGCGTCGACGCCGGAGCCGGTGAGGATGGCGCCGCTCACGCGCGGGAAGCTGGTCTCCGTGGGGTAGCCGAGGTTCGGGGCGACCTCGAAGAAGCCGCCCTGGACGACATCGGACAGCACCGCGAGCGTGCAGTCGATCGTCCCGCGCTGCAGCGCTTCATAGGCTTCGACTCCGGCGATCGACACGGGGGTTCCGCCCACATGGTCGACCATGTCGTTCGCCGCAGGGGACCCGACGCGCACCTGGAGTCCCTGCCAGTCGTCGAGCTCCGGTGCCGGGTCCGTGCAGACCGAGTAGTAGTTGCCGGAGGCCATCACGGGAACCAGCGGGGTGACGCCGATGTCCTCGTACTCCGCGAGGATCTCCGGGGTGTTCCACGCGACGTCCGCTGCGACGATGTTCACGAGGACCTCACCCAGCATGGGGGAGGAGGGGTCGCCACCCAGCAGGTCGTTGAAGGCGTTGAATGCCGGGAAACGTGCGGGATCGTACGACGGGAGGGTGAAGGCCATGTCGACGCGCCCGTCGGCCAGAGCGTCGTGGAGCTCGTCGTAGCCGGCGATCGACTGGTTCCACGCGAGGTCGACGGTGAGTTTCCCACCGGAGCGCTCCTCGACGGCCTCCTTGAAGTGGGTGCCCAGGGGTGCCTGTGGGGAATCCGGCGAGGTCGCGGGGATCTGGAAGCTGATCGTCGCCGGGTCGAGGTCCTCGACTGCCGCCGCGATCTGTTCCTCCGACGCCCCGTACTCGTATCCGTCGCCCGCTTCTCCTGCTGCGGTCTTACCGCCCGCGGTTCCCGCGCATGCGGTCACCGTGAGGCTCAGTGCCGCGAGTGCAGCGATGCCGCTGATGCGCGAAGCCGTGATCCGTCGTGCCCTTTTCATGTGTTCACCTTTGAAGAGAGTGGAAAGGGAGGGGCCGCACAAAAATGATGCGCGCCTCAGAAATGAGCCTATCAAACGATCGAATGGTCTTGACCGTCGTCCCACCGCGCACCTAATCTGCAGGTGAGAGGCACACCGGGGTGTCAGCGCCGTGGCAACAGACCCGCAGACTCCGTGTGCCGGGGAGGCTCCGCATCGTGACCCAGCAATCCGTGCCCGCGCAGGAATCCGTGCCCGCAGAGGATGCACCCGCACTCGACGTGGAGGTCCGTCCGACCTTCCACGAGCAGTTCGCGCTCCTCGCGGAGACCCGTGGCGACGTCGACGCGCTCATCGATGCGACGGGGACGGTCACGTTCGCGGAGCTCGACGCGCACACGAACCGGCTCGCCCGGCTGTTCCAGGATCGCGGGGTCGCACAGGGGGACTTCGTCCTCATGTCCACGCCTGTCGGTTCGCTCATGATCCAGGCCGCGATCGCGGCCTGGAAGGTCGGTGCGGTGCCGATGCCGGTGTCCGACCGACTCGTGCAGAGCGAACTCGACGCGATCATCGAGGTGGGTGCTCCCGCTCTGGCGATCGACACGACCGATCGGACGATGGACGTCCCGCGCATCACGCATGTGCAGGACGCGCAGGGCCTGTCCGCCGATCCTCTTCCCGCCGTCGTGTCTCCCCAGCTCAAGTCGCCCACGTCCGGTGGCAGCACGGGACGGCCGAAGCTCATTGTGTCCGGCGCCGAGGGCGACCCGACGGCGATCGCGCTGCTGGGCAGGGTGATGGGTGTGCCGGAGAACGACGTGTGCCTCATCACCGCAGCGCTCTACCACAACGCGTCCTTCAGCAACGCGCTGGCGGCACTCACCCTGGGCAACACGACGGTGCTCATGGAGCGCTTCGACCCGGAGACGACTCTGCGCATGATCGAGCAGCACCGCGCCGGCTGGGTGTACGCGGTCCCGGCGATGATGCAGCGCATCTGGAAGCTGCCGGACGACGTGAAGTTCCGCTACGACCTGTCGTCCGTCACGACCTTCTTCCATGTCGCGGCACCCTGCCCGCAGTGGCTGAAGAGGGCGTGGATCGACTGGCTGGGCCCGGAGGTGATCTACGAGCTGTACGGCCCGACGGAGGGCCAGGCGGCCACCGCGCTGACGGGGACGGAGTGGCTCGAGCACCCCGGTTCCGTCGGGACGGCGAAGGTGGGTGAGGTGAGCATCCGGGACGAGGCGGGTGCTCCACTGCCCGCTGGTGAGACCGGTGTGGTGTGGCTGCGTCGCGGTGTCGACGAGCCGCCGTCGTACTTCTACCTGGGTTCGGAGGCGGAGGCCGCTGAGGATCAGTGGGAGACGGTCGGTGACATCGGCTGGATGGATGCCGACGGGTACCTCTACCTGACCGACAGGCGCGGCGACATGCTGCTGGTGGGTGGCGTGAACGTGTACCCGGCGGAGGTGGAGGCGGTGAGCGACATGCATCCGGCGGTGCTCGCCTCGTGCTGTGCGGGGATCCCGGATGCGGACCTCGGAACAGTACCCGCGCTCGTCGTGGAGACCGCGACCGGGGAGATGCCCGCCGATCTGGAGGAGCACCTCGCGGAGCACCTGTCGAAGGTGAAGCGGCCGCGGCACATCGTGGCGACGTCCAGCCCCCTGCGTGACGCAGCGGGCAAGATCCGCAAGCGGGACATCAAGGACGAGTTCCTCACCACCTGATGACGCCTGCTCGTCGTCACTCGCATCCTGCGGTTGCGACCCTGACGCCCCTGTCCCGCCACCCCTCGACCCCCACACGGAACCGGTCTAGCGTGGAGGTGTGACCACCTTCGATGAGAGCCAGGACCCAGCCGCCACCACCGCAACCGCTGCCTCTGCCGCGGACCTCACCACTGTGACCACCGCGAAGCCCACGAGCGCGACGCTGGGCGAGCTGCGCGCCGCCGGGTACGGAACCCGCACACTGCGCGAGGAGCTGCGCGACAACCTCCTCGCGAAGCTCGCCGACGGCACGGACCCCTGGCCGGGTCTCCACGGCTTCGAGTCCACGGTGCTGCCGCAAGTGGAGCGGGCGCTGATCGCCGGTCACGACATCGTGCTCCTGGGGGAGCGCGGTCAGGGCAAGTCGCGGCTGCTGCGCGCCCTCACCGGCCTGCTGGACGAGTGGTCGCCGGCGATCGCGGACACGGACCTCTCCGAGGATCCTTTCCACCCCGTCACCGGAGGCGCCCGGGCCCGGGCGGAGCGCGAGGGCGACGCCCTCCCCGTCGTGTGGCGGCATCGTGCGGAGCGGTTCGTCGAGAAGCTCGCGACACCGGACACGTCCGTCGCGGATGTGATCGGGGACGTCGATCCCATGCGGGTCGCGGAGGGCCGCAGCCTGGGCGACCCGGAGACCATCCACTTCGGCCTGGTGCCGCGTGCGCATCGCGGCATCGTCGCGATCAACGAGCTGCCGGACCTCGCCGAACGCATCCAGGTGGCGCTGCTCAACGTCATGGAGGAGCGCGACGTGCAGATCCGCGGCTACGTGCTGCGGCTGCCGCTGGACGTGCTCGTCGTCGCGTCCGCGAACCCGGAGGACTACACCAACCGCGGCCGCATCATCACACCGCTCAAGGACCGGTTCGGTGCGGAGATCCGCACCCACTACCCCCTGGATCTGACCGACGAGGTGGCGGTCGTCCGCCAGGAGGCCCACCTCACCGCGGAGGTCCCGGACCACCTCATCGAGATCCTCGCCCGGTTCACCCGCGGCCTGCGGGAATCGCCGGCGATCGACCAGTCCTCCGGTGTCTCCGCCCGCTTCACGATCGCGGCCGCGGAGACGGTCGCCGCGGCCGCTCGCCACCGTGCCACCGTCACGCACCGCAGACTGTCCGTGAGCCCCACCGCCGAGGCGTCGGCCACCTCCACAGAGCGACCCGCCGAGGAATCGGCGGGCTCAGTGGACCCCGCCGCCGAGGCCGTGGCCCGCCCCGTGGACCTCGTCACCATCCTCGACGTGCTGCGGGGCAAGGTCGAGTTCGAGCCCGGTGAGGAGGGCCGGGAGCGGGACGTCCTCGAGTACGGCCTGCGGGTCGCGACCGCGGAAGCGGCGCGGGAACGGCTGGCCGGCATCGACCTCGGGCCCCTTGTCCTCGCCTTCGACGGCGACCGCACCCTGGTGACGGGGGAGCATGTGAGTGCGCGGGAGTTCCTCGACGAACTGCCAGAGCTGGACGACGCGGATCTCTACGACGAGATCGCGGGGCGATTGGATGCGGAGTCCGCCGGAGAGCGGGCTGCGGCGATCGAACTGGCCCTCGAGGGCCTCTACCTGTCGCGGAAGCTGTCGAAGGTGACGGGGGAAGGGCAGGCCGTCTATGGATGACGAGCGTCCGGCCGGCGAGCATCCGGCCGGCGACGGATCAGCTGACGGCAGGTCAGCCGACGACAGGTCGGTTGACGACGGGCCGGTGGGCGGCGGACCGCACGGTGCTGGTCGCGGACCACGCCGGAGCGGTGGGGGCGAGACGCGGTACGGCCGTTTCGCGGGCGGCCCGGACCCTCTCGCGCCCCCGGTGGACCTCGCGGAAGCGCTCGCATCGATGGCCGACGACGTCATGGCGGGCTACGGCCCCGACCAGGCCCTTCGGGAGTACCTGCGACGTGGCGGGGAGAACACGCGGGGGCTCGACGACCTCGCCGGCGACATCCAGCGCAAGCGCCGTTCCCTGCTGGAACGGCACGGGATGGGCGGCACGATCGACGAGGTGAAGCGTCTCCTCGACGAGGCGGTGCTCGCTGAACGGGGACAGCTCGCCCGCGACATCACGATGGACGAGACGGACCGGACCTTCCGCGAGATGCAGATGGAGAACCTGCCGGAGTCACCTGCGGCCGCCGTGTCGGAGCTGCGCGGCTACGACTGGCAGTCCCCGCAGGCACGGGAGGCCTTCGGGCAGATCGAGGACCTGCTGGGCCGCGACATGCTCGACGCCCGGTTCCAGGGCATGAAGCAGGCGCTCGAGAACGCGACGGACGAGGACCGGGAACGGGTGCGGGACATGCTGAGCGACCTCGGCGACCTCCTGGAGAAGCGGGAGCGCGGCGAGGACACGGACGACGACTTCGCCCGCTTCATGGACGAGCACGGGGACCTCCTGCCGGAGGGCGCCGACAACCTCGACCAGCTGGTCGACATGCTGGCGCGCAGGTCCGCCGCCGCACAGCGGATGCTCGCCTCGATGACGGAGGAGCAGCGGGCGGAGCTCGCGGCGCTGTCGGAGCAGGCGTTCGGCTCACCGGACCTGCAGGAGCAGCTCGACCGGGTCGATCGCGGCCTGCAGGGCCTGCGCCCCGACCTCGACTGGAGCGGTGGGGAGCAGTTCGAAGGGGACGACGGCCTCGGGCTCGGTGAGGGTGCCGGCGTCCTCGAGGAACTCGCGGAGCTCGACCGGCTCGCCCACCAGCTGAGCCAGGCGTACCCGGGCGCGTCGCTCACCGACCTCGACGTCGACGGGCTGGACCGCCACCTGGGCCGCGACGCCGGCGTGGACGCGCGGACGCTGCAGGAGATCGAGGACCGGATGCGGGAGTCCGGCTTCATGCGGCGCACTGCCGACGGCGACTTGCGTCTGTCCCCGGCGGCACTGCGGCGACTCGGCAAGACCCTGCTGCGGGACGCGGCGACGCGCCTGTCCGGGCGTGCGGGGCAGCGCGATGCGCGGCTGGCCGGGGTCGCGGGTGAGCAGACCGGGGCGACCCGTTCGTGGGAGTTCGGGGACACGGAACCGTGGGATGTGGGACGCACCGTCGGCAACGCGATCATGCGCACCGCAGCAGAGGGCGGCGACCCCACCCAGGGGGTGCGGATCCGCGTCGACGACGTCGAGGTCCGCCAGACGGAGGCGCGCACGCGAGCGGCTGTGGCCCTGCTGGTCGACGTGTCGTTCTCCATGGCGATGGAGGGGTGGTGGCTGCCGATGAAGCGGACCGCGCTCGCCCTCCACCACCTGGTGCGCACTAGGTTCCGCGGCGACGCGCTCACGCTCATCACGTTCGGGAAGCTGGCGCGGACGACGGACCTCGACGGGCTCGTGGGGCTGGGCGCGGAGTACGAGCCGGGCACCAACCTGCATCACGGGCTCATGCTCGCCGGCGAGTTCTTCCGGAAGCACCCCACGGCGCAGCCAGTCCTGCTCATCGTCACCGACGGGGAGCCGACCGCGTACTTGACCCCGCGGGGCGAGGGCGCGTTCTCCTACCCGCCGGACTCCATCACGGTGCGGAAGACGATCGCGGAGCTCGACCGTGTGGGGAGGACGGGCGCGACGGTGACGTTCTTCCGGCTGGGCGACGACCGGGGCCTCGAGCGTTTCGTCGCCGCGATGGCCCGCCGCGTCCGCGGCACGGTCGTCGCCCCCGACCAGGACGACCTGGGATCCGCCGTGGTGGGCGAATTCATGCGGACCCGACGGCAGGGCGGAGACCAGCGGGCGGGGTGAGAACCAACGGCGGGGTGAGAGCCAAGGGCGGGGTGAGAGCCAGCCTCACCCCGCCCCCTGGCACCACCACTCAGGCCAGACCTTCACCATTCGGACCGGCCCGGACTGCTCGGGCCCGATAGAGGTCCTCACCTTTTCGACGGAGCCTCCTCACCCTTTTGCCGGGGTGAGACTCACGCTCACCCTTCCGGGTGAGCCAGTGCCTCACCCTTCCGGTGCGACGGGTTTCGCGTCGATGTGACGGTTCTCCCCGGCGGCGCGGTGGGGGATGCGGCCGCCTGCCAGCACCATGTCGACCTGGCGGTCGGACATGCGGTGGCGCAACTCGATCTCCGTGTCGCCCACCCGTGCGCGGACCGTAGTGGAGTCCTTCAACGTGTCGCGCAGCCCCGTGAAGCTCACGACGTCATCCTGGGAGATCCGCTCCGCGTCCGAGGGATCCGCGAACTCGAGGGGCAGGACGCCGAAGTTCGCGAGGTTCTGCCAGTGGATGCGCGCGAACGACTTCGCGATGACCACGCGCAGACCCAAGTAGCGGGGTGCGATGACCGCGTGCTCACGGGAGGACCCCTGACCGTAGTTCTCCCCGCCGACGATCGCGTGCCCGCCGTCCGTCTCCGCCGCTCGTGACGAGTAGGTGTCGTCGACCTGCGTGTAGACGAACTCCGCGATCTTGGGGATGTTGCTGCGGTACGGCAGGACCCGCGACCCGGCGGGCAGGATCTCGTCGGTCGACACGTTGTCGCCCACCGTCAGCAGGACCGGCACCTCCAGGTCGTCGGGCAGCGGGTCGAACTCCGGGAGGGACACGATGTTGGAGCCCTTGACCAGCTCGACCTGCTTCGCCTCGGCCTCGTCCAGCGGAGCCAGCAGCATGCGGGTGTTGACGCTGTACTTCTCCGGCAGCTTCGGTGGCGGGTAGCTCATGTCGAGGTCGCGGGGATCGGTGATCTTCCCGGTGAGTGCGGCAGCGGCAGCGGTCTCCGGGGAGCACAACCAGACGGAGTCCTCATCCGTGCCGGAACGGCCGGGGAAGTTCCGCGGCATGGTCCGCAGACTGTTGCGGCCCACGGCGGGGGCCTGTCCCATGCCGATGCAGCCCATGCAGCCGGACTGGTGGATCCGTCCGCCTGCCCGGATGAGTTCGAACGTCCAGCCGCCCTTCGTGAGGTCCTCGAGGATCTCACGGGAGGTCGGGTTGATGTCGAGGGACACCTGGTCGCTCGTCTGCTGGTCGCGGACGATCTCCGCGACGACCGCGAAGTCGCGCAGCCCCGGGTTCGCGGACGAGCCCACGACCACCTGGAACACCTCTTCGCCGGCGACTTCCCGCACGGGGACGACGTTGCCGGGGGAGGACGGCTTCGCGATGAGAGGTTCCAGCGTCGACAGGTCGATGTGCTCCTCGACGTCGTAGGTCGCGCCCTCGTCGGCCAGCAGCTCCGTGTAGTCGTCCGGTCGTCCCACAGCGCGGAGGTAGTCGCGCACCGCGTCGTCGGCGGGGAAGACGCTCGTCGTCGCACCCAGTTCTGCGCCCATGTTCGCGATGACGTGACGGTCCATGGCGGTGAGGTTCGCAAGCCCTTCGCCGTGGTACTCGATGATCCGCCCGACACCGCCCTTGACGCCGTGCCTGCGGAGCATCTCGAGGATGACGTCCTTCGCGGACACCCAGTCGGGCAGGTCCCCGGTGAGTTCGACACCCCAGATCTCAGGCATCCCGACGTAGAGCGGGTCACCGGCCATGGCCATCGCGATCTCGAGACCGCCCACGCCGATCGCCAGCATGCCCAGGGCGCCGGCAGCGCACGTGTGGGAGTCGGAGCCGATCATCGTGACGCCGGGACGTCCGAACCGCGCCTGGTGGACCGGGTGGGAGACGCCGTTGCCCGCCTTGGAGAACCACAGGCCGTAGCGCTGGGCCGCCGACTGGAGGAACAGGTGGTCCTCCGGGTTCTTCTCATCCGTCTGGAGGAGGTTGTGGTCGACGTACTGGACGGACAGCTCCGTGCGGACGCGGTCCAATCCCAGCGCTTCGAGTTCGAGCATCACCATGGTACCCGTGGCGTCCTGGGTGAGGGTCTGGTCGATCGACAGACCGATCTCGTGCCCCGGTTCCGGCGTCCCTTCGACCAGGTGCGAATGGATGAGCTTCTGAGCGACATTGTGTGCCATCGTGGCCCTCCTTTTCGTCGATTCCTCCGCGGCTGCGGGATATGACGAGGTGGGGCCAGTCTAGGACCTTCCTCCGCGCCTGAACAGGGGAGGTTGCTGGTGAGAGGGTCGGCTGGGCCTGGAGCCCGCCTAGCAGAACCAGAACAGAACCCGTCTAGCAGCACCCGCCCAGCAGGTCCAGCACCCGCCCAGTAGACCTAGAATCCGCCCAGCAGCGCCTTCTGCATCGTCGACAGTCCCACGGAGCCCAGCGCGAGTGCTCGTGAGTGGAAGTCGCGGAGCGAGAACTCGCGGCCTGCGGCCTCTTCCTGCGCCTTCACCGCCAGCCGCAGGTCCTGCCAGATCCGCTGGCCCACCGAGTACGACGGCGCCTGACCCGGCCAGCCCAGGTAGCGGGTGAGCTCGAATTCGAGGAAGCTGCGCTCCATCGCGACGTTGTCGGTGAGGAACTGCCAGGCCTTCTCCTTGTCCCACACGCCGCCGCCCAGCGATTCGGGGGCGCGCTTGCGGCAGTGCACGCCGATGTCCAGGCACACGCGGGCAGCGCGCAGACGCTGCGAGTCGAGCATTCCGAACCGGTCGCCCGGGTCCTTGAGGAAGCCCAGCTCGTCCATGAGCCTCTCCGCGTACAGCGCCCAGCCCTCCCCGTGGCCGGACACCCACACACCCTGCTTCCGCCACGCGTTCAGCACATCGTCCTGCATGACGGCCGCACCGAACTGCAGGTGATGGCCGGGAACGCCCTCGTGGTAGACCGTCGTCTTCTCCTGCCACGTCGAGAACGTCTCCACGCCCGCCGGCACCGACCACCACATGCGGCCGGGCCGTGAGAAGTCCGAGGTGGGAGGCGTGTAGTAGATGCCTCCCGTCCCGTCTTCGAGCACCATGCACTCGATCGTCTTCACCGGGTCGCTGATGTCGAAGTGCGTTCCGGCCATCGCCGCGGTCGCCTCGTCCGCGGTCACCTGCATCCATTCCCGCAGGGCGTCGAGTCCGTGCAGCTGCCTGGCCGGATCCTCGTCGAGCCGCTTCATCGTCTCCGTCACGGACGCACCCGGGTACAGCGATTCCGCGATCTGGCGCTGCTCCGCATCGATCGAGGCGAGCAGCTCCAGCCCCCACTCGTACGTCTCGTCGAGGTCGACCTCCGCGCCCAAGAACATCCGTGAGTGCAGCGAGTACTCCTCCGGCCCCACGGCGTCGTCCTCGCGAGCGTCGGCCAGCAGCTGGTCCTGCAGGAATTCGGCGAACCGGCCGGCTGCAGTGCGTGCGGTCCCCGCCGCGTCCTCCAACTCCCGCCGAAGCCCGTCGGAGATCGCCTCGCCGTCGGCGACCGAGCCACCCGCAGTGGCGACGAACTTGTCGAAGTGGCCCCCGGCCTCGGCGAGGGTGCGTGCCTGTTCGAGCACCGCGGCGACCTGGGTGCGGGCGGCGACCCGACCGTCGGCGCGGGCTTCCAGCAGCGATTCGCGGTGCCCGGCGAGCGCCTGGCCGACGGCCCGCAGGCGGGAGGCGTTGGCCTCCCAGTCGTCCGCCGAGGCGGTGGGCACCAGATCGAAGAACTCCCGGACCGTCTGCAGCGGGGAGGCGATGACGTTGAGTTCGGACAGGTCCGCTCCCAGCGTGTGCAGCTCCCGCTCGAGACCGAGCCGCTCCCGCAGCGCGTCCGCCGTCACCGCGTCGACGTCGTCGAAGGTGCCGGCGGCGCGGGAGGCGGCTTCCGCCTCGGCGAGCGAGTCGAGGGTGCGGGCACCCAGGGCGTCCCAGGCAGCGTGGCCGCCGGGGGAGAAGTCGTCGAGTTCGTCGTCGCGACCGTCCGCACCCACTTCGATCCGCAGCGAGGGGGAGAGGCCGAGCATCCCGCGGAAGTGGTCGTCGGCGACCTGGTCGACGGGGGTGGGCACGCGCGACGGTGTCGGGGCAGTCGATTCGCTCATGAGCTCAGACTACGTGCTGGTGGTGGGCTCTTCACAGGGGGAAGCGCAGCCGGGCGCCACCCTCCAGCCGGCGGTCGCTGCCGGCGACGCGGACCTGGATGCTGCGCGTCTCGTGCGAGCGGGAGACGAGGACGAGTTCCGTGTGGCTCAGCTGAACGTCGACCACTTGCCCCTGGAAGAGGACGCGGAAGCGCACGTCTTCCAGCTGCCGGGGCAGGCGGGGGTGGAACTCGATCCGGTCGTAGCGGATGACGACGCCCGCGAACGCGCGGACCACCACTTCGACGGTGCCGGCCATCGCACCCAGGTGGATGCCCTCCGCCGTCGACCCCCACTGGGTGTCGTCGAGGTCGATCCGCAGCGCCTGCTGCCAGTGGTCCCACGCGTCCGGATGCCCGATCATCGCGAGCACACCCGCGTTGACGACGCGGGACAGACTGGAGCCGTCGGTGGAGCGGGCCACGTAGTAGTCGATGGTCTGCTCGACCTGCGCGAACGTGTAGGCGTAGCCCATCCGGTGCAGCTCCCGCACGACCCCTTCGGTGCCCAGCAGGAAGAACAGCATCGTGACGTCCGCCTGTTTGGACAGCTTGTAGCGGTTGGTCGTGTCGTCCTCGGATTCGAGGATGAGGTCCATCCGTCCGATGTTCCCGTAGCGGCGGCGATACGCCTCCCAGTCGAGTTCGGTCAGCTCGTCGTATCCGGCGAACTGGCTGATGAGCCCGTTGTCCCCGAATGGCACGAACAGGCGTGCGGCAAGGTGCTCCCATTGCGCCGGCTCCTCAGGCCGGATGCCCAGCCGGAAGACCAGCTCGTCCGCCTCGTGGCTGGAGAGGACCTCGAAGATCCGCACCGCGTGACGTGCCGCCCAGGCGACCATGACGTTCGTGTACGCGTTGTCGTCGACCCCGGTGCCGGGTGCGTCCGGGTACCCGTCGTGGAACTCGTCCGGGCCCATGACGCCCCGAATGTGGTAGCGGTCCTCGGCCGCGTCGTAATCGGCCATCGACGCGAACAGGCGGACGATCTCGATGAGGAGCTCACCGCCCTGCTCCGCGAGCCACGTCGTCTCTGCCGTCGACCGGTAGTGCTGCCACGCGTTGAACGCGATCGCGAGTCCCACATGGAACTGGAGCCGGGAATGGTCCGGCATCCAGCGGGAGGACCGGGGGTTCCACAGTTCGATGGGGGTCTCCTCGCGCCCGTCGGACCCGGATTGCCAGGGGAACCGCGCACCGGCGAACCCGGCTTCCCGGGCGATCTGACGCGCCGCGTCGAGCCTGCGCCAGCGGTAGAGGAGGAGCGCTTCGGAGATCTCCGGCAGGCGGAGGATCAGCAGCGGCAGGACGAACACCTCATCCCAGAACACGTGCCCGCGGTACCCCTCACCGGTGAGGCCCCGCGCGGTCGTACCCGCATCGATGAACGTCGTGTGGTGGGACATTGCCTGCATCAAGTGGAAGGTGTGGAGATCCACCATGAGCTGCGTCTGGGTGTCCCGCGAGGGCTCTGAGGCTCTTGTCGACTTCGAGGCTCCCGGCGGTTCTGTGTCGCTTGACCACGTTGTGGTTCCCGACGGTCCGTCGTCTCCCGCCGGTGCCGTGTCTCTTGGCGGTGCGATGTCTCCCGACGGTGCCGTGTCTCCCGCCGGCTCAGCATCTGCGGCCCGCACCGTCACGCGGACGCCGAAGCGGTCCCACAGCCGGGACAGTGCTGCGCGGTGTCCCGGCAGGAGGTCGGCAAACCCTCTCTCCTCGATCCAGTCGAGCTGTTGTATCGCACCGCCGCGCACGGAGCTGAGTGCCGGGTCGCGCGAATTCACCGCCGCCGTGAGGGTGTCGATGTCGACGGGGGTGCCGGGGTCCAGACCGATCGTGTGGTCGAGCAGGACCGCCTGCCTGCCGGCATGGTCATCGACGATGTGCGGCGTCGCGCGGGTTGGTTCCGTGACGGTCGTCCGCTGGGCGAATCCGATGCGCACGCGACTCTGTGTCGTCGCGACTTCGCACAGGACGGTCCCGTCGTCGAGGACACGCGCATGCCGGGTGTCCACGTGTCGGTTGGCGAGCTGCTCGTACTCCGCCACATTGTCGTTGACGACCCGTGCGTCGATCCCCGTCCGGACGATGATCGTTGGGCTCGCCCCCGCGCTTGCCCCGGAGTCCACCCCCGCGCTTGCCCCTGAGCCCTCCTCTGAGCGTGCCCCGGAGTCCGCCCCGGCCCCGGAGCCCGCCCCCGCACTCTTCGCGGGTCCCGCGCGATCGACTCGCTCGCCTTCGATCTCCACGCGGGTGAGCAGCGCGGCGACGTGCTGCCTGTCCATCGACACGAGCCGCTTCTGACGGATCCGCAGTGCGCGTCCCTCGCCGTCGATGAGGCGGGCCGTGCGGGTGAGGACGCCGGCATCCATGTCGAGAATGCGCTCTTCCGCGTCGAGGGTGAGACCGCCGGCGGACCACCATTCCCCGTCGTCGAACCGCACGTCCAGGAGGCACCAGTGGGGCAGGTTGACCATCGATTCGTGTTCGAGGGTGCGCCCCTGCACCGTGCTGGTGAGCCGGTTGACGACGCCGGCCATATACGAGCCGGGGGAGGCGCGGGTGCCGGTGGGGGCCTCGGGCGCGGTTCCCCGGACCGACAGGTAGCCGTTCGCCACCGTCGTGAGGGCGGCGCGCCTGCCTTCGTGGGCGTCGTCCGTCCCGATGTACCGGAGAGTGCGGGGCAGGTCGCGGCGGTCGCCCAGGTCGAGCTCGTGCACGTCGCCCACGACCACGTGGGCTCCGGCGGCGGCGAGCCGGTCGCGCTCCCCGCTGCGGTCGATGCCGACCACGTGGCCGAAGCCCCCCGCCGAGGCCGCCCGGACTCCTGAGATCGCATCCTCCAGCACCGCACACCGGTCGGGTGCGACGCCGAGGCGCCGTGCCGCTTCCAGGAACGTGTCCGGTTCCGGCTTCCCCGGCAGCTCGAGGCTCCGGGTCGTCTCTCCGTCGACGATGACGTCGAAGAGGTCGAGGATCCCCGCGGTGTTCAGGAGGGTTCTGCCGTTGCGGCTGGCCGTCACGAGACCTGTGGCGATTCCCCCGGCACGCAGCCGGTGCAGCAGATCGACGGTGCCGCCGAACAGGGTGAGACCGGCCGCATCGAGTTCACGGGCGAACGCGGCGTTCTTCGCAGCCGCCAATCCGGTGACAGTGGGGGTGCCGGCCGGATCGTCCTCCGAGCCCTCCGGAAGGACGATCCCGCGCGCGGCGAGGAAGGTGCGCACCCCGTCCTCGCGGGGCCGCCCGTCCAGATACGCGCGATAGTCCGCGACGGCGTCGAACGGAGAGGTGTCGAAGAGTGAGGCGTCGGAAGGTGCTGCGTCGGAAGGAGCGGCCTCGGACGGTGCTGCCTCGGACGGTGCGGCGCCGGAAGGTGCGGCTTCGGATAGTGCTGTGTCGGAGGGCGCGGTTCGCGCGGCGGCCGAGGGGGCCTCGGCGAGACGGGCTGCTTCGGCGCCCTCGTGGCCTGCGGGAGGAACGGGGGCTTCGGCGGCGTGGTGGCGGGCTGCCTCGAGGACGGCGGGGTCGGTGAGGGCCGTGTCGAACAGTGTCTTCCAGGAGGCGGCGTGGAGGGAGGCGGTGTCGGTGACGACACCGTCCATGTCGAAGATGACTGCATCGAACGGGGGCGTTGTGCGCATGGGACCATCACATCATCCGCGGGTGACTCACGCCACGGGTCCGTGACGGACAGGCGCGCAGCGGCGACCATAGGGGTTATGCCGTCATCGTCGCTGTCACAGCCGGAGCCACAGCCACAGCCGGGGCTGCAGCCACGGTCTGAGCCTGAGCCGCAGCCGGAGCCCGCGCCACAGTCGCAGGGTTCAGCGGCCGCGCCATCACTGTCGTGGCCGGAGCATCCGCTCACGGGCGAGCGTGTGCACCTGCGGCGGGCGGACGAACGCGACATCCGCTTGGCTCAGATCCTGTCCGGGGACCCGTACATTCCCCGTATCGGATCGCTGCCGCCCAACGCGACGGACGCCCAGGCCCGTGAATGGGTCGACCACCAGCGCAGCAGCGTGGAACGGGGAGCCGGGTTCTCTTTCACCATCGTCGACACGGGGTCGGACACACCTGTCGGCAACTGCGGAGTGTGGTTGCGGGAGCTGTCGAACGGTCGTGCCAGCGCCGGCTACGCCGTCGCGCCGCCGTACCGCGGGCGGGGGCTGGCCGCGGATGCCCTGTCTGTCCTCACCGGATTCGCAGCTGAGCTTCCCGGCCTGCACCGGATCGAACTCTGCATCGAACCGTGGAACAGCGCGTCGGCGCGAACAGCCGAGGCTGCCGGCTATGTGAGGGAGGGCCTCATGCGCAGCCACCAGTGGATTGGCGGTCAGCGGCGGGACATGCTCCTCTACGCGCGTGTGGTCCGCTGATACGCGCGTGTGGTCCGATGACGTGGGATAGCATCACTCCAACAGCACTGATCGTCCGTTCAGTAATGTTCTGGGTCGGTGCCGCGCCCGTCACGTGACGCTCGGTCGGCACCCGACGCCCCGCCCGGCGTCCGATCCTCACGCGTTCATCCGATTCCCAAGGAGGAGCATGTCGCAGCGGCGACTGTGGAACAAGGACTTCATCGTCGCTCTCAGCATCAGCGTCTTCCTGGCGTTCGTCTTCTACCTGCTCGTCACATCGATGGTCGGCTATGCCGTGCTGCGCTTCGCCGCGGGAGAGACCGCTGCGGGATTTGCGTCGACCGCGTTCGTCCTGGGGTCCGTCCTCACACGCCCGATGGCGGGCAAACTGCTGGACGTCGTGGGACGACGTCGACTCCTGACGGTCAGCCTGGTGCTGGCCGTCGTGGTGTCCATCGCCTACTTCTTCGTCGATTCCCTGTCCCTCTTCATCCTGTCGCGGTTGGCGCACGGGATGATGTTCGGCGCGGGCCATACGACGTTGAACGCCGCGGCGCAGGACCTCATCCCGTCGGCGCGCAGGTCGGAGGGCAGCGGGTACTTCGCCGCGTCGATGACGCTCGCGTCCGCGTTCGGCCCGCTCATCGCGGTGACCACCGTTGAGGAATGGGGCTACGGCGTCCTCTTCGGGGTGTCCCTGGCCTTCTCCCTCATCGCGCTGATCGGACTGCCCTTCCTCCGGCTGCCCGAGCACAGGCTCACCGCAGCGCAGCTGCGCAACGCCCTGTCGTTGAGCCCCCGCACTTTCGTCGATGCGGAAGGCTTCCGCATGGGCGTCGTCATCTTCTTGACGGGGGCCGCGTATTCGGCGGTCCTCGCATTCCTTGCCACTCATGTCGCTCTCGCCACCGAGGCCGTCGGCGCCTCTTCGTCCGCGTCACCCCTGTACTTCCTGGGCTTCGCGGTGTCGTCTCTCACCGCACGCCTGACGATCGGCCGGGTGCAGGACCACCACGGCGACAATGTCGTCCTCTACCCCCTGTTCATCACGTTCGCACTGTCGTGTGTGATCGTCGCGGTCTGGCCGACGGTGTGGGGCCTGGCGATCGCAGGGCTGCTCGCCGGCTTCGGGTATGGGTCCCTCATCACCTGCGCGATGGCGATCGCAGTGCGGACGGCTGGTCTGTCACGGGTGGGGCTCGTCACGTCGACGTATCTGCTGAGCATGGACCTGGGGCTGGGACTCGGGGCGATCGTGCTGGGCGCCGCCGCAGGAGCGTGGGGGTTCGAAGCGCTCTACCTTCTGTGTGCGGTACTCATCGCGCTCGCCGGCGGGTGGTATGCGCTGGTGCACGGGCGTTTCCCGCGCGCGGGCCGCGAAGGTGCGCCCGGCAGACGGTGAGGGTCGTTGCGAAGGTGCGCCCGCCATACGGTGAGGGTCGCCGCGACGGGGTACCACGACTCCGCGACCCCCGCCGAGCCCAGAGCCGACCGATGATGACCGCGAGCAGCCCCATACACTGTTCCGAGTGACTGATCAGCGACTGTGGACGAAGACCTTCGTCGTCGGAATCATCGTCAACCTCTTCATGTCGACGGTGTTCTACCTCCTCATGACGACCATGGCGATGTACGCCGTCGACCGGTTCGCCGCATCGGAGACCGGCGCGGGGCTCGCCTCCTCGAGCTTCATCATCGGTGCTGTGGTCGGAAGGATCCTTGCGGGGAAGTTCCTCGACGTGGTGGGCCGGCGGCGAATGCTGGTCGCGAGCATGGCGGTCTTCGTCCTCGCGGGCGCCGCCTACATCCCGATCGACGGTTTCGCCCTCCTCATCGCTCTGCGACTTGTCCACGGCTTCGCGTTCGGTATGGGGAACACCTCGCTCGTCGCGTCCATCCAGTCCGTCATACCGCCCTGGCGGCGTGCGGAGGGCAACGGCTACTTCGGCACCGCGACGACTCTGGCGACGGCGGTCGGGCCGCTGCTGGGAGTGTGGCTGAGCGTCGAGTTCGGTTTCGCGTTCCTGTTCTGGGCTGCATCCGTGTGCGGCTTCGTCGCGATGGTGGCGGCTCTGCTTTTCGCGGTGCCGGAACGCACGCTGAGTGCTGACGAGAGGACTGCACTCCGGTCGTTCCACCCGGCGAGCTTCGTCGACCCGGGCGCACTGAAGCCCGGTGCTGTCATGGGGCTCGGCGGGATGGCGTATTCGGCGGTGCTCGCATACCTCGCTGTCTACACGACATCCGTCGGGGTGCCGGGTGCTGCGGGCACCTATTTCGTCTTCTTCGCCATCGGGTCGCTCGCTGCTCGTCTCTTCGCGGGGCGCATCCAGGACCGGTGGGGCGACAACGTCGTCCTCGTCCCGGTCTTCGTCGTCTTCTTCGCGGGTATGGCGGTCGTCGCCGAGGCCCAGACCCACTGGGCCTTCTGGCTCGCGGGTGTGCTCACCGGGCTGGGGTTCGGCTGTCTCCTGCCGTCCCTGCAAGCGATCCTCATCTCACGCACCCCGAGTGCCCGAGTGGGTGTCGCAACCTCGACGTTCTTCCTGATGCTCGACGTGGGCACGGGGATCGGCCCGGTCGTGTTGGGCGTCATCGCGGGGAGGGTCGGGTACTCGCCGATGTTCTGGACCTGTTCCGGCCTGGTCGTGCTATCCGCGATGCTCTACTTCGCAGTCCACGGCCGTCACGCGGGGAGACGCGGGACAGTCTGACTGGTCTGGCGAGGACCTCACCGGTCTGACTGGTCCGGCGGGGCCTCACCGGTCTGTCCGGTCTGGCGAGGACCTCACCGGTCTGACTCGGTTCGACGGGGACTGCGCCGATCAAGCTCGGCCCGGTGAGGACCGTGCCGAGCTGACGTGGTTCGGGGGCCATCGTCAGAACGGCGGTGCCTCATCGGAGTCGTCTTCCGACTCGACCACGGTGGAGAACAGATCGGGTCCTTCGTACACGTCGTCGACCGGCAGGTCGGACAGCGTCTGCGCACGGTGGAGCAGCTCACCGGTCGTGTGAGTGTCCGTGCCACGTGCAAGCGGTGGCGGTGAGGTCGTCGCGGCGACTCCCATCGGCAGAACCCATGCGACGTCGTCTCTGCTCAACCGTTTGAGCCGAATGACGCCCATCGTCTTCAGCTGGTGGTGGTGCTTGCACATGGGATGCAGGTTCTCCATCACGGTTTGACCACCTGTGCGAGGATCCCGTTTCGAGAAGCTGCAGCAGTGCTCGATCTCGCACCATTCGGCCGGTTGGCTGCAGCCGGGCACTGTGCAGGTTCGCCATTTCTGGCGGATGGTTCTGCGCATCGCCGCTGTGGGTTCATAGGTCTGCGCGATGTGGTCGGTGACGATACTGGTCGCGGGATCGGTGAGGACCCGGTACCAGGACGTCGAATGCGAGGCTGCTTCCCTGCACCGCGGCGCGGAGAGTGGAACGTCGCCGTTGATGCGGCCGGGGTGCTCATCCAATCCCATGACAGTGGTGAGGGGCACGGTGATCGTCACCGCGGCCTGCTTGCGCAGCCACGAGCCGTCGGTGGGGCACAGGACATCCACGACAGCGTCATCGGGCAGCGGGCCTGTGCTGGTGTGGTCAGCGGCCGAAGCACCGACCAGTTCGCGTTCAACCGGGCCGTTCACCGCCGGGTCGAGGTCTGTGAGGTCACGCTTCGCAGGCGCACTTTCCGCAGAGTCGCAGTCTGCGAGGCCGCGCTTCGAGGAGTCGGAACCTGCAGCGGTGCCACCTGCGCGGCCAAGATCAGTGGTGTCTGTGGTGTCTGTGGTGCGGCGTGACCTCACGCGCACCTGTGTCTGAGGTCGTGCCGCCGCCAGCAGATCGAACATCAATTCTGCGATGCGTCGGTCTTCGACGAGCCTGCCGGACAGATCATCGGCGTCCACGGGCACGCCGTCCCTGCTCAGCCCGAGTGCTCCCAGTTCGTGGCGCCGGATGGCCCGCGCCATGGCGCGAAGCCGCTGGAAGAGTGCCTCGATCACGTCGACCGGGCCGATCATCGTGAGGATCGCGGAGTCGTCGTCACAGCGTTCGAGACGCACGCACCGCTTCTTGCGCGGTGCATCAGGGTCCTGGGGCAGCGGGTCCAGCATCCGGATGTGCATCCGTGCCTGCTTCTCGTACTGGTCCATGGAGATATCAGGGCTGAGGGCATCGAGGTGCCGGTCGAGTGCCTGCACCTCCGACAAGGGGAGGAACGCATCATCGATCCGGAAACTCAGGCGTGTCACACGTTCCATCGCGACGCGGCCCTGAACAGCGGAGGCCAGCAGATTGTGCAGGCCGAGAAAGGCCACGACCGCGGCGGCCGTCACGCGCCGCGCCGTCTCCAGTCGGGACTTCTTCAGCTTCACGGCGATCACGATCGCGTCTTCGGGGGCGATGAGTTCGCGTGCACGGGCCGAGATCCGTGGGTCGGTGCACCGCCCGTCCACTCCCTGGGCGGCACCGGGGGAGTTCTGCGACGGTTCGTTGAACGCATCCCGCGCGGTGAGGAACTCTTCGAGCTCCTGCTCGCCGCCTCGCCGGTTCAGTACTCGCGAGAGGGCGAATGCGGCAAGCCGAGCCGTCTCGTGCGCACGGAGGCGGTCCAATTGTTCGGCGCAGGTGGCCCACTGCTCCAGCAGTCCGGCTGAGGTGAACGAATCGTCCGCGTCACGTGGGGGAACGGGGTGGGCAGAAGCTCTGGGCTCCCCGAAATCTCCACTCGAACCGGAACCTCCGGAAGCCTGGGAAACTGGAGAAGACTCGGAATCCCAGAAATCCCGGGCGGGCTCCACCGCCCCGAACGCTCCCGAAGCGACGTGGGCAATCGCGGCACGCACTTCTGTGACAGTGAGCAGCTGCCGGACAGGGCGAGAGGGACGAGCATCCTCGTTCGGAGTGCTTCCACTGACCGTGTCTGTCATCGTCCCTCCCTCGCAGAACGTTCGACGTGGCCCTTCACGTTCCAGATGAGGCATTCCCCATCGATGTTCTACACGCTATTAGGAGGCACGGACATAACTACGAGAAACGGCTTACTGAAAGTGTCGTCCCAGGTGGGCCTCGTGCTTCCATGCAGCGGCGGGTGCGCGACCATCCCGAGAAGGCCATTCGGAGGGTGGCTCAGACGCGTGGCCAGCCGGGCAGACTCAGACGCATGGCCAACCGGGCAGGCTCAGACGCGTGGCCAGCCGGGCAGGCTCAGACGCGTGGCCAGCCGGGCAGGCTCAGGCGCAAGGCCAACCGGACGGGGCCAGCCGCATAGCCAACCGGGCAAGCTCGGGCGCGTGGCTGACCGGGCAGGTCGGGGGGCGGGGGTTACCCGGGCCGGGTCAGGTGTTCTAGCGTCCAGGCAGGCTCAGCCGCGCGCGGCCCAGCTCCCGCGGACACTGCGTCGCAGGGCGCGCGCGGGGGAGGCGAACCCCACGGGTCGCCCGATCCGACTGTCGGATGCGGCGCCAGCACCACCACTGGAGCCGACCCCACCACTGGAGCCGACCCCGCCTCCGGAGCCGTCCCCGTCTCCGGCGCCGACCGCACCGCTGGGACCGGCTTCGGCCTCGGCGGCGGTGTGGAACTGACCGACCGCGGTGAGCGCGGCGACGGCGGCCTGCCGAGCGAGGGCGCGTTCCGTCTCCGGGGTGAGGAGCTCGCGGCCCTGTGCGTCCGACGGGCTCACAGCGGGATGTTCCCGTGCTTGCGGGCAGGCTGGTCGACGTGCTTGTTCGCGAGCGCGCGCAACGACCGGATGATGCGGGAGCGGGTCTCCGAGGGGCGGATGACGGCGTCGATGTAGCCCTCTTCCGCGGCGAGGTAGGGGTTCAGCAGTTCGTCCTCGTACTCCTGGATGAGCTCCGCGCGGCGGGCATCGACGTCACCGCCGGACTCCTCCACCGACTTGAGCTCGCGCCGGTAGACGATGTTCGCGGCCCCCTGCGCGCCCATCACAGCGATCTGCGCGGACGGCCACGCGAGGTTGATGTCCGCGCCCAGCTGCTTCGAGCCCATCACGCAGTAGGCGCCGCCGTACGCCTTGCGGGTGATGAGGGTGACGAGCGGGACGGTCGCCTCTCCGTACGCGTAGATGAGCTTGGCGCCGCGGCGGATGATGCCGCCGAACTCCTGGTCGGTGCCCGGCAGGAACCCCGGGACGTCGACGAACGTGAGGATCGGGAGGTTGAACGCGTCGCACAGCCGGACGAAGCGGGCCGCCTTCTCCGACGCGTCGATGTCGAGCGTGCCCGCCAGCTGCATCGGCTGGTTCGCGATGATGCCGACACTGCGGCCCTCTACGCGTCCGAAAGCGGTGACGACGTTCGGGGCGAACAGCTCCGACACCTGCAGGAGGGTGTCCGGATCGAGCACCGTCTCCACGACGGACAGGATGTCGTACGGCTGCGACGCGGAATCCGGGACGAGGGTGTCCAGCGCGCGGTCGTCGTCGGACTCGTCGAGGTTCGCCGGGTCCTCATAGCGCGGCACCGGGTCCATGCTGTTCTGCGGCAGGTACGACAGCAGGTCGCGGACGTAGTCGATCGCGTCCGATTCGTCCTCCGCGAGGTAGTGAGCGTTGCCGGTGACCGTATTGTTGGTGCGCCCGCCGCCCAGCTCCTCATGACCCACGTTCTCGCCGGTCACGGTCTTGATGACGTCCGGGCCGGTGATGTACATGTGCGACGTCCCGTCGACCATGATCGTCACATCCGTGAGCGCGGGGGAGTACACCGCGCCGCCGGCCGACGGGCCCATGATGAGCGAGATCTGCGGGATGACGCCGGAGGACGCGACGTTGAGGCGGAAGATCTCCGCGAACAGGGCGATCGAGCCCACGCCCTCCTGGATGCGCGCGCCGCCCGAGTCGTTGATGCCGATGATCGGGCAGCCCAGCTTGAGCGCGAGCTCCTGCACCTTGACGATCTTCCGACCGTTCGCCTCCGCCAGGGAACCGCCCAGCACCGTGAAGTCGTGTGCGAAGACCGCGACCGTGCGCCCCTCGATCGTGCCGAGGCCGCACACCACGCCGTCGCCGTCCGGGCGGTTCTTCATCATCCCGAAGTGCGTGTTGTGGTGGCGGACGAATTCGTCGACCTCCTGGAACGACCCTTCGTCCAGCAGCTGGTCGATGCGTTCGCGTGCAGTCTGCTTGCCCTTCTTCCGCTGGTTCGCGACGCTGCGCTCGTTGCCGGTGTGCGCGGCGGCGCGACGCTCCTCGAACGCGGCGATGCGTTCCGCGGTGGTGCGCGGGACACGGCTGTCGGGGGACTGCGATTCCGTGGTCTGGCTCATGGCCCACACCCTACGATGCCCGGACGCCGCCTGACGATGACCGCAGTGCCCGTGGTCGGTCGTTGTAAGGAGTCGCCAAAGGTCATAGGGTGATGTGGTGCACAGTGACGGGCCGGTACGCGCTTCGTCCACGGGCCCTCTCGAATCGTGGGAGGGTGCCCGTGGCGCGCCGTCGAACCCGTACGCGGGCGAGCCGAAGGACGCGAGCGCAGCGCTACGGGCCGGTACAAATCTGCACCCGGCGCCGGTGATCCACGAGTGGACCTCTGAGACCTCGTCGACGAACGACCGCCTGGTCGCACTCCTCGAATCCGGCGTGGACGTCCCCGACTTCGCCGTCGTGGGCACCGACCATCAGACCGCAGGCCGCGGCCGTCTGGATCGCACGTGGACCGTCCCGCCCGGCCGTGCCCTCACCTGCTCCGTCCCCGTCCGCGTCCCGGTCGGCACCCCCGCTTCCGCGCTGGGCTGGCTCCCCGTCGTCACCGGTTTGGCCGTTCGGGCAGCGCTCGCCGAGGCCGGGGTCGACTCCCAGCTCAAATGGCCGAACGACGTCCTGGTCGACGGGCGGAAGATCTGCGGGATCCTCGCCCGCGTCGTCGCCCACGACGGCGGGATGACGGTGGTCGTCGGCACCGGTGTGAACGTGGCACTCACGGCGGAGGACCTGAGTGAGGGTGGGGTGCCGGAGGGCGCCGCGACCTCGGTCCTCCTCGAAGATGGACAGGTCGACCGGAGCGCGCTGCTGGGTTCACTGGTCGGCCACCTCCGCAGGACCGTCACCGCGGTCTTTGCAGAAGGCTCCGCCTTCACAGACGGGACGACCGCCGCCGAGGCCCGGGCCGCCATAGTCACTCTGGGCGCCGCCGTCCGCGTGCACCTCCCCGGTGGGGACGAACTGGTCGGCACGGCCGTGGATCTCGATGAGCACGCGAACCTCCTTGTGCGCCCCGACGGTGTGACGGACCCGCAGGACACGGTCCGTGTGGCCGCCGGCGACGTCGTCCACGTGAGGCCCGTATGAGCGCGGATGAGAACCGCGCAGAAGACCACCGAACCACTCAGAGAAGGACACCGCCTGTGAAGGCCGACAGACCTGCGACGTGGACGGGGTCGGTGCGCTGGGCGGACGCGGCGGACCCTGCCGCATGGAAGCGGGACGGGAGTCCGGCGGAACCCGGCGGTTCGGATGTGCAGAGCACGCAGCAGCTGCCACCGGTCGTCGCTGAAGCCGGATCACCACCGGTCACGGCGCTGCCGATCATCCCGGAACACACTGCGACAGATGATGAGCCGACGGCGGAGAAGGGCGCGGGCGCAGGACAGGGCGCGGGCGCCGGACCGGGTGCCGTCGCCGGAGCAGGTGCCGTCGCCGGACCGGGTGCTGGCACAGGAGCAGGCGCGGCCTCGGGGGCAGGCTCGATCTCAGGAACAAGCGCGGCCTCGAGTGCCGGTGCTGCTGCGGGGACAGCTGCTGCTGCGGGGACAGGTGCTGCTGCGAGACGCGGTGCTTCCGGAGGACGAGACGCTGCCGGAGGACGAGATGCTGTTCCGGGGGCTCGCGGTGCCACGGGGCAGGAACAGGCGGCGGGCGAGGACCGGGCGAGGGGCACGGAGCCGGCTGCGACCTCGGCGGCAGATGCAGACGCGGGCGAGCCGTGGGCGGGCGGGGGAGATGACTTCTCCGACATCGACCCACCGGACGACGACCCGGGCACCGTCGCGGACGCCACCTCGACAGAAGCAGCCACGGCGGAAGCGGACGCTGCCTCCGCCGAGGCCGCCACAGAGGAAGCGGACGGCGCTCCACTGTCGGATGCGGCACGCAGTGAGTTCTCCCTGCGGCTGTCTGACGACCCCCGGACGGGGCCGATGCCGGAGATCGACCTCCACGCTGCTCTGTCGGAGAAGGAATCCACGGCCGCGGAGAACACGATCTACGAGCTGCGGACCGCCGCGCAGCACCTCGAGGAGGTGCTGATCGGCGGCAAGCGGGTGCTCACCCGCAAGGAGGTCGCCCAGCTGGCAGAGGTGTCCACCCTGTCCGCCCGGAAGCTGTGGCGTGCGCTGGGCCAGCCTCTCATCCCCGAAGGCGAAGCGGCCTTCACCGTCAGCGATGCGGCACCGCTGCGCAGGGTCGCGGATCTGGTGTCGAGTGGGCTCGTCGATGAGGAAACCGCGCTCCAGATGTCGCGTGCGATCGGACAGATGACCGACAGGCTGGTCGTCTGGCAGATGGAGGCGATGGTCGAGTACCTCATCGAGGAGAAGGGGCTGAGCGACAGCGAGGCGCGGCGTGCCTCCCTCGACGTCTTCGAGGACATCATCGATCCGCTGCAGGACCTCATGGTCTACGCGTGGCGCCGCAACCTCGCCGGTGCGCTGGGGCGTCTCAACGTGAACGTGGAGGAGACCCTGGAGATCGGCGGCGCATCGCGCGGACAGGACCCGACGATGCCGCTGGCCCGCGGGATCGGGTTCATCGACCTGGTCTCGTATACCCGCCTGTCGCAGCAGCTGGACTCGCGTGAGCTCAGCCGGCTGGTGAAGCGCTTCCAGTTCCTCGCCTACAACATCGTTGCCGCGGGCGGCGGGAAGGTCATCAAGACCGTCGGCGACGAAGTGTTCTTCGCCGCGGAGACACCGCTGGCCGGTGCGGAGATCGCGATGACGCTGCTGGAGCAGGTGAAGAAGGACGGGTCGCTGCCCCGCTGCCGCGTGGGCTATTCGTGGGGGCGGGTGCTGTCGCGGATGGGCGACATCTTCGGGACCACCGTGAACCTGGCGGCGCGTCTCACTGCGGTCGCGGACCCAGGCACCGTGGTGACGGACACCGAGACCGCACGCATCATCGAGCGCGACGACATGTTCGGGTTCGACAACCGGCGTGACCTCAACCTGCAGGGTCTGGGAGAGATCGGGGTCGTGGAGATGCACCGGCTCACCGCACCGACGATCACGTCCGAAGACATCACCTGAGAGGGAGGGCTCGCCTGGGAGGCAGGGCCCACCTGACAACCAGGGCCCGACGGAGGGCGGCCTGCTCCGACACCGCGCCCACAGGGTCGCTCGGCTCAGAACAGCGCGGCGCCGTCGTCATCCTCGTCGTCGTGGGACACGATGACTGCGGCATCGTCGTCCTTCGGACGTGTGCGGGCGATCTCCTCGCGCAGCGCCTCCCGGGCGGCTTCGTCTGCCGCGCTCGAGGCGGCATCGCCTTCCATGCCGGGCAGGGTTCCGGACGCGAGACCGGCCACCGCTGCTTCCGAGGCGCCTGCACGGCCGGAGCCCTGAGCGTCCGCGGCACTGGCGTCGCCCGTACCGCCCGGACCGGCGTCGCCCCCGTTGCCTGGACCAGCACTCCCGGCGCTGCCCGGACTGGCCGCGCCCCCGGTCGCGTCTGTGGCCTCGGCGTCCGTGGTCACGTACGGCAGGGTGCCGATCGCGTCGATCTTCGCGTCGAGGGGAACACCGGAGGCGTCCCGCTTCGACAGGGTCTCAGGCAGACTCCGGGCGCCGCCTCCTGCGGAGGCGGCCTGGGGCGTGGGCCCGACGAAGCCCAGTGCGAGCTCCGCCTCCCCGGTGAGGAAGCGGTGCGCGCGGACACCGCCGGTCGCCCGCCCCTTCGCCGGGAAGTCCGTGAAATCGGACATCTTGATCGACGACACCGGGTCGCCGTAGAAGTTCTCGCCCTTCGCGATCGTCACGACACGGTTTTCGCCCTGGGGGTCGACGAGTGAGAACGCGATGACGTGCGCATCATCGGAGAGCCGCACGCCGGCGACACCGCCGGCAGCCCACCCCTGCGCACGCAGGATCGACACGGGGAAGTGGAGCAGCTGTGCGTTCGACGTGATGAAGGCGGCGTCCAGCGTGTCGAGGTCCGTTCCCGCGGGTGCCTGCGCGGCGCCCACGACGACGTCCTTGCCCTTGAGCGTCACGGCCTCCCATTCGGTGCGCCCGTTCGGTGCGCCCTGACCGGACACCCGCTTGACGATGCCGCCCCGTGTGCCCAGGAGGATGTCACGGTCCGGATCGATGAGTGCGAGCGCCTTCTCGCCCTTCTCCAGGTCGATGAGGTCCTTCACCGGTGTGCCGCCCGCAAGAGCGGGTCGTGTGGCCTGCGGGGGCAGGTGGGGGAGGTGGACGACGTCGAGGGCGACCATCCGACCCTTGTCCGTGAGCACCGCGAGGCGACCCAGGGCGGTCGACGGGAGCTGCGACACGATCGCGTCGTGGCTGGCGCGGCGCCCTTCGACGGACAGGGGCGAACGGTCCGTCGTCCGGGCTGCACGTCCGGAGGTCGACAGCAGCACCCAGCACGGGTCGTCCGTCACTGTGAGCGCCTTCTGCGCCTTGCGACCCTTCGCGGACAGCTCCTTGAGGGAGCCTTCGACGAGGACGGTGCGGCGGGGGTCGGTCAGGGAATCCGCGAAATCACCCAGCTCCTTCGCGACGAGTTCGCGCAGCTCCGCCTCATCGGCCAGCAGGCGCTCCAACTCGTCGATGAGGGCGCGCAGCTCGTCGCGCTCCGCTTCGAGTTCGATGCGGGAGAACTTCGTGAGCCTGCGCAGCTGGAGGTCCAGGATGTACGTCGCCTGGATCTCCGACAGATCGAACACGTCCATGAGGCGGGTGCGGGCGGACGCCGCGTCATCGGAGGTCCGGATGAGCTGGATGACCTCGTCGATGTCGAGGATCGCGATGAGCAGACCTTCGACGAGGTGGAGTCGGTCCTTCGCCTTCCCCAGCCGGAACTGGGTGCGCCTGCGGACGACCTCGATGCGGTGGTCGATGTAGACCTGGAGGAGGTCCATCAGCCCCAGGGTGCGCGGCTGGCCGTCGACCAGGCACACGTTGTTGATGCCGAAGCTGTCCTCCATCGGGGTCAGTCGGTAGAGCTCCTCCAGGACGGCCTGCGGGTCGAAGCCCGTCTTGACCCCGATGACCAGGCGCATGCCGTGCTTGCGGTCGGAGAAGTCGTCGATGGATGCGATCCCGGTGAGGCGCTTCGCCTGCACCTGATCCTTGACGCGTTCGATGATCTTCTCCGGGCCCACCAGGTAGGGGAGTTCGGTGACGATGATCCCACGGCGGCGCGCGGTGATGTTCTCGAACGCGACGGTGGCGCGGGTGCGGAACGTGCCGCGGCCCGTCTCATACGCCTCACGGACTCCGTCGAGTCCGATGATGCGGCCACCGGACGGGAGGTCCGGGCCGGGGATGAACCGCATGATCTCGTCGAGGGTGGCGTCCGGGTGGCGGATGAGGTGCTGCGCGGCGGAGATCACCTCACCCGGGTTGTGGGGCGCCATGTTCGTGGCCATGCCGACCGCGATGCCGGAGGTGCCGTTGATGAGCAGGTTGGGGAACGCGGAGGGGAGGACCGACGGCTGCGTGAGCGTGCTGTCGTAGTTGGGGACGAAGTCCACGACGTTCTCGTCGAGTCCCGCGATCATTCCCATGGAGGCGGTGTCCAGACGCGCTTCCGTGTAGCGCGGGGCGGCGGGCCCGTCGTCGAGGCTGCCGAAGTTCCCGTGGCCGTCGACCAGGGGGAGACGGAGGTTGAAGCCCTGTGCCAGACGCACCAGCGCATCGTAGATCGCGGTGTCTCCGTGCGGGTGGAGCTTGCCCATCACGTCGCCGACGATGCGCGACGACTTCACGTGCCCGCGGTCGGGGCGCAGCCCCATCTCGCCCATCTGGTAGATGATGCGCCGCTGGACGGGTTTGAGCCCGTCGCGGGCGTCCGGCAGGGCGCGCGCATAGATGACGGAGTACGCGTACTCGAGGAACGACGTCTCCATCTCCTGGGAGACGTCGATGTCTGCGATCTGACCTGCCGTGCCGATTGTCATGGGTGTGCTGGAACTCCTTCTCCGCGAGCGCCCTCCATGTTATCGGCAGGAGCGGACATAACGGGGGACGTGGGGGTCGGACGGGTGCCGGGTCGGCTCTCTGCCAGGAGCGTCACGCCCCACAGGGCTCCTGCTCCGCTCAGCGCGAGGAGTGCGAGCGCACCCGGTGGGACGGTCCCGAATTCGCCCAGCACCATCCCGCCGATCAGCACTGCGGTGATCGGGTCGACGACGGTGAGTCCCGCAAGCACCGACGCCGCGGAACCGCGGGCGTACGCGGTCTGGACGAGCCAGACACCCACCGCCGAGGCCGGGGCCAGTCCCGTGCCGACCGCCCAGGCCGCAGGTGGGAGACCGTCACCGGCGAGGAGCAGCACGCCGACCACGTGTGTGCCGGAGGCGACACCGCCGAACAGGACGCCGGCGGCGAGGACACGCGGCGTGTGCCCGAGGCGGCTGCGGGCGACGAGGGCTCCGACCGCGGACAGCGCGATCAGGCCTCCGGCCAGGACGGCAGCCGCCCGATCCGAGGCGGGGGATGCCTCCATGTGCTGTGAGGCCGCGACGACGAACACCGTGACGGAGGCGACGACGAGGGTGACGGCGAGCAGTAACCTGCGGGTGACGGGTCCTGGGCTCGTCGCAGAGGTGTCGGGCGAGGGCGACTGTCGCGCCGAGAGGGCGGTGAGGAGCACCGCGATGACGAGTGACACCGTCCCGAGGGACTGGACGATGGCGACGGGTGCCAGCACCAATGCCACGACGTTGAAGACGGTCTCGAGGACGATGAGCGCGCCGCCCACCAGCCAGAGGGGGCTGACGAGCAGGCCTTGCAGAGACTGGGTCGGCGGTGGAAACCTCCGGAAACGGGATCCGTTCGTCAGGCTGCTGGGGTGGTGCACTGCGGGCAGGCACGCCCGCGCAGTGTGCGGTCGAACGCCGCTTCGCCACGGCGCCAGTAGCCGTCGACCGTCCAGTTGTCACGCGTGAGGCGCGTGCGGAAGGTGAGGTAGCAGCGCAGCGACTTGATGGACATCGCTTCACCGGCGGCCCAGACGTAGCCGTTGGGGTTCGTGAAGTCGTACTCCATCACCGCGTCGGCCAGCAGCGTCGTCGTGCCCGGCTGCGCGTCGCCCCGGTACAGCCAGTGGACCGTCAGGTCCGCGCGAGTGGGCAGCGGGATCTGCGAGGCGGGGGAGGCGACTTCGATGAACGCGGTCGCGGCAGTGCCCTTCGGAAGCGTCTCTGCCCAGCGGGCCAGCGCCGGCAGGGCCGTGTCGTCCGCCGCCAGCACATACCAGTCGAACGTGTCCTTCACGAGGTAGGTGCTGCGAGGCCCCATCGACCCCAGGCGGTCGCCGGGGGCGGCGGTGGCGGCCCAGTGGCCGGCCACACCGTGCGTGTGCAGGACGAAATCGATGTCCAGGGTGCGGTTCGCGGAGTCGAACCAGCGGATCGTGAAGTCACGATGGGTGAGCCCGCGGATCGCGAAGCGGCCGTCGACGATTGTCGGCAGGACAGGCATGCCGTCCTCGTCCATGTCGAAGAAGAGCTTCAGGTGCTCGTCCGGGCTGATGCTGGGGAAGCCGGCGAAATCGTCGTCCGCGCGGAAACGGATCCGCATGAGCGCTTCAGACAGGCGGAGGGTCGAGACCACGGTGAGGACGCGAGGACTGGTGTCGAAGCGGAACGTCGCATTCCGCGTGTTCTCACGCAGCGGTGCGTGCTCGGTGCGGACTGCGGGCCGCGGGATCGCCGGAGCCAGGGCGCGATCAGCCTCCGTCGGCGCAGTCCCCGTCAACGGGTGCATGGCGAGCGTGCTCATCGGTCCTCCTTCGGCGATACGAGAACCGGCGACCCGGTAGGGAAGCCTCACCTGTTCTCATTCGGTCACTCAAACGTACGCTAAAGAAGTGTGATGAGGCAAGCCTAACGCTACTGTTCTGAGACGCAGAACACAGGTGTTCACGGGCCTCGCAGCCCGGATCGCCCTCAGGCCACCCTCAGGTCGGCATGGCACTCACGGCGCTCACGCGAGTCGGCGCCGCGCGGAGTCGATCCGGTCGACGGACGACCGCAGGACCACGCGGATGCTCAGCACGTGCGCCTTCGTCTGAGTCGCGACGACAGGGTGGATGGCGATGTCCGCGACGGCGGGGAAGTCATCGACCAGCTGGGAGACCCGCAGGAGGAGCTCCTCGATGGGGGCGACGTTCATGACGGGCAGCCCCTTGTAGCCGAACAGGCGGGGTGCGGCCTTCACGGAACGGATCATCTCCGCAGCGTCGACGTCGGTGAGTGGTGCGACGCGGTGGGCGATGTCGCCCACCAGTTCCGTCGTGTCACCGGACAGGGAGAAGGACACGACCGGGCCCAGGAGCGGGTCCTCCCCGCCGCGCACCACGCACGCCGTGCCCGGGGGCGCCATCCGCTGGACGTCGATCTCGTAGGGCCCCTCCGTCGTGAACTCGTCGATGACGTCCCGGATCTGCGCGTAGTCGTCCCGCAGCTCCTCCGGCGATTCGATGTTGAGCCGCACACCGCCCAATTCCATGCGGTGCCGCAGGCGGGTGTGGACCGCTTTGAGCGCCACCGGGTAGCCCAGCTCCTCGGCCGCAGCGAGCGCCTCATCGACGGACGACGTCGTGATGTGAGGGAGGACGGAGATGCCGTACGCCTCCAGGAGCTTCCGTGTGCGCGACGGGGTGAGCACGACAGCTTCGCCGTCGCCGATCGCGTCGAGCGATTCGTCGATGACCTCCCGCGCCGCACGCCGGTCGATGTTCCCGAGCTCCGGGTAGTTGCCGTGGTCCTCACCGCGCCACATCGCGTAGTCCGTCGTCCGCGCCAGAGCGGTGACGGCGTCCTCGGGCCCGAAGTAGCTGGGGACGGTGCGGGACTCCGGGGTGCCCTCCGCGCCGGGCACGAACGCCGTCAGCTCGTCGCGCACACCCTGGACTCCGGAGAAGCAGGCGATGGTCGTCTGCCGGGCCTGCGCGGCCTGCTCGGACAGCGCCTCGGCGATCTCCTGCTCCGACGCACCGGCGGACGGGGTGAAGCTCACGATGACGGAGTCGACGTCGTCGTGGCCGAACATCTCCTCGAGGGCCTCCCCGAACTCGCCCGCCCGCACCTCCGGGTGGAGTGACACCGGGTCGCGGCTCACGACGAGCCCTTCCGCACGCGCCGCCTGGACGAGGAGCGTGCCCATCGCCGCGGAATTGCCGACGATCCCCACCCTGCGGCCCGTCGGGAGGGGTTGGCTCGCGAGGACCTGGGCGATGTCGAACAGCTGACGGATCGAATCGGCGCGGATGATGCCGGACTGGGCGAGGACCTCGTCGAGGGCGCCGCCGGCACGCTCCTCCAGCCCGGACAGGCGGACCTCGTGGCCCGGGGGCAGCTCCTGCCCTGTGAGGTCGGACTTCACGACGACGACCGGCTTGACGCGGCTCACCCTGCGGGCGATGCGCGAGAACTTGCGGGGGTTGCCGATCGACTCGAGGTAGAGGCCCACCGCCTTCGTCGCCGGGTCCTCCTCCCAGTACTGGAGGAGGTCGTTGCCGGACAGGTCCGCACGGTTCCCCGCGGACACGAAGGTGGAGATCCCCAGGCCCAGGCGGGTCGCCCGTGCCAGCAGTGCGGTGCCCAGCGCACCCGACTGGCTGAAGAGGCCCAGGCTGCCCGGCTCCGGCAGGAAGGGGGACAGGGACGAGTTCAGGGCGACGTCCTCGGCGGTGTTCGCGATGCCGAAGCTGTTGGGACCCACGACCCGCATGCCGTGCGAACGGGCGGTGGCGACGACCTCGCGCTGCAGCACGGTGCCCTCCGGGCCGGCTTCGGCGAAGCCGGAGGAGATGACGACGACTGCCTTGACACCGTGGGCGGCACAGTCGCGGACGACGCCGCTCACGGAAGCTGCGGGCACCGCGATGACGGCAAGGTCCGCGGGCTCCGTGAGCTCGTCGAGGCTGCGGACGGTCTGCACCCCGGCGATCGCCTCGGCCTCGGGGTGGACGACGGTGAGGGTGCCCTGGAAGCCCGCGGACGTGAGGTTGCGGACCAGCAGGTTACCGGTGGAGTGCCGCTTGCGGGAGGCCCCGATGACGACGACGGACGACGGGTGGAGGACCGACCGGACGCTCAGCGCCTCCGCACGGTGCTCCCGGGACGCGATGACCTGCATCGCGCGGTCCGTCGGATCGATCTCGAAGCGGACGGCGACGACGCCGTCCTCGAACTCGCGGGACACCTCGTACCCCGCGGCGGCGAACACCTGCAGCATCGAGCGGTTCTGGGGCAGCACCTCGGCGGTGAAGATGCTGATCCCGACTTCGCGGGCGGCGACGGCCAGGTGCTCCAGGAGGATCGAACCGACGCCACGGCCCTGGTGCGAATCGGAGATGTTGAAGGCGACCTCGGCGGATTCCGGGTCGATCCGGTCGAAGCGACCCACCCCGATGACCTCGTCGCCCACGACGAGGACGAAGGCGACGCGGTCCCGGTAGTCGACGGTGACGAACCGGTCCAGGTCCTTCTTGGGGATCTGCGGCATGGGGGCGAAGAAGCGGAGGTACACGGACTCCGGCGACTGGCTCATGTGCATCCGCTGCAGGGCGTCGGAGTCGGACGGGACGATCGGTCGCAGGTGGGCGGTGCCGCCATCGCGGAGGACGACATCGGCCTCCCAGTGTGAGGGGTAGTGCGTCATGGTCACGAGCATATGCGCGATGGACGGCGCATATGCTGTGCGCATGGCCATTCCCCATGAACTCGTCACAGAACTCCAGGCCGCCGGGTATTATCCGCAGCTCGCCGGGACCATGATCGTCGAAAGCCTGTTCGACGAGGACATCAAGTCGCACTTCGTCCATATCGACACGCATGTGGACCTCGACTCGATCCACCGCCACGTGACGGCCTTCGCGATCACGCCCACCCGCCTGCTCATCGCGCACGTCGACGACGATCCCGCCCCGCGCCCGCTGGGGCAGCCGCCGCGGGCGATAACGTCGTCGGAGGCGATCGAGCTGGGAGACATCCGCACCGTCCTCATCGGCCGCACCTACGAGAAGCCGGCACACTTCGAGCCGGGGCAGGAGCCCGTCGAGGTGTCGCTCACCCTGGGCTGGGGGTCGACGACACGGATCGACACATTCCCGGAAGCATGCACCGACCCGCAGTGCGACGCGGACCACGGCTACGGCGGCAGCCTCCTGTCCGAGGACCTCACCCTGCGTGTGTCCGCGCTGGCTGAAGGGCCCGAGGCCGTGACGCGCGCCCAGACCTTCGCACTCGATCTTCGCAGGGCCACATTCGCCGCCACGCACGGACGGAGCTGAGCCGCCGATGGTGGAGAGCTCAGATCCTGTCGAGGCTGCAGGCCCGGCCGTCGACGGCGCGGGTCGTGGGGCGGCGGGAGCACTGCGCGTGCCCACCCCCGACTACGCGGGGCCGCTGCTGTCGGACGTGATCCCGGCCGCCGCGCTCGCGGTGGGCGGGGAGGACATCCTGTCGCCCGAGGCCGCAGCCCGCGCCCGGCGCATCAGCCCGGACTCTGAGGCCCGGACCGCGGTCGTCGTCCTCATCGACGGGCTGGGGTCCCGGCTGCTTCGCCGCCGGGCGGCGCACGCGCCGTTCCTCCGGTCGCTGCTGCCGGACGAGACGCTGCTGAGCGCGGGATTCCCGTCCACCACGGCGAACTCCCTGTCGTCGCTGGCGACCGGCCTGCTGCCGGGAGCTCACGGGGTGATGGGGTACACGCTGCTGGACCCGGAGCGGGACGAGGTCTTCAACCAGCTCACCGGTTCCGAACACGTCGACGGGCGCCTGTGGGTGCCGGACGCCACCCTGTTCGACCGGCTCATCGCCGGTGGGATCGACGCCGTGAACCTGGGGGAGCCCAAGTTCGACGGCCGCGGACTCAACCGGGGCTCGATGCGGGGGGCGCGGTTCCGCGGCTCTCGCACGCTCGACGAGAGGGTCGACCACGCACTCGAGGAACTCCGTTCCCCCGGCCGGCATGTCGTCTACCTGTACTGGGGCGCGCTCGACAAGAACGGGCACGTCCACGGCGTCGACGCGTGGGAGTGGCTGGAGGAGCTCGAAGCGATCGACGGGAGCATGAGACGGCTCGCCTCCTCCCTGCCGCGTGACGCGGTCATGACGGTGACGGCCGACCACGGGATGATCGACGTGCCGCACGAATCCCGCCTCGACCTCGCGGAACACACCCCGCAGCGCGACCTCCTGCGGGCGGTCGGCGGGGAACCGCGGGCCACCCACCTCTACGCCCGCGCCGGGGCGGAGGCGGACGCGCTCGCCGCGTTCCGCGACCTCGTCGGCGCGCGGGGGACGGTCCTCACCCGCGCCGAAGCCGTCGCCGCCGGTCTCTTCGGTCCGGTCCGCGAGAAGAACCTGCCGCGGATCGGCGACCTCGTCGTCATCGGGGAGCCCGGATTCGGGATCGTCGATTCGGAGAACGACTCACCCGCGGCACTGGCACTCGTGGGCCACCACGGGGGAGTGACCGCGGACGAACTCGAGATCCCGCTGCTCACCATCACGGGGTGAGCGCGGCGGACGCCGACCCTCAGACGTCGTCTGCCGAGGCGCCTCAGCCGAGGTGCCTCAGCCGTCTGCGGGGTCCTCGAGGTCGACCGTCGCGCGCCTCGGTGTGGGCGGTGTGCCCTTCTTCGGGCGGTACAGGACGTGGCGGTACATGAGATAGCGGAAGACGTTGCCCAGCAGGACGCCGACCACGTTGCCGGAGACGTTGTCCGCGAACGCGGACGTGAGCCCCAGGACGTGGTGGGAGAACCACAGGCAGAGCAGCGCGATGAGCAGGCCCACGGCGTTGACGGCGAAGAATCCCACCGCCTCGCGCACGGGGGTGTTCGTCCGCCCGTCCCGGAACGTCCAGTAGCGGGACCCCACCCACGACACCGCCGTCGCGGCCGTGACGGACAGGACCTTCGCCCACATGGGGCCCATGCCCACCGGATCCAGGCGCAGCAGATTGAAGAGACCGATGTCGACGAGGAAGGCGACGCCGCCGACGGCGGAGAACTTGCCGACCCGCCGCAGCTCCTTCACCAATCCCATGAGCGCCAGAATACTGGCCGCTGAGCACGCCGCTGAACACGTCACCGTCCGGCGCGCATAGACTGGCTCCCGTGACTTTCCCGAAGATCGGCGTCGTGGGCGGCGGACAGCTCGCCAGGATGATGGCGCCAGCAGCGGAGGCGCTGGGCGTCTCCTTCCATGTCCTCAGCGAGGCCGACGGTGCCTCCGCCGCACAGGTGTCCGCGAACGTCACGGTGGGCGACTACCGCGATTGGGACACCCTCGAGGCGTTCGCGCGGACCGTCGACGTCCTCACCTTCGACCACGAGCACGTGCCGCCGGAGCACCTGCGGGCACTCGGGGCCGCCGGACACAGCGTCCACCCCGGTCCGGACGCGCTCATCCACGCGCAGGACAAGCTGGTCATGCGCAAGAGGATCGACGAGCTGGGCCTGCCGAACCCCCGGTGGGCCGAAGTGGCCTCCGTCGCCGACCTGGAGGTCGCGGCGCAGGACCTGGGCCTGCCCCTCATCCTCAAGACTCCCCGCGGCGGCTACGACGGCCACGGTGTCCGGGTGATCCATGACCCCGCCGAGGCCGCGGACTGGTTCGCCGACGCCCCCGGCCCGCTGCTGGCGGAGGAGAAGGTCGACTTCACCCGTGAACTGGCGGTCATGGTCGGCCGCTCCCCGTCGGGTCAGACCGCAGTGTGGCCGGTCGTCGCGACCTACCAGCAGGACGGCGTGTGCAAGGAAGCGATCGCACCGGCCCCCGGCCTGGCGCCGGAGCTGTCCGCACGCATCCAGGGCGACGTCATCGCGCTCGCCACGAAGTTGGGCGTCACCGGCGTCATGGCGATGGAGATGTTCGAAGTCCCTGGTGGCTACCTCGTGAACGAACTCGCGATGCGCCCCCACAACACGGGCCACTGGACGCAGGACGGCTCTGTCACCAGCCAGTTCGAGCAGCACCTGCGGGCGGTGCTCGATCTGCCGCTGGGCGACCCGACCGCGACCGCGCCGCTCACCGCGATGGTGAACGTCCTGGGTGCCGACCGCGACGACCTCTACCACGCGTACCTCCACGTGCTCGCCCACGACCCCGCGGTCAAGGTGCACATGTACGGCAAGGGGGTGCGGCCCGGCCGCAAGCTGGGGCACGTGAACCTGGCCGGGACGGACAGCGCGGAGCGGCTGCTCGCCCGAGCCCGCCACGCCGCCGACTTCATCGCAGGCGTCGACACGAACCCGCACCCGGACTTCGGCCCCGAAGGTGAGACGGACACGGGCGGCACTGCGAGTGCGGCTGCCGGAGCCGCAGCCTCGGCGGCGGGGACGTCGGTGAGTTCGACGGCAGCCGCGGGGACAGGATCCGTCTCGACCGCCTCGGCGGCGGGGTCCCAGGCGCAGCCGCGGGTCGGCATCGTCATGGGTTCGGATTCGGACTGGCCCACCATGTCCGCGGCCGCGGACTCGCTGCGGGAGTTCGGCATCCCGTTCACCGCGGAGGTCGTGTCCGCGCACCGCATGCCGGAGGAGATGGTGGAGTGGGGCCGCACGGCGGCCGACCGCGGCCTCGAGGTCATCATCGCCGGTGCCGGCGGTGCCGCCCACCTGCCCGGCATGCTCGCCTCCCTCACGTCCCTGCCGGTCATCGGTGTGCCGGTGCCGCTGAAATACCTCGACGGGATGGACTCGCTGCTGTCGATCGTCCAGATGCCGTCCGGCGTCCCCGTCGCGACCGTGTCCGTAGGAGGCGCCGCGAACGCGGGACTGCTCGCGGTGCGGATCCTCGCGGCCGGCGGGACCGGAGATCGCGAGGCGCACGCGAACGGTGCACAGGCCGGTGAGGACGACACCCCGGCTGGCGGGAACGATACTCCTGCAGCCGCGGACCTCCGTGCCGCTCTCGACGAGCACCGCGCCGCTCTGCGGGACACGGCACAGGCGAAGGGCCGGGCCCTCGCCGAACGCCTCGCAGCAGGAGACACTGCGCGCGACTGAGACCAAACCCCACGGCGGCTCCCACCACGGGAGACCGTCACCTCCACGAACAGGACAGCGTCGAGCCGTCGGGCCGACCAGAAGGAGCTGAGGATGACTTTCGATCTCTACCGTCCCACTGAAGAGCACGACGAACTCCGGGCAGCGGTCCGTGACGTCGTCGACGCGAAGATCACCCCGTTCGCCGCGGAGGTCGACGCCGACTCCCGCTACCCGCAGGAGGCGCACGACGCGCTGCTCGCGACCGACTTCTTCGCACCCCACGTGCCGGAGCAGTACGGCGGCGTGGGTGCGGACGCGCTCGCGACCGCGATCGTCATCGAAGAGGTGGCGCGCGGGTGCGCATCGTCCTCGCTCATCCCGGCCGTCAACAAGCTGGGCTCGATGCCGGTGCAGCTGGGCGGCGGAGAGGCGATCAAGGAGAAGTACCTCACGCAGCTCGCGGAAGGGCGCGCGTTCTCTTACGGACTCTCCGAGCGCGAGGCCGGGTCCGACACCGCGTCGATGAAGACCCGTGCGGTGCGCGACGGCGACGGCTGGGTCCTCAACGGCGTGAAGACGTGGATCACGAACGCGGGGGAGTCCGACTTCTACACCGTCATGGCGGTCACCGACCCGGACGGGCCGCGCGGACGCAACATCAGCGCGTTCGTCGTGGAGAAGGGCGACGAGGGCTTCACGTTCGGGGAGAAGGAGCGGAAGCTCGGCATCAAGGGCAGCCCCACGCGGGAGCTCTTCCTCGAGGACGTGCGCCTGCCCGCCGACCGCATCATCGGCGAGGAGGGCGAGGGACTCAAGATCGCCCTGCGCACGCTCGACCACACGCGTGTGACGATCGCCGCGCAGGCCGTGGGCATCGCCCAGGGCGCCCTGGACTACGCGATCGGCTACATCAGGGAGCGCCAGCAGTTCGGCAAGGCGATCGCTGACTTCCAGGCGATCCAGTTCATGGTCGCGGACATGGGCATGAAGCTCGAGGCCGCACGCCAGCTCACCTACGTCGCAGCGGCGAAGAGCGAGCGCGAGGACGCGGACCTTGGCTACTTCGGTGCCGCGGCCAAGGCCTACGCGTCCGACGTGGCGATGGAGGTCACGACCGACGCCGTGCAGCTGCTGGGCGGCGCCGGCTACGTCTCCGACCACCCGGTCGAGCGCATGATGCGCGACGCGAAGATCACCCAGATCTACGAGGGCACGAACCAGGTGCAGCGCCTCGTCATGGGACGCAAGCTGCTGGCGTGACATACGGAGGCGCGTCGCACAGCGGCGCGTGACACGGAGGCGCGTCGTCGCGCAGCCATGCGACGACGCGCCTTCACTGTGCCCTGTGGTGAGCTCGGGCGTCTGTCAGCTGCCCGGCCACAGTTCCGGCGCCTTGGTCGTCAGGAACTTGTTCGCGGCCTCGCGCCCGGACCGGATGAGCCGCTCCGACTGTGCGGGAGCCAGCTCGAAATCGAGCGCCGACGTTCCGGCCGTGTCGATGAACATCGTGCGGTCGATCGTCGACGGCTCGTCGATGTGTCGACGATCGATCCCGTGCAGAGCGGTCGAGACCAGCGCCTTCGTCACCCCGAACAGACCGCCCACAGGCTGAGAGATGGATGGTTCGTCCTCCCGCGCGGACAGCCGCATGCCGAATGTGGGCCAGCGGGCCGCCGTCCGGTCGGGCTGGTCGAACACCCCGATCGGGTAGTTCGACAGCAGCCCGCCGTCGACCAGGCTCACAGCACCCCGCGGAGGTGTGCGCAGCCGCACCGGCCGGAACATGAACGGGATGGCGGCGGACGCGCAGACGGCCTCCGCCACCGACTGCTCGTCGGGGTCGAGACCGTAGTGCTCGTAGTCCCACGGGAGCAGGGACATCCGGTGGTTCGACAGGTCGCTCGTGACGACGACGAGTGAGAACTCGCGCTCCGGGTGCAGCGCAGAGCCGGGGTCCGTCCGCCGCAGGTCGCCGAACGTGCGCACACCCAGGTCGGCCAGCACACCGGTCAGCCAGCGCTGCAGATAGCGGCCCTCGTGGAGGCCGCCCCGGGCGGCGAGGGACACGACGTCGGCGAGGACGTGCGCGGGACCCAGCGCACGTCCGATCCTGCTCGAATCGGGCACCCGTGAGTAGTCGAGGGTCGCGACGAGTTCCGACAGGCGATTCGGTGACTCGTCCGCGTGCTGCAGAGCGGCGACGAGGGACCCTGTGATCGCGCCCGCGGACGTTCCGGCGATGCGCGGAAACGTATAGCCGACAGCGCTCAGGACGTCGAGCGCCCCGACGAACGCGGTCCCCTTCACACCGCCGCCCTCCATCACGAGGTCGGCTCGTCGTGCAGTTCTCGTCATAGCGCGAGCCTAGAGCAGTACTGACGTCCGGCGGCTGAAGGTGCAGACTGGTGACGACAGGCCACTGCAGCCTGGCACAGAGGGCAACCGGTTGGAAGCGCGCGAGGAGACCGTCATGAAGATCGCACACCGCATCGACGACTTGGGGACGGAGACCGCGTTCGCCGTCGCTCAGGCCGCAGCCGAATGGAAGGCGAAGGGCAATCGCATCTTCCCGTTCCACCTGGGAGACATCGACATCCCCACGGCACCGCACATCGTCGACGCGATGAACGCTGCGATCGCAGACGGGAAGACCGGCTACTGCCCGGGACCGGGGATCCCGGAGCTGAGAGCCGTACTCGCAGACGACATCGGCGGCCAGCGCGGCATGCCGGTGGACGCAGAGGACGTCGTCGTGACAACCGGCGGGAAGCCCGTCATCACGAAGTTCCTCCAGACGGTCATGAACCCGGGGGAGGGCGTGCTCTACCCGAACCCCGGCTTCCCGATCTACGAGTCCCAGATCGAGTACTTGGGCGGGGTGCCGCTGCCGTACAGGTACGTGCCCACGCCGGACGGCTTCGCGATCGACCTGGACCACCTGCGGTCGCTCATCACCCCGCAGACGACCGCCCTGATCTACAACGACCTGCAGAACCCCATCTCCGCGGAGTCGACGGACGCGGAACGTGAAGCGGTCGCGAAGATCGCTCAGGAGCACGACCTGTGGGTGCTGTCCGATGAGGCGTACTTCGAGATGCGCTATGAAGGCGAGTCGCGGTCGATCGCGGCGCTGCCCGGCATGCAGGAGCGGACGGTCATCCTCTACACCTTCAGCAAGAAGTTTGCGATGACGGGTTCGCGGCTGGGCTGTGCGGTCGCGCCGCGGGAGGTCGCGAACATCATCTCCACCCTCAACACGAACGACGAATCGTGCACGACGCACTTCGTCCAGTGGGCGGGCATCGCCGCGCTGCAGGGCACCCAGGAGCCCGTGCACCGCATGCTCGACGAGTTCCGGGGGCGCAGGGACGCCGTCTGCGACCTGGTGAACGGGATCCCGGGGATGAGCGTCGCGGTGCCCCAGTCGACGTTCTACGTATTCCCCGACGTCACGGAGACCGTGCAGCGGATGGGGCTCACCGACGTCGGGGAGTTCGCACAGCAGGCGCTGCACGCGACAGGGGTGTCCTTCTGCACCCGCGAGCACTTCGGCAGACGGCAGCCGGGTGAGGACCGCGACTACATCCGGCTCGCCTACTCCGGAATCGGCCTGGACGACATCACGGAGGGGCTGGGCCTCCTGCGCGACTGGGTCGAATCCGTCTGAGCCTCCTCCGTCTGAGCCTCCTCCGTGTGAGGCTCCGCACGGGAGCACGTCCCGCGTCTCTCTGAGCCGCCCCGGGCCACCTGGGGCCGTCCGACTCCTCCGGGTGCCCAGGGATCTTTCACCGACCTGCCGGGGCGTCTTACGTGAGAATGATCCTCTGATCATGCATTGTGGTGCTGTCAATCCGCTCCAGCCCCGAGGCACCGTGACAGACAAGCGCTCGCTCCAGTACGTGGACCCCATCCGTGAACCCCGGCACCTCGACGCACCGCGTCGTGACGTGCGCGGATGGGTGCTGCTCGCTGCGACGATGCTCCTGCCCGGCAGCGTGCAGTCGGTCTTCCGCGCGCGCCGCGCGCGGATCCCGCTCGTCATCACCCTCGTCACCTGGCTGGTCATCCTCGGCGCGATCATCATCGTGCTCATCCGACGGCAGTTCCTCTTCACCGTCGCGACGAACCCCTTCGTCCTCGTCTTCGTGCTCCTGCTGCTGGTCGTGGCGGGCGTGAACTGGGTCGTGTGCCTCTTCGACACCATCCGCCGCGTGCGCGTCCACACGCTGAGTCCCCGGGTCCGCACCCGCTTCCTCGCGGCCGCCGCCGTCGCCGTGCTCGTCGTCACCGGCGGCACGGCCTACGGGTCGATCATGGTGAACAGCCAGCGCGGACTCATGTCCGACCTCTTCGCCGGCGGGCTGGGGGAGCGCCCCGTCGACGGCCGCTACAACATCCTCCTGCTGGGGTCCGACGCCGGGAAGGGCCGGGAGGGCATCCGCCCGGACAGCATCACCCTGGTGAGCGTCGACGCGAAGTCCGGCGCGGCCGTCATGATCGGCCTGCCCCGCAACATGCAGAACGTCCCCTTCGACGACGACAGCCCGCTCGCCTCCCACTACCCGAACGGGTTCGACTGCGGCGACGAGTGCCTCCTCAACGCCGTCTACCAGCAGGGGGAGGAGCACGCGGACGAATACCCCGACGACGTCACCCCCGGCGTCGAGGCGATGAAGGAGGCCGTCGGGGGCGTGACCGGGCTCGAGGTCCAGTACCACGCGATGATCGACCTGCAGGGCTTCGAGGACCTCATCGACGCGATGGGCGGCATCACGGTCGTCTCGGAGAAGCGCGTGCCGATCTCGTCGGCCATCGACCCGTCCACCGGCCAGCACGGCCCGGTGAAGGGCTGGATCGAGCCGGGTGAGCAGCACCTCGACGGCTACCACGCCCTCTGGTTCGCACGGTCGCGCGAATTCGCCTCCGATTACGAGCGGATGACCAGGCAGCGCTGCGTCCAGGACGCGATGGTGCGCCAGCTGGACCCGGCGACCCTCCTGCTGCGCTTCCAGGACATCGCGAAGGCCGCTCCGGAGGTCGTGACGACGGACATCCCCCAGGTCCAGGTGGACCGCTTCGTCGACCTGGCGCTGCAGACGCGGTCTGCCGGGACGACGTCGCTCAACCTGACCCCTCCCGAGGTCAACCCCACCCACCCCGACTTCGTCGAGGTGCAGCAGCTGGTCTCCGACACGATCGAGACATCGTCGCAGGACGCCGAGGCCGCAGCACCCCAGTCTGCCGGCTCGGTGTCGCTGTGGGCGGCTCCTGCCGGGGGAGAGGCGACGGACGCGGGCGACGGCGAAGGATCAGACCCTGACGCGGAATCCATCTGCAGCGTCCCCTGACGTCTGCTGACAAGTCGCGACGGCTGTTGGCGACCGGGTACTCTGTCGTAGTCGAGAGTGCGAAGCCACTGCAGGAAGCCGCGTCGGCGCGGTCCGGTCACCGGTGTGACTCGCTCACTCGCTGCCAGAGAACCCACAGGGTCCTGTGAGCACTGTCACGTCGTATCGTGACCGTTCAGCGGCCTGAAGGCCGATCTGCGAGAAACTTTTTCAGGCGCACAGTCCCGCGAGAACTCGCGGAACCACATCGATGTCATTTTGGTCAAACGCGAGATTTCAACTCAGACACGCCGAATTTATGTAACAATCTTGAGATGTTGAGGTGGTGCGCCGCATCCAGCGACGCCCCCACTTCGTAGAAGCCTCCTTCCCTGACTTCCTCACAAAGGCTGAAACGATGAGAATTCTGGTCCCTTCTGTAGCCGCATGCGCGGCTGCGGTGATGGTGACGACGTTCGGACTGTCGAGCTCGACCGCCGCGATAGCGGTTCCGGTCAGCCCCGACATCAGCGCAACACCTCTCACCGACATCGACGCCGACGGCCTCGACGAGGCAGGCGCCCGCGCATCCTCTGAATCCACGTCCACGGCATCGAACCGCGGGCTGGTCAACGTTCCCGGGCTGCTGCGTGCGGCTCAGGACACCACCGCGAAGAACGTGTCCGCTGCGCCGTTCGCACCTGACAGCGGTGCGTACGGGGCGACGAACACGTCGCTCACCGACTCCTCGGAGAACTCCGAGGACACCGACGCCCCGGCGCTGGGCGACTCCTCGGACTCCGCACCGGACGATGACGCATCGTCTGACGCCGGCTCCTCCGACGACGGGTCCTCCGAGAACGCCGAATCGACGGAGCCCGCAGAGACGGACTCTCCCGTCGTCGGGTCGGTCAAGGAGGAGACTGAGGACGGCGTGACGATCGCCGCGATCTCCAACGCAGTCGACGTCCCCAGTGACAACCCGAGCGTCGTGGGCATCACCTACGAGGGCGATGCAGGCGTGTCGTTCGAGGTGCGCCTGAAGTCCGGCGGCGAATGGGGCGCCTGGGAAGACCTCGAGATCGAGAACACCGATGAGGGCGGCAACGGCACGGAGCCGTTCATCGTCGCGGACTCCGAGAGCGTGCAGCTGCGCGTGCTCGGTGAAGCCGAGGCGCCGGAGAAGACCGAGCTCGTCCTCGTCGACCCGAAGACCTCCGCCGCAGATGCGGCGGCGGTGCAGGAGAACCAGCCGGTCCTCCCGCCGCAGGAAGACTCGGCCGATGACTCCGGTGCGGAGTCCGACGGTGCGGCCAGCGAGACGGCCGAGGCACCCGCAGCCGAGGCGCCCGCAGAAGGCGAGGCGGCAGCGGAAGCCGCCAACGCCTCGGCGACGGAGGGTGCGAGCGTGCAGAACGCCGCCTACGTGCCGGGCAGCTCGACCGTGCAGAACACCTCCGTCAAGAAGGTGAAGAAGCCGAAGATCGGCTCCCGCAAGTCGTGGGGCGCGAACGAGAAGCTGCGCAAGGGCTCGCCGGATTACGCGGGCTCCGTCAAGGCAGCGGTCGTCCACCACACCGCCGGAGCCAACGGCTACAAGGCCGAGGACGTCCCCTCGATCCTGCGAGGCATCTACAGCTTCCACACGAACGGCCGCGGATGGTCCGACGTCGGCTACAACGTCCTCGCGGACAAGTACGGCCGTCTGTGGGAGGGCCGCGCCGGCGGAGTCGACAAGGCCGTGATCGGTGCACACGTCGCCGGGTACAACACCGGGACGTTCGGCATCTCCGTCATGGGCACGTTCGAGAAGTCCGCGCCACCCCAGAAGACGATCGACGCGGTCAACCACGCGATCGCCTGGAAGCTGTCGATGAACGGTGTCTCCGCGGATGCGAAGACCACCGTCGCGGGCAAGAAGATCCGCACGGTCGTCGGACACCGCGACCTCGGACAGACCTCCTGCCCCGGCGCCGCCTTCTACTCGAAGTTGGGTGGAATGCGCAGCGCGATCACGAAGATGCAGAAGGGCGGTGACACCCCGGAGGACAAGAAGGACTCCGAGGAGAAGGAGAAGTCGAAGACTCCGATCGAGAAGAAGTACGACGGCAACGAGAAGGCACTCGGCAAGCCTTCCGGCAAGGAGTTCGACATCGCCAGCGGCCGCGCGCAGAAGTACGAGAACGGCCACATCTACTGGACGAAGGACACCGGCGCACACATCGTCAAGGGTGCCTTCAACAAGCTGGTCGACGAGAAGCTGCTCAAGCAGATCGGCTTCCCGGTCGCGGATGAGAAGGGCGGCCTCAAGGACGGCGGCTACTACCAGAAATTCAAGAAGGGCTCCGTCCACTACTCGAAGGACTCAGGCGCTCACGCGACGACCGGCATCCTCCAGAAGTACTGGAAGGACAAGGGCACCGAGAACGGCCACCTGGGATACCCGACCAGCGAACTGACCGTCAAGGACGGCCGCGCTGAGCAGACGTTCCAGGGCGCACGCCTCGTGTGGGCCGAAGGGTACGGAACCACGGAGTTCTCACCCGAGGGCGACATCAACGCCGGCGTCGAAGACCTCAACCTGCGGGACGGAGGTGACACCGGCGAGCCCGGGGAAGGCCCGTCGGATGAACCCTCCGCCGAGCCGAGCGAGGAGCCGTCGGAGGAACCCTCGACGGAGCCTTCGGAAGAGCCGTCGCAGAAGCCCAGCGAATCGGCCTCTCCGACACCGTCTGCCACGCCTTCGCCCACGCCTTCCAAGACGGCTGAACCGACGCCGTCGAAGAAGCCGGAGAAGACCCCGGAGCAGAAGGAGGAGGAGAAGCGCGCCTCGATCATCGCCGAGGCGAAGAAGCACCTGGGAGTGAAGTACCGCTGGGGCGGCACCTCACCCACCTCCGGATGGGACTGCTCGGGCTACACGCAGTACGTCTACAGCAAGAACGGGATCAAGCTCCCGCGCACCACGAGTGCGCAGCGCGGAGCAGGGGAAGTGATCTCGGCCAAGGAGGCGAAGCCCGGCGATCTCGTCTGGGTCCCCGGACACATCGGCATCGTGTCGGAGACGAAGGGCCAGATGTACGACGCGGGGTCCTCGCGCACGAACACCTCGAAGCGCAGCTACGACTGGATGGTCAAGCGCGGCGCAGTGTTCATCCGCGTGGTCTGAGTCCCTCGGAGTGACCGGGGGCGACCGGAACGGTCTGGGGCGACCAGGGTGACCTGAGTCGACCAGAGCGAACCGGGGCCTCGGGGCCGGCGGGTTGGGGAACCCGCCGGCGCACCCGTGAACAGCGGTCCCGCATCCTTGCGAGGGTGCGGGACCGCTGCTGTTCGTCTCCCCGTGTGCGCCTGCGGGACCGCCGCTGTTCGCCACGTGTTCGCCACGGCGTCGCCACGGCGTCGTAGACTTCACGAGATCCGTGGGTCCCTGATGTGAGGAGATCAGTGCAGCGTTTGACGAACACCGTGAAGGACTATGCGTGGGGCTCCCCGTCGGGCATCCCCGAGATCCTCGGGAACGAGCCCGACGGACGTCCTGCGGCCGAACTGTGGGTGGGCGCCCACCCCGGGGCACCGTCGTTCGTCGACGGTCGCGGTCTCGACGATCTCATCGCCTCGGACCCGTCCCGGTATCTGGGGGAGGCATCCGTCGCCCGCTTCGGTCCGCGGCTGCCGTTCCTCCTCAAGATCCTCTCCGCACGCACTGCGCTGTCCATCCAGAGCCACCCGTCCCGCGAACAGGCGATCGCCGGGTTCGCCGCCGAATCCGCCGCGGGAATCCCACTCGACGCGCCGCATCGCAACTACCGCGACGAGTGGCACAAGCCGGAGCTCCTCTACGCCCTGGGCGAGTTCCATGCCCTCTGCGGCTTCCGGCCCGTCCCCGCGATCCGCGCGACACTCGACCGATTCGCGACCGCTCTGGACGCGGCGGAAGCAGCATCCGCGCACCGTGAGTCGCTCGCAGCGTGGCGCGACGCACTGGATGGAGAGGCGGAGGCTGGACTCGAAACAGCGTCCGACACTGGGCCCGAGGCCAAGACCGAGACCGAAGCCGAGACCGAGGCCGAGGCGGCGGTCCTGCGGCGAGCCGTGGAGGTGGTCCTGGGGGACCCCGACCGGTTCGGCGCTCTCGCGGACGCGCTCGCAACTGCCCTCTCCGCGCCATCGTTCCCGCACGTCGCAGCCGATGACCCGTCCCATGAGGGGACGAGCGTGGACCCGGCACTCACCCTCCTGGAGACCCACGCGGACTTCCCGCGCGACGCGGGCTCACTGGTCGCCGTCATGCTCCGCCGCTTCCTCCTGCAGGCAGGGGAATCGCTCGCGTTCGATTCCGGGATCCTCCACGCATACTTGGGAGGCCTGGGGGCGGAGATCATGGCCTCGAGCGACAATGTGCTGCGCGGCGGCCTCACAGGGAAGCACATCGACGTGCCGGAACTGGTCCGGACAGTGCACTTCGATACGCAGCCGCCGCGCGTCCTCACCGCGGACGACGACACCGAACTGCGGGGAGCGACCGACGACTTCATCCTCACTGTCGTCCACGATGCAGACGACCAGGTCCTGCCTCGCCCTGGGGCGCTCACCGCTCTCTGCATCGACGGGACGTTCATGCTCCGGTCGGGGGACGAGGAACTGGAGGCCGGCCGCGGTGACTCCGTCTTCATCGGCGCCGACGAACCCCGCCCCACTCTCACCGGGAAGGGCGCGCTCTTCGTGGCGAGTTCGGCACTGAGCGGCGCGAGAGATCGCACTGAGGGCCATGAGCGCCCCGTCGTGGCCTGAGAGACGAGCACTCGGCAGCAACACAGAAGCGGGCGGTGGACTCCGCATGGGAATCCACCGCCCGCTTCTGTGTGCGAAGCGCTCCGCCTGTCACGCGGCCGGCGCGGCCTCCGGGACATCACCGGTGACGGGCTCGAGGCCCTGTGTCTTCTCCTGGATCTCCTCGACACTCACCCCGGGCGCCCGCTCGATGAGCCGGAAGCCGGTGCCGGTGACGTCGAGCACCGCCAGGTCCGTGATGATGCGGGAGACGACCCGCTCACCCGTGAGCGGCAGGTCGCAGGTCTCCAACAGCTTGAGCGACCCGTCCTTCGCGGTGTGGTCCATGATGACGATGACCTTCTTCGCGCCGTGGACCAGGTCCATCGCGCCGCCCATGCCCTTGACCATCTTGCCGGGGATCATCCAGTTCGCGATGTCGCCGTTGCCCGCGACCTGCATCGCGCCGAGGATCGCCGCGTCGATCTTCCCGCCGCGGATCATGCCGAAGCTGGTCGCGGAGTCGAAGTAGGCGGAACCCGGGTTCATCGTGACGATCTCCTTGCCCGCGTTGATGAGGTCGGGGTCGACCTCGTCCCTCCGCGGGTAGGGGCCGACGCCCAGCAGACCGTTCTCCGACTGCAGGACGACGTTCACACCTTCGGGGATGTAGTTGGGCACCAGCGTGGGCATGCCGATACCCAGGTTGACGTACGAACCGTCGGGCAGTTCCTGGGCCGCGCGGGCGGCCATCTGATTGCGTGTGAGACCCATGGTCAGTCCTCCCTCACGGTCATCTTCTCGATGGGCTTGTCCGCGACCTGCTCCGGTGTGAGCTCCACGACGCGGGCGACGTAGATGCCGGGCAGGTGGACATCGTCCGGATCGATCTGACCGACCTCGACGAGCTCTTCGACCTCCGCGATCGTCGTCTTCGCGGACATCGCGGCGGGCGGGTTGAAGTTGCGGGCGGACGAGTGGAAGACGAGGTTGCCGGCGCGGTCGCCCTTCGCGGCGCGGACCAGCGCGAAGTCCGACGGGAGCGACTCCTCGAGGACGTAGTCGTGCTCCTCGCCGAACGTCGACAGTGTCTTCGTCTCCTTCTTCGGAGACTCCTTCACGACGTTGCCGTCGCTGTCGTACTTCCAGGGGATCCCGCCGTCGGCCACCTGGGTGCCCGAACCGGTGATCGTGTAGAAGGCGGGGATCCCCGCACCTGCTGCGCGCAGCTTCTCCGCCATCGTGCCCTGCGGCGTCAGCTCGACCTCGAGCTCTCCGGACAGGTACTGGCGGGCGAATTCCTTGTTCTCACCGACGTAGGAGGCGATGATGCGGCTGATCTGCCGCGTCTCCAGGAGCTTGCCCAGCCCCCGGCCGTCGACACCCGCGTTGTTCGAGATGACCTCGAGACCCTTCGCGCCCTGGTCGTGGAGTGCGTCGATGAGGACTTCGGGCACTCCGACGACCCCGAATCCGCCGACGGCGATGCGCACGCCGTCGGGGATGTCCTTCACCGCTTCTGCTGCTGAGGAAACCACTTTGTCCATGCTCCGGATTATTGCATGTCACCTGAAAGCGGGCTTATGCGTCCACGGGGCACGACTTACGGGTCCACGGCGGGACGGAGGACGACGACCCCGTGGAGCAGCCCGTGCATGATCCGGCCCCAGTCGGAAGCGGTGCGGGGTGCGGAGGTGACGACGACCTCGGCGGCGGTGGACGGACTGTCACTGGGAGTGGCGGACGGGCCGTCCGCAGGGGCGGCGGACGCGGAAGCGTCACCGGGGGGCGCCGTCGACGACAGGACCTGTGCGGAGGGGGCCCCGCAGAGGGCTCGCAGGCCCTCGGTCTCCGTGTGCGCCGCATCGCCGAAGGTCACGCGGGCCGTCGTGCCGATCGGCGCCTCGTCCGGGTAGGCCCGCAGTGCAGTCGCGAAGTCGATCGTGTCCTGTGGGGCGTCGACGCCCAGGGCGAGGGGTGCGACGGGGTAGATGAAGACCTCGTCCGCGGAGTGGGTGACGGCGTCGTCGGCGCGGTGCTCGGACACGAGGGCGGCCCACGGGGCGTCCGGCTCCTCCTCGTCGATCACGCGCACGCACGCACCCAGCGACCACGCTGCCAGCGCCCCCGCCAGAGCCCGCCAGTGCACGCCGGGCTCCTCTGCTCCCGTCTCCTCCACGACGCCGAGGTCGAGGTCCGGTCCCACGTCGGAGTCCGCAAGCAGCCCGTGCGCCTTGTGCGCCCAGTTGGCGAGCACCGGGCCGGTGAGTTCGAGGGAGGCACCGGCACTGTCCTCCCAGCGCAGGACTGGGTGGCGGCGTTCGGCGAGTGCGGTGAGGAATGTGCGCACGGAATCAGCTCCTGGTCATGAGGTCGAGTTCGATCCGGATGTCCGCACCGCCAGGCGCCCCGGTGTCGTCCCACAGCCACGCGGTGTCGCAGCGCAGGTCTTCGGCGGCGAGGCTCGTCGCGATGCGCTCGACGAGCGCTCCCAGCCCCACCGCCGCTTCGACGAGAGGGTGCCCCGACACCTCGGACGGGGCGAAGCCGGGACGCGGTCGGATGCGGATGGACGAGCCCGAACCGGTGACGCTCAGCCGCCACCCCGCCTGGCCGGGGGTGCGCGGATCACCGGCGCGGGCGACCGCGAGCGCGCGGGTGGTGCGGGTGAGGATGTCGTCCGCGCCGTCGCCCGACGGTGGGGTGAGAGCCGGGTCCGCCGGATCGACGCCCAGTGCGTTCCAGGCCGCCTCGACATGCCCGGTGCGGAACCAGTCGTCCTCCAGCGGACGGGTGAGCGCCGCCGCGCCGGAGCCGGCCGCCGTGGCTGTGTCCCGGCGGGTGAGGACTTCGCCCACGCCGCGGACGATCGCGACGGGGCGACCGCGCGCGGCGCCCTTCACGAGGTCGGCGGCCTGCGTGATCGAGTCCGCGACGGCGCGGACGGTGATCTGCTGGGTGCGACCGGAGTCGTCCGGCAGGCCCCGCTGCGAGTCGAGCGGGTCGATGCCCGCGCAGCCCAGCGCGAAGTCGAAGACCCCGACCCGCCACGGCCGCGACGTGGAGTCCGACACGATGATGCCCAGTCGCACCTGGAACCGTTCGGTGAGGGAGGCGAGCAGGGCGGCCGCGGAGGCGTCCGGATCGCGAGGGTGCAGGATGACGTCGGTGTCCGCGTCGGTGTTCGACTGGTCCAGACCGGCAGCGGCCTGCACGGTCCCGGAGCGTGTGCGGACGACGCTCACGGTGACGCCGGAGCCGTAGCGGCGCCTCGCGACCGTGTGGTGGGTGTGCGCGTCGACGAGCTGTTCGACGTCCGCACGTGTCCGCGCGGTGGCGACGGAGCCCTCCGCCTTCGCGACGACCTTCGAAGCGACGACAAGCACGTCGCCGTCCTTGAGATCGAGGCCGCTCGCGGTGATCGCCCCGCCGATCTCCCGGCCCAGGTCCGTTCCGGGGCGCACTCGGCCGATCCCGGGGACCGCGAAGGCGGTCAGGAGGCGACTGGGTTCTGCGGGAGGGCGGCGATCCGCGTGGGGTCGGGGATCTGCGCGCGGGTGGGACGCGGGCGGCATGGCGGTCATTCTCCCATCGTGGCAGACCGGTGACAGACCAGAAGTGGGCCATGGGACGAGACTGCCCACCCGTTGGACGGAACAGTGCGAGATCCTCCGAATTCCCAGAGCATCACATCCATCCACAGGTTGTGGTCCGCGCGGGCCCTGTCCACCATATGTAGTGCCGTGGTGCAGCCGGTGACTGTGAAGCAGTCGAACAGCCGTTCTAATGCGGGGTTAGGATACATGCTGGCCGCTTGACGGGACGTAATGACACGCGTGTAATTCCACTATGAGTCGGACGCGTCGGGCACTCAGCCGACGCCAACGACGATAGGGGGAAGACACGTGACACCAGCACACAAGATGACGACGGCGAGTGCGGCACCGCAGACGGAGGCGCCGGTCGTACCGCTGCGCGAAAGCGTCACAGACAGAGCCGCGGTCGATTGGTTCGTGGATCCGGGAACAGGGGCGCCGTCCTATGTGGCGGACCCGCTCGACCTGGATCCCGTCTCTCTGTCGCCGCGCCCGGCAGGCGGTGACCGCGGGGAAGCGGTATCGCCCCTGTCGCTGCTGTTGGGCGGGTCCGGTGACGGGGACCTGGCCTGGCAGGACGAGGCGCTGTGCGCGCAGACGGACCCGGAGGCGTTCTTCCCTGAGAAGGGCGGATCGACGCGGGAGGCGAAGAAGGTCTGTGCGTCCTGCGACGTGAAGGCCGAATGCCTCGAGTACGCACTGTCGAACGATGAGCGGTTCGGCATCTGGGGAGGGCTCTCCGAGCGCGAAAGGCGACGCCTCAAGAAGCAGGCGGTGTGAGCTTACGCATCACCGCTGTCGTCGGTTCCGACGACGGCGCAGACCTCCGGGGTGCCCACGAGTCCGTGAGCGTCCCGGGGGTCTCTTCCGTCCTGCGCGCGAAGCGGGACGGGATGGATGACGCGATCGAGCGCGCCCTGGCGGCCGGTGCGGACTGGCTGTGGCTGCTGGGAGCGCGCGACGAGCCGACGGCGGGCGCACTGGCGCGTCTGCTCGACATCGCGGGTTCCGGTGACGCGGTGGGGCTCGTGGGTCCGCGGCTGCGCGTCTCCGATTCGGATCGGCTGGCGTCTGCCGGGGTGACGACGACCGCGCAGGGGCTGCGCCTCAACCCCGTGTCCCCGGGGGAGGTCGACCAGGGGCAGTTCGAGCGCACGGAGGACGTCTACGCCGTGGACCTGCCGGGTGCGCTCGTCTCCGCCGAGGTGGTCCGCGCCGTGGGCAGCCCCGCCGCCTCCCTGCCCACGTCGTATCGGGGGATCGAGTACTCCCGCCGTGTGCGGGCCGCTGGTTTCCGTGTGGTGCTGGCGCCCCGAGCCGAGGTGGTGGTCGCCGCCGCGACCGCCCGCGCCCTGCTGTCGTCGCCCCGACCGCCGCGTGCGGCTGCCGATGTGCGCGCCGAGCATCGCTATCGCCTGTCCCGCGTCCGTCCCGCAGCGGCGTGGCGCACGGCGATCCTGCTGTGGCTCGCCGCCGTGGGGGCGGCGTTCGGCCGTCTCCTGTCGAACGACCCGCGGGGTGCCGGCCGCTGGCTCACTGCCGCAGGGAAGGTCGGCGCGGACTCCCGTGCCGTCGCGCCGCTGCGCCGCCGTGCCCCGACGGCAGAACCTGCCCCCGGCCTGCTGGCGAGCCGGGCGCAGCTCGACACCGCACGGCGCGAGCTGCGGGAGACCGGTGCGGACGGCACCGCCGCCTGGTGGTTCGACCGGGGCCCCGGCGGCACCGACGGCGGACTCGCGGCCGGGGCGGACGAAGCGCTCAACACGGGGGAGGAGCTGCAGTCCTTCTCCGGCGTGGACGTGGGTCCGCGCCGCAGCGCACTGCTCCACCCCCTCACCGCGGTCGTCGCCCTCACCGTGGCGGCCGCCGGTCTCATCGGCTGGCGCCTGTTCGGTCCCGGCTCGCTCAGCGGGGGCGCGCTGCCCCGCCTGGACGTGGGCTTCGACGAGGCGCTGGCGCGGGCTCTGAGCCTCCGCGACGACGCGGGCCTGGGGTCGCGGTCGCCGGCCGATCCGCTGCTCACCGTCCTGCTCGTGTGGGCGCTTCCCTTCCTCGGCCACCTCGACATGGCGGTGCGCGTCCTGCTGCTCGCGGCGCTGCCGGCTGCGGCGCTCCTCTTCTACGCGTCCGCCGGCCGCCTCACCCCCCGCCCCAGCATCCGCGCCCTCCTGGCGCTCGTGTGGGCGGCGTCGCCCGCATTCGTCCTGTCGCTCGTCGAGGGCCGGGCGGGGACCGTCGTCGCGTGGCTGGTGCTGCCCGTGTTCGTGCGTGCCCTGCATTCGGCGGTCGTGCGCCGCTCGATCGAGGCGTCCGCGAGTGCCGGGCTCCTCCTGACCGTCGTCTGCGCGGGGATGCCCATCCTCCTGGTGCCTGCCGTAGTGGTCGTCGGCGTGCTCCTCGTGCGGACCCACGCGCTGCGGCTGCTGTGGACGGTCGTGCCGGTGCTCGGCCTCACCGGGCTGTGGCTGGTCGCCGCGATCCGTCAGTCCGACGCGCTGCTCATCGACCCCGGCGCGGTCCTCCCGTACCCCGTCGCCCGCTCCTGGATCCTCGCCCTGGGTTGGCCCGAGGTGCCGGTCTCCCAGTCGCTGTCCGGCACGGCCGGCGCCCCGTACATCGGTCTCATCCTGCTCGTGTCGATCCCCCTCGTCATCGCGGCCGGAGCGGCGTACTTCCGCAGGTCCGCCCCGGACGACCTCATCGTCGGGTCCACGGCGCTCACCGTGCTGGGTCTGTGCCTGGCGATCGCGCAGTCGATGACCGCCGCCGGTCTCACCGCGCACCGCCTCGTCGCCGCATGGCCGGCCGCGGGCCTTGCGGTGCTCACCCTGGGTGTGTGCGGGCTGCTCGCCGCCTCGCTCGTGCGCGCCCCCGGCAGGAGGAGTGCCGCCGCGGCACTGCCGACCCGCCGCCGGTCCCGCGCCGTCGTGGTCGCGGCAGCCGGGTCCGCTGCCCTCGTTCTGGCCGCACTGTCGCTCGACGCGGCTGTGGGCGGCGCCGAGGTCCACCGGACGGGCGACGACCGGCTGCCGGTCTTCGCCGGCGAACGCGCGAAGGGCCCGCTGGCGCAGCGCACCCTCATCCTCGACGTCGTCGACGGCGAGGTGACCGGCCGGGTCGCCGGGGACACCGGCGGCACGGTGCTGGAATCGTCGACGATCACCGCGGCGCAGCAGCTGCAGGGGTTCGGGCCCCGTCGAGCGCCCGTCGCCCTCGACCCCGCGGACACAGCCCTCGCGGAGGCGATCGGCCGTCTCACCGCGGACGGCGGGGGAGACGTGGGCGCTGCCCTGTCCTCGCTGGGTGTGGGCTTCGTCGTCCTCACCGGCGACGACGGCGACGACCTCGATGCCGCCGCCCGCAGCGTGTCCGGCGCGACCGGACTCACCCGGCTGGGAGTCGCGGACCAGGGACTCCTCTGGCAGGTGGGGACGGAATCCACGGACGAAGCCGACGACGACCTCGCAGGCGGGGCCGCGGACGACAACACCGGTGAGGAGACCGCCGGGGGCACTGTGGACGAAGAACCCGGCGCCTCGGCGGAGGTCTCCTGGGCCCGCGTCGTCGACGCGGACGGCACCAGCGTGCCCGTCCCGGTCCGCGGTGACACCGCGGAGGTCCCGGCCGGCGCGGACGGGAGGCTCCTCGTGCTCGCCGAACGTGACGGGGTGACGTCCGCATCCGTCGGCGGCAACCCGCTGGCGCCCGGCGACCCCGCGGGCGGGTGGGCGCAGTCCTTCGCGGTGTCCGCGGAGGCGCAGACCGTCACCCTGTCCACGACGCCCGCGTGGTACCGGGTGGGAGTCGTCGCCGGATGGCTGCTCGTCCTCGTCACCGTCGTCGTCGCGCTCCCGATCGGTCGAGGAGGCCGCCGATGAACGCCTTCTCCCGGACCGCCGCCACGTTCGTCGGCATCGCTGTGCCTGGCGTGCTCATCGCGGTCACCGCGTTCGTCGCACCCCTGCCCAGCGGGTCCGGTGCGCGGGGCCCCGAACAGGTGCGCCTGCCCGCCGCCGCCACGACCGCGGTCTGCCCCGGCCCCCTGGACCGCGACGACGAGGCGGCGGGGACGGACGAGGAGTTCGAGTCCTCCGAAGCACCCACCACCGTCGCCCGGGCGGTCAGCATCTCCACGACCGCACCGGACGGGTCGGAGGGCGCCGCGGGCGTGGAAGCGCGGGTCGTCGACGGCGACACGCTCTTCACCATCGATCCCGGGGAGCCGATCGTCACGGGCGCCGACGGCATGGGTGCCCCGGTCGCCTATCTCGGCACGCCGGCGGGGGAGAGCCCCGCCCTCTTGTCCGCCGTGCAGACCGCGGCCGCGGACACCGGCGACTACGCGGGTCTCGCCGCGCTGTCGTGCACGACCCCGCTCACGCGGGCGGTGTTCTCCGGAGCGTCGACGATGACGGGGGACGACTCCCGGCTGCTGCTCGCGAACCCCACCGACGCACCCGTGACGGTCCGCGTCGACCTCACAGGGGAGTCGGGGCCCATCCCGGTCGCCGGGCAGGACACCCTCACGCTGCAGCCGCACACACTGCGCACTGTCGTGCTCGGGGCGCTGGCAGAGGGTGTGCCGGTCGTCGGCGCAGAGGTCACGGCCGAGGACGGGAGCGTCACCGCCGCCCTCCAGCACAGCAGGCGTGACGGCCTCACCCCGCGGGGGATCGAGTACGCCGCGCCCGAGGCGCCGGCCGCCACCCGCACCGTCCTCCCGATCGCGACGGAGGGCGAGGCCCGACTGCGCGTGTCGAACCCCGGTGGCTCCGCCGTCACCGCGCGGCTGGGAGCGCACTCTGCGGACGGTCCGGAACCCCTCGCCTCGGGTTCCGTCGCCATCCCCGCCCGCGGGACGGCAGAGGTGGAGCTCGGTGAGGTGGCGCCCGGCGACGTGGTCGTCGAAGCCGACGGCGAGGTGTCCGCCTCCGCCACGGTGGCCGTCGACACGGAGGAGGGCCGGGACGTGGCCTTCTACCCCGGCGTGGACGAGGTGGGCGACACGCGCCTCCTCACCCTGCCGACCGACGAACACGGGACCCCGCTCGAGGGCGACCTCGTCCTCGCCGCCGGGGAGGGGGCGGTGGACGTCGTCCCCGTCGGTGGTGACGGACAGCGCGGTGAACCGCGCACCCTCGACCTCGACGCGGAGCGGGCGATCGTCCTGGGACTCACCGACTTCGGTGAGGCGCGCGCCCTCGAGCTGCGGGGGACGGCGGGGGAGGCGTACGCGACCGTAGGTGTCCGCACGGACGCAGGGGTGAGCGGTATCGGCTTCCCCGCACCGCCCGAAGGGATCGGCTACCGGGACGTCCGACTCGAACGCTGAGGCGGCTGACTGATCCGGGGTGCGCCGGCGGCCGAGGGTCGGGGCCCGTGAGCACGACCTCGGCGTTCGTGTCAGCGGGGGCGCAGCTCGTCCGGGTCGCGGCCGGACAGCAGCGCCGCCTGGTCCGCGAGGACGTCCGCGACGAGGTCTGCGAGATCGATGTCGTCCTCGCAGCGTTCCGCGATCGGCAGGCGGTGGAGGACGAGGACCGCCGGCGTGTCGCGCGTCGCGGGGAGGACACGGCCCAGCTCCAGCCCCGCCTCGGGCGGCGGGATGTCGTCGACGGTGAGGACGACCGAGTCCAGCTCGCCGTCGACGCGCAGCCGGATGTCCGCGAGCAGGCGGGCCGCCAGATGGGCGAACTCCTCCGCACGGCTGCGGTGCGCGGGCACCGGCGCGCGGAAGATCAGCGGGCTGCGACCGTGACGATCGTGGCGACGCGAGGAGGGCATGCCTCGGAGTCTAGGCGGTGGGCGACCGTGGCACTGCCCGGGGAACCGTCCGCATTGGGTAGACTGCGCGTGTGTCAGTTCGTCTGTGTGCCAAGGCCGGGTGCGGCGTCAGTGCCCGATTCACAATGACGTATGTCCATGCGGACGCGACGGTCGTCGTCGGTCCGCTGGCGACCCGCGCGGAACCCGGTGCGCTCGACCTGTGCCGCAACCACGCCGCACGGATGACCGCGCCCCGCGGATGGGAGCTGCTCCGCCTCGACGTCGGTGAGGAGCAGCCCGAACGTTCACGCGACGATCTGCTCGCCATCGCAGACGCGGTCCGTGAAGCCGCCCGCCCCCGCCCGCCCGCTCCGCAGCAGCCCGCCGATCTGCCGTCCGGCCCCGGCCGCGGCCACCTGCGGATCATCAGCGGAAACGGCGAATGATCGTCGACCTCTTCATCCCAGGAGATGGACAGTGAGTGCAGGAGACGGACAGTGACAGCTGTCGACCCCCAGCGGACGTCCGCGGCACCCGTGGCCGACGCTTCCCACGCTGATGCCCCCGTGCCGGCCACTGCCTCCGCGCGCACTGCTGTGAGCGCACGCGCTGACGCCCCGGCAGACGGCGATGCCTCTGCAGACGCCCTCCGCGCGTCCCGCAGTGCGCGGTTCGACCGTGCGCTGGGAGCGTACGACCTGCGCGGCCGGATCGGCGACGACCTCGACGACGACCTGCTCTACGCGCTGGGATTCGGCGCCGCCCGCACCTTCGGGGACGCGGGGGCGGAGGAGATCGTCGTCGGCTGCGACATGCGCCCCGACTCCCCGCGATTCGCGGAAGCCGCGGCCGCCGGAGTCCAGGCAGCGGGCCTGCGCGCGCGGTTCGTGGGACTGTGCTCGACCGACCAGCTGTACTTCGCCTCCGGCCACTGGCACCTGCCCGGCCTCATGGTGACCGCCAGCCACAACCCCGCCGACTACAACGGGGTGAAGGTGTGCGGTCCCGGGGCGGCGGGCGTCTCCCGGGACCACGGCCTGGGCGACATCCGCACCGCAGCGCTCGATGCGCCCCGGCATGAGGCGGGTGGTGGAGCGGACCGTGCCGGTGCCGTCATGGTCGACGCCCGCGGGGCGGAGGAGCTCGCGGTGGAGTTCGCCACGCGCCTGCGCAGCCTCACCGGTCTCGACCGGCTGGAACCGGTGCGTCCCCTCACCGTCGTCGCGGACGCCGGCAACGGGATGGCCGGGAAGCTGCTGGGCGAGGTGTTCGGCACCGACGCGGACCTGCCCGCCGTTCCCTTCACCCTCATCGGCCTCTACACGGAGCTCGACGGGACGTTCCCGAATCACCCGGCGAACCCGCTGGAGCCGGAGAACCTCGTGGACCTCCAGGCCGCCGTGCGCACCCACGGTGCTGACCTGGGACTCGCGTTCGACGGGGACGCGGACCGCTGCTTCTTCGTCGACGGCACCGGCAGCGTGCTGTCGCCCTCCGCCGTCGGCGCGCTCGTCGCGGAACGGGAGATCGCCCGCGCGCAGGATGCGGGGGAGACTGAACCGGTCGTCCTCCACAACCTCATCACGTCGCGCATCGTCGCGGAGACGGTCGCGGAGGCGGGGGGACGCGCAGTGCGCACGCCCGTCGGCCATTCCGGCATCAAGCGCCTCATGCGGGAGCACGACGCGGTCTTCGCCGCAGAGCACTCCGCACACTTCTACTTCCGCGACTTCTACTCCGCGGACTCCGGGATCCTCGCCGCCTGCCACGTCATCGCGATGCTCGCCGGAACGGAGGAGTCCGCCGCGAACCTCATCGCGGATCGCGAGCGCTACGTCGCATCTGGCGAGATCAATTCGACTGTGGCGGACCCGGACGCCGTGCTCGCGGACTTCGCGGCCCGGGCGCGGGCCGGCGAGTACGGTGACGGCGACGTCATCGCGTTCGACGGCGTCTCGCTCGAAGGCGACGACTTCTGGTGCAACGTGCGGAAGTCGAACACGGAGCCGCTGGTCCGCTTCAACTGCGAGACGCCCACGGCCGAACGCACCCGCGCACTCACCGATGCCGTCCTCACGAGCATCCGACGGTGAACGACACGACCTGACCCCGCAACCCCGAGGAGACACAATGACCCAGCACGAGGCGGTCCTCACCGCAGCCGACCACCGCGTCGCAGACCTCACCCTCGCAGAGTCGGGCCGTCACCAGATCCGACTGGCCGAGCGGGAGATGCCGGGCCTCATGAGCCTGCGCGAGGAGTACTCCGGTTCCCAGCCGCTGGCCGGTGCGCGCATCGCGGGCTCCCTGCACATGACGGTCCAGACGGCGGTCCTCATCGAGACGCTCGTCGACCTGGGCGCGGACGTGCGCTGGGCGTCGTGCAACATCTTCTCGACGCAGGACGAGGCTGCAGCCGCGGTCGTCGTGGGTTCCGGCACACCCGACGCACCGACCGGCGTCCCCGTCTTCGCGTGGAAGGGCGAGACCCTCGACGAGTACTGGTGGTGCACCGACCAGATCTTCCGGTTCCCCGCGACCGGTGACCAGCCGGCGGGCCCCACCCTCATCCTCGACGATGGCGGGGATGCGACGATGTACCTCCTCGACGGTGCCGCCGCGGAAGAGGCCGGAGGAGTCGCGGACGACGCGGAGGACGACTCGGAGGAGTTCAAGGCGTTCCGCGCCCGTCTGCGCGCGTCGCTCGCGGATGAGCCTGGCCGTTTCACGGCGCTCGTCCCGCAGCTGCGGGGTGTGAGTGAGGAGACGACGACGGGTGTGAACCGCCTCTACCGCCTGGCGGAGGAAGGGCGTCTTCCGTTCCCCGCGATCAACGTGAACGACGCCGTCACGAAGTCGAAGTTCGACAACCGCTACGGCATCCGCCACTCCCTGCCGGACGGCATCAACCGTGCGACGGACGTGCTGATCGGCGGCAAGATCGCCCTGGTGATCGGCTACGGCGACGTGGGCAAGGGCGCAGCAGAGGCGATGCGGGGGCAGGGCGCCCGGGTCGTCGTGAGCGAGATCGACCCGATCTGCGCGCTGCAGGCCGTCATGGACGGGTACGAAGTCGTCACGACGACCGAGGCCGCGAAGACCGCGGACTTCGTCATCACGACCACCGGCAACAGCGCAGTCCTGTCGGTGGAGCAGCTCCAGCTGCTCAAACCGGGCGCGATCGTCGGCAACGTCGGTCACTTCGACGACGAGATCGACCTCGCGGGGCTCGCCAAGCTGCCCGGCGTGGACAAGGTCGAGATCAAGCCGCAGGTCCACGAATGGACGCTGCCCGCCGCTCAGGAGGCCGGCCGTGAGACGACGAGCATCATCGTCCTCTCCGAAGGGCGCCTGCTCAACCTGGGCAACGCGACGGGCCACCCCAGCTTCGTCATGAGCGCGTCGTTCACCAACCAGGTGATGGCGCAGATCGAGCTGCACAGCGGGGTCGCCGGATACTCGAACGACGTCCACCGCCTGCCGAAGGCACTGGACGAGAAGGTCGCCAGGCTCCACCTGCCCGCCCTGGGCGCGCAGATCATGGAGCTCACGAAGGAGCAGGCGGAGTACATCGGCGTGGACGTCGCCGGACCGTACAAGCCGGACCACTACCGGTACTGAGCCGGGTGCGGGACCGATGCGGGTGATGCGCCGGAACCAGGACCGCTGGCGGCACTGAGAACAGCTGAGACGGCCGAGGCCGGGACCTGTGAAGGGGTCCCGGCCTCGGCCGTCTCAGCGTGTCAGTGGAGGTGGAGGCCGTGCGGCAGCGTGCCGACCCTGTTGCGGAACCCGGCGGCCGTCGCGTCAGCTCGCCTCTGGCGGTCGACGTACTCCCAGCGGGTGCGCGCGATGATGGCCCCGAGGAACATCTCCGGTGAAGTGCCTGGCGGGGGAGCGGGAGCGACGTGGGGATTGAGCTCTTCCGCGAGTTCGACGGCACGCTCCGTGCGGGATCCCGGGGTGCGCTGCGAGGCGGAGGACAGGAACTGCACGATGCGGTGGTGGAGTCCCGCGGGCAGGGGAGAGATGTCGGCCTGCTGGATCCAGCCGTAGAGGTGGGGGTGCAGCACGACCTGGTCGTGACGGAGACGTGCGGCGCGCTCGCTCACCGCCATGGTGCCCGCCAGCATGTCGCCCAGACGCTTCGACCGGGACGACAGCAGACCCACGAGGGCGGCGACGGAGCCCCCGGTCGCCAGCACCTCGAACTGCCACAGGAGTGCGCGGATGAGCGCGTGCCGGAATCCGATCGCCCCGCCGTCTTCCCGGACGACCCGCAGCCCGAGCGCGAGCTTCCCCAGGGAGCGCCCCCGCATGAGCGTCTCCACGGTGCAGGGCACCGCGACCGTCGTGAAGACGGTGAGGAGGATCATGATCGACGACCCGATGAGGGACCACTCGAAGCGGGCGTAGCTCAGCAGCCAGCCGGCACTGATGAAGATCGCGAAGTACACGATCATGTAGACGACCAGATCGATCGCGGCCGCCAGCGCGCGGGCGGCGAAATGCGCGGGCTGCACCCGCAGGGCGACGGCTTCACCGGTCACAAGCACGCTCATGAGCACCATCGTCGCACAGGTAGTGTGGGAGGCATGGATCCCGTCCTCCTCGCGCAGATGCACGGCTCCCAGTGGGCGCAGCTCGACCAGCTGGCGAAGAAGGCGAGGCTGACCCCGGCGGAAGCCGCGGACCTCCTCACCCTCTACCGTTCCGCGTCGAAGGACCTGTCGCGGATCGTGACAGTTGCTCCCGACTCGCAGACGGCCGCGCGCCTGTCCGTCACCGTGCACCGCGCGCGGACCCACCTGTCGTCGATCCCGCGCAGCCCCATGGCCGCATTCGTGCGCTTCACCGTGAGATCTCTGCCGGCTGCCCTCTACCGCCTGCGCTGGATGCTCCTGGGAGTGACCCTCTTCTTCCTCGCCAGCGCGATCGTGGCAGCGCTGTGGGCTCTCCACACGCCCGGTGCGCTCGACGCGATCATGCCTCCGTCGCAGCAGAAGGCACTTGCGGAGAAGGAGTTCGTCGAGTACTACAAGGAGAACCCCAACTCCGTCTTCGCGATCGGTGTCTGGACGAACAACGCGTGGATCGCCGTGCAGTGGGTGGCGCTGGGGATCACCGGGATCTACGTGGTCTTCGGCCTGCTCATGAACGGGGTGAACGTCGGGTTCTCCGCGGCGGCGATGTACGCGCACGGGTACGAACGGGACTTCTGGGCGTACATCCTGCCCCACGGCATCCCGGAGATCACCTGCATCCTCATCGCCGCAGCGGCGGGACTCCAGATCTTCGTCGCCTGGATCATCCCCCGGGCGATGACCCGGGGACAGGCGCTCGCGAAAGAGGCGCGCTCCCTCATGACGGTGGCCGGCGGCCTCGTCTTCTTCCTCTTCCTGTCAGGGCTCGTCGAAGGCTTCATCACCCCCAACCCGCTGCCCGTCTGGCTGAAGATCTCCGTGGGGGTCGGGCTGACCCTGGCGATCTTCACCTACGCCACACTGCTGGGACGCCCCGTGCTGAAGGAAGGCGGCGACGGCGACCTCGAGGACGAGCGCGCCGGCTACCGCACTGTCGCAGCCTACTGACGACGCCCACGAGACTCGGGGGCGCTTGGAGACTTCGAGGCGCTCAGGTGACTTCGCGGCGCGGGAGATCCGGAGGTGCCGGAGGGCTGTCAGAGGCGTCCGGAGGACTTCAGCATGATGTAGAGGTCCGCGAGCGCGGGGGGCAGGTCGTCGGGGGCTTCGTGGACGGAGTGCACTCCCAGGCCGGACAGCGCATGCGACAGTGAGCGGGACTCCAGGAGCTCCCGTTCAGCGGCCGCCGCGGTGTAGACCTGCTCCGTCGTGAAGCGCGCCGACGTCATGTCGTTCAGCACCGGGTCCGCGACCGACGCGATGGCCACCATGTGGCGACGAGTGAGGAGCGGAAGAGTGGGCAGCAGGTCTTCTGCGATCGTGGCCGGGTCCAGTGCGGTGACGAACACGACGAGCGCCCGATGGGAGGTCACGCCCATCACCGCGGACGTGATCGTCTCCCAGTCCGCTTCGAGCAGTTCCGGGGCGAGGGGCGTGACACGGTGCATGAGATGGTCGAGCGACGCGAGTCGCCCGATCGGGCCCACCCGGGCGCGGACCCGTGCGTCCGCGACCAGCACGTCGACGCGGTCGCCCGCACCGGCCGCCAGTCCGGCCAGCAGGAGGGCCGACTCGATCGCCGCGTCGAACGCCGTCCCCGTGCCCACGTAGCGGGCGGACAGGCGTGAGGAGTCGAGGACGATGATGACGCGGCGGTCCCGTTCGGGCCGGTAGGTGCGCACCATGACCTCCTGTGCGCGTGCCGTCGCCCGCCAGTCGATCGACCGGACGTCGTCGCCGCGCACGTACTCCCGAAGGGAGTCGAACTCCGTGCCTGCGCCCTTGAGCATGACTGCGGTGCGTCCTTCCAGCTCGCGCAGCCTGCGCAGCTTCGAGGGCAGGTGCCTGCGGGAGTGGAACGGAGGCAGCACCGTGATCGCTGCGGGCACCTCGAGGCTGCGCTGGCGGGCGACGAGCCCCAGGAGCGAGGTGGAGCGGACGGTCACGCGGTCGGCACGCAGCATGCCGCGGCGGGTGGGGGTGAGGACCGTCGTCCGCTCGTGGGCGGAACCGCCGCGCACGCGGGTGCGGAAGCGGTTGTCGTGTGCTCCCGCGGTGGGCGCCCACGCGTCGCGCACGTGCAGCCGCCGGGTGCGCCTGCCCCCATTGGTGATCGTCAGCACCGCGCTCGTCTCCTCACCCAGGCGGATGCGCGGCCCCGGCGTGCGCTGGAACCCCAGTGCGCGGATGCCGGGCGCCGCGAGCCAGTCGAGCAGGCCCGCGATGAGGAGCAGTCCGATCATGACTGCGAACGTCGTGGAGACGGGGCGCAGCGCGATGGGGATGGCAGCGAGCACGGTGAGGACGAGGAAGCGCCACGTCAACGCCATGGGCGTCCTCCTGACCGATGTGTGCGAGGCAGCCGGACCGCGAGGGCGTACCGGCTCGGCCGGGCTGGCAGGTGGGTGCGGGCGTGTCTCACCGCGGGACGTTCACCGAGTCGACGATCGAGGCGAGGACGCGATCGATGTCCGCCCCCTCCATCTGCGCCTCGGGGCGCAGCGCGATGCGGTGGCGGAACGTCATCGCCACGAGCGACTTCACGTCGTCCGGCGTGATGTAGCCGCGGCCGGACAGCCACGCCTTCGCCTGGGCCGCGCCGAGCAGACGCGTCGCCCCTCGCGGTGACACTCCCAGCGCCAGCGATGGTGCCTGCCGGGTGGCCTGCACGATGTCCACGATGTAGGCGATGACCTCCGGGGAGCAGTGCACCTGGGCGGCGCGGGCGCCCGCACGCAGCAGTTCGTCCGGTCCGGCCACCCGTTGGATGCCCGCGCGCTGCAGGTGGTGGGAGTCGAATCCCTGCGCGTGGCGGGTGAGGATCGAGTACTCGGTGTCGCGATCGGGCAGGCCGAGCACCAGTTTGAAGAGGAACCGGTCCAGCTGCGCCTCCGGCAGAGGGTAGGTGCCCTCGTATTCGATCGGGTTCTGTGTGGCCGCGACGAGGAACGGTGGGGCGAGGCGCCGGGAATCCCCGTCGACGGTCACCTGACGCTCCTCCATGGCCTCGAGGAGTGCGGACTGCGTCTTGGGCGGTGTGCGGTTGATCTCGTCCGCGATGAGGAGGTTCGTGAAAACGGGCCCCTCGCGGAACGTGAAGTCGCCGGACTTCGCGTTGTAGACCACCGAACCGGTGACATCGCCGGGCATGAGGTCGGGGGTGAACTGCACGCGCTGCGAACCCAGATCGAGGCTCTGCGCGACGGCACGCACCAGCAGGGTCTTCGCGACTCCCGGCACGCCTTCGAGGAGGACGTGCCCCTGCACGAGCAGCGCGAGCAGGATACCTTCGACCGCCTGCGTCTGTCCCACGACGGCTTTGCCGGTCTCCGCGCGGACCTGGAGCAGCACCTCCCGCAGGCGGGCGTCCTCCTCCGTCAGCACGAGCGATTCCGCTGGCGGTGGCGCGCTCACACCGTCTCGCGGAGGCGCGAACTGCTGCCCCGGATGGTTCACCGGTGCCTGCCCCTGCTGCCCCTGCTGCCCCTGCTGACCGTGTTGACCGTGCTGCTGACCGGGTTGCTGACCGGGTTGCTGACCGGGTTGACCCGGCAGGCCCGAGTGCGCCGGCTGCCCCTGGTGAGCGGGGTGGCCTGGCTGTCCCTGCTGCCCGGGCTGACCCTGGTGAGCAGGGCGGCCTGGGTGGCCCGGCTGACCCTGGTGGCCGGGCTGCTGACCAGCCGGGTGGCCCTGCTGATCCTGTGGACCGGGCTGCTGTGGGGGAACGGTCATAGGGGGTCGACCTCGCTCTCGATGGTGGTGATGTCGATGGAGATGCGGATGAGCGTCTCGTCGTCGTGGGGGTGTTCGGTCAGCAGCACGGCTTCCGTCCAGACCGGGTCGAGACCGGCGACGGCAGCGGCACGGGCCGCGACCTCGGCGGCGGGGGCGTCCGGCGGCAGCGCCAGGCGACGGCCCAGCCGGACCAGTGCCGCGGCCCGCAGGTCGCTGAGCGCCTCCGCGCGGGCCTCCGCCCGCTGGAGGAGGGCACTGCGGCCCCGGACGGTCTCCGCAGCCGGGACGATGACGGGCAGCGGCTCGACCGCGAGCGGACCCATGCGGCGACCGTAGACCAGCAGTGCCACGAGGACCACCGGCAGCGACCACAGCAGTGTCGCGAACGCCCACTGCGGGAACAGCCAGACGGACGGTGTGCCGTCAGGGCCGCCTTCGTCGTCACCGGGCTGGTCACGGTCGACCGGGTAGTAGTAGGTGATCGGCTCATCGGTGCCCAGCACGCCTGCGATGAGGGACATGTTGCCCTCCGCCGCGAGCGACTCGTTCATGAACCACGGCTCCGAACCCATGACGGACAGCGTCCCGCCGGCGTCGCCGTGGGGCACTTCGACGTACACGCCGTGGGGGACGGGATCGTCTGGATCGCCGCTGTAGCAGAAGTGGGAGTCCTCCGGCACCGAGGTGGTCGAGAAGTATTCGGAGCCGGTGTCCGTGTGCCGCACGGCACCCGCCGTGTTCGCCACGTCGGAGTCGCAGGCGGGCGCGCGCCGGGTGGGGGCCTGCGCACCGGGGCCGAGGTCGTCATACAGGAGCGAGTCCGTCCACAGCTCGACGTCGTACTCCGGGTCGATGAGCACGATGTGGGCACCGGATTCCGCGGCGCGTGCGGAGAGGTCATCGATGGCGGCGTTGGTGAGAGACCAGCTGCTCGCGTAGACGAGGACCGTCTCCCCGTTGTCGATCGCCGTCCCGGCGTCCAGGTACGTGTCCGTCGTCGTGACGTCGCGACCATGCTCCCGCAGCACCTCGACGAAGGCGCGCCCTCCGTCTCCCTGGGTCGATTCGTAGTGGACGGGGGCCGTGTTCTCGCCACCCTCGACGAGGACGAGGACGATTCCCCCGATGAGCAGGACGATCGCTGCGACGACCCACAGCGCCGCCGACCGTGCCAGTCCGCCGGCGCGTGCCGCGAAGCCGGGCCCGCCGACGGATCGCGTACCGCGCACCGCCACGTCCGTCTGGGCGCTCATGCGTCACCTCCGTCCGCTGTGGCGCCTGCCGGCGCGGCGGTGCCGCCCGTCGGGGAGCCGGGTGCGGACGAGTCGGCAGATCCGGTCCCGCGAGTGATCCGGGAGTCGAGCACACGCGTGCGATCCCAGTCCTCGCGGGTCACAGGGCTGCCGGAGAAAGACACCTCGTCGAAGACCGATGCGAGACGCGTGAAGTCCCCCGCAGACCGCGGAAGCGCTGCGCCCGATGCGGTGGCGAGCTCCTGCGCGGTGGAGGACCGGTCGATGACGATCCGCTTCGCCGCGGCCTGCTCCGCGAAGACCGCGCGGACGAGGTCCTGGATGGCGAGCCGCCAGTCCTCGGCGGCTGCGGCCTCGGCGGACGTGCGTCGCAGCGCGACCGGGTCGAGCTCCGACCGGAAGACCGGCTGGCGGGGAGCAGTCGGCTCCAGCCGCACCCCGGCCGACCGGCGCGTCCACCACACGATGAGCACCACCATTGCGAGGACGGCGACCGCGACCACGGCGAGGAGCCACGGCGACTCGATCCCGGCAGCGGCCTCGAACAGGTCGTCGAAGAAATCGGTGATGGCCCGGCCGATCCGCTCGAACAGGGTCATGTCCGCTTCCCGGTAGATCGGGTCGGACAGCTCGTCGCGCGCCCACTGCTGCCCCTCGTCGCGGGACGGCTGACCGAGCAGGTCCTGAGGGGGCACGCCGGAGAGGGCCCGGACAACGAACGGGGTCATGCGCGGACATCCTCCCGCGCCAGCTGCACCGCGACGTCGATGGAGTCCGCGTCCTTGGTCGCCTGGGCCTCGTCGACCTCAGCGCGGCGGAGGAGCACCAGGTCGTAGCCTTCCCGCCGCATCCGCCGGTCGAGGTAGACCATCGCGACGACCCCGCTCAGGTAGGCGAACATGAGCGCCGTCGCGCCGATGGTGACCGTCGCGATCAGAGTGCCCATGCCGATGGACAGGCCGAAGCCGAGGAACGACAAGGCGCCTGATCCGCCGTCGAGTGTGAGGAGGACGAAGACGAGGACGAAGAGGAAGAAGAGGATGATGAGGATCGGGCTCAAGATGAGGTTGATGATCTGCGAGGACAGGAAGTAGGAGACGACGAACTGCCCCGTCGACTTCCAGAAGGCACCGCGGGTGAGGTCCCACGACCGCCGCACCGACGCGACGAGGCCCAGCCCCTCCACCGCGATCGCGGCGCCCGCGAGGGAGCACTTCGTGAAGAGCCAGACGGTCGCCACCATCCAGGCCACCACACCCAGGGTCGCGACGAGAACGCCTGCGACGGGGGCGAACAGCACCAGGAGGACGCCAGGAGCCACCGCGATGCCCAGCATCACGAGATGCGCGACGAAACCCGCCGCGCAGAGGCCCACCAGCCGCAGCCTGCGCCCGCGCAGCCGCCGCCACACCTCGGACAGCCGCATGCGCTCGCTGGACGTCGCGGCCTCCGCGGCGACGGCGACGAACGCGGATAGCAGCAGGACGAGGGAGAGGGCGAGCAGCGACGCCGTCGCCGTCACTGTCTGGAGCACGAGGTTGAGGCCGACCCCCGCCTCGGGGTTCGACAGCACACGGCCTACATAGCCGAGGTTGCCGACGATGAGCAGGGTGACGACCAGAGCCGCAGCGAGGGTCACGAGGGTGTAGACGATCATCGCGAACCCGAACGTCGCTCCCGGAGCGAAGCGGAGCAGGCGGAACCCACCGTCCAGCGTCTCGAAGAACGTGAACGGCCGCTTCGGCAGAGTCCCCGGCTGCGGGGCGGGCCTCCACTGCGTGGACGGCCGCCCGCCGGTGCGCTCGCGGAGCGTCCCGGAAGCCCAGTCGACCTCGGTGCCCCATTCGGGGACGGTGCTCACCGACCCGGTCGAGTTCGGGACCGGGCGGGACCGCGGTGCCCCTTGCGGGGCCGGGTGCGGGGACGCGGTCACGCACACCTCCTCAGCTGTGGATTCTTGCTGCGGCGACAGGTCATCCCTCCCATCCTGCCACGTGTCCGCAGCCGTGCGGGCACAGACGGAGGGGACGTCACTGCGGGTCATGTGCGACGATGCGCCCGAGGTTTGGGACAATGGGCGGCATGAATGCACGCATCCTGGTGGTCGACGACGATACGGCGTTGGCAGAAATGATTGGAATCGTCCTCAAGAGCGAGGGCTTCGAGCCGGAGTTCTGCGCCACGGGGGACGGGGCGTTCGAAGCGTTCCGAGCCATGCGACCCGACCTCGTGCTCCTGGATCTCATGCTCCCCGGCAAGGACGGGCTGGAAGTCTGCCGGGAGATCCGCGCGGAGTCCGGGACCCCCATCATCATGCTCACGGCGAAGTCCGACACCGTCGACGTGGTGGCGGGACTGGAAGCCGGTGCCGACGACTACGTCCCCAAGCCCTTCAAGCCGAAGGAGCTCATCGCCCGCGTCCGTGCGCGCCTGCGGATGCTCGAACCCGCCGCACCGGAGGTGCTCCAGGTCGCGGATGTGACGATCGACGTCGCCGGACACCAGGTGACCCGCGACGGGGAACCGATCTCGCTCACACCGCTCGAGTTCGACCTCCTCGTCGCACTCGCCCGGAAGCCGTGGCAGGTCTTCTCCCGTGAGATCCTCCTCGAAGAGGTGTGGGGCTACCGCCACGCCGCGGACACGCGCCTGGTCAACGTCCACGTCCAGCGGCTGCGGTCGAAGATCGAGAAGGATCCGGAGAACCCGGAGATCGTCGTGACGGTCCGCGGGGTCGGCTACAAGGCGGGACAGCAGGCATGACCTCCACGGTGCGCGGATGAGGAGGGTCCCGGCCTCCGCCGGCCTCCTCGCGGCGATCGGTCGCGGCATTCTCGACCTGTCCCGGTGGCTCGTCTCGATCTTCTCGCGGTCCCTGCAGGTCCGCATCGTCGTGCTCACGGTGCTGCTGACCCTCGTCGCGATCTTCGGCGTCGGCACGTACATGACGCAGGTGATCGCCCGCGGCCTCTTCGAATCGAAGCTGTCCGCCGTGTCGGAGCAGACCAGCACGTACGTCGCCCAGATCGAATCGCTCGCGACGGAGGACGACCTCAGTGAGGCGCTCACCGTCCAGCTCCAGAGCATGTATTCGCGTTCCCCCACCCCCCTGCGGTCGATCAGCCTGGAGCCGCGCGACGCGAACAGCCGCGTCCTCCCCGTGACAGTCCTCGACACGGTGCAGGGCTCGCCGCGTGTCGAGGAGCTGCCGGAGGACTTCCGGATGCAGGTGGCGGACACGGTTGCGGACCAGCAGCGCTACATGTCGACCAACCTGTCCGAAGACGGCGTGACTCCGGGCCTCGTCATCGCGCAGCCGCTGTCCGTGCCCGGTGCCGGACAGTTCGACCTGTACGTCGTCGCAGACCTCACCGAGGAGCAGGCGACTCTCAACTTCGTGACGCGAGCGACGCTGGTGGCCGGCATCGTCCTCGTCGTCCTCGTCGGTGCCGTGGGCCTGCTCGTGTCCCGCCTGGTCGTCACACCCGTCCGCACCGGGTCGGAGGTCGCACGGGAGATCGCGGACGGCGACCTCGACCGGCGCATGCCCGTCACCGGGCGCGACGAGCTGTCCCAGCTGGCGCAGAGCTTCAACGACATGGCGGACAGCATGCAGGAGCAGATCACCCGGATGGAGCGCCTGTCCGTGCTGCAGCGGCAGTTCGTGTCCGACGTCTCCCACGAACTCCGGACGCCGCTCACAACGATCCACATCGCCTCCGACATGCTCTACGAATCACGGGACGAGTTCGATGAATCCGCGAGGCGCAGCGCAGAGCTGCTGAATTCGCAGGTGGACCGCTTCGAACAGCTGCTGGGCGATCTGCTGGAGATCTCCCGCTACGACGCGGGTGCCGCGGAGCTCGTCGTCCACCCACACGACCTGCGCGACCTCGTCACCGGCGTCATCGAGACGGTCATGGTCGTCGCGGAGAGGTCCGGCACGCTGCTGCGGGTCCATGCACCCGCGGCCCCCGTGATGGCGGAGCTGGACCGCGTCCGCATCACCCGTGTCGTGCGGAACCTCGTCGTCAACGCGATCGAGCACGGTGACGGCCGCCCCGTCGACGTGCACCTCGCGTCGAACGCGGAAGGAGCGGCCGTGAGCGTGCGCGACCACGGTGTGGGGATGAGCGCAGAGCACGTCGAGCACGTGTTCGACCGCTTCTGGCGTGCCGACCCCTCCCGCAAGCGCACCCTCGGTGGATCCGGCCTGGGCCTTGCGATCGCACTCGAGGACGCCCACCTTCACGGCGGCTGGCTGCAGGCGTGGGGGGAACTGGGGGAGGGCTCGTGCTTCCGCCTCACGATCCCGCGTCGCCACGGACAGTCGATCTCCACCTCACCGCTGCCGCTGCCACCGGCCGACGCGAGCCCCCGCTCCGCACTCGTCGCGGGACCGTCCAGCTCCGACGGGTCCGTGCGCATCCAGACCGGCAGCATCCCGATCGTCGTCGAGGCCGGATTCGACGGTGCGGGCTCCAGCGGCAGCGGTGCGAGCGCCGCCGGCCCCAGAGGAAACGGTCCAAGCAGTGCCGGTCCGAGCAGCGCCGCCGGCGCCAGCCGCGCAGTCGCCGACCAGGAGGAGGATCCCGATGCGTGATCGTCAGGGGCTCGTCGCAGCGCTCGCGGCACTGCTGCTGGTCCTCAGCGGTTGTGCCGCGATCCCGACGGAGGGCGAGACCGGGGTCATCGACGTCGTGGACCGGCCGGAACGCGTCCAGTCGGAGATCGAGCCGGAAGGCCCCGTCGAAGGCGCGGACCCGAACGCCATCGTGCGCGGGTTCCTCGCCGCCGGTGCCGGCTATTCCGACGACTTCGCCGTAGCACGGTCCTTCCTCACCGAGGACTTCTCGAACGAGTGGGACCCGCAGTCCAGCGTCGTCGTCATGCCGAGCAGCGCGGACTTCGACACGATCACGGCGGAGGTGTCCTCCGACCAGCAGAACATCTCCATGTCGCTGCCCGTCGCCGCGACCCTCGACGCACAGCGCGTGTATCGGGAGGAGCGCCCCGGTTCCGAAGTGGACCGTGCCTTCTCGCTGCGGCAGGTGAACGGGGAATGGCGGATCTCCTCCGCCCCGCAGGGGCTCGTGCTCACCTCGTCGTCGTTCACATCCGTGTACGACTCGTACCCCCTGTACTACTACACCCCGGGATTCGACTACCTGGTCCCGGACACACGCTGGTTCGTCCGGTCGCCCGCCGCCGCGACCGAGGTGATGACGGAGCTGCTGGCCGGCCCGGCCGACCACGTGGGCGGGTCCGTCATCTCCGCAGTGCCCGACGGCACCCGCCTGGACCCCCGCTCCGTGACCGTGTCCGGTGGGATCGCCCAGGTGGGGCTCGACGAGACCGCACAGGGCCTCGACGAGGAGACGAACGGCCGCATCCTCGGCCAGGTGTCCGCGACACTGCGGGGCCTCTCCTCGACGAACGCCGTCGAGGTCACCACCCCGACGGGCGCGCTGAACGCCCCTCCGGGTGACAGCGTGCCCGTGGGCGTGCGCATCGACGCGCGGCCGGTGCTCATCGCCGGCGGGACACTGGCACGGCTGGACGAGACCCGACTCGACCCCATCCCGGGGCTGCCGGACCTGGGGGACGACCCGACGGATCCCGCGGTGTCGATCGACGACTCCACGTACGCCTACCTGGCCGAGGGTAAGACCGAACTCCACCGCATCCTGCCCGACGGCGAGGGCGACGCCGTGATCCACACCGACGAGGACGGGCTCACCGGTCCGAGCTTCGACCTGCACGGGAGCATCTGGACGGCGTCCCGCGTGCAGGGGGACACCGGCCGGGTCACGGTGATCCTGGCATCCGGCGACACCGTCGACGTCGCCGTCCCCTGGCTGGGGGACCGCACCGTGCAGGCGCTCCGCGTCTCCAGCGACGGCACCCAGCTGGCTGTGCTGTCGCGGAACGGCGGCGGCACGCCCCGCATCGACGTGGTCGGCATCGTGCGCAGCGCGGACGGGGACCCCACGGGCATCGTGCCGGCCGCTCCGCTGCGCGTCGGAGCGCGCTTCGACCAGATCGTCGACCTGTCGTGGGCGGGGTCGGGGGAGCTCGCGATCCTCGCCGCAGAGAGTCGTTCGGGCGATGCCCAGCCGTACCTGGCGCCCGTGTCCGGCCCCACCACCTCCCTGGGCGACGTGAGCGGGGGCTCCTCGATCACGGCGAGCACGGATGCCCGGTCCGTCCGGGTCAGCACGGAGGACGGAGAGCTCTACTCCTTCGGCGCGGACAACTGGCAGAAGGTCGTGGACCTGGTCGTCCACGACCCCGCATACCCGGGCTGAGCATGGACAGGAAGCCGACGACACCCCGGTTCGCACGTGCGCTGCGGGAGGTGGGCGGGGAGCTGGTCGACCTGCTGCTGCCGCGCACGTGCGCCGGATGCGGGGTGGAGACCGTGAGCCTCTGCGGACCGTGCCTCACACACCTGCAGCCGCAGCCCCGCACCGTCGCCCCGCGCTACGGACTGCTTCCGGTGTCCGGCGCAGGTGAGTACTCGGACACGCTGCGCAGCGTCATCGTGGCGATGAAGGCGCGCAAGCGCACGGACGTCCTCCCCGTCGTCGCGATCCTGCTGGCCGCCGCGATCGCCCACGCGCTCGAGGAATCGGGATACACGGGTGGCGACGTGACAGCGGTGCCGGTCCCGACCTCGGCGGCGGCCATGCGGGAACGGGGGCGGGACCTCGTCGCGGAGCTCAGCGCACACGCCTGCGGTCTGCTGGCGGCCGACGGCCTGACGATCCGGTCCACACCGCTGCTCACCGCCGTCCGCCATCGCGACCAGGTGGGATCGGGGGCACGGGACAGACGACGGAACGTGACCGGCACCCACGCCCCGCGCCGCCGCGCGCAGTGGGAACCGGTGCGGGGGTCGAGCCGCATCGTCCTCGTCGACGACGTCCTCACGACGGGGGCCACGTTGGCCGAGGCGGCGCGGGCGCTGCGAGAGGCGGGTGTGGAACCGGACGGGTGCGCAGCGCTCGCGGTGACCGAGGACGGGAGGCGGGGGCGCGCCGAAGACGCTCCCGACAGCGTCCACGATGTGTGACGCGCCGGTGTGATCTTCACTTCATTCGTCGTTGGGGATGGTGTTCAATGGAGTGTACCCATCCAGCGAATGGGTACGGAGCGATCCGTCGAACGAGTCGCCTAGGAGAGACACCATGGACGTCGTAGTGAAGGGCCGTCACCAGGCCGTTTCGGACAGCTTTCGGGACCACGCAGCAGAGAAGGTCTCGAAGGTCGAACAGCTCTCCCCGCGTGCTCAGGCCGTCGAAGTCCAACTCCGGCACGAGAACACGCGAAACCGCGAGCAGGAGCAGCGCGTGGAGATCACCGTCTTCCAGAAGGGGCCCGTGCTCCGCGCGGAGGCGAGCGCGGACGACAAGTACGCAGCACTCGACCTCGCATGGGCGAAGCTCCTGGAGCGACTCCGCCGCGTGAAGGACCGCAACAAGGTCAACCGGACGGGTCACCGGCGCCAGAACTCCACAGGTGAGGCCCTCGCGTCGATGGAGGTCATCGACCCGCTGATCCCGCAGGACGGAGAGGTCCGCGAGGCGAAGAACGAGACGACGACCGGAGCCGTGGACGCCTCCGATCAGACGAACGGCCGCATCCAGGCAGAAGGCGACTCACCCGTCGTCCTGCGTGAGAAGCGCTTCCCCGCACAGCCGATCGGCATCGAGGAGGCGCTCAACCGCATGGAGATGGTCGGCCACGACTTCTACCTCTTCATCGACGAGGAGAACGAGCAGCCCTCCGTCGTCTACCGCCGGAAGGGCTGGAGCTACGGAGTGATCGCCCTGGACGAATCGATGTCCCCCGAGGACGCGGAAGCCGTGTCCTGACACCTGTGACACGGGTTCCCACCCTGTCGACGGAGGCGGCGAAGCGCATCGCGCTCGCCGCCTCCGGCTTCGCCCGCCCACGGCCGGCGAACCCGAACGCCGGACACCTGCGGCGGGTCTTCGACCGCCTGTCGGTCGTCCAGATCGACTCCGTGCAGGCCGTCACCCGGTCGCACTACCTCCCCTTCTTCTCCCGCCTGGGGTCCTACCCCCGCGCCCGGCTCGATTCCCTGTTCCACGACGCCCCGCGCATGGGTGTCGAATACTGGGCGCACGAAGCCGCCTACGTCGCCCCCTCGACGGTGCACGCATTCCATCGTCGCCGCGGCGAGTGGTTCGTCCACGACTACGGGCAGCGGGACCCGGTCCACGGCGCCGACTTCCGCGCGCTCATGGAGGCGCTCGTGGTCGAACTCGCCGCGGGCCCGGGAACGGCGAGGAACCTCGCGGAGCGCGTCCCGCACTCCGTGCCGGAACACGATCGAGGCCACTGGGGATGGAACCCGACCCGCACGAAGTCCGCGCTGGAGGCGCTGTTCCGCGCGGGCAGGATCGCGTGCGCGGGACGCAGCCCCCACTTCGAGCGCATCTTCGCACTGCCGGCCCACACGCATCCCGACCTTCCCGTGCCCGCACCCGTGTGGGGCCCGGACCACGACCCGGATCTGGGCATCCGACCCGAGGCTGGCGGAATCCCGCGGGGAGTGACCGGTCTCGAGGACGATGCCGTGGCACTCGTGCGACTGGCCGGACCCGCACTGGGCATCGGCACGGTCGACTGCTTCGCAGACTATTTCCGGATGCCCCGGGCGACGACCCGCCGCGCCGTCGACGCGCTGACGGCGGAGGGTGCACTGCGGGAGGTCTCCGTCGACGGGGTCCAGGCGTGGCGCTGGCATGACTCGCGGGCTCCGCGCTCCGTGGAGGCGACGGCGCTGCTCGCACCCTTCGACCCGCTGGTATTCAACCGCCGACGCATCCGCTGGCTCTTCGGATTCGACTACCGCATCGAGATCTACACCCCCGCCCCGCAGCGACGCTACGGCTACTACGTCATGCCGTTCCTGCACGACGGGTCGCTCCGCGCACGCGTCGACGTGCGGGCACGCAGAGACTCCGGCGTGCTCCGCGCGGCGGTCCACATGGAACCCGGCGAGGACTGCGAAGCGGCTGTCCAGCAGGAACTGCGGGAACTCGCAGGATGGTTGGGGCTTGCAGAAGTCGAGGTCCTGCCCGCCGGGCAGATATGCTGAGGGGCGGACTTCACACTGTGGACCGCGTGGGAGCGCGGGGCTAAGGAGAATCGTGGCGAACCTGCTGGAGAAGCTGTTGAGGACCGGCGAGGGCCGCACGCTCAAGAGACTGCGCGCCTATACGACGGCGATCAACAACCTGTCCGACGAGTTCGAAGCTCTGTCGGACACCGAACTCCGCGAGGAGACAGACCGCTTCAAGAAGCGCCACGCCGACGGCGAGACGCTCGATTCACTGCTGCCGGAAGCGTTCGCCGCAGTGCGCGAGGCGTCGGCCCGCACGGTCGGACTGCGCCACTTCGACGTCCAGCTCATGGGCGGCGCCGCGCTCCACCTGGGCAACATCGCAGAGATGAAGACTGGTGAGGGCAAGACGCTGGTCGCGACGGCACCCGCATACCTGAATGCGCTCACCGGCAAGGGCGTCCACATCATCACGGTGAACGACTTCCTCGCCGACTACCAGTCGAACCTCATGGGCCGCGTCTTCCGCTTCCTCGGCATGGAGACCGGGTGCATCAAAGCGCAGATGAGCAACGACGATCGTCGGAAGCAGTACGCCGCGGACATCACCTACGGCACCAACAACGAATTCGGCTTCGACTACCTCCGGGACAACATGGCGTGGTCGGTCGACGAGATGGTCCAGCGCGGCCACAACTTCGTCATCGTCGACGAAGTGGACTCGATCCTCATCGACGAGGCCCGCACCCCCCTCATCATCTCCGGCCCCTCCGAGGGCGACGCCGATCGCTGGTACGGCGAGTTCGCCCGTGTCGTCAAGCGTCTCAGGCCGGAGCGCGACTACGAGGTGGACGAGAAGAAGAAGACGATCGGCATCCTCGAGTCCGGGATCGACAAGGTCGAGGACTACCTGGGGATCGGGAACCTCTACGACGCGGACAACACGCCGCTCATCAGCTTCCTCAACAACGCCATCAAGGCGAAGGAGCTGTTCAAGAAGGACAAGGACTACGTCGTCCTGGACGGCGAAGTCCTCATCGTCGACGAGCACACCGGGCGCATCCTCAAGGGCCGCCGGTACAACGAGGGTCTCCACCAGTCGATCGAGGCGAAGGAGGGTGTGGACGTCAAGGCGGAGAACCAGACGCTCGCGACGATCACCCTGCAGAACTACTTCCGTCAGTACGAGAAGATCTCCGGCATGACCGGCACGGCAGAGACGGAAGCCGCCGAATTCATGTCGACCTACAAGCTGGGCGTCGTCCCGATCCCGACGAACCGTCCCATGCAGCGCGCCGACCACTCCGACGTCGTCTACAAGCACGAGAAGGCGAAGTTCGCCGCCATCGTCGACGACATCGCGGACGCGCACGATGCGGGCCAGCCGGTGCTGGTCGGTACGACGAGCGTCGACAAGAGCGAATACCTCTCGAAGCTGCTGGCGAAGAGGGGCATCCGCCACGAGGTGCTCAACGCGAAGAACCACGCGCGGGAAGCCGCGATCGTCGCGATGGCGGGCCGGAAGGGCTCCGTCACGGTGGCGACGAACATGGCGGGCCGCGGAACCGACATCATGCTGGGCGGGAATGCGGAGTTCCTCGCGGTGGCGCGGATGGAGGCGAAGGGGCTGGACGCACGGGAGGACCCGGACGCCTACGAAGCGGCCTGGCCGGACGTGCTGGCCGACGTGGAGAAGGAGGTCAAGAGGGAGGCGGAGGAGGTCCGCGACGCGGGCGGCCTCTACGTGCTGGGCACCGAACGCCACGAATCGCGTCGCATCGACAACCAGCTGATGGGTCGTTCGGGTCGTCAGGGCGACCCCGGCGACAGCCGCTTCTACCTGTCCCTCACGGACGACCTCATGCGCCTCTTCGGGTCCGGTGCGGCGGAGCGGATCATGTCGATCGCGAACGTCCCCGACGACGTCCCGCTCGAGGCGAAGATGGTGTCGCGGGCGATCCAGTCCGCGCAGAGCCAGGTCGAGGAGCGCAACGCGGAGCAGAGGAAGAACGTCCTCAAGTACGACGACGTCCTCAACCGCCAGAGGACCGTCATCTACACGGAGCGTCGCAGCGTGCTCGAAGGCGCGGACCTCGACGAGCAGGTGCAGCAGTTCCGGGACGACGTCATCGACGCGTATGTGACGGCTGCGACGCAGGGCCCTCCGGATTCGTGGAAGATCGACGAGCTCTTCGAAGCGCTGAGTCGGCTCTACAGTCCGTCGTTCACCGCGCAGGAGCTGGTGGAGGACGCAGAGGGGTCGGGCGGCCTCACGCGGGACAGGATCCGGACAGAGATCACGACCGACGCGGACCTCTTCTACCAGCGCCGTGAGGAGGAGCTGGGCGAGGAGGCGACCCGTGAACTGGAGCGCCGCGTCACGCTGTCCGTCATCGACAAGCGCTGGCGTGAGCACCTGTACGAGATGGACTACCTCAAGAACGGGATCGGCCTGCGCGCGATGGCGCAGCGCGACCCGCTGGTCGAGTACCAGCGTGAGGGCTTCGACATGTTCGTCGCGATGCAGGAGGGCATCAAGGAGGACGTCGTGCGCCTCACGAACACCCTGGAGGTGAAGGTGCGGAATCCGGCATCCGAAGTGGGCACCCCCGGCTCCGGCGCGCAGCTGGGCGCTGCAGCGGCGGGTGGTTCCGGCAACGGCACCGCCGCCGGCGGTGTGCTGGTCGAGGCGGACGAGCTGAAGCCCCGGAAGCCGGCACTCCATCTCAGCGCGCCGAGTGAGACCGGTGGCGTGGCGGAGAGCGACGACAGCGCGGCGGACGACGCTCCAGCCAACCGTGCACAGCGTCGTCAGCGCAAGCGCGAAGCCTGAGACCGGCTGACACCCGGCCTCGGGTGGAGGACGAAGCGTCCCGGCAGTGATGGATTCACTGCCGGGACGCTTCGTCGTTCGCGGGAGCTCCGTCTGGGGAGCCGCCGCCGCTGACGGGGCACACTCACCGAGGCCGGGGCACACTCGCCGTTGTCGGGGCATACTCGCCGCTTGGGGATGGACTCCTCCGGTCAGATGCTGAGGAACTCGGTGAGCTTCCACCGCGAGCGTCTGCGCGTGAGTCGCAGCGCGAGAGCGCGGGGGCGACGCATCGTCGTCACGACGAGGGCGATCTCCACGACGGAGTCCGACACCTCGCAGATCCGGGCGGTCGACGTCGTGAGCGGTCGGTCTGTGTGCGGGTTGCTCTGCGACAGCGATCGGCGGACACGTGTGTGCTCCGTGATCCGGTCGAAGAGCGGGGCCTGCACCCATTTCTCGATGCTCACGGGGGCGCGGGCGCCCACCAGCACTTCGACGAGCGCCGTGGCCAGCGCAGGAGCCATCGATTGGAGCAGCACCCGGTCGTCTGCGCTGAGCGGACGGGTCCCGGGCCGGACGTGCGGTGCTCGGTCGGGCTCCGTGGAGGGGCGTGCGTCGACGGGTGCTGCAGGACCGTCCCCGGTCGGCCGACCCCCAGCGAGCGAGAGGACGGACGTGTCCGCGGATCCGTCCGCGGGTCCCTTCGACCCGTCATCGGTCTGCCCGCGTCGTGGGCGGACAAGTGTGAGCGACGGTGCTGTGGTGAGGTGGGCTGCGGCGGTGGTCATGGCAGCACCAGCCGCTGGCCGGGGAGGATGAGGTTGGCGTCGTCGCCGACCAGTTCCCGGTTCGCCGCGTGGACATCTGCGACGCGCGTCGCGACCTCCGCTGGGGCGGCACCCGGCAACTCGGACGCGACGATCCGCCACATGCTGTCCCCCGGCGCGACGACGTGGACGGAAGCGGCGTCGTCCGGAGCAGCCGCAGAGCCCGGGGCCGGAGCGCGGTCCGGAGTGGTCGGAGGGGGCGACGCCGCGTCCTGGGACAGCGGCCATGCAGGTCCGCGCCCCTGGGCGCGCGAGGCGTCCTCATCGAGCGGAGCCGTGCCATCCGAGTGAGCGCTGTCGTCGGAGGGAGTCGGGTCATCGGAGAGGGCCGTGTCATCGGCGGGAGCCGGGGACAGGGGCCACGCGGGGGAGGGCGATGCGGCGAAGGCCGGCCCGGCGAGGACCGCTACGGAGAGTGATCCGCCGACCGCCGCGCTGAGAGCGGTCCGCGCTGCACGCGGTGCCGTGCGGAGGGCGGCGGCCCGGATCGGCGCGGCGGCGAGGCCGGCCGCCGTGCACAGGCGCCAGAGGTGCGCGAGGAGAACCGACACCGTCGTGCGCACACCTGCCAGGACTGTCGCCGCGCCCGCGATCAGCAGCAGCGCAGCACCCGGATCGCCGGCGAGTGCCTCTGCTGCGAGACGCGGGAGGGCGCACAGGAGAAGTGTCGTCCCCGCCGCATGCGCCGCGGCGAACAGTGTGAGTCTGCGCATTCCCATGGCCACTCCCTCGTGAGATCATCTATGGATAGCAAACTGTATCAAATGGCGCGAAGGCTGGGTGAAGTGATTGTGAACTCGTCAGTAGCTATCGCGCGCTACTGACAGATGCGCAGTGAGGGTGAGCGTCATGGCATACTGCGAATATGGAAAGACGCGACGGTGTGGCACACGGGAGTGCCGACGACCGCTTCCTGCGGCTGTTCGAGGACCTCGAGGCTCAGGAGGCGGGCCGTGCGCAGCACGAGCGCTTGGGCGAGTTCTCCGATCTGGTCGCGGGGGAGGCCGCGGATCATTCCCTGACGGAGCGCCTGGCGGGGTCGATCGGGGCCCGGGCCGGTGTGACGGTCGCCGGGGTCCGCTTCGCGGGACGGCTTCAGCGGGTCTCCCTCGCCTGGATCAGCGTGGCCGTAGATGGCGGCGGGGGCGTCCTCATCGCCCTGGCGCACGTCGACGAGCTGCGGGTCGGGTCGCGTGCGCATGCTGCGCCGCCCGAATCCCTGTCGTTCGCCTCACCGCTGCGTGAGTGGAGGGAGGCGAGGGTGCCGTGCGCGGTCGCGGCGCTGGGCGCAGCAGGAGGAGTCCGGACTCTCGTCGGCACGCTGTCGCTCGTGGCCGCCGACTACATCGAGGTGGAAGAGTCATCCCGCCGTGAGGTCGCGCGTGAGCGGGGCGACGCGCCGGCCGGCAGGCTGCTCGTGCCCCTGTCGAGGGTCGCCTTCGTGCGACCGGAGGGGAGGGTCCTGTGACGAGGGCCGGGTGCGGGTCAGTCCGCGGAGCCCGCGTCGACCTCCGCGCGGACCTCTGCGTACATGCGCTGGATGTAGTCCTCGAGTTCGGTCTTCTCAACGCGCCACTGGCCGCGACCGCCGACCTTGATCGCGCGGAGGTCTCCGGACCTCACGAGCGCGCGGGCCTGGGCGACAGAGACATTGAGGACTTCTGCGACGTCGGTGAGCGGCAGGAAGCGGGATTCTACGGCCATGAGGAGTCCTTTCGCGTCGAGAGCACGGCGAATGGTGCCGGTGACGGCCAAATACTATCACTTGACCCCTTTACGTGTTCTGATCTGTGGAGAGTGGGAGCCGATCGATGAGCCACCTCAGCAGCCCTGCCGGTGTGCCCCGTGCGCGTCGACTTTCCCGGCCCCGATGGCGGGACCCGCGCCTCCTCATCGGTGCGGTGCTCGTCCTCGTGTCACTGGTCGCCACCACGACCCTCGTCCGTGCGGTCGCGGAGACGACACGGGTGTGGGCGGCGGCGGTGGATCTGGTGCCCGGTGGTGAGCTCACGCAGGAGTCGCTGGTGCCCGTCGAGGTGAAGCTCCCCGAGTCCGCCGGCGCGTATATCGGTGCCGCCTCGAGCATCGAGCCGGGAACGACGGTCCGCGCGGTCGTGGCAACGGGCGAGCTGATCCCGCTGTCCTCACTGGTCGCGCTGGCGGACCTGCCGGGGAGGGTGGTGTCCGTCGACGTGTCGTCCGCGCTGCCGGCCGCGGTGGGGCCGGGCAGCAGCGTCGACATCTGGGCGACGGATGCGCGTGCTGCGGACGTCGCGGAACCCGACGCCATCCTCGAAGGCGTCGACGTGCTGTCGGTCGACCGGGGGACCCGTGACTTCACCTCGTCCGGTGCGGCCCGGATCGAGGTGTACGTCCCTGATGGGCGGATCTCTTCCGTCGTCCGTGCTCAGGCCGCGGGACACCACATCTCCGTCGTCGCGGTCCCGCGGAAGAGGGCTGCGGACGGTGTGGAGGGAGCGGAGGCGACGGATCCCGCCGAGGCAGGCGAGACCCCATGATCGACGTGGTCGTCGCCGTCGACGTCGAGTACGAGGCGACGGTGGTCGCGGCTGTGTCCGGACTGCCCGACGCGCAGGTGGTGCGCAGACCGGCGGACGAAGCGGAGCTGCTGGCGCTGGTCGCCGGCGGCACCGGCCACGTCGTGGTGCTGTCGCGCTGGTTCCCCGGCGTCGACGCTGACGTCGTGGCCCGCATGCGCGATGCGGGTGGGCGCATCGTCGGATTCGGCTCCGACGCGGCGCTGTTCGAGCGCTGGGGGATCGTGCACACGCTGGCTCCCGGCGCGACCGCGGAGCAGACGGGGGCGGTGCTGCGCGACTGCGCGGATTCCGTCCAGGCTCCGCCCAAGCCGGCGCAGCCGCCGCGCAGTGACACTCCTGCGCCCCGTTCGGGATCCCTCACGGCGGTGTGGGGCACAGGGTCCTCGCCGGGCCGATCGACGGTGGCACTCGTCCTCGCCCACTTGGCGGCGCGTGCGGCCGGGCGCACGACACTCGTCGACGCGGACACCGTGTCGTCCTCACTCACCCCCGCGCTGGGTCTCCTCGACGAAGCGCCGCAGCTGGCGGCGCTCTGCCGCCTGGTCGTGAGCGGCGCGGCCCACGACACGCAGCTGGTCGCGGAGAGGCTCGTCGAGATCGAGCCCGGGTTCGAGGTCGTCACGGGTCTGAGCCGCGCCGACCGGTGGCCGGAGATCAGGGCGGGGGTCCTCGCTGACGTCCTCGACAGGTTGGCCGCGCGGGCGGAGCACGTGATCGTCGACGTGTCCGATCGGATCGACCCGGACGACCCGTACGCGGACCCGCACTACGACCGGCATCAGGCGACGCGGGCTGTCCTCGACCGCGCGGACCGGGTCGTCCTCGTCGCCTCAGCGGATCCGATGGGGCTGCAGCGCCTGGTCCGACGGCTCGAATCCGATCGTGCAGCCCGGCATGCGGATCATCTGGTGGTCGTCGTCAACCGCGTGCGCACCTCTGCAGTGGGACCCGACCCGTACACGCGCATCCGGTCGGTGCTCAGTCGCTTCGCCGGGGTCGAGGACGTGGTCCTCCTCCCCGACGATCCCTCGACGATCGATGCTGCGGTGCTGGCGGGCCGGTCTCCGCTGGAGATCGCGCGCAGGTCGCCGTTCGTCACGGCGGTCGACGACGAGCTGCTGCCGCGCTTGCCGGGGATCGTGGTGCGCAGGCCCAACAGTCGTCGCGCGGAGGTCGGCAGCCACACGAGGAGCAGCCGCGGCAAGGGGGCCGGGCAGCACAGAAGGAGAAGTCGTCGCACGGAGTGAGGGGACGCGGGGTGAGAAGGGTGCGGGGTGCGGTGGCACGGAGTGAGGGGACGGATCCCGCCGGTGCGACAATGAGGTCATGATTCGTGCGTACGCCCCCCTCGTCGGTCGGACCTTTGCGTCCGCATGGCCCCTCAGCGGACCCCACACCGTGTTCGCGCCCAGCCCGCAGGAGCGGCGCCTCACGGGCGACGACCTGGAACTCGCCGAATACCGGGCGATGTCCGCAGCCGCGGCGAGCATCGCGGACGACGCGGTGACCGCGGGCTCCCCGCGCGCGGTCGTCGCCGTCGACGTCCCGGACACGGCCCTGACGGGTGCCGCCGAGGTCGTCGCCGGCGTGGTCATGGGAGCTGCGGAGGTGGATCCCCGCCTCGTCGCGAGCGTGCACATCGACGACCCGGAGGGCTTCGCCGGGCTGCCGGAGGACCGCGACGACGCGCTCGCGGCGCTCGCCGGGTCGGACCTCCTCTGGTTCGACTCAGCGGAGGTCGACCAGCTGGTCGAACTTCTCGCGCAGCTGGGAGCGGACGACCGGTTCGAGAGCTGATTCGACCATCGGCCCGAAGAGGGGGACGGACGATTCGAGTTCCGCGTGCGCGGTGACGGTCGAACCGGCGCCCTCCGTGGCGGGCGGGCCGGCGAACGGGCCGCCAAGCGAGCCCGACGGCGGGTCCGCGGACGGGCCGCCGGGCGATTCCGAGCCGTCGTGGGTGTCGGAGGCCGCCGGCTGGGAGGCAGGGGCGGTCGGGTGCGCCGTGAACGCGACCCGGACCACCACCGGGGCGCCCGGGACCGTCACCGTGAGGTGGGCGGTCTGCGGGGTGCCCGTCGGGGCTTCGGCGTCGGCACGCACCTCCATCCGCAGGGAGGCGCGATCCGGCACGAACCGGGACAGGGCGTCAGGGACGGAATCCGCGGGCAGGGGGAACGACGCGGTGAGGGCGTCCCCACCCTCCGATTCGAGTGTCGCGCCCTGGCTGCGCCACGTCGTGGGGTCGAGGAGACCCGCGCGCAGCCGGGCCGGGGACAGTGCGGACGCGCCGGTGAGCGAGAAGGTCTTCATGTGCGCCAAGTCTGCCTCATCATCCGCTCCTGAGGCGCGTCTGACGAGTGCCCCACGAGTGCCCGACACCACATCGCACGGGACTCGTAGAGGGCATAGAGTGGGGTCCGTGCTCATCGTCGAGCACATCTCTACAGCACATGAGGTGAGACTGACGTGACCGAGGTCGACCTGACCGCTATCGCCCACGCGTGGAACGAGCTCCGGAGGACGACCCCTCCTGAGCATCTCCTCGCCGAGTACTACCCACGACTCAGCAGCGCTGAGATGCGGAGGGCCGGTGCGGAATCCCTGGCCGCAGCCGCAGCCGCCCACGTGAGTCTCGCCGAATCGTATGACGGGGGTGCTGCGCGGATCGCGATCCGCAACCCCGACCACGACGCTGCGGACTACACCGGCAACCGCACGCTCATCGACATCGTCGTCGAAGACGTCCGGTACGCGGTCGCGAGTGTCGTCGCGGAACTCAACCGGCAGGGCCTCGCGATCCGCGACGTCCACCACCCGATCATGGCGGTGCGCCGCGACGGCGGCAGCCTGTCCGTCATCCCGGAGTCGGAGCTCACCCACACGGCGACGGAGACGGCGGGACTGCCGGTCATCGGCCCCGACGGCGAAGCGGTCGAGGGTGCGAGCGCCGCCCGCTCCGAATCGTGGATCCACCTCGAGGTCGACCGTGTGCCGGCCGAGGACTTCGCCGCCGTCGAATCAGGACTGGCCGACGTGCTCGCCTACGCGGCGGCCGCGGACCACGACCGGTCCCGCCTGCGCCAGCGGGCGCGGGACATCGCGGAAGAACTCCGCGCCCGTGCGCCCCGCCCGGAGCTGCAGGCGGAGGCCGCGGAGGCCGCGGAGCTGCTGCACTGGATGGATCACGGCTTCATCTTCCTGGGCTACCGCGAGTACGCGCTCGCCGTCGATGCCGAGGGCAAGCGCCTCGACCCGATCGACGGCACCGCGCTGGGCATCACCTCGCTGCGGGAAGCGCGTTCGTCGCGCCTGTCCCGGGCGGTCGCGGAGAAGGCGGAGGAGCCGCACGTCCTCGTCCTCACGGAGGCGAATTCACGGTCCAAGGTCATGCGCCGCGGATACATGGACTACGTGGGTGTGAAGACCTACGATGAGGCGGGCAAGATCGTCGGCGAGCGGCGGTTCGTGGGCCTGTGGAGCCCGCGCATCGACACGACGTCCGCTCTGGACATCCCCGTCATCCGCACGAAGGTGCGGAACATCCTGCGGCGGTCCGGCCTGGGCCGGGACACGCACGCGGGCGACGAACTGCTGGGCGCGCTCGAGTCGTACCCGCGCGAAGACCTCTTCCACGCGTCGACGGACGAGATCTTCGACACCGTCATGCAGGTCATCGATCTGCAGGAGAAGCACGAACCACGGGTCTTCATCCGCCGTGACCCGTACGAGCGCTACGTGTCCGTCCTCATCTACCTGCCGCGCGACCTCTACGACACCGCTGCACGGCAGCGTGTCCAGGAGGTGCTGCGGGACCACTACTCCGCGCACACCGTCGACTTCGACGTGCTGCTGGGCGATTCCGCCCTCGCCCGCCTCCACTTCACTGCGCGCGTGCCGTCGGAGCAGGCGCTCCCGGCCACCGATTCGGGTGAGGTCGACGCGCGCATCGTCGGTGCGCTGCGCTCGTGGAACGAGGACCTCTGGGAGATCCTCGCCCCGGCGGCGGAGAAGAACCCGGCATCGTCCGCGGAGCGCGCTCGCCGCTGGGCGTCCGCCTTCCCGCCGTCGTACACGTCGCTCCACACCCCGGAGCGCGCGGTCGAGGACGTCGCCCGCCTCGAACGGGCGGCGGAGGACTCCGGTCCGGTCGTCGCGGTGCACCGCCGCAGCGCGTCGGAAGCGCTCCTGGCGTTCTACCGCATCGAGCCCGTCACCCTCACCCAGGTGCTGCCGTACCTGGCGAATCTGGGCGCCGAGGTCGTGGACGAGCGGCCGTTCGAGCTCCGTCCCGCGGGCGGCGGTTCGGTCTGGATCTACGAGTTCGGCATCGCGTTCGACGAAGAGCTGTCCGACGAGGACCTCGACACCATCCGTGACGGGTTCGTCGCGGCATGGGCGGGGGCCCGCGAATCGGACGCGCTCGACTACCTGCTGCTCCAGGAGCTGTCCTGGCAGCGCGTGAGCATCGTCCAGTCGTTCGCGAAGTACCTGCGCCAGGCGGGCTTCACGTACTCCGATGCGTCGATCGCCCAAGCCTTCACGTCGAACCCGCTGCTGACGGGCCGCATCGTCGAGGCGTTCGAGGTGAAGTTCGACCCCGACCGCACCTACGCGTCCCACGAGGAGCGGGTGGAGGCGGCCGAAGCCGTCCTCACCGAGGTGGAGTCCGGCCTCGCGGAAGTCGCCTCCCTGGAGGCCGACCGTGTGCTGCGCGCGACGGTCGACACTATCCGTGCGACAGCCCGCACGAATGCGTTCCACAACGCCGACGGCTCCCTGCCGGAGGCCATCGTCATGAAGATCCGTGCGGAGGAGCTCGACTTCCTCCCCAAGCCGCGACCGGCCCTCGAGTCGTGGGTGTACTCGCCCGCGGTCGAAGGCGTCCACCTGCGGTTCGGCTCCGTCGCCCGCGGCGGCCTGCGCTGGTCCGATCGTCGCGACGACTTCCGCACGGAGGTGCTGGGGCTCGTCAAGGCGCAGATGGTGAAGAACGCGCTCATCGTCCCGACCGGTGCGAAGGGCGGATTCTTCCCCAAGCAGCTGCCGGATCCCGCGAAGGACCGGGAAGCGTGGGGTGCGGCGGGACAGGCGGCGTACGAAGTCTTCATCGGCGCCCTGCTCGATATCGCGGACAACCTCGAGTACGCCGATTCCGGTGCGACGGTGATTCATCCGGACCGCGTCGTCGCCCACGACGGGGACGACTACTACCTCGTCGTCGCGGCGGACAAGGGGACCGCGCGGTTCTCCGACGTGGCCAACGGCATCGCCGCGTCGCGTGACTTCTGGTTGGACGACGCGTTCGCGTCCGGCGGGTCGAGCGGCTACGACCACAAGGCCATGGGCATCACGTCCCGCGGTGCGTGGAAGTCCGTCGAACGGCACCTGCGCGAACTGGGTCTCGACGCCTCCCGCGAGGACTTCCGGGTCGTGGGCATCGGCGACATGAGCGGTGACGTGTTCGGCAACGGCATGCGCCGGTCGAAGCACATCCGCCTGGTCGCCGCCTTCGACCACCGCGACATCTTCATCGATCCTGTCCCGGATGCCTCCGTGGGCTTCGAGGAGCGGGAGCGCCTGTACCACCTGCCGCGCAGTTCGTGGCAGGACTACGAGCGCGCTCTCATCTCCGCGGGCGGCGGCGTCTACTCCCGGTCGGCGAAGTCGATCGACCTGACCCCGGAGGCCGCCGAGGCCCTGGGCACCACGCCGGGGAAGAAGACCCCCGACGAGCTCATCTCCACGATCCTCAGCGCACCGGTCGACCTGGTGTACAACGGCGGGATCGGCACCTACATCAAGGCGACGGACGAATCGCATGCGTCCGTCGGTGACCGTGCCAACGACGCGATCCGCGTGAATGGCGCGGACATCCGCGCACGCGTCGTCGGGGAGGGCGGCAACCTGGGCGCCACCCAGCTGGGTCGGATCGAGGCGGCGCTGAACGGCGTCCGCATCAACACGGACGCGGTGGACAATTCCGCGGGCGTCGACTCCTCCGACCAGGAGGTGAACATCAAGCTCCTGCTCGCCGCGCTCATCCGCCAGGGAGCGTTCGCACCGGAGGAGCGCGGTGCGGTGCTCGAGTCGATGACCGACGAGGTCGCGGACCGTGTGCTCGCCAACAACTACTCGCAGAACATGGCGATGGGGGAGGCGCGCTCCGGCTCGTTCGCGATGACCGAGACGCTCCTGCGGCTCATGAAGTACCTCGAGCGCGAAGCGGATCTGGACCGCGCGGTCGAGTACCTGCCGGAGAACACCGTCCTGCGCAAGCGCGCACAGAACGGCACCGGCCTCACCTCGCCGGAGCTCGCAGTGCTGCTCGCCTACGTGAAGATGGACGCGGCGGAGAAGATGCTCGAATCGTCCGTCCCGGACGAGGACTGGATGGCGGGGCCGCTGCGGGACTACTTCCCGCCGAGCCTCCTCACCTACGAGGAGCACTTCGTCGAGCACCCGCTGCGGCGGGAGATCGCGACGGCGAAGATCGTGAACTCCGTCGTGGACCGCGGCGGGATCACCTACCTGTACAGGCTGAAGGAGGAGACCGGCGCGGAGCTGCCGCACCTGGTGCGGATCTTCACCGTCGTCTGCGAGGTGTTCGGACTCGACGAGTTCGTCGACGACGTCTGCGGGCTCGACAACGTGGTGCCGGCAGACGTGCAGGCCAGACTGCTGCACGATCACATCCGGCTGCTGGATCGGGCATCGCGCTGGTTCGTCCACCAGAGCCCGGAGACGCTCGACGTCCTGTCGAACATCGAGACGTACCGCGATGTCGTCACGCGGCTGCGAGCGAACCTCACCGACTACCTGCAGGGTGAGGACCTCGAGGAGTACGACGCGCAGCGGCAGCACTACGTCGACCGCGGGGTGCCGGAGGCCATCGCGGCGCGTGCGGCGGGCCTGCTGGACGAGTTCGCGCTGCTGGACGTCGTCCGGGAGGTCGTCCGCACCGGCGTGGAGCCGGAGGAGGCGGCTGGCGTCTACTTCGCGGTGACGGAGATGGTGAGCGGCAGCGCGATGCTCGAGATGATCCGTCACCTGGATCGGAGCAGCCGCTGGACCGCGCTGGCCCGCGGTGCGATGCGCGACGACTTCTACCAGGCGATCCTGTCGCTCACCGACGCGGTGCTGCGGCACACGGACGAGACCGCGGGTGCCGGCGCTGGAACCGGCGCCGCAGGCTCGGTCGGCGCGGGCGACGGGAGTGCGAGCGGGGCACGCGGCCGTCGACGCGTCGACTCCTGGCTGGACGCGAACCGGAACGCACTGGAGAAGGTGCTCGAGATGGTGTCGGAGCTGCGTGAGCTCAAGACGGTGGACCAGGCTCCTGTGTCCGTCGTGCTCCGCCAGCTGCGCGCCGTCGTCCGTTCTGCGGATTGGGCGAGCGAATCAGCATGAGCATCCTCGCGGAACTCCGGACCCCGGACAGCGGGTTCGGTGAGAAGGACGTCGATTGGCTCCACCTCCTCGTCGGAGACTGGCAGCTCATCGCCGACCTGTCGTTCGCCGACCTCGTCCTGTGGGTTCCGCGCAAGCGGGCGACGGCTGTCGCCGTGAGTTCCGACGGGGACGACGGGGAGGTCGACTTCGTCGTCGCGGCGCAGTGCCGGCCGATGACCGGCCTCACGATGTTCTCCAGTGACGCGGTGGGGGACCGGCCCGCTCCACGGCACCGGGCGCTGCTGTCCCGCGCGTACCGGACGAGGACCACCGTCATCGCGGACGACGACGGCACGCGGTTCGCGCGTGCCGACGTCGTCCCGGTCGTCCGCGCCGGACGCGTGCTGGGAGTGCTCACCCGGCACACGGAGGAATCGCGCCGGGTGGGTGCTTCGCGGCTGGAGCGCAACTACCGCAGCAGCGCCTCTGCACTGCTCGACATGATCGGTGAGGGGTCGTTCCCCCACCCCGACGCGCCCTCACGGTCGCGTCGGGGTGAGCCCCGCGTGGGTGACGGCCTCATCCTCCTGAACCGGGAGGGGCGCATCAGGTACGCCTCCCCGAACGGGGTCTCCGTGCTCTACCGGCTGGGCTCCGAAGGGGACATCGAGGGCAGGTACCTCGCGGACCTCGTCGCGGACCTGGTCGACCAGCCCGGCACGGTCGACGAATCCCTCCCGCTGGTCCTCACGGGGCGCACCTCCTGGCGTTCGGAGGTGGAGTCGGGGCGGGTGAACATCTCACTGCGGTCGATCCCCCTCATGCGCGACGGGAACCGCACGGGTGCCGTGATCCTGTGTCGCGACGTGTCGGAGATCCGCCGCCGTGAGCGGGAGCTCATGAGCCGTGACGCGCTCATCCGCGAGATGCACCACCGTGTGAAGAACAACCTCCAGACGGTGTCCGCCCTGCTGCGGCTGCAGGCCCGGCGTGCGACGTCGTCGGAGGCGAAGTCGGCGATCGAAGAGGCCATGCGGCGGGTGTCCGTCATCGCGGTCGTGCACGATTCGCTCAGCCAGTCGCTCGACGACTCGCTCGACTTCGACGACATCCTCGACAAGGGTCTCCGGCTCGCCCCGGACCTCTCCTCACCGCTCGTCCAGGTGACGACGCGGCGTGTGGGCAGCTTCGGGAAGATCGCGACGGAGGACGCCTCCGCGCTGCTGCTGGCGATCACGGAGCTCGTGACGAATGCCGTGGAGCACGGATACCCGTTCGACGTGGACGACCCGGATTCGGAGCCGGTAACGGGGCGCATCGATGTGCGTCCCGAACGCGAAGGGGACTTCCTCCGGCTGCGCGTCGTTGACGACGGGGCGGGTCTGAACGGCGACCGCGGTCCCGGCGATGGGCTGGGGACGCAGATCGTGCGCACGCTCATCACTGCGGACCTGCGCGGCACGATCGAATGGAGACCCGCACGGGGCGGTGGCACGGAGGTCGTGCTCGAAGTGCCGCTGAGACCGGCGGCGGACTGAGACACGACGACAGACGAAGACCCGGACCCTGCAGGGCCCGGGTCTTCATCCGTCCGGTGTAGGAACGAGTGCGGGAGCTCAGCCGGCGCGGCGGGCGCGTGCGGCGCGACGCTTGAGAGCGCGGCGCTCGTCTTCGCTCATTCCGCCCCACACGCCGGCATCCTGTCCGGATTCGAGGGCCCACTGCAAGCAGGTCTCGACGACCTCGCAGCGGCGGCAGACCCGCTTGGCCTCTTCGATCTGAAGCAGGGCAGGACCAGTGTTCCCAATGGGGAAGAACAGCTCAGGATCCTCGTTCAGACACGCAGCACGATGGCGCCAGTCCATGGGTTCCTCTCAAGTGGAAGACGGCCCGTCGACTCAGTCCTGCGGTGGAATACGGCCGACACGGATGTCGCGGCGCATGCCGCCGCTGGCGCGCTGACGGGCGCGGAAACGGTGATAATCCAGCATCCCACGCGAGCGCGCACACCCACAAGACCTCATCTGTGTGAAGTCTCTGACAGACAACCATCATGAAGGAGGCGTATACAAGAGTGCAAATCGTGTGCTAAGGCCGTCCGCCTGGCGGTCATCCATTGCTCGGACGACCTGCCTCTGCTTGCATTGTGCACATGAGCGAGCAGAGCAGAGCACCCGGGAACCTGGCCGACGTCCGCCTCATCGAAGTCGACGGTCGCGCCCCGCAGATCCACGAGACGGCATTCATCGCGCCGGGCGTCACGCTCATCGGCGACGTGACGATCGGCGCGAGGTCGTCCGTCTTCTACGGGTCGGTGCTCCGTGCCGAGCGCGCCGCGATCACGATCGGTGAGGACACGAACGTGCAGGACAACACCGTCATGCACTGCGACCCGGGGTTCGACGTCACGGTGGGCAGTCGAGTGTCCATCGGTCACGCCGCGATGATCCACGGCTGCACGATCGAGGACGACTGCCTCATCGGAATGTCCACGACGCTGCTCAACGGGGCCGTCGTCGGGTCGTACTCCCTGGTCGCTGCGAAGGCTCTCATTCTCGAAGGGGCGTCGATCCCCGCAGGCTCGCTCGTCGCAGGCGTCCCCGGGAAGGTGCGCCGCGAACTCGACGAGGAGGGGCGCGCACACGTCGATGGCAACTGGCGCTCCTACCGGGAGATCGCCCGGATCCACATGGAGCAGTCCCGCATCCTCTGAGACCGCTGCGGTTCCGCATCGACCCCACCATGGCGCCGCCCCCGCCGTTGGGGCGACTGGACCCGTGGGGCGACCGCATCGCTGTGAGGTCCCTCTCTGCCCGCGGGGACGAATGGCCGCGGACTGGTCTCCTGCGCGTCCTCTGACAGAATGAGAGGCGTGAAGAACGTACTGGATCGCTCGCATAATCGTGTAGTCATCATGGGTGGTGGCCCGGGAGGATACGAGGCCGCGCTCATCGCCGCCCAGCTGGGCGCCGACGTCATGCTCGTGGAGCGGGACCGCTGCGGCGGATCCGCCGTCCTCACCGACGTCGTGCCCTCGAAGTCCCTCATCGCCACGGCAGAGGTGATGGGGACGATCAACGACGCCGGAGGGTTCGGCCTGCGCGTGCGCGGAGGCGACGCGGAGTCGCCGGTCGTCCCGGATCTCGCCGCGATGAACGAGAGGATCCTCGGGCTGGCGGACGCGCAGGCCGACGACATCCACGACGGCCTCGTCCGTGCCGGGGTGAAGGTCGTCAAGGGGTCCGCACGACTCGTCGATCGCAACACCGTGCACGTGACGGAGGCCGGTGGCACCGAGTACGACCTGGCCGCCGACACCGTGCTCGTGGCCGTCGGTGCTCATCCTCGCGAGCTGCCGACCGCGATCCCTGACGGGGAGCGGATCCTCACGTGGACGCAGCTCTACGGGCTGGACGAGCTCCCTCCGCACCTGGTCGTCGTGGGCTCCGGGGTGACGGGTGCGGAGTTCGCCTCCGCCTACCGCGCGCTGGGCACCGAGGTCACTCTCGTCTCCTCCCGCGACCGGGTGCTGCCCGGCGAGGACGAGGACGCCGCAGAGGTGCTCGAATCCGTCTTCCGGTCCCGCGGGATGAACGTCCTGTCGCGCTCCCGCGCCGAATCCGTCGAGCGCGACGGCGACGGCGTCGTCGTCACGCTCGCGGACGGGCGGATCGTCCGGGCCTCGCACTGCCTCATGGCGGTCGGCTCGATCCCCAACACTGAGGACCTCGGGCTGGAGGCCGCAGGTGTCGCAGTCGAGGAATCCGGCCACATCGTCGTCGACGGAGTCTCCCGGACGTCCGTCCCGGGTGTGTACGCCGCTGGCGACTGCACCGCGGTGCTGCCACTCGCGTCCGTCGCCGCGATGCAGGGACGGATCGCGATGTTCCACGCGCTGGGCGATGCGGTCTTCCCGCTGCGGCTGCGCAACGTCGCCTCGAACGTCTTCACCTCACCGGAGATCGCGACGGTCGGTTTCACGCAGGCGGACTTCCGCGAGAACGCGTTCGAGGTCGAGACGGTCACTCAGCCGCTGCACACCAACGCGCGTGCCAAGATGCAGGGCATCACGGAGGGCTTCGTGAAGATCTTCTGCCGCCGCGGATCCGGATCCGTCCTGGGCGGTGTCGTGGTGGGCCCGCGTGCCAGCGAGCTCATCCTCCCGCTCACGATGGCGGTCGAGAACCGCCTCACGGTCGATCAGCTGGCGCAGTCGTTCGTCGTCTACCCGTCACTGACGGGATCGCTGACAGAGGCCGCGAGGAAACTGCACCACCACCAGGCCTGAGAAACGCGAAGATGCTCCGGGGCCGCCCCAATCGGGCGGCCCCGGAGCATCTTCGCGTCAGGGGAAGCGCGTGTCAGACCTCGAACTCGACGAGGAGGTCACCCGACCGCACGCCGGCGCCCGGCCCCACCGCGACCGAGCGGACCACCGCGTCGTGTGCCGCGGTGAGCGGCTGCTCCATCTTCATCGCCTCGATGACAGCCAGGCGATCACCGGCGGACACGCGGTCACCGGGGGAGACGTCGACCGCGACGATCGTTCCCTGCATGGGTGCGGTGAGGCTGCCAGAGGCGGCCGCGGTCTTCGACGTCCGCTTCGTCACGCGGCGACTGCGCTGCGGGCGGCCGCTCGGTGCCGCCAACGCCGCGGGCACCCCGACGACGAGCCGGTGGCCGTCGACCTCGACGACGACCTCGACCTGCTCGGCGCGCTCCTCCCCGTCCTCCGACGGGGCGGGGAGACGATCAGCGGACCAGTCCGGCATGAAGTCCTCCTCGAGCCAGCGCGTGGACACGAGCAGCTCCTGACCCGCGAACTCCGCGGCATCCGTGAGGCTGCGGTGGAGCGGGAGGAGGGTGGCCACGCCGTCGAACACGAACTCGTCGATCGCGCGGCGGCTGCGTGCCAGCGCGGTGGCCCTGTCCGGTCCCCACACGATGAGCTTCGCGAGCATCGGGTCGAAGTCCGAACCGACCGTCGTGCCCGCCTGGACACCGGAGTCGATGCGCACGCCGGGCCCGGCGGGCTCCCGGTAGGACGTGATCGCGCCCGTGACCGGGACGAATCCGTGAGCGGGGTCCTCCGCATTGATCCGGAACTGGAACGCGTGACCCCGAGGGGCGGGGAAGGATTCGGGAAGCGATTCCCCGGCCGCGATGCGCAGCTGCCATCCGACGAGGTCGATCCCGGCGATCTCCTCCGTGATCGTGTGCTCGACCTGGATGCGGGCGTTCGCCTCCATGAACGTGATGCGGCCGTCCGCCCCCAGGAGGAACTCGCAGGTCGCGGCACCCACATACCCCACGTGGCGCAGGATGTTCACGGACGCGTCCGCCAGGAGCTGCTCCTGCGCGTCGGTGAGTCCGGGTGCCGGCGCCTCCTCGAGGATCTTCTGATTGCGGCGCTGCAGTGTGCAGTCGCGGGTGGAGACGACCAGGACGTGGCCCTTCGCATCCGCGAGGCACTGCGTCTCGATGTGGCGCGGACGCACGATCTGCTGCTCGATGAGGCACTCGCCGCGGCCGAACGCCGCCTTCGCCTCACGCGACGCGGCTTCGAACGCGGCAGGCAGGGCGTTGGCGTCCGCGGCGGTGCGGAACCCGCGACCCCCACCCCCGTGGACCGCCTTGATCGCGACGGGGTAGCCGATCGTCTCCGCGATCTCCGCTGCCTCGCGGATCGACTCGACGGGGCCGGGCGACCCCTGCGGGACGGGGGCGCCGACGGCCTGCGCGACCTCCCGGGCACCTGCCTTGTCACCCAGGGCGTCGATCGCTGAGGCGGGCGCGCCCACCCAGGTGAGCCCGGCCTCGGCGACGGCGGTGGCGAACTCCCCGCTCTCCGCGAGGTACCCGTAGCCCGGATGCACCGCATCCGCGCCGGCACGCTGCGCCAGCTCGATCATCGTGGGAATGCTCAGGTAGGTGTCCGCGGCACAGGCGCCCTCGAGCTTGTACGCATCGTCCGCGAGCGTGACGAAGAGGGAGTCCGCATCGGAGGCCGTGTACGCCGCGACGGAGGCGATGCCCAGGTCGCGGCACGCGCGGACGATGCGCAGGGCGATCTCACCGCGGTTCGCGATGAGGACCCTGCGGACGGGTCGATCGTCGGCGATTGCGGTCCGGTCTGTCGGCGACGCGGCGGGCGCTGCGGTCATCGGGTCTCCTCACCTGCGGGTAGTGCGCGCGGATGCGCGAACGGGGAACAGCTCCGCCGAATATATGGAAACCCATCGACCGGTTGTGGACGGGAGACAAAACAATGCGCCCCGATTCTTGTCGGGGTGCGTGGGCCCCCGGGCGTGTCGGGGCGTGCTGCGGTCGTCCAGGATCGGTGCGCGGGCGGCAGGGCCCGCAGCCGCGAGCAGCGCGTGGAAGGCCGCACCGTCAGGCGGGGATGCGGTTCCACAGTGCGGTCCAGCGGACCCCCATATCCGCCAGGAGCCCTCGCACAAGGGGGAGGCTGAGGCCGATGACGTTGTGGTGGTCGCCCTCGATCCCCGTGACGAACGCCCCGCCCAGCCCATCGATCGTCAGTGCACCGGCCACCTCGAACGGCTCCTCCGTCGCGATGTAGTCCTCGAGTTCGTCAGCGGTGGGGGTCGCGAGGTGGACGAGCGTCTCGCCAGCAGCGAGGCGGTGGTCGCGCACGCGCCAGGGGGAGGACGTGCGCGGCTCGTCCCGGGTGAGGTCGCCCACCCAGTGCGCACTCCACAGGACGGGGGAGGTGCCTGCCATCCGCTGCCAGACCGTCCGTGTGCGCTCCGCCGTGTGGGGCTTCCCGACCGGTCTGCCGTCCAGTTCGAGCACGGAGTCACAGGCGACGACGACCAGATCTCGTGCACCGGTCTCGAGCTCGACGGAGTCTCCGTTCGCCCCGTCCTCGGCGTCTCCGCTCAGCCGATCGACGACCGCCCGCGCTTTGGCCTCCGCCAGCAGGGTGACGAGGGTGCGGACGTCCGCATCCGGATGCGCCGCCTCGAGTGCGTCCTCGTCGACGTCCGGGACCGCGATGAGCGGTTCGATGCCGGCTTCCCGCAGGATGCGGAGCCGGGACGGGGATCCGGACGCCAGCAGCAGGCGGGTCATTCGTCCTCCGGGGAGTGGCTGTAGCGGGGCAGTTCGAAGCGGTCGGCGATCTCGTGGAGGATCGCGGCCGCGAGCTGACGGCGACCGAGCTCGCTGGGGCGCTGACCGGACGGGTCGACGAGCCCCGTGTGCGCGGTGCCGGACAGGATGCGGGTGAGCGACAGGGGGAGCGCACCCGCCGCCAGCGCGGCGAGCCACTGCGACCCCGCGAGCACGCGGGACGAGCGGCGCAGCACCGTGCGCAGAGGGTTCCTGATGCCGGGGAGGCTGCTGAGGTTCGGACAGCAGAGGACCACGACGGCGAACCCCTCCCGTTCCAGCCTCGACAGCGCGGACGACAGGACGCCCAGCGTGATCGACCCGACGACCGGGAAGACGATGTCCGCCGTACCCATCGAGATGACCGCGATCCGCGGACCGCCGCGTGCACTCAGATGCGGGTCGGCGAGAGCCCGGTCGACCTGGGTGATGAGGGCCTCCGCCCGTGCTGACGGCTCCGCGAGAGCGGTCAGACGCACGGGGATGCCGAGCAGGGACGCGAGCCCGCGGCTCAACAGGCGGGCCGGATCATCCGGCGCCGAACCCGCGATCCACGAGTCTCCCAGCACTGCGAGAGCCGCGGAGGCCTGCTGCGAAGCGGAGGCGGAGCCGGGAGGCGAGCCGGGAGCACGCGGGGAGGGCGCCTCGGCGGCGAGGGAGCCGGGAGCACGTGGGACGGGGACCTCGGCGGCGGGAGCGTCGGAAGAGACAGGGGCTTCGGAAGAGGCGAGCACGTCGGAAGGGACAGCGGCTTCGGAAGAGGTGGGGGCATCCGTGAGGGCGAACCGGGGCGGATGCGCGATGGTGCGCGTGCCCGGGGCGTCGAACGCGTTCGCCGCATCCGTGAAGTCCTTGCGGAGCCTGCCCGCCTGGAGCCGGAGGAGGACGGTCCCCGCACCCACGAACGCGGCAGGCGCAGCGGCGACACTGAGCAGGCCGACGGCAGTCTTCCGCCTCATACGCAAGCTCCTCGTTCCCTCGACCGCGCTCTCGCAGAACCACCCGGTTCCGCGGGACCAGCCTAGCGGCCGTGACAGGTCCGTCCGCGAGCCTTCCTGATCGACGGCCCCGCACGTATAGTCTGGCGTCATGGCGAACGACAGTCGACCCGTCTTCACCCGACGAATCCTCGGTGCATGGGAGGGTTTCCGGAACCTCCGACAAGGTGCTGCCCAACAGCCCGGAGGGGCACTCCTGGGAGCCCCGCCCACGGGCCCGATGGCATTCGAAGAGCCCACCGAGGACGAGAAGGGGCGCGGAGCGTACGAACCGTACGTGTCACCGCCCCTCCGGCTCGCCGCCGCCTGGAGCTGGCGGGCGATCGTCATCGTCGTCGCGCTGGGAGGGCTCTTCTGGCTGCTCGCCAAGGTGTCCCAAGTCATCCTGCCGGCACTCATCGCACTCCTCCTCGCTGCGCTCCTGAGCCCCGCTCACTCGTTCCTCGTGCGTGTGGGATGGCCGCGCGCACTGTCCGCGGCGACCGTCTTCATCGGCTTCCTCGTCCTGGTCCTGGGCGCCATCACCCTCGTCGGGCAGCAGATCATCGTCGGCTTCGGGAACCTGTGGACCCAGGTCGTCGCAGGCTTCGGGACGATCAGCGAATGGCTGAACTCGAACCCGTTCGGCCTCGACTCCTCGATCATCTCCGAGTACATCGACGAAGGGGTCTCGCAGGGGGTCACGTACCTGGAGCAGAACGCCTCCAACCTCGTGGGGGGCGCGGCCGGCGCGGTCTCCTCCGTCGGCACGTTCCTCACCGGACTGCTCCTCGCGCTCTTCTCCGCGTTCTTCTTCCTCTACGACGGTCGACGCATGTTCACGTGGGCCGTCCGCCTCATGCCGAAGCCCGCACGCGCGAAGACGGAGGGCGCCGTCCTGCGCGGCTGGCAGACGCTCGTCCAGTACGTCCGCGTGCAGATCATCGTGGCGGGCGTCGACGCGATCGGCATCGGGATCGGCGCGATCGTGCTGGGGATCCCGCTCGCCATCCCGCTCACCGTGCTGGTCTTCCTGGGCTCCTTCATCCCGATCGTCGGTGCGGTCGTCACCGGCGCCATCGCCGTGCTCGTGGCGCTCGTGTCACAGGGATTCGGCCCCGCGATCATCATGTTGGTCGTCGTGCTGGCGGTCCAGCAGATCGAAAGCAACGTCCTGCAGCCGTTCATCATGGGCAAGGCGGTGAGCATCCACCCGCTCGCCGTCATCCTCGTGGTCGCAGCCGGAGCCTTCCAGTTCGGGATCGTCGGTGCGCTGTTCGCCGTTCCCCTCATCGCGGTCCTCAACACCGTCGTACGGTTCCTCGCGGGTGAGGACGTGTTCGCGGAGAGCAGTGAGGACGATGCCGACGAAGTCTCGGCGGACGATGAGGAGTCGCTGCAACCGGCAGCTGCGCGCGCCCCGACAGGACCCCGCGCGTCTGCAGATGCACAGGACTCGGTGTCCGGGGAGCCGGACACGTCCGGACGGACTGCGGACAGGGAGACGTCCGCCCGCAGCGGCGCTGCCGGCGTCGAGGGACAGCGCACACCGCCGTCACCCCGATCGACCTTCGGTGCCGGCCCTGCCGACCCGGCGACACAGCCGGATGCAGAACATCGAACCGGGTCGTCACGCCCTGGGAATTCGCCGCTAGGAGGCGCGGAGCCCGGTCGCACAGCCAGCGCCGACTCTCCGTCGCAGACCGAGGGGCCTTCCCGCCGCGGCGAGGACGACACCGGCGAGGGAGACGGGCAGCGCACGCTCTGACGGCATGACGACGACCTGACAGCATGACGAAGGGGGCCGCAGCGGATCATCCCGCTGCGGCCCCCTTCGTCATGCGACCAGTCGAAAGATTCGACTGCGCTCAGTTTCCGAGCTGCTCACGCAGTCGCTGAGCTGCTCAGCTGAAAGGTTCGACCTTGTCGACCGTCACAGCGATCGACTTGCCGTTCGGAGCTTCGTAGGACGTGGAATCGCCCACCTTCGTGCCGTTCACGGCAGCGCCCAGGGGGGACGCCTCGGAGAAGACGTCGATGTCCGTGTCCGAACCGGCGATCTCACGCGACCCCAGCAGGAAGCGCATCTCGCGTCCCGCCACCGTCGCCGTGATGACGGTACCGGGCGAGGCGGCGCTCAGGTCCGAGCTCGTCTCACCCACCTTCGAATGGCGCAGGAGGTACTCGAGCTGGCGGATGCGAGCTTCGATCTTTCCCTGTTCTTCGCGCGCAGCGTGATAGCCGCCGTTCTCCTTGAGGTCGCCCTCTTCGCGCGCGGCATCGATCTTCTCTGCGATATCCGCACGACCAGGGCCCTGCAGGGTCTCAAGCTCCTTGGAGAGGCGGTCGAAAGCCTCCTGGCTCAGCCAGGTCTCCTCGCCGATGACCTCTTCCGTCATGGGTCCTCCTCGTGTGCGTAAGGCCCGCAGCGGCTGCGGGCCTCGAGATGCGGACCTGTGGTCCGCTCTGACAGTGAACGATCCCGGAGGGCTGAAGCGCCGACCGGGATCAATCCTGATCCCCCGACTTTACCGCGATACGGATCACGTCACAAGGATGCCTGCAGTTCAGGGTGTCGCGGACGTCACATGCGGTCGACGTGGGCGACGGTCAGAACCGGGGGTCGTCGGCGTACCAGCACGACTCGAAATGTCCACTCGCAGCACGCTGCGTCGTCGAGATGTCGGTGCTCACGATCACCGGGGTCGATGCGTCCGCGGCGGGGTCGGCAGGGATGTCGACCTCCGTGAAGCCGACCGTCGCCTCCTGATCGTTCACCGCCCGCACCGCGCACACGATGTCGCGGGACTCGTCCGGGTAGACGGCGATGGTCGTGCGGGTGAGGGTCGAGTCGACGACGTCGTAGCTCACCGTCGCCGTGCCGTCCGGGGTGGGGTTGGGGGCGAGCCCGTACCAGGCGGCCACGCCTACTGCGGCTGCCAGCGCGACGACGGTGCCGAGGAGCGCCGGGCGCGACATCCGACGGCGTTCCGGGCGGTCCGGGCGCTCACGGGGAGTGCGTCCCCCGTAGCGGGAGCTGAGATCGGATGCGACAGTCACATCACACATTGTTCCAGACCCTCCTGGGTGTTCGAGCCGGGGGTCGGCGACGCTGCGCGTGGACGTGGGCGGTGTCGGGCGGGGGAGGAGGTGGGCGGGTGCAGGGGCGCGTGGGCGGTGTCGTGCGGAGCCTTCCGTGGTGTGTGCGGACGAACACGTGAGGATTGGGTGGGTGGGGAACGGGCGACTACCCTAGAGGGGTCTGCGCGCGCGTGTTCACACGTGCGCAATGCCGCACCAATCGGAGGTCTGTCGTCCATGCGGGATCGTTCCCACACACCATTGCCCTATGAGGGGCTCAGGCTCTTGGCGATCCACGCGCACCCGGACGACGAGGCATCGAAGGGTGCGGCCACGTCCGCGAAGTACGCCGCACTGGGTGCACGGGTGATGGTCATCACGATGACCGGCGGAGAGGCCGGCGACATCCTCAACCCTGCGCTGGAAGGATCCCCTGCCGCGGTCCGCGACATCGCAGGCCTCCGCCGGGACGAGATGGCCACGGCCGCCCGGACACTGGGGGTCGAGCACGTGTGGGCCGGCTACGTCGACTCCGGGCTGCCGGACGGCGACCCGGACGAACTCACGCCGCGCGGCAGCTTCTACCGCGTGCCGATCGAGGTGTCCGCCCGCACGCTCGTGTCCGCGATCCGTCGCTTCCGCCCCCATGTCGCCACGACGTACGACGAGCTGGGCGGCTACCCTCACCCGGACCACATCCGCACGCACGACGTGTCGATGGTGGCTCTCGAGCAGGCGGCCCAGGCCGGGACGAACCCGGAACTGGGAGCGCCGTGGCGGGTGCAGAAGGTGTACTACAACCAGGACCTCTCCGCCCGGAAGTTCCTCGCGATCCACCACCTCATCGAGGAGGAAGGCGGAGAATCGCCGTTCGAGGAGCAGCTCGAGTGGTTCTCCAAGCGCGAGGCGGAGCGCCACACGTGGCTCACGGCGCGGGTGCCCAGCGGAGAGTTCTTCCCTGTGCGCGACCGGGCCCTCATCGCCCACGCGACACAGATCGACCCCAACGGCGGATTCTTCGTCGGAAGCCGCGCCGCTGCCCGCAGGCACTGGCTCACGGAGGAGTTCGAACTGGCCTCCGACCACACGGGCCGGCCGGAACTCGACCGGTCCCAGGACTTCCACGAGACCGACCTCTTCGCCGGGGTGACGGACGATGACGGCGATGTCGTTCCCGACGACCTCATGCCGACGAACCTCGAGGAGGACCGATGATCGACCTCATCGTCGCCGCGGCGACGAACGAACCCGCACCGAGCGACTATCCGGACCCGGACCTGGTGACACCGGGGACGATCGGCTTCCTCGCGACGTTCTTCCTGGCGACGGCCGTGGTCCTCCTGGCGCGCAACCTCCTCAAGCGACAGCGTCGGATGCGCGCACGCGCCGGTGTGGTCCGCCATCACCCGATCCCCGTCGAGCGGACTCCGCGCACAGGGCCGCAGAACGTGGGCATGTCGACTGGAGTGGACATGGAATCGTCCGATGTCGAGGCGAGCCCGGAGGCGTCGGACCCAGGATCGGACGAGCCGAGGTCCTGGTAAGGCACAGCCTTGCAGCAGGTGGTGACCACGGCCTCGGCGACGGAGGCCTGCAGCGACCTCAGTAGAAGTGGGCCGCCGCGACGAGCAGTGCCGCCAGGTGGCAGCTGTACCCCAGCACCGTGAAGGTGTGGAAGATCTCGTGGAAGCCGAACACGGTGGGGGCGGGATTCGGTCTCTTGATGCCGTAGACGACCGCCCCGATGATGTAGAGCGCACCGCCGACGACGACGAGGATCCCCACGGACAGGCTCTCCATCCAGATGCCCGGCACATAGCCCACACCGGCCAGGCCGATCCCCACGTAGACGGGGACGAACAGCCAGCGGGGCGCAGTCGTCCACAGGATGCGGAAGACGACCCCCAGCGCGGCCGCGGTCCACATGACGATCAGCAGGATCGTCTGCGGACGCCCGTCCAGGCACAGCACCGCAAGAGGCGTGTAGGTGCCCGCGATGATGAGGAAGATGTTCGCGTGGTCGATGCGGCGCAGCAGCAGGCGGATCCGCATCCGCCAGCGGCCCGTGTGATAGACCGCCGAGGTGCCGAACAGCAGCATGCCGGTGACTGTGAAGAGCGCCGCTGCGATCCGTGAGGCGACCGTCGGGGAGACGATCACGAGCGCCAGTCCGCCGATGATGCTCAGCGGAAACGCGCCCGCATGGATCCAGCCCCGCCAGCTGGGGCGGATCTGACCCGCGAGCTTCGTGAGTTCGTGACGCAGCGCCGTCCGGCGCCGATCCCCGCGGACCGGCTGGGCGGCCGGATTGTCCGCAGGCGCAGCACCGTCAGCAACGAGTCCCGAGGTGTTGTCAGGCTGCTCCAGAAGATCCATACACCGATAGTAGAGTGATCGCCTGGGAAGCCGCTCACCTGAGGAGAACCGCCTATGCCGACATCGCCGCGCTCGTGGCTGTACCGGCTCTACAACCGGCGCATCGCCGCAGGACTGGAGCCGTCCGGGCGCCTGCCCCGCCACGTGGGGGTCATCACCGACGGCAACAGGCGGTGGGCGAAGGAGTTCGGGACGACCACGGAGGACGGCCACCGGGCAGGCGCCAAACGGATCGTCGAATTCATCGGCTGGTGCGACGAACTGGGTATCGAGGTCGTCACCCTGTACGTCCTGTCGAAGGAGAACCTCCAACGCTCCGCGGAAGAAGTGGAAGCGCTCGGCACGATCATCGGGGACATGGTCGACGACATCGCGCAGCGCGACGGGATCGAAGTGCGGCTGGTCGGTGACCTCGCACTGCTCCCGCACGACCTGCGCGACCGGCTCGCCCGGGCGGCTGCCGCGTCCACCGCGCACGCCCACGCACGGATCCGGGTGAACATCGCGGCCGGCTACGGAGGACGCCAGGAGATCGTGACCGCGGTCCGCGAACTCCTGCGGGAAAGCCTGGACGACGGCCGTTCCCTGGCGCACGCGATCGAATCCGTCACCGAGGACGGGATCTCAGAACACCTCTACACGAAGGGGCAGCCGGACCCGGACCTCATCATCCGGTCCTCCGGGGAGCAGCGCCTGTCCGGCTTCCTCATCTGGCAGTCCGCCTACACCGAGTTCTACTTCTGCGAAGCCCACTGGCCCGCCTTCCGTCGCACTGACTTCCTCCGCGCGCTGCGCGCCTACGCGGAGCGCAACCGGCGGTTCGGCAAGTAGACCGACGGGGCAGGGACAGGGGCAGCGGCGAGGTGTGCAGGCTGTGCGGTTCAGTCCTCGTTCACCGGACCGTCACACGACCCGCCGCCCGCATCTGACGCCAGCCGCTCCGCACGGGTTAGCGTGAGGGTGTCGGCAGGAAGCCGAATCCGGGGGCGGGGCCCCGTCGGGGAAGGACAGGGCGCACGGCCTCGGACAGACGATGCTTGAAGGGGAGCTCAGCCGTGAGCGCAACCATCACCTACGTCCTCGACACCTCCGTCCTCCTGTCCGACCCGCGGGCCATGCTGCGGTTCGCCGAACACGAGGTCGTCATCCCCCTCGTGGTCGTGTCGGAACTCGAGGGCAAGAGGCACCATTCCGAACTCGGCTACACCGCCCGTCGTGCGCTCGCGCACCTCGACGAGATGAGGGACGCGCACGGCCGTCTCGACCGCCCGTTCCCCGTGGGCACGGACGGTGGCACCCTGCGAGTCGAGATCAACCACGTCGACACGACGCACCTGCCGCGCACCTTCGACCGGTCGGAGAACGACACGCGGATCCTCGCCGTCGCCCGCAACCTCCAGGCCGAAGGGGCCACGGTGGTCGTCGTCACGAAGGACGTCCCGATGCGTGTGAAGGCCGCTGCGCTGGGCCTGCAGGCGCAGGAGTATCTCAACGAGCAGTCCGGCGATGCCAGCTTCACGGGTATGTCCTCCCTTGAGCTAGACGAGGAGCAGATGTCGAGCCTGTTCGACACGGGATGGCTGGACACGGACGCGGTCGCGGAGGAGGCCGCCAACACCGGGCTGGTCCTGTCGAGTCCGCGCGGCTCCGGGCTGGCACGGGTCGTGGGGGACGGCCGCATCCGCCTGGTGCGCGGAGACCAGCAGGTGTTCGGCGTCCACGGCCGGTCCGCGGAGCAGCGCATCGCGATCGACGCGCTCACCGACGAATCCGTGGGCATCGTGAGCCTGGGCGGCCGTGCCGGGACCGGCAAGTCCGCGCTCGCGCTCATGGCGGGGCTGCAGGCTGTGCTCGAGGACCGCAGTCACCGGTCGATCAAGGTGTTCCGACCCCTGTACGCGGTGGGTGGCCAGAACCTGGGCTATCTGCCCGGGTCGGAGGGCGACAAGATGAACCCGTGGGCAGAAGCCGTGTTCGACACGCTGGGTGCACTGGTGAGCCAGAACGTCATCGACGAGGTGCTGCACCGCGGGGTCCTCGAGGTCCTGCCGCTCACCCACATCCGCGGACGCTCCCTCCATGATTCGTTCGTCATCGTCGACGAAGCGCAGTCGCTCGAGCGGACCGTGCTGCTGACAGTGCTGTCGCGGCTGGGGGAGAACTCCCGGGTGATCCTCACCCACGATGTCGCGCAGAGGGACAACCTGCGGGTGGGGCGGCACGACGGCATCACCGCCGTCATCGACCGGCTCGCCGGCCATCCGCTGTTCGCCCACTACACGCTCGTGCGATCCGAACGGTCCGCGATCGCGGCACTGGTCACCGACGTGCTGGAAGAGGCCGAGCTGGTGTGAGGGTCGGGGCCGAGGACGGGAACGGCGGCCCCGGGAAGGATCCCGGGGCCGCCGCCTGCCGTGCTGTAGACCCCCAGCGTCACTGTGTCAGCCGGGAGTGCTCAGACTGTCAGCGGTAGTCGCCGATCATCGTGGTGACATCGAGAGCCTTGTCGAGCTCTTCCTCCGTGAGTGACCCGTCTTCGATGAAGCCCAGAGCGATCGTCGCCTCCTTGACGGTGACCTTCTCCGCCACAGCGTGCTTCGCGATCTTCGCTGCGGCCTCGTAGCCGATCACCTTGTTGAGCGGGGTGACGATGGACGGAGACGCCTCCGCGAGGAACCGTGCACGCTCCGTGTTGGCGGTGAGCCCGTCGATCATCTTCTCCGCCATGACACGCGACGTGTTCGCGAGCAGGCGGACTGACTCCAGGAGGTTCGCGGCCATGACCGGGATGCCCACGTTGAGCTCGAAAGCACCGTTCGTCGACGACAGCGACACAGTGGTGTCGTTGCCGACGACCTGTGCTGCGGCCATGATCGCCGCTTCGCAGATGACGGGGTTGACCTTGCCCGGCATGATCGACGAACCGGGCTGCAGGTCGGGGATGTGGAGCTCACCCAGGCCTGTGTTCGGTCCCGAGCCCATCCAGCGCAGATCGTTGTTGATCTTCATGAAGCTGTACGCGATGGTGCGCAGCTGTCCGGACACCTCCACGAGGCCGTCGCGGTTCGCCTGCGCCTCGAAGTGGTTGCGCGCCTCCGTGATGGGCAGGCCGGTCTGCTCGGCGAGCAGCTCGACGACACGGGCGGAGAAGCCGGCCGGCGTGTTGATGCCGGTGCCGACCGCAGTGCCGCCCTGCGGCACCTCGGTGACGCGGGGAAGCGACGCGTCGATGCGCTCGATGCCGTACCGGACCTGTGCGGCGTACCCGCCGAACTCCTGACCGAGCGTCACCGGAGTGGCGTCCATGAGGTGGGTGCGCCCAGCCTTCACCGCGTCGCGGAACTCCTCTGCCTTGTTCTCCAGGGACGTCGCGAGGACGTCCAGAGCGGGCTTGAGGTCGGTGACGAGTGCGTTCGCGACAGCGACGTGGACGGCCGTGGGGAACACGTCGTTCGACGACTGTGACGCGTTCACGTGGTCGTTCGGGTGGACTGTGGGGTCAGCGTCGCCCAGACCCTGGTTCGCGAGGGTGGAGAGCACCTCGTTCGTGTTCATGTTCGAGGAGGTGCCGGACCCGGTCTGGAACACGTCGATCGGGAACTGATCATCGTAATCGCCGGTGATGACCTTGTCTGCGGCACCGCGGATCGCGGCGGCCCGCTGGGCGTCGAGGACGCCCAGTTCTTCGTTCGCCGTGGCGGCGGCCTTCTTCACCTGTGCCAGGGCGGCGATGTGCTCACGCTCGAGAGTCTTGCCGGAGATGGGGAAGTTCTCCACGGCACGCTGCGTCTGCGCGCTGTACAGGGCGTCTGCGGGCACCTTCACTTCGCCCATGGTGTCGTGCTCGATGCGGTATTCCTGCGTCATGTTTTCCTTCGCTCCTCGGGTAGGGGTGCGGTGTGTGGTGTGAGTCCTGCGGTGTGCAGAGTCTGGGGAGTGGGAGCGTTTCCGCTTCCCTGAGACGGTCAGCTCCGGGTGAGGAGATCGAGAGGGTTGCCGTCGGGGTCGACGATGGGGCCCAGATGGGCAGCCATGTTCACGCGTCCGTCCGCCAGCCGGTAGGTCAATCCGACGATCTCCAGCCTGCCTTCACGCAGCGCACGCTTGATGAGGGGCGAACGCTGCGGGATGCGGTTCACGGTGTCGATGGTGTTCTGGGTGACAGCACCGGGAATCCCCTCACGGCCCTGCGCCCGCGCGTGTGCGATGGACGGCATGATGCGCGCGACGAGGTCATCGATGTATCCACCGGGGGTGTCGCCCGATTCGAACGATTCGTGTGCCGCGGTCACTGCCCCGCAGCTGTCATGACCGAGCACGATCAGCAGCGGGGTGTTGAGCAGGTCCACCGCGTACTCGAGCGTTCCCAGCACCACACCGTCGGTCACCTGACCGGCGGTGCGGATGACGAACATCTCTCCCAGCCCCACGTCGAAGATCATCTCCGCGGCGACGCGGGAGTCGGAGCAGCCGAAGAGCGACACGAACGGCTCCTGCGTGTTGGCCAGGGCGTTGCGGCGACCGACCCCCTGATTGGGATGCATCGGTGTGCCGTTCACGAAGCGCTCATTGCCCTCGAAGACGGCGTTGAGAGCTTCTTCGGGGGTGATGAAGCGCCGCTCAGGGCTTTCGCGCTCGATGCGACGGTTCGACGAGTCGTCCGATGCAGACGGAGCCGTGTCGTCCGAGGTGTCCTGCGCGTCCTGTCCTGTCGTGGCAGCCGCGTCCGCCATCAGACGAGTCCCCGACGGGCAGCTTCGCGTGCAGCTTCTTCGTAGGAATGTGTCTTGTCCGGGCGGTGCTCTGCGTACACGTTGCGCACTGTGCCGGACGTCGACCGCATGACGAGGGAATGCGTGTGGACGCGGTCGCCTTCGTACCGGACGCCGTCCAGCAGGTCGCCGTGGCTGATGCCCGTCGCGACGAAGTAGGTGTTGTCGCCGCGCACCAGGTCGTCGGTCGTGAGGACGCCCTCGAGGTCGAGGCCCTGAGCGATCGCGGCTTCCCGCTCCTCATCGGACTGCGGCCACAGCCGACCCTGGATGACACCGCCCAGTGCCTTGATCGCGCACGCCGTGATGATGCCCTCCGGAGTGCCGCCGATCCCCAGCAGCATGTCGATGCCCGTCCCGGGGCGCACGGCCGCCATCGCGCCGGCGACGTCGCCATCCGTGATGAGCCGGATGCGGGCGCCGGCCGCACGGACCTCGTCGATCATCTTCTCGTGGCGTGGACGGTCGAGGATCGTCACGGTGACGTTCGAGGTGTCCGTCCCCTTAGCCTTCGCCGCGCGGCGGATGTTCTCTCCCACCGGCAGGCGCAGGTCGACGACATCTGCGATCTCTGCTCCGGCTGCGAGCTTCTCCATGTAGAAGACCGCCGACGGATCGAGCATCGCCCCGGCCTCTGCCACCGCCATGACGGAGATCGCCCCCGGCATGCCACGCGCCGTGAGCGTCGTCCCTTCGACGGGGTCGACAGCGACATCGACACGCGGCCCGGTGCCGTCGCCCACGCGCTCGCCGTTGAACAGCATCGGAGCTTCGTCCTTCTCGCCCTCGCCGATGACGACGGTGCCGTCCATGCTCACGCTGGAGAGGACGTTGCGCATGGCAGCGACGGCCGCGCCGTCAGCTGCGAGCTTGTCGCCACGACCCACCCACGGACCGGCTGCGATGGCAGCCGCTTCCGTCACGCGCACGAGTTCGAGGGCGAGGTTGCGGTCCGGCGCGCCCTCCTGGATGCGGAGGCTCTCCGACCACGAATCCGTCACCGCAACGGGCGGTGCGTCCGGATCGACCCGCCCTCCGGTGGATCGGAGCTGCGAAGAGCCGTCTTCGGCTGTGGGCGTCGGGGCGGTGTTGTCTGCCATGTCACTCATTGTGCCACTTGGGTATGAGGAGGCTGATCGTGGATCGGTCGGAAAGGAGGGAGGATTGGTCCCGACCCGTCCGGACAGGGGACAATACGGGTGTGAACGACCAGCCGCATGCCCCTCAACCGCCCCTGCCTTCGTCGACCGCGCGCTACGGCGGGCTCGAAGGTCCCGAAGAGACGGACACTCCGGAACTGTTCCCGGGCGAGAAGGCGCTGTCGCGCACCAGGGCCGGTTCTCGGGAGGAGATGCGTATCCTGAGGCGCCACTACAACTGGGTGAACATGGTCATCGCCCTGGTGGCGTGCCTGGTGCTGGTGCTGGCGGCGCTCGCACTCGCGCCGCGTCCCAGTGGGGACATCACCCGTGAGGTCGAATACTGGACGGTGGCGGAGAACGCGCAGCCGGCCGCGGATTTCGATCTGGCAGTCCCGGACATGCCGGAGGGATGGCACTCGAATGCCGCGTCGTTCGATCACGAGGGCACCCCGGCGGTTGAGACGTGGTACGTGTCGCTGGTGGCGGACGATGACGAGGGATGGATGTCGCTGCGTCAGACAGACGCGGAGGAGACCCCGGACGCGTGGGCGGAATCGTACCTCGAGGACTTCGCGGAGACGGGGGAGTCCGACCTGGGAGGGACATCCTTCACACGGTTCGAAGGAGTGGGCTCGTCCGACAGAGCGCTGCTGGGGCAGGCCGACGGCACCGTGCTGCTGTTCATCGGCTCGGGTGAGTGGGCGCAGCTGGAGGCGTGGGCAGAGGACGCGACGCAGTCGGTCGGGGCAGTCGCGGATTGATGCGCCGGCGACCGGTGGTCGAAGCGTGACGTGCGATTGGCCCGTGGCGAGGCGTCGTTCAGTCCTCTGACTGCTCTTCGCGGGCAGCACGGGCCTTCTCCAAACGGTCCTTCGCACCGTCCAACCACGCCTGGCAACGGTCGGCGAGAGCTTCGCCGCGCTCCCAGAGCCTCAGTGAATCCTCGAGGGTGAGGTTGCCCGCTTCGAGTGTGCGGACTGTCGTGACGAGTTCCTCACGCGCCTCTTCATAGCTGAGGCCGTCGATTCCACTCGTGGCCGATCCGTTCTGCGCGGCGCTCGTGGCGTTGTCCGTCATGTGTCGCTCCTTCGAGGTGTGTCAGTGACTTCAGCGGTGTCGTGGTTGTCAGAGTGTGCTGTCGCCCGCGGGTCGGGAAGAGATTCCTCGACCTGTGCAGTGAGCCGACCGGACGCCAGCTTGATCGATACACGGTCACCCGGGAATGCCTGGTCGTGGCTGCGGACGGCGGACCCGTCCTCCGTCTGCACGACGGCGTAGCCGCGCGCCAGGGTGTTGAGCGGCGAGAGGCTGCGCACCTGCGTCCGCAGATGCTCCACCTCCGCACCGGCCCGGACCACCAGGCCGGACTGCGCCTGCCACGCCCGCGCCCTCAGCGAGGACACGTCCTGCACCCGTCCTGTGAGCATCGATTCCGGCTGTGCGAGGACAGGACGCTCCCGCACATCGGCCAGGGCACGGCCCTCCGAGGCGAGTAATCGGTCGAGTGCCCCATTCAGAGACGCGCGCGCCTGGAGGATGCCCATCTGCTCCTCAGCCACATCCGGGACGATGCGCTTCGCAGCATCCGTCGGAGTCGAGGCACGCAGGTCGGCGACTTCGTCGAGCAGAGGGCGATCCGCTTCGTGGCCGATCGCAGACACGATCGGTGTGCTCGCTGCGTGGACGGCACGCACCAGCGCTTCGTTGGAGAACGGCAACAGGTCTTCGAGGCTCCCGCCGCCACGCGCGATGACGATGACGTCGACGTCCGGATGCGCATCGAGTTCGGTGAGGGCGGCCATCACCTGCGGCACCGCGTTCGTCCCCTGCGTCGCAGCGTTGCGCACCTCGAATTCGACGGCGGGCCAGCGCAGGGTGGCATTGCGGATGACATCCTTCATCGCATCTGAATCATGCCCCGTGATGAGGCCGATGCGGGAGGGGAGGAAAGGCAGCCGCTTCTTGTGCGCCGGGTCGAACAGCCCCTCCGCACCGAGCATCTGCTTGAGCTGCTCCAGTCGTGCCAGCAGTTCGCCCAGGCCCACAGCGCGGACATCGTAGGCCTGCATCGTGAGGCGGCCCTTCGCGAGCCAGTAGTTGGCCTTCGCCTGGACGACCACGCGAGCGCCCTCCGTCAGCGGGGCGTCGAGCCGATCGCGGACATTGCGCCAGATCTGGACGGGGAGGGAGATGTCCTCCGTCGTGTCGTGGAGGGTCAGGTAGCTGGCGCCGGCGCGGTTCGACACTTCGATGATCTGACCTTCGATCCACACCGTCGACATGCGGTCGATGTAGTCCTTCATCTTGCGTGCGAGCAGACTGACCGGCCAGGGGTTGTCTGCCGTCGTGTCTGCCGCAGTCGTCGCCACGAGGGGGCGTTCCGGCTGGTCACCCAGGGTTCCGGGAGTGCCGGAGATGCGCTGTGCCACCGTCCCCTCCTCTCATCGTCGGTCATCGTGGACGGGTGCCCCGATCCTAGACGAGGCCACGGACGCGGCGAGGGTGACGGGTGCCTCGGCTCCGCCCAGTCCCTTCTGATCCGGTGCACGTAGAATCAGGGCCATGACTGCGACTGTGACTGTGCCCGTTCCGGCGATGCCGCGCCGCCGCAAGGACCCTTCGGAGATCCGTCAGCCGGAGAGCGGTGAGAAGAAGGTGCTCCTCGCCGCACCGCGCGGATACTGTGCCGGAGTGGACCGGGCGGTCATCGCCGTGGAGCGTGCGCTCGAACACTATGGCGCGCCGATCTACGTGCGCAAGGAGATCGTCCACAACCGCCACGTCGTCGACACGCTGTCGGAGCGCGGGGCGATCTTCGTCGACGAGACGGACGAGGTGCCTGAAGGCGCTCGTGTCGTCTTCTCCGCCCACGGTGTGTCTCCCGCAGTGCATGAGGAGGCCGCTGCACGCAGTCTCTCCACGATCGACGCGACGTGCCCGCTCGTGACGAAGGTGCACCGTGAAGCGGTGCGGTTCGCGAAGCAGGGCTACTCCATCGTGCTCGTGGGCCACGACGGGCACGAAGAGGTGGAAGGGACGATGGGGGAGGCCCCGGAGGCCATCACCCTCGTCCAGAACCCCGCGGAAGCGCGGACCGTCGAACTTCCGGCCAACGACAAGCTCGTGTGGATCTCGCAGACCACACTGAGCGTCGATGAGACGATGCAGACGGTGGACATCCTCAAGGAGCGCTACCCGCATCTGGAGAATCCTCCCAGCGACGACATCTGCTACGCGACGCAGAACCGCCAGGTGGCGGTGAAGAAGATCGCGCCGGACGCGGATCTGGTGCTGGTCGTGGGCTCTGCGAACTCGTCGAACTCCGTCCGCCTGGTCGAGGTGGCGCTGGAACACGGGGCCCGGGCGTCCCACCGGATCGACTTCGCACGTGAGGTCGACGAGGAATGGTTCCACGGCGTGTCCACGATCGGTGTGACGAGCGGTGCGAGCGTGCCGGACCTCCTGGTCCAGGATCTGCTCCGCCTGCTCGCCGACTACGGCTACGGCGAGGTCGAGGAAGTGCGCACGGCGGAGGAGGACCTCATGTTCTCGCTGCCGAGCGAACTGCGGAAGGACCTCAAGGCCGCAGGGCTGGAGACGTCGAACAAGAAGAACGGCGCAGACCGCGACCATGAACTGCGCTGATCAGACCTGCGCTGAGCAGGGCGGCCGATGTCGCCCGGCTGCAGATCAGGCGCAGGCGCCCGGCGACGAGATGATGTAGCCGCCGCCGTAGAAGTCCCCGGCACCTGTGCGGTGGTATCCCCAGACCTCGAGGTCGGATGCAGGCTGTCCTGGGTTCTTCAGTTGCGGCGCCATATCGCCGGCGAACACGTTTCCTGCCCACGCGTAGACATCCCCGTTCGTCGCGAGCGACAGGTACATCCCATCGGAGCCGAACACCTTCGACGTGGAGACATCTGCGGGGAACGTCTTCTCCGTCGTCGTCCAGGCGCGCGAGGCATTGCTGATCGCGCCGAAGGCGACAACCACACCGTCGACGCTCACGAATGCTCCGCCGGTGTAGTGAGTACCACCGCCGGCCGTCTGGTAGACACCCCAGGCGGAGAAGGACGACACGCCGCTCTCGCGTTCCGTCCACCCGCTGCCACCCGGTGACGTGCTGAACGCGGAGCCTTCGGAGTAGAGCACGCCGCCCGCGGTGAGCGCGTAGCTCGCGGTCTGTGTGACGATGAGGGACTGGACGCTCTGAGGCGCAGACGCCGATTTCTTGAGGCCATGATTGTCCCGCCAGGTCCCGATCGTCCCGTCGGGCATGACGAGGCCGCCTCCGTGCGTGAATTGGTTCTCCCGTGTGCTCCAGGTGCTGAGCTGCATGGCTCCGGCTGTGCCGGACATGAGCGTCGCGGAGACGGAGTCTCCCGTCGTCGCGTTCTGCCAGTAGTGCAGACCGCTCGTCGTGAGGACATAGCTGAACCCGTCGTTGGATTCGGCCGCCAGCACGGTGCCGCTGATGCCGTTCACCTTCACCACGGTTTGAGTACCGGCTCCCGTTCCGCTCCGGTACCACTGGTAGACGGAGCCACCAGAGCTGCCCGCGACGACACCTCCGGTCGAGTCGTTGGAGGATGCGACGCTCGTCCACGTGTCGACATGCTGCATGCCGGTGACGTTCGAACCGCCGTACTGCAATGTGCCGGGGCTTCCCGCGGCGGCGCCGACGTTGCGGCCCCAGTAGCGGACCGTTCCGTCCGCTGTGATGACGGCGGCGTTGAATCCGCTGCTGGCTGACGAGTCGTCACCGGATATCGAGCCTTTGACCCCGTTGGTGATCGAGACGCTGCTCGTCGTGATGGTGGGCGTCGAGGCGTTATTGCTCGGAGTGCGGGTGAGCTGGATGATCGCGCCCGGTTGTGGCGTGATGGTGCCGATGCTGTAGGCGGTGACACCTTCGAACGTCGCGGCGATCGCGTAGTCGCCGGCAGTGCCGAGTGCGCGGAAGGACGGGACACTCACGAGCCCGTTCTCGCCGATCTCCACCGTCGCCTCCTGCGACCCGTCGGCAAAGGCGAGGCCGTCAGGAAGGGTCACGACGAGGTGTGTGCCCACCTCTGGATACCCATCTCCGACACGCGCGATGAAGGTCACCGTTCCGGCGGTGACGCTCGCGCAGCGTAGTGCGGCGAATGGTGGTTCGACACCTTCGATCGTCGGTTCGCCAGATGGTGGTGATGCCGCGAGCGCAGGTGCGGCGGCCGCTACTGTGAGAGTCGGCGTCGCCCACGCGATGCCTCTGACGACGGTGCGGCGCGTGGGCGTCCGACGTCCGCCGGACACGGGTGTTCCATGGGTCATGCTGAGGTCCCTCTGCGTTGTGCAGCGTCGTCGGTGCGGGGAGTCCGCGAGACGCCCTTGTCATTGATTGCGAAACACTTGCAGTTAATCACACGGCGTGATGTCCCGCCGCTGCAGAGCTCGACCCGTGCAGTCCGACGACCGGGCGCAGATTCCTTTCAGTTGCCGACTACCCTGTGGTCAGACAAGACGACAGGGTGTTCCACTGCGACGCTCCTGCTGACGATCACGAACGTAAGGATGATGCGATGTCTGCCGCTTCGGGATGGACAAGAGCGGCGGCTCTGCTGCCCATAGCCGCTTTCGCGGGGGTCGCGGGTTGTGCGGGGGAGGGCGAAGAAGTCGAACTCACCGAATACGAGAGCACCGACCTCACTGCGCCCACGATCGATCTCAGCACGACGTCCGAAGACCGATCGGACGAGTACTTCTTCCTGGGGCCGAAGTCGCGGGAGACGGGCACCTGGTCCGGCAAGCTCATCGTCGATGAAGAAGGCGAGCCGGTCTGGATCCAGGAGGACGACAATGCCGTCGATGTCGATGAACCCACCTCCGGCTGGGACCTTCGCGTGCAGGAATATGAAGGCGATCCGGTGCTCACGTGGTGGGAGGGCAGAGTCGACACCCCATTGGCGGAGGGCGAAGTCGTCATCGTCGACGAGACGTACGAGGAGATCGCCCGTGTGGGCACGGGCGGCGATCTCCCGCACCGTATGGTCGACCTCCACGAGACGACGATCACCGACGAGGGCACGATGCTGCTCCTCGCCTATGTACCGGCGCAGGCGGACCTGAGCGACGTGGGCGGTGACGCCGACGGCTGGGTATGGGACGGCGTGGTGCAGGAGATCGACATCGAGACGGGCGACGTGCTGCTCGACTGGAGTGCGCTCGACCACATCCCTGTCACGGAGTCCGAACGGGCCTTCGACGACGGTGCAGGCACTGAGGATGAGCCGTACGACTACTTCCACGGCAACTCGGTGACTGTCGACGACGATGGGTCCCTGCTCGTCTCCGCACGGAACACGCACGCGATCTACAACCTCGACCGCACCGCCGGTGCCGTGAACTGGACGCTGGGCGGACCCGGATCGGATTTCGACATGCCGGAGGATGCGTACTTCGCATGGCAGCACGATGCGGAACGCAGTACCGACGGTGCCCTCACCCTTTTCGACAACCAGTCATCGCCGACGCTCGGTGACTCCTCCCGCGGTCTGCGTCTGGACGTCGACACGGACGAGATGACAGTCGAGGTCCTCGACGAGTTCCTGCCGCCGGTCCCGCGGATCGCGGTGAACCAGGGCAGCTACCAGGAATTGGAGAACGGGAACGTCGTGCTGGGGTGGGGCGCGCTGCCGTCCTTCACGGAGTACACAGAGGACGGGGAGGTCGTACGTGACGGGACCGCTGGCGCCGACTCGAACTATCGCGCCTACCTCTCCGCGTGGGAGGGTGCGCCCGCTGAGCCGCCGGCCGCTGCGCTGAAGACCGAGGACGACGAGACGACGGTGTACGCCTCGTGGAACGGTGCCACGGGGGTCGCAACGTGGCGGGTGCTCGGAGGTCCGGATGCAGGTGCGCGTGCAGAGCTCGCGGTGGCGCCGCGGGACGGGTTCGAAACGGCGATCACCGTCCCGGACGATGCGGACAATGTCGTGGTGCAGGCACTCGACGAAGACGGCGAGGTGCTCGGCAGTACGACTGCGGAGTGACCGCACCGGGCTGACCACGACCCGTGGGTCCGTGGGCGCCGGTAGGTCGGTCCCGATGGTGCTTCGGCGGAGACGGAAGCGGCCCGCACGCTCGTGTTGACGAGTGTGCGGGCCGCTTCCGGTCCGACTGCGGACCATGGGGTGTTCGCGAGCAGGCGCGGATCAGTGCCGGGCGGACCTGCGGGAACCCGCGGGAGGGGTGTCGCCGTCCGTGGTGCGGAGGAACCAGTCGTTGGCCTTCGGCAACCAGAAGAACAGGATCAGGAGGAGCGACACGATGTTCACGGTGACGGTTCCGGCGCCTCCTGACTCCAGTCCCGCGGCCGTGAGGATGATCGAGTAGACGATGCTCACAAGTGTGAGGGCAGTGAGGCCGAGTCGTGCCCATTCCGCGCCTTCACGGATCTTGAGCGTGAGGAAGAGCTGGACGACCATCATGGCGAGGGCGAAGATCATCGTTGCCGCGAAGAGCAGGATCACGCCCCAGCGGATACCGCCGAAGATGCCGACCATCCCCGTCGCGACCAGGATGAACGGGTTGAAGAGGATGCCGAACACGATGACACCCATCGAGAAGAACCACCCGATGATCGACAGGACGCATCCGACGAGCCAGACCCAGTACCCGATGCGAGCGTCCATGGGCATGTGGGCGGTCTGGAAGATGCTGCCGATGCCCCCGCGGAACGACGGTGTCGCGGAGCCGATGGACTTCGGCCAGGCCGTGGGCATCCGGAAGCGGTAGTCCGTGAAGTCGAAGTACTCGCTCTTCGTCGTGGAGGCGGCGTCTGCCTGTGCGCCCGGAGTGTGGCCGAACCCGCCCTGAGGCTGGCTGTGCGCCGGCTGCTGTCCCTGATGGAACTGACCGTGAGGAGCCTGAGCCTGCGGGTGTCCGTGTGGAGCCTGTGGGTGTCCAGCCGGGGTGTTCATCTGACCGGGCTGAGCGTATGAGTGGCCGGGGTGTGGCTGTCCCGGCGCGTACCCCGGCTGTGGTTGCGGATGACTGGGGTGGGCGTGGCCATACTGCGGCGCCTGGGGCGCCTGCGTCGACGGGGGTGTCGGAGCGTCGGCGCGTGGAGTGTCGCCGCCGCGGATCGGGTCGGTGGTCACGTTCGATTGCCTTCTGAGTTCGGAAGTATGGACAGCGGAAACGGGCCCGTCCGAGAGGAAAGGCCCTTTTTCGCCACCCAGGACGCTATCAGCGAACGCGAGGCGTTTTCACAAGTGGTGGCGGGTGTCGGGTTTGCCGTCGGGGCTGAACTCCCGCGCGGTGAGACCGCGAGTGCGGCCGGACACCTCTTGCGGGTCGGTCAGTGGGGTGTCGGAGACCCCCGTGGCGGCCAGCTTGCGTGCCGTCGGCAGGAACCGCGATTCGAAGGAGCCGACGAGCCGGTTGTAGTCTTCGACGCTCCGGTCGAGGCTCGAGCCCATCCGGGTGAGGTGTTCTGTGAGTGTGACGACTCGGTTGTGCAGGTCCCGGCCCAGGTCGAGGATCTGGTGGGCGCTGTTGCTGAGTTCCGCCTGCTGCCAGTTGAGCGCGACGGTCTTGAGCAGCCCCAGCAGGGTGGAGGGCGACGCGAGGACCACTCCGGCGGACAGGGCGTCGTCGATGAGGGACGGGTCCTCCTGGCCTGCCGATGCGAGGAGACCGTCGGAGGGCAGGAAGCACACGACGAAGCGGGGAGCGGGCGTGAACGCCTGCCAGTAGGACTTCTTCGACAGCGCGGATACGTGACGTCGCACAGCGCGTGCTTGAACGTCCGCTTGTGGTCGACCGCCGTTGTTCACCGCCGAGGATGCGTCCTGAGGTCGTGAACCTTCTCCCGCTTCGGCGTTGAGGCCGCTGAGCGGCGCCTTCGCGTCGATGACGATGTGTGCGTCACCGGGGAGGTGCACGACCATGTCGGGTCGGATCCGTCCGGCATCCGTGGAGGCGGTGACTTCGACGTCGAAGTCGATGTGCTCCGTCATTCCCGCGAGTTCCACGATGCGGCGCAGCTGGACCTCGCCCCAGTCACCCCGGCCGCTGCCGGCGGACAGCGCTGTGAGCAGGCCGTGCGTGGAGGACTGGAGGCGCTGGTTCTGCTGGGCGAGCTGACGCAGCTGCTCATCGAGCCCCGCCAGTCGCGCTGCCTGCTGGCGGTCCTGTCCCGTCACCTGTTGGGCGAGTGTGCGCACATCGGAGGTGAGCGGCCCGACGGCGGCCGTGAGCTCACCGGCGACCTGGGCATCGGCTTCGAGCGCCTCCGTGCGCTGCGACAGGATCTGCGCGGTCGTCTCTGCGCGGACCAGCCGATCCTGCGACTGCGCGCGTGCACGGATGGTGCCCAGCCACCATCCGATCGCGATGCCGGCGGCGAGGACGAGCACGAGGGCGACGGCGAGGGTGAGCGCTTCCATGGTGACCATGCAAGCACGCGCCACGGACACGGCGTCGAAGGCGGTGCAAGGACCGACTAGACTCCACTCCTGTGGCTCTTACTATCGGAATCGTCGGACTGCCCAACGTCGGCAAGTCGACCATGTTCAATGCGCTGACCAAGAATCAGGTGCTCGCCGCGAACTACCCCTTCGCGACCATCGAGCCGAATGTGGGCGTCGTCCCGCTGCCTGACCCCCGACTGAACCGGTTGGCGGAGGTGTTCGGTTCGGAGAAGATCCTCCCGGCGACCGTCAGCTTCGTCGACATCGCGGGGATCGTCCGCGGCGCTTCGGAAGGGGAGGGGCTCGGCAACCAGTTCCTCGCGAACATCCGCGAGGCGGATGCGATCTGCCAGGTGATCCGCGCGTTCTCCGATGAGGACGTCGTGCACGTCGACGGCAAGGTGTCGCCGTCGGACGACATCGACACGATCAACACGGAGCTGATCCTCGCGGATCTCCAGACGATCGAGAAGGCTCAGCCGCGGATCGAGAAGGAGGTCAAGCAGAAGAAGACCGATGCTGCTGTCCTCGACGCGATGACCAAGGCGCAGACGATCCTCGAAGAGGGCCGGACGCTCTTCCAGGCGATGGGCGACGGGTTCGACGCCGAACCGCTGGAGGACCTCCAGCTCATGACGACGAAGCCGTTCCTCTACGTCTTCAACGTCGACGACGACATCCTGGAGGACGAGGCGAAGAAGGACGAACTGCGGTCTCTCGTCGCCCCGATCGAGGCGATCTTCCTCGACGCGAAGTTCGAGTCCGAACTCGCGGAGCTTGACGAGGCCGAGGCCGCAGAGATGCTCGAGATGAGCGGCCAGGACGAGGCCGGGCTGGACCAGCTGGCTCGCGTGGGCTTCGACACCCTGGGACTGCAGACGTACCTCACTGCGGGACCGAAGGAATCGCGGGCGTGGACGGTCCCGAAGGGTGCGACCGCTCCCGAGGCCGCGGGCGTCATCCACACCGACTTCCAGAAGGGCTTCATCAAGGCCGAGGTCGTGTCCTTCGCGGATCTGGACGAGCTGGGTTCCATGGCTGCGGCCAAGGCTGCCGGCAAGGTGCGGATGGAGGGCAAGGACTACATCATGGTCGATGGCGACGTGGTCGAATTCAGGTTCAATGTCTAAATAGCCGCTTTGACCAGGGATTTTATCTTCTCGGTCTTCGGTTGGGGCTGATAGGCGAGTTCCGATCGACTAACAGTTGCTAAGCGTTTATCCTGCTGACCTGGGATTTTGATCGTCCCCTGCGGAGCTCCCGCCAGGGCCGATTCTCTTTTGTGCGGTGCGGTTGCGTCTCTGGCAAGCCGCCTCGGCTGGCCCATTCTGGGGCGGGTGCGAGTCGTTCGACGTGCGATGTCTCGGCAGGCCCGCTGACTCAAAAATCAGTCTGACTCAATAATCGGAACTCGACGGGGATCGATCGTTGCAGGTGCTCGCGTCACCGGTTGCCTAGTTACCGGCATCTCGCCGCTCGAACACGATCAATGCGCTCACCGATGCAACCACTCACCACGTTGCCATCGCTATGCCTACCGGTGCCAGGTCGAGGAGACCTATGGTCCGATAGTCATCGAGGAGCTGGATGCCGGCCGATCGAGAAAGCGCTGCGGAAAGAGGAAGAGCGCCAGTCTAGAGATGGCGAGTCTGAGTACGAGCGGCACCACTATCACGGCAGTCACGGTGAAGCTGCTGGCCAAGACGGTGGCTGAGGCCCGCTCGACCAGCGCGTGCGCATCCCTCTCGAAGCCAATGACTGTCCAATGTCGGGACCTTGTGAGATGGTTCCCCAGTGAGTATCGACCACGACGTCAAGAACTGGCCAATGCGGCTTGGCGAGACTTATTGCTCCGGATTAGTTGCCCAGGCGTGGCCACCAATATTGTCCGCGGATGCGGGACGCGGTTCGGGGCTAGCCGTCGAGGCGACTCTGTAGTGCTTCTATGTCGCCCTCCGGCACGGAGTCTGGTTGGGACGGTGCGGACCGCACTTATGCTCGATACGACAATCAATGCAACGGAGAGTCATGGTTACTGAAGAGAAATTGGCTGGGTGGACAGGTCCCTCGAGTCCGACCGAGAAAGACAAACAGGAGCGCACCGAGCGAATGATTCGAGAGGCGATCGACGCTCATGAGGGATTCGATGGCTACCGAAGCGACTTCGCCATATACGCGAAAGGCTCCTACGCCAACAACACGAACGTAAAGTCAGACAGCGACGTCGACATCGTCATCGAGTGCACAGATGTTTGCTACTGGCAGGAGCACGATCCTGCCAAGGGTGGACACCCTGCAGGGAGTCCTTACACGGGTCCATGGACCCCGGAGAAGCTTAGGGCGGAGATCGCCGCAGCGCTTGAGAAGAAGTTCCCCGGGGCTGTCACCGCGGGGTCGACGGCGTTCGAGGTTGATGCCAGTTCGGCACGCGTCAACGCCGACGTGGTGCCCTCTTTCACGTACAAGCTCTACTTCTCAGATGGCAGCTATCGCCAGGGTACGAAGGTCTTCAAAAAAGACGGCACGGCCATCGTCAACTATCCGAAGCTCCAGCTTGAGCGCGGCAAGGAAAAGAACGTGCGTACAAATGGTCTCTACAAGAAAACTGTGCGCATCTTCAAGCGACTGGAGAACGAGCTCGTCGCGAAGGGCCTGACCGAGGAAGTTCCGTCCTACCTTCTCGAGTGCCTTATATACAACTGCCCCGAAGAGAACTTCTCGCGAGACACGTGGCGTGGGACGATGCGCGGATGCCTGGCAAAGATCTTCAACTCCACCATGGGACCTGAGCCTGACGAGGATCGCTGGATGGAAGCGAATGGTTCGAAGTTCTTGTTTCACCCTGCTCAGAAGTGGACGAGAGCGCAGGTTCATAAGTTCGCGAGCGACGCCTGGGATTACATGGAGTTCGAATGATTAGCGGGATCCTTATTCGAGTGCTCGTGGTAATCGTCTCCGTGGTTTTTGTCGTCGGATCGTGGATTACCACTGGTGCGCCTAACCTGAGCCTGTTCAGCTTCTTCTCGATCGCTGTTCTCGTGTGCACGATCTTGTTCATCCTGTGGGACCAATGGCTCTGGAAGTCGAAGCTCACCCAAATGATCCCGGGAGTGAGTCGCAACTTGAGTGGCACCTGGGAAGCCACCCTCGAGTCGTTGTGGATCAATCCCGCGACGAGTTCGTCGCCGCCCGCGAAGACCGTCTACATGGTTATTCGGCAGACAAGCTCCACCGCGTCTGTCACGCTCATCTCGGATGAATCCAAGTCGAAGTCGTCGCTTGCGCGCGTGGTCAAGGAGGACGGGTCTTGGCTGCTTCACTACGTCTATACAAATGAGCCTCGTCTCGAGAGCCGAGGGCGAAGCCCAATCCACCACGGGTCAGCGGTGCTTGCTGTGACCGGCTCGCCGGCGAAGCGCCTAGAGGGTCGTTACTGGACAGACCGTGATTCGAAGGGGCAGCTCAAGCTGATGAAGCGATCGAAGACGCTCGCTGAGGACTTCGAGGAAGCTCGTGAAGCATTGAAGGATAAGGACTAGCCATGCGCTCGACGTCGTTGTCCGGATCTCTTTCGTGGTGGTCCCGGTGCGCCATCCGTGCGAGTTCGAAGCGATTCTGCATGAGCGTAGCTGGCAAGCCGCCTCGGCTGGTCAGCTCCGGGGCGGGTTCGAGTCGTTCGGCGCGCGATCTCTCGGCAGGTGCGCTGACTCAAAAATCAGTCTGACTCAAAAGTCGGTTGCCTCAACAACGCGGGGTTCACTCTGGCAGGTCTCGTTCTGCCAGAGTGCGAGTGATCTCGTCCCACTGGGAGCTCGCGATCAGTTGGCGGTGCCGGTGCATGGCGGTCTGCCATGCCCCGAACTCTGTTGGGAGCTCACGCCACTTGATGCCAGTGCGGGTCTTGTAGAGAGCCGCGTCGACGATCGTGCGTACGTCAGTGCGTGGCCGCCCGCGGCGGGGGCTCTCCTCTGAATGAACGATGTGCTTGATCCAGCTCCATTGCTCATCTGTAAGTCGTTGATAGTCAGACTGGAGGCCCTCGATGTCGCTGCTGTCGTCACCATCCTTCGCCTGGTCATCGATTCGCACGGCTTTGACCACGCCGCGGATGACAGCACATTCGGTGCATTGGACGGTTGGTTCAACGTTGCGAGGGAAGTGCCCGGCCAAGGTCTCGACGTGCTGGCAGGTCAGTTCTACGCGCCAGGTGGCGCTGCGGTCGACGTGCAATGAGGGTGGGTATAGGGGCTGTCGGAGCTCATCGCGCTGAGCCGGCGAAAGTGGCGGGAACGGACAGCACAGGTGGCAGTGCTCCACCCTGTTGTTCTCGAGACGCCAAACACCCATGTTGCATGCCTTGTGTTCTGCTCGGAACTCGGCATTGTCGGCGTCGATCAGCGCGAGGCTCTCTTCATCAGTACCCAGAGCTGGCTCACCGAGAAGGGCGCGCCCGCACGCGCGGCATGGTTCGCCTGCTGCATAGGCTCCGTACGTCAGCTGGCGGTCGTTGCCTGCCCGTTCCCTCCGCTTCGCCTCCTCTGCTGGGGCCCACGATTCCGAGAGCAGTGCCGTGCTGCGTGATGTGTGCAGGACGCGGGGGAGAGCTGTCGAGCTCCCGTCGGGGATCTGCTGCGAATCGGGCATCGTCACGCTCTCCTTCGAGGTCTGATGCGGCCGCAGTGCGAGTCGTGCGCGACCCACCTCGACAGCAACTGGAAGCGATAACTTCCTGGAAGTCATGACTACCAAACCTGAGGCTGGATGTGTGACAGAACCGCTGAAAAAGGTGCTTGGAGCGCAGGTGCGCGACCTGCGTCTTGCGCGCCACCTGTCGCAGGAAGGTCTTGCCGAAGAACTCGAAGTGTCGACTCGGTACCTTGTCGGCATCGAGCGTGGCGAGCGCAACCTCACCCTGGACTCCGTCGATGCCCTGGCGGAGCAACTCGGCGTTGAGGCCCATGAATTGGTCGTCCCTCGGTGACGTTCGGCGCTCGAGTCACTCTTGCGCGGCGAACTGGATGGGCATCATGGATGCCTGGCTAAGCAGACACGACTTCGGGCGAGATGAAAGAATGTCAGTAATGCCGTCTACTTTCAGTGTTGGTTAGGCGGCATCACCAGTACCAGCTTCGTCGCCGCGCCGCTCGGCTCCGCCGTGTCAGTGCCAGCGTCGCTGGTGGCTGTCGTTGCGGAGCATGGGCGGGCGCTACTGCGCCTGCGGTGTGGCGTGGGATCATGGACCCATGGCTACTGATGACATCGAGCGCGCGCCGAAGGTCATCCGCTGTGAGCACTGGTCTGAGGAGCTTGGTCGCTTCGGCGGCTGGCACCACCACGAGGGTCCTCACGCGTGCGACTGGGGGAACCACGATGGCGCGTGTCCGTACTGGGTCAGCGTTGGCGGAAGGCCGAACCTTGAATCTCAGTAGAGGGAGTCGTGCAGCCATGGCAAGCGGTCCAGTGTCGTCTGCTGGCTCTCCTCGCGACTCCCATTAACCATGTCGTAGCCGCGAGCCTTGCCCGAGACCTTGAATCGGCGTGGCTCGCCGTTGATTCGTTAGCTTGTCCGACCGTCCAACTTCTGGGCAGGCATCCGCCGTTATTGCTCCAAAGCCGGAGGCGGGGGCGCGATCGTAGCTACGCGAACCTTCACATCAAGGTAGCGAAGCGCGTCGTACTGCTTGACCAGGTTCACCTTCGTGAAGGTAAACAGGGTGTCGACCGTGATCGGATCCTCCTTGCCAATTGCGAGGACCACTTCCCTGAGCTCGGCCTTGTCGACCACTCCCTTGCTCTCCTCAGCAATGCGTTTCGTCCATGCATTGCGTGCACTCTCATCTCGTGCGAGGGCGTCAGTAGACACAAGTCCTTGCGCGAGAAGGTGGCTGAGGTCAGCCGACTGCCGCCCGCGCTTCACATGGATCAGGGTGCCCGGAGCGACGAACACGTCGCAGGGTTCGATCCCGCCACGCGAATGAAGCGGAGTTGTGATCAGCTTCCTGTCCAAGCAGTACCCCGACAGGGCCTCGGCGGCGTGCTTGTTGTAGGCATCCTCGTACTCCTCACCCCACGGAGGCATGGTTACTGAGGCAGGCTCAGACAGAATCTCACGAACGCGGTCGTCGATTCGGGCAAGGTACTGGTCATCCATCCGGTACCAGTTTCCATCGTGCAGACAGAATCGTTGGCCGTCTTCCTCGACCTCGAATGCGAGCCACCGCCGCAGTGGCACAGGCGTGGAAACAAGCGTATGGACCTGGGGATCTGCCTCGCTGTGCAGCTCGATCTTCACGGATTTCAGACGGTCGAGGATCGCCTCTCTTGGTGTATCCGCGAGCCACTCGATCACGTCGCTCGTGTCGGGCGCTTGGTCAAAGACCCGCCGTTTGCGATCCCCCAAGCCGGTGACTTTGACGCTCATCATCGGGCCGTAGGCATCAAGACGCTCGTGCGGCCAGGACACCCCGAGGCGCTTGCCCGCATCTGACTTCAAGGCGTCAACGAGCTTCTCGTCGAGCGCAGGTACTCGGCTGTCCTTGGCCTTGAGCGCGACGAGTTGCTCAAGGCTCTCCAAGCCTGTTCGGACGGGCTGACGCAACAGATCATCGAGAACCTTGAGGTCTGCGAGCAAAGGTCCTGCTGACTTTGCGAGTGGTGCTTTCAGAGAGTCCGCCGCGCTCAGCTGCACGACCTTGTCTCCAACACTGAGGTCACTGATCCGCGCCTTCGCCTCAATCCTGCTGACGACCTCGCCGTAGCCGTCTACTCCGAGATCACGAATCGTGCTTCCGTTCGGCATCGAACTCCGATCCACACGAGCTCTGTGGTCCAAGATGGTCTTCGTCAGCGACTTGATTTCCGAGGGAAGCGCAGACCGCGCAACGATGCGCGAGCCGAAGCCGAAGTCAATCTGCTCCGAATCCAAGAAGTGGAACCCGGTGCCCCAGGTGATGGCCCAGATTACGTCTCCAGTGTCCTGGAGCAATAGGGCAGCGCCGGGGGAGCGGTTCTTGAGGTCAACGGTTTGGCCGGTGAGGAGCTTCAGATCCGCCGACCACTTGGCCTTGGTCGTGATGGAGCCGGAAACAAGGCGCGCGGGTCGATCTTCTACCTGGAGGTCGGTGACGTTGAAGTTGTCATCTGTCTCTCGCCGAGACTCGGTCAGCGCTGTCTCAAACGTGCTTCCGTCAAGCATCCTGTAGAGCGTTGTCCGCTTCGTCGCAACAATCTGCACCATAGCTCTTGGTAGCACGGGTTGTGTTGCCGTAGGTGCTGGCCGCGCGAGTCGAGACCCATAAGTTATTCGTCGGTCATGGAGGATTGCCGAGCAGTCCCGAGCGTTATGCGACTCTGGCTGCTCTTGGCGCTGTGTCAGTGAGACGCCTGACGCGCGCACTTGGCCAAAGGACCCAGGGGAGCGGCGCGAGCTCCCCGGCCCGTCCGATCCAGCGTCTATCAGTCCTCAGGATGACCTCGACGAGCCCCGGATGCTAATCTGGTCTCTGGTGCTCCAACTGGCGCAGGTCTCCCTCTGCGTAGTTGCTCCTCGCACTAAAGACCCAGGTCAGACTGCATTTGTTAGCCAGGGAACAGCCTTAGCACCAAAGGTTCCGAAAGCATCGGAACTCGGTCGAGTTCCGGTTTAACGTCTAGCGTTATTGACGGTCCGCGTTATATGCTGGCCTGGTGATCAGATCGTTTGGCAGCAAGGACACCGAACGGCTGTGGCGTCGTGAACGCGTGCGCTCGATCGATCCGAGGATCCATCGGGTGGCGCTGCGCAAGCTTCGTCAGGTGGGGTCCGCGGGGTTGCTCGATGACCTCCGCGTCCCACCCGGTAACCGGCTCGAGGCGCTGAAGGGCGATCGGGCCGGGCAGCACAGCATCAGGATCAACGACCAGTGGCGGATCTGCTTCGTGTGGACCGACGCAGGACCGGAGGAGGTGGAGATCGTTGACTACCATTGACAAGATCGATCCGATCCACCCCGGAGAGGTCCTCATGGAGGACTTCATCGAGGGGTTCGGCATCACGCAGAACAAGCTCGCCGTGTCGATCGGCGTCCCGCCGCGCCGGATCAACGAGATCGTGCACGGCAAGCGGGGGATCACGGCGGACACCGCCCTGCGCCTCGCGAAGTACTTCGGCACCTCGGCGGAGTTCTGGATCAATCTGCAGAGCCACTATGAGCTCGACCGCGCGGAGGATCTAGCGGGGGAGCAGATCGCCTCGATCACGCCGCTGAACGTCGCATGACCTCTGGGGTGACCGGCTCGGAGAGTTCTCGTCTGATCATCATCCGCGGGAACTCGGGCAGTGGGAAGTCGCATTTGGCGCAGGCGATCCGAGTTGCGCGACCGCGCGGCGTGGCGATCATCGGCCATGATGTGCTTCGGCGAGAGATCCTCCATGTTCGCGACCATCCGGGCGCGTTGAGCGTGCCGTACATCGATCTGTCGGCGCGGTTCGCGCTCGACAACGGCCTCGACGTCGTGATCGAAGGCATCCTGCATTCCGAGAGCTATGGCGAGATGCTCGCTCAGCTGCGAAAAGATCATGCTGGTCTGACTCGCTGCTACTGCTATGAACTCGACCTTGACGAGACGCTCGAACGGCATCGAACGAAGGCATTGGCCGCGGAGGTGTCGGAGGCCGATGTCGCGTCCTGGTACCGCAGTGCAGACCGGGTCGCTGCCCTGGATGAGTCAGTATTCGATGCCACGGTGAGCGCCGCCGACGCTCTGCAGCAGGTCCTCGCGGACGTGGGGTGGAGCAAGGCGCTCGATATCGGTTCATGAATGACACTTGTGATGCTGGCCGACGGCAGACCGAAAGGTCCTGAAGCGCATCAAAACGCTCTTGTCGAGCTTCCGGGCCGCATTGCCGTCGACGTTATAAGGCGTTTACGACTGAAGGTAGAGGTGTGCCTCCACTTGCTCGTCGTCGACCGTGATGAAGTGTGACTCGAGTCCAGCTCTGGCGGCCAGCTGCTGGAACTCGTGGGGGTCGTACCAGTGGATGATCCACTCGCGGTCCGTGACAATCGACTCCGCGTCGGTGATGAGTTCAAAGCGAATGGTCGTCGTGCGGGTGCGACTGGCTGTGTCGTAGTCCTCCTGGATCACGGTGGAGCGTGCGATCGCCTCCCCGGCTCGGGCTGATTGCATCACGCCGATCTGACGCGTGGGCGTTGGCGGCGGAATCCACAGTGGCACGAGAGCGGCCCCTTCGGATTCCAAGTGATCTGCAATGGCGCGCAGGGCTCGGAGTGCTGTGGCGTCATCGGGAAGCAGGTTGAAGGTCGGCCCGGCCAGGTAGATGCTGGCGAATCTCCGATCCAGCTTCAGCTCCTCCATCCGTTGATGGTGGACAGCGGCGTCGGCCCCCTCTGCGGCGAGGCGCTCACGTCCGCGTCTCACCATGTCTGCAGACGAGTCCACTCCCTCGAGGTCCAGGCCCATAGCCGCCAGCTCATAGAACGGGCCATCGTCCCCGCACCCCAGTTCGAGCGCGGGGCTGCCGTGTCCCTGGATGAACGTGCGGTAGCGTTCGGCGCTGAAGTGGGTGCTCCGCAAGACGTTGAAGACCGTCGGGACTATTCCAGTGTAGAACTCCGCTGGATCCATCGCCTCATGGTATTAGCTGCACTTTTGTCGACAAGGTCGTTTATCGACTGGGATCCCAGATTCCGTTCAGCCCTCGCAACGGCACTCGCCGTCCCCGCAGGATTGGTCTGACTGCGAGGCGGAGCGCTCCCGCGGTTTCGAAGGCCCGGGAGCGCGAAGCTTCTCCAGGGACTGAACCTCCGGGTGGTCTAACGGGCCAACGCCATGCGGATCGGCGTGCTGCCGCGGCCGTACTCGATGGTCTTGCGAACCGTCGACGCAATGTCCAGAGCGTCGACGATCGTCTGAGCGACGTCGCTGCGGGAGATGTTGCGCTCACCGTTCGGCCCCGGCCCCCGACGGTCGCCGCCGAACTCTTCGATCGGCCCCAACCCGATGGTGCCTACGGGCTCGTCGTCGGTGAGGAAGCCGGGACCGAGGACCGTCCACTCGAGGCCTGAGCTCCGCAGGTGGGCATCCGCCTCGGTCTTCGCCTGGACGTAGGGGTAGAAGCCGTGGTCCTGGGGAAACCCGTGGTCGGGGGACGAACCCTGGTACGACACCATGATGTATCGCGTGACACTCGCGCGTTCCGCCGCGTCCATCGAGCGGATCGCGGCGTCGCGATCGACGGCGAAGGTGAACTCACGTCCGGCCCCGCCCGCACCGGCGGACCACACGACCGCGTCATGTTCGCTGATGACTTCGGCCAGTTGGGCAGTCGTCGCCTCCTGCAGGTCCAGCACCAGCGGCGCTGCGCCGGTCGCTTCGATCGCGGCAACCTGATCCGCGGAGCGGATCGTAGCTGTCACCGCATACCCCGAGTCGACGAGCTTTCGGTTGGTGAGCAGGGCGACTTTGCCGTGGCCGCCGAAAACGATGATCTTGTGCATGAAGTCCAACTTTCTTGAGGCCTGAGGGAATCAGAGCGCGTACGCGTACTGGTCGATGAATCGGGGACTGGTGCCCAGTTCCAGAGCAGCGTCGTTCGCCCAGGAGGGGTTGCGCAGCAGTGGACGCCCGAGGAAGATCGCATCGGCCTTCTCATGAGCGATGAGTCCATTCGCCTGCTCGGGAGTGCTGATGCGACCCACTGCCGCGGTGAGAACGCCGCTCTCGGCCCGGACCGCGGCCGCATTGCGGGTCTGGTAGTCCTCGGCATGTGGGATCGGGACGACGTCGATACCGCCTGAGGAGCAATCGATGAGGTCGACTCCCCGTTGCGCCGCCCGCCTGGCGAGTTCCACTGTCTGGGGGAGTGTCCAGGCTTCGCGGAAGTCGCCGACGTTCTCCTCGACCCAGTCGGTGGTCGAGACGCGCAGGAAGACCGGTTTATCGACGGGCCACACCGCGCGGACCGCGTCGATCACCTCGAGTACGATGCGGGCGCGGTTTTCCGGTGATCCCCCGTACTCGTCAGTCCGCTCGTTCGCGATGGGGGAGAGGAAGGAATGCAACAGGTAGCCGTGAGCTGCGTGGATCTCAATGACGTCGAACCCGGCGGCTTCCGCTCGCTTGGTCGCTTCCGCGAAAGCCTGGACGACCTCTGCGATTTCAGTGCGCGTGAGCTCATGCGGGACTGGGGACCCGGGGAACGCCGTTGCTGACGGGGACACAGGCAACCAGCTGTAGTCCTCTTCGCCTTCCGGGCTTTCTGCGTCTGCGGAGCCGAAGCGGGCCCAGGGCCGATGGCCGGATGCTTTGCGGCCCGCGTGCGCGAGCTGGATTCCCGGGACCGCGCCCCCGTCCCGAATGCCCTGCGCGATCCGGGCGAAGCCGCCGATCTGACCGTCCGCCCAGATGCCGAGGTCATAGGGGGAGATACGGCCTTCGGGGGTGATGCCGGTCGCCTCCACCATCACCAAGCCGAGGCCGCCGGCTGCCCGCGCCGTGTAGTGGGCGTAATGAAAGTCGTTCGGCTTGCCGGCCTCGCCGGACTGCGGGTCCGCTGTGTACGTGCACATCGGCGACATCCAGACACGATTGGGAATCTCCACCCCACGGATCTGGATCGGGTCGAACAGGGTTGTCACAGTCGGATCTCCACTCGCTACTTGTACGGAGGTTCTCGTACAACGATGGTGAGCGTACTACAAGGTACGATGAAGGTGGTACTTCGCGGCGAGCGGTAGCATCGCCTGACCATCGAAAGGATCACGTGGCTCGAGAGCTCTACCACCCCGACATCGCGACGGTTCCCCTGGACGCGGTCCTGGCCGCCTTGTCTGACCCGATCCGACGGGAGATCGTCACGCAGCTCTCCCGTGGGCACGATGATCAGGCGTGCATCGCCTTCGAGCTGCCGGTCTCGAAGTCCACGTCCACTCATCACTTCCGGGTTCTGCGGGAAGCAGGCCTGATCAATCAGCGCTATGTGGGTACCGCGATTCTGAACAACCTGCGGTGCGATGACATGGATGTCCGGTTCCCAGGTCTTCTCGACGCCGTGATCGAAGCTGAATGCCGCGACCGGACGGATGGGGTGCCTGCCTCCTCCTGACGCGGCCGTCTGACACGCGCGTGCACGAGGTCAGCGGGCTTTCAGCGGGTTCCGGTTGAATGTGTGGATCCGCGTACGCCGGGTTCGCATCTGGGCGGGGAGAAGGGGGATCTCCATGTGCGACAGACCTGTTGTCCCCTCGTTCAAGCCGTCTGAGGAGTGGCACGAAGACTGGCCCTACGGCGAGTCGACATCGGTTCAGGTCTTGGCGTCGATCAGCGGTGCTGCCGCAGGTTGTGCGGTGGCGAACTTCCTGAGGCCCCTCACTCTCAACCCGGACGCGGATGTTCCCGCGGACGTCGACCTCTACTACCAGGGTGGATTCACCGCTGAGTCCATGCCTCCGTCTGACGGTGGACCATGGCGGATCATCCTGGCGTCGGCGGGCCAGGATGGATTCGACTCCTTGATCGGCGCGGCGGATGACCTCACCGACGCGCTGCGTGCGACGCCCGGCGAAGTCCGACTCACCTGGCAGGAGCTGGCTGCCACCAGTGTGGACTCGCCTGCGCAGTCGCCGCGGAGAGCTCGGCCGCCGCACGGTACCGGGGGCTGAGGCTATTCGCTGAACTACTAGGATGGCTGGTTGGAGTACCGGCCGGATCCGTCCGGCCCTGACGAAGGAGAAATCAGCGATGAGCTTTTCCGTCTATCTTTCCGGCGAGATCCACACCGACTGGCGCGACGAGATCCAGCGTGGCGCGGAGGCCGCAGGGCTGGACGTGGTTTTCACCGCGCCGGTGACCGACCACCCCGCGAGCGATGCCGCAGGCGACCACCTGGGCGAGAACAGCAGCCAGTTCTGGCGCGACCACCAGTCGTCCAAGGTCAATGCCATTCGTACGCGCACCCTGATCGAGAAGAGCGACCTGGTGGTGGTGCGCTTCGGTGACAAGTACAAGCAGTGGAACGCTGCCTTCGACGCCGGCTACTGCGCCGCGCTCGGCACGCCCTACATCACTCTGCACGACGAGGACATCGTCCACCCGCTCAAGGAAGTCGACGCCGAAGCCCAGGCATGGTGCACGACTACTGACCAGGTGGTGGAGACGCTGCGCTACGTGCTCAAGGCATGAGCCCGCGGTAACGCACAGCAATGTCGACTCGGGATCGCGATGACGTCGTGAGTGGCGAGGCTTCGAGGCTTGCCGCGGACCACCTCGGCGAGGGGAATAGACGCAGGTCCGACGCTCCGCGATCGGGACCGGGAGGCGCTGGGCGCAGCGAGCCGGCCCGCACGATCACGATCGACAGTGAGCATGCAGGCCGACGGTTGGACAAGTTCCTGCGCTCCCGTCTCAAAGGAGTGCCGGCCGGTCTGGTGTTCCGGCTGCTGCGCCAGGGGCGGCTGCGTGTCAACGGGCGCAAGGCGCAGCAGAACTACCGCCTTCACGAAGGCGACGTCATCGACGTCCCGGAACTGCGGGTCGACTCCGCGCCTGCGCCACCAGCGAAGGTCCCGCCTTCGCTGATCGCACAGGTGCGAGGTGCAGTGCTCCACGAGGACGGGGACCTCCTGATCGTCGACAAGCCAGCGGGTGTGGCGGTCCACAAGGGCACGGACGTGCCTGCTGGGGTGATCGAAGCGCTCCGACAGCTCCGGCCGGAACTGCCGGAGCTGGAGCTCACCCATCGACTCGACCGCGAAACGTCCGGTGTGCTCGCCCTGGCGAAGAGCCCCTCGATGCTGCGGTACCTCCACACCCTGCTGCGGGACAGGGAAGACGAGATCGAGCGTCACTACCTGGCCATCGTCGCCGGACGATGGCCGTCGGAGACGCAAATCGTGGACGCGCCATTGCGTCGCGCGGAAAACGGTGTCGTCGTCGACCCGGACGGTCAGAGGGCCGAGACCCACGTCTCTGTGAAGAGACGCATCGGAAACAGAGCCACCCTCCTGAACGTCCGACTGCTGACGGGTCGGAAGCACCAGATCAGAGTCCACCTGCAGCATGCAGGTCATCCCATCGCCGGCGACGTCCGCTACGGGAACGCCGGCTTCAACCACCGCGTGGAACGAGCCGGTGGCACAGGGCTCTATCTGCATGCCGCCAAGCTCGTCGTCCCCAAGCCCGACGGCACGGATCTCGTAGTCACCGCGCCGACGCCGCGCCGGTGGGGCCAGCTGCTCAAAGCGGGACTGTGACCGTCTCCGTGCGCGTGGCAACCTGCGGTGCCACGTCGACGACCGCACCTCTCCTGAGGGTTGTTGGCCCGCCCTCCTTGATCCCCACCTGAAGAGGAAGACATGACACGCCCCAGAATCATCTGCCACATGCACACGCTGCTGAACGGGAAGATCGACGGTATCGCCAACCCCACGTCCGTCGGGATGCGCTCCCAGAAGCTGTATTTCGATCTGTTCCTGGGCGAAGACCGGTACTACAAGAAACACCGCGGGTGGCTGAGCGGCAGCGGGACGAGCAGGGCCCTCATGGGTGGAACGCCCCCGACCGACCTCCCCGAGTCGCACGAACCCGTTCCGGCCGGTGACTTCATCGCCGATCCCGATGCCCAGGTGTACTACTTCGCGGTCGACAATTCCGGGACCCTCGCCTGGGACCGGAACTCCTTCACCTACTTCGATGTCGAAGCCCACATCGTCGAACTGATCCCAGCCACGGCGAGCGATGCCTTCAAGGCTCACCTGAGGTCTGTCGGGGTGTCGTACATCCTTGCGGGCGAGGGACGGTTGGACATGGCACAGGCGGTCAGTCGGATCGGCGAGGTCTTCGACGTGGACGAGCTGATCCTCGGAGGCGGCGGAAACCTGAATTGGTCGATGGTCCGTGACGGACTCTGCGACGAGATCAGCCTCGTCCTCATGCCGACGGCAGACGGGGAGAACCACACGAACTCGCTGTTCGAGGCGAATGAGAATTATTCCGCCCCTGTCCCGATCGGGTTCTCGCTGAAGAACGTCGAGCCGCTCGAGGACGGCAGTGTCTGGTTGCGGTACGACGTCGATGGGCCTGTCGACTGAGGTATGGGTGGTCGGTCGACTGAGACATGGGAGCCGATGAGCTGAGGCCTTTGGGTCGAGGTCGGACGAGCCGGCCGGTTGCTCATACCCGCATCCGGTGGGGTGCTGACGTGCTTACTGCGCCCCGTGCGAGTCGGTGGCGCTTGTGTCCGCGACGTCAGAACGCGCAGCTCCCTCGGCCAACTGCACAGGCTGGAGAAGCATATGCGTCTGCGCGGTGGTCAGTGCCGGAACCGGCAGGTCGGAGGACGCGTTGCCCGCGCGGAGTCCGTCGAGCGCTATCCACAGGTACCGGCGATACAGCTGCGCGGTGTCCTCACGGTCGTCGAGTCGGGGTCCATCCTGCGCCACGATCGCGACGGAGCTGAACGCGATCTGGAGGAAGATCAGGTCCGTGCCGGTCGCGTCGCCTCGGAGCACTCCGGCATCACGCGCCCGTTCGGCCACCTGGTTGACCAGCGGTGCCAGCCGATCCCGCGTTTCGTCGTGCGTGTGTGCACGGCCGTACCGTCCGGCGAAGATCTGCGCCATGCCCCGGTCCTTCGCCTGGAGGGCGAGGGAGCGTTCGAGGTACAGCACCAGCCCCTTCCACGGGTCCGGTTCGGCGAGTGCCGCGTGGAGGATCTGCTCCATCTCCTCGTCCTGGCGCTCCAGGATCGCATCGATGAGCTCACCCTTGTTCGCGAACCGCCGGTAGGCGGTGCCGACGCCGACGCCGGCGTGATGGGCGACGTCGTTGAGCGTGATTCCCAGACCATGACGGGCGAACAGGTCTCGTCCGGCTGCCAGGAGGCGCTCGCGGTTGGCGGCGGCATCCTTGCGCAGCTTCTGCTCGTTCGTGCTCGTGGAGGTCATGGACCCCAGCCTACCGGAAGCGGATTCTGGACATCCGGATGCGTGGTAGCCTGAATATGTGGATGTACCCCATCCGTTTACGCGCCAATCCGTCGAGAGGATCCATCCATGACGACGACACAGCCTCACTTCACCCTCAACAGTGGTGTCGAGTTGCCACACGTCGGATTCGGTGTCTTCCAGACACCGCAGGACGAGACCGCTGACGCCGTGCAGACGGCGTTCGAAGTCGGCTACCGGCACATCGACACCGCGGCCGTCTATGGCAACGAGGAAGGGGTCGGCGACGCGCTCAGACGTTCAGAGCTCGCTCGCTCCGACGTCTTCCTCGAGACCAAGATCTGGGTCGTCGACTACGGGTACGAGCAGACACTCCACGCGTTCGACAAGAGCGCGGCGAAGCTCGGCGTCGACCAGATCGACCTCCTGATCCTCCATCAGGCCGACCCGCAGGCGTTCGACAGGACGATCCAGGCGTACAAGGCCCTCGAGGCACTGCTGGCCGACGGCAGGGTCCGTGCGATCGGCGTGAGCAACTTCCTGCCGGTGCGGCTGGAGCGGCTGATGCATGAGACGGACATCGTTCCGGCGGTCAACCAGATCGAAGTGCACCCCTACACCCAGCAGCGTGAACTGCAGGCATTCAACCGTGAGCACGGCATCCTCACGCAGGCGTGGTCGCCCATCGGCGGTCTGCGCACGTACAACGGCGGAGACACGCCCCTCGCCAACGACACCCTCGTCGCCATCGCGCAGGCGCACGGAAAGACGCCTGCGCAGGTCATGCTGCGCTGGCATCTTCAGGAAGGCCGGCAGGTGATCCCGAAGTCCGTCCGGCCGGCCCGGATCGCGGAGAACTTCGACGTCTTCGACTTCGAACTCTCGCCTGAGGAGATCGCGCGCATCGACGAGCTGGAACAGGGCATGACGATGGTCCCGGACGACGTCGACTTCGATGCACTGGGCATCGAGATCCCCGAGTCGTGACCACCGAGTTCCCCGAGGCGTGACCACCGAGTTTCCCGAGGCGTGACACCGGCCCGCGGGAGAATCCCGCGGGGGAGCGCAGCGCGTGCAGGACCGCCGTGGGTATTCAGCCTCGCTCCTTCTCGACGGCTAGGCGTCAGCACACCGCTGAGGGGCACGGGGTACTGTCGAGGGGAGCTCGCCCCGTCGCAGGACGAGGCGAGTTCGCTGTGGTGCGGATGCCTGGGCCCGACAGGGGCTCACCGCTCATGAGAAGGATGTGACGACGGGTGACTTCCGCTTCGACGGCAGACACACTGCCTGCGTGCCCCGAATGCCGCGAGGAATACACGTACGAGCAGGGCGCCCTGCTCGTCTGCCCCATGTGCGGGCACGAATGGACCGCAGGTGAGGCCGACGATGCCGCCGCATCCGCCCAGGTGACCGACGCTGTGGGCAACGTGCTGGCAGACGGCGACACGGTCACGATCGTCAAGAGTCTCAAGGTCAAGGGATCCGGCAGCGGCACACTGAAGATCGGCACGAAGGTGCGCGGCATCAGGCTGACCGGCGACGCCGGCGATGGTCACGACATCGACGCGACGGTCCCGGGGTTCGGCCGGATGAAGCTGAAGTCCAGCATCGTGAAGAAGGTCCTCTGACCTGAGGACCGACCACATCGTGTGTTTCGAGGAGGACACCCCATGGAACTGAGCATGGACAAGGGCAACCAGTTCGTCGAGGAGACCCAGTCTCCGGACAGCGCCGCGGCGTGGAAGCAGCAGCTGGACGAGTATGCTCCCGGCGCATCCGACTGGGTGGTGGGTGCGGTCTTCGGCGGCACCTACCAGCGTGAGGGGATCGAGCTGCGCGACCGCCAGATGCTCAACATGGCGGCACTGGCGGCGATGGGTGGAACCGAACCGCAGCTGACCGGCCACATCAGGACGGCGGTCGACGTCGCCGGGATGAGCCGGGAAGAGGTCGCGGAGTGCTTCGTCCACCTGATGCCGTACATCGGAGTGCCGAAGACACTCGCTGCGATGCGCTGCATGAAGACCGCTTTCGAAGGCTGATCGCGGGTCCTATTCGTGGGTTGCCTCCGCCGTGCGCAGGAGCCAGTCCCGGACCTCGGGCCACAGGGTGTCGTGCAGGCCGCGGCGAAAGAACCCGGCGTGGCCGATCGCCGGGACACCGCCCTGCTGAGGCGTGTAGGTGCGGCGTTCGACCCGCGCCGATGTGAGGGGGTCGAAGATCGCGTCGACCTGTGCCGGTGTGGCCCACGGGTCGTCGGTGAAGCCGATCGCCAGCACGTCCGTGGAGACCGCCGCGGCGCGTGCCCCCGCGTCCATGGTCGGGTCGTCGAAGAAGTAGCCCGGGAGGCGTGACCAGCGGCTCCATTCGAGCATCGCCGCACCGGGCATGTCCTCCCCGATGCCGAGGCGCCGGCCCGGTACGTAGCCGAGCAGCCGGGCCGTGGCCGGTCCGATGACGCGCAGGATCGCGCCGACCCGCAGCCGTTCGCCCCTGGTCGGGATCGTCTTCGTCACCCCCGCGTGCGAGGCGACGGTGACGAATCCTGCGAGCCCCGCGGTGCCGTTGTCGAGGGCGAGGGCGTGCCCGCCGATGCTGTGGCCCACCGCCAGCTGCGGGAGCCCGGGGAACCGTTCGCGCGTCCACGTGGCGACTGCGGGGACGTCCGCGCTCATCCAGTCCCGCATCCTCAGTCCGCGATGCGCGCGCGCCGCTCCCGAGGCCCCGGTTCCGCGATAGTCGTACGTCACCACCGCGAACCCGCCATCCACGAGGTGTTCGGCGAAGTGCGTGTAGAGGCGTTCCGGGACGGCGGTCGCCGGGTGGACGACCACCGCGGCGCGGGGCGGGTCCTCGGGAGGGCTCCACACGGTTCCGACGATCGTGCCGCCTTCCGCAACCGGGATCGAGACCCGCTCGCGGACAGCGGACTTCACACCATTGCTTCGCATGCGAAGAGTGTAGGGGCTGGGTGCGTGTGGCCCGGGCGGCGGTCGACCCGAGCAGGAGGGCAGACGGTCGTCCCTGGCAGGAGGGCCTACGGACGATCCTGGCAGGAGACTTCGCGGTCGTCCCTGGCAGGAGGGCTCGTCATCCGCCAGGATGGGGTGCGGACAGTTCAGGACCACCACGGGGGAGGGGACCGGTGTGATGCTCGGAGCAGTGATCTGGGGTGCTGTCGCAGCCTCTTCCCTGCTGTGCGGTGCCCTCCTGTCGATGGTCCGCACCTGGAGCGACAGGTCGATCGGGATCGTCCTGGGATTCGGTGCGGGAGCACTCATCGCAAGCGTCTCCTTCGAACTCGCGGAGGACGGGTTCCACGGCGGGGGAGCGCTGCCCGTCGCGATCGGGCTGGCGTGCGGGGCGATCGCCTACTTCGTGGCGAGTGAGTTCGTCGAACGGTCGAGTGCGCGCTCCGGCCGGACGACCGCGGGGACCACGCTGGCGCTGGGAGCGCTGCTGGACGGGATCCCCGAACAGGCGGTCCTCGGACTGGGGCTGGGAGCAGGGGAGTCCGTGAGTATCGCCCTGCTCGTCGCGGTGTTCGTGTCGAACCTGCCGGAGTCGGCCGGGTCGTCGGCGGAGATGCTCCAGGCGGGTCGTCCGCGCTCCTTCGTGCTGGGCCTGTGGTCGGTGGTGACCGTCGTCTGCATCGCGGCCACGTGGGCAGGCGCGGCGGTGTCCACTGCCGTGAGCACGGAGCTCACGGCAGGGATCAAGGGGTTCGCGGCGGGGGCTCTGCTCGTCATGCTCGTCGATTCGATGATCCCCGATGCCAAGGCGAAGGCGCGCGACCTGGCGGGCCTTGCGACCGTCGTCGGGTTCGCGCTCGCTGCGGGGATGTCTCTGCTGGCCTGACCTCTGCTGGCCTGACCTTCCCGACCCTCGCTGCCCGGCCCTCCCGGCCAGACCCTGTTGGCCTGATCCTGCCTTGGAGTCGTAGTATCTGCGGTCGTGCCCGTTCGAGAGCGGGCGGCCGATCATCCGCATCCAGATCCCGGAGGAAACCGATGTCCCTGTCCCACCGTGTCACTGCCGTCTGCGCCACGGCCATGCTCGTCCTGGGCGCGAGTGCGTGCACCGGGCAGGAGTCGCCGCCGGACGAGGCAGGGGCGTCGACCGCCTCGCCCGCCACGGACGACGCGGAATCGGTGCCGTCCGATTCCGCGCCGGTGCCTGAGGCCAGCATCGAGCCGGACGAGGACACCAGTGCCATGGAGGTCGATGTGGTCGGAGACGAGGGCATCTTGGCTCTCCAGTACTCCGGCGCGATCGCTGACGGGGCGGCAGGGCCGTCCGGCGGCAAGCTCATCACCGGGCCGGGCGGCTGCTTCGCGCTCACCGACGATGACAGGCCTCGTCTGCTGGTCTTCCCCGACGACGCCACGTTCGAGCTGCAGCACGGCAAGCCGTCAGCCACCTTCGGCGGTGCGGAGCTTTTCGTCGGCCAGAGGTTCACGGCGGACCTCACGGAGGTGCCCCAGTCGTCCGTCACGGGGATCCCGGAGCGCTGCAGCAAGGGTGCGGGCGACACGGTCCTCGTCATCGAGTGACCATCGGCCGCCGCCCGAGCGGCCGGGTCACCTGTTCAGCGCCTCGATGACTTCGGGCAGCTCTGTGGCCCCGTGAGCGGCGAGGAAATGTCGTGCTCCCGCGACCACGCGGGTCCGTGCCCCGAGGCCTTCAGCGAATGCGTCCGACAGGTGCGGCGCCACCAGGGGGTCGTCGTCGGAGCGGATCACTGTCACCTCGCCCAGGAGCGGCCGCACCCGGGCGAGGTCGACACCGTCGAGGAACGGGGCCAGACCGGTCGACGCGAACTCGTCGAGCCCTTGGTCACCCGTGTGGGTGAGCGGATCGGAGAACGGGGAGACGGCCACGAACGCGCCCAGTGCGGAAACTCTGTGTCCACGGTCATTCGCACCCGTGATCCCAGAAGTGCTCGTGTGCTCGAACGCGAGCCTCTGCACTGTCCGCACAGCCGTGACGCAGCCGAGGCTGTGGGCGACGACCGCGACCTCGGGCCCCGGAGCACCGATCGCCCGGGTGACGGAGTCGACCCACGCCTCGGCGTCGGGGGAGGCGGAATCAGGCAGGGCGACGACCTCGGCGCCAGGGACCGCCTCCGCGATCCACGGGAACCAGTGGTGCTGCGGGGAGGCGCGGAAGCCGTGCACGACGACGACCCGCTCGAACGGTGTGGTGTGAGGCGAGAGTCTCATGCGGGGAAGGATACGCGGATGCGGAGCTGATGGTCTGGGAGTTGCGGACCTGCAGGTCTGGGCGGTGGGGGAGCGGGCTCAGGGGTGGATCGCGCGCTCGTCGCTGCTGCGGCCGGCGACCAGGTGGCCCACATCGGACAGGCGCAGGGGAGCGAAGTGACCGGTGGTGGTCGCGGAGACCACCCGGGCGGTGACGCAGATGTGGTCCCCGCCGTCGTCCAGCATCGCAAGCCGCTGCACGACCAGCCGGTGCGGGACCGCGGCGAGCAGCGGCACGGCGGCCAGGAGGGACGCGGGCTCGGGCCCGGCGGCGGTGCCGGTGTCGGATGAGGGGCCGGTGCCGGGCTCGTTGTCGATGCTGGGCTCGGTGCCGACGTCGGGGACGGTATCGACGTCGATCCCGGAGAACTTGTCCGTGTCGCCGCCGGAGACCGTCCCGAAGTGCTCGGCCACGGAGACATCGTCGCGGGTGAGGAAATGGAGGCCGAAGTGCGCGGACCGCAGGCTCACCCGGTAGGTGTGGTTGGCCTTCGACAGCCAGAAGCAGTACTGCTCCGAGGAGATGCTCGACTGCGTGTGGAAGCCCACCAGGCAGCCGGCCTGCTCACCCTCCGCCGCCGTGGTCACGACGATGAGCGGGGAATCTGTCGACGACATAAGCGTGCCGAAGGCGTCCGCGCTCATGCTGTTCCGTCCTCCGTGCGTGCTGCGCCGCCCACGGTGCGTGCCGCTTCGTAGCGGAGGAACAGTGTGTGGTCCTCCACCAGCGTGCTCTTCAGCTCGAACTGTGCGATGCCCGCCCCGGGCGGTGCAACGCTGACCGGCAGGAGGTCCCCGCCCATCAGCGGGGAGACGGACAGCAGCAGCTCGTCGAGGCGGTCGGCCGCGACGAGCTCGCCCAGCCACCGGGGGCCGCCCTCGCAGAGCACGACCCGGTGGCCCCGGTCCGCCAGTGCCTGCATCGCGGCCTCCGGTTCGACGCTGCTATGACCGGCGACGATCACCGTCGCGGCCCGTTCCGCCTCTGCCAGGCGGTCGGGGTCCGCCGTCGCGCAGGTGAGGACATGCGTGCGGGCGTCCGGCGACGCCTCCGTGAAGACCCTCCCCGACCAGTCGAGGTCCAGGCTCCTGCTCACGACGACGACCGGCGGATTCGAGGACCGCCCCTGCGCGCGGCGGTGCGCCTGCACGTCGTCGGGCAGCTGTATCGGCGCATAGCCTTCGCGGCGGATCGTCTCCGCGCCCACCAGCACGACGTCCGCGATCTGGCGCATGCGGCGGAAGAGCACCTGGTCCGGTGCGGTGGACAGGGCACCGACCCGCCCGTTGATCGCGGCTGTGCCGTCCAGACCGGCGACCATGTGGCCCGTCACCCAGCATTCGTGTCGGGGCCGGGACCTGTCGACCGCGAGGTAGGGGGTCAACGGGTCCGGAATGTCAGTGGTGCGCTCGAGAAGCTCCATGCGTTCACGGTACTGACTGCCGCCGCGTTCCGATACCTCTCCGGACAGCAAGGCGCCTTACTGTGTGGGGGGCGGAGTGCGGTCTAGCCTTCCGGCACAGCTTCGCTCATCGCGCTGATCTGGAAGGTCGCCCCTTCGGGATCGGCGACGGTGGCGATCCGTCCGAACGGGGAGTCGACCGGCCCGTCGAGCAGGCGACCGCCCAGTTCGGCCACCTTCTGCGTGGCGGCATCGCACGACTCGACACCCAGGTAGATGCGCCACCCGGCAGCTTCCTCCGGCATGACCCCGGTGGCGTCGCCCAGACCCCAACTGGCGGTCCCGTCCGGGCTGTTGGTGGCATAGCGGAAGCTCTCGTCGTCCATCGATTCGGACATCGACACGAGGTTCGCGTCGAAGACGGCGGTGTAGAACTCCGCAGCGAGGTCGAACTCGTGGGTCATGAGTTCGAACCACACGGGAGAGCCGGGCTGACCCGTGAAGTCGTATCCGTCCAGGTCCTGCGGCTCCCACAGGCTGATCGCTGATCCGGTCGGATCGATGATCATCGCCATCCGTCCGGATTCGCCGATCTGCTCCGCCGGCATCGCGATGATCGCCCCCTGCTGCTCCGCTTTCGCCAGTCGTGCGTCGAGGTCGTCGACGGTGAGGTAGACGCTCCATTCGGAGGGGATCGGCCGGCCCAGGGGGCAGGTCATGCCGGTGACGTCCATCGCGCCGCCCACCAGCCCGTCACCGTTGTGGATGAGGTTGTAGTTGTTCACCTCGTCTCCCAGCTGCTCGAACGTCCACCCGAAGAGTCCGGTGTAGAAGTCCTTCGCCGCCGCGAGATCGTGTGCGCTGAAGTCGATCCATGCGCTGGTCCCGGTGGTCCTCGTCATGATTCCTCCTGTGTCTGGCGGGCACGCGGCCCGGCTGGTCCTTCCACGCTAGAAGGCGGAGGGTGCTCCGTCTTTGTCCGATACTGCGGAGTGTGATCCTGCCGGACCGTCGCCGAGGCCCCGGTCTCCGTCCGCAGAATCCGTGTCACCGGCTGCAGAGACTGGGCAGAGCTGTGAGGAGAGGCATGGGTCGTCTCGCCGCTGACGTGTCGAACGAGAGTGTGACGACCTGTGATCGGGTGACTGGCGCGGGATGGACGGCGACGGTCGGTTCCACGGGTGCGAGCTGATCAAACGCATCGGCATGGGTGGGGACGGCGAATCCCAGCAGGTAGGGCGCGCCTGCGCACAGGGGGAGGTCGACGGCCTGTGTCCCGGAGATCAGGATGCCGGACAAGGGCAGGCCGATCGGTGCCGGGCGCGGGAACCAGCCCACCCAGATGTGAGGATCGCCGCGAGGGCTGACGTCCGCCGGGAGGTCGAAGACCACTCGGACGCTGCCGGCGCCCGGTGTGAGCAGGCTGAAAGGTCGCGGGGGTCTGTCGCTGATCTGGTCGGCGAGTCGACGCAGCCGCGCGGGTGGCACTCCGACGGTCGCGCGGAAGCGCCTGCTGAAGCTGGAGAGTGAGTCGAACCCGACGGCGGAAGCGACGTCGATGACTGATTCGGTCTGTGTGAGGAGCAGGTGCTTGGCGCGGTCGATCCGCAGTGCCGTGAGGTACTGGCCGGGGCCGATCCCCACGTGGCGTGCGAAGAGTCGGGAGAAGTGGAAAGGACTGTACCCGGCGTGATCCGCGAGGTCGGACGCACTCAGCTCCGCAGGGCGTTCGCGTGCGAGCGCAACGGCTGAGGACACGAGAGTCTCCGTCGCAGATTCTGTGAGCGGCGCCACATGTCAGAGTGTACTCGGGCCCGCCACCGCCCTACCAGGGTGCAGGCCACCGGCTTTCCACGGTGCAGGCCACCGGTTTTGCACGGCGCAGGTCGAGCGGACCCGCTCCGTGGTCGTGTCAGAGCTGCGTGCGCCCGCCTCCGAACGCCTGCTCGAGCGGGATGCTGTCGTCCTGCCACGGGGTCAGCACCCACACGAGCAGGTACACGCCGAGTCCCATGACGGGAAGCAGGAACGACAGGAGGATCAGGAGGCGGACCAGCCACACGTTGAGACCGAGCTTCACGGCGAGGCTGCCGCCGATCCCGGCGACGAGCCGCTGCGGTCCTCGGCGGAATCCGAGGTTGCGGAGGGAATCGAAGAATGCGTTCATGACCTCAACGGTATGCAGACGCGACCGGTATCGCACTGGTGCTGACCCAGACATCCGACGGAGGAAAACCCCCTATCCCGTGACCGGGTGCGGGTGGCCCACGTCCCGTCCCTGGAAGCTCAGAATGCTCGGGTTGATGATGACGCCGTCGCGGATCTCGATCGCGCGGGACACCGTGGGGACCTCCGCCCACGCGGCGGGCCCTTCCATCACCGTGCGCAGGAACGGCAGGAGCGCGGCGCTGATCTCCCACGTGGCCGAATTCCACAGGTACGACGGGCTGTGGTCGACGGCGTAGTAGTTGACACCTTCCCCCACCGTGAACATCGGTGCGTCGAAGGAGGTGGGCTGCGCCCATTCGAAGCCCATCCCCGCATCGCAGGACACGTCGATGATGAGGCTGCCCGCACGGAAGTGCTCGAGGTCCTCGGATCGCAGATAGGTGAGCGGCGCGGAGACGTCCTGCAGCGTGCAGTTGACGACGAGGTCGTGTGAGGCGAGGAACTCCGGCAGCAGGATGTCGCCGTCGCGGGTGGGGACGGTGCTGAGATGGGTCGGGCCGTCGTCGGTGTTGAGCTGGGTGATGTGCGCCGTGTGGATCGGCGACCCGACGGCGGCGACCCCGCGCTGGGTGAGCACCTGGATGTCGTGGACACCGTGGGCCTTCAGCGCGGTCACCGCACCGCGAGCCGTCGCCCCGAACCCGATGACGACGGCGCTGAGGCGCGGTCCATAGTCGCCGGTGCACCCCACGAGGCTCAGTGCGTGCTGGACGGAGCAGTAGCCGGCGAGCTCGTTGTTCTTGTGGAACACGTGCAGGCTGAAGTCGCCGCGCCTGGTCCAGTGGTTCATCGCCTCGAACGCGATGAGCGTGAGCCGGCTGTCGATGGCGGTCTGGGTGATCTGCGCGTCCTGGACGCAGTGCGGCCAGCCCCACAGGGTCCGGCCCGCGGGGATCGCTGCGACGTCGGCGGCCTGTGGCTTGGGCAGAAGCAGGACGTCAGCGGCTGCGAGGACCTCGTCGCGGTCGGCGACCCTGCCCACACGCGCTTCGAGGTATCCGGGCTCCAGCTGGAAGTCAGCGCCGTAATCGCGTTCGACGACCATGTGCGCACGCAGGTCCGCATCGATCTGATCCAGGTGGTGGGGGTGGAGCGCCAGGCGACGCTCGTTCTCCATCGAGGAGTCCGCCAGCAGGCCGAGGGTGAGCAGGTCGGTGCGGGGCGGGCTGGAGGACGGGACACCGCTGGACGGTGAGCTGGGGACTACGGTGAAAGGTTGAGCGGTGCCGGGCATCCGGCCTCCCATCATGGGGGAGCCTGAGTCGGCTCCTCCCTCGAGACTACGCGTCCCCGCCTGGCCCGGAGACCACACGCAGACGGAGACCGCACAGACAGAGACCGCGCAGACCGGCTGAGCACTGCTCGTCTCGTCGCACGGCTCCCTGCGCCGCACCGGGAGCCGCGTCTGTACGATGGTGGGCAGTGCGGCCGCACCACGAGTGCTGTGGCCGCCGACACTGCGGGAGCCCGGAAGGGCTGAGAGGGCTGTGGAAGCCGACCGTCGAACCTGATGCGGGTAATGCCGCCGAAGGGAAGGGAAACAGATCATGGGGTCGCCACATGCGTCCGTCGACTGCGTCGTCGTGGGCGCCGGGGTCATCGGCCTGTCGACGGCGTGGGAGCTTCACCGGCACGGTCTGCGCGTCGCCGTCGTCGACCCGGATCCGGGCGGCGGTGCCTCGCGTGCGGCAGCCGGGATGATCGCACCGGCCAGCGAGGTCGTCTACCAGCAGCACGCCCTGTACCCGCTGATGACGGCCTCGGCCGCGGAGTATCCCGCCTTCGTCGGGGACATCGAGGCCGCCGCCGAGGTCGACGTCGCCTACCGCAGCACCGACACCCTGGTCTGTGCCGCCACGCCCGCCGACCGGCAGGCGCTCGCGGATCTTCGGGCCTACCAGCGGCAGCAGCGGATGGACGTCGAGCAGCTCACGACACGGGCGGCCCGCGCCCTGGAACCGGCGCTGTCCCCGCGGCTGGCCGCAGCGTTCCGTGCGGCAGGCGACCACCAGGTCGACCCGCGGCGGCTCGTGGCGGGTCTGCTGGCCGCGCTGGAATCGGGGGAGCGCCGGAACGACTCCACAGTCGTGCGGCAGCGGGCGGTCGCCCTGCTGCGCGGCGCGGACGGGCACGTCCAGGGTGTCCGGTTGGCCGACGGCTCCCGGATCATGGCTGCCGAGACTGTCGTCGCGAACGGGTTGGGCGGGCCGGAAGAGCTGCTGGGATCCCTGCGCCTGCCGCTGCGCCCCGTCCACGGGGACATCCTGCGGATGCGCGCGCCCGCGGGCACACCGCCTCTGATCGAAAGGACCATCCGCGGTCTGGTCCACGGATTCGCCGTCTACCTGGTGCCGCGTGCGGACGGGGAGATCGTCGTCGGCGCCACAACCCGTGAGGACGGCATGGCCGGGGTGAGCGCGGGCGGCGTGTTCCGCCTGCTGCGTGACGCGCAGGCGCTGGTCCCCGGCTCGCAGGACCTCGTCCTCGAAGAGGTGATGGCGCGCGCCCGGCCGGCGACTCCCGACGACCTGCCGTTCCTGGGCCGAGGCCGCAGCGAGAACGGCGAGGAGATCCCCGGGCTCATCGTCTCGACCGGCTACTTCCGTCACGGCGTCCTGCTCGCCCCGCTCGCCGCCCGGCTCACCGCCGAGCTGGTGATCGGTAGTCGGACAGCCGGGGGACCCGTGGAGGGGGCCCTGGAAACCGGGGACCGGCTCGCCGGTACACCTGTGGTGGAAGCCCCGGTGACCGGCGGCCCAGCCGCCGGGAGGCCTCCGGACAGCGACCCCGATGCCACCGCACTGGCCGCCATCGATCCCCACCGCTTCGCCGCGCCCCGCTGAGGCAGAACCAGCAGTCGCTGGCAGCGAATCATGACGCGCTGGAAGCGAACCACTCGACCTATGACGACGAACCACCACTCACCGATAGGGAGGAGACACCGTGCACACGCTCACGCTCAACGGCGCGGCCCATGACGTCGCACCCGGCTCTCGACTCATCGACCTCATCGCGGAGGTCACCACACGTTCCCTCAACACGGACGGCACGCCGGAGGACGGCGGACGGCTGGGGGTCGCAGTGGCGGTCGACGCGACCGTGGTGCCGCGCAGCCAGTGGCATGCCACGGAGCTCACCGACGGACAGAACGTCGAGATCATCACTGCGATGCAAGGAGGCTGAATGCACCCCGCACCCACCCCCACGCCCACCCGGCCGGCGTCCGATCCGATCACGATCGACGGCGTCACCCTCGGCTCCCGCCTCATCATGGGGACCGGTGGGATCAGCTCGCTCACCGTTCTCGAAGAGGCACTGCTCGCATCCGGGACGGACCTCACGACCGTCGCGATGCGGCGGTACTCGCCGGAGATGGGCAATTCGCTCTTCACCCTGCTGGAGCGCAACGACATCCGCATCCTGCCCAACACCGCCGGCTGCTACACGGCCCGCGACGCGCTGCTCACCGCGGAGCTGGGCCGCGAAGCGCTCGAGACGGACTGGGTGAAGCTCGAGGTCATCGCCGACGAGCAGACTCTCCTGCCGGACGCGGTCGAACTCGTCGACGCGACGGAGACCCTCGCGAACAAGGGGTTCAAGGTCTTCGCCTACACGTCCGACGACCCGGTCGTCGCCGCTCGCCTCGAGGACGTGGGCGCGACGGCGGTCATGCCGCTGGGCGCGCCGATCGGCACCGGCCTGGGCATTCTCAACCCGCACAACATCGAGCTCATCACCTCCCGGGCACAGGTCCCGGTGGTGCTCGATGCGGGACTGGGGACGGCCTCGGAGGCGGCGCTCGCGATGGAGCTGGGATGCGACGCGGTGCTCCTGGCCAGCGCCGTCACCCGCGCGCAGGACCCCGTCGCGATGGCGCACGCGATGCGCCTGGCCGTGCAGGCGGGCCGCCTGGCAGCCGGAGCCGGCCGCATCCCGGTGCGCCGGCACGCGCTCGCCTCCTCGCCCGTGGACGGCCTCATCGACGCAGTCACCCAGCAGGAGGCCGCCGAGGTGCCCCGCGGCGACTGGCCGCAGATGAGCCGGTCGTGACGGGCCGAAGGAGCACGACCGGTCGGACGGCTGCGCCGGATCCGTCGGCGGCGACGGGCCGGTCGGTGCCGCCGCTCGTCGAACCGGCACCGGACCTCAGCCGGGAGGAGATCGAACGGTACTCCCGCCATCTCACCCTCACGGAGGTCGGGCCCCTGGGCCAGCGACGACTGAAGAACGCGCGGGTGCTCGTCATCGGTGCGGGCGGCCTCGGCTCACCGGCCCTGCAGTACCTCGCGGCTGCCGGCGTCGGCACGATCGGTGTCGTCGACGACGACCACGTGAGCATCTCCAACCTGCAGCGGCAGGTGGTCCACGGCACCGAGGACGTGGGCCGGCCCAAGACGGAATCCGCCGCCGAGGCGGTGGCCCGCCTCAATCCGCACGTCACCGTCCGCACCCATCCGGTGCGGCTCAGCGCCGACAATGCGCTGGACCTGGTCCGGGAGTACGACCTGGTCCTCGACGGTGCGGACAACTTCGCCACCCGCTACCTCGTGTCCGACGCCTGTGTGCTCGCGGGTGTGCCGTGCGTGTGGGGGTCGATCCTCCGGTTCGAGGGGCGGGTGAGCGTCTTCCGGGCAGAGCACGGCCCCACCTACCGGGATCTGCACCCGGAGGCGCCGCCGGCGGGCGAGGTGCCCAGCTGCGCCGAAGGCGGTGTGCTGGGCATGCTGCCGGCGGCCGTCGGCGCGGTCATGGTGACGGAGGCGGTGAAGCTCATCACCGGCATCGGTGAACCGCTCATCGGCCGCGTTCTGCTCCACGACGCGCTCACGATGCGCTGGCGGGAGATCGGGCTCATGAAGGACCCGGAGGCTGCGCCCGTGCGGGAGGTCGGGGGCGGAGACCAGGGCAGTGGTGCCGGTAGCAGTGGTGGTCACGATGATCATGCGGTCGACGGTGTCGGATCGGCCTGCTCAGCCGACGGAACTGTTCCCGCGAGCACGGGTGCCACGAGAGGCGGCCCTGCCACACACGAGACCGTCACCGCCACGGAGCTGTCGCAGCTCCTGGAGTCGCGGTCGGCGGGCACGACGTCATTCGTCCTCGTCGACGTGCGTGACGACTGGGAGCGGCACCTCGTGTCGATCCCCGGGGCGGTCCCCGTGCCGCTCGACGAGCTCCTGTCTCGGGGCGCGGAGGCGCTGCCCGCAGACGCGCGCGGCGTGAACCTCGTCCTGCACTGCAAAGCCGGGGCGCGGTCGGCCAAGGCTCTTGCCGCACTGCGGCCGCACTTCGCGACGCGGGAGGAGACGCTGCGGCACCTGGACGGGGGCGTGCTGGCGTGGATCGACGACGTCGCACCCGACCAGCCGCGGTATTGACGTTCTCAGCGCTGCGGAGCTCTGACCGGCGTACAGGCTCCTGATGGTCGGGGGCATGGGTCCCAGACCATCAGGCGCGACGCTCGCGTGCCCGGTGGGGCATCCCTCCGGGTGTCAGGTTGCGGTGTGCTCACTCCGACAGTCCGCGCGCCCGCTCCTCCGCGACCGCCCGAGCGGGGTCCAGCAGGCGCCGCATCCCCGTGTTGAAGACGGAGCGGTCCGGGAGGACGCCTCCGGCGAGGAGGACCAGCCCCGCGCCCTGGTCGAGGGTCAGCAGCAGGGTGCCGAGGTCCGAGGAGGACAGGGGCTCGCCCTCCGCCCGCGATGTCTTCGCGAGCTCCTTGTAGTACTCGAGTCCCGCGTCCAGGCGCTGGTGCAGCTGAGGCGCGAGCGTCTCATCCCGGGCCGCGGTGGCGATGAATTCCAGTGTCGCCAGGGCGAATCCCTTCACGGCGTCCGTCGGGTAGCCCTCGCGATCCGCCGGATCGCGGTCGGTCGATGTGGGCTGGGTGAGCTCCTCGAACGGGTTGCGCCGCTCCGCGATCGATTCCTGCAGATTCACATCCATGACCGCCAGGAACAGATCGGACTTCCCCGCGAAGTTGGAGTAGACGGCGCCTTTCGAGTAGCCGGCCACACGGGCGATCCGGTCCAGGCTCGCAGCGTGATAGCCGTCGTTCGAGAACACGTCGCGAGCCGCGACGATGAGCGCGTCACGCGTCTGCTGCTGCCGGTCCTGACGGGACGGAGGATCGGGAAGCTGTGTCATTCCTCGAGCATATGTCGAACCACCTCTTGACGTACCGCTGGTATCCGAATACCGTCAGTATTCCAATACTGGCGGTATGTGAGGGGCGGCATGGACGACGACAGGGACACCGATGTCCTCCGCATCACCGGTCTCACGCGCAGCTTCGGACCGGTCCGTGCGAACGACGACATATCACTGCGCGTGGGCCCCGGCGACATCGTCGGGCTCCTGGGCCACAACGGTGCGGGGAAGACCACACTGGTGTCCCAGGTCGTGGGCCTCCTCCGACCCGATGAGGGGGAGATCCGGGTGGGGCGGGTGGATGCCGTCAGGAGCCCCGGAGCCGCACGCCGGCACGTGGCCCTCCAGCCGCAGGCACAGGCACCCATCGACGGGCTGACCCCGCGATCCGCGATTGAGATCGCAGGCCGACTGCGCGGACTATCCACCCGGGATGCACGAGCGGCCGCCGTTGCGCTCGCGGAAGAACTGGACATCGGCCCGTGGCTGGACAGGCGCGCGCTGCCCGAGGGCGGCGGCCTGTCCGGAGGGATCCGACGGCTCACGGGGTTCGCGATGGCGGTGACCGCGCCCACTCCACTCCTCATCCTGGACGAGCCCACCAACGACATCGACGCCTCGCGCCGTCGCCTGCTGTGGGAGGCGGTGCGCCGCCGCGGTGACGACGGCAGCGGAGTCCTGCTCGTCACCCACAACGTGGCGGAGGCCGAAAGGATCGTCGACGACCTCGTCATCCTCGAACGAGGTCGGGTGATCGCCCACGGTTCGCCGGCACGCCTGAGAGGAACGCAGGACAGCGACCTGCGACTGGAGCTGCACGTGCCGACGGGCAGCGCGGACCCGTCCGACGCGGCATCGGATCTAGCGGTGCGGCGGCGCGTGAGGACCGGACGGCGCACACTGCTCACCGTCGCGGCGGCAGAGGGAGCCTCCGCCGTCTCCTGGGCCACCGCCCAGCACGCAGAGGGCCGGATCGAAGGCTTCTCGCTGGCCCCGGCCACACTCGAGGACGCCTACCTGTCCCTGACCGCACGGAGTTCCGCGACCGCGCAGAATTCCGCGACCGCGCAAAGCTCATCGTCAACGCAGAGCGATCCCGGGGCGGCCACTCATGTCTGAGCCGATAGGCTCACCGGTTGCGCCCACCGCGCAGAGCCGGACCGTCGCACCGGTCCAGGTGAGCCTGTGGACGACCTTCCGCACGATGCTGCGGTGGTCGCTCGCGTCGATCGGATCACTGCTGCCGCTCATCGTCATCATCCAGGCCGCTCTGGCCGCGGGCATCATCATCGGATTCGGCTTCCTCATCCCGGACATCGACCCGGCCAGCGCTCTGTTCCTGTCTTCCGGTGCTCCCACGGTCCTGCTGCTCACCGTCGGCCTGGTGATCGCCCCGCAGGGGGTGTCACGCGCGAAGACGACCGGTGCGTTCGACTACCAGCGTGCGCTCCCGGTGGCGCGGCCGCTGCTGCTGGTCGTCGACCTCGTGGTGTGGGCACTCGTCGCGCTGCCCGGTGTCGCCGTCGGCCTCCTGGTGGCATGGCTGCGCTACGACGTCGCGCTCTCCTTCGACTGGCCACTGCTGACGATCGCCTCCCTCCTGGTCACGACGATGGCCACCGCCGTCGGATACGCGATCGCGGTGAGCTGCCAACCCATGCTGGCGCAGCTGATCAGCCAGGTCCTGGTGTTCTTCGTCCTGCTGTTCTCACCGATCACCTTCCCCGCGACTCAGCTGCCCGATTGGTTCCGGACTCTGCACGACCTCCTGCCGATCCAGGCGTCGGCACACCTCATGCGCGCAGGAGTCGCAGCGGACGTCTTCACCTTCGAAGTGCGCGACCTGCTGCTGCTGGCGCTCTGGACCGCAGCGGGTCTGCTGGTCACGACGCGTGCGCTGGTGCGCCGCAGATGACCGTGTGGACTGCGGACGGATCTGTGCAGAGTGCTGGCCAGCCGGGCCCGTGCGTGCACATACTCTGAGGGACACACTCCCGCAGTCCAGGGACCCCGTGACCGGAGGAGCATCATGGAAGGCACAGCGCACCACGCACTGAGCTACATCGAGTTCGGCGTCACCGACCTCGCAGCGACCCGCGCGTTCTACGAAGCGGCATTCGGGTGGCGGTTCAACGACTACGGGCCGTCCTACAGCGGCATCAGAGCCGCGGACGGCGAAGGCGAGATCGGCGGGCTGAACCCCGGGGCGGAACCCTCTGCCGGGGGACCCCTCGTCCTGCTGTTCTCCGACGACCTGGACGCCTCCGTGACAGCCGTTCAGGACGCGGGCGGAGCCGTCATCGCAGGCCCCTACGAATTCCCCGGTGGACGCAGGTTCGAGTTCACCGACCCCAGCGGCAACCGGCTAGGAGTGTTCAGCGGCGCATGACAGCCAACAGAGAGAAGCACGACCCGGCAGCCGAATGGCGTGCGGTCGACGAGTACTTCACGGCGGAACTCCTCGACGAGGACACGGCGCTCGCCGCCACCCGCACCTCCAGTGCGCGCACAACGGCGCCGCACATCGAGGTCGCCCCGAACCAGGGCGGTCTGCTCAGCCTCCTCGCGCAGATGACCGGTGCGACGCGGGTCCTCGAGTTCGGCACCCTCGCCGGCTACTCGACCCTGTGGTTCGCGCGAGCCGTGGGGGAATGCGGACGTGTGGTGTCGCTGGAGCTCGAAGAGCAGAACGCGGCCGTCGCACGCGAGAATCTCGACCGCGCAAGACTGGGTGACCGTGTCGACGTCCTCGTGGGCCCCGCGGCGGATTCGGCGCAGCGTCTCATCGAGGACGGGATGGAGCCGTTCGACCTCGTGTTCATCGACGCGGACAAGCCGAACAATCCCGTCTACCTTGCCGCAGCGCTCTCACTCACCCGCCCGGGGGCGGTGATCGTCATCGACAACGTGGTGCGCGGTGGGGCGGTGGTGGACGCCGACAGCGACGATCCGCGTGTCCAGGGAGTGCGCCAGGTGGTGCGCGACGTGTCCTCCCACCCGGACCTGGACGCCACCGCGATCCAGACGGTGGGAGAGAAGGGCTGGGACGGGCTGCTCATCGCCCGGAGACGGTAGGCCTCGGGCCCACCCCCGTGGCTCCATCGGTCCTTGCAGACCCATCGACCGCTGCGGACCCTGGTCTCGTGCAGATCCGAGGTCTTCGCGGGCACTGGACGCGTTCGTGCCCGGGGCTCATTCGTGCCCGGGACGCCTGCGGTTGCGCTTGATCTCCGCGCGCTTGCGCTTCGCCTCCAGGCGGCGTCGCTTCGAGCCGCGGGTCGGTCGGGTCGGGCGACGCGGAACGGGCGGGGCGACCGCTTCGCGCAGGAGCGCAGCGAGGCGCTCACGAGCGGCGACGCGGTTGCGTCGCTGCGACCGGTGCTCATCCGCGCTCAGGGTGATGACCGTGCCCGTGAGACGCGTCGCGAGCGCCTTCATGACACGCGTGCGCTGCACATCGTCCAGAGCGGTCGTCGTCGCGAGGTCGAGGCTGAGCTGGACACGCGAATCGGCCGTGTTCACGTGCTGGCCGCCGGGGCCGGACGACCGTGAGAACTGTTCGACCAGTTCTGCTGCGGGCACGACGAGGCCGCGGGGCGCTCCGGGGCCCGGGCTCACGTGCAGGTCGTCCATCCCTCCAGTGTCCCGCACAGCAGGCCTGTGCCGCCGGGGAGGGCTCACACGCCGAGGCGCCCCCCATCCGCTGCGGACACCTGATCCGTCGGGCCGGAAGAGTCGAGAGGAAGCCTGTCGGCGGAGCGGCTTCAATGTCAGAATGAAGGGCATGGCGGCAATGCAGGGTGGCAGTGCGGAGACCAGCTCTACACCTCCTGACCGTGCGCACGCCTCGTTCAGACGCGTCGTCGCCTGGAGCCCAGGAACCGACACCCTCATCGCAGCAGCGACGCTAGTGGTCTTCTGGGGCTGCTACTGGGCGGGCACCACCGTGAACGAATGGTTCCTGCTGGCCGGTGTCATCGTCGTCGGCACCCTCATCCCGGCATGGACGGTGCTCCAGCAGCGGGGGGAGGGTCTGGAGGGCCTCGGGATCCGACGACGGTTCCTCGTCGTCTCCCTCATCATCGCCGGTGTCATGGGTGCCGGTTCCGCTTACCAGCTCTTCACACTGGCGGCGGCTCAGGACGTGGCGGTCCTGCCCCACCTCGTGGGAAACCTGCTGGTGTTCTGGGAGCCGCTCTTCGTCTTCGGATGGCTCTACCTGCGGTGGGAGCGGGCCTTCGGCTGGCTGCCCGCGATCCTGCTCACCGGGGCCGGCTTCGTCCTGCAACACATCGGATCCGTGCCGTTCGAGGCGGCCCTGGGCTTCGGAGGATTCGCGGTGGTGTTCGCGATCGCGTTCGCGTGTGTGCGCAACCTGGCGATCCTGTGGCCGCTCTTCTACCCCGTTGCCAGCGGGATCGGTACGCTGCAGGCGGGCTTCGTCATGGGCTGGTCCTCGGTCGGGTCAGGCGCGCTGCTGCTCGCCGTACAGGGTTTCGTCCTGGCCGGCGTCTGGTGGACTGTCCACAGGAAGTGAGGAATGCCCATGTACTCCCGCATGCTCGCCAACATCGCGGTGTCCGACCAGGATGTGGCGGAGGACTGGTACAGCCGACTACTGGATCGTGCGGTGGACGCGCGACCGATGGCACGGCTTGCCGAATGGCACCTCGCAGAATCCTTCGCGGTGCAGACCTGGCTCGATTCGCAACGCGCGGGGCATACCACCGTCGTCCTCGAGGTGAGTGACCTCGATGCCGAGATGAGCCGCCTGGATTCTGTGGGCATCAAGCACGGCGGGGCGCAGCCTGGAGGAGGAGCACGCATCCTGCAGATCTCCGACCCGGACGGCAACACGATCGTGCTTGCCGGGCCGTAAGCGGTGCGGCCGCGAGGGTTCGCCTCGGGAACTCACACCCCGTCGCTGTGTGGGTGCCGGGACCTCGAACACCCGCGGGCCTCTTCTCGCAGCCTGGGCTCCACGCGCTTGTGCGGATGGAACCCGGACTTGTCCGCGTAGAACGCGCGGATGCGGTCCATGTCGCCTGCGATGTCACCGGTCAGCTCGATCGTCGGGCCCAGGCCGGTCGTCCGAGTCGGACGGTCGACGTAGCCCAGCGTGACGGGCATGCCCGTCTCCCGGGCGATCCGGTAGAAACCGGACTTCCAGTGCGTATGCCCGCCGCGCGTGCCGTCGGGCGTGACGACCAGGCCGAACACCTCACCCGCGTGCACCTGCCGGACGATGTCGTCGACGACACGGCCGGGATCGTCCCGGTCGACGGGAACCCCACCCAGCGCGCGCATGAGCGGCCCCCGCCACCCGGCGAAGAGGCTGATCTTCCCCAGCCACCGCACGTCGATGCCCTGCCGCCACGCGATGGCGAGCATGAGGACGAAGTCCCAGTTGGAGGTGTGCGGTGCGCCGATGAGCACGGTGGGACGCTGTGGCGGGGGCTGTGTGACCAGCTTCCAGCGACTGAACGTCCAGTACGCGCGGGCGGCGAGACGACGGATCATGACCCCACGGTAGAGGACACGGGACAGCAGGCGGCGCACGACCGGGGATGTGAGAGGGAGCAGGTCGCGGAGTCGCCCCCTCTAGGATGGACGGGCGGCGCCGGAGTGCGCCTGCCGGACAGGAGCGGATGATGACGGCGACACTGGTGGCTTCAGGCGTGGCCGGAGGCTACGGGCACCGCACGCTCTTCGACTCCCTCGACCTCACGGTGGCTCCCGGCGATGTCGTGGGTGTCGTCGGGGCGAACGGTGCGGGGAAGACGACGCTGCTCAAGCTGCTCGCGGGGATCGACGGACCGCAGGCCGGCACGATCTCCCTGGCGCCCACGGACGCCTTCGTCGGGTGGCTTCCGCAGGAGCACGAACGCGTGCCGGGTGAGACGGTCACCGACTACATCGCCCGGCGCACCGGCTGCGCCCGTGCCACCCGTGAGATGGACGCCGCGGCAGCAGCCCTCGCCGGACCGTCGCCGTCCACCGCGGTCGAGGACGCCTACGCCGTGGCACTCGACCGCTGGCTGACCAGTGGTGCCGCAGACCTGGACGAACGCATCCCGGTAGTGCTGGCAGACCTGGGATTCGACACGGTCGCCACCGGTGGCACACCCGTCGAAGCGGTGCACATGATGGCACTGTCCGGCGGCCAGGCCGCGCGCGTCGGACTGGCAGCACTGCTGCTGTCACGCTTCGACATCGTGCTGCTGGACGAGCCGACCAACGACCTCGACCTCGACGGCCTGGCACGGCTGGAGTCCTTCGTGCAGGGGCTGCGCGGCGGTGTCGTGCTGGTGAGCCACGACCGCGAATTCCTCGCCCGCTGCATCACGACCGTGCTGGAACTGGACCTGGCCCAGCACTCGAACCGCGTGTACGGCGGCGGCTACGACTCCTACCTCGAAGAGCGCGCGACGCTCCGTCGCCATCAGCGGGAGCAGTACGAGGAATTCGCGGACCGGAAGGCGGACCTGGTCACACGTGCACGGACGCAGCGCGAATGGTCGAGCAAGGGCGTGCGGAACGCCATGAAGAAGGCCCCGGACAACGACAGGATCCGGCGCAGGGCGTCGGTCGAATCGAGCGAGAAGCAGGCGCAGAAGGTGCGGCAGATGGAGAGCCGGATCGCACGCCTCGACGAGGTGGAGGAGCCGCGCAAGGAATGGAGGCTGTCCTTCACGATCGGATCCGCACCCCGCTCCAGCACCGTCGTCACGACACTCAGCAACGCGGTCTACAAGCGGGGCGATTTCACCCTGGGGCCCGTGTCGCTGCAGGTGAACGCGGGGGAGCGGATCGGCATCACCGGCCCGAACGGTGCGGGGAAGTCGACGCTGCTGCGCGGGCTGCTGGGGCAGCTCGCACCCGCATCGGGTTCCGCGAGTCTGGGTGCCAGCATCCGGATCGGGGAGATCGACCAGGCCCGCGCCCAGCTGGCAGGGCCCGGGCCTCTGGCCGACACCTTCGAAGCGCTCGTGCCGGACTTGGCGTCCGGGGAGGTGCGGACGCTGCTGGCGAAGTTCGGTCTGCGCGCCGACCACGTCCACCGGGCCGTCGACGAACTCTCACCGGGCGAGCGCACGCGGGCCGGGATGGCGCTGCTGCAGGCGCGCGGCGTCAACCTGCTGGTCCTCGACGAACCGACCAACCACCTCGACCTCGAGGCGATCGAACAGCTGGAGCAGGCGCTGGAGTCCTACGAAGGGGCACTGCTGCTCGTCACCCATGACCGGCGCATGCTTGCAACGGTCCGCATCGACCGGCACTGGAACGTCGAGGCGGGACACGTCACCGAACTCTGAGCCGACCGCACTCTGGGGCGACCGCATGTAAGTGCGGGGTAAGCCTCGTCCTCGAGCATGGACCGCCACGTGGAGCACCACGGCTCCACGAAGCGGAAGGATGCAACACGATGACGTACGTCTTCACCGAAGCGGACATCACCACCGAGGCCCAGAGGCTGCGCGACCAGTCGGCAGCGCTCGACCCGCTCACAGCACGACTTCTTCGAAGTGCGGGGCTGGAACCCGGGATGCGGGTGCTCGACATCGGCTGCGGGGTGGGATCGGTGACCGCACTGGCAGCCGAGGCGGTCGCACCCGGTGGCCACGTCATCGGGATCGACCGATCGGACGAAGCCGTGGCCGGAGCCCGGGCCCTGCTGGGGGACAGTAACGACGTCGAGTTCCGTGTGGCGGACGCGAACGAACTCGACGGCATCGAGAAGGGCTTCGACGCGGTGATCGGACGGATGGTGCTCGTGCACGTACCCGACCCGGTCGCCGTTCTGCGGACCGCCGCGGACCACGTGCGGCCGGGAGGCGTGATCTGCATGCACGAACCGGACATGACCTACGCGTGGACGGGCCGACCGACACCGCTGTGGAACCACGTGCGCGACGGGATCCTCGCGTCGTTCGACCACGTGGGCGCGCACAGCCGGCTGGGGAGGAACCTGTTCTCCGTGTTCCGGGACGCCGGGCTGAGCGACCCGGAGCAGATCATGGAAGCCCCGGTGGGCGGAGGCTCCTCCTCGCCCGCCTTCGGCTGGGCCAATGCCTACGCCGCGCTGCGGCCACTCATGGAGAGCGTGGGAATCGACATCGACGAGACGGTGCCGACGGAGGGCCTCACCGAAGCCCTTGACGCGGATGCCGCAGCCCACAGCGGCACGGTGATCGGGCCGCTCATGTACGGGGCGTGGACCAGGGTGCCCGGCTGAGCCCGGGACGCGCGCGTTCGGACGCACATTTCGTCGGACGCGCGACTGATCGGCGTGCTCTGTGGAAGACTGCCCAAATGAGTACTGTCGGTCCAGCTGCGCGAGGCACGCCCAGCGTGGAGACCATGACTGAGGCGGTGACCATGGCGGATGTGCGACCTCCGCGCAGTGCTGCGCTGGGCCCCTGGTACCGGACGGTGCTGGCGGGCATGCGCCGCGCCGTGTTCGGCCCCGTGCGTCGCGGTGGAACGGATCCCGGTCCGCGCACTCGCCCGCGCCTCATCCTCGCAAGCCACCGCAACGGTGCTGCCGACGGGCCCGTCGTCCTGTCCGCGTTCCCGTACGCGCAGCACCTCGTCTCGATGCAGCTGCTGCGCGGCCCCCTGCGCGCCCTCTTCACCGGCATCCCCGTCATCCGCAGCAAGGACGTGGAACGCTACGGCATGGACCGGTCGAGCATCACCGATCCCGTCACCGCGGCCGTCGAACACCTGTCTGCCGGTGGGGACCTCGTGATCTTCCCCGAGGGCACCAGCGAATGGCGGCACGCCCCAGGCACCTACCAGCGGGGTGCGGCGAAGATCTGGTGCCGCCTGCGTGACGCGGGTGTCGACGTCGACGTGCTGCCCGTCGGCCTCTTCTACGCCGCCCCGGAACGCTACTGCTCGCTCGCCGAACTGTGGGTGGGCCCCGCCGTCGACCTGCCCGACACCGTCGACGGGCCGCGCACCAGCCGGGAGGAGCACGCGCACGCGCTCCTGACCGACGCACTCGACGCCGTGTCCGTGAACTGCCCCGATCCGCTGACGTTCGACCGCGTCCAGCGCCGCGCCACCGCCCGAGCCCGCGCCGGCGAACCCTTCGCCGCCGCCTTCCTCGACGAGCAGCGCGCAACAGCGGCCGCAGGGCTGACCCCTGCCGAGCCGGGGCCTCGGGAGCAGACATCCGCAGGGTCTGCACCTGCCCAGCGGGGGCCTCGGGAGCAGACAACCGCCGCCGAGGCCCCCATCGGTCCGTGGCCCCGTCGCCTGGGACTGGCCCTCCACTGGCCGGTCGCCCCCGTCCTGTGGGCCGCCGCGTGGGTGGGCCGGAAGGCGGACGCGCGGAACACGGTCACGTTCTATCGGATGCTCGGCGGCAGTGGTGCCGCGGTCGGCTGGGCGCTCGTCCTCGTCGTCACCGGAGTGTGGGCGACGCTCGCCGGAACCAGAGCCGGAACCGGAGCCGGGGCCACTGTGGCCGCCGTCGCCGGTGCCGGACTGCTGAGTCTCGTGGCGGGACGTGCGATCGTGCGCGCTCGCCGCTGGCAACCCGACACCGCACCCCTCACCTGAGCTTCCACCCGCACCACCCGCACCACCCGCACCACCCGCACCACCCGCACCAGAGGAGACCGCATGTCCCGCATCATCGACTTCGGCCATGACGACGCCACCCGCCTGGACGTGTCCGGAGGGAAGGGCGCGAGCCTCGCGAAGTCCGCGCGCGACCTCCCCGTGCCGCCCGTCATCATCGTGACAGCGGAGGCGTACGCTGCGATCCTCGCGCCCGTGCGTCAGCAGATCCGCGGGATCCTGCGGGAGAGCACGATCGAGGGAGCGGCCGCACGGGTGCAGCAGCTGCTCCTCGACATGGAGCTGGAGGACGGGTGGGTCGAGGAGATCGACGCGGCCCTCCGGCAGGCGGGCCTTGCCGACCGTGCGGTCGCCGTGCGCTCGTCCGGGACGATGGAGGACCTCCCCGGCGCGGCCTTCGCCGGCCAGCACGACACGTTCCTGGGGGAGCGGGGTGCCGCCTCCGTCGCCCGCGCCGTCCAGCGCTGCTACGCGTCCCTGTGGAACGCGCACGCGATGAAGTACCGCGACCGGCTGGGACTCGACCACCTTCAGGCGTCCATGGCCGTCGTCGTCCAGCAGATGGTCGAGGTGGGGGCTGAGGAGGCCGCCGGTGTCGCGTTCTCGATCGACCCGGTCCGGGGAGACCTGTCCACCGTCCTCGTGAATGCCGCCTACGGCCTCGGCGAGACGGTGGTGGGTGGTGAGGCGGAGGTCGACGAATACCTGCTGAGCCGCGACGGCACCGAGGAGCGGGAGATCCGGGTCGCCGCGAAGCCGGTCGCCCTTGTCGTCGACGGGGACGGCGGGACGCGGGAGGTCGCCGTCGATCCGGCGCTCGCCGATGCGGCAGCGATCGATGCGGACCTGCGTCAGGCCGTGGCCCGCCTGTCGGTGCAGGCGGAGCATCACTTCGGGTTCCCGCAGGACATCGAATGGGCCGTGAGCGACGGCGAGCTGTTCCTCCTGCAGTCGCGTCCGATCACCCGGGTGGCAGCGCGGTGGACGCGCGACGAATCCGCCGAACGCTACCCGAACCCCGTCACCCCGCTCACATGGGACCTCGTCGAAGCGGGCTTCCACGCATCGCTGCGCCACAGCTTCCAGCTCATGGGTCTGCCGCCTTTCGGCGACAAGTGGTTCGCGATGAAGGACTTCTACATCTATGGCAACCAGACGGCGGTCGACCTGTACAGCGGCCGTTTCCCCGCAGCGATGCTCCGCGACATCGACAGCATCCGTGAGGCCCTGCCGGAGATCGCCCGACGATACGCGTGGGTGCAGGACCTGCCCGTGCAGTGGATGCGCGACCTCGACACCTACCTGCTGGGGATCGGCAGGCTCTCCCACGAGCCGCTGGACGGCAAGGACCTCGCGGGCCTGTGGGACCACGTGCGGGAGATCAGCGACCTGGGGTCCACGTACTTCCTGCCGAACATCGCGATCTCGCTCACCCAGACCACCCTGTACAAGGGGCTCCTCACACTGCTGTCGATGAAGCTGCCGCAGGAGCAGGCGCAGGCCGTGTTCGACCAGCTGCTGGGGCAGACGGACACGAAGACGGGGCAGGTCAACGACGAGCTCTGGGAGCTGTCGCGCACCATCAGGACGACCCCGGACCTGCTCGACTGGTTGGACGCCGCGCCCAGCGCGGAAGGGCGGATGGACGAGCTGCGTGCGGAGTTCCCGGCGTTCGCCGCTGACCTCGACGCGTTCCTGGACCGCCACGGGCACCGCGAGCTCGACTTCGATGCCTACCACCCCACGTGGATCGGGGCTCCCCACATCGTCGTGAACCAGCTGCGGGTGCTTGCGCACCGTGAGGAGAGCGCGCAGGCCTCGCCCAACCAGCTGCGGGCGAAGCAGGCGGAGGTCGAACGGCAGGTGCTGGACGCTGTGCCGGACGACCTGCGCTACTTCCTGCAGGAGGTCATCCACCTGGCGCGCACCTACACGGCGCTGGACGACCTGGAGCACTACCAGACGACCCGGCTGACCCTGCCGATGCGCAGGGCACTCGCCGCGCTGGGGCAGCGGCTGGTCGATGCGGGAGTGCTCGATCACGTGGATGACGTGTACTTCCTGCACGCAGACACCCTCGAAGAGGCGCTGCGTGACGGGTCCGCGGATGCGCTCCGGACGCTGCGGCCGGAGGCCCGGACGCTGCGCGCCGGTTACGGAGCGGCGCTCGAGACCGATCCGGACTGGGTGCACGGGCAGACCGGTGAAGATCTGTCCGCGGAGGCGGACATGAGGGGCACGGCCGGCAGCCCCGGGCAGGTGGAGGCGGAGGTCTTCGTGGTGCACAGCCCCGACGACTTCCCGCTGTTCCCCGCTGGTGCGGTCCTCGTCGCCCGGACGACGAACCCCGCGTGGACGGCGCTGTTCTACCAGGCTGCAGGTGTCATCACCGAAAGTGGCGGTGCACTGTCGCACGGCGCGGTGACTGCGCGGGAGCTTGGCATTCCCGCTGTCATGAGCATCCGGGACGCGACCCGGCGCTTCACGAACGGGCAGCGTGTGTGTCTGGACGGTGCGCAGGGCACGGTCGTGCTGGTGTGAAGGACGCGGTCATCGACCAGGACGGCTGGCACTCGGGCCCGTCCTGCGCACGATTGCGAGGACGATCATCACCTGTGCCGCGATGTAGGTCGACATGATGAGGAAGTCGTGCGCGGGCAGGCTGATCCCCGCGAGTGACCGCACTGCGATGAGCCCGTCGGAGACGAAGAAGACCGCACCGCCGATGCCCGCGAGGACTCCCAGTCCTGTCGCGAGGACGGCCATCGTCATCAGCGCCACCCCGTAGAGGATGACGGGGACGAGGAGATTCCCCGCGTGGGGAGCACACAGGACGAGGAGGAGTGCGAAGAGGCCGAGGTAGGGCAGAAGCCAGACCGGTCCGAGGCGACGGGCCGCGACGGAGTATCTGCGGGAGGGCCAGAACGCCACGATGTACACGATCTGGGCGATGAGGAACATGCCCACGAGCGTGAGGAACGCGGTGTCACCCGCCAGGAAGCGGGGGACCGTGTCACCCAGCCAGGAGAAGAATAGGGCCACGAGCACCAAGCGCACCAGCCGGGCGTGAGGTTCAGATTCGCCGCTGTGGAGTGGGACGCTGTGCCGTTGAACGCTCTGCTTCTGAACACGGCGGCGCGCTTTCACCGCGGTGAGGAAGCACCACACGAGGAGCGGCATGAGCAGCACCTGCGTGACATCCGCGATGACACTCTCCGGCGCCCGCAGCTGCGTGCCGAGGTGGACGAGGGTCGCACCAGCCAGAAGGCCAGCGGGGACGGCCCAGGGGACGCGTCGGGAGAGGGGGACACTCGTCGTCGGGTCGCTCATGAACCGGACAGTACCTCACGCCCGGGCCCGGGCGACGGACGGTGAAGGAGCGGAGATCTACAGGAAACTTCGCCACCTACATACGAATAACAGCGCAGCTGGCGAGCGGATGTGCAGCTGGCGAAGTTTCCTGCAGGTGGCGAGCGAACGTGCAGCGCGTCACCGCTGCGCGTTCGCTCACCTCCCCACTCACTTGATGCTGTCGCGGGGGACCCGTGTCGTGGGCCCGTGCGAGTTCTTGATGAAGAACGCGCCGATGATGCCCATGAACGCCACGATGCCCGCCACGAGGAACGAGGTGTTCGCCCCGTGGACCAGGCCTGCGGCGCCATACACCTCCGGGTCGCGTGCGGTGCCGACCATGACGGTGACGAGCACCGCGGTTCCCACGGAGGCCGCGATCTGTCGCATCGTGTTGTTGAGTGCGGTGCCGTGGGGGATGAGCCGGGGCGGCAGCTGGTTGAGGGCCGCCGTCGTCACCGGCATGATGACCATCGCCGTGCCCAGCATGCGCACCGTGTTCACCGCCGCGATGTAGAAGAACGTCGTGTCGACGGTGAGGATGGACAGCATGAACGTGGCCACGGTCAGCAGCGTGAAGCCGATGACTGCCAGCCACTTCGCGCCGACCGCGTCGAACACCCGCCCGGTGATCGGCGACATGACACCCATGAGGACTGCACCCGGAAGCAGTGCCAACCCCGATTCCATCGCGGTGAAGTCGCTCATGTTCTGCATGAACATCGGAATGATGAGCATCCCGCCGATCATGGCGACGAACACGAGCATGCCCAGCAGGGTGTTGAGGGTGAACATCGGGTACTTGAGCACGCGCAGCTCGAGGATCGGCTGCTCGAGCTTCAGCTGGCGGAAGATGAACCACACGAGCGTGACGGTGCCGACTGCCAGGGGGACCAGGACCGAGGCGCTGGTCCAGCCGTAGTCACCGGCACCTCCGAAGCCGAACAGCAGGCCACCGAAACCGAACGACGACAGGATGATCGACAGGACGTCCAGTCGGGGGTGCGTCTGCTCGGTGACGTTGCGGAGGACGAAGTACGCGAACACCATCGCGATGGCAGCGATCGGCAGCATCATGAAGAACAGCGTCTCCCACGGGAAGTGGTCGACGATCCAGCCGGAGAGGCTGGGGCCGATCGCGGGGGCGAACGAGATGACCAGTCCGAACGTTCCCATCGCCGTACCGCGCTGGTGCACGGGGAAGATGGCGAACAGGATCGTCTGCATGAGCGGGATGATGAGCCCGCCACTCGTCGCCTGGACGACGCGGCCCGCGAGGAGCATGGGGTAGATCGGTGCGAACGCGCAGATCAGCGTTCCGGCGATGAAGAGCCCCATCGCCGTGAGGAAGAGACCGCGCGTGGTGAACTTCTGGATGAGGAACGCGGTCACGGGGATCATGATGCCGTTGACCAGCATGAAGATCGTCGTCACCCACTGGGCTTCGCTGGCCGTGATGCCGAAGTCCAGCATGAAGGCGGGAAGTGCCGTGTTGAGGAGTGTCTGGTTGAGGATGATGACGAACGCGCCGGACAGGAGCACGGCCATGAGCACGGTCCTGTTCACCGGCAGACGGTCGCCTGCGCCTGTGGAGGGGGATTCACTCATCGGTCGCACCCGCCTTCCTCGGCCGGCGAGACCGATGCAGAGGCCGACGAGGGTGCGCAGGCGAGGAGCCCCTGTTCGAGCATGTCGAAGGCTCGGAGGAGCATGTCGCTCAGCTTCTCCTCGTCGCTTGCCGCCCATCGCAGGACCGTGAGTCGCAGGGCGGTCCCCGCGACCCCGGCGACCAGGGAGGGGCGCATGTCCGTGCTCGCGTCGACGCCCAGTCTCAGGGCGACAGCATCGCTCACGGACTGCTCCATGAGGACCTGCTGGTGGAGCTGTCGCGCCACGAGGGTGGGATGCTGATGCACGAGTTTCTGACGGGCGAGTGTCCGGTCGCGATCCGTGTTCATGAGGGAGAAGATGTCGTTCTCCGCGATCACCGCGCGGATGGCGTGGAGCGGGGACTCCTCAGCGGGACGCGCGACGATCTGGGGGTGAAGTGCCGCGGCTGCCGCAGCGGCGTCCGTCACCAGCGCGTCCTCCTTGTGGGAGAAGTAGTTGAAGAATGTGCGCGGCGAGATCCCTGCGCCGTGGGCGATCGCCTCCACGGTGAGGGCCTCAAGGCCGTTCTCCGTCGCGAGGTCCAGTGCGACCTGGCGGATCGTACGGCGGGTGTCCAGCTTCTTGCGTTCGCGCAGACCGATGTCTGCTGTCAGGTTGTTCGAAGTCATTGCTTGTTACATTAACTGCATAATTGCATGTTGTGCAATGTTGAGGTGCGGGATGTGAGTGTGTGAATGGCAACAGCCACAATGGGACCGTGACTGCCGCGACCCGACCCTCCCCGCATCGACTCGACCACGCCCTTGCAGGGCTGTCGCCCGGGTACTTCGCGCTCGTCATGGCCACGGGGATCGTCGGCATCGGCCTCGACGCGGTGGGTGTGGTGTGGGCGGCGGCGCTGCTCAAGGTGATCGCACTCGTGGCGTACGTGGTGCTGGCGGTGCTCTACATCGTCCGCTGGTTCCGCCACCGCGCACAGGTGAGGCATGACCTGCGCGATCCGGAGAGGACCTTCGGCTACTTCACGATCGTCGCGGGTACCGGCGTGCTCGCGACCGGCCTGCTGGGGACGCGGTTCGAGCAGGTGTCCATCGGCCTGGTGGTCGTGGCCGCCGCGATCTGGATCGTGCTGGGCTACGTCCTGCCGTGGCAGGTGCTCATGAGCCGCGACGGGGAGCCGATCCTCGCACGCACGAACGGCACGTGGTTCGTCTGGTCGGTCGCCTCGCAGTCGGTGGCCGTCGCGCTCGCCGGGATCCTGCCGCTCGTCCCGCAGTTCTCGCACCTCATCGGGATCCTCACGGTGATGACGTGGTCCGTCGGCACGCTGCTCTACGCCGGTATCGCCGTGCTCGTGACCCTGCGCTTCGTCCACCACGGGGTGACGCCGCAGCAGTTCGAGCCGCCGTACTGGGTGGCGATGGGTGCGCTTGCGATCTCCGTCGTCGCCGGGACGGGCATCGTGGACATGCCGTCGACGCCGATGATCGACGCCTCCCGCTCGCTCATCGGCTCCACAGTCGTGATCTTCTGGTGCTTCGCCGCATGGCTCATCCCGATGTTCGCGGGCGCCGGCATCTGGCGGCACGTGGTCCACCGGGTGCCGCTGCGCTACACACCGGCCCTGTGGTCGATGGTCTTCCCGCTGGGGATGTTCGCGGTCGCCTCGATCCGGCTGGGCCGTGTCGACCGCATCCCCGCGCTCGAGGTCGCAGGCACCGTCTTCCTGGGCGTCGCCGTGCTCGCCTGGCTGCTGGTGGCAGTGGGGTTCGGCGTGAACCTCGTGCGCGGAGAGCGTCCGCTCGTCACACAGGAGGATGCTGATGTTCGATCGTGAGCGACTGATCTCGGCACACGACAGGAAGCAGCGACGCAGTGGCATCAAGCTCATCGTCGTGTCAGGACTGTTCGTCGTGGCCGGTCTGATCCTGTTCGTAGGGACCGGGGAGCCCGTGGGGCTCGTGGCGCTGCTGTTCTTCGGCGGCTGCCTGCTGGTCGGGGTCCACCTCGTCATGGGGGAGGATCGACTGGCCGGGCGGGCCCTCCTCGTCATCGCCGCCTTCATCGCTGCGGCGGGCTGCGCCAGTGGAGCGGTGTATTCCTCGCTGGGCTTCCAGATCGGACGGTCCTGGCAGACCGCGGAGTACATCGTCCCCGTCATGATCGTCGCCGCGATGCTGTTCGGGGGAGCTGGAATCGTCTCACTGGTGCAGCTGGTGCGGTTCCGGGGGCCGAACGACGGCGGCAAGAGGCGATCACGGTAAGCCGTGCACCACAATGGGCGTATGACCTCGACGAGCCCTCTTGCTGATGTCCCGGCGAAGCCCCACGCAGTCTGGGAAGACCTCTTCGGCATGGCGACGGGGGTGATCCTCGTGTCCCTGGGATTGCACGCGCTGGGGATCGCCCGCCTGGTGACCGGTGGAACAGCCGGGCTGTCGCTGCTGCTGGCGCAGGGCACCGGGGTGGGCTTCGGCCTGCTCTTCCTGCTGGTGAACCTGCCGTTCTTCATCCTGGCGATCCGGCGGAAGGGCTGGGTGTTCTCCGCGAAGTCGGCGGTGTCGATCGTCGCGGTGTCCGCGCTCGCCTCCCTCCACGAGCACTTCCTGCCCACCCTCCCGCTGCTCGAGGACGCCGCGGGAGGCGTCTATGCCGCGATCCTGGGCAATCTGCTCGCCGGCACGGGACTGCTCATCCTGTTCCGCCACGGGTCGTCACTGGGCGGGTTCAACATCGTCGCGCTCATCGCGCAGGAGCAGTTCGGGTGGCGTGCCGGCTACGTCCAGATGGTGCTCGACCTCTGCGTGGTCCTGGGCGCCCTGTTCGTCGTGCCGGTCTCCCACGTGCTCATCTCCGCGCTGGGGGCGGCGCTGCTCAACGTCGTCCTCGTGCTCAACCACAAGCCGGGCCGCTACACGGGGTACTGACCGCTGCGCCGGGGTGCTGAGCGCTGATCGGTTGCTGAGCGGCTCACCTTCAGAGGTGGGCTCACCTCAGAGGTGGACGGTCACGTCCGCCTCTTCGCGCAGCTCGGTCGCGAGGCTGTCGGTCGCCTCTGCTTCCTTCTGTCCGGTGACCTGCTCCTCGAGCTGGGGCTTGACGTCCTCGAGCGGCGGCATCTCCTGCGCGGCCTGTTCGCCCTCCTGGGGCTGCTGGGCGCTCATCTGCTCCTGCTGGGACTTCGCCTGGTCGTAGGCCTCCTGCAGTTCGTCATCGCTCGCCTCGAACGGGCCGGCCTCGTCCTCGACAAGCTTGGCCACCGTCTCCTGCGATGCGACCTGGGTGCGGACCTCGTCCTCCGGCATGCCCTGCTCTTCCATCGCGGCGAGGAAGTCCTCCGGGCTCATCTGGTTCGTCTCCGCGGTCTCCGCCAGCGCGTCCTCGACGTCTGCATCGGACACCTCGATGCCGCGGTCAGAGGCTTCCTGCTCGAGCAGCTCGACACCGATCAGGCTCTCCACCGTGTCGTTCTTCAGCTGGTCCTGGTCGACTTCCTGACCGGTCTGCTGCGACTGCATCGCCATCTGCTGGAACTGGCTCTCGTAGACGCCCGTGAACTCGTCCTTCGTGATCTCCGTGCCGTTGACCTCCGCGACGACGTCCGGGACGCCTTCGAGGTCGGGATCCTGCGCCGAGGCCTCCTCACCGCCTGCTGCCGGGTCCTCTCCCTGCGCGGCCGAGTCCTGCGCGTCAGGGGCCTCCTCCGGTGCGCCGGAGCCGCCGCACGCGCCCAAGGCGAAGGCGATCCCCGCCGCACCGATTGCGATTCCCATGGTTCTGAACTGCACGAAGTCTCCTGACTGATCGTCTGCGGCCCCGGTCGAGAATGAGCGGGTGCTGGTCGCTGTCCGGCAGTCGAGGCTAGTCGCCCCGGCTGACCGGGCGGGGTGCTCCCACTGGGTGCGGGCTGAACCGTACGAAAGGAGGGGTGGGGGAAGGGTGCTGGAAAGAGGAGGGCAGGAGGAAAGGAGAGGCCGGAAGAAGGGAGGGGCCGGAGGGAAGGAGGAGTGGACGAGTGGAGGGGGCAGTGCGGGACGGTTGTGTCCGTGCCGTCTGGGAGAGTTCGTTTATGGAAACGAACACGCCATCCGCAGAAGCGGAGAACATCGTCCGACTGGCCGCGCGCACGATCCTCACTCCTGATGTGGGGGAGTGCCTGGTCTGCTACGTCGACCGGCAGCTGCGCGCATTCGGGTGCGACGGCACACACCGGTTCGCGCAGCAGTACCGGGAGGCATCGGCACCCCGATCGACCGCACTCGTCAAACGGCTCGCGCGTGTGGGGGCGTGCTGCTGTGACTGCGAGATCTTCCTCAATGCCTGCGAGCCCGCATTCGCACTGTGGACGGAGGATCGCTGGGTCGACGATCCGGAGCAGGGGGAGGTGTTCGTCGAATCGCAGCCGCCGGCGGTCATGCCCGCCTGCGCAGGGGTGCCGCGCGGTGCCGTGGACCCGTGTCGCAACTGGGCGCGGGCCGCGAAGTGGTGAGGCGGTTCGTGACGTGAGCGCGAAGTGGTGAGGAGCCTCGTGAGGTGAAGAGGCCCCGCGAAGTGAGGGAGAAGTATTCCGCTGAGCCCGTGCGAACCGTACTCTTATCCTATGAATGAGAGCCTCGCCACATACATCGCCCTCCCCGGCACCACGGCTGAAGCCTTCGAGCACTGGCATGACGTTCTGGGTGGCGAATTGGACATCACCCGGTACGGCGATGTCCCCATGGCGGGCATGCCGTTCGAGCCCGCCCCGGGCGCCGTCGCCCACGTGACGCTGTCGACACCCGCGGGTGAGATCGCCGGGGGTGACGCGATGGACGACGGGAGCGACTACCCGATCCGCGGCACCGCGTACTCACTGCTCTACACCGCATCCACACCGGAGCGTGCACGGGAGATCATCAAGGCGTTCACGGACGGCGGCGGTGAGGCGACGATGCCGTTCGAGAAGGCGCCGTGGGGTGAATGGTACGGGCAGGTGTTCGATCGGTACGGCGTGATGTGGGCGCTGAGCGTCAGCAGCGATCAGGACTGATCGTCACGTGAGGGTCGATCGTCACGCACGGGCTGACCGTCACGTGCGGGCTGACCGTCACGCGTGGACTGATCCGTACGTGCGGGCTGGGCGGCGAGCGCACTGTCGATCGCGTGGTTGCTGAGTCTGCGCACCACGATCAGAAGCGCGCACAGCATGCCGGTCGCGGTCAAGAGGAACACGGAGCGCAGCGCCCATTCGCGCCCCACGAACGGCTCCATGGCAGCGACGACCAGTCCGCCCGTCAAGGAGCCGACTGCGATCGTCCCCCACCCGAACAGCCGGTAGACGGAGTTCACGCGGCCCAGCAGGTGATCCGGGATGATGCGCTGGCGGAACGACACCGTGACGATGTTCCACACGACGACGAAGAACCCTTCGACGGCCCCGGCCGTCCACACGACCGCCGCATGGGAACTCAACGCGATGACGAGCGTCGCCACCACCATCCCGGACACGCTCAGCGACAGCGCCGTGCCTGGGCGCAGTCGCTCCGTCACGCGGTCGCCCACGAGTGATGCGATGACTGCGCCGACGGCCATGCCGGTGAGCATCAGCCCGAACTGCCAACCCGCGAACAGTCCCAGCACGTCTTGGACGAAGAGCACGAAGACGGCCGACGTGAGCGCTCCCAGCATGTTCATCGCCCCGAGCGTCAGAGCGAGATCGCGCAGGACCCGGTGAGACCACAGCCACCGGAAACCCTCCACGATGTCTGCGGACCAGGACGCTGAGTGTGCGTGAGCAGCGTGACCGGCTTGAGCGCCGTGAGCGGTCTGAGGAGTGTGAGCGCTCTGACCATTGGGGCCGCACGCAACGTTCCGTGGACTCGTCCGTGACGGGGTCGTCGTCCGCGCAATGCTCGCGACGAGCACCGCAGCGATCGCCAGCAGCCCGGCGTTCACCCCGAACGGCACCGCGGCCGCCACACCGATGAGTGCTCCGGCCACAGGTGGCCCGAGGAAGCTGTTCGTCACGGTCTCCACACCCCAGAGGCGTCCATTGGCCGTCTCCAGTCGAGCATGAGGCACGATCGTGGGCAGCATGGTCTGCGCCGCATTGTCGCGGACCACCTCTGCCAGACCCAGGAGGAACGCGGCCGTGCAGAGTGCGGCGAGCACCCACCCTGAACCTGCGGCAGGGGCGGCGCCTGCGGCGATCTGCGCCGGATCGGGCAAGTCGTCCTGGACGAGGACGACCGCCGCAGTGAGTACCGTGACGAGGGCCGCGCGGACGGCGTCCATCCACGCGACGAGGCGCACGCGGTCATACCGGTCCGCCAGCACGCCCGCGTGGAGGGTGAACAGGAGCCACGGCAGGCGCGAGGCCAGCGCCACCACGGTGATGAGCACCGGATCACGGGTGAGGGATGTCGCCAGCCAGACGACCGCCACCGCCATGAGCCCGTCGCCCAGGTTGGCGGCTGCCGCGGACCCGAGCAGCCGCAGATACCGCGGGCCCAGCGGCGGACGCGGGGTGCCGGCCTGAGCGCGGGCGGCATGCTCATCCACTCCGGAGCGCTCCTCGGCACCGTCGCCGCCCCCCCGGGCTCACTCATGGCATGCCGCCGTCGCCCGTGTCCTCCGGTGCCGGCAGGGTCGTCCTGGTCGTCGCGTACAGCGCGAGCGTGAGCCCGTAGACGGTGTCACCGCTGCGCGGCTGATCCGCGAACTCGACGAGGAGCGCGTTGAGCCTCTCCTGCCATTCCGCAGCCCGCTCCGGGGAGATCCGCACATGCCGCACGTTCGCGTCCACCTCATCGACCGGCGCCACAGCGACCTCCGCCGCCGCGTCGCGCAGGATGCGTGTGGGGCGGTCGGCGGCATCGTGCACGTGCATATAGCGGAAGACACGCGCTGTGCGTCCGTAGTACTTCGCCTCGATCGCCCGGACCTTCTTCGTCCGCACGACCCTGATGAGCCCCGCGGCCTCGAGCACCTTCATGTGGTGTCCGACCGTGCCCTTGGGGCGGCCCACGGTCTGGGCGACCTCCTGCGTGGTGGCTGCCCGTTCGTTCAGGAGCGCGACGATCCGACTGCGGAGATCGTCGAACAGGGCGCGGTACTGCGCGGGTTCGGTGAGGACACGTTCGTCGTCAAGCGCGTAGTCGAGGGTGTGCCCCGGCCCGGGAGTGTGCCCCGGTTCGGGGGTGCGGGAGGGACTCGAACTGTCGGCCATAGTCAAATGGTCGAGCAATCCCGACCATTCGTCAATGGTCCGCGTCGGAGACACGGCACGTACTCTGGAGTGGACCCGACCCTGTGGAGCAAGGGGGAGTGCATGCTCACGGAGTTCGCCCGCGACCACGCCTTCACGATCGCGTGGTTCGGGCTCATGGCAGTCGTCTGGTTCGGATGGGCGCAGGAGGACCCGCCACCGCGATGGCGGTGGGCGCTGGGGGTGGGATCCGTCCTCGGTGTCGCCGTCGCAGGGGTGTTCGGCTACACGGTCGGCCTGCGCTGGAACGAGAGCTCCGCCCTGGAGGGCGTCTACGAGTGGTTCGGCGTCCTCACCCTCGCCGAAGTCGTGCTGGCCGCCGCCGGTGCCCTCATCCTGTGGAGGCGCGGGGCGTCGCGATGGTCCGCGTGGTGGGTCGCCTTCGTCGTCGCCCTGCACTTCATGCCGCTGGCGTTCCTCCTGCGCGACTGGTCACTCATCGTGCTGGGGGTGGTGCAGGTGCTCGCCCTGGCGGCCCTGATCCCGCGGCTGCAGCGGGACGAGACCGTCTCCAGCCGCCTGGTGGGCCCCGTCATGGGTGTGTCGCTGCTGCTGTTCGCCGCCGTGTCGATCGTCGTGTTCTACCGGGCAGAGGGTCTGCCGTGGTGAACACGCGCGCAGCTCAGCCTTTCTTCTCCCGGGGGACGCGTCCCATGAGGTAGAACTCCGGGTTGGGCTGCATCCCGCCGATGAGCGCCATCCTGTTCGACAGGCCGAAGAAGCCGGTGATCGCGGCGATGTCCCACGCGTCCTCGTCGTCGAAGCCGTGTGCGGCGAGCGCATCGTGGTCCGCGTCGTTCACCGCTGCCGGATCCTGACTCACCTTCATCGCGAAGTCGAGCATCGCCCGCTGCCGGGGCGTGATGTCCGCGTGGCGGTGGTCGACCGCGACCTGGTCCGCGACGTACGGGTCCTTCGCGAAGATCCGCAGGACCGCACCGTGTGCGACGACGCAGTACAGGCAGCCGTTCGCCGCCGAGGTCGCGGTCACGATCATCTCCCGGTCCGCTTTCGTGAGGTTGCCGGTCTCCTTCTCCATGAGTGCGTCGTAGTAGGCGAAGAACGCGCGGAACTCCGCGGGCCTGCGTGCGAGGCCGAGGAAGACGTTCGGCACGAAGCCGGACTTCTCCGCCACGGCGAGGATGTGTTCGCGGATGTCTTCGGGGACGTTGTCGATGTCTGCAAGGGGATAGCGCATAGGGACAGACTAGCGACCTGCGTCACAGTTCGGTGCGCTACCGTCGAAACATGCATGTTTCCGCGCCTTCCGACATCGATCTTGCGTCGCTCGTGTCCGCCCGTGACGGCGGACGCAGCATGGACGTGCACTGCCCGTTCGACAAGTCTCTGATCGGGTCCCTGCCCGTCTCGACACGGGACGACGTCGCTGCGGCGTTCGCCACGGCGCGTTCCGCTCAGGCCGAGTGGGTGCGCACGCCTATGCGGGAGCGCACCCGCATCCTCACGCGCTTCCGCGACCTCGTGCTCGACCACAACACGGAGCTCCTCACGTGGATCCAGCAGGAGACCGGCAAGTCGCGGGCGAACGCCTTCGAGGAGGTGACCGATGTCGCGCTCTGGGCGGGCCACCTCGCCCACCACGGACCCGGTGTGCTGAGGGAGCGCCGCCGTGCCGGTGCGATCCCGGTCCTCACGCGGACGCATGAGCGTCGCGTGCCCTACGGAGTGGTCGGCATCATCACGCCGTGGAACTACCCCTTCACACTCCCCGTCACGGATTCGCTGCCCGCGCTCCTGGCCGGCAACGCCGTGGTCCTCAAACCCGATGACAAGACCCCGCACACCGCTCTGCGAGCCCTGTCCCTCCTGCTGGAGGCGGGACTGCCTCCCGGTCTCCTCCAGATCGTCCTGGGCGACGGGTCCACGATCGGCGAGGAGATCGTCGAACACGCGGACCACATGGTGTTCACCGGGTCGACCGCCACCGGGCGCACCATCGCCACCCGCTGCGCGGAGCGGCTCATCGGGGTGGCCGCGGAACTGGGTGGCAAGAACCCGATGCTCGTGCTCGAGGACGCAGACACCGACCGTGCGGCGGCAGGCGCCGTGACCGCCTGCTTCTCCAACTCCGGTCAGCTCTGCATCAGCGTGGAGCGCATCTACGTCCACGACTCCCAGTGGGACGCGTTCACCTCCCGGTTCGTCGAGCACGTGCAGACGATGACCGTTCGCGCGGGCTGCACGTGGGATGCGGACATGGGCTCGCTCATCAGCGCACAGCAGCTGGAGACGGTGACGCGCCACGTGGACGACGCCGTGCAGAAGGGCGCACGGGTGCTCGCGGGAGGACGGGCCCGCCCGGACCTCGGGCCGTACGTCTTCGAGCCGACCGTGCTGACGGACGTGCAGCCGGACATGGAGCTGCATTCCGCGGAGACCTTCGGCCCCGTCGTGAGCCTCTACCGGGCCCACAGCGACGAAGAGGCGGTCGCCGCGGCGAACGACACCGACTTCGGCCTGAACGCGAGCGTCTGGTCGAAGCGGCACGGCCCTCGCGTGGCCCGGCGGCTGCACGCCGGAAGCGTGAACATCAACGAGGGCTACGCGGCGACCTGGGCGTCCCACGACGCGCCGATGGGCGGGGTGAAGGACTCCGGGATCGGCCGCCGCCACGGGATGGACGGCATCCTCGGGTACACGCAGGCGCAGACCATCGCACAGCAGAGGCTCCTGCCGATCGCCGGACCCCGCGGGCTCTCCCACGAGCGCTGGGCGTCGCTCATGCACGCCGGCGTCCGTGTCCTCAGCCGCCTGCCCTGAGACGCTGCGCACACCGCAGAGGAGGACCTGCAGGCGAGGCCCACACGTGATCGGGCCATACGTGATGATCGTGACAAACCGTTCATGAACGGTATGTGAATGCCTGCGGACGCCTCGCTGTGTGTACGCTTTCCACAAGCGGAGGGCCCGAGGTCTTCCTGCCAGTCCTCGACGGGCTGGGCACACCGGGCACCTGATGCGGAGAGTTGTTTATGAGGATCACCACCGACGCGGACATCACACACCTGATCACGCGGGCGGCCGATGCGATCGAGGATCTGGTGCGGGACACCCCGGACGCGGTCCTGGGCATCGCGACCGGATCCACCCCGGAACCGCTGTACGCGGAGATCACCGCTCGCGCCTCACGAGGGCTCGATCTCAGCAGGCTGCGGATCACCTGCCTGGACGAGTACGTGGGGCTCGATGCGCGCCATCCGCAGAGCTACCGCCACTACATCGTGCAGCACGTGCTGGAGCCGTGGGGGATCGACCCGGAGGCGACCGTCCTCCCCACCGGTGACTCGGACGACCCGGACGCGGCCGCGGCGGACTTCGAGCGCCGCATCCTCGGCCTGGGCGGGGTGGACCTGCAGATCCTGGGAGTCGGCCCGAACGGTCACATCGCGTTCAACGAACCGGGCTCCTCGTTCTCCTCGCGGACCCGTGTCGTGGGGCTGACCCCCAGCACCCGCGAAGCGAACTCACGCTTCTTCGCAGACAAGGCCGAGGTCCCATCGCGGGCGATCTCGCAGGGGATCGGCACCATCCTCGAATCCCGGCACGCGCTCATGCTCGCGTTCGGTGAGGGCAAGGCGCCCGCGGTCCGTGCGATGCTCGAGGGTCCCGCGACGGAGGACGTCCCGGCCAGCGCCCTGCAGAAGCACGCGGACGTCGACGTGTACCTGGATGACGCGGCCGCCTCACTCCTCGCGGACCGCTGACTCCTCCAGTCTCCTGCGGAGGCCGTGGAGCCCTCCGTCCATCACCCGTCTGTGTGTCCACGCGGAAGCACCCCGCGCGGCCTTCGCGATCCGGCTGCGGGTGACGACGCACCACACGATCTCGACACGGCACCCGGTGCCGTCCTCCACGGCATGCCAGTGGCCGTGACCGCGGAGGTCCCCTGCGACGTCGACGCGGGCGGCCACCGGGGGCGTGGCCCGGGTGACCGTGAGGATCAGACGGAGGTCCCGCACGAGAGGGCGATGGACCCGGAGCGCCGCGCGGGCACCCTGGGATCCGGCCCGGGCAGCCCCGTTCAGCGTCGTCGAGTCGCGGACCCCGGGCCACCACTCGTGCCAGCGGCCGATGTTCTGGAAGACCTCCCACACACGTGCGGACGGCTGGGAGAAGTGCCAGTGAGTCGCGAAGTGGAACGGCGCCGACTCACCCGGTCGCGGGACGACGTGCGTGTGGTCAGCTGACACGGACGTGGCTTCAGCCCTCGGTGACCCGCGAGTGGAGTCCGTCGAGAGCTGCCGTGAGCGATGCGACGCCGTCCGCGTCGAAGAACTCCTTGCGCAGCTGCTCGTTGAGCCCGCCCGGTGTCTCGTGCGCAGTGACGACGTCGTCGACCGGGGTGTCGGTGTCGAGGACCGCCGGCGCCAGGCCCGCGAAGAGCCCCCGCAGGAACTGTTCCGCGGCCTCCCGCGGCACTCCCTGGGATTCGGCCCAGCCGCACACGACCGCCAGGTAGTTCAGGTAGCCGGAGACCGCGCCGGTGGCGGCAGAGAACACTGCGAGCGCGTCCTCGTCCGCAACCGCCAGCGTTCCGCCCAGCCGGTCGAACAGAGAGGACGCGACAGGGTGCTCCGGAGTGATGACGGTGGCGACGGCCCGGTTCCGGATCGGCGGCATCGGGATGGCGCGGACGACCGGCACGTCGGCTCCCAGAGCGGCCCGCACCTCGGCGATGGTGACACCTGCCAGCGCACTGATGACGACATGGGAATCGCGGAGGGTGAGCGGTTCGAGGACCTCGTCCACCTGGTCCGGCAGCACCGCGACGACGAGGGTGTCCGCGGCGTCTGCGACCGCCTGATTGTCCGCGGCGACCGTGACACGGTCGGGGAACCTCTCCGTCAGGGAGGCGACATTGTCACGGCCGCGCGGGGAGAGGACCAGGGGAGGCGGGGGCGTGTCCGCCGTGGAGAGGCCTTCGACGATTGCCGTCGCGATCTCGCCCACGCCGATGAAACCGATCGTTCCTGCCGCTGTCATGAGGACTCCGTTCTCCGCGCGAATGCGCTACGTCGTGTACCGGGTGTCACACCCACACTACGCACGGCCCCTCGTCGTGGGGACGAGAGGCCGGAAGAGCTGCCGCAGGGGAGCGGCAGGCTCGCGTCGAAACGGCACGCGTCGAAACGGCACCGGGGTTCGGTGTGGCACCGGGTGACGTGTCAGCGCGTGTCTTCCGCCTGCAGGATCGAGCGTCGGAGACGTTCGGCGAGCTCCTGCGTCTTCGAGTGCTCCTCGACGGAGATAGTCGAGGAGAAGCCCGATGCGTATTCATCCAAGGCCAGGCAGATCAGATTCTTCTCGTCTGCAGTGAGGCGTGGCATGAGAGTCAACTCCATCTGACGGGATCCCACGGGATGGGTGGTACGAGGGGATCCATCGCCCTTTCAATGTATCCGCGATTCCGTCTCTTCGGTAGAGGGCTTCCAGGGATTACCCGTCAGTAACCGAAAGGTTCGCGCACGTGCGCCGCATCTCCATTCTTTCCTCGCCCGGATGTAAGCGTTGAAATCGCGGATCCCAGCGGTCGTTGCGCCAGGTGCAACCCGGTCACCTGCGCAGACGAATGATTCGAAAACATCAATGCGGCATGTTGGAATGAGCGATGAATGCCGAGGCCGACGACCTGCCGCGGTCACCCAGACTGACCGAGTGGCGGGAATCGAAGCAAAGTTTCACGCCGACATAAAGTCCAGAGCGACATCAAACAGAGTCCCAGAACGGCATCAAACCGAACATCAGGACGACATCAGAAAGCGGGTCCAGCATCCGCTGATCACAGACGGCGGATTGCTCCGATGAGAGCGTCCGCGTCTTCGGCGGTGTTGTACAGGTGGAAGCCCACGCGGACATTGCCCGCGCGCACGGTTGCGCGGATGCCCTGGTGCGCGAGCGCGGCCTCGAGCCCGGGAGCATCGAGTGCGACGATCGCGGAATCGGCGGGCTCCATGCCCGCAGCCTCCCGCACGCGGTTCGCCAGCCCTACGCAGTGCCGTTCGACCTCGTGCATGTCGAGGCCGGCGAGCCAGGGGAGGGCGATGCCGGCACCCAGCATCGCGTGCCACGCCGGGGACACGTCGAAGCGGCGGGCGTCGGCGGCCAGCAGCGGCGGGTGCGCGTACGTGTTCGACCAGGGGTCCTCCGAGGAGTACCAGCCTGCGGAGTGCGCCGTGAGCGTGGACGCGAAAGGCTCCCGCAGCGACATCCACGCCGTGCCGCGGGGCGACAGGAGCCACTTGTAGCCGGACGCCACGACCGCGTCCGCCCAGCCCAGGTCCAAGCGCTTCCATCCCGCAGACTGCGTCGCATCGATGAGGACACGCGTGTCGGACCCGCGGAGCGTCTCACGGAGCCGCTCGACGTCGAGCACATGTCCGTTCGAGGACTGGACGTTGCTCACGGCGACGAGGTCGAAGCCGCGGGCCTCCGCCTCGAGCGTGCCGGGGTCGAACTCCTCCACGGTCACGCCGCGGGCGGACTGCACGCTGAACGGGGCGGTGACGCTCGTGAACTCGCCGCGCTGCACCGCGATCCGGCCGCCGTCCGGCACGGAAGCCGCGACCAGACCCACGAGCCCCGAGGTCGTCGAACTCATCGCGACCGTGCCGGGAGCCGCACCCACCAGGGACGCGAACGCGGCGCGCGCCTCTTCGACTGCCTCACCGAACCCCGCGGTGTCCTGGGCGCCCGCACCCCAGTCGTCGAGCGCCGCGTGGAGGGCATCGAGCTGTCTGCGGAACGGCAGGCCGTACGTCGCGCTGTCGAGGAACCGCTCTGCTCCCGGGAACTGCTCACCGTAGATCTCTCGCATGCGTGGACCCTACCAATGTGCGGGGCTTCAGGCGGCAATGCGCGGGACGCCAGCCGCCCATAATGTGCAGGGCTCCAGTCGGCCCATAAGGTATCGACCTGGCCCCGCCATGGATGGGGACTGAACATTCGCTTTGTAATCGACCACGCACAGGTCTACGCTGTGAGGCAACCCACGTATCACCATCCGGACCACGGGCTCGTCGTCGAGTCCGCGGTGACGCCCCACCCGGGCCCGGATCGCACTGAGTAAGGAAACCGATGAAGAAATCGCGCGGCCTCCTCCTGGCCTCTGCCGTCAGCGCCACGGCACTCGTCCTCGCCGGCTGCTCCACCTCGACGACCGACCAGGGCGGGGGAGACGGCGAAGGCGGCGAAGCACTCGTCGTCGGCACGACCGACAAGGTCACGGTCCTCGACCCCGCGGGCTCCTACGACAACGGCTCGTTCTTCGTCATGCAGCAGGTGTTCCCCTTCCTGCTGTCGTACACGCCCGGCACCGCGGAGACGGAGCCGGACATTGCGGAGTCCGCGGACTTCACGGATCCCAGCACGTACGAAGTGAAGCTGAAGGAGGGACTCACCTTCGCGAACGGCAACGAGCTCACCGCGTCGGACGTGAAGTTCAGCTTCGAGCGCCAGCTCGAGATCGAGGACCCGAACGGCCCGTCCTCGCTGCTGGGCACGGTCGAGTCGATCGAGACGCCGGACGACCTCACCGTCCAGTTCACCCTCAACCGTGAGAACGACCAGACGTTCCCGCTCGTGCTCGCAGGACCTGCGGGACCGATCGTCGACGAGGACGTCTTCGCTGCGGACGAGGTCACGCCGGACCAGGACATCGTCGACGGCGATGCCTTCGCCGGACCGTTCGCGATAGACTCGTACTCATTCAACGAGCTCATCTCCTTCAAGGCGAACCCGGACTACGAGGGCCCGCTGGGCGCGCCCGAATCCGACTCCGTGCAGATGCGCTACTTCGCTGAGGCGAACAACATGAAGCTCGAGCTGGAGCAGGGCGGCATCGATGTCGCCTGGCGCTCGCTGTCCGCGACGGACATCGAGGACCTCGAAGGCAACGACGACCTCGCCGTCCACAAGGGCCCCGGCGGAGAGATCCGCTACGTCGTCTACAACTTCGACACGATGCCCCACGGCGCGGAATCCGATGACCCGGATGAGGACAAGGCACTGGCGATCCGTCAGGCGATGGCCGGATCCATCGACCGCGACGCGATCGCGGAGCAGGTCTACAAGGGCACCTACACCCCGCTGTACTCCTACGTTCCGGAGGGCCTGCCGGGCGCCAACGAGTCGCTCAAGGAGCTCTACGGCGACGGTGACGGAGGCGCTGACGTCGACGCCGCGAAGAAGGTGCTCGAGGACGCGGGCGTGGAGACGCCGGTCGACATCAAGCTGCAGTACAGCCCGGATCACTACGGCCCGTCCTCCGGCGACGAGTACGCGATGATCAAGAACCAGCTCGAAGCGGACGACCTCTTCTCCGTCGACCTGCAGTCCACGGAATGGGTCCAGTACGCGAAGGACCGCACGGAGGACGTCTACCCGGCCTACCAGCTGGGCTGGTTCCCGGACTACTCGGATGCGGACAACTACCTCGTGCCGTTCTTCTACGACACGGATGAGAGCTCCTCGTTCCTCGCGAACCACTTCCGCGACGAGGACATCAACAAGCAGCTCTCAGAGCAGGGGTCGATGACGGACGAGGACGAGCGCGCAGACGCGATCTCCGACATCCAGAGCGACCTCGCGGAGCAGCTGCCGACGCTGCCGTACCTTCAGGGTGCGCAGATCGCGGTGTCCGGCAAGGACGTCACGGGTGTCGACGACACGCTCGACCCGTCGTTCCAGTTCCGCCTCGCCCTCCTGGGCAAGTGACGGTACGTACGGCCTGACTGTCAACAGGAGGGCGGGCGCGTGTGCGCCCGCCCTCCTGCCGTGACCCACAGCGAACGAATGCGAAATCATGGTTGCAAGCGTTGAGAACCCAGTTCTCGCCGAGGACCCGGGCAAACCGCTCAAGAAGCAGCGGTCCGCGGGTTCCGGCCTGGGACGATACATCGTCGTCCGATTCCTCCTCATCATCCCGACCGTCTGGATTCTCACCACCCTGGTGTTCTTCCTCATGCGGATCACGGGTGACCCGATCACGGCCGCGCTGGGCGGGCGCCTGACGAAGGCGCAGCTGCAGGAGCGGATCGAGGCCGCCGGCTACGACCGGCCGCTCATCATCCAGTACTTCGAGTACCTGGGCGGTCTGCTGAAGGGTGACTTCGGGACGACGGTGTCGGACAACCGCGCGGTGTCCGAGGTCGTCCTCCAGTACGGTGCGGCGACGGTGGAGCTGGTCTTCTTCGCGCTCATCGTGGCGTTCGTCGTGGGCATCCCGCTGGGCATGCTCGCCGCCTACCACCGGGACCGGTGGCCGGATGCGGCGCTGCGCGTCTTCGCGATCCTCTGCTACGCCACGCCCGTGTTCTTCGCGGGCCTCCTCCTCAAGCTGGTGTTCGGCGTGCTCATCCCGCTGTTCCCCGCGTCCGGTCGCGCCTCCGGCAGCACGGAGCTGCTCATGTCCGGTGTCGTCGCCCCCACGCGGATCTACATCATCGACACTCTGCGGATCGGGAACATGGACGCGTTCACGAACGTCCTGTCCCACGCCGTGCTCCCGGCGATCGCGCTGGGTCTGCTCACGGCGGGTGTGTTCCTCCGCCTGGTCCGGACGAACCTCATCGGCACGTTGGGCCAGCAGTACGTCGAATCGGGCCGCTCCCGCGGCGTGAGCGAGTTCCGACTGGTCACCAGCCACGCTTGGCGCCCGGCTCTCATCCCCGTCATCACCGTCATGGGCATGCAGATCGCCATGATGCTGGCGGGCGCCGTCCTCACGGAGACGACGTTCGAGTGGAAGGGGCTGGGCTTCCAGCTCGTCCAGTACCTGCTCAAGCGCGACTTCGTCGCGGTGCAGGGCATCGTCGTGGTGCTCGCGGTCATCGTCGCGCTCACCAACTTCCTCGTCGACGTGATCGCGGCCCTCATCGACCCCCGAGTGAGGTACTGATGGACACCCTCAAGCGCCTCCCCATCATCAGTCACCTGCGCCAGGCCGTGGGCCTGCAGCGCGGGATGCTCATCGCCGGTCTCGTCATCTGCGTGATCGTGCTGCTGGCAGCAGCGCTGGCCCCGCTCATCGCCCCCTACGGGTACGCGCAGATGGCGTACGAGGAGGGCGGCCGGTTCGGCGCTCAGCAGGCCCCCAACGCGGACCACCTGTGGGGGACGACGGTGGGCGGCTACGATGTGTTCTCCCGCGTCGTCTGGGGCTCCCGCACCGCGGTGAGCGTCATCGTCGTCGCTGTGATCCTCTCCCTGTTCGCCGGTGTGGCACTGGGCCTGATCTCCGGGTACATCGGCGGCTGGCTGGACCGCGTGCTGGTCGTCGTCGCGGACGCGGTCTACGCGTTCCCCTCGCTGCTGCTGGCGATCGTCATGGCGATCGTCATCTCCGGTGGGCAGTCCAGCGCGTGGGGCGGCATCCTCGCCGCCGCGTTCTCCATCACCGTCGTCTTCATCCCCCAGTACTTCCGGGTGGTGCGGGCGGAGACGGTGCGCCTCAAGGCGGAGCCGTTCGTCGAATCGGCGATCGTGCTGGGCGCGTCCCGCACCCGCATCATCACGAAGCACGTGTTCCGCAACGCGACCCGCACGCTGCCGCTCATCTTCACGCTCAACGCGTCGGAGGCGATCCTCACGCTCGCGGGCCTGGGCTTCCTGGGCTTCGGCATCGAACCGTCGTCCGCGGCGGAATGGGGCTACGACCTCAACAAGTCCCTCGCGGATGTCACGAGCGGCATCTGGTGGACCAGCGTGTTCCCCGGCATCGCGATCGTCGTGACGGTGCTGGGCATCACGCTCGTCGGTGAGTCGATGAACGACCTCAACGATCCGCGACTGCGGCTGCGCCGCAAGGCGGGGTCGAAGACTGCCACCGCCACCGGGAAGACCGCCGCGGCCACCACCTCGGCAGCCGGAGCCACCACGGGCACCGCGACCACGACCTCGGCGCCGGACCCCGGATCGAGCTCGGCCACCCGACCCACCCCCTCGCAGGAGGACCAGTCATGAGCGATCGACCCATCCTCAGCATCGAGGGTCTCGACGTCAAGTTCGCCACGGACTCCGGTGACGTCCACGCGGTCAAGGAGCTGACCCTCGAGGTCTCCCGCGGCGAGGTGCTCGCGATCGTGGGCGAATCCGGTTCCGGCAAGTCCGTCACCGCCCGCAGCGTCCTGGGTCTCCTGCCGGAGACCGCCGTGACGAACGGTGCCGTGGTTCTGCAGGGCCGCGATGTGCTCGCGGCGTCGAAGACGCAGCTGCGGAAGCTGCGCGGCGCGGACGTGTCGATGGTGTTCCAGGAGCCGTCGACCGCGCTCAACCCGGTCTTCACGATCGGGTGGCAGATCGCGGAAGGGCTGCGCGCGCACAACCCGAAGCTCACCAAGAAGGAGATCCGCTCCCGAGTCGTCCAGGCCCTCGAGGACGTCGGCATCCCCGACGCGGCGGATCGGTACGACTACTACCCGCACCAGTTCTCCGGCGGTCAGAAGCAGCGCATCGTCATCGCGATGGCGCTGGCACTGGGCGCGGACGTCATCGTCGCGGACGAGCCGACGACCGCACTCGATGTCACTGTGCAGGCGGAGATCCTCGACCTGCTGCGGCACCTGCGCGACGAGCGGGGCACGGCGATCGTGCTCATCACCCACAACATGGGTGTCGTCGCGGACCTGGCGGACCGGGTGGCCGTCATGTACCGCGGTGACCTCGTGGAGACCGCGAGCGTGAAGGACCTGTTCGCCGCCCCCAAGGATCCGTACACCCAGGCGCTGCTGGCCGCGGTCCCACGCCTGGGCGTCGACTCCCGTGCAGCCTTCGCCGCCGCCGAGGCCCCCACCCCACCCGCAGCCGACGCACCTGCGTCGCCGACTGCGGAGGAACCGGCGGGGGAGGCCCTCGTCATCGCCCGAGGACTGGAGATCGTCTACCCGGGCGGCATCGGCAAGCCGGACTTCACCGCAGTCGCCGGGGTGGACTTCACGGTCCGCAAGGGCGAGGTGTTCGGCCTGGTGGGCGAATCGGGTTCCGGCAAGACGACGATCGGCCGCGCCATCGCGGGGCTGACGACAGCCACCGGCGGGTCGTTGAGCGTCCTGGGCCACGAGATGGTCGGGATGAAGGAGAAGGCGTTCAAGCCGCTGCGCAAGCGGATCGGCTTCGTCTTCCAGGACCCGGCGGCATCATTCAACCCCCAGATGACGATCGGGCAGTGTGTCGCGGAGCCGTTCGCGGTGCACCGGCCCCAGATGAGTGAAGCGGACCGGCGGAAGCAGGTGCTGTCCCTCCTGGACGCCGTCCAGCTGCCCACCGAGTACGCGGACCGCTACCCGCACGAACTGTCCGGCGGCCAGCGTCAGCGTGCGTCGCTGGCGCGGGGCATCGCCCTGGAACCGGAGCTGCTCATCGCGGACGAGCCGACCTCCGCCCTGGACGTGTCCGTGCAGGCGAAGGTGCTGGACCTGTTCCGCGAGCTGCAGACGCGTCTGGGCTTCGCGGCGGTGTTCATCAGCCACGACCTGGCCGTGGTCGACATGCTGTCGGACCGGATCGGCGTCCTCTTCCACGGGGAGCTGCTGGAGAACGGCACCGGCGAACAGGTGCTGACCCGCCCGGACCACGACTACACCCGCAGGCTCATCGCGTCCCTGCCCGTGCCGGACCCGGTCGAACAGGCCGAACGCCGCAAGGAGGCCGCGCGCCTGCGGGCCGCACTGTAGTTCGGGGCGGCGCTGTAGGTCAGGGCCGGCGGGTTCGGACCTCTTGGGCACGACACACCGCTTGGGCACGACACACTGCCTTCTGGTTCGAGACACCGCCGCAGACAGCGGTGTGGAGTCTCACGACATAGTTGACAGTTGAGTCTCAAGACATAGTTGACAGTTGAGTCTCAAGACATAGTTGACACTTCGGAATCTGGTGGG
>NZ_JABASY010000007.1 GCF_016107685.1 Brevibacterium yomogidense
CGACACGGGCGGATCCCCGGCACCTGGGTCTACACCCTCAATTACGAAGAGCCGGTAAAGACTTCGGCGCATCCCAAAGTTTCCACCCATAAGAATTGGGATTGCTAGATCTTCTTGCGGGCGCAACCGAGGCAAGTCTCGGGTAGGGCTTTCGATCAATGCGCGAAGTTCTTCGACGTTGTCTCCGAACGAAGAAGCGGCGACGGGGATTGCGCTCCCGGAGAACGCGTCTGCTTGACTGAAAAGCGCAGTCGCATCCGACAACCACCAGGCAGAAACACAGTCGTCGGCGTCACAGAACACCAATAGTTCTGTGGAGGCTTGGCTCGCACCCACATTGCGAGCGTACGAGGCGCCAGCTTCCTGATGGGCATTGATGAGGCGTACCTCGGTGACGCCCGCCGCTATGAGTGATGGCCGGTACTCAGCGACGATGTCCGCCAAACCGTCGGTGGAACGGTTGTCAACGATGAGTAGTTCGAAAGGCGGCGCGTTTTGCTGAGTGGACAGCGAGCGCAATTGTACAGGTAGCATGTCGCGAGCCTGAAAGCACGGGATGATCACAGTGAGGCGAGGAGATGCGGTGTTCATGGAGCGTCGCGCTGCTCACGTGGAAGGCTTGTTCTTGACCACTCTGGATCGAACAGATCGGTGACGACCCCACTGCCTTTGAGCCGCTGGTGAAACGGCGGCGCCACTGCCATATGGTCGGGTTGAAGAGCATTCGCGAAGAAGCTTCCCCAGTAGGAGAACGTCGAGTTTGCGAGGATGAGAGTTCGGGCGGCAGCAAGGGCTGCAAGATCATCGAACATATCCATGCGCCGAGGGACGAACTGCGTATCGCCGGGCAGCACATCAAGGAGATTCTCTCTGCACCAGTCAGGATCATCAGACACTATCAATATCTGCTCGGTCCATCTTCCCAAATCTTTAAGTATACGGATGGCCTCGGAGACATGACTACGAACATCAATGCCAAACTCCGCTCTGAACTCAGGAACGGAGTAGTAGTCGCCCCGGCGGACGTTCAGCACACAGGTCTGAGCGGTCACGAATTCGCGCGCAGACGCCACTCGTGACCCGAATGAAGGTGTCTGCTGGAGCAGCCATAGGCTGAAGGCGAGATTTTCCGCAGATGTGAAGCTCGTGCCGAAGTGATGCCGCGTCGCGAACGTACGCTGATCTAGCAGACCGATGTCGGCTCGCGGCACTGTGAGTTGCTTGAGGGCGGGGAATTCCTGGAGCCACCGGGCCATCTGGTCGGTTTCCAGAACAGACCGACGCATACCAAGGGCTCTTCCAGCGAACGCCCACTGCCAGTAGTAGAGAATGTTGCCGCCCCGTACGGCTTCTGGCGTGAATTGGACCTCTGGAGAGCCCGGCCGTGCGCGGATCAGGTCCAGCGCTCGGTTGAGGTTTATGCGAAACATCAGTGAGACCTCGATGCACTAGGTCGCGAAAACAATCGGCGGCCGATATTCAGCACCCACCTGGCCAGATGTGCGGAACTAGCGAGACGGCTCGAGGCTCCCGATCGAGCGTTCCAGAGGAGGGCCAGCGACTTTCGGGCGGGCATCGATGATGCTGAGGCACGCTTCGCCAGTTCCCAGCGCTTTGACGCGGCAGATGTTCGGAGTGGAGGAGCGGCATCGCTGTAATGTCGCAAAGCCGCATCCAGAGCGATCAGGAATGCCGGGTTTGTGGAGGAGAACCCAGTCGATCCAAGTGACGTTGCAAGACGACGGACACCCACAAGCGGTTCTTCTGTCCAAACGAACTGGTGGTGCTTGGAAAGCCGCACAAGGAGCTCAAAGTCCTCATAGAAGAGATCTTCCCTGTAGCCTCCCGCGTCCTGGAGTAGCGCTGTTCTCAGAAAGAGGGAGGCTGCTGGCATCCAGTTCGTATGAAGCAGCGCTGCGAAGGGGGCCGCTCGTGAATCTACGGAATCCGGCCATGGAAACTCCAGTTGAGACGTCTCGTGTAGAATGTTCGATTCTTCGTCGATGACCAATGCGTCGCTATATGCAAGGGCGGCGTCAGGAGCGGAGTCCATGAGAGTGAAGTGTTTCTCGATCCTCTCGGGTAGCATTATGTCGTCTGCTGAAATGTAAGTCACGTAGGTGCTGGCTACTGTAGCAAGGTGCTTATTTAGTGTGCGGTTGAGGCCAATGTTCACGGCATTTGTGTGAAGTTCTCCGAACCCACGGTGTTCCGTGAGGTATGCGGAGACGACAGCCGAAGTGTTGTCAGGTGAAGCATCGTCCGCAATGATGACCCGGTCAGGCTTGACCGTTTGGAGACGAATGCTTTCGAGGCATTCGACGACGTAGTCTGCGTGTCGGTATGCAACCACCAAGACCGTGACGTCAGAGGGTCGGAGATGTGCATCGCTCATTGCAGTGACTTCTTTCGGTGTTTATCGGCGGAACGAGCTTAAGTGCGTCTAGTTATCGATACTAACCCAGGGGCATTTAAGTCAGGCGGCCGAGCTCTACCAATTCGGCGAACTCAGCGTTCGCCGCTGTGACTTCTTCGAATGTGCCCTGTGCTGCGATGCTGCCACTGCTCATATAGATGACGTTGTCAACGTTCCGGATAGTCGAGAGCCGGTGAGCGACGATGATGATCGTGAGCGCTCCAGAGAGCGCCTCGATCGTCTTCGTGATTTGATGCTCGGTCTTGTTGTCGAGTGCGGACGTCGCCTCGTCGAGGATGAGCACTTTCGGTTGGCGGTATAGAGCGCGTGCGATTCCCAGTCTTTGCTTCTGACCACCAGAGACCCTCACCCCTCGTTCGCCGATCTGGGTGTCGATGCCCTGTGGGAGCTCATCGATGAGATCGTTGAGCTGCGCGTCTGAAATCGCGCGGTGCAGTCGCTCGATGTCAACTTCCTCGTCTGGCACGCCAAACGTGACGTTCCTCGCGACAGTGTTGTTGAGAAGGTACACGTCTTGAGAGACAACGCCGATGGACCGCATCCATTCATCCTGCGCCGAGTGAATGTTCGCCCCATTTGCTGAAATGACTCCCTCGCGCGGCGTGAAGAGGCCAAGAACTAGATCTAAGAGTGTGCTTTTTCCCGCACCGCTTGATCCGGCGATTGCCACAGAGCTCCCATACGGAACTGTGAAGGAGATGTTGCGTACTTGCCACTCTTCAGAGTCAGGATACCGGTAACCCACGTTTTCCAGAGTGATGTCTCCAGACATGCCGGAGCCGTCATCAGTAGGGGTCGCATGTGTGATTGCGTCCTGTGTGGGGAGTGTCTGGAGAGCCTGTTCGAGGACGTCGACGCTTACACTTGCGGATTTGATCTGTACGAAGGTGAACGCAAGACGATTGAGTGTCGGGGTGATACGGCCGGCGGCAGCCGCGAAGACGCCGAGTACTGCTACTGTCTGCGCGGGGTTCCCGAAAGCGGTGACGACGGCTGCAATGGAACCGATCCCCAGGATGAGTGAGATCTCTAGAGCGTACTTGGGGAGCTCTGTGATGACGGCCAAGTTGCGACCTGCTCGTGCAGACTCCATCCGAGCTTCGCGGTATCGGGTGAGGAACGCGCCGCGGCTACCTGTGAGTCGGACTTCGCGGAATCCTTCTATGAGGGGAAGGAGCGATGACCAGGCGACGAGATTTTGATCGGACAGCTGAATGCCAGTCCTGCGTGCGCGATCGCGTGTGAACAGTTGGACCCCCACAATGCAGCTGCCGAACACGATGGCAGCGGTGAGCATGCCAACAGGGGAGACGACCGACAGGACGACGACTGTCAGCACAATCGTCAGCCCGTCGACGGACAGCGTCAGATATCCGCCAAGGACTCCATTGAAGACTTGGCCGAGTGAGAAGTTGATCTGTCTTTGGACGTCAGCATTGTCACGTGCGCGGTGCACGTCGTATGGAGACGCTGAGTAGAGTTCGAGTAAACCCACAGCAGCAAGTCCTTCGAGCCGATTCTGGCGTCCCAACTGCCACCATCTGACAGCCAGTGCAATCACGCTCTTGAGAATGAAGACTGCTCCTACCGCGACGGCCAGAGCGACGATCATCGTGCCTGTGCTCCGCAGCCCGATTGCTTGGAGAGCCGAGAAGACTCGTTCGCTGCCTGGAGCGCTAGTAGCCACGAGCATGAGGGGGAGCGTCATCGCGACCCCGACCATGTCCATCATGGCTATGAGAAAGGAGCCCAAAGCAGCCCAAGCCAGCCATCCCTTACTTTCGTGTGGGATGAGCCTGTCGTGGATGGTGAACACTCGTCTGAGCACGCCTGCTTCTTTCATGTGGACAACATGCGCGAAAGTTCTTCTGGAATCCGAACAGTGCTGACCCATCGTAGCGGAGCGCGGCAGGTGCAGTACTCGCGAGTACTGCACCTGCCGCGCTCCGGCGAAAACATTTCTGCGCACGAAACAGTTGCGGTGTGCGCAGCTCTAGGTCAGCCCAGTTCAGCCGCCTGCGGCTCGATCAGTCCGCCCAGCGACGCGAGTTCCTGCGAGACCGTGTCCGCATCGTCGAACGTGCGCGGGATGACGGTGAGGCGCTTCGCATAGTGTCCGATGGGGTATTCCATCGTCATGCCGATGCCACCGTGCATCTGGATCGATTCCTGGCTGATCTCACGCGATGCGTCATCGATGATGAGCTTCGCTGCGAGCACGTCACGGTGACGCGACTTGGAGTCGCCCTCTCCGTCTGCAGCACTCTGTTCCCCCGTGACTGCGAGCTTCGCGTACAGAGCCATGGACTTCGCTCCTTCGAGCGTTGCGTAGGCCTCTGCGGCGCGGTGCTGTAGCACCTGGTTCGCGCCGATCGGTGCGCCGAACTGCTCACGCGTCTTGAGGTACTCCGCCGTCATGGTGAGAGAAGCTTCCATCGCCCCCACCGCTTCGGCCGCCAGCGCCGCGTTCGCGGTGTCGACGACGCGCTCGATCGTGGCGGACGCGTCGCCGGTGCCCAGGCGTGTCGCCGGCGTATCGGCGAACGTGACGGAGCCGGTACGGATTCCGTCGGCCTGCACGCGCCCGTCGACTGCCACGCCCTGCGCAGACGCGTCGACGAGGAAGAGGCCCACGCCGCCGTCCGCAGCGGCGGACACGATGAACGTGTGAGCGTCGGCTGCTCCCAGCACAGCGGATTTCTCACCGGTGATCGTGTAGCCGTCTGCAGCTTCGGTCGCTGTCGTGGCGGGCGCAGTGAGGTCGTAGCGTCCGGTGGGCTCATAAGCTGCGAAGGCGAGGAGCATCTCACCTGTGATGACGGCCGGCAGGATGTCCTGCTTCTGCTGGGCGGTTCCCGCAGCGTCCACTAGGCCTCCGCCCAGGACCACCGTCGAGAGGTAGGGCTCGAGCACGAGTGCGCGTCCGAACTCCTCCATGACGACTGCGACTTCTCCGAAGCCCATGTCTGCGCCGTCGTACTCTTCGCTGAAGGGCAGGCCCAGAAGGCCCAGTTCCGCGAAGGTCTCCCACTTCTCCTGGCTCCAGCCCTTGTCCGAGCGGAGGATCTCTTCACGCGCCGCCGCGTCGTACTCCGTGCGCAGCAGTCGCGCCACGGTCGACTTCAGTTCGCGCTGCTCATCTGTGAGTTCAAGGTCCATCTGTGTCTCCTAGTTCGATGAAGTCGATGTGTCAGAGGCCCAGAATGGCCTTGCTGATGATGCCGCGCTGGACCTCGGAGGAGCCTCCGTAGATGGTCACCTTGCGGTAGTTGAAGTAGTCGCGGATCGCGTCGACGGATGCCGTCGGGAGATCGGAGAACCCGTCGGCCGTCGTGGCGGTGTCGATGAAGTCGAGTCCCTGGGGCCCCAGCACGTCGACGAGGAGTTCCGTGATGTCCTGCTGCAGCTGCGAGCCGCGCAGCTTGAGGACCGAGGACCGCGGGTCCGGCTGGTCGTTGCCGGACACCTGGGTCGACAGGATCCGCAGCTGTGTGAACTCGAGCGCCGTGAGCTGTGCTTCCAGCTTGGTGAGGCGGGCGGAGAACATCGGGTCGTCCAGCAGTGTGCCGCGTGCGGTCTTCGTCATCGCGGCGTACGCCTTGGCGCGTGCGAGGTTGACCTTCGACATGCCGATCCGCGCGATGCCGGTGCGTTCATTGCCCAGCAGGAACTTCGCGTACGTCCATCCCTTGTTCTCTTCGCCGACGAGGTTCTCGACGGGGACCTCGACATTGTCGAAGAACACTTCGTTGACCTCGACGCTGCCGTCGATCAGTTCGATCGGTCGGACAGTGACGCCCGGGGTCGTCATGTCGATGAGCAGGAACGAGATGCCTGCCTGCTTCTTCACGTTGGGATCCGTGCGGACGAGCATGAAGATCCAGTCGCCGTACTGGCCGAGGGTGGTCCAGGTCTTCTGGCCATTGACGACGTAGACGTCGCCCTTGCGGACGGCGGAGGTCTTGAGCGAAGCGAGGTCGGAGCCCGCGTTCGGCTCGGAGAAGCCCTGCGCCCACCAGATGTCGAGGTTCGCCGTGGCGGGGAGGAAGCGCTCCTTGATCTCCTGACTGCCGAACGTCGCGATGACGGGGCCCACCATCGACGCGTTGAACGCGAGCGGCTGCGGCACGCAGGCCAGCTGCATCTCCTCGAGCCAGATGTGGCGCTGGACCGGAGTCCAGTCCTGACCGCCCCACTCCACCGGCCAGTTGGGGACCGCGTAACCGTGCTTGTTGAGTATGCGCTGAGCCGTGACGATGTCGTCCTTGCTCAGTTCCTGTCCCGTGGCGACCCGGTAGCGGATCTCCTCGGGCACCTCGGTGCGGTAGAAGGTGCGCATGTGCTGGGCGAACTCGCGCTCTTCCTGGTTCAGCAGCTGATCCATAAACACTCCTGTGTGGGAATCGGGGCTGTCCGGCGCATGCCGGATGCCGATCGTCGGGACGATTCTAGCAATTAATTGGTCGATCGTTCAGGGGCGCGTTCCGCTGACTGTGCGCGCGTGAGCGACCAGAAGAGCAGCAGCCCCGTCAACAGCACCAATGCGATCCCCAGCGCGCCGGCACGCTGGTAGCCGAGGAGGGCGATGAACGAGGCGAACATGACGGGCCCCAGGAAGCTCACGGCCCGGCCCGTGGTGGCGTAGAGACCGAAGTTCTCTCCGGCTTCCTCCGGGGGAGTGATGCGCGCGAGGTATGTGCGGGACGACGACTGGACGGGCCCCACGAAGAGGCACATGAAGACCGCTGAGCCCCAGAACACGGCAGGCGAATCGGAGATCGTGATGGGGATGGACGCGGCGACCAGACAGATGAGTCCGACGATGATGACCGCGGCGGATCCGAGCTTGTCGTCGACCCAGCCAGCCGCGATCGCCCCGATTCCCGCGGAGATGTTGGCGACGACGCCCAGCATGATGACTTCCGACGGGGTGAGTCCGTAGGAGCCAGCGGCAAGCACGCCGGCGAAGGCGAAGATCGCGGCGAGACCGTCCCGGAAGATGGCGGAGGAGATGAGGAAGCGGAGGGTGAGGCGGTCCTCCCGCCACAGTCGGGCGATCCGAAGGATGAGGTGGCGGTAATCGGCGAGGAAGAGTGTGATGCTGCCGATCAGCCCTGACCGCGTGCGAGCGGCTGCCTGTGCGGTGTCCTCGTGGCCGGTGGGCACCGGTGACCGTGGTGCGAGGAACAGGACGGGGAGTGCGAAAAGTGCAAACCATGCTGCGGCGACGACCGCGACGATCCGGTAGCGGAGTCCGTCCTCGTCGACGGCGCCGAACAGTCCAACATCGGGGGAGATGACGGTGACGAGGAGGAGGACCAGGAGAACCAGCCCACCCAGGTACCCCATGCCCCATCCAATGCCGGAGACCCGGCCCACATTGGTTGGGGTGGAGATGGACAGGAGGATGCTGTTGTACGACACCTCCGCGAACTCGAAGAACACGTTGCCCAGTGCCAGGAGGACCAGGCCCAGCCACAGATGCTCGGGGGAGTCCTTCACGAAGAACATGGCGGCCATGCACGCCACGACGACGAAGGTGTGGAAGCCCAGCCAGAAGCGGTGGCGGCCACCCGCGTCAGCCCGGGTGCCCGCTGCAGGCGCGACCAGTGCGATGACGAGGCCGGCGGCAGCTGTGGCCCACCCCAGTGCCTGCGATCCCGCTTCTTCTGTCGCTGCGACTCCGGTCGTCAGGTAGGGGGCGAAAACGAACGTGACGACGACCGCGTTGAAGGACGCGGAACCCCAGTCCCAGACCGCCCACGCGGCGACGGTGCGACGGCTCACAATGTTCGACATGGCCCCAGCGTAAGCGGGCTCCTCTCGTTACACTCGCCGTGGCCATGTGAAACCGACAGGACGGATTGATGGATACCGACCCGCAGCCGCACTCTGCGACGCCCGCCGGCGCGCATGTCGACTACGAGAGCCCGGAAGACGCACATCGAACGTACGGTCCGGGACTCTGGGCCAATACCGTCGCCGAGGTCGTGGACCCCGACCTCTCCGAGAGCTACCAGATCCAGGAGGAGGACTCCGACGAGCGGATCATGGCGAAGCTCAAGCTCCAGGGGGTGCGGATCGGGGCGATGGGAGTGGCCCCCGCGGTCTTCTGGCCCGCGCTCACCGTCATCCTGGGTGTCGCGATCCTCGCCATCGCCTTCCCGGATGCTGTGGGCTCCGTCCTCACGACGACGAACGATTGGATCGTCGGGACGCTGGGCTGGTACTACATGCTGGTCATCGGACTCTTCATCCTCTTCTCCGTGGGAGTGGGACTCAGCAGATACGGAAAGATCACTCTGGGCAGGGAAGGTGAGAAGCCGGAGTTCGGGATGCTGTCGTGGTTCTCGATGCTCTTCGCCGCCGGTATGGGGATCGGCCTCGTGTTCTACGGAGTGGGCGAGCCATTGTCGTACGCCACGTTCGATCCGAAGCCCGGGTGGCCCACTGATGAGCAGACGCTGCAGCGGCTCGCGATGGCGCAGACGTTCGTGCACTGGGGCGTCCACCCCTGGTCGATCTACGCCGTGATCGGTCTGGGTCTGGCGTACGCGATCCACCGCCGTGGTCGGCCGATCTCCATCCGCTGGGCCCTCGAGCCGCTGTTCGGACAGCGGGTCAAAGGGTGGATGGGTGACGTCATCGACATCCTCGCGATATTCGGCACCGTGTTCGGCATCGCCACGTCGTTGGGACTGGGAGTCAACCAGATCGCAGCGGGCATGCAGGCGGTCGGCATCGTCGAGGCCGCTGATCTGGTTCTGCTCATCACACTCATCGTCGGCATCACCTTCATCGCCATCCTGTCCGTGGTGTCCGGAGTGGGCCGTGGCATCAAATGGCTCTCCAACATCAACCTGAGCATGGCCGGGCTCGTCCTGCTGACGGTCCTCCTCCTGGGCCCGACGCTCTTCCTCATGAAGACCTACGTCGAATCCCTGGGTGTCTACCTTGCGAACTTCTTCGAGATGACGTTCGATTCCGCGGCGCACACAGGCGATGAAGGCGACACGTGGAACTCCGCGTGGACCATCTTCTACTGGGGCTGGTGGATCTCCTGGGCACCGTTCGTCGGGGTCTTCATCGCTCGCATCTCCCGTGGCCGAACGGTGCGGGAGTTCATCCTGGGCGTACTCCTGGTGCCCAGCCTCGTCGGCTTCCTATGGTTCACCGTCATGGGTGGCAGCGGCCTGTACCGCCAATTCGACTCCGGCGACCCCATCGTGGGGGAGGGGGAGGAAGTTGCGGCAGAGGCAGCACTCTTCGACGTCCTCGGCGCCTTGCCGATGGGAGAGATCCTCTCCTTCATCGCGATCATCCTCGTTGCGATCTTCTTCATCACCTCGTCGGATTCCGGTTCACTGGTCGTCGACATGCTCGCTTCCGGCGGACACCCGAACCCCCCGGTCTGGTCGCGCATCCTGTGGGCCGTACTCGAAGGACTCATCGCCATCGGGCTCCTCTGGGCCGGTGGTCTGGGCGCGTTGCAGGCTGCGGCACTGGCGACCGCGTTGCCGTTCAGTCTGGTCCTCCTGGGCGTCGCGGTGGCCACGTTGCGCGCGTTGAAGATCGACGATGCCTACACGCAGCACGGGGAGTTCGTCGACCGGTACACCCAGCTGCGAGCAGACCTGCAGGAGAACTTCAGCGACCACTTCGGACCGCAGGTCGACGACCGCATCGACTACCGACTGTCGAATCAGCGCCAGCGGTGGCACGTGGCAAAGCCGGAGCCACCTGTCAGCGGGCGCGCGCGTCCGGAACCCTGACATCGCGCGCTCTCCAGCGGGGTCTCCACCCTTGCAGTGGAGGATTCCGCACGGGGATGAAACCATAGGGATGTCGATGTCGGACATGTGCCGACCGCGCTCCGTCCCGCACCGTTGCATCACACAGAAGGAGTCGTCATGCCCATCGCCACCCCTGAGGTCTACTCGGAACTCATCGATCGCGCGAAGCAGAACGGTTTCGCATACCCGGCGGTGAACTGCACGTCGTCCCAGACGGTCAATGCGGCGATCCGCGGCTTCGCGGAGGCGGAATCCGACGGGATCATCCAGGTGTCGACCGGCGGTGCCGAGTACCTGTCCGGCCCCACCATCAAGGACCGCGTCCGTGGCGCAGTCGCGTTCGCTGTGTACGCACACGAAGTCGCGAAGTCCTACGACGTGAACATAGTCCTTCACACCGACCACGCTCCCAAGGACGCGGTCGAGCACTGGGTGAAGCCCCTGCTCGAGATCTCCAGGGAGCGGACGCAGCGAGGCGAGGATCCACTGTTCGGCTCGCACATGTGGGACGGTTCGGCTGTCGCGCTCGACGAGAACCTGGCGATCGCTGAGGAGATGCTGGAGCTGTCCAATGCGGCGAACACTCTCCTCGAGATCGAGATCGGCGTTGTGGGCGGTGAAGAGGACGGCGTCGAGAACGAGATCAACGAGAAGCTGTACACCACGGTGGAGGATGCGCGGGCCACAGTCGCCGCCCTCGGTTCGGGTGAGAAGGGCCGCTACCTCACCGCACTGACGTTCGGCAATGTCCATGGTGTCTACAAGCCGGGCCATGTGAAGCTGCGCCCGGAGCTGCTGGGTGAGATCCAGGAAGCCATCGGAGCCGAAGTCGGCAAGGAGCGTCCGTTCGACCTCGTCTTCCACGGTGGCTCCGGCTCTTCCGAAGAGGAGATCGCGACCGCTGTTCGCCACGGCGTCGTGAAGATGAACATCGACACGGATACGCAGTACGCCTTCACCCGTCCGGTAGTCGATCACATCTTCAAGAACTACGACGGCGTCCTCAAGATCGACGGCGACGTGGGCAATAAGAAGCTCTACGATCCCCGGTCTTGGGGCAAGGCGGCCGAAGCGTCGATGGCCGACCGCATCGTCGAAGCGTGCCAGCACTTGGGATCTGCGGGGAACCGTCTGAAGTGACGTTTCCGCACGCAGACTGACAGACTGCCGCCCGGCGAGCATAGCCGGGCGGCAGTCATCGCTCGGTACGTCTTTGAGAACGTTCCCGGGGCGCTAGACTCGAGGTTGGATTGGAGAACCGAAAGGACTGTCTGTGACCCGTACGCTTCTGGTGACCGGAGGAGCCGGCTTCATCGGCTCCAATTTCGTCCATCACATCGTCCGCACGACGGACGACCACGTGATCGTCCTCGACAAGATGACGTACGCCGGGAACAGAGAGTCGCTGGCGGACCTCCCCGACGACCGGGTTGAGCTGGTCGTAGGAGACATCTGCGACGAGAAGCTCGTCGACGATCTGGTGACCCGGTCCGACGCCGTCGTGCACTACGCGGCAGAGAGCCACAACGACAATTCTCTGGCTGATCCCGGAGTGTTCGTCCAGACCAACATCATCGGCACATTCACGCTGCTCGAAGCGGTGCGGAAACACGGCGTCCGATTCCATCATGTATCGACGGACGAGGTGTATGGGGACCTCGAGTTGGGTGATCCCGCACGGTTCACCGAACACACCGCGTACCTGCCGTCCAGCCCGTATTCGTCGACGAAGGCAGGGTCGGACCATCTCGTGCGGGCCTGGGTACGGTCGTTCGGGGTTCAGGCGACATTGTCGAACTGCTCCAACAACTACGGTCCGTACCAGCACATCGAGAAGTTCATTCCGCGGCAGATTACGAATCTCATCGACGGTGTACGACCGCGGCTCTACGGCAGCGGGACGAACGTCCGCGACTGGATCCACGCAGAAGACCACTCCTCAGCGGTCGCGCTCATCCTCGACAAGGGGCGCATCGGCGAGACCTATCTCATCGGTGCGGACGGCGAGAAGTCGAACAAGGAAGTTGTCGAACTCCTCCTGCCGCTGTTCGATCGAGCAGCGGACGACTACGATCTCGTGGCGGACCGTCCTGGGCACGATCTCCGCTACGCGATCGAATGGTCGAAGCTTCGGGACGAACTGGGGTGGACCCCGTCGTTCTCCGACTTCGAATCGGGACTCGAGGCGACTGTTCAGTGGTACCGGGACAACGAAGCGTGGTGGCGGCACGCGAAGAGCGCTACTGAGGCGAAGTACTCGGCGCAGGGACAGTGACCGCACGCATGGAGAACGTCTCTGAGCTGCAGGTCGAGAAGACACCGATTCCCGGGCTGCTCGTGGTGCGGATCCCCGTGCACGAAGACAGCCGCGGGTGGTTCAAGGAGAACTGGCAGCGGACGAAGATGGCGGCCTTGGGCCTTCCGGACTTCGGGCCTGTTCAGAACAACGTGTCCTTTAACAGCACACGGGGCACCACACGCGGTATCCACGCTGAGCCATGGGACAAGTACGTCTCCGTGGCGAGCGGAGCGGTGTTCGGTGCATGGGTGGACCTGCGGGAAGGCCCCACGTTCGGGACGGTCTACTCCACGACCATCAACCCATCTGTCGCGGTATACGTTCCGCGCGGGGTCGGAAATGCGTTCCAGACCCTCGAAGATGCCACTGCTTACTCGTATCTGGTGAACGATCACTGGTCGGCCGAAGCGACGGGTGAGTACACCTTCCTCAACCTTGCGGACCCCGCGTCCCCGATCCCCTGGCCCATTGCGCTCGATTCGGCCGAGGTCGAGATGTCCGACAAGGATCGGTCCCATCCGGAGCTGAGTGGTGTCGTTCCGATGCCGCCTCGTAAGGTCCTCGTCCTCGGGGCCAATGGGCAGGTAGGTCGCGCGCTGAGGAAGCATGCAGAAGCCCATGGGCGGACCGACCTCGACTTCCTCACACGAGCAGAATGCGATCTGTGGGATGGGCACTGTTTCGACGGCATCCGGTGGAGTGCTTATCGCGCAGTCATCAATGCGGCAGCGTTCACTGCTGTGGACGGAGCAGAGACCGACGAAGGGCGTACTCGCGCATGGGCGGTCAATGCGGCCGCTATGGCGAGACTGGCTCAGGTGGCCGCCGAGCACAGAGTGACCGTCCTCGGCTTCTCCTCCGACTATGTCTTCGACGGCGAGACGGAAGTCCACACGGAAGACGAGCCGCTCTCACCGTTGGGTGTGTACGGGCAGTCGAAAGCCGCGGGCGACGTCGCTCTTCAGTCCGTGCCGCAGCACTACATCGTCCGCACCAGTTGGGTCATCGGTGAAGGCGCCAACTTCGTCCGTACGATGAAGAACCTGTGTGAACGTGGCGTGCGTCCCGAGGTGGTTGACGATCAGGTGGGCCGGTTGAGCTTCGCGCAGGACTTGGCTGCCGTTGCTCTGCACCTGCTCGACGGTGATGCTCCCTTTGGGGTGTACAACGTCTCGAGTTCGGGGGATCCCGTCAGCTGGGCGGACATTGCAGCTGACGTCTTCGCCTCAGTGGGCGGCAATCGGGACGCCATACGACCAGTGACCACTTCGCAGTACTTCGAGGGTCGCGACGGAGTCGCACCCCGTCCTGCTCACTCGACGTTCGACCTCAGTAAGATCAGGGCGACCGGATTCGAACCGGCAGATTGGCGTTTACGACTCGACGAGTACCTCCGCGCATGACGACCGCGGAAGCGGTGGTGGGCGGCCCACCTGCGGCTCTTCATGTGCGACTCGCGCATGCGTGTGTCCAATGGATTGCGGAGAGTGCGCGGGTGCGTGTTCTCCACATCAAGGGACACGCCATCGATGAGGAGATGCGGGTCCTCCGTGGGGGCGGGTCGGACGTCGATGTCCTGGTGGCGCCGTCAGAGTTGTCACGATTCGAAGCGGCACTGCGGTCGTTGGGATGGACGCTGTACACTACCTTCCGGTCCGGCTCGGTGTTCGGCCACGCGGCGACGTATTACCATCCGACCTGGGGCACTGCAGACGTCCACCGATGGATACCGGGCCTCGACCGAGGCCCCTGTGCTTCGTTCGAATACCTGTGGTCGGATCGGTTGGCCCGAGAGCTGGGCGGAGTGCCTTGCGCAGTGCCGTCAGATGACCACCACCGGTTGATTCTGCTGCTCCATGCGGCACGCAACGGAGCCCGCAGGGGAACGGACTTCCGGCTGGGGTGGGGCGACGTCGAAGGTCCCCAGCGCCGTCGGATCAGGAACGCGGCGTACGCCATGGGTGCACACGTCCCCTTCATGCTCGTGACGACCGACGCTGGTGTGGTGCCGGGGCGACACGCTCGTCTGTGGGCCGCAGTGGTGACGAACCGGGGAACCACAGAGCAGTGGTTCGCCCGATTCAAAGACGCTTCATCGATACGAGAAGTGAGCTTGCTAGTCGGAGACGCGCTGAAAGCGAACCAGGATCATCTGGGACTGAAACTGGGGCATCGCCCCAGCCGCGGTGAGCTCGTGAACGAGCAGATGCGCCGGGCGGGCACAGCCGCACGGTGGGTGGCAGCCACGTTCCTACCCGCCAGGGTGCGGTCATTCCGCTCCCGAAGATCTGGGCAGGTGCGATGAGAGCACGCGCTCACCCGCAGCAGGATCAGTCGTCGCGACCGCGTGCGACCAGTCGTTCCAGATAGGTTCCGTAGCCGCTCTTCTTCAAGGGCTGTGCGCGGTCCATCAGCTGGTCGTCATCAAGCCACTCGAGGCGCCATGCGATCTCTTCCGGGCATGCGATTTTGAGTCCCTGGCGTGCTTCGATCGCTGAGACGAATGAACCGGCGGCGTGCAGAGACTCGAAGGTTCCCGTATCGAGCCATGCTGTTCCGCGCGGCAGCAGTTCGACTGTGAGGCTTCCATCGTCCATGTAGCTGCGGTTGAGGTCAGTGATCTCCAATTCTCCGCGGTCGGACGGTGCCAGTTGCTTCGCCCGTTCGGTGACGGTCGAGTCGTAGAAGTAGAGACCGGGGATGGCCCAGTGCGATTTCGGGTCGGTGGGCTTCTCCTCGAGCGAGAGCGCGCGCCCATCCGCACCCACTTCGACCACTCCGTACGACCGCGGGTCATCAACCCAGTAGCCGAACACCACGGCGCCGTCTGGGTCGCTCTTCGCGCGGAGCCGTGTACCCAGCCCCGTGCCATAGAAGATGTTGTCCCCGAGCACCAGGGCACTGGGCTGACCGTCAAGGAACTCCTCGCCCAGGATGAATGCCTGTGCGAGGCCGTCCGGACTGGGCTGTTGGGTGTAGGTGATGTTCACGCCGTAGCGCGACCCGTCTCCCAGCAGCGTGGAGAACGCATCTGCGTCGTGAGGAGTCGTGATGACGAGGATGTCTCGAATGCCCGCAAGCATGAGTGTTGACAGCGGGTAGTAGATCATGGGCTTGTCCCAGACGGGCATGAGCTGTTTGCTCACACCGTACGTCAGAGGGTGGAGCCGGGAACCGGTCCCGCCGGCAAGAATGATTCCGCGCATCGAGTGTCCTTCAGTGCGAAGCGGTCGGCTGGGGTGCGACCGCTGGAGTGAGGAGGCCGATCGAGACGAAGTCGTCAGCCTGGTGTCCGAGTTGAATGTGAGCATCGGGAGGTGCGTCATCGAAGAGAGTGACGCATGCACCCACCGCGTCGGAAATTCGTGAGGGTTCGCGGAAGTGTTCGAGGAGAACCGAGGCGACGCCTTCCAACCGCACGATCGGCCCGTTCGGCAAGGGTGCGACCCACACGATGTCGCCGTCGGTTTCGACTGCGACATCGGTGAGTCTCCACAGCTGATCGGGACGGTTCATCCGTGCCCATTCGCGATGGTGGCGAGGACTTCGTCGATCTCCTCCGCAGCCCGGGCAGCTTCGGACTGCCCCAGCCTGTAGGGATCCGCGATGTCATCCTCGCGGGTGAGAGCCGGGCGGAAGAGTGATACCGGGACGGGGACCCACGGCGCATTCGTCGATTCCGCGGAGACATCGCGGGCATAGGGCTTCATGACGAATGTGCGGTTGAGGATGTCCGGCCACTCCTCTGCGACGTATGCACGGTGTTCACGTGTGGCACACAAGAGGAGGTCCGCGCTGCGAGCCAGCCCGGCCGTGAGCTGCTGAGCCTGGAAGCCGTCAGCAGTCCCTCCTCGCGCTTCCAGCTCTGTGGTCATGGTGTCGTCCATGCCCCATCCGCGCATTGCGTGGGTTCCGGCGCTCAGGAAATCGACTCCGGGCGCCATGTGCTGGGCACGCCGTTCCGCATAGGCGGAACGGCAGATGTTGCCAGTGCAGACGAAGAGGACTCTAGGCATGGGGCGAGTCTATCGACTGGTTGCTCCGCTTCTCACACCACCTGGTGATCAGGGCGCCTACGACGACCCCCAACACACCACCTGCAGTATTCATGACCACATCACCGATATCCGGGTGTCGGGTGGAGAGGACGAAGAATTGGAGCAGCTCGATCGTGATGCTGAGACCGCACAGTACTCCTGCCCACCACCAGCGCGGAAGGATGAGTGCGAGTCCGAGTCCGAGCGGGACGAACATCACGACGTTCCACACTTCTGCGAGTTGTTCGGGTGTCATCGCCGGGGGCAGAGGGGTGTTCTGGCGGAGGAACCACCAGATGTGGACATTGAGCCGATTGATCACCCACCCCGAGGGGAAGAGCACCAGGAACGCCGCGAGGCTCGACCCGGTCAGAAGGATGACGACCCCGATGCGCCGTCGAGTCGCTCCCTTGTGAGGAGACTGCTGCGACGATCCCGCCTGCACGGTCAGAGGTGTTCCAGGAGGATGCGGACGCGGTGATCGAAGGTGTGTTCCGCGGCTGTGCGCTTCTGGGCTGCGTCGCGAATCGCGGATGTGGCGAGCGCACCGCGTGAGATGCGCGAGCAGAGCTCGATCAGATGGTCCTCAGAGTCGTACACGAGCACCTCGGAACCGGGTTCGTAGAATTCCGCCACGTCAGATCGGTCAATGAGCTGGACGCCTCCCACGCCACTCGCCTCGAACGTGCGCATCGTGAATCCTTCCTGGTCCCAGTGCGAGTTCAGCGTTGCATCGGACCCCGCCATGACTCCGTAGGCCTCCGCGCGTGACACGTTCGGCAAGGTCGTGAAGGGGAGCGGTGCGAACTGCCGGGTCCGCGCCTGGTCGACGAGTCGCGACGACCATGTCTTCCCGAAAGCGACGACGGGGACTCCTGCACGGTGGAGCGCCAGCAGCATCTCTTCTCGATTCGCATACCTGGCACCGATGAATGTCGTCGCGCGGAAAGCGCGGTGCTCCACTGGAGAATAGGTGTCGAATGCGTTCGGAAGGTAGAAGGACTCGACGCCTGCGGCGGCGAGCCTGTCCGCGTCGGGCTTGGAATACGTCGCGATCGTACCGACCCGGGCATGCGAGACGAAGTCGCTGCGCATCCTGCGCAACTCGTCATACGCCCACGTGATGAGAGGGACGCGGGCCTCAGCTGCAGCGGACCACCAACTGGACGACAGCTGGTCTCCTCGCACGACGAGCACTGCGTCCGGCTTCGTCGCCCGCAGCCGTGAGATCGCGAGGTCGGAGAGGTGACGGTCGATGAGTGCAGTGACGTTGCGGCTGGGGGAGCGGTGCGCCAGGGCGTTCGCGGCGCGCGCATAGGCGGGTCCGGGCTGATCGTAGATGTGGACGTCCACATCCCAGCCCTGAGCGTTCAGTGCCGCTGTGATCGCCTGCCAGTACCCCTGGAAGGCCGGTGAAACGAGTAGCAGCTTTCTGGCCACGTGACGGTCTCCTGTGTGCTGTCGTTTCAGCGTGGTTGAGGGGTCTCGGCAAGGAGTTGTGAGGCGTGTTCCCGCATGGACGCGATGAAGCGCTCCTCCGAGAATGCATCAGCATGGTCCCGGATCCGGAACGCATCCCAAATCGTATCGTTCGAGCGCAGCACTGCACGGGCGATGGCGTCGGGAGTGCTGACGTCGAAGAAGCGCCCGTTGACCGACTCGACGACCGTGTCGAGGTAACCCCCTGCGCGCAATGCGATGACAGGTGTGCCGTACGAGTTGGCTTCGAGCGGAGTCAGACCGAAGTCTTCGAAGCTCGCCGCGATGAGTGTGCGCGCGTGGGCGTAAGCCCAGCGCATCTGGGCATCGGAGACGCCTTCCGCGAACGCCACATTCGTGGGGGCGACGGACCGGAGCGCGTCCTTCTCCGGCCCGCTCCCGATGACCAGCAGGTTCTCATCGGGGAGCAGGCTGAAAGCGCGGACAGCTTTGTCGACATTCTTGTACGGCATCAGACGTGACACGACGAGATGGAACGCCGCAGGGGACTCTGCCCACGGGGCCGCCTCGGGCAGAGGTTGCTGGTCACCGGAGGTCTCCACGCCTCCTGGTGGGAAGAGCGGGGGGACGGAGAAGCCGTACACGCGTTTGATCCGGCGCGACACGAGTGACGAATTCGAGAGATAGCGATCGGCCGTCCGCGCAGCAGTCTGGTCCCACCGCACCAGACTGGGCTGCAGTGCAGAGAGGGCAGTGCCCCTGAAAGAGGTGAAGGGGTGCGCACCGAGGTATTCGTCCGCGAGGTACAGCCAGCGGGCCGGGGAGTGGCAGTACACGAGTTTGCGACCGCTCACGGGGAACGCGTGGGCCCACCCGGACGTGCTCACGATGGTGAGGTCCGCGTCGATCGCCATCCGATCGGCGAAGGCCCGGAGAACGGGAAGCGCCTTGCGGTGGTCGCGTCGCAACGGCGTGACGCGATTGAGCGGGGACGTTCTGATGCGGAGGTCCGCGAACTCCGGGTAGGTGCCGTCCCTGTCGTAGAGGAGCGTGTGTATCTCTGCATCGGGGAAGGCCCTCGCGAGGGAGAGGACGACGCGCTCCGCCCCTCCCCGTTGTGTGAGGTAGTCGTGAGCGATTGCTATGCGGGGTCGAATCATAGTGATCCCTCCAGGGTGGCGAGGGTGCGTTCCAACCGTCGCGCGGCGGAATCCGAACTGAAATGATCTTCCCAGCGCTGCCTGTTCTCCTGGATCAGGGCAGCGCGGTCGATCGTGGGCGAATGTGCGGCGACATCGTGGATCAGACGACTGAGGACCGAAACGTCACCGGCTGGGAACATGTACGGGTACGCGGGACCCACGACTTCCGGCAGAGCCCCGTCGTCGCTCACGATGAGAGGAGTACCGGCCGACATCGCTTCTGCCGCAACGAGACCGAAAGCCTCTCGACAGTTGGAGGGAACGACCAAGAGGTCGATCTGGGAGAGGAACCTGGAGGGCTCGGTCCACCCGTGCTGTTCCACCGGGTAGCGAGCAGCAGACAGGGCTGCGGATATGCGGCGTTCCTCTGCACGACTCGCAAACCGTGTGGCGCCTCCGGTGATCAGCCTCACTGGAACGGAGGCGTCGAGGGCTGATAGAGCGCCAAGAAGATCGTGGATTCCCTTGTCCATGGTCAGACGTCCGAGGAAGCCCACGCGCAGTGGTGTCGCGGTGCCCGTGGCCGACGCGGTGGGAGCGGGTAGGACTTGCATGTCGGCAGTCCAATTGGGGAGGACCACGGATCCAGGCACTCGGTCCGCCACGAACTGCGATGGCACGATGATCTGTGAAGCATTGCGGAGTGCGCACCTGACGAGCGGTTGGAGTCGAGGGGCGGGTACCTGGTGCAGGTGAACGACCCGTCGGGGCATACCCGCCGTGGCGGTCGCCGGCAGGAAACCGTTGGCCCACAGGAGGTCCACCGATGATGCGCACGCCCACGACCGCAGTCGCAGAAGATAGTCGGCACGGCCCGAGGACTTGATGCCCGCGTATCGAAGACCCGATTGGCGCGCGCGAAGAAGCACGTCCGAATGGTGCGAGGGGCCGACGATCACCGGAGTGTGACCGAGCGCGGACAGTTGCTCTGCGACGTTGAAGAGCATGACTTCGCCGCCGCCCAGAGTCCCCTGGTTCGAGAGGAGGGCGATCTTCATGAGCGGAGTCCTTCGTAGAGTTCCTCGATCCTCTCCACCATGTCGGTGACGGACGGCCAGTTGTCGGGAAGGTTCGGACGCACATGTACGTCTTCTGCCTGCTCGCGAATGCGGGTGATCAGGTCTGCGGGAGACCCGTCGGAGAGTGAGTGGCGAGGAAGGATCTCCCGGTTCCCCCCTACGTCGGTGGCGACAGTCCCCAGCCCCCGAGCGGTGGCGTCCAAGAGCGAGTAGGAGCAGTTCTCCCACTCGGAGAGTTGAACGAGCACGTCGTGCGTGTCGAGCGCGTCCGAGGCGTCGACGAATCCGGGGAAACGAACCGCCGTCTCCACTCCCAGGTCGATGGCCTGACGGAGCAGGTCGTTCCGCATGTCGCCGTCCCCGGCGACGGTCAACGACCACGACGGGTCTTCGGCGTGGAGAGCCGCGAAGGCTTCGAGGAGACGATCGATCCGCTTCTCCGGTGCGAGCCGCGAAAGGCTCAGGATGCGGTGCCCTGGTCGGTGATGACGTGCGTGCGTGTCGACCCCGTTGTGAATGACATGGAGGGGAGTCGGGGCCTTCCACTGCCGCTTCATTTCGTCTGCCGTCGACTGCGACACAGCGATCGCGGCAGAGAACCGACGGAGACGGGCCGCATGGACGCGGGGGGTGGTAGCGCGCCGTAAGCGTGAAGGGTGGTACAGGCCCGCTGCTCCTGCGATGCCGTGTTCGGTCGTCACACGGTGCACCCCGCGACGTAGAGGTGTGGCAGCGAGGACCACGTCGGCGAAGGCGAGGTGTGAGTGCACGATTGCTGGTCGGAGAGTGCGCACCACGCGCCTGAGGGAGCGGCCCGCACGCAGCGGCCCGGCTTCCGTCCCCACGTCCGTGACGACCACGGGTACACCCGAGGAACGGAGAATATCCCCGGCGGGGCCCGGGGGCACGATGAACACCAGCCGATGCCTCGTCATGCCGGCCTGGGCGACGTCGAGCGCATGGCGAAGGACACCGCCGGTGTCAGCCACCGGCAGGTACCACGCAACGAGAGCGCGGGGCATCACTGTGTCCCCACCTCGTCGACGATCATGCGGACCACGGCATCGGGGTCACGAGGTGCGAGCGACTCATCCAGTCGTGTGGGGCTGTCCGGCCAACGTCCGATCTGATAGCGGGTCCAGAATTCTTCCACCCATTGGGGAGCGGGGGCGGCATAGCCGAAAGTGCGCTGACCGGCAACGGCGGCCTCGAGGAGGCCCGTCGAGAACATGCCGACGACGGGGCCGTTCCATTCCGACAGCGGCGAGGGACTCGTGTCGATTTCCACACCTGCGACGCGGAGAGCGGAATGGGCGGCATGTGACAGCTGCGAGGTCTCCGAAGGGTGCGGCCTGTAGAGGGCACCGGTGTCGCGGCAGAACTCCAGCGCAGATCTGATCTTGACGGACCAGCTCAGTTCCGCGCCGTGCATCTGCCCGAGGAAGAGCGGCCGATCCGTATCGGGTGCAGCCGAAGATGCTGTGCTCTCTGCGCGGGCGGACGACAGCATGTGCGATCCGACTGCGGTCGCATGTGCGTCAGAGCGGTCAGCGGTCCAGAACGCAGCGTCGTCGCTACTCCAGGCCAGCAGACGTGCCCCGTGTGGAAGGGGAGGCGCGAACGGGGTGAGGAGACCGTGTTGGAGGACGAAGAAGCGGCTGTTCCGGCGTCGGGAGAGACGCCACAGGGCGGAACCCGTGGCGGCGTAGTGTCCGATGCCGATGACGGCTCCCGCGGACACGTCCTCTGCGGTCACCACGCGGGCCTCGCCCGTGACTGAGTGACGCAATCGGGTGTCGCCGCTGTCCACCACCGTGACTGTGGCACCAGCTCCCTGCAACCGGTCGACGACGTCGTGGAACGTGCGCACGGTCGAGGGATTCACCGTATCGAAGGCGACGATCACGTCGGCGTCGTCAGGGCCGGTGGCAAACAGTGGGAGACTCGAGCGCGCTCGCCCTCCGGGCGCACGCAGGCGTCCTGCGAAACGGCTGAGTCGGCGACGACTGTTCTGCCATCGCGTCCACGCGGCGAGGTCAGTGGGAAAGGCAAGTCCCTGTATTGGAACAGTCACCGTGATGCCTGCCTGATCGTCTGAAGCTCGTCTCGAACGATCGACAGTGGGCGCACCTCGGGGTTCCTCGCCCGTCGGAGCGTGTTCACCGCAAGGTTCGCGAACGACGCGGCCGTCAGGCCCGCGCAGAGCATACGGGCACTGGTCCACTTGCGTGCGTAGACGAATCTGGACCGTGTCACCCACAGCCGACGCTTGGCGGAATCCGTGGACCCACCGCCTTCGTGCACCAGTGTGATACGACCGATGCGGACACGGGGGATCCCTACAAGGGAAAGGCGCAGCTGCAGGTCGACTTCTTCGCTGTTCATGTGGAACGATTCGTCGAGTCCGCCGACCGCGTGGAACCAATCCGTCGGAAGAAGCAGGCATGCACCCACCAGCCAGTCGACGGGACTGTCATCCGTTCCGAGAGCCGTCATGTCGTGCCCGACGGCACGATGAAGCGCCGGCACATGGCGGAACCGAGCGAGCGGACTGAGCCACTCGACCACGTGATGTGACGGCTGTTGGAAGCGACGTGCCGAAAACGACTCGGTGCCCTTCTCGTCCACCATCCGAGGACCCGTGACAGCCGGCATCCACGGGAGGGACATCGCCACGAAATCGTCGATGAATCCATACGGAAGCTGGATGTCGGAGTTCAGGACGAGCATGAGAGGTGTTGTGACGAGCTCCGCCCCTGAGTTCACTGCAGCTCCGAAACCGCCGTTCCGTTCACGACGAGTGACGCGAACGCCTCTGTATCCGGTGGGAAACGCCACCGGCGATTCGTCGTCCGCGACGATGATCCGCTCTGCCTGCAGACCGTCGTCGATGAGGAAGTCGATGAGCGGGGTCGTCTCGTCGGGGTCTCCGTAGAAGGGGATGACGACAGAGACCTCAGAAGGTGCTTGAGTCACTTCTTGCGGCCCTGCCGTGCACGCGCTTCACGGCGAGACGACGGAGGCGCGGCAGCGGCAGCAGCGGTGGACGTGGGTGCGGCAGTCGCTGCGCTCACGTGTCGATTGTGGGGAGTCGCTGCGACCACAGGGACCGCGCCCGTGGGCGGTTCGTTGTGCGGTGTATCAGAACTCGCCGGGATGCCGGGTGAACGATACGCGGGGACGGGCCGGACGGCAGGTTGCGTGATCTCTCCGACGCTTCCGGTCTTCGACGCCTTCATACGCGTCTTCTTATCGTCCCCGTAGTAGTACCCCTTCTGGTACTTGCCGTATCCGTACCCGTATTCGGCATCGCCATAGACGAGTCGACCGATAGCCTTGGTGGAGGCCTTGTTGAGCACCGTGCCGAGGACGGGGGAGCCCACCTTGTCGAGGTTTCCGATCGCACGCGTGAGGTGCTCTTGAGTCGTTTCGCCGGCGTGGACGACGACGATCGCACCGTCGGTGTGGACACTCAGCAGCACAGCGTCGGTGACAGGCAGGAGAGGCGGCGCATCGATGATGACGAGCGCTTCTGCGCTGAGTCGTTCGATGACGTCCTTCATCTTGCGCGACCCCAGCAGCTCGGAGGGGTTGGGCGGCAGCTGCCCGGCAGGGATGACGAAGAGCCCTTCGACGGGCGTCGCGGTGATCACCTGCGAAAGGTCGACGCTGCCGGCCACAGCCTGCGTGAGGCCGACGGTCCCGTCCACCTTGAAGGAGTGATGAACGGTGGGACGGCGGAGGTCTGCGTCGACCAGGACTACCCGCTGTCCGGATTCGGCGACGACTCGTGCGAGGTTGCCCGCGATCGTGGACTTGCCTTCGCCCTGGAACGACGACGTGATGACGATGGCCCGCGGAGGGCTGTCGACGTTGACGTAGCGCAGGTTCGTGCGGAGCTTGCGAAGTGCTTCACGTGCCGCGAAGTCGTCGGGTTCGTCCATGAGCCCGTCTTCACGCTTGACGGCCGGGGCCGATGGGAGGACTGCGAGGTTCGGGTGGTCGGTGATCGCTTCGAGGTCGCGGGTTGTGCGGATACGCGTATCGATCCGGAACCGGTAGTACGCGACGCTGTAGCCGAGCAGCAGGCCGATCCCCGCGCCGGACATGATGAACATGGAGAAGTTCGGGGCGACGGGGGCGCCGGGCAAGCCCGCGGTCTGGTACGGCTCAAGCCGCACGGGCGGGTTGTCGGTGAGCTCCCCACCGTTGTTCATCTTGATGGCCTCTTCCGCCACTGCCTCGACTGCCGCGTTGGCCCGTTGCTGCGCCTTGTCTGCGGTGTCCGCCTGCGCTGTCACCGTGATGATCGGGAGGTTCGGGTCGACTGTCGCGGACAGCGATCCGACGATGGCTCCTGCGCTGTCATCCGAGTCAGTGCGTTCTGCAACGCCTTCGGCTACCGCCTGCGTGCTGAAGAGTGGGATGTACGACTCTGCCTGGGAGACGGATTGAGTATTGATGTTGTTGATGCCCGTGACGTCGCCCGCAGAGTTCGCGGTGACGACGTAGCCCAATGCGGACGCTTGGAACACTTGTGGACGGGTGAGTGCGATGCCGAAAGCGACGATTGCGCCGACGATTGCACATGCAGCGATGAGGATGGCATGGCGAATCGTCATACGCAGGAAGTCAGAGACTGTCATCGAGCTCTCTCCATCACGGAAACAGAAGGGGGTGAACCCTTATCCTACCGTGGTCGAACCGCTGATCTGCGTGACACGTACGACTGCGCCGCGAAAAGTGACTCACTGGTAGGGCGGTAAGGTGTGTCTGCAGACTCTGTCGAAAGCAAGAGGTGATCGCTGTGCCAGCATTGGTCGTCGTGGGTGCCCAGTGGGGCGACGAGGGCAAAGGGAAGACGACCGACATCCTCGGGACTCGCGTCGACTACGTTGTGAAGCCCAACGGTGGCAACAATGCAGGCCACACCGTCGTCGTCGGCGGTGAGAAGTACGAGCTGAAGCTTCTGCCGGCAGGCATCCTCTCGCCGAACGTCACACCGGTGATCGGCAACGGTGTGGTGGTCAACCTCGAAGCGCTGTTCGAGGAGATCGACATGCTCGAGTCACGTGGTGCTGACACGTCGAAGCTGCGCGTCTCTGCCGATGCGCACCTCGTGGCTCCCTATCACCAGGTGCTCGACAAGGTCACCGAACGCTTCCTGGGCAAGCGGGCGATCGGCACGACTGGACGCGGCATCGGGCCGGCGTACTCGGACAAAGCGGGCCGGCTCGGCATCCGGGTGCAGGACCTGTTCGACGAGTCGATCCTCCGGCAGAAGGTCGAAGGGGCGCTCAAGCAGAAGAACGAACTTCTGGTCAAGGTGTACAACCGTCGCGCGATCATCACGGATGAGATCGTCGACTACTTCCTGTCCTTCGCGGAACGACTCGAACCGTATGTCGCAGACACGTCACGCCTCGTGAATGAGGCGTTGGACCGGGGCGAGCTCGTCGTCATGGAAGGTGGCCAGGCGACGATGCTCGACGTCGACCACGGCACGTATCCGTTCGTCACCTCGTCGAACCCCACCGCAGGCGGCGCGTGTGTGGGCGCTGGGATCGGGCCAACCCGGATCAACCGCGTGGTTGGAATCGTCAAGGCGTACACGACCCGCGTCGGTGCAGGGCCGTTCCCGACAGAACTGTTCGACGAGATGGGTGAGCACCTGCAGACGAAGGGCGGCGAATTCGGCGTCAACACGGGCCGTCCGCGGCGCTGCGGCTGGTACGACGCCGTGGTCGCGCGCTATGCCGCACGGGTGAACGGCTTCACCGACTACGTCCTCACGAAGCTCGACGTCCTGTCGGAACTCGAGCAGATCCCAGTCTGCGTTGCATACGACATCGACGGAGAGCGTGTCGACGACATGCCGATGACGCAGACCGGATTCCACCATGCTCAGCCGATCTTCGAGTACTTCGACGGCTGGCAGGAGGACATCACGGGCGCGCGGACGTTCGACGACCTGCCGAAGAACGCTCAGGTCTATGTGGAAGCGCTCGAAGCGCTGTCAGGGTGCCGCATCTCGGTGATCGGGGTCGGACCGGATCGCGAGCAGTCGATCGTCCGTCACGACTTGATCGACTGACCGCCTCCCCGCTTCTTCGACCGCGCCGGCTGTGTAGCGAGGGGCCGAAGGTCGGAGCCTTCTTCTTCCATCCGCTTGACGAGGCCCGCGTCGGTCCGCTCCGACTGCATCGCGTAGGCCATCGCAAGCCCCCAGAAGAGGGTGAAGAAGACCTCTCCCAACCGTGAGGCGCAGAGAAGGATCGCGACCGCGAGCGCTTGGGCGACGAGCTGGTCCCGGCTCATGAGCGATTTGAAGGGTCGACCCATGGCAAAGAGTGTGAGGAGCAGGACGAGGATCAGCCAGGGGTAGCCTCCTTCGACTTGGGCAGTCCAGAACGAGTTGTGGAAGAACCACGTCCGATCGTCCAGGTAGACGTATGCCTCGCCCAGACCGTTGCCGTACCACGGAGCTTCGTTGACCTTGATCTCTGATGCGGCATCGATGCGGTTGCGGAGAATGTCCGAACCCTGGCGATCTTCGAACGCCCCAGCCTGTGCGAAATTGTTCTCGATGTACTCGATGACCCAGAACATGCCTAGCGCGAGTGCCCATTTCACGATGTTCGGAAGTTTGGGCGACAGCACGATCCACAAGGCGGCGAAGGCGAATGCCGCCATCGAGGTGCGCGATCCCGTGAGGTAGAGGGCTCCCATGGCTCCTGCGGCGGCGAGCCCCTGGCTCACGCGTGTCTTCTGGTAGGCGAAGAAAAGTACTCCCAGAACACAGTAGGCGAGCCCTGCGACGTTCTTGTCGCTGATGAAGCCGGTGAGAAATTCTCCATAGCTGTCTGAATAGGCGAGGCCGAAGACGTAGTTGGCCGGAACGTTCAGCACGAGCGCAGCCGCAAAGCCGTAGACCGTCGCTTTGAGGTTGATCCGGTCCGTTGCGAGGCAGTAGGCGTAGACAGTCGTCGCGGCGATACGCAGGAGCCGCATCTTCCATTCGGAGGCGTCCGGTGTGGATACCGCTGTCGCAGAGACGATGGCGATGAAGATGAAGCCGCCAGCGAACACCGGGACGAGGTTCCTCGTCACCCGCAGCTGATGGGCAGGTGTACGGAAGAACGCGATGAACACGAGGACACCGATGAGCAGTTCCTGCGTCGGCACACCGCCCACCGTCGGCACCAGACCGGCGAGCACGATGAGAGCGAACCCCGACAGGAAGTCGAACAGGTTGAGATCCCCTACGTCTTTGGCTCCGCTCCTCACCCCGTGGATCAGACGGGACCCAGAGAGCCGCGACGATGATACGTCGAGTGTTCCGTCGTCAGTCGTGGGGTGCTCCGCGTTCATGTACCTTCCCAGTGAGCGCAGGCCGTGAATGCCGCGGGCTCATCGATGCGAAAACCGAGTGTGCGTCCCGAGTGTAGCTGTACGCGAGCCAGTCTTTGAGCCTCACCGGTCAGCCGAACTGGTGAGGCAGAGTCCCGTTGTGAGCCTGCGCGAGTTCGTCCAGGCCGATCGTGAAGTGGTCGACGAACTCCAGGCTGTTCGGGTGGTCCTCGTCTCCCACATCCGTCATCCCGATACGGACGAACGGGAAGCCGCGGGCTGTGCACATGTCGGAGAACCGGACTTCTTCGCTGCGTGGCACCGCCACGATTGCACGTGCGGTGGATTCGGAGAAGAGGGCAGTGAAGAGGTCGATCCCATCACGCTCCAGCAGTTCCGTCACCCAGATCCGTGCCCCGGCGCCCCAGCGCAGGGACGATTCGACAATGGCCTGTGCCAGGCCGCCTTCGGAGAGATCGTGGGCGGCGTCGATCATCCCATCGCGGGAAGCGTTGATGAGGATCTCTGCGAGCTCACGTTCGGCCTCAGGACGGTACCGTGGCGGTACACCACCCAGGTGGCCGTGCACGACGTCCGCCCACGCGGAACCGTCCAGTTCGTCTCCGGTGGTCCCCAACAGGTAGATGGTCTGGCCCGGCAGACGCCATCCGCTGGGAATGGCACGACCGACGTCGTCGAAGACGCCCAGGACTCCCACGACCGGAGTGGGGAGGATCGCCGTGGTTCCCGTCTGGTTGTACATGGACACATTGCCGCCGGTCACCGGGATCCCGAAGTCCAGGCAGGCCGACGACAGGCCTTCGACCGTCTGCGCGAACTGCCACATGATCTCCGGATCCTCCGGGGAGCCGAAGTTCAGGCAGTCCGTCACGGCCAGAGGTCGAGCCCCTGACGTCGCGACGTTGCGGTGTGCTTCGGAAAGAGCGAGTTTGGCGCCTTCTGCGGGATCGAGGAAGCAGTAGCGACCGTTCGCGTCCGTTGCCAGTGCGATGCCGCGTCCGCTCTGCTCGTCGACGCGGATGACACCCGCGTCATCGGGGAACGCGAGCGCGGTATTGCCCTGCACGTATCGGTCGAACTGCTGTGTGATCCAGTCCTTCGAGCACAAGTTCGGTGAAGCCGCCAGGGTGAGGACCGTCTCGCGCAGTTCGTCGTCCGTGGCGGGCTTCGTCAGGCCTGCGGCGGCCACGGTGTTCTTCTGCGTGGATTCGGTCCAGCTGGGGGTCTCGAAGGGGCGCTCGTACACCGGTCCATCGTGTGCCACAGACCGCGGCGGAACATCAACGATGACATCGCCGTGCCACTCGATCACGAGCCGCCCTGTGTCGGTCACTTCGCCCAGCACACTGGCTTCGACTTCCCACTTGCCCGTGATGGCGAGGAACTCATCCAGTTTGTCCGGGCGGACAACTGCCATCATCCGCTCCTGGGACTCCGACATGAGGATCTCTTCAGGAGTCAGAGTCGGGTCGCGCAGGAGGACGTCCTCCAGCGTGATGTGCATGCCGCCGTCGCCGTTCGACGCCAGTTCCGATGTCGCACAGCTGATACCTGCGGCACCGAGGTCCTGGATTCCTTCGACGGTGTCTGCGTGGAAGAGTTCAAGGCAGCATTCGATGAGGACCTTCTCTGCGAAGGGGTCGCCCACCTGGACCGCAGGGCGCTTCGACGGCTTCGAGTCGTCGAACGATTCGGAGGCGAGGATCGACGCACCGCCGATCCCGTCACCACCTGTCCGTGCACCGAACAGGACGACCTTGTTGCCCTTGCCGGAAGCGTTCGCCAGGCGGATGTCTTCGTGCCGGAGCACGCCGACGGCGAGTGCATTCACGAGGGGGTTGCCCTGGTAGCTGGGATCGAAGACCGTCTCTCCGCCGATATTGGGGAGGCCGAGGCTGTTCCCATAGCCGCTGATACCGCCGACCACACCGGGGAGGACCCGTGCGGTGTCCGGGTGATCGATCGCACCGAACCGCAACTGGTCCATGACGGCCACCGGTCGTGCCCCCATGGAGATGATGTCGCGGACGATACCGCCCACACCGGTGGCGGCACCCTGATACGGCTCGACGTAGCTGGGGCTGTTGTGACTCTCGACCTTGAACGTCACCGCCCAGCCGTCACCGATGTCGACGACGCCGGCGTTCTCTCCGATGCCGACGAGTAGGTTCTTCTTCATGTCGTCCGTGACGTTGTCCCCGAACTTGCGGAGATGAACCTTGGAGGACTTGTAGGAGCAGTGCTCGGACCACATGACCGAATACATCGCGAGTTCGGCGGAAGTGGGGCGACGCCCCAGAACGTCGCGGATCTTCAGGTACTCATCGTGCTTCAGTCCCAGTTCTGCGAAGGGCTGTTCCACGTCCGGATTCTGGGCGGCGAACTCGACGGTCTCCTTGACCCTCTTGTCCGACGAAGCTCCGGGAGAAGCGGTAGTGGTCATCGCAGTTGAACGCCCTTTCGGCCGAGGCTCCAGTCTGGGTATGCCTCCATCGTAGCCGCATGCCGACCGATAGAATCGCGCCCATGGCCGTACCCAAGATCGTCCTCTTCTATGTCTTCACTCCATTGGCGGATCCCGACGCCGTTCGTCTGTGGCAGCACGCGCTGGCGGAGCGTCACGGATTGACCGGCAGGGTGATCGTGTCCTCGCAGGGGATCAACGCCACCCTGGGCGGGGATGTGTGGGATCTCAAGCAATACGCCAAGGGCACCCGGTCGTACAAGCCTTTCAACAGTGCGGACTTCAAGTGGTCCAACGGCACGGGGAATGACTTCCCGCGCCTCAGCGTGAAGGTGCGCCCCGAGCTGGTGACGTTCGATGCGTCAGACGACATCGTCGTCACGGAGGACGGAGTGCAAGGCGGGGGAGCTCATCTGAAGCCGGGCGCACTGCATTCGCTGATCGAGGAACGGGGCGACGATGTCGTCTTCTTCGACGGTCGCAACGCGATGGAAGCAGAGATCGGCAGATTCAAGGATGCCGTGGTCCCAGACGCCGACACCACCCGGGACTTCCTCGACGAACTTGAGTCAGGTCGGTTTGACCATCTCAAGGACAAAGCGGTCGTCACGTACTGCACCGGCGGCATCCGCTGCGAGGTGCTGAGTGTGCTGATGCGCAATCGTGGCTTCCAGGAGGTGTATCAACTGGAGGGCGGGATCGCGAAATACGGCGAAGCCTTCGGCAATTCCGGCTTGTGGGACGGCTCGCTGTACGTCTTCGACAATCGCATGCACATGGAGTTCGGCGACGGCGCCGAATCCTTGGGCAGCTGCACTGAATGCGGCGGGCGGACGCCTCTGTTCGTCAACTGCACGAACGGCTCGTGCCGCACACAGTTCCTCAAGTGCGAGGACTGCACCGCCGCTGCGGACGAACACCTGTGTACAGACTGCTCGGTGACACGAGCGGACTGCGCGTCTCTCACCGGCCGAACAGGCGCTTGAAGAAGCCCTTCTTCTCTTCCGGCTCCGCGGGCTTCTCCGCAGGCTCCGCAGGTGCTTGAGGTTCGATAGGCTCGGAGGGTTCGACCGCATCGGGTTGCCCGCTGTCGTCCGCAGCTCCTGCACGAGCAGGTGCGGGCTCCGGCACGCCCCGCTCGTCGGCTGCAGCATCCTCAGCCGATACCGGTGGCGTCTCTTCGAGGACCGGCTCGTCCGCATCGTCGTACGCCACCCCGAACACGGCGGTTCCTGCAACGGGTCCCACCGCGGCGAACTGCTCCGCGGCTTCGCCCTCCAGCGGCTGATGCGCCTGGCAGGAGGCGATCCGCTCTTCCTCGTCGAACGTCACGTCAGCGGAACCGTCCGCGCAGAGGATCCTCACCCCGCCGTCCGGCAGCGCCGCAGTGCGCAGGCCCCTCAGTTCGGCATATGCCGCCAAGGCGGCGCGGTGATCGGAGAGCTCCAGACCTGTGATGCCGGACGCGATGGCGCGCACCACCGGCTTGAGCTCCGGCTCAGTGCTCGCCAACCGTTCGTCGTCGACCAGGACCCACACCGTCGTCCCGCCGCCCGCGGCCACCGGGTAGTGCGCCCACGCACCCGTGACGGCCTTCGCCGCGAGAGTGAGCGCGAGCGGAAGGTCCTTCGATTCGATCGGCAGCTCCGCGTCCGTGAGCGCGGTGATGCCATGAGCGGCGCCGTGGTCGCGGACGCGGGCGGAAAGGGCGACGACCGGATCGGGAAAGCCGTTGAGGTTGTCCCACCCCCAGTGCCACGTCTTCTCCGCCCGCCGGTCGACCGACGACCCGATCATGTGCGGACGGAAGGTGATCGGGTCGTCACCGGTGAAGCGCAAGCGCGGCGCGGCAGAGAAGTCGACGTCGAAGTCGCTTCCTGCGATGAGTGCGCCGAACCTCTGCTGGACCTCCGCAGACAGGAACGCCGCACGGTCGACCAGGGTCTGGAGGGATTCGCTCATGCGTCCCACCCTAGTGGAGCGGCCCGGTCACGCGGAGAGAAGGCTCCGCAGCGCAGACGTGAAGAAGCCCTGTCCGTCCACACCTGCACGCATGCCGTTCGCGGAGTCGGTGCCGAAGCCCGCTTCGACCGCGTGTTCCGGGTGCGGCATGAGACCCACGACGTTGCCGCGCGCATTGGTGATGCCCGCGATGTCGCGCTGCGAGCCGTTCGGGTTGAAGCCGTGGTAGCGGGCGACCACCAGTCCTTCATCCTCGAGCTGATCCAGCGTCGCCGGATCCGCGACGAAGCCGCCCTCACCGTTCTTCAGCGGGATCGTGATGGTCTCACCCGTGCTGTAGTCACGGGTCCACGTCGTGTCCGTGTTCTCCATGACCAGTTCCTGGTCGCGGCAGATGAAGCGCTGGTGGTCGTTGCGGATGAGAGCGCCGGGCAGCAGGTGCGATTCGCACAGCACCTGGAAGCCGTTGCAGATGCCCAGGACCGGCATGCCGCCCTTCGCCGCGTCGACCACCGCAGTCATGAGCGGTGCGAACCGGGCGATCGCTCCGCACCGCAGGTAGTCGCCGTAGGAGAACCCGCCGGGCAGGATGACCGCGTCGACGTCCGACAGCGAATCGTCGCCGTGCCACAGGGGCACCGCCTGCGCCCCGGACAGCGTCACCGCGCGCAGGGCGTCGCGGTCGTCGAGCGTGCCGGGGAACTGGACGACACCCACGCGCAGCGCGTCAGCCCCGGGGATCGCCCCGCCGTCGCCGCGGTCCCCCACCAGGGGGGCCGCCGTCGCCATCGCCACGCGGGCGCTCATCGGTCGTCTTCCTCGGCATCCGCAGCGCGGACAGAGACGACGTCCTCGATGACGGGGTTGGACAGGAGCGAGGCCGCCGCTTCGCGCGCGTTCTCGAGCGCCTGGGCGGTCACCTCGCCTTCGACGGTGAGGTGGAAGAGCTTGCCCTGCCGGACGTCGGTGAAGCCGGTGAGTCCCAGCCGTTCCAGTCCTGTCCCGATGGCCTTGCCCTGAGGGTCAAGGATCTCTGGCTTGGGCATCACTTCGACGACGATGCGACCCATGCGCGCGTGCTCCTTAGCGGTGGAATGACGAGTGTGCTCACAGTCTAGTCCGGGGGCGGGCCGGTGCGTGCACGTGCTCAGAACGTGCGGTCCAGCCGTCCGTCGACGCGTCGTCCCGCGGCCGAGGCCGCTTCGACGCCTGAGGCGACCAGCTTCTCCGCCACGGGCCGCGGAAGCACCCGGATCGCCGCGTCGATGGTGTCACCGACCCGTTCGACGGACTCCGCGGTGATGAGCCGGGCTTCGGCGTCCACGATGCGGTTCCAGAGTGAGGGTTCGGGGACTGCCGCGGGACTGCTGTCGTGGGCCGCTGCGAAGGCGCGGGGGTGCTTCGCGTCGAAGAGTCGTCTGGCGGCACCGGAGTAGAAGGCGCGCTTCATCCGCAGCGCCGTGCTCACGGCCGCGGCGTGGTGGACGGTCTCCGTCTCCGGCACCAGCCGGACCGGGATCCCCGCGTCATGCAGGCGGTACCCGTAGTCGACGTCCTCCCAGCCGTAGGCGCGGTAGTCGCTGTCGTACGGTCCCACACGGTCGAAGGTCTCGCGCGTCACGGAGCAGTTGCCGGCCCAGTAGTTCCAGTGCTCTGAGACCGGGCGCGCATACGCCTCCGCACGGAACAGCTCATCGCGCGGGATGCCGTACACCCGCGCGTAGGGGGTGTCGCTGAAACGGTTGCGCGGCAGGCCGACGACTCCTCCCTGCTCGCTGTGTGCGTCGATGTGAGCGCTGATGTGAGCGCTCACGTAGCCGGGTGCCGGTTCGAAGTCGTCGTCGCAGCGGATGAGGACCCGCCCCCGAGCCTCTCCGAAGCCCGCATTCAGCGCCGCGACCCGTCCGCGGTTCTCCGGGAACTCGATGACGGACAGTCTGTCGCCGTAGGACCGCGCAAAGCGTGCGACCGCTTCCCGCGACCGGTCGATGTCACCGTCGAGGACGATGATGACCTCGAAATCGTCACGGTCCTGTCGGAAGAGGGCACCCAGCAGGACGGGAAGGTGCCGGGCTCCGCCGCGCGACGGCACGACGACGCTCGCGGCACGCGCGAACTCTGTCGTCACGCCGGGAACTCGCGGCCCGTGAGCCGCGTGAACGCATCGATGTACCGTTCCCGGGTCCGGGCGACGACCTCGGCGGGAAGCTCCGGCGGCGGCACGTCGCCGGACTTGTCCCACCCGGACGCCTCGGAGGTCAGCCAGTCGCGCACGAACTGCTTGTCGAAGCTGTCCTGCGACTCACCGGCAGTGAAGGTCTCCGCGTCCCAGAACCGGGAGGAATCGGGGGTGAGGACCTCGTCGCCCAGGACGACCGCACCGTGCTCGTTGCGGCCGAACTCGAACTTCGTGTCCGCGAGGATGATCCCCCGCTCCGCCGCGATCTCCCGCGCCCTCTCGAACACCTGCAGCGTGAGGTCCCGCAGCAGTGCGGCGTCCACGGCACCCAGCATGTCGACGGTGCGGTCGTAGTCGATGTTCTCGTCGTGGTCGCCCACCGCCGCCTTCGTCGCGGGCGTGTAGACCGCAGGCTCCAGCGGGCTCGCCTCACCCAGGCCGTCCGGCAGCGCGTTGCCGCACACGGATCCCGTCGCCCGGTAGTCGGCCAGACCGGACCCGGTGAGGTGGCCGCGCGCCACGCATTCCACCGGGAACATGTCCAGACGGTTGCAGATCATGGCGCGGCCGGCGACCTCCGCCGGCACGTCGACGCTCACCACGTGGTTGCCCACGAGGTCCGCCAACTGGTCGAACCACCACAGGCTCAGTCCCGTGAGCACCTTGCCCTTGTCCGGGATCGGGGTGGGCAGCACCCAGTCGTACGCGCTGATCCGGTCGGAGGCGACCATGAGCACCTCGTCGGCCTTCGCGAGCGACCGCACGCCCGTGCGGATGTAGAGGTCGCGGACCTTGCCCGAATACGCGTGCACCCAGCCCGGGACCTCCGGAGGGGTTGCGGAGGCAGCAGCCGGTGCTGCCGGTTCCGAAGTCGCCGTCGCGGCCGCGCCCGGCGCGTCACCCGGTGGTGTGGATCCCGCGCCCGAGGTCGTGGGCACCGTGATCTCCCCGCGCTCCGCCCGCAGTGCGATGTCGGAGCGGAACTGCACGCCCTCCCAGTCGATGAGGCGCGCCGCTTCGTAGGCGCGGGAGCGGGCGGCTGCGAGGTCGTCACCCAGCGCGACGACGGACAGCACGCGGCCGCCGCTCGTGACGAACTCGCCGTCGTCCCCCTTCGCGGTCCCCGCGTGGAGGACGTCGACACCCTCGAGCGCCAGCGCTTCCTCGAGACCCGCGATCGGGTCGCCGGTGCGCGGTGCGCCGGGATAGTTCCCGGCGGCGAGCACGACCGTCACCGCAGGGCGCGGATCCCAGTCGAGTGCGGGGTGGTCCGCCAGCGTGCCCTGCGCCGCGGCGAGCAGCAGGCCGCCCAGCGGGGTGCGCAGCCGGGCGAGCACCGACTGCGTCTCCGGATCGCCGAACCGGACGTTGAACTCGATGACGCGCATCCCGTGCGACGTGAGGGCGAGGCCGCAGTACAGGAGCCCCACGAACGGGCTGCCGCGACGGGCCATCTCGTCGACGACCGGCTGCGCGACCCGTGCGACGACGTCGTCCGAGAGCCCGTCCGGCACCCAGTCCAGCGGCGAGTACGCACCCATACCGCCGGTGTTGGGGCCGCTGTCGCCGTCGCCGATCCGCTTGAAGTCCTGCGCGGGAGACAGGGGGACCACGGAGGTGCCGTCGCAGACCGCGAAGAGCGACACCTCGGGCCCGTCGAGGTACTCCTCGATGACCACGCGGTCCGCCACGGTGAGGCAGCTCTCCGCGTGGGACAGCGCCTCGGCGCGGTCATCGGTGACGACGACGCCCTTGCCGGCAGCCAGACCGTCGGCCTTGACGACGTAGGGGGCGCCGAACCTGTCCAGGGCGTCCGCGGCCTCGGCGGGGGTCGTCGCGGCGACCGCCTGCGCGGTGGGCACACCGGCGGCCTCCATGACCTCCTTCGCATACGTCTTGGAACCCTCGAGCGTCGCGGCCTCCTGCCCGGGGCCGAACACCGGGAACGACGCGTCGCGCAGCGCGTCCGCGACACCCGCGACCAGGGGGGCCTCCGGGCCCACGACGACGAGGTCGATGTCGAGCTCACGCGCTAGCGCGACCGCAGCCTGCGGATCCGTCTGATCAAGGGGACGCGTGTCGCACAGGAGGTCGATGCCCGGGTTGCCGGGAGCGGCGATGACCGCGTCGACCTGCGGGTCGCGGGAAAGGGCAGAGACAAGGGCGTGTTCGCGGGCGCCGGGACCGATGACGAGTACCTTCACGCCCCACAGACTAGTCGGTGTGCACTGCCCGTGAGGGGCACACCGGTTCGAGGGCTAGAATCACCGTGTCCGCATCCCTTCAGAGAGCACCCCATAGATGAGCAAGAGTTCCGAACTGGCGGAGGAATACGGCCTCGCCCGCGTCGGTGCCCGCCCTTCGCTGCCGTCCTACCTCAAGCAGGTGTGGGAGCGTCGGGACTTCACCCTCTCCCTGGCCCGCTACCGCATCCAGAGCGAGAACGAGCGGAACCGCCTGGGAATGGCGTGGGTGCTGCTGCGACCGATCTTCTCCGCGTGCGTCTACGGCCTGGTGTTCGGGTTCATCCTCGCGGGATCCCGCCCACCCAACTTCGTGTCGTTCGTCGTCATCGGGGTCTTCCTGCTGGAGTTCTTCAACTCGTCGATGAACGGCGGGTCGAAGGCGATCATCTCCAACTCCAGCCTCGTGCAGTCGCTGCCGTTCCCGCGCATGGTCCTGCCGCTCGCGAAGGTGCTGGAATGCCTGCTGAACTTCATGCCGACGCTGCTGCTCATGGTGGCGATCACCACCTTCAACGGGGCGCGGCCCAACCTCCAATGGCTGCTCTTCATCCCCCTCATCGTGCTCTTCACGATCTTCAACACCGGGGTGGCGCTCATCTTCGCCCGGCTGACCGTCCACTTCCGTGACCTCAGCCAGTTCATCCCCTTCGTGTCGCGCATGATCTTCTACACGTCCGGGGTCTTCTTCGACCCATCGCGGATCCTCAAGAACTTCCCCGAATGGGAGCCCGTGTACAACTGGCACCCGCTGCACAATGTTCTGTCGATCGCCCGTGGCATCCTGCTGCCGGACTACGACATCCCCTGGCACTTCTGGGGACAGTTCGCGATCTGGGCGGTCGTCATCCTGGTGATCGGCGTGGTGTTCTTCTGGAAGGCGGAGGAGCGGTATGGCCGAGAGAGCTGAGCACACCCCCATGGACGGGGTGGAGAAGGACCAGCCGATCGTCATCTGCGACGAGGTCCACGTCGAATACCGGACGCTGTCGACCGGCAAGCGGATCACCCCCGGCAGCGCGACGGGCATCCTGCAGCGCGGCGGGCGGAAGCTCCAGACCGTCCACGCGCTCAAGGGCGTGTCCTTCGTCGCCCGGGCGAACGAATCGATCGGGATCATCGGCACCAACGGGTCCGGCAAGTCGACGCTCATGCGGACGATCACCGGACTCACCCCGCCCAGCCGCGGTGCGGTCTACGCGAAGTCGCGTCCCAACCTGCTGGGCGTGGGTGCGGCACTCATGAGCGATCTGTCCGGCAGCCGCAACATCATCCTGGGCGGGCTGGCGATGGGGCTCACGCGTGAAGAGATCGAGTCGAAGTACGACGAGATCGTGGAGTTCACGGGGTTGCGCGAATTCATCGACATGCCGATGCGCACGTATTCGTCCGGCATGTCCGCACGCCTGAAGTTCGGCATCGCGACGGCCGCGCAGCACGAGATCCTCATCGTCGACGAGGCGCTGAGCGTGGGCGACCGCGACTTCCAGAAGCGGTCCGAAGCGCGCATCCGGGAGATCCGGGAAGCCGCCGGCACCGTCTTCCTCGTGTCCCACTCGATGCGGTCGATCCGTGACACGTGCAACCGGACCATCTGGATCGAGAAGGGCGTCCTCCGGGCGGACGGGGACACGAAGGACGTCGTCAAGGAATACGAGAAGCACAAGTGAGCCGGAAGAACAGTGCGGCGCACGCGGGTTTGACACCGGAGGCGCTGCCGCCACTCGCCGCGGTCCCGGGCGTGTCCTACATCATGCCGATCCTCAACGAGGCGGACCACGTGGAGGAGGCGATCACGACGGTCCTCGCCCAGGAGTATCCGGGGGAGAAGGAGATCGTTGTCGCGATCGGTCCGTCCACGGACGGGACGACGGAGATCGTCACGGGGATGGCTGAGAAGGATCCGCGGATCGTCGCGGTCGACAACCCGCAGGGTGACACGCCGATCGGTCTGAACCTGGCCGTGGCCGCCACGACCCAGCCGGTGGTGATCCGGGTCGACGCCCATTCGGAGCTCACCGCGGACTACACGGCGAGCGGCATCGAGGTGCTCCGGGAGACGGCGGCCGCGAACGTGGGCGGCCTCATGGTGGCGCAGGGGAAGAGCGCCTTCCAGAAGGCCGTGGCCCGGGCGTACATGTCCCGGATCGGACTGGGCGGCCCCGCTTACCACGCCGGCGACGAAGCGCAGGAAGCGGAATCCGCCTACCTGGGGGTCTTCCGTCGTGAGGTGTTCGACGCACTGAGCGGCTTCGACGAATCGCTGCGGCGCGGGCAGGACTGGGAGCTCAACCTCAGGATCCGGGAAGCCGGCGGACGTGTCTGGTTCGCCCCGGGCCTCCGGGTGACGTACTGGCCGCGCTCGTCGTGGTCGAAGCTCGTCAAGCAGTTCTATGCGACGGGTGTGTGGCGGGCGGAGATCGTCCGCAGGCACGGCACCCGGAATTCGGTGCGGTACTTCGCACCACCGCTGCTGGTCGTCGGTGTGGCGGCGGCTCTCATCGAAGCGCTGCTGCAGCTGAGCGGGACGACCCGCAGGTGGCCGCGGGTGCTGCGGCGCTTCACGTCGCTGGTGCACGTGCCCAGCACCGCTTATATCGCGGGGATCGTCGCCGCCGCGTGGAGCGCCAGAGACGCGGGGCTGCGTGAACGGTGCTGGTTCGCGCTGGTCCTGCCGTCGATGCACCTGAGCTGGGGCGCGGGCTTCCTGCGGGGGCTGGCGACCGGAGCGGCATCGAACAGAGACAGGAGCAGGTGAGCCCTCGTGGCCAAGAGGAAGCGCGGACGCGACAGGGACGACCGGATGGAAACCCTTGCCGACCTCGCACCCAAGAACCGGAAGTCGCCTGATGAGGGCGGCGGGACCGGCGACGGGACGGGAACCGCGGAGGTACCTGGCACGCGCCCGGGGCGGGCGAAGCCGGTGAGCGCGGAGGAACAGGCGGCGTGGGACGAGCGCGTCGCACATGCGCAGGAGGAGAGGGAGGGTCGGGGGACGATCGCTCCGCTCGTCGTTGCGGGTGTCGCCGTCCTGGGTGTCGTGGGGCTGATCGTCTGGTCCACGCTGTCGTCCAGTGACCCGGTGACAGTCGACACGATGCCCACCCCAGTCGTCGCCGCGGACGGCGCAGGCTCCGCCGTATATCCGGCGAACTCCCTCGAAGCGGTTCGTGAGAACGTGCGGTTCGGCTTCGCCCCCGCCGTGGACCTCGTGGTGCTGGGCGACGGGACGGTGGTGCTGGGCGAGGGTGGGCCGGATGACGGCGAGGACGTGTTCGGGAAGCCCTACTCCGAGCTGACGCAGGAGACGTTCGCGGACGGGGAGATCCCCGCCCCGCGTGAGGACACCGACGCGGGCACCCCGGCCACGTGGGCGGAGGTGTACAGGACGTACGCGGACGACACCATCTTCATGCCGGCGGTCGACACCCAGGGCGAGCTCGACGCGGTGCTCACCGCTGCGGAGGACGCAGACAGGATCGACTCACTCATCATCCGCACCGCGGATGACGAGACCGCTGCCAGAGCGAACGACCGCAACGTCTCGGTTCTCTATGTGGGGGAAGCCGACGAGACTTCGCCCGAAGAACTCCTGCGAGCGGGTTACGACAGCGTTGCGGCAAATCATGACTCTGAAGCGTGGGAGTCGTGGACTCATGCCGAACTTGACGTGTGGGTGACTGGTGTTTCGACCCCCGACGAATACGACGACGCCGTATCAGACGGTGCCCGAGGCGCTGTCGTCGCAGACCCGTTTGCGATCACCGCCGAGCAGGATGACTAAGGAACCGCCGCGTGGCGGTGGGCCGCGGGACCGAACAGAGGTATCTGGAAGCCAGCGGTACTAGCTCGTCGACGCCATTCGGGTGCCGCGATCATCGGAGTCGTCTTCGGGTATGTGCTTCGAGAGCTTTTCGCCGCCGACATCGTCGATCCGTCGATCCCGTTCTTCAGTTCACTCGATAGAACTCTTCATCTCGTTCGGATGTCCTTGTTCGCACTGTTGGCAGGCACCCTGATCCCTGGTTCCGTCATGAGACGCGGACCGCGCGCATTTATCGTGACACGGAGCGAGCTCATCGCGTATCAGTTCCTCGTCTGGACTCTGATTCAGGGAACGATCGCAGTCGTAGCAAGTAACTACGCGAGCATCCCGGTCACGTGGGCAGAAGCCTTCAACCTGCTCTATCCGCTGTCTCCACTGTGGTTCTTGCCGTTCATGATGCCTGGCATCTGCCGTGACTGCCGTCGCCCAGCCGCGGAGATCGACAGGGCGACTCGTGTTCGGCATGGCATCGAAGGGTGCATTGTGCCTCCTCACGTGGTCGGCACTTCCCGAAGTGATTTTCCTGGCGGGCTTGCCACTCATCATTTTTGTCGTGATAGGGGCCGCAGTGCGTGTGGGGTCCGCAGTGTGTTTTATCGAATCTGTAGCATCTCGCTGGCTTGCTGTTATGTTGATGTCAGTTGCGGGAAGCGCAGTGCCGCTCGGACTTGGGTTCGGGCTTAATTCGTCGGCGCCGACTGGCCTTCCTTCCGAACGCTCTGTTGAAGGTGTGGTGTTGGGCACTGTCGGGACGGGCGCAGGTGTCATCGCAACTATTGCTTTGGTTTCTCTGGTGATGCGTGCGATGCCACAGATCGAGAGCACCCTTTCCTCCTTTGGTAGACACTCGAATCATATCTTCCTGTCGCATATTATCTTTACCGCTGGAATTAGGGTTGCGCTGACGGTCACGGGTGTGGATTCATCAGCGTTCCATCTTGTTGTCGGGCTGCTCATCGGGGTCGCGGGACCGCTAGCGGTTGAAAGGCTTGCTCGAACGTATGCTCCGTTGCTCTTCTCCCCACCGTGGCGCAAAGCCTCAACGTAACCTGAATGAAATTTCGGCAGGATCCCCAGACATGACTGCGTAAGGCACTGCCGCACTCAGTGTTGTGCAACCTCTCTGAGGTGCAGTATGCGTCGCCTGAACTCGGTTTCAAACGTATGTTGTGACATGAAGTCGATTCCGCGTTGACCTGCTGCCCGTATCTCGGACGGGCTGTTCGCCAGTTCCCGGAGCTTCAGCGTCAAGCGGTCTGCGCGTCTCATCGGGACAGTCCAGCCTATGCCGTGCCTGGCGGTGAGTGGGGTCAAGGCGGCGTTGTTGAAGCCGATCACCGGGACACCAAGCGCGGCTGCTTCCAGATAGCTTCCGGCTGGATCCCCCTGAGTGTGCGGGAGGATCATCAGATCCACGTTCTCTCGCACAAATGCGGTCCACTCGGATTCGTATTCGAGGTAGCCAGTAAACGATGTTCTGGAGTTGTCGAAAGCGGCTTTAGTCTGAAGGCTCTCAGTCATCTCTCCGTGGCCATTGATGAACAGTGTGGAGTAGTCGTCACGGGAGCACGCGTCGAAAGCGGCGAGGGCGTACTGTGGTCCCTTGATAGGGATGTGTCTCCCGGAAAACGCCACCGTTAACGGCCTCGTTGCGGAGTTACGCGCGTATTCACGCTTTTGCGAGTCGTTAATTTGCTTGTCGGAGACGCGGGTGTCGAAGAACAGCATTGGGTTTGCTGAATGGTGAGAGTACGCATTCCAAGTCGGGTAGCCATTGCACTGAATGCCCCCAGCTCGACGAATCATCGACCACAAGGGTGCTGCGCGACGGAGGTGGCCGATCGAAGAACGGATCCCGTTTATTGCGTTGGATCCGATGAACGACGAGGAGAGCCGCTGGCGAAGCGGGTTCTCAGTTGTCCATATGATCCGGCGTGGATCGAACTCCATGAGAGGGGCGTTGCTGATGGTGTGCAGAGCGAGGGTCGCAACGGACCCACGCCGGTGTGCCGCGCCTAGTGGATTGTCCGTGGTGACGATACTGAACGCGAGTTCAGACTCGGTGGCGTGGTTGAGGTTTGTGACCCGTGTACTCCTTGAAGGAGTTGCGATGACAGTCAACTCGCCCGGCCAGTTGGCTGCGTACGCATTCAGGCCGCTGAGTGTCTTGGGGTCCAGGTAGAGATCCTTGCCCTGTCGAATGATGCTGTCTGGAAGAACGACAGTAAGGCGACTAGGCATCGATTCTCCTCGATTGAAGTACTTCGGGTGTGGAACCCGCACAAGCCAAGCCTCAGCATAAGCGCTTGTTCCGCAACGGGGCACCGACGGTGGCGAAGCCCCTCGAGATCCTGCGAGCGTCAGGACGACAGTTTCCAGCCGCCCGATAGTCTGGGGGCATGAGCCAGAACCTCGGGAATCCCTCGCCCATCGGCAACCTCGACGCCTCGCAGCTGGGGCCTCAGCCCACGTACCTGCCGGACGATCACCCGGACGTGCCCGCGAAGGCACGGCTGGAAGCAGGTGACGAACCGTTGGACGTCGCCAGCGCCTACCCCGCGTCCTGTCTCGCCTGGGCGGAACTCGCAGACGAAGCGTTCGACGAAGGACGCATTGTCGATTCCTACGCGTACTCCCGTGTCGGCTACCACCGCGGGCTGGACGCTCTGCGTGCCGCCGGCTGGCGCGGCGTGGGCCCGATCCCGTGGACGCACGACGTGAACCGCGGGTTCCTCCGCTCCCTCTACGCGCTGGGCCGCGCTGCGGCGAGCATCGGAGAAGCCGAGGAAGCCGCCCGCGTGGAGAAGTTCCTCAACGACTCCGACCCCACCGCGATGGACCAGATCGCCGGAGCCGGGAGCTGAGAGACGCGATGGCAGTGCAGACGTTCTCTGCGGAGGAAGCGGTCGAGCTCGCGGTCGTCGAACGGTCGGGCTTCGTCGAGTCCCGCCACATCGGCTCCGCCGTCCTGCTGGACCCCAGCGGTGCGCCCGTGGTCGCTGTGGGATCCGTCGACTCGCCCGTCTTCGTCCGTTCGACGCTCAAACCCCTCCAGGCGATCGCCAGCATGCGCGCAGGCGCGGACCTGCAGGGTGAGGCTGCCGTCCTCGCGACGGCGTCGCACCGTGCGGAGCAGCGGCACATCGACGTGGTTGCCGGGATGCTCGACTCCGTTGGTCTGGACGAGTCCGCGCTCAAGTGCCCGTCGGTGGCGCCGGCGGACCGCGCGACGCGCGAAGCACGGCGTGCCGCCGGTGAGGAGAAGTCGCGCCTCCACTTCAACTGCTCCGGCAAGCACGCGGCGTTCCTCATGGCCGCAGTGGCAGGCGGCCACGACCTCGGCTCCTACCTGGAACCGGATCACCCGGTGCAGCAGGAGGTCGCCCGGGTCGTGGAGGAATACACCGGAGGACCACCGCTGGCCGTGGGAGTCGACGGTTGCGGCGCGCCCGTCCACGCACTCACGCTCACAGCGCTCGCCACCGCGATCGGTCGTGTCGCTCAGGGGGCCGACGAGCCTGCGGCCCGCCTCATGGACGCCGTGTTCGCCCACCCTTGGGGCATCGAAGGCGGCGGACGCCCCAACACCACCGTGATCGAGGATCTGGGGATCTTCGCGAAGTTCGGTGCCGAAGGCGTCATGGTGATGGCGACTCGCAGCGGATGGTCGGTCGCAGTGAAATGTCTGGACGGTTCGTCCCGTCCCACGACGCTGGTCGCCCTCGAGCTTCTCGCATTCGCCGAGGCCGTGGACGCGGATGCTGCCGCCCAGGTCGCCGCGCGGCTGACTCAGCCGATCACGGGCGGCATCGAGGGCAGCGGCGAGGCCCGGATCGTCGGCGCACTGCGCGTGGGCGATGCACTGACGACTGTGCGGAGGAGCGGGGCATGAGTGTGAAGCGCAAGACGGACCCCGCAGTCGGCCGGCAGGCACTGGACGTGTGGTGCGCGGCGGAGCCGTGCGGTGCGGCCGAGGTCGACCGGAAGACCCTCGCGACAGCTGTCCGGTTCACGCTGGAGGAGTTCGCCGCCCGCAACCCGGGGGGAAGCGTGGAGGTGCGGGTGCCTCCGTTCGGTGTCACCCAGGCGGTCGAAGGCCCCCGGCACACCCGTGGCACGCCGCCCAACACTGTCGAAGCGGACCCCGCGACATGGTTGAGTCTGGTCACCGGGAAGACGGACTTCGCGCACGCCGTGGAGACTCACGCCGTCGCCGCATCGGGAGTGCGGTCGTACCTCGGACACCTGCTGCCACTGTTCGACACGCAGGGACGGGCGCTCGCCTGATCCAGACCGCGGACGCCCCTGCGTGGACGGTGCGGCGTGGTGTTGAATGAGGCCATGACCGCTCGCACTGTGCAGACGACATCCTTCATCGCCGGCCGCCATCTCCCCACGCTCCGGACGTACCCGAACATCGACCCGTCGACGGGTGCCGTGATCGGACAGGTCGCGAGGTCCGGTGTGGACGAGGTCGACCACGCGGTGCAGTCCGCAGCGAAGGCGCAGCGGGAGTGGCGCCGCAGCTCACCTGAGCAGCGGTCGAAGCTGCTCGTCGCCGCCGGGGCGCTCATCCGCGCGAACCGCGAGGAGCTCGCCCGGCTGGAGTCCGAGGACACAGGCAAGCCGCTCACTCAGGCTTATGCTGACGCGGATGTGTGTGCCCGCTACTTCGAGTTCTACGGCCACACGATCGAGGCGTACTACGGTCATCAGATCCCGCTGGCGGACGACATGCACGTGTACACCCGGCGCGAACCCTACGGGGTGACGGGGCACATCGTTGCCTGGAACTACCCGCTTCAGCTCATCGGCCGTGCCGCAGCGACCTCGCTGGCGACGGGCAACTGCGCGGTGGCGAAGCCCGCGGACGAAACGCCGCGCACCACTGTCCGACTGGCCGAACTCATTCACGAAGCCGGGTTCCCGGTCGGCGCCTTCAACGTCGTCGTGGGGCTGGGCGCCGAGGCCGGAGACGCGCTTGCGAATCACCCCGGCATCGCGCACCTGGGCTTCGTCGGTTCCACAGCGACCGGCTCCCTCATCGCCCACGCCGCCGCAGACCGGGTGATCCCCACGGTGCTGGAGCTGGGAGGCAAGTCCGCGAACCTCGTCTTCCCCGACGCGGACATCGAGGGTGCTGTCCCCAGCCTGGTACGGTCCGTCATCCAGAACGCCGGCCAGACCTGTTCCGCGGGTTCACGGCTGCTGGTCCATTCCTCTGTGCACGACGAGGTCGTGGAGAAGATGGGGTGTGTCATGGACGCGATCACGGTGGGGCGCGGCATCGATGACCCGGGCCTGGGGCCGCTGGTGTCGATGAAGCAGCGTGACCGCGTGCAGGGGTTCCTCGACGAGGTCGAATCCGCACAGGTCGTGGTGGGTGGTGGGCGTCCGGACGGGCTGGGTGGCGCGCTGGAGTGTGGCGCGTTCGTGGCGCCGACGATCGTGACCGACGTCGACGTGTCGCAGCGGATCTTCCACGAAGAGGTGTTCGGCCCGGTCGTTGCCGTCACGCGTTTTGACGACGATGACGAAGCGCTGGAGCTGGCGAACGGGACGGAGTACGGGCTGGTGTCTGCGGTGTGGACGCAGAACCTGTCGCGGGCACACCGTATGGCGCACGGGATCGAGGCCGGCCAAGTCTTCGTCAACACGTACGGTGCCGGCGGGGGAGTGGAGCTCCCGTTCGGCGGCTTCAAGAAGTCCGGTTACGGGCGTGAGAAATCTATCGAAGCCTTCGACGAGTACACCCAGACGAAAACCGTCGTCATGAAACTGTAAGAGGGAGACCCTGGATGAGGCGGGATCGCCACTCTGAACTTCGAGTGCGTGTCCAAGTCGCTGACAGAGGGTCTCGCATCCAGTGGATGGACTTTGTCCGCGGGGCCGCCATGCTCGCACTGCTGGTCTGGCATGCGAGTTCGATTCCCACGATCTACCAGCCTGCGTCGATGCCTGACGCATTCGCGCATCTGAACAATTTTCTTGCTCCTTACCGGATGCCCGTTCTGATGTTCTTGTCCGGCATGCTGCTGGGGCGGTCGCTGACGAAACCTTTCGGTGAGTATTACGGCGGGAAACTCAGAAAGCTGCTTTGGCCATATGTGGTCTGGGCCGCCATATTCCTGGCGGCCACGCAACAGCTTGAGCTCTTTGCGCGTCCTCAGGTGTGGATCCCCGTCACGTACCTCTGGTTCCTGCTGTTCGTCTTCATCTACTATTGCGTCGCCCCTCTCGTGGGGAGGTTCCCTCCGGGTGTCATTCCGCTGGTCGCCATCATCGTGTCTATGATGATCGAAGACCGTGGGTTCATCAGCAAATTCGTTCTCTTCGCCGCATACTTCTATCTCGGACATCAGCTTTCCTCGTCCACGCGAGCGTGTTACGCAACGACACGAGGAGTGGTGCGCTGGACTGCACTGATAGCCGCCGTGGTTCTGAGCCTCTTCGCACCCAGCGGCTGGTCGATCGTCGCAATAATTACGAGTCTTATCGGCATCGTTGCGGTCGTCGGGTGGTTCCAGCGCTTCTACCGAGCTCCGCAAAAGTCGAGATTCGTGGAATATGTAGGCGCGCACTCGATCGTGTACTACCTCTCGCACTTTCCGGTGATGTTCGGGATGGGGGCGGTCCTCGAAGTATTCGGTCTGGATGATTTCTATCTTCTCTTTGTCGCGAATGTGGTTGCAGCACTGTTGGTCGGGTGGGTCTTAAGCAAGTTGAAGGCGCGATACCCGATCGCGCTGCTTTTTGAGTTTCCGGCGACTTCCTACTGGGCGCGACGCCGTCGCGCTCGTTCGGGGGCAATGAGTTGAGAATAAGCAGTCAGTAGCGAGGGCAACGGAAGGTTTCAGCAACCCTTTGTGGTTCAGTACCCTTGCTCCGGCGTTTATCCTGGTTGCTTTGTAGCCTTAGTCATGAGGTCACATCTGCATCCCTACCGGGTTCTTCGTGAAGTCCGGCCCAAGGTGGTCAGCTCCGTCAATGCCGCCGGCCCACCTGTCGAGACCGTTTGGATGACGGCCTGCGTCCGCGCATGTCCGCGTGCGCGGTCGAGGTCACGATAGGCGGCGACGACACGTTGGTAGGTCCACCCGGTGATGTTGACCTGGGAATGCTCCTCCGCCCCGACCACCGCGTTGAGTCGCGCGGTTTGCTTCTCGATGAGGAGATGCGACCCCGCCAGTCCGTATCAAGAATCTCAGAAGTAGCAATTGTGGCGCACATTTGCTGGCTGGTTGGATGGTATGTGAATGCGCGGAGATCACTGAAGGGTTTTACCTGTGAGAGTCATTCGCGGACAGCCCGGTCGGCCGGCTGGTCATATTCTTGAATGGCGTTCCAGTGGCGTGTGACGTCGCCAACAATGGCGTGATTGGTGGCGTGTCGTAGGGGGCTGACCTGCAGAAATATCTTGCGATGCATTTGCAGAACTAGTTGCAATTAATTGATTTTGCCTATTCTCCGTGGTGAGGTTACTCTATGGTTCTTTAATCGTTTCAGTTCTTAATTTCGGCGGGAGCCAAAGTGTCCGATCTCATTCTTCCGCCTCGGCGTGAACCCAGGTCTTTTCCCCGTCGTGCCGCCGTGAAGGCCGCATGGGCGGCCCCGGCGATCGTGATGGTTTCAGGCGCTCCCGCGTTAGCGTGCAGCCCGGATTCGAACCCGCCTCTGACCTATACGGAAAAAGCTGCCAAGGCTCATACGACGGACGGCGGTCCGATCCGCAGGGTAGTGACGGCACCCGAGTGGGCGACCCTGATGACGTTCAAGGTGATCGGCGGTGGCGGTGGCGTTCTGTCCAACCGGAACGGTAAGAGTGGGCAAGGTGCCGTCATCGACGGCTTCATCCCGATCTCCGGGGGTGAGAAGGTGACGCTGAGGCCCGGCAGCGCTGGGCAGCACCGGGCCAGCGTGAAGAAGAACACCACGAACGCAGCTGGCGTCGTCAACTCCACCGGGCTCGAGTTCGGAGGCTCCGGCGGCCACGGGATGGGCAGCGGATCCGGCGGTGGTGGTGCAGCGAGCATCCTCCAGTTCGGCGATGACGTGCTCGTCGTCGCAGGGGGCGGTGGCGGGCTCAGCCAGTCGACGGCGCAGTCGTTGGGCGACGGCACGTTCTACTATCAGGGGTCGAGCACGCTGCACGCTGCTTTCGGCAAGGTGCCGCAGGGGTCAGGAGCTGCGGGCGTTCCGAAGGCGGCAGGGTCGATTGCTGCGGGCGCTCGTGGTGAGGGCGCCTACATGTTTGTCACGCCCGAGGGTGCGCGCAGCCCGCACAAGCTCACTGAGGGTGCGATTGCGATGGGCGTCGAAGGTGGAAGTGGCGGTGGAACCTCTGCAGGCGGGGCTGGAGCCCACGCCGACTCCTCGTGGGTCTGGCAGAAGATCAAGTTCAACGGTCTGGTCAACGGGCATCCCGGCGGGCGCGGGCATGGTGGCAGCGCGGACTACCAGCACGCCGACGGACCGAATCCTCCGTCAGCCGGTGGTGGCGGTGGTGGGTACTACGGCGGTGGCGCAGGGGCCATGCTCTACGGCACTGGTCCGAAGCAGGCGGCATTCCAAACCGGAGTCGGCAGTGGCGGTGGAGGGGGCGCGAGCTGGGTTTCCAGCGTTGTGGACACGTTCACGGGAGGCCTTGCGTCGAACACTGCCAGCGGTGGCTTCGGTGCGCACGGGCTCATCGAAGTGACGTTCTCCTGTTGACAGCCCGGCGCTGGTAAGCAATAGCGAGAGGGCCGGTGGAATCACGCACCGGCCCTCTCACTGCTTCCTTGAGTCGTCGACGCGTCGTTGGTGATAGAAGGGTTCATGTGCTCCCGTGGTGGTGGTCACGAGACTTGCCGGTAACCGCAAGAGAGACTAAGTTACTGCTATCGAACGGCAACGTTGCGTTGCCTCGTATCCTCAGGTCTTAGTGGGAGAGCGGTCGTCTGGACGCTGGTCGCACCTTCGCGCATGCGCGTTCACTCGGCATTTGCGGGTCGCCCGTGGGCAGGTCGTGACTCCGCTGTGTCCGTCATGAGAAGTGAAGGGACCCATGAACAACAACGAGCCTACGAGCGAAAGCTCTTCTGCGGCAACCGGCGCCGGGAGAGTGGTCCGCGGTTCTGGCGGCGGACTCAACCGGCGTGTACTCGTCAAGGGGGCAGCGTGGTCGGTTCCCGCCATTACGGTGTCCGCCGCAGCACCGGCGTTTGCGGCATCGTGCGTTGAGGAGGTCCCCGGAGGGAACGAGGTCCATGCGACCGATACGAACCTGGGCAACGCTCGTGCAGCCCTGAGCGTGCCGGTTCCCGACGGTGCCGGGCGCATGCAGTTCGAAGTCGTTGGTGGTTCAGGTGGTAGCAACTTCACCGACGGCGCCCGCATCATAGGTGACCTCGCCGTGTCGCCGGGGCAGACCTACTTGTTGGTGGCGGGGGCCGGCGGCGAGTCCTATGGCCGTCAAGGCCGGGGAGGGAAGTCGCTGTTCGGAAACGGCGGAAACGGTGGCACCGGCCAGAATGTGCGCGGCAGTGGTGGTGGCGGCGCAAGCACACTTCTCTTGGGGACGACTGTCGCAGGGGCGACGATCGTCGCTGTTGCAGGCGGTGGAGGAGGGTCGCACGCCAATGTGTACCCGATTCCGGGCAGCGGGTCGCAGGCCGTGGCCGCGCGTTTCTCGGGAAGCCTGCGCCAGGACACCACGGCAACCTACAACTCCTCGTCAGTTACTGCTTTCGGTGGTAACGGCAATGGCGGATGGTCCGGAAGCGGGATGGCGGGAGAGACCGGGCTCCTGGGGTGGATGGGCAATCGACCCGACACCGACTCGGCTCCCACAGCGTCACAGATCCGGCTGATGTCAGGCGGTGGTCGAGGCGGCGGTGCCACAGCGGGGTCACCCGGTGCGGGGGGTCTTCCTCGGTGGGTGAGTGGCCCTACCGATTTCAGCGTGGACTGGAGCCCTAATGGGTCGCCTGGCTCGGGCCGTAACGGTGGTAACGGAGCCGTCAACGGCACCAGCCCCCAATCGACCAGTGTGGAAGGTGGAGGGGGTGGCGGATACAGCGGCGGCGGTGGCGGTGCCTCGGCCTTGGCCAACTACACCGGCCCTAAACCGGACATCTATGACGGTCGCTACGGCATCGCTGCGACCGGTGGCGGAGGGAGCAGCTACGTGAGTGGTACCGTCATCGAATTCGACGCCGGGCTTGACCCTCGTACGCATACAACAGGCGCCCCTACGGGAAAGATGGGTTACGTGAAGGTGACCTTCTACCGTTGCTGACCGTGGCTGACTGCTAACGCCATCAGATAAGGGATGAGAGACCGCTGGGGCGGGCGAGTGCAACTCGCCCGTCCCACGCATGTATACACGTGGGACGCGCACGCCCGGATCGCGTGGGGGCAGCAGGTCCTCGCGCATGGCATCTAGAATGGTGGGGCACACCGCCGCCCCCGTCCTGAGCAGGAGCCGATGACCGAGGACCCCGATATCCGCATGACCGACGACCTGGACGTCGTCGTCCGCCGCAGCCCCCGCTACGGCGTCTTCATCCTCGCCGGGATCTTCCTCGGATTCATCGTCGCCGGCATCCTCGTCGTTCTCCCCGTCGACACGTCCGCCCTCACTGCGGACTACTCGACCGGCACCGCGATGGCCTTCCTCATGCTCGTGCTCGGGCTCCTGGGCGCAGGACTCGGCGGTGGCGTCGCTCTGATCCTCGACTGGACCAACGCACGGAAGGTCCGCACCTACACCGTGCGCGCCGAATACGTCGCACGCAGCACCCCGCGCAACGGGTCCGGTGGCCCGGAGTTCAGCACCAACGGCGACCGCGCCCACGACTCGGCCACCGCATCCACCACGGACGCAGCCTCGGACGGGCAGGCGGCCGACACCGCCTCAGAAGACCCGGCCACCGGAAGCGAGCCGGGAGATCCGTCGACCGGCACCTCGGCGACGGGCACTGAACCGGGCCGGGAGACGGACGATCCGACGGCCTCGGGCGATGTGAAACAATGAACCTGTGCCCGCAGTGAACCTGTCCCGCGCGGAGCGCTTCGCGCCCGCCACCACGGACCCCCAGACGGACCCCTCTGAAGCCCCAGCCGAACCCCCCTTCGACACCCCTCCCGGCGAGGAGTGCGGCGTGTTCGGCGTCTGGGCCCCCGGCGAAGAAGTCGCCCGCCTCACCTACTTCGGCCTCTACGCCCTGCAGCACCGCGGCCAGGAGTCCGCCGGCATCGCCGCGAGCAACGGCCAGCAGATCCTCGTCTACCGGGACATGGGCCTCGTCTCCTCCATCTTCAAGGAGACCGACCTCGAAACCCTCCCCGGCCACATCGCCGTCGGCCACACCCGCTACTCGACGACCGGCGCGTCCTCGTGGGAGAACGCACAGCCCACCCTGGGCCCCACCCCGTTCGGCACGCTCGCACTCGCCCACAACGGGAACCTCACGAACGTCGAGACCCTCGAAGCGATCGCGGACGAATACCGCGCCGACCACCAGCACACCGTCGCGCAGGCCACCAACAAGACGCTGCGGACGCGCGGCCACCGGGACTCGTCGAACGACACCTCCCTCATCACCGAACTCTTCGGGTCGTCGGCCAAGGAATCACTCCACGACGCGGCGATGAGCCTGCTGCCCAAGCTCGACGGCGCCTTCAGCCTCGTCTTCATGGACGAGGGCACCCTCTACGCCGCCCGCGACCGCCACGGCGTGCGCCCCCTGGCACTGGGCCGGCTGGAGCGCGGCTGGGTCGTCGCCTCGGAGACCGCCGCACTGGACATCGTGGGCGCCACCTTCGTCCGCGAAGTCGACCCCGGTGAACTCATCGCCATCGACGAGCAGGGCCTGCGCTCCGAACGGTTCGCGGAGCCGGACCCCAAGACCTGCGTCTTCGAGTACGTCTACGTCGCACGTCCTGACAGCATCATCGCCGGGCGGACAGTCCACGCCGCCCGCGCGGAGATGGGCCGCGCCCTGGCCCGCGAGCACCCCGTGGAGGCGGACATGGTCATCGCGACCCCGGCCTCCGGCGTGCCGGCCGCCGTCGGCTACGCGGAGGAATCCGGCATCCCCTACGGCCAGGGACTCATGAAGAACGCCTACGTGGGCCGCACCTTCATCCAGCCCACGCAGTCGCTGCGCCAGCTGGGCATCCGCCTCAAGCTCAACCCGCTGCGCGAGAACATCGAGGGCAAGCGCCTGGTCGTCGTCGACGACTCCATCGTCCGCGGCAACACGCAGCGCGCCATCGTCAAGATGCTCCGCGCGGCCGGCGCGAAGGAGGTCCACGTGCGGATCTCCTCCCCTCCGGTCAAGTGGCCCTGCTTCTACGGCATCGACTTCGCGACCCGCGCCGAACTCATCGCCAACGGCCTGGGCGTCGACGAGGTGTGCCAGAATCTGGGCGCCGATTCGCTGGGCTACATCTCCCTGGACGGCATGATCGCCGCCACCCGCCAGCCCGCGGAAGGGCTGTGCTCCGCATGCTTCTCAGGCAAGTACCCGATCCCCGTCGAGGGGCCCGGAATGGAACTCACACACACGAGGTCATGACACATGAAGGCTGACGACGCACGCACCAGTGGAACCACCTACGCCGCCGCCGGCGTCGACGTGGAGGCAGGTGACCGCGCCGTCGAACTCATGAAGGCCGCGGTCGCGACCACCCACGGGCCCGAGGTCGTGGGCGGGTTCGGCGGGTTCGCCGGCCTCTTCGACGCCCGGGCTCTCAAGGACTACCGCCACCCGCAGCTCGCGACGTCCACGGACGGTGTGGGCACGAAGGTGGCGCTCGCGCAGCAGCTGGACATCCACGACACGATCGGCCACGACCTCGTGGGCATGGTGGTCGACGACATCGTCGTCATCGGTGCGAAGCCGCTGTTCATGACCGACTACATCGCGTGCGGCAAGGTCGTGCCGGAACGGATCGCCGCGATCGTCCGCGGCATCGCCGAGGCCTGCGCGAGCGCGGGCGTCGCCCTGGTGGGTGGGGAGACCGCCGAACACCCCGGGCTGCTGGGCGTCGACGAGTACGACGTCGCCGGTGCCGCCACCGGTGTGGTGGAGGCCGACGAGGTCCTGGGCGCCCACCGCGTGCAGGTGGGCGACGCACTCGTGGGACTGCCGGCATCGGGCCTGCACTCCAACGGCTACTCCCTGGTGCGTCGGATCATCGCGGACGCGGGCTGGTCGCTGGACCGCGAGGTCGAGGAGTTCGGTCGGACCCTGGGCGAGGAGGTCCTCACCCCCACACGCGTCTACACCGGCCCGCTGCTGGCGCTCATCGCAGAGCTGCCCGGTGCGGTCCATTCGATCTCCCACGTGACGGGCGGGGGGCTGAGCGCGAACGTCGCCCGGATCCTGCCGCAGGGCACCGTGGGCGTCATGCGCCGGTCGTCCTGGACGGTCCCGCCCGTCTTCGACGTGCTGGGCGACCTGGGCGGAGTGCCGCAGCTGGACCGTGAGCGCACCTGGAACCAGGGCGTGGGCATGGTGCTGTCCGTCGCGGCCGACCGCGTGGACGACGTGCTGCGCGCCTACCCCGGAGCGTGGGTGCTGGGCGACGTGGTGGCCGACGACTCCACCCACAGCGGTGCGGACGCCTACGTCCAGGGAGCCAAGGGTGTGGACGCGGGAGCCGCGATCCTCATCGACTGACTGCGTGACCCGGGGCGGCGCTGGCGTCGTCTCTGGGATTGCAGAAGGGGCGGGGAAGACCGGTGTGGTCTTCCCCGCCCCTTCTGTCAGAACAGGACGTACTGTCCGTCAGCGAGCGTCCTCGCTGTCGTCGTCATCGTCGAAGTCGTTGTACTTGTCTGCGTAGGCAGAGTAGTCGTCCTCACCGTCATATTCCGACACTGCGGACTGTCCCCCCAGCTCTCGCTGGAGTGCGGTGAGGTCCGTCTCCGGGCTGTAGTACTTGAGCTTTCGAGCGACCTTGATCTGCTTCGCCTTGGCGCGACCGCGACCCACTGGCCTGACCCCCTCCGTGCTCATCCAGGGCGGGTGACACGAGGTCCCTGGTCCGTCTTCCATCGTTCTGCGCAGTATCTTACCTCTTTGGCGTATCGCTAGCCATTCCGGGGGGCCACTCAGGCCGGACGCATGTGGGACGAGTCCGTATCCTGGACGCTGTTTCGGACGTGTGTCCTCGCGGGCTCCCGCTCACGCGGATAAGCTGGTGTCCATGTCTTTCACCCGTCCGTACGAACTGTTCCTGCGCGTGTTCGAGCCGCTCGCAGCGCACCCTCGGTGGCAGGGCGGCGGTACCGATGCGAACCGGGACCGGATCGAATCCGCCCTGCGGGAGGATGCGGACCAGCGGCTGCTCGTCCTGCCTCCCGCTCCGATGCCTCCGGCGACTCCCAGCATGCGCATGCTCCTGCCGGCCTCCCAGACTTCCGATGGGATCGACCGGGTATGGCCCGTCCAGCAGGACGTGCTGTCGTGGAGCGCGATCCGGGAGCTCGAGGAGTCGGTCCCCACATCGCTGCTGGACCCTCTGGTGCCTCGCAGCGTCCGCCGTGAAGCATCCATGGAGCGGATGGACTGGCTGCGCCGCGAGGACGGAGACCTCATGTACACGCAGGTCTCCTGCTGGCGGGTCCCCTTCCAGTGGTGGCTCGCCTTCGACGAGACGGTCGACCAGGTCATCGAGGAGGAGCAGGACGACGGTTCCGTCCGCATCCGCGTGCGCGCGGAGATCATGAGCGCTTCCGCCCGGGCCGACTGGGCGCGCGACGTCCTCGCAGCCACCACGCCGTCCGACGGGCCTGCCGCCGTTGCGGCCGAGTTCGCCGAATGGCTGGACAGCTTCGACTTCAACTCGATCCTCGAACTGGACCTGGGCGGCATGTCCGCCTACCACTGGGAGAGCGACATGCGTCACCGGCTCGAGGACTCCCTGGACGCGCTCGCCGATTCGGATGTCGAGCGCGCGACCGAGGCCTTCGCCGCCTACATGCACACGGTCGACACACAGCGCCTCGGCGCGCGCGTGAACTGACGTGGGCGGTCGACCGCACGTCTGGCTGTGGCTGCTGGTCGGTACCGCGATCCTCACGCAGACGACCCTCAACCTGGTCCGCCCCACGGTCAGCTACCAGCTGCTGGGGATGGGGGCTGACGCCGGGGCCGTCGGCCTGGTGACCTCCGCGTACGCGCTGTTGCCCCTCGTCCTCGTCATGTGGCTGGGGAGGCTCACGGAGCGGACGCCCCGCCTCTCCGCACTCATCGCCGTCGGCGCGGTGGTCTTCGCCGCATCCTGCCTGCTGCTGGCCTACGCCACGACGATCGTCGTGGTTGCGATCGGTTCCGTCGTCCTGGGTGTCGCCCACATCGTCTTCACCATCGCGGGGCAGGCGTCCATCGCCCGGTACATGCCGCCGGAGGACCTGGACCGGGGATTCGGCTGGTTCACCGCCGGCTACGCGGTGGGGCAGCTGCTGGGCCCGCTGCTGGGCGGACTCATGCTGGGCAGCGACACGGACCTCGACGCGCGCACCACGGCGATCCGCACCACTATGCTCGTGGGGGCCGCCGTGTCACTCGTCGCGCTCCCCGTCATCGCGCCCCTGGTCTTCGGCTTCGCCCGCCCCTATCGCGACGGCGCGGGCAGGGCCGAAGCCCCACAGGACGACGTGCCGGAGGCCGGTGTACCGGACGGCGGTGTCTCGGAGGACGGCGTTCCTGAGGCGGGCAGCTCGGACGGGGGTGCCGCGGAAGGAGGCGTCACAGAAGTCGGTGTCTCGCACAGGGGAGGGGCGGGCGGACCGGAGGGGGCCTCGGCGACGGAGGGGTCACCCGTCGGCAAGCCGACGATGCTCCGCATCCTGCGGCTGCCCACGATCCCCTCCCACATGATCGCGTCCCTGGCGCTGCTCACGATGGCCGACCTCCTCATCGCGTTCCTCCCGGTCGTGGGGGAGCGGCACGGTGTCGCCCCGGTGTGGGTGGGAGTCTTCCTCGCGGTGCGGGCGGGTGCGACGATCGCGTCGCGGATCTGCCTGCCGTGGCTGTCCGCCCGGTACCGCCGCAGCGACCTCGTGATCGTGAGCCTGCTGGGCGCCGGCGTCACGATCGTCGCAACACCGTCGACCCTCACGTGGCCCGTGGTGACGATCATCCTCATGGCCGTGGGCGGATTCTTCCTGGGCCTGGGCCAACCGCTCACCATGACACTGGTCGTCCAGTCCGTGCCCACCGCGTGGCGCAGCACCGCCTTGGCCGTCCGCCTCATGGGCAACCGGATGGGACAGGTCGTCATACCGCTGGCCGCCGGCGGGATCGCGTGGGCCGTGGGGCCTGCCGGGGCGATCTGGTTCGCATCCCTGCTGCTCGTGGTGAGCGGCGCGGAGAAGTCACTGCACCGGCGCGCAGGCGGATTCCGCCGATAGCGACGGAGTTCACAGCCGACTGACCGGCGACGCCACGGGGATGAGCAGTAGGCCGCTCAGTCTTCCTGTGCCCTGATAGCGAGCGGGGTCAGTCCTTCGCGGCGGTGAGCGTCTTGTAGCTGAGTCCCGCGATCGCGGCGCCGATCAGCGGGGCGACGATGAAGAGCCACACCTGCCCCAGTGCCGCGGGGTTGTAGAAGGCGACGGCAAGTGACCGTGCCGGGTTCACCGACGTGTTCGTCACCGGGATCGCGATGAGGTGGATGATCGTCAGCGTGAGGCCGATCGCCAGCGGCGCGAAACCAGCAGGCGCCCCCTTGTCGGTGGTGCCGAGGATGACCCACAGGAAGATCGCGGTGAGGACGACCTCGAGCACCAGACAGGCGAGCAGGCCGTAGCCGCCCGGCGACAGATCGCCGAACCCGTTGGTGGCGAAGGAGCCTGCTGCGGACGGGTCGATCGCGAACCCGTCCTGTCCACTTGCGACGATGTAGAGCACGGTCGCCGCGACCGCACCGCCGACGACCTGGATGCCCATGTAGGGGGCGACGGCCTTCGCCTCGATGCGCCCCGCGCACAGGGCACCCAATGTCACCGCCGGGTTGAAGTGGCCGCCGGAGATGTGGCCCAGCGCGTACGCACCCGTGACCACCGTGAGACCGAACGCCAGGGCGACGCCCAGGAAGCCGATGCCCATCTGGATGCCGTCACCATCGACGACCTTCGCCGCGAGCACCGCGGAGCCGCAGCCGCCGAACACCAGCCAGAACGTGCCGATGAACTCCGCCCAGAGGCGGGCGCGCATGGGGATGGGCGGTGCAGCGGTCATGGAGTCCTCCGGAATGCGAATGGCTAGTGCGGATCAAGAGTACTCCGGAAAGCGAGAGGAGGTCAGGAGGTCGACGCCGCGATTCGCGGGGCCGGCCGACGTGCGGTGCGCGGCGCGGGCCACACGAAGAGCGGGGTGCGCGCCAGCGGCACCATCGCCACGGGGACGACCAGGCCCGCGATGACGAGGAGTGCGATGATCGACCACGGCTCTGTGATCCCGACTGTGTCGATAGTCTCGAACGCGAGCGTGATGGTCGTGAGGTTCACGAGGTAGACGACGATCGATCCGCGCCCCACCCACTCGAGGAAGCGAAGGCGCGGGAGACGGGGCGCCAGCCACGTCACCGCGAGCACCCCGACGAGCGACGTCGTGAACGTCGCGAAGCCCAGCGTCGTCCGCAGCTCCGCATCCTGTGCGGCGAGGTAGCCCCACACGACGGTGAACATCACCATGACGGCCGGTAGGACGGGGGAGAGCCGCTGCCAGGTCTCCATGACCCCGGCGACGGCCGCCCCCGCGAAGAAGAACGCGCCGTACCAGAGCACCTTCTCCCCGTAGTCCACCCACGCGACGTCGGAGGTCATGAAGGAGGAGACGACGGCCATGGGGACAGGAAAGACCCACGCCGGCACGATACGGGTGAGCGGCGCAATCGCGTAGCAGACGATGAGCACCGACAGGAACCACAGATGCTGCCAGCCCATGAGCATCGCTGGGGCATCCATTAGTAGCCACCACGGGTCGTCGTCGCGCCACAGGGCCTCGAACGCCACCGCGACGACGAGGGTCCACAGCACGAACGGCCACACGAGCCCCCGCACCTTGCCCCACACGTAGGCGCCCGCGGGCTTCGTGAGCGACCGCGGCAGCAGCAGCCCGGAGAGGAAGAACAGCAGAGGCATGCGGAACGGCTGCATCGCCTCCCCGAAGCGCAACAGAATATCCGGGGTGCCGGGAACACGCTCGACCAGCGGGTACTGGATATGGAAGACCGCGACGAGCACGACCGCGAGACCGCGGAGCATGTCCATCCACCCGGCGCGAGGACGTGAAGAGTGTGGAGCCGTCATCACTACGAGCGTACGGGAGGGGAGGGGGCGCGCGGGCGGGAGGCGGCCTCGGCGGCGGTGGGCCGGACCGGGGGTACGGTGAGGTGAGCTGGCAGCGGCAGTGTCAGCCCCGGCGGAACTCCGCGATCATCGGGCAGTCGAACGGGTCGCGGGCGGCCAACCCGACGCGGTTGAGGTAGGCGATGACGATGCCGTACGACTTCAGCAGACTGGTCTCCGTGTAGGGGACGCCCAGCTCGCGGCACTTCTCGATGACGATCTGACGTGTCCTCGCGAGGTGCGGTCGCGGCATGTTCGGGAACAGGTGGTGCTCGATCTGGTAGTTCAGGCCACCCATGAACCACGTCGCCCACCAACCGCCGCGGATGTTGCGCGACAGGCGGACCTGCTTCGAGAAGAAGTCCATCTTCACACTGCGATCGATGAGCGGCATCCCCTTGTGGTTCGGGGCGAACGACGCGCCCATATAGACACCGAAGACCGCCAGCTGGACGCCCAGGAACGCGAACGCCATGCCCAGCGGCAGGAAGAAGAAGATCGGGAACAGGTAGAGGACGGTGCGAAGGGTGAGGAGGGTCAGCTCCAGCCAGCGGTTCTTGACCTTCCCGCGGGAGCACAGGTGGACGTAGCCCTGCACATAGAGGTTGAGGCCCTCAAGCGTGAGGAGGGGGAAGAACAGCCAACCCTGGCGGGACTGGAGCCAGCGGAAGAAGCCCTTCGACTTCGCGGCGTCCTCCGCGGCGAACGACAGGACTCCCGGCGCGATGTCCGGATCCTTGCCGACGATGTTCGGGTTGCCATGGTGGCGGGAGTGCTTCGAGTCCCACCACGAATAGCTCATGCCGACGACGGCGCCCAGTACCTGGGAGAGTTTGTCGTTCGCGGGTCCGGTCGACAGGATCGTGCGGTGCGCGGATTCATGCGCGAGGAAAGCGACCTGCGTGAAGAGGATGCCCAGCGCCGCGGCGATGAGGAGCTGGAACCAGCTGTCGCCCAACAGGATGAATCCCGCGACACAGCCGGCGAGCCCCACAATCAGAGCAGCCCCCACCATGCCGTAGAACCAGGGGGTGCGCGCCAAGAGGCCCTCGCTGCGGACGATCTTGGAGACCTCCAGGTACGACTTCGCCAGCGTGGGGAACGGGCGCGTCCTGATGAGGCCGGACTCCTTCGCCGGACTGGCCGTGACGGGATCACCCATGATCGTGTCAGCGGAAGGGTCGTGTGCGTCCGCGCCACCCACGTGCGGGAGTGCTGTGAACGGACCGGCCATTGTCTGGCTGTCCGTGGTCGGGCTGGAGGACGTGGCGGATGGAGACATTGAACGTACCGCTTCTCTTCGGAGCCGTCGTCGTCGAATCCCTGTCACCGGGGTTCACGGCTGTGCTGCATCGTGCGAGTGGTTTCCGGTCATCATTGCGCCGGAACGAGGGGAGAGGTGAGGGGGTTCGGGGCGGAAGGGGACTGGCGGAGGCTGTTCCGTCAAGGGTGTGCCGGCATCGCCAGGTCGAGATCTGTGGTGTGGGGTGTGTGTGGAGTGGTGCGGAGGGCCTGGAATGGAAGAGCGGGGGTGGGCGGTCAGAGACCGCACACCCCCGCTCAACGAGGATCAGAGAACGCGAACGCTCGTAGCCTGCATGCCCTTCGGGCTGGACTCCGCTTCGAAATCCACCGACTGGCCCTCTTCGAGGCTGCGGTAGCCCGAGCCCTCGATCGCGCTGAAGTGGGTGAAGACGTCAGCGGACCCATCGCTGGGCTCGATGAAGCCGAAGCCCTTTTCCGCGTTGAACCACTTGACGGTACCTGTAGCCATACTGCATATCCTTTGTGTACGGGTCACCCACCTGAGTGACCGTGTTTTCCGAACCGATTACCGGTCCGGAGATCTTTGGGGTGCGCATCCGAGGGTGCGCTGTGCATCCGACAGTGACTGCCGGACATGTGAGGGGCGTTCGACGAGGCGGCTTGGTATGGCGCGCATCGGTGCGCGCAGTGCCTGCCTGCGAATGCGGAGAGGTGAAGCGAGTGAAGAAGATGAAGATTCGTTTCGTCGGGCCGATGAGGCTTGAGTCGATGTGATCGCCGGGTACTGATGGGCATGTCGACCGGAGTGGCTCTCCGACGGACTCGCCGGTGTTTTTGTCCAGTTGCCTTGTGAGCGTGGAACCGTCGCACCGACTGGTTCGAGCGTAGCACGCTCAGCGGGGAATGGGGCGCACTCTCTTCACAGGCTTCCGGTGAGAACCCTGAGCGCCCGCCTGCGGGCACTGAACGGCCGGCTGGTCTCATGGGTGTGAATGCGCTGGTCAGAAGGCCGACTATGAATACTCACGGTCGAACCGGGAGCGCGAAGAGGGGTGCTCGGGCAATGATCGGATCACCAGTCACCCTCAGTGAGACGAGAGGAACACGTTCATGAAGCTGTCCCCTGATTCCGAAGCGGTCGTCGCAGCGACCGCAGGTGTCGTCGGCGACCACGCGGAGCAGATCACCAAGGTCTTCTACCCGGACATGTTCGATGCGCATCCGGAGCTGCTCAACGTCTTCAACGTCGCGAACCAGGCGATCGGAGAGCAGCCGAAGGCACTCGCGGCGTCCGTCGTGGCCTTCGCGGTCCACCTCATCGACCCTGACGCCCCGGACTTCACCCCGATCATGCAGCGGATCGCCCACAAGCACGTGTCCCTGGGCATCAAGGCCGCCGAATACACGATCGTGGGCCGGTACCTGCTGGGCGCCGTGCAGAAGGTGCTGGGCGACGCGGTCACACCAGAGGTGGCAGCAGCGTGGGACGAGGTGTACTGGCTCTTCGCCACCTCGCTCATCGCCGAAGAGGCGAAGCTGTACGCCGAGGCAGGCACGGATCCGGACGAGCCGTGGCGCCAGTACCGAGTCGTCGAGCGGTTCGAGGAGTCCGATGAGGTGTTCTCCCTGCTGCTCGCCCCGGTGTCCGGGAATATCCCCAGCCACCGGACGGGGCAGTACGTTGCGATCGCCGTCGACGTACCCGGGGGGACGCGGCAGCCGCGGCAGTACACGATCTCGTCGGGGCCTCGGGGTGATTCGATCCGCGTCACCATCAAGCGGGTCCGAGGTGTCGACGGTGCCCCGGACGGGCAGGTGTCCGGCTGGCTGCACGAGAACGCGAAGCCCGGCACGATCCTCGATGTGTCGCAGCCGGCGGGTGACGTCGTGCTCGACGAGTCCGATACGCCGGTGGTGCTGGTGTCCGCAGGCATCGGGATCACTCCCGTCGCCGCGATCATGGAGGATCTGTCCCGCCGCCAGCCCGACCGCACGGTCCGTCTGTTCCACGCGGACAAGTCGCACGAGCACCACGCCCTCTACGACGGACTCCGCCGGCAGGTGCTCGCCATGCCGGATGCCCGTGCGCAGAACTGGTACGAGGAGAACGCCGAGGCTGCACCCACCCTGCATCCAGCCCGCCCCGGCTTCATGGACCTCAAGGACGTCGAGCTGCCGGCGGAGGCGAAGGTGTTCATGTGCGGGCCGCTGCCCTTCATGCAGATCGCCCGCCGCACCCTCATCGATCAGGGCGTGCCGAGCGAGCGCATCCACTACGAGGTGTTCGGCCCCGATATGTGGGCGCAGAACCCCGACGGGTGAGTGAGGCAGGGTCTGGTCACTGAAACCGGACCCGGTCGCTGAGGCCGGGTCTGTCTGCTGAGGCTGGACAAAGCAGGCGGTGAGGCGCCGCGCATCCGCCCAGCGATCGTGAGTTCACCTTCCGGGGGCACGGGACGACGTTCCGTGCCCTGGAAGGTGAACTCTCGTGCTGGTCGATGCGTCAGCGCTGGGAGCGCATGGCATCCGCGGCATACTGCTCGAGTTCCGCGGCGTCGCGATCGCTGTCGATGCCACCCGGCTGCGCTGTGCGTGCGCCTTCGCCGGCAAGGCCCAGGACCAGCAGGCACCGGTGGGGTTCGACGAACGGGTGGAGCTTCTTCAGCTCGAGTGGGCCGGGAACCTGTTCGAGCTGGTGGCGCACGAGCTTCGCGTGGACGGAGCAGATCAGCGGACGGTTGGTGTCGATGAGGTCCTGGTAGAGGCAGGGAAGCAGGCCGACGGTGAGCTCGCCTTCATCGACGTCGGGCTCCAGCCCCGCGTCATCGAGGTGTTCGTACAGGACATCCAGCTGGTGGGAGGCCTCGTCGCCCAGCTCTTCGCTGTAGTCGAGGTCCGGGGCTATCCTGCGCAGCAGCCTGCCTCGGTCCTTCGCCTCCTCCAGGCGACGCTGCGCCGCCGAGCTGTGCTCTGCCTTCCGCACGGGGGAGTAGCCCATCGGCGGGCGGCCTCGTTTACCCGTTTCGACGGGGGCGCTCACGACGAAGCCCTCTTCCTCGAGGACTCGCAGGTGATCGCGTGCGGTGTTGACATGCACGCCGGTCTCATCCGCCAGTTCCCGCAGCTGCCGCCCGGGCTTCCGCTGCACTGATTGGAGCAGGCGAAGTCGACTCACCTGTGTGAGTCCCCGGAAGTCATCCACCCGACGAGGCATGCCCCCCAGTGTAAGGAGGGCTCCTGAAGGCGTGCTCACCTCCGGAGTTGCGGACGGTCAGCCGAACGAACCCTCACTCGGGCCGGTGCGCAAGTGCCGCTTCTTCGAGAACGCGTTCACCCAGTGGGCGGAAGTCCACGCTGTCGACGTCGTACCACTCGTCCAGGTTCTCCAAGTCGCCGTCGTCGGTGTAGCCGAGCTCTTCGACGATTCCTGACCACTTGTCTGCGGACGACGTCAATTGTTCCCGGATGTCCTCGTCGATCCTGCTGTCGGCGATGAGGCCGTCGACCAGCTCCTCCTGCGTCTGCTCCATCGTTTCCTGCACTTCAGGATCGATGGTGTTGAAGCCGCCTCCTGCAGCCCGAGCGTCCTGCACTGCCTTGAGGCTCGAATCCATCGTGCTCGCAAGCTGACCATGGAACATGTCGACTTCGGCATCGAAGATGATCTGCTGGTAAGCCAGTGGAAGGTCAGTGAAGCTCGATCCTGCGACGTGTGACGCCGTCGCGCCGCCGGTCATTCTGTGGCCTTCGAACAGCGTGACATGCGGTGCGACTTCCAGCAGGCCCGTCGATCCTGCGACTTGCCCCTGAACGAAGGTGCAGTCGACAGTGTGGCGCTGCAGTGCTTCGAATGTCTCGCCGTACTCCATGGAGACAGGTGATGCGCCGATGCTTTCAGCGATCGGCCCTTGCGCAGTCCCGCCGATCCGGATCTGTCGGCCCTCCCAGTCGTCGGCTCCCGCAATCGGTGTGTTGCACGCGATCCAGTAGTCCCCTGACGACAGCAATGGCGAGAGAGGTGTCAGGCCCTTTTCCTCGTACTCTTCGATGAGCTGCGGGTCGTTCCACGCGGCCTCACTCATCATTGCCTGTGAGATCGCTTCCCCGGTCAACGGTGCGGCGCTCGAGTACTGAGTCAGCTTGTTGTACGCATCGATCGTCGGGTATGCCGCTGGGTCGTAGATCGGCACGTGATACGCAATGTCGATGCGGCCGTCTGCGAGTGCATCGTTGGTTTCGGGGTAGCCGGCGATCGCCTGCCCCCAGACCATATCGAGGGAGATCTTTCCGCCCGACCGCTCCTCGATCGCCTCCGCGAAGGAATGCCCCGCGACAGCAGCTGGCGTATCCGGCGAGGAGCCGCTTGGCTGATAGACGAGCGTGACAGGGTCGAGGTCTTCAATAACCGCATCGACCTCGGGCTGTGAGGCGACGTACGCGAAACCTTCGCCGCCGCCCGCGCTGTTGCTGTTGCTGACCGAACCTGCGCATCCGCTGACGAACAGCAGCGATGCGATCGCTGCAACGGCCGAAACTCCCGTGGTCGGTGTGCTCCGAAGCATATTTCTCCCTTGAAATCGAGTGCCTCATGCGCGCTGCAACTGTCGACGATGACAGCGTGCGACTTTTGTGAAATCGACGTCGCTTTCAATTTTGAGTCTATAGACGCACAGTGAGGCATACAAGGGGTGCAAGCGACTCCGCGCAGCCGCCTGGGTTTCCGCTGCTCGGCGAGCTTCACGCCCTGCGAGGGGTTCCGGGTGGTTCTTGCGCGGGGCATGGCAGAAGACCCCCGCCGAGGCGAGGGTCTTCACTGTCTGGTGGCTCCGACCGGCGTCGATCCGGTGGCCTTTCGATTTTCAGTCGAACGCTCTACCAACTGAGCTACAGAGCCATATTCAGATATCGACTGAACGGGATGCAGCTGAAGAATTCAGTCTTTGAAAGAACAAAGGCCCTTCTGTGTGAGAAGAGCCTTGTGCTCCGCGACCCTGACGGGACTCGAACCCGCGACCTCCGCCGTGACAGGGCGGCGCGCTAACCAACTGCGCTACAGGGCCATATTCACTTCTTGTTACTGCTGTGCCGATGGGCGTCGAAGCTCATCATACACGTACCCCCAACGGGATTCGAACCCGTGTCGCCGCCGTGAAAGGGCGGTGTCCTAGGCCACTAGACGATGGGGGCTTGCTAGCGGTCTACCGCCTTTCGGCCTTGAACCTCCGTAAGCTTAGCCCGACTTCTTCGCGGCGCGCAAATCGGTTCGTCGGTGTCCTTGATCACAGGCTCCGACCGCGGTCGTTCGCGCTCTTCCCTAGACTGCGGGCATGGATGTGCATGCCGTGAGCGATGAGCTCTTCGATTCGCTGATCGATGACGCGGTGCGTCATCTTCCTGCAGGGGTCGTCGACTTCATGGACAACGTCGCCCTCTTCATCGAGCCCGACCCGCCGGCGGACTCGCCCGGACTCCTGGGCATCTACGACGGCATCCCCCTCACAGAGCGGGCTTCCGGATCCTTCAGCTTCGTGCCGCCGGACACCATCACACTCTTCAAGAACCCGCTCGTGGGGTACGCGGAGGACCTGGAGCATCTGCGGGAAGAGATCCTCGTGACGATCGTCCACGAGATCGCGCACCACTACGGCATCGAGGAGGACCGGCTCCACGAGCTCGGGTGGGGCTGAGTGGGGGCGATGTGACTCGTATCGCACGATTTCACATGGGAACAGCGTATCTCGTATCGTGGCCGCATCATGTCCCGACTCACACAAGTGGCAGCCGCTACGCCCGCGCTCCGTGTCCTCGGCCTGGCCGGTATCGAATACTCCGTCCATGAGTACGAGCACGACCCGCGTGCGCGCCGTTACGGCGGCGAAGCCGCGGAGAAGCTGGGTGTCGAACCCGACCGGGTGTTCAAGACACTGCACATCCTCGTCGACGCCGAACCGGTCACCGCACTGGTGCCGGTGTCAGGCCAGCTTGACCTCAAAGCGCTCGCCTCTGCTGCGGGTGGCAAGAAGGCGACACTCGCCGGGGTGGCAGAAGCCGAACGGCGCACGGGTTACGTCACCGGTGGCATGAGCCCGTTCGGACAGCGTGCCGCGACCCCCGTCTACATCGACGATTCCGTGACGGAGCACCACTCGGTGTTCATCTCCGCCGGCCGTCGGGGCCTCGAGATCGAGATGCGGCCCCACGACCTCCTCATGCTCACGAACGCGTCCGTCGCGAGGATCGCCCAGCTCGACTGACGCCTGCGCGTCCGCGCCCGGTCGTTGGCGGTCATCCGCTCCCCGGTTCCATCTGACCGGATCCACTTCTCAGTTGCCGCTCACCGTCAGTGCGCCCGCACGGGCTCACGCTGTCAGGGCGCCCACACGGGTTCGCCGACCGCGGGTTCCACCGACCCACCGCTCACGTCCGCGAGGCTGCGGAGTCCCGCGTCGAGTTCGGCGGGCGGGATGAAGACGGTGACGACGACCTCGGCGGCGTATTCCGACTCCGTCGTCCACCCGGCAGCGGCAGCCATCCGGTCGATGGCGGCTGCGAGCGCGTAGTCGACGGTCATCGTCACCGGCACCCGCTGGGAGTACGTCACCGCAGCCGAGGCCGCGACCGCCTCCGAGGTCGCGTCACCATACGCGCGGACCAGACCGCCCGCACCCAGCAGCGTGCCGCCGAAGTAGCGGGTGACGACCGCCAGCACATACGTGAGTTCATTCCCGACGAGGACGTCGAGGATGGGCGCACCCGCCGTGCCCGCAGGCTCCCCGTCATCGCTGAACCGCCGCGTCCGGGAATCCGGGTCGATCACGAACGCAGTGCAGTGATGGCGGGCCTTGGGGTGCTCCGACCGGCGCTGGGAGATGACCTCGCGGGCCTCGTCCTCGTTCGCGACGGGCGCCAGGAGGGCGAGGAAGCGGGAGCGCTTGATCTCGAGTTCGGCCTCCACGGGACCGGACACTGTGCGATACGACGTGGGGGACGACATGGTCCGACTCTATCGGGACGTGCCGGTGCGGGTGGGCCGGTGGGTGCGATCGAGTGGGTGCCGAACGGGCGGTTCGGACGTACGGTGGAAGGTGTCGGGCAGGCTACCCGACGGCGCAGAGTGAGCGCGAGCGCGCACCTGCACAACCCCAGGGAGGAACGACGATGTTGGATTTCACGGAGGATGAACTGGACGAGCTCCGCGCGGAGTCGCAGCGAGCGTACGACCTGGACCGGGCGCACGTCTTCCATTCGTGGTCGGCGCAGAAGCAGATCACGCCCATGGTCGTGTCCCGGGCGGCGGGCTCGTACGTCTACGACGGGGAGGGCAAGCCGTTCCTCGACTTCTCCTCGCAGCTCGTCAACACGAACATCGGGCACCAGCACCCCGAGGTCGTCCAGGCGATCAAGGACCAGGCGGACCTGCTCTGCACGATCAATCCCGCGCACGCGAACGACAAGCGCTCCGAAGCGGCCCGGCTCATCGCGGAACGCCTGCCGGAATCACTCAACAAGGTGTTCTTCACCAACGGCGGTGCGGACGCCATCGAGCACGCAGTGCGCATGGCACGCCTGCACACCGGACGCCGGAAGGTTCTGTCCCGCTACCGCAGCTACCACGGCGGCACGGAGCAGGCCATCAACATCACGGGCGACCCGCGACGGTTCCGCAACGACGTGGGCGACGCCGGCACCGTCCACTTCTTCGGGCCCTTCCTTTACCGGTCCGAATTCCACGCGACGACCCAGGAGGAGGAGACGGAGCGGGCACTCACGCACCTGCGCCGCACCATCGAGCTCGAAGGGCCGCAGACCATCGCCGCGCTCGTCCTCGAGACGATCCCCGGAACCGCGGGCATCATGATCCCGCCGAAGGAGTACATGCAGGGCGTGCGCGCACTGTGCGACGAATTCGGCATCGTGTACATCGCCGACGAGGTGATGGCCGGGTTCGGCCGGTCCGGGAAGTGGTTCGCGTTCGAGCACTTCGACGTCGTGCCGGATCTCGTCGCCTTCGCGAAGGGCGTGAACTCCGGTTACGTGCCGCTGGGTGGTGTGGCGATCAGCGACGCGATCTTCGATTCGTTCGCCGACGTCCCCTACCCGGGCGGCCTCACCTACTCCGGGCACCCGCTGGCGGCCGCCGCTGCGGTCGCGACGATCAACGCGATGCAGGACGAAGGCATGGTGGAGAACGCCGCACGGCTGGGCGACGAGGTCGCGGGCCCGCGGCTGCGCGAGATCGAGCAGGCGTCCCCACTGGTGGGCGAAGTCCGCGGCACCGGGATGTTCTGGGCGATCGACCTGGTGAGCGACAAGGCGACGAAGGAGCCGCTGGCACCCTACGGTGGATCCTCCCCGCAGATGAACGAGGTGATCGGCCGGATCAAGGCCGGCGGCGTCCTGCCGTTCGCCAACTTCAACCGCATCCACGTCGTCCCACCGCTCAATGTGACCGAAGCGGACCTGCGGAAGGGGCTCGACGTGATCGAGCGGGCCCTCACGGAACCCCTCTGATGCTCATCAGCGAAGACCTCCTCCTGCTGCTCACCCGTGACGACGGCAGGACGGAGGCGTGGGTCTCCTACCGTGACTACGCGCTGGCCGCCGGACTGCTGAGCGACCTCGCGCTCGCCGAATGCGTCGAGTTCGAGCCGGGGAAGAAGAGGAACCCCCGGGTGTTGATGGTTGGTGGGACTGGTGGATCGGCCGACAGGATCGGCGGGCCGGCGGGCAGTGTCCGCGGTGCCGGGGGACCGATCGGCGGTGCCGCAGGCGCGGGCGGTGGGTCGCAGCCGGACGGCCCGGGCGCCATCATGGCGTTCGGGCTGCAGGCGCTGGCGGCACGGAGCAAGCCTCCGCGCGTCCAATCCCTCATCACCGCAGGCTGGTTCAACCCGAAGGTGGTCGTATCCCGCAGCCTGATGGCACAGGGCGTCGTCGGGCTCGAGGAGGCCCGGTTCCTGGGGTTGAAGCCGGAGAGGTACCCGGTTGTCGATGACGAGCCGGAGCGCCTCACCCGGGCGCGCTTGCATGACGCGTTGGCGGGACGCGGCGAGGTCTCCGTGACAGACGCGATGATCCTCGGGATCCTGCGCGGAATGGATGCGGCGAAGGTCGTCCTCAAGGAGGAGGCCGCGAGCGCTGGGCTCAAAGGCCGTGCGCTCAGCAAGCGCATCGAGCGGATCTCCGAGGAGCTGCCGGAGGCCGCCCAGCGCGGGAATCAGGCGATCAAGGGTGTCATCGACGCCATGAACGCCGCGATCATGGGGGCGGTCACGGCTGCCGCTGCCTCCGGTGCCGCCGCGAGCTCCTGAGAGGCTGTGGCGGGAGGGTCAGTCGAAACCGCCCCCACCGGGCGCGACGGATACCCGCAGTGACCGGGCGGTGAAGCTGTGCCGTCTGTACTTGCGCGCAGCGGACTCCAAAGAGCCCCAGGACAGGGCATCCCACGCGAGCGGATACTCCGGGTTGAGTCCCCACGGCTGGACGGGTGCGTTGTCCCGCAGGAGCGGTGCCGCTTCGTCGATGTGTCGTTCGACCTGCGACAGCCACTCGGCGGTCCACGGCGACCCGGGTTTGAAGGCGACTGCGGCGGGGTGGAGTGCGCGGGCCCCGCGACGGGTGCGCGCGACACGCTTCCCCATGGGAGTGAAGGACGGCAGCGCCTTCGCGCTCATCCCTCCTGCCCACAGGACGGCGGAGGAATTCAGCTTGTCGAGCACCGGTCCCCACGCTCCGGTCAGTGGCTTGATGTCCGCGTACGCACCGCCGTGGTGGTGCATGAAGTATGCCCGCAAGTAATCAGCACGATGGTGGAAGCTGAGGTCCTCGTAGGAGGGGTGGAGCGGGTGCTGGGCGACGAGGTACTCGCTGAGGTTCTGTGGTGTCACCAGGTGGAAGTCGAGGCCCAGGTTCGTGTAGCGCAGGATGTCGAGAGACCGGCGACGGACGTCTGACATGGCGTTCTCACCAGCCCAAACAGCGAAGACCTGTCCTGGGGCGTGGGGCGCTGACGGTGCGGGGGCCGAGGCCGCGTGCGCGGGTGACTCCGAGGGGAGCGGGGCCGCCGGGGCGAGATCTGCAGGAAACTGTGGGAAGCGACGCATCATCATGCCTCCTCTGAAAGCGGCGCGTGTTGTTACTATACGGTTGGTTTTCGGAAGATGCGACACCGGGGCGGCTGGGGCACAAGCCCCATTGATGCGCCGCATCCGGCGCCCGCGATCACTCTCTCAACGGTGAGAGGCGCGTGGGCGGGGCTCTTCAGGCGCGCCTCTACTGCGACTGCTTCGCATGGTTGTTATGCTTCGTGAACTGAATGGCCGGGCATCACTGGCACCTGCTGCGGCGGTGTCTGCGCGGGCAGACGAAATCGCAGGCGACCGAGGAGGACCCATGGGTAAGGCGACGACACCGGAGCAGACCTCCACACGCGTGGCGACCAAGGATTCGCTGTGGACTGAACCCAGCGACGTCTCCGGCACGGCCGCACCCGATCTCGCGATGAGCGCACGCACCCTCGACATGGAGGCCGACGTGCACGCGACGATCTCCACGACCGCCACGACGGAAGCGTCGCGCGGTGTGCAGATGGGGGACGTGTTCCATGGGCAGTGCGACCCTGATTCCTGGGTGGATGTCACAACGGAGCTCACCTACCAGGGGCCGGACTCCCTTGAGACCGGAGGGGTCCTCACCGTGAGCCTCGCGGGCGACGGGCGCAACGAGTACCGCGCGGAGCTCGTGAGCGTCACCGGCGGCGCGGCGGACAAGCTGTCAGCACCCGACGAGCGCTCCTCGAAGCGACGCTGGTCCCTGGCCTGGACCGTCACGGACCGGCTGGAGCCCGGCGACGACCTCACCGTCTCGTGGCGCATGACCGGCGAGGAGGCGCCCGACCCAGGTCGCGGGACCCACGTCGATGCGACCTTCCTCTATCCTGCGGGCCAGTACGCGGGGCTGGAGGAGGCCGATGTGCCGTGGATCGGGGCGCCCGCCAACGCCACCGGGACCCCCGGTGCGGACTACAGCGAACCGACACGCTTCTTCGGCTTCGTCGCCGACGCCTGAAGTCTGACGCCAGACGCGGAGCCCGTTGGCACTCACAGTGTCGAGTGCGTGAACTCCCCGTCCGCGAGTGTCGCGACGACGTCGATGTCCTTGATCGTCGTCGGGTCCGCGGAGAAGGGGTCGTCTCCCAGGACCACCATGTCGGCGAGCTTGCCCCGTGCCAGGGTGCCCTTGACAGCGCCGTGGCCGGACGCCTCGGCGGCGGTCCTGGTGTAGGCCGTGAAAGCCTGCTCGACTGTCAGGCATTCCTCTGCGGAGCCGAAGACGTCGCCCGTGCTCGTGGCGCGGTCGACGAACGCCTGGATGCCGCGCAGAGGCGTGCCGTCCGCGCACGGACGGTCGGACGACCCCGCGAGCATGACCCCGGCGTCGACGAACGAGCGCCCGCGGTAGAGCAGCCGACGCCTGTCGGGACCCACCGACGCATTCATCCCGTCGCCGATGTCGCGCGCGAACGCCGACTGCGGTGTCACCGCGATGCCGTACTGCGCGAGCGTCGCCAGATGCTCGTCGTGCACGGTTCCCGCGTGCTCGATGCGGTTGGGCACGCGGCGGAGACCGTACGTGTCCATCGCCTCGACGATATTCTTCACAGCATGGTCGACGGCCAGATCGCCGATCGCGTGGACGGCGAGCGACCACCCCGACCGGTACACGTCGAGGATCGTCCGCCGCAGCGTCTCAGGGTCGTCCTGCAGGTAGCCGGCCGTGTCGCTCCCGGCGTAATCGTCGCGCATCGCCGCGGTCTCGCCGCTCATCGCGCCGTCCATGAAGATCTTCACCGGCCCGAAGCTCAGCCAGTCGTCGCCGAACCCGGTCCTGACGCCGGTGTCCAGACCGATGCCGTAGCCGTCCGCGGAATGTGAGGCGACCGTGTGCAGGCCGTCCGCCATCGGCATGATCTGGGCGCGCGCACGCAGCTTCCCCGCTTCGCGCGCCAGCTGATACGCATGCACCTCGAGGGGCGAGTGGCCGATCCAGCCCGCGAAGATCCCGCATTCGCCGAAGCTCGTGATCCCCTCCGACGCATAGCCCGCGGTCGCACGGTCCAGCGCGTCGACGACCGTATCGAGCGAGTACGGGCGGATGAGGTCCTGGATGAGGCCCTGCGCGGTCTCCTCGACGAGCCCGGTGGGGCGGCCGTGCGCGTCGCGGACGACGCGGCCCCCGGCGGGATCCTCGAAGCCGGGTTCCGTCATGCCCGCGAGCTTCATCGCCGCCGTGTTGACGATCGCGGCGTGCCCCGACTGCTGGCGCAGGAAGAGGGGACGGTCGCCCGTGATCCGGTCGAGCACCTCGAGGTCGGGGTACTGTCCGCCGTAGTCGCGGTGCCCGTACCCGGTCGCGTTGATCCACTCGCCCGACGGGGTGGATGCGGCGGCCTCTTCGATCCTCCGGTACACCTCGTCGAGCCCACCCGGAAGCGCCGTGCAGTTGATGCTCGCCAGCGTGAGCCCGTACCACGTGGTGTGGCAGTGGACGTCGTTGAAGCCGGGCAGCACCGTCGCCCCGTGCATGTTGATGCGGCGCTTCGCGTTGAGACCCCGCACGTCATCGTCGAAGCCCACGATCCTGCCGCCCCAGATGCCGATCGCGCCGGCGCCGGGACGGTCGTCGTCCATCGTGCGGATCCGCGCGTTGTCCAGGATGAGGTCGAGCATGGTGGGGTCTCCGAATCTGCAGTGTCACGTGCGAGGAGTGTCACGTGCGAGGACGGTGGCTTCGGTCATACCGAGGCTACCGCGCAGAGCGCCCGCGGCGGTCAGCTCCGCGGCAGCCGCACGTCGGGGTCCGTGTGGATGTGGAGGAGCGCGGGGCCGTCGTGGGCGAGCGCCTCCTGAAGCATCGGCACGAAGTCCTCCGTCCGCTCGACGGAGTAACCGCGACCGCCGTACGCGTTCGCGAGCGCCGCGAAGTCCGGGTTCGTGAAGGTCGTGCCCGACGGGCGTCCCGGATACTCCCGCACCTGGTGGCCGACGATCGTGCCGTACACGGTGTTGTCGTCCACGATCACCGTGATGTTGAGCCCTTCGTGGACAGCGGTGGCGAACTCCTGACCGTTCATCATGAAGCAGCCGTCACCGGCGAGGGCCACCACCGGCCGGTCCGGGAACGTGAGCGCCGCGGCCACGGCTGCGGGCGTCCCCATCCCCATCGCCCCGTTGCGCGGTGCCGCGACGGATCCCGGCCCCTGGAGCGGCCAGTACCGCAGCGCCCACGCGGAGTAGTTCCCCGCTCCGTACGTGAGGACGACATCCCGGGGGAGGATGTCCGCGGCATCCCGGTAGGCGCGGTCCCGGTCGACGAACTCGTCGCTGCGCTCGCCGCCCACCACGCTGGTGCGCCATTCGACGAACCGTTCACGGTAGTGGCGATACCAGGGCACGGTGTCGGAGTCCTCTGCGGCGCGGGCAGCTTCCGCTGAGTCCGCCGGTGCCGCATGGTCCGGCCGCTCGCGGTGTGCCGCCCCGTCCGCCGAGGTGCCGGTCTCGTCCGCTTGGCCGTGCCCAGCTGCTCCGGAGACGTCGCCGTACAGCGCCGCCGCCAACGCCGCCGGGGTCGTGACGATCTGCTGGTCGAGTGGGCCGAAGTGCCCGTGCGCGTCTGGGTCGGGACCCGCCACGATCGTGTGCTGCGGGTCGACGCCGAACTCGTAGCCGCCGGTCATGACATCCGCACGGACACAGCCGATGAAGACATGCAGATCCGCGGCGGCCAGCGCCTCGCGGGTGCCGATGAAGCTCGAATAGCCCAACGGGCCGAGGAAGACCTCCGAGGCATGGTCGACCGAATCGTGTGCGCGGAAGTCCGCGGCGATGCCGGCCCCGCGGTGGCGCGCCCACGCCGCGATCTGGGCCGAGGATTCGGCGGTCCATCCCTGACCCCCGACGATCACCAGCGGCTGCTCGGCGGCGGCGACCGCGGACTCGAGAGCGGAGAGGTCGTCGCGCGTGGGCGCGGGGGAGGGGACGGGCCGCGGCGGAACGGCCTGCGACGTCGTCTGGTCGAGGAGAGTCTCCTCCGGCAGCCCCACGATGACGGGGCCGGGGCGACCGGATGCGGCGGTGTGCATCGCATCTGCCACGATGCGTGCGGCGGAGTCCGGGTCGTCGAGGATGAGGACCTTCTTCGCGGTGGACCCGAACCAGGCGTTCGGATCGAACTCCTGGAACGCTTCCCGTCCGCGCTGAGCGGTGGGGATCAGCCCGACGAACAGGACCAGCGGAGTCGCATCCTGGTAGGCGGTGTGCACGGCGATCATCGCGTTCGATGCGCCGGGGCCGCGCGTGACCATGGCGATGCCGGGCCGGCTGGTGAGGCGGGCTTCTGCGACCGCGGCATACCCAGCGCCACCCTCCTGCCGGCAGACGATCGTGTGGATGGAGGAGTCGTAGAGACCGTCCAGCACGTCGAGGAACGATTCGCCCGGCACGTTGTAGATGCGTTCCACACCTTCCGCTTCGAGCTGGCGGACGATGAGGTGACCGGCGGACATCGTGGACGTGGAGGCTCCGGCGGCAGTGGCGGACGCTGTGACTTCGCTCATGTCCTCAGTCCTATCACGCACGCCGGACACACGGCAGGGGCTGTCTGTCCGGCGGGACCAGTGGTGGCTGCGGGGCCCGCGAGCCTCAGTGCTTGAAGCCCGGCAGGTCCTGACTCATCCGGGGTGCGAGGTAGCCGGCGACAGCGGTGAACGCGGACACGACGACCAGCAGTCCGGCCGCCGGCCACCAGTGGTTGCCCGCGGCCGTGACGAGGGCGGTGGTGAGCAGGGGGACGAACCCGCTCAGCATGCCCGCGGTGTTCTGGGCGAACGCGACGCCGGTGAAGCGAGTGGTGGCCGGGAACAGCCCGGTGAGGACGGTGCCGGATGCGGCGTACGGGAACGACAGTGCGGACACCGCGATCGTCATCCCGACGATGACGAGCACCGAGCTGCCGCTGTCGATGAGCAGGAACGCGGGGAACGCGAGGACAGCGGAGACGATGCCGCCGTAGAGGATGACGCGACTGGCGCCGTACTTCCCTCCCAGACGTCCGCCGATGATGAGGACGGGGATCTCGACCGTGGCGGCGAAGAGGGTGCCCAGCAGCATGACCTGGTCGGACTCGCCCAGGACGTTCACGCCGTACCAGACGACGAATGTCGTCACCAGATAGAAGCCGCCCACGCCCAGCAGTGCGGCCGCCATGCCGACGATGATGTGCTTCCACGATTCGCGCAGTGTCGTGGAGATGGGGGCCTTGACGACCTCGTTCGACTCGAGGAGCTCCTGGAAGACCGGCGACTCCTCCAGTTTGCTGCGGATCCACAGCGCCAGCAGCAGCATGGGGATCGCGGCGAGGAACGGGATGCGCCAGCCGAACGAATCGAAGTTGTCCTTCGAGAAGAACATCGTGGCGAGGAAGAACCCTCCGGACGACAGGATCGTGCCGATGGGGGAGCCGATCTGGGGGATCGCAGCGTAGCGGGCGCGGTGCTTGAGCGGGGCGTTCTCCACGACGATCGTCATGGCGCCGGCCCATTCGCCGCCCACGAACAGTCCCTGCACGATGCGCAGGAGGACCAGCAGGATCGGCGCGGCGATGCCGATCGCTGCGTAGGTCGGCAGCATGCCGATGAGGCCCGTGACGATGCCGATGCCGATGATCGTCACCATGAGCGTCGTGCGGCGGCCGATCCGGTCGCCCATCCGCCCGAAGAACATGCCACCCAGCGGTCGGGCCACCAGGCCCACACCGAACGTCGCGAACGAAGCCATCGCGGCGGCGGCCGCGTTGTCGTTGGCGAAGTACTGGACGTTGAAGACCAGCGCGGCGGCCGCGCTGAAGAGGAAGAAGTCGTACCACTCCATAGCGGTGCCGACCAGGGCGCCGAGAGTGACCTTGCGGGCTTCGGCCTCAGTCAGCTGGTGGGCGGCGCCGGCTTCGATGCGGGCGGTGGTGTCGGGGCTGGCGGTGGTGTCGGGCCTGTGTCCCGGCTGTTCCGTCATGGCAGGTCATCCTGTTGCTGAAGGGGGCTGAGATGACCGTAGCCTACGCGTGTTCGTCGTCACAGAGGAAGAGGTGCGGTTGCGGCCCTGGCAGCAGGTCGCACCTTCGGGCAGCAGGTCGCACTCCCGGGGCGCAGGTCGCCGTACCCGCCTACACAAAACTTCGCCAGCTACGTACCTAGAACACTGTAGGTGGCGAAGTTTCCAGTAGGTGGCAAAGTTCTGCGCATGCCTCAGCCTTCCGGGGTGCCGTCCGGGTGGAGGACACGGGCGAGGAACGACTGGGTGCGTTCGTGCTGCGGGTTGCCGATGACGTCCTTCGCCGGGCCCTCCTCCACGAGCACCCCGCCGTCCATGAAGAGGACACGGTCCGCCACGTCGCGGGCGAAGCCCATCTCGTGGGTGACGACGACCATCGTCATCCCCGCTTCCGCGAGCTGACGCATGACGCCCAGCACGTCGCCCACCGTTTCCGGATCCAGGGCGGACGTCGGCTCGTCGAACAGCATGAGGGAGGGGTTCATCGCCAGCGCCCGGGCGATCGCGACGCGCTGCTGCTGGCCGCCCGACAGCTGGTCCGGGTACCTGTCCGCCAGATGCTCCAGCCCCACGTTCTCGAGGTTCTGCAGCGACGTGGCATCCGACTCCGCCTTGTCCTTCCCCAGGACGCGGCGCTGTGCGATCGAGCAGTTCTCCAGCGCCGTCATGTGCGGGAACAGGTTGAAGCTCTGGAACACCATGCCGACCTGTGCGCGCATGTCGTCGATCTGCACGTCCGGATCCGTCGCGTCGTAGCCGGCGACCGTGATCTTCCCCTGGTTGGGCGTCTCGAGCAGGTTGATGCAGCGCAGCAGGGTCGACTTGCCGGAGCCCGACGGTCCGATGACGCAGACGACCTCGCCCGGGTTCACGGTGAGGCTGATGCCCTTGAGCACCTCGACGTCGCCGTAGGACTTGTGGAGGTCCGTGATCGTGCAGCCCTCAGCGGTGGTCGCGGCGAGTCCCGCCGCTGCGGACATACCGCCGCCGGTGGGGGAATGATCGGGGGTGCTCATGGGTGCTCCTTGCGCGGGTGCAGGGTCGGTCGGATCGTGAGAGTGCGGGGCATCATCCCGCCTACTCTCTCGACAGCTTCGCGGTGCGCGATTCGAACGTGCGGGCGAGGATCCCCAGCGGCACCGTGATGACGAGGTACGCCGCTCCGGCGACGACGAGGGGCGTGAGGCCGGCCTCCGGCGACGAGATCGCCTCACGGCCGAACTTCGCCAGCTCGTACTGGCTGGCGGTGAGCCCCAGCAGGTAGATGAGCGACGAGTCCTTCGTCATCATGATGATCTCGTTGGTGAGCGGCGGCAGGATGATGCGCACCGCCTGCGGGATGACGATGGTGATCATCGCGCGGCTGTTGCTCATGCCCAGCGAGCGGGCCGCCTCGTACTGGCCCTTCGGCACCGCCTGCAGACCTGCGCGCAGGGTCTCTGCGATGTAGGCGGACTCGACGATGCCGAGCGCCAGCATGACGGTGACATACGTGTCGATCCGGATGCCGAACGCGTAGGGGATCGCGTAGCCGAACGCGATGAAGATCAGCAGTGCGGGAAGGCCGCGGAAGAACTCGATGTAGAGGGTCGCGATCCACCGGTACGGCGCGACCGGAGAGATCTTCATGAGGGCAAGGAGGAGACCCAGCGCCAGGGCCAGGACGAATCCCAGCGCCGTGTAGATGACCGTGTTCTTCAGCGCGACGGTGACGACGCCGGGGAACTGGTTGAGCGCGACCTGCGGGTTGAAGAACTTCTCGCCGACCGTCGACCAGTCGGTGAGGACTGCTGCGGCGCCAGCGGCGACGACGAGGATCGCGTACTGCACGATCCGATTCACTTGGGCGCGCTTGCGCGGACTCATGCTCGTGCGTCGACGCGGTGAAGCGGGGGCTGTTGCCACAGAGGCTCTCCTCCGTCAGAGGTGGATGCAGTCAGTGCCCCGTCGACCGTCGTCGCGACCGTCGTGACGGAGCGGGATGGCCGGGGCCATCGAGCCACAGTAGTCGACTCGACGGCTCGGACCGTCGTGACCCGGCGGTACGCACCGGGTCCAGTGCCCGGCGCTCACCGCCGGACCGTCGCTGATCGCCCGGGCGCCGTTGCCCGGGCGATCATGCGTGAGCCGTGGATCAGGCGTCGGCTTCTTCCGCGCTCATGCGGGCCGCGTCCGCGACCTCGCCGAACCACTGGTCGACGATGTCGTCGTACTCGCCGGAGTCGCGCAGCTCCGTCACCGTCGTCTCGAACTGCTCGAGCAGAGCGGTGTTGTCCTTCTTGACGGCCGCGCCGATCACTTCACCGGTGTCGTACTCCTCGACCAGGTGCAGGGTGTCGTCCGCCTCCGTCGCCGCGAAGATCGTGGAGATGTTCGCGATGACCGCATCGACCTGACCGGACTGGATGCCCTGCGTCATGAGCCCCGCGTCCTCGAACTGGACCGGCTCCACACCGTGGTCCGTCGCGTACGCTTCACCGGTCGTGGCCTGCTGGACGCCCGCCTTCTCGCCCTGCAGGTCGTCGATGCTCGTGATGTCCGAATCCTTCTTCGTCATGAGCGCGAGGTTGTCCTTGAGGTACGGCTTCGAGAAGTCCATCTTCGTCGCGCGGTCCTCCGTGATCGTCATCCCGGACAGCGCGATGTCGCACTGGTTCGTGTCGAGCGCGGACCCCGACTGGATCGCTTCGAACGCCGTCGTGATGACTTCGAGGTCGACACCCAGATCGTCCGCCGTCGCCTGTGCCAGGTCGATGTCGAAGCCGACGTTCTCGCCGTCCTCGACGAACTCGAACGGCTCGTAGGGGATGTCGGAGCAGAGCGTGAGCTTCCCAGCGCTCACCAGCTCCACACCGTTGACCTCCGTCGCGGCGTCCTCGTCGCCGCCGCTGTCACCTCCACCGCATCCGGACAGGGCGATCAGGGCTGCGGCGCCGGCGGCGCACGCGGGCAGGAACTTCTTCACAGTTGCCTCCACATGACAGGTTGGCGGCGGGTTGATGCGGTCGTATCTGTCGACCTGCCCGAACCGCGGACATACCCTGAAAATATACCTGTGGTTCGCGTCACGCGCCCCTTCCCGTCCCGTACGAGGCCCCATTCGTTACGCGAACGTACCCGGCGCGGCGCAGACCGAGGCCCTGAGGCCTCGGCGGCAACGGATCAGACCACGCGGGTGCGGTGACGTCGACGTCCCAGACCGAGGGCCAGGAGGAGGATCGCCGTGCCGGCGACCGAGCACAGCACACCGACCACAGCCGGCGCCCGGTAGCCCAGCCCGGCGGCGACCACCAGGCCGCCCAGGTACGCGCCCAGCGCGTTCGCCGCATTGAACGCGGCGTGGTTCATGGCTGCGGACATGTTGGGTGCGTCGGGGGACTCCCGCAGCAGCCGCGCCTGCAGGCCGTTCGTGAAGAGGCTCGTCGCGATGCCGATGAGGAACAGCAGGGGGAGGGCGACCCACCAGAGGTGGGCGAACACGGCGAAGAACGCCAGGATGACACCCATCCCGACGACCCCGGCCAGGGCGGACTTGTCGATCGACCGGTCCAGGCACGGGCCAGCTACCAGAGAGCCCGCAGTCATCCCGCAGCCGTAGAGCACCAGCACCCACGGGAGCAGGCTTTCCGGGATGCCGGTCACCTGGGTGACGGTGGGCGTGATGTAGGTGTAGAGCGCGAAGGCCCCGCCGAACCCCACCGCACCCGCCAGCAGCGGCAGCCAGATCTGGGGGCGGAGCATGGTCTTGAGCTCCGCACGGGCGGACGACGAGGGCTTCGCCGGGACCGCGGGCAGGAAGCTCAGCAGCCCGACGATCGTCGCGAGCCCGACGACCGCGATGACGATGTACGCGGAGCGCCACCCTGCAGCGCTGCCCAGGGCGGTGGCGGCGGGGACACCCAGGATGTTCGCGATCGTGAGCCCCAGCATCGTGCGCGAGATCGCTCTGCCGGATCTCTCCGGCGGGACCAGGCTGGCGGCGACGATCGCAGCCACACCCAGCGTGATGCCGTGGGGCAGCCCCGTGAAGAAGCGGATCCCGACCAGCATCGGCAGATTCACCGCAAGCGTCGTGAGCAGGTTGCCCAGGGTGAAGACGGCGGCGGCGAGGAGGAGCAGCAGCCGACGGTCCATGCGCGGGGTGAGTGCCGTCAGGAGCGGGGCGCCCACGACCACGCCGATCGCATATGCGCTCACGGACATCGCCGCCTGCGGGATCGAGACGTCCAGGTCCTCCGCGATCCACGGCAGAAGCGTCATCGACGCGAATTCGGTGGTGCCGACCGCGAACCCGCCTGCGGCCAGCGCAGTGAGGGCCAGTCCGGTCGAACGCGGGGCGGCAGGCGTGTCGCCGGCGGAACGGGCGCGAACCATGGCGATGTCCAATCCGAAGGAGGGCTGAGGGGGCTGTGAGGTCTGTGAGGGCTGGGGCGCGGGCCCCGGGGTGCGCCTGCAACTGATCAAGCCTAAGTGTCCGTGGGGGCGGAAGATAGGCGGATCGGGACGTCGTGACAGGTCTCACCAGAGACGCGGCGACGAGGTGGGCTGCGGGGGTGATTCCGCGTGAGTGTCGGGGGAAGTGACGCGGGCGACGCCAGGCAGGCGCTGCCGGGGAGGCGACGCCGGGCAGGCGCTGCGGGGGAGGCGCTGCCGGGGGCAGGGCAGGTGGCGGACGCTGCTCGGCCGCTCATCGCCCTCAACTGGTCCGCGGATGATCCGTGCGATGCCCGGGAGTGCTCGGCTCGTGGTTACGATGTTCCTAGCATTCAGTCAGGAACGGATGCCCATGATCCCGTGGCTCACGAGCAGCCGCGCGGCCCGGTGGCGGATCGTTCCTGTGCGAGGGAGGACAGCAGTCAGGACATGAGCCACGAGATGGATGACACCACGAGCGAGCAGCCGGAGGAGCCCACGGGTTCAGCGATGGAACTCGCGGCGGACGACGGGGTTCGCGACGGTCATCCGCTGGGGATGGGCGGTGAGGAGCTCACCTTCAAGTACCGGGCCATGCGGTCACTGTTCCGCGGATCGATCAAGTCCGCGCACCGCCCCACGGTCACCGGCGTCACGAACGTGCCCAAGACGGGGCCCGTCATCATCGCGAGCAACCACCGGTCGTTCGCGGACTCGATCTACCTGTCCGCACTGTCTCCGCGGCGCGTGAGCTTCATGGCGAAGGCGGAGTACTTCGAGGGGCGGAGCATCGCCAACAAGTTCGTGGGCAGCTTCATGGCGTCCGTCGGTGCGTTCCCGGTGGAGCGGGGATCCGCTGCGGCAGCGGTGAAGGCGCTGGAGATGGGCGAGGAGATCCTGCGGTCCGGGGGTGTGTTCGGCATCTACCCGGAGGGCACGCGCAGTCGCGACGGGAAGATCGGCGAGGGCAAGACGGGCGCTGCGGAGCTGGCGATCCGTACGGGCGCGACGATCGTGCCGGTGGGCATCGTCGGCACGGAGGACGTCATGCCCGTCGACGCGAACTTCCCCCAGCCCAAGTCGTTCGCGATGACGTTCGGCAAGGCGATCCCGGCGCCGGCGCGTGCCCACCCTGCCGGTCCGCAGCGCCGCGAGCTCACCGAGCAGATCATGGCCGCCATCCGCGCCCTCGTCGCCGAGGCGGAGGCCGAGCGGGCCGCCAAGCGCCGCCGCTGACGCGTGGCTGTGGTCCGCTGACAGGTGCATGGGTCTGCTGAGCGGGAGGAGCCTCCGTCGATGTACTGGACATCACCGCGGCCGCTGGAATGAAACCATCTGGTTCAATGTTGAACAACATAGAAGGTGGACAGTCCTTCTTCCAGGTGGGCGCGCTGTACGACCACGTGCGCTCGCCGTTCGATGCAGAGGAGTGATCGCACATGGCACGTTTCGACGGCAAGACAGTCATCATCACGGGCGGCGGCTCGGGCCTGGGGCAGGCCACCGCAGTCCGCCTGGCGCAGGAGGGCGCGAATCTCGTGCTCGTCGACATGAGCGCCGACGGCCTTGAGAGCACGAAGGCGCAGATACAGGCGGCGAGCGGTGCAGGCGGCGTCGAACTGGTCACCGCGGACGTCACGAAGTCCGCAGACGTCCAGCGCTACGTCGATGTCGCTGTGGAGAAGTTCGGGGCGATCGACGGATTCTTCAACAACGCCGGCATCGAGGGCACGCAGAACCTCACCGAGGAGTATGGCGATGACGAGTTCGCCAAGGTGGTCGCCGTCAACCTCACCGGTGTTTTCGCCGGGATGGCCGCTGTCCTCAAGCAGATGCGGAAGCAGGGCTCCGGGTCGATCGTCAACACCGCATCCGTCGGTGGCATCCGCGGCGTGGGCAACCAGTCCGGCTACGCAGCCTCCAAGCACGGCGTCGTGGGCCTGACCCGCAACTCGGCTCGGGAATACGGTGAACACGGCATCAGCATCAACGCCATCGCTCCTGGCGCGATCATGACTGCGATGGTCGAAGGTTCACTGCGCCAGCTGGGTGGGGACGACTGGGAAGAGGCCGGCAGGGAGTTCGTGTCGGTCAACCCCATGAAGCGTTTCGGCAAGCCGGAAGAGGTCGCGGCACTCGTCGCCTTCCTGCTGTCCGACGACTCCGGCTTCATCAACGGCACCGTCGTCCCGATCGACGGCGGCCAGCACGCGATGTACTGATCGTGATGGGTCCACACGGATCGCGGTGCTTCGACCACTCGCCGTGACTGTGTACTGACCGTCACGACCGGGGGGAGACTGGGGGCATGGATCCCCGGTCTCCCCTGACTCATTCATCCGCGGTCTACGCCGACTACAACGGCACCACACCCGTCGACCCGCGTGTCGCCGACGCGATGATGCCGTTCCTCACCACCCACTTCGGCAACCCCTCCAGTGCCCACGACTTCGGGGCGGCGCCGGCCGCCGCGGTGCGCACGGCGCGGGAACAGGTCGCGGCGCTCGTCGGCGCGAGCGCATCGGACGAGATCGTCTTCACCGGCAGCGGCACCGAAGCCGACCACCTCGCCATCCGCGGCGTGCTGCGGGCGGTGGGGGCGGCCTCGGGCGCGGGGTCTGTGTCGGACGGAGGGACCGCCTCGGGCGCGGATTCCGGCACGCACCTCATCGTGCAGGCGACGGAGCACCCGGCCGTGCTGGCCGCCGCCGAGGCCGCAGTCGCCGACGGTGCCGACGTCACCATCCTGCCCGTGGGCCCCGACGGACTGGTCGACCCCGCCGTGCTGGCTGAGGCTCTGCGGCCGGAGACGGTCCTCGTGTCGATCATGCACGCGAACAACGAGACCGGTGCGATCCAGCCCATCCGGCAGCTGGCGGATGCAGCTCACGCGGGTGGGGCGCTCTTCCACACGGACGCGGCGCAGAGCGTCGGGAAGGTGTCCGTGGACGTCGACGAGCTGGGAGCCGACCTGCTCACGGTCGTCGGGCACAAGATGTACGCGCCCAAGGGAGTGGCCGCGCTCTACGTGCGGTCCGGCGCGCCCCTCGCGCCGCTGCTGCCCGGCGGCGGGCAGGAAGGCGGGCTGCGGGGCGGGACGGAGAACGTCGCCGGCATCGCGGGGTTCGGGGAGGCCGCCCGGCTCTGTGGGGAGGAGCTCGAGGCGGGGTCGGTCGAGCGGATGCGGGCACTGCGGGATCGGCTCGCCGCGCGACTCGAGGAGCTGCTGCCCGGGCGGGTGCGCCTCAACGGGCCGCGCGAGCAGCGGCTGCCGCAGACCCTCAACGTGAGCATCGACGATACGCGGGGGATGGACGTGCTGGCGGGGGCGAGCTCGGTCGCGGCGTCGACGGGCTCCGCCTGCCATGCCGGGGCGGATGCGCCGTCACCGGTGCTGTCCGCGATGGGCGTGGAGGTCCCCCGGGCGATGGGGGCGCTGCGCCTGTCACAGGGACGCTGGACGACTCCGGACGACGTGGAGCGGCTGGCGCAGAGCATCGCCGAGGCGGCCACGGGCCGGGACTGAGTGGATGGCCGCGCGGAGGCGGGGGAGGCGTGTCACTCCACGCGTGCGCGGGCGTGAGCCCTCGGCGTGGTGGAGCGTGACAGCGGCATCGCGACGAGCAGGACTGCCAGCGGGATGACGAGCGCTGCCCGCAGCCCCCAGTGCTCGCCCGCGAAGCCCAGGACCGGCGGTCCCGCCAGCAGTGCGACGTATCCGATCATCGATACGAGTGCGATCCGTGACGCAGGATGATCGCCGCTCGCGCCGGCCGCGGAGATGGCCACGGGGAAGCCGAGCGAGGTGCCCAGACCCCACAGCACGACGGCCGCGACTGCGACCCCCGGATGGTCGACGAAGGCGACCAGTCCCAGACCGATCACGCCGAACCCTGCGCTCGCCGCCAGGACGCGTGCACGCCCCAGCCGGGCGACGACCGGGTTGCCGACGAACCTGCCCAGCGTCATCGCGGCCGCGAACACCGCGAACATACCGGAGCCGAGGCCGGGGCCCAGACCGTGCCCGTCGACCATCACGAGGGGCAGCCAGTCGTTGGCGGTGCCTTCCGCGAGCGCCACCGCGAGCGTGATGACCGCGATGAGGAGCAGGCGAGGATCCCGCCACACCTGAGACCTCCTGCGCGGTGGGGCGGCGGAAGGAGCAGGGGCGGGGGCCTCGGCGGCGGAGTCGTCCGCATCCGTGCCATGAGTGCGTCCAGTGGCCGGTGGCAGAACGCGCGCCGCGCGCAGGAGCGCTGCCGCGATGACGACGGCGACGACCGGCAGATGCCACAGCGGGTCCACCTGGAAGGTGACGGCGAGGATCCCGATCCCGGAACCGACCAGGGTGCCCAGGCTGTAGCTGCCGTGGACCACGGGGAGGAAGGGGCGACCGGTGCGGGTCTCGACCTCCGCGCCCTCGACGTTCAATGCGACCTCCGCGCTGCCCATCCCCAGCCCGAACACACCCAGACCCGCCATCGCAGCGGCCTGACTGCCGACCGCTGCACCGCAGGCGACCAGGACGAGACTCAGGCTGATCCCCACGATGCCGGCGACGATGACGCGACGTGCGCCCCAGCGGGCGACGAGTGCACCGGACGCGAGGATCCCCACCATCGACCCGATCGACAGGCCGAAGAGCACGATCCCCATCTGCGCGGTCGTCGCAGCGACGAGGTCCCGGATGACAGGAGTCTGCGTCACCCACGACGACATGCCCAGCCCGGGGAGGAAGAACGCCGTCGCGACCGCGACCTTGAGACGACGGATGCCGTGACCGGAACTGCCGTCAGCGGTCGAGGATGAGGGGCGGGGATCGGTAGGCAGGACGCACCTCCTTCCAAGAGTGCTCATCGTGTCATCACACCGAGGCCGGGGCTTCGCCGGGTTCGGCGGCCTCGCACGCGAGGCGGTCTTGACGCTGTGTGACTCCCGATGACCACGTGCGTCGCTGCGGCATCCTCACACCACTCACCTGGCAGGACGATGGGGCTCTCTCGTTTCTCTCTCGTTTCTGTCGCCGTCGGAAGGCCCGCCATGCCCCTCAGTGTTCGTCGTTCTCAGGGTGGGGACCCCACCCCAGCCGGTCACGGTGCCGCAGCTGGTGACGGTGCCGCAGCCGGGCGCGGTGCCGCAGCTGGTGACGGTGCCGCAGTGCACTGCGGCGCTGCAGCCCCGATGGGAGGTCTCGCCTGATGTCGCAGTCGGTCACGTTCGAGTGCGTGTCGAAGTCGTTCGAGCACCGCGGGCGCACAGTGCCGGCGCTCGACGACGTCTCCCTCACGATCGACCCGGGCGACATCTACGCGATCGTGGGCTATTCGGGTGCGGGGAAGTCGACCCTGCTGCGCACGGTGAACGCGCTTGAACGGCCCACGACCGGGTCCGTGTTCGTGGGCGAGAAGGAGATCTCGTCGCTGCGGGGCAAGAGCCTCCTGTCCGCCCGGCAGCGGATCGGCATGGTGTTCCAGCAGTTCAACCTGCTGCGGTCGCGCACCGTGTACAAGAACATCGCCTACCCGCTGCGCCTGGCGGGGCTGAGCGAATCCGACACGATCGACCGCGTGGAAGAGCTGCTGGACTTCGTGGGGCTCTCCGACAAGGCCCTGCAGTACCCCAGCCAGCTGTCCGGTGGGCAGAAGCAGCGGGTGGGGATCGCCCGCGCGCTCGCCACCCGGCCGGACGTGCTCATCTCCGACGAGGCGACGAGTGCGCTCGACCCGGAGACGACCCTCGAGGTGCTCGACCTCCTCAAGAGGGTGAACGAGGAGTACGGGGTCACCGTCCTCATGGTGACCCACGAGATGGACGCCGTGCGCGAGATCGCGGACAAGGTCGCCGTCATGCAGAGCGGCCGGGTCATCGAGGAAGGCAGCGCCTCCAGCGTGTTCTCCGACCCGCAGACGGGCACCGCCAAGCGGTTCGTGGCCTCCGTGCTGCGGCACCGCCCGGATCCGCGGTCCCTGTCCACGATCCGGAAGGTCCACACAGGGCGGCTGGTCGAGGTGCGGGTGGGCGACCGCGAGTCCAACGACCCGTTCCTGTCCCGCATCACCCGCGAGCACGGCGTCGACTTCAACATCGTCTACGGCGGGGTGAGCGAATCGAAGGACAGCCTGTTCGGCCGGCTCACGATCGAACTGCTGGGTGCGGGCCCGGACGTCGACGCGACGATCGCCGCCCTGCGGAGGGCCACCGACGTCGAGGAGGTCGCAGCCTGATGCGCGTCACGGATTTCAACGCCTTCCTGCCACGTCTGTCCGATGCGATCTTCGAGACGCTGCTCATGGTGGCCGTGTCCTTCCTGCTGGCGGGGGTCGTCGGCATCCTGCTGGGGCTCGTGCTCTACGCCTCGCGGAAGGGCAACCTGCTGGAGAGCAGGACGGTCTTCGCCGTCCTCAACTTCGTCATCAACATCGTCCGGCCGATCCCGTTCCTCATCGTCGCGGTGTCGCTCATCCCGCTGACCCGCGCGATCATGGGCACGAGCATCGGCCCCGTCGCCGCGATCGTGCCGCTCACCGTCGTCGCGAGCATGTCGATCGCCCGTATCGCGGAATCGAACCTCGTGTCCGTGGACCCAGGCGCCATCGAGGCCGGTGCCGCGATGGGTGCGAGCCCCTTGCGGATCCTCTTCACGATCGTCGTGCCGGAAGCGCTGGGCCCGCTCACGCTGGGGATGACCTACATCTTCGTGGCGCTCGTCGACGCGACAGCGGTCGCCGGTGTGATCGGCGGCGGAGGCCTGGGTGACCTCGCGATGCGCTACGGCTACCAGCGGTTCGACTGGCTGGTCGTCGCCGTGATCGTCGTCGTCCTCGTCCTGCTCGTGCAGTTCGCGCAGGCCCTGGGGAACTGGGTCGCACGGAAGGTCATGCACTGAGATCGAAAGAGGAATAATGCCTGGTCAGGTGCACTATGCGCAACAGTGTCCCCTTTGGCTAACAATCGAGTAACGCCCTCGAATCAGTTTCCGTCCAGCTCTGTTCTGTGTCCGAGTCGGCTGTCAGACTGTGCTCAGGTCTTGCACAGGTGCCCGGCCGGACGTCGGAGTTCCCGCCTGTGCGTCAGTTCGCGAGGAGATCGAGCCGATGGCGCTCCGAAGAATGATGACAGTGGCGGGTTCTGTTGCCGTGATCGCGCTGGGCCTCAGCGCCTGCGGTGCGACGGACAACGGTGACGACGCGTCGGTGGAAGCCGACGCCGGAAATGGTGACGTCGACTGGAGCGACTGCACCCCGGGCGAGGAGTCCGCGGAGGTCGACCTGGACTCCGAAGACGACAAGGACATCACGATAGGTGCTTTCAACGGCTGGGACGAGTCCTATGCCGCGGCACACCTCACGAAGTACGCGCTCGAACAGGACGGCTTCACCGTGGCTGTCGAATCCTTCGACGCGGGCCCGGCATTCACCGCGGTCGCGCAGGGCGACATCGACTTCCTCATGGACAGCTGGCTGCCGGTCACGCACGAGGACTACATCCAGCAGTTCGGCGACGACATGGAGGCCCAGGGCTGCTGGTACATCGACGCGAAGAACACGATCGCAGTGAATGAGGACTCGCCCGCCCAGTCACTGGCGGACCTCAAGGAGATGGCGGACGAGTACGGCAGCACGATCTACGGCATCGAAGCGGGGGCGGGCCTCACCCGCATGACCGAAGAGAAGATGATCCCCACCTACGGCCTGGAGGACTGGGACTTCAAGATCTCGTCCACCCCGGCGATGCTCGCCCAGCTGCAGTCGTCGACAGACTCCGGTGAGAACATCGTCGTCACCCTGTGGCGTCCGCACTGGGCGTACGACGCGTTCCCGGTCCGCGACCTCGAGGACCCGGAAGGCGCGATGGGTGCGGGCGAAGTGGTCTACAATTTCGCCTACTCCGGGTTCGGCGAGGACCACCCGCAGGTCGCCCAGCTGCTGAAGAACCTCGTCATCACGGACGAGAACCTCGCAAGCCTGGAGAACACCATGTTCTCGGAGGACAACTACGCCGGGGAGAACCTCGATAAGGCAGTCGCCGAATGGGTCGAGGACAACGACACCTTCGTCGACGACTGGAAGGCGGGCGCACTGGCGGGCTGACACCGCCGCGGGGCAAACCGCGCGCCGGTGTCAGAGGGGACTGCGTCAGAGGAGACCGTTCTTCTTCATGGTGCTGCGCCCCACCAGCCACAGCACCAGGCCCAAGATGGTGATGACACCGCTGCCGATCGCACCGAACACACCGATGAAGACACCGCCGATCCCTCCCAGGATGCCTCCGACGTCCGTCGGCGGCCCGAGCGTGACCTCCACATCCGGAACCGGTGCGCATGTGGTCGTGTAGGTTCCGGCGGACTCGGCTTCGAAGCCACCGTCGGACACGCGGGTCTCGCCGTTCAGCGTCACACGATGGGCCCCCGGGCTCCTGATCTCGCGCGGCGCGGGTCCGGTGACAGTGCAGTTCGCATCTGCAGTGGCGACGACGGGCGGGGAGTCGGAGTAGACGTTCGGCTCACCGGGTTCACCGGGAACGTAGAACAGGAGGCGCTCGCCCTCCTCCAGCGTCACGTCCGTAGGACCGGCCACGACCGTTGTGTCCGATGCGGTGTCCGCAACGCGCGTGAAACCCGTGATGGCGACAATCGTGCCGATCACCAGGCACACGACGATGAGGGCCGCGCCGATCCAGAAGAGCACGCGCCCCACAGCGCGCATCCGCTTGCCCGGTGGGCGGACGTGGCCGGGATGTCCATCGGCTCCTGCCGCGTGCATGGGGTTCTCCATTCGGTTGTCGTCCCTCCGATTGTGCACCCAATGGCCCTTGCGCACGCATGCAGCGGGGTGGCTGATCCGCAACACGCAGCGGTGATGAGGGCCCATTGGCGGAATGATGACTGGATTTCCAGGTGCGGACGACGTGCACGCGCGTAGGGTGGAGGTATGACTGAGTACGCTGGACAGCAGCTCACGGAAGCACTGCAGGACGCTCGACTCATCGACTGGCACGCCGCAGATGATGGCCTGCGCGCCACTTTCAACACGGGTGATTTCGTCACCGGCCTGGACTTCGTCCAGCGCATCGCGGCGGTTGCTGAAGATGCCGGACACCACCCGGACCTGCTCCTCACATATCCGACTGTGGGGGTCCGCCTCATCAGCCACGACGTGAACGGGGTGACGGACCGGGACCTGCAGCTGGCCCGTCAGATCAGCGATCTCGCGGTCGGCGCGGAGATCGAAGTCGCCCCCACCGACTGAGAGGGCCGCGATAGCCTGACGGCGGCGCTGCGGGACTTGCGGTCGCAGCGCCGCCACTCGTGTCCCCTCCTGAAAGGCTCCCGTGCTCACTCGAAACGACGTCCTCGCCGCACAGGAGCGCATCCGTTCGCACGTGCGGCGCACCCCGATGCTCGCCGTCGCAGGCGCGAACTCCTCTCCGTCGTTCCTCCTCAAGTGCGAATATCTTCAGCACACCGGATCGTTCAAGGCACGCGGCGCGTTCAACCGCGTGCTGTCGACGCTGGAGCGCGGAGAGCTCGACCCGGGTGTGGGGATCGTCGTCGCCTCAGGTGGGAACGCCGGGATGGCGAACGCGTACGCCGCACGTCAGGCAGGGGTGCCCGCCACGGTCTTCGTGCCGGAGACCGCTCCCCCCGTGAAGGTCGCTCGCCTCAGGGCGTACGGTGCCGTCGTCGAACAGGTCGGATCGGAGTACGCGGAGGCGTTCGCCGCCGCGATGGAACACACGGAACACACCGGTGCCGTCTACTGCCACGCATACGATCAGCCGGAGATCACTGCCGGTGCTGGCACGATGACCGAGGAGATCCTCGAGGACGCCCCGGACGTCGACACGATCATCGTCGCTGTGGGCGGTGGCGGGCTGATCGCCGGGACTCTTGCTGCGGCGGAGGGCCGGGCGAAGGTCGTGGGTGTCGAGCCGGTGACGGCCGCGACGCTCGCGACCGCGCTGGAGGCGGGCGCACCGACCGATGTCGACGTGTCCGGCATCGCCGCGGATTCTCTGGGCGCGCGGAGGATCGGCGACATCTGCTTCGACACCGCCGGGCGCGTGGGCGTCACGAGCCTCCTGGTCGACGACGACGCGATCATCGCCGCACGCGCGGCGCTGTGGGAGGAGTTCCGGATCGCCGCAGAGCACGGTGCCGCAGCCGCCTACGCCGCGCTGCTGGCCGGCGCCTACGTGCCCGAGGCGGGGGAGCGGGTCGCGGTTGTCGTCTGCGGGGCGAACACGGATGTCTCGACTCTCTGAGCGTCTGAGCGGAACAGTGCGTCGACGAGACACCGTCCTCGAGTTCGAGACTCCGGTACGTTCCACAGTGTCTCGAGCATGAGTGCGGTGTCTCGCCGATCGGGGTGCCGCCGGCTAGCGCCTCACACCCCTGCGGAGTCGAACGCGATCTGATCCGCTTCGCGCAGGATGCGGGCGCTCTCGTCGAGCTGCGCCTGCTCCTCGTCGGTGAGCTCCGGCGTGAGCACGCGTACCGCCCCTTCGCGTCCCAGCACGGTCGGCAGCCCGACGAAGGTGTCGTACTCCTCGCGGTAGGAGGCGACGGCCATGATCGCGTGGCTGTTGTCGACGATCGCCTCCGCGATCTGCGCGACGACTGCGCCGATCCCGTGCTGGCTGGCGCCGATGCCCTCGATGATCGAGATGTTCGAGTACTTCACGGCCTCGCGGATGCGATGCTCGACGGTTGCGATATCCTCGCCCGTCTCTTCGATGAGGTCGAGGACGCGCCTGCCACCCACCCGGGCCGTGGACCACGCATACACCGCCGAGGTCCCGTGCTCACCCAGCACCATCGCATCGACCTCGCTCGCGGGCACCCCGAGCTCCTGCCCGATCCGGTAGCGGAATCGCACCGTGTCGATGGTCGTGCCGGATGACAGGATCGTCATCTCTGGGGCGAGCCTCCGTGCGAGTGCCGCCAGCGGGTCCGGCGGATCGGTGACGACGAGGACGGTCGCCGTGGGGTCGACCTCCCGCAGCTGCCCGATCATGTCCGCGTAGGCGCGTGCGTTCGCGGGGATGAGGACGCGGCGACCGGCGTCGTCCGACCGGTCGGTCGCCCCGCCGTCCTTCTCGTTCACGCCTGCGGTGATGATGACGAGGTCGGCGCCTGCGAGGTCCGCATAGTCGCCGGCGCGCACCCGGGACCGTGAGGTTGCCGCCGCTGCGTACGTGAAGTCCTCCGCCAGTCCCACAGCCTTCGCGTGGGTGCGGTTCACGATGATGATCTCCGGGTCCACGCCGGTCGGGGCGATGAGGGAGGCGATGGTCGCCGCTGTGACGGCGCCCGCGCCGATGATGCCGATGCGCTTCATAGAGGATGCTCCTCGTCGTCGAAGGTGGGGTTGTGCTCTGAGCCGTGCCGCAGAGCGTTCTGTGCGCCTGCGAGAGCCTCCGCCAGCATACTCGCCAAATTCCATTCCGTGAAGGACGCATTTCAGTAGGTGAAATCACTGCGTGAGCGCGCGGCTCGCGCCACGTGGCCCCAGCGCGACGGCCCCGCCCTCAACCCCGCCGCCACCACCTGATATGATGAATCCATCATGTCATCAATCAGTGATCAACGGCCTCTGTACGAGATCAAGGCGAACCTCTTCAAGGGTCTCGCCCACCCCTTCCGCATCCGGATCCTCGAACTGCTGGCCGCGGCTCACGACCGCGCTCAGGTCGAGGCGCCCGCCGCCGAGCCCGGTGAGATGAGCGTCTCCGCCCTCCTCCGCGAGACGGAATTGGAGGCATCCCATCTGTCCCAGCACCTGGCTGTCCTGCGTCGTCACCGGCTCGTCGGCTCCCAACGGCGCGGCAGTCACGTCTACTATCGCCTGCTGCACACGCGCGTCGCAGACATGCTCGCCGTGGTGAGGTCCCTGGTCCTCGATACCCTGGCCGCGGACGAGAAACTGCTGGCGGAAGCCGGTACCCTCCCGAAGCTCCACACGACGCCGCTGGCGGAAGGAGAGCGCTCTTGAACCCTCTGAACGTCTGGAACCGCCTGCGTGGACTCCTGCCGGACCGCTCCGACTACGCGCAGCTGCGCACCACGTGGCGCGGTGACCTGGTCGGAGGCATCACCGTCGGCATCGTCGCGCTGCCGCTGGCGCTGGGCTTCGGCATCAGCTCCGGTCTCACCGCCAGTGAAGGCCTCATCACCGCGATCGTCGCCGGGTTCCTCGCCGCCGTCCTGGGCGGGTCGAACGTGCAGGTGTCCGGTCCGACGGGCGCGATGGTCGTCGTGCTGCTGCCGATCGTCGCCTCCCACGGGCCCGCCGCCGTGGCGGTCGTGTCGATCATGGCGGGCATCATCGTCGTGCTCGCGGGGCTGCTGCGGATGGGGCGTGCCGTCGGCGTGATCCCGTGGCCGGTCATCGAGGGCTTCACCCTGGGGATCGGCGTCATCATCTTCCTGCAGCAGATCCCGTCGATCATGTCGCCGGGCGGTGTGGGGGAGGGCGAGCACAGCACGAATGCGCTCATCGCCGCGATCCAATCGATCGCGGACGCCGACTGGACCTACACCGCATGGGCGGCCGGTGCCGCCGTGCTCGTCATCGCCGTCATGCTGCTGGTCGACCGGCTGCACCCGGCGGTCCCGGGTTCGCTCCTGGGCATCATCATCGCGACCGTGCTCTGCCTCGTGCTCACCAACCCGCTGGCCGTCATCGGCACACTCCCGACGGGGCTGCCCACCCCGTCCCTGCCGCAGTTCGCCATCGCCGACCTGTCGAGCCTGATGGGGCCGGCGCTGGCTGTCGCGGCACTCGCGGCGATCGAGTCGCTCCTGTCCGCCCGCGTCGCCGCCTCCATGGCGGAGACCGGTCCGTACAACGCGGACCGTGAGCTCGTGGGGCAGGGGATCGCGTCGGTGGGCTCGGGCCTGTTCGGCGGCATGCCCGCGACGGGCGCGATCGCGCGGACCGCAGTGAATGTGCGCTCCGGCGGCCGCTCCCGGCTGGCATCCGCCATCCACGCCGTCGTGCTGCTGGGCGTCGTCCTCTTCGCTGCGGGCCCTGTCGGGATGATCCCGCTCGCCGCGCTCGCGGGAGTCCTCATGCTCACGGCGTGGCGGATGATCAACTGGATCACCGCCGCCTCCATCATGCGATCGACGCGAGCCGACGCTGCGTCGTTCATCCTCACCGCCATCGTGACGGTCGCGTTCGACCTCGTCGTCGCCGTCCTCATCGGCGTCGTCATCGCCGGCTTCTTCGCGATCCGCAACCTCTCCCGGCAGACGCGCGTCTCCCGGCAGCCGTTGCCCGGTGAGCCGCAGCCCGGCGACGAGAGGGTCGCGATCATCCGGGTCGACGGTCCGCTGATCTTCGCGGGCGCGGAGCGGGTCTTCGACGAGGTGATGGAGTTCGAGGGGGTCGTCGTCGTGATCCTGCGCATGTCGAGCGTCGAGGTGATCGACGCGACCGGCGCCCACGCACTGTCGGACATCGTCCAGACGCTGGAGCGCCGCGGGGTGACCGTCCTCATCAAGGGGGTGCAGCCTCGGCACGAAGAGCTCTTCCGCACGGTGGGCGTGCTGCGATCGCTCCGCCACGCCAACCACCTGTTCGAGGACCTCGACGAAGCGATCGCACACGCGCGCAACCACGTCGAGAGGGCGGGGCTGCGGAACTGAGCGACTCTGTGGCGGGGCAGGGCGCCTCGGGTGCGGGTTTGTGCGAATCTCTCGAAGATGGTGAGATCGGACTGTGTCGATCGACGTGACGGTTCCGGTATCACCAGCAGAGCTGGACGAGGTCGTGGACGCCCTGCGCGGCTGGCAGGCCGACGGCGAGCCGATGCAGCTGCACCCGGGTGACATCGGGTGGTTCTGGCGGTTCGGCACCCGGGTCATCGCGGAATCACTGCGGGTATGGCGGCGGAACGGGCGGATCGAGGCGGTCGGGCTGCTCGACGGTGCCGCCCTCCTGCGGCTGGGAGTCTCGCCCGAAGTGCGCGAGGATCCCGTCTTCCTGTGGCGGCTCGCCTCCGACGTCATGCGACCCGACCGGGGCGTCCTGCCGGCAGGAGGCGTTGCCGTCGAAGCACGCTTCGCGGGTGCCTTCCGCGACCTTCTGCTCGCGGGTGGCTGGCGCGACGGCGAACCGTGGACCCCGCTGTCCCGCGACCTCACGCAGACGGTCCGGGACCCCGGCGCGAGGGTGGAGGTCGCGACGCCGGACACCGCCGACCTGCGCACCGCTGTGCAGCGGGCCGCGTTCTCCGGCTCCACGTTCTCGACGGCGAAGTGGCGCACGATGGCGGGCTGCCCCGTCTACCGCGACGCGCGCTGCCTGGTCGCCTACGACGACGACGGCACCGAGGTCGCGGCCGCCACCGCCTGGTCCGCAGGTCCCGGCCGGCCCGGGGTCCTCGAACCCGTCGGGGTCCACCCGCTCCATCGCGGGCTCGGCTACGGGCGGGCGATCACCGTCGCCGCAGCCGCTGCACTGCGCGACATGGGTGCGACGAGCGCCCTCGTGTGCACGGAGACTGCGAATGTCGCTGCTGTCGCCACGTACCGATCCGCGGGGTTCGAAGAGCACGCTGCGGTGCCCGACATCGAACGGGTGTGACGCGACCGCGCGGGTGCTGCTGACTCTTCGAACGGAGTTGTCAGCAGTGAGCCGGGTGTGGGTCATCGTCAGGAGCCATCGGCGCTGAGTCGGGTGTCAGCGGCGCGTCTTCAGGTGTCGTGAGCGCTGCGCAGTGCGGACAGGTCGGACAGCTCCATGCGCACGGAGGTGTTGACGAGCCGGACACCCGGTTCGCCTGCAAGGCCGCGGTGCGGAGTGGAATGGAACGCGGTCCGCCGGTCGGGGAACGTCCGGGCCACGGTGGAGAGGAAATCGAGGTCCGTGAAGGCGGCCTCCTCGAAGCAGTTGACCACCTCGGCGCCCAGCAGGCCGACCCGGCCGCGCGACTCCGCCCCGGCTGCGACGAAGCTCGAGAACCCGTAGGCCTCGTGCATGCTCATGACCTGCGGAAGGTCACGGATCTCGAGCCCCTGTGAGGCGGGTTCGTCGGGGTGAGCAAGGGGGGAGCCGGCCCGCGCTTCCGGGAGGTCACGCACCAGCCAGTACTCGGTCGCGATCGGGCGGAGGCCCGTCGACGTGTAAAGACCGATCGCCGCCTCGTTGTCCACGAACACATCCAGGCTCAGCGTCGTGGCCTCGCGGAATTCGCACGCGAACGCGGTGAGCAGACGCCGTGACAGCCCTCTCCGCCGGAACTCGGGGAACACGACCAGGGACGACAGGAAGCCGGCACCCGACGGCGGGACCCGGAAATCGGCGAATGCGGCGGGGCCTCCGTCCGGCCCGGCGATGACGCGCAGCCGGTGGTGGGGGAACGATGCGGGGAAGCGGGTGACGAGACGCAGGTAGTCGAGGTACCCGTGCTGATTGTCGACGAGGAAGCGCTGGTGCTCCGGTTCGACCGTGCTCCGGAGGATGTCGCCGAAGTGCGCGAGATGCTCGTCAGCCAGCGGCTGCACCCGGAGATCGTCGGTGCGCCCGGTATCGGTGGTCTTCGGTCCTGCCGTGCCCTTCATCCCTGTCGCGGCTGACACAGTGGCAGTCCTCATGCCCGCAGTGTCCGCCGTGCCTGCTGCGTCCGTGCTCACAGTCATGTCCGTCGCCCCCTCAACTCCGCCGCGCCCTCTCGACGTCGAAGTCCTCCATGACGGACGACGGGTCCTCCACGACCCCGTCGCTGCGCAGCACCGCGGCGACGGTCTCGAGCAGGAGCCGCAGGTCCCGGCGGACCGACAGGCCGTCCACGTACTCGACGTCCCATGCCAGGCGGTCGTCCCAGCCCACCGTGTTCCTGCCCCGCACCTGCGCCAGCCCGGTGATCCCCGGGCGGACGAGGAGCCGGCGGGCCTCGACCTCGGTGAAGTGCTCCGTGTACGACTCCAGCAGCGGCCTGGGCCCCACCAGGGACATGTCGCCGCGGAGCACGTTGAGGAGTTCGGGGAGCTCGTCGAGGCTGGTGCGGCGCAGGAGCCTGCCGCACGCGGTGAGTCGCTGGTCGTCCGGGAGCAGCTCGCCGTCCGCGCCGACGGCATCGGTCATGGTGCGGAACTTGAGCATCGTGAACGCGGCTCCGTGCCGGCCGGTGCGCCACTGCGTGAAGAGCACGGGAGCACCCAGGCGGATGCGCACCGTGATCGCGACACACAGCAGCAAGGGGCTGAGCACGAGCAGCCCGATGGATGCACCGACGACGTCGAGCACCCGTTTCACCGCGAGGCGTAGGGGTGTGCGTCTGCGAGCATGCAGATTTCGAGCATGGGGGCTGTGAGCGCGCGGATTGCGAGTGCGCACCCCGCGAGTGCGAGGCGAACCGTCCGTTGCTGGTCCGACCGCCGGTTCGACTGCTGGCCCGACCATGCGCACTCCTCTCCTGCAGCTCTCGAACTCCGCTCGAGCGCCCTCCTAGGACACGTATAGCCGTGAGGAGTGCGGGGGAGATAGGGGTCGGGGAGGTTCATGCGGTCGTCCGCAGCGTTCTGCGGGTCGTCCCGTCCCGTTGCGGGATCCCGCAGTTACTGCGCGGTAATCCGCAGTGCGGCGTCAGAGCCGGCTGGAAAGCGAGGTATCGCCGTTAGCGTGGGAGCAGCCTGAGGCGTTCGCCCTGAGACGACCGCGTCGGCACTCGTATCGGTGAACTCACGGAAAGCGGCTGGATCTGATGAAGAGTTTTCGAGTTCTGGACCCGAGGTCGCCGGCGGACTGGAGTGCCTGGTGCGAGATCTGGGACAGGTCACCCATGCAGCTGCCGTACGCGCACCCGGGCTACGGCGACCTCCTGCGTCCGTCGGACGGCAGGCTGTACGCGGCGGTCCGGGAGGACACCGAGTCCACGGTCCTGTACCCGTTCGTGCTGAGGCCGATCGGTGACGGCCCGCGTCATGACATCACGTCCCCCTACGGCTACGGAGGCCCGCTGCACTGGGGCAGCGCTGACGCCGAGGACGTCGCAGAGCGGTTCTGGGCCGGCTTCGACCAGTGGGCGCAGTCGAACGCGGTGGTCGCCGAATTCATCAGGTTCTCCCTGTTCGACGACGTCCTCCCGTACCCGGGCATGAAGCGGTCCCGGAATCTCAACTTCGTGTGCGAGCTGCCCAGTACGGAGGACGAACTCTGGGCGAGCCTGCACAAGAAGGTGCGGCAGGGCGTTCGGCGCGCGCAGCGCATGGGCCTCGACATCGTGGTCGACACGACGAACGCGCGCATCGACGACTTCATCCGCATCTACAGCGGGACGATGGCGCGCCGCGAGAGCGATGACTGGTACCGGTTCAGCGACGAGTTCTTCGAGGGCCTCCACGCCGCCATGGGTGATCGGACGGTGATCGTGTGTGTGCTCCACGAGGGGCGGGCCGTTGCCGCGAATCTCCTGCTCGCAGGGTCCGACGCGGTCTACGCCTTTCTCGGCGGCACGGACGAAGAGGCGTTCAGCATGCGTCCCACGGAGTTCATGGAGTTCCATTCCATGAACTGGGCCCGAGAGAACGGGTATCGCCATTACGTGCTGGGCGGTGGCGTGCACGCGGGGGACGGGCTGGAGGGCTACAAGAAGCGGTTCGCCCCGAACGGGGGAGTGCTCTTCCACACCGGTGAGAGGATCTTCGATCCGCAGGCGTTCGATGAACTGGTGGCAGGACGGCGCCGTGAGTTCGAGGCGGCGGCGGTGCCATGGGACGAGGAGGCCGAATTCTTCCCCCGGTACCGCCTGCCGATCCCGCACGAGGCCCGAACCGGGGCGAACGGGGAGGTCGGAGCGACCCTCTGAGTGAGGACCGGTGTCTGCGGACCTGCAGGTCACCGTGGCCCCCGGGCCCGTTCCATGGACGCTGTCGGTGTGGTCTGGGTAACATCGCAGGTGAGTAGGTCGACATGACGATGGGGTCCCACGGCGACGGAGGGTGCACATGACCACGATCGCGAGTCTGAGCGTCTCCCTGGACGGGTTCTACACCGGCGTGGACCCCAGTCCGCAGCAGCCGATGGGTAAAGGCGGGGGAGCACTCCACGGATGGTTCGACCACGGGATCGCGGACCGGACGCAGCTCACGGCGGACGACGTCCTGCGGCACGAGCTCGAGCGCACCGGCGCCATGGTGATGGGCCGCGACAGCTATGAGCATGCGCAGGCGGCGTGGGGGCCTCGGCCGCCTTTCCGGATGCCGCTCTACGTTGTGACGAACCGCCCACGCCGGGACGAAGTGCGGGAGGGCTCGACGTTCCACTTCGTCGGTTCATTCGACGAAGCGTGGGCCCTGGCGCGGTATGACGCCGACGACCTGGCAGTCGGTCTGCACGGCGGCGGCGCGATCCGACAGGGACTGGTGGGCGGATACGTCGACGAGCTCCAGCTGCATCTTGTGCCAGTCCTGCTGGGACTGGGGCGGAGGCTGTTCGACGAGACGGTGGCAACAGCCGCGCGCTTCGAGATCGCGGGAGTGACTGAGGGGTCTGGCGTCACGCATGTGACGTACCGGGTGCAGCCGTCCGGCTGACAGTCCTGCGATTCGCGGAATGACAGGAGCCCTTGACGGTGGAATCATTGGTCCATGACTGGATCGCATTGGAATCAGATGCTCCGCGATCAGTTCACGTGGCACTGGCGCCATCTGCTCCGCGAACGACTGACGGGCATGACCGACGACGAGTACTTCTGGGAACCGGCCCCGGGAAGCTGGAGCGTGCGGCCCCGGGGGACGGGCGTCGCGCCCGTCCAGGCCGGTGCGGGAGCGATGATCATCGACTTCGCGTTCCCGGAGCCGGACCCCGCGCCCTTCACGACGATCGCCTGGCGGCTGGGTCACGTGACCGTCGGTGTGCTGGCGATGCGGAACGCCTCGCACTTCGGGCGGGACCCGGTCGACTACTACACCTTCGACTACGCGGTGACCGCCGAGCAGGCCCTGGCACAGCTCGATGACGAGATCGCCACGTGGCTGGACGGGGTCGAATCCCTGGGCGAAGACGGGTTGCACCGCGCCTGCGGGGAAGCGGAAGGGCACTTCGCGGAGGACCCCATGTCACGGCTGGTGCTGCACATCCATCGCGAGCTGCTGCACCACCTCGCGGAAGTGTGCCTGCTGAGGGATCTGTACCTGCATACACAGAATGAGGGAGTGCAGGGTGGCCAGGTGAGCGGAAGGGGCTCCTCATGAGCACATCGGTCCAGATCACGTTCGACGCGCACGACCCGCGGGCGCTGTCCCTCTTCTGGCGCGAGGCGCTGGGCTACGTGCACCCGCCGCCACCGAGGGTGAAGCTGGCGCGCGGTGCGGACGCTGCGACGGCGCTCGCCGCCTGGGACGAGTTCCTCGAAGAGGTGGGTGTGCCCCCGTCGCAGTGGAACTCGTCCTCCGCGCTCGAGGACCCGGAGGGGAAGGGGCCGCGGATCTTCTTCCAGCAGGTTCCGGAGGACAAGATGGCGAAGAACCGCGTGCATCTGGATGTGCGCACCGCTCCCGGCCTGGTCGGTGAAGAGCGGATGGCGGCGTTCGAGGATGAGTGCGCGCGGCTGGTGGCGCTGGGTGCCACCCGTGTGAAGCGCTTCGACCCGGATCCGCCCTTCAGCTACGGATTCATCGTCATGACGGACCCGGAGGGCAACGAGTTCTGCCTCGACTGAGCATCCGGTGCCGTCACGCAGGGGCCACCACCAGTCACGCAGGGGCTTCCGCCTTCGACGGGCCCTGACGATCGAGCAGCCCCCACACGTAGAGCGCTGCGACGGCCAGGATCACGATCGAGGCGATGAGCGGCGCGACGACGCTGAGGTTGTCGATGAGGCCGCCGCCCACCAGGGCACCCAGCATCATGGATCCCTGGATCGCGGCCACGAGGATGCCGCCGGCCGGTTCGGCGTGGTCCGGGTAGGTGCGCGTGACCCAGGTGGACCATGAGACTGCGACCATGCCGAGGAAGAAGCCCCACAGCCCGACGCAGGCCATCGCCGCCACCATCGACCCGCCGGTCGCGAGCAGTGCGAGGAGCGACACGACCTCGGCGACGGCGACACCGGCGAGGACGGTGCGGATGCTGATCCGTCCCAGCAGGCGCGGGGCGGCCATCGTCCCGAAGAGGCTCGTGACACCGAAGATGAACAGTGTGAGGGAAACCTGTCCGGTCATCATCCCCGACACCTCTTCGAGGAACGGCCGCACGTAGGTCTGGAACGTCTGTCCACCGCCGAACATCAGCATGACGCCGACGAGCCCCAACGCCAGTCCGGGCTGTTTGAGTGCTGTGGCGAGCCCGGTCCCGTTGCTCGCGCTCTGCGTGGGCATGGAGGGGAGGGCGAAGAGGAGGGCGACGAGTGCGATCGCGGAAAGCACCGTCAGGCCGACGAAGACTCCGCGCCAGCCGAGGATCCCGCCGAAGAACGCGCCGAGCGCAGGAGCGGCGACCATCGCCACAGAGCCTCCACCGAAGATGACGGCGAGTGCCTTGGGGACGTCGGATACCGGGACGAGCCGCAGTGCGAGCGAGGCCGAGAGCCCCCAGACACCACCGACCGACAATCCGAGGAACAGGCGCGCGGTGAGCATGATCGCCGTGCTGGGTGCGAGGGCGACGACCAGGCTGGACGCGACGAGGACTGCGGTGAGCGCCAGCAGGACGGGGCGTCGGTCGACCCTGCGCGTCATCGGTGCGGTCAGGAGGCTGGCGGCGATCGCGAAGATCGCGGTCGCCGTGACGGACTGGCCGATCAGCCCCTCCGTCGCGTCGAGGCCGGCGGCCATGGGGGTGAGCAGGCTGGCGGGCAGTTGCTCCGCAGCGTTGAGGAGCGCGACGACGACGGCCAGTGCTCCGACTGCGACCCATGACGCGGCGCGCGCTCCTTCTTCCGCTTGCAGCGTGTCTGTGGTGTCCATGGTGCGCCTCCTGGGCAAGTAAGCGGAGTCGAGTCATCCGGTTAGTAGCAACCCAACACCGTATGTGGATGCGAACAATCCGGTTAGTGCGGGCGCTGAGGGGGTTGGGTGCTGAGGGGGTGGGTGCCGCAAGTGCTTCGCACGAGCTCGGGGCGCGAGGGGGCGGGGTTCACGGTGACGCCGGGGTCTTGGCGCTCACTTCGTTGCGGCACGCCGGTGGGGTGCGGCGTCGTGCTGCGGGAGCCGGCGCGCGGTCACCGGCGTGTGCGCGTCAGGAGGGGAGGTCCTGCACGTACTCCTCAGTGACCGCGTGCAGCTCCGCCAGGAGGGTGTCGAGCTCTTCGAGGAGGCTGGTCGGGTAGGAGCTCATCGTCGCATCCAGGCGCACGGCCAGGGGGTCGAAGAACGCTTTCGCGACCTCCTGCACCCCGGCGGTGGACTGCAGTGTCACGACTCGCCGGTCGGAGTGGATGCGACTCCGCACGACATGGCCGGCCTCTTCGAGGCGGTTGAGGAGTGACGAGGTCGCGCCCGATGTCAGTCCGATGCGTTCGCTGAGGCGTGCCGGGGAGAGGTGCATGCCGCGTTCCTCCGCTTCGAGGATCTCGATGAGGGCGGTTGCGTCCGTCGGGTGCAGCCCGAGGCTTCCGGCGAAGCGCTTGCTGATCTCTGCCGAGATCGCGCTGCAGGAGCGAAGGCCTGCAAGCACGGCTTCCCGAGGTTCCGGAGCATCCTGCTCCGGCGAGGTCTTGCGACCTTTCGTCATCGTGCCTCCTCGTCGTGTGAGTCCGGACGCGGACGGTTGACAAGCTATCACGGGCTCAAGTAGCTTCACGGTCAAGATACTTCATGGTCAAGCATAGGGGAGGGTGAATATGTCACCTGCGTCAACACGTGTCCGTCGGTGGATAGGTCTGATAGCGATCGCACTGGGCGTGGCGCTGATCGTGGTCGACACCACGATCGTGAACGTCATCACGCCGGCGGTGGTCGAGGACATCGCGATCAACTCCACCCAGGCGCAATGGATCCAGGGATCCTACGCGATCGTCTTCGCCGCCCTGCTGCTGCTCTTCGGTCGGATATCAGACCTCGTCGGAGCGCGGACGATCTTCATCTGGGGCGTCGTCGGCTTCGGCGCCACCAGCCTCCTGGCGGGACTGGCGCCCAACGGGGAGATCCTGATCCTCGCCCGTTTCCTCCAGGGGGTGGCGGCGGCATTGATCCTGCCGACGTCGCTCGCCCTCCTGAACCGCATGTTCACGGGCAAGGCGCGAGGTCAGGCGTTCGCGATCTGGGGATCCACGATCGGAGGGGCGACCGCGCTCGGACCGGTCATCGGCGGATGGCTGTCGGAGAACTGGTCGTGGCGGTGGGCGTTCGGCATCAACATCCCGCTGACGATCGTCATCCTCGTCCTGGCGGCTCTCTACCTCGTTCCCACTCCACGGAAGAAGGGGAGCATCGATCTTGTCAGTGCAGGTCTTTCCATCGTCGGGCTCGGGCTCCTTGCGTTCGGGCTGATCGAAGGACGCACGATCGGGTGGGTCATGAGTGAGCAGGCATTCGAACTGCCCGGCTTCACGTGGGACTCCGGCCTGTCCCCGGCATTTGTCGCACTCGTGCTCTCCGTCGTCCTGATGGTGGTCTTCGTCGCACGTCAAGTGGTTGCCAGCCGTCCGGGCAGCATGCGCGAGCCCTTCATGGACACGAAGCTTTTCTCGATCGCGTCGTTCCGCAACGGCAATATCGCCACCGCGATCATCGGACTGGGCGAATACGGCATCATCGCTGTGATCCCGCTCTGGCTGGTCTTCACGATGGATTACACCTCGCTCCAGGCGGGTGCCGCTCTGGTGCCGATCGCCATCGGCAGTTTCGTGGCGAGTGGCATCAGCTTCCCGCTGATGGCGAAGGTCTCACCGCTCGGTCTGGTGCGCATCGGCCTCGTGCTCGAGGTCGTGGGCCTGGTGGGTCTCGGTGCGGTTGCGACGTTCACCGATGCCGGATGGCTCCTCATCTCCCTCGTGCTGTTCTTCTACGGGATCGGCGTCGGCTTCGCCACGTCGCAGGTCACAAATGTGGTCCTCGCAGATGTGCCGGAGGACGAAGACGGTCAGAGCTCAGGCATTCAGAGCACGTTCCGTCAGCTGGGCTCTGCGCTCGGCATCGCGGCACTCACGACGGTGTTCTTCTCCTCGCTCAGCTCGAACATCCGGACTCTGCTGGTCGATGGAGGCCTGTCGGCGGATCAAGCGGCCGAGTTCGGTGATGCCGTCACCGACAGTGCGGGCGCGGCCATCCATCCACTGGCTGCTCACCCGGATACGGCATTCGTCGCGGATGCTGCACGTGAGGCCATGACGCACAGCCTCGCGCTGGGGTCCTACCTCGCAGCCGGGTTCCTCGTGCTCGGAGTCATCGCAACCCTGCTGATTCCGAACACCCAGAGAGTCCGCTTGGAACCTGCCGTCGACACTGAGGAATCAGAGAGCGCAGTGGCGTCGCAGCCCTGACCGTCAACCCGTTGTGCGGTGTCAGCGCGAGGCGTTCTCCGCGTAGAAGTCCGCGAGCCGCCGGAGTCCCGTGCGCGGTGCGACTCCGTCGTGCGTCATGCCCCACGTGGCGAAGAGAACCAGATCGGCCAGGCGAGGGCTGATCAGAGAGGTCAGCCGTTGCACGGGAGGGAGCGCCGCCGGAGGGATGCGGACCGTGCGGGGCCGTCTGCCCACGGCTTCGAACGCGGTGCGGGCCAGTTCGTCCCAGCGGAGGATCTGCGGTCCACCCACGTCCCACGTGCCGGTGCCGTCATGCTTCATCCGGTCGACGGTGAACGTGGCGAGATCGGCGCCGTGGATGGGATTGATGCGGACGCCGGGGCGGAAGAGGGGGACGATCCCACGCCTCGCCATCGTCACAAGTTCCATCAAGTCGGAGAAGTAGCCGGTCGGGTTGATGATCTGAGCAGTGATGTCCGAGGCGGCGAGCGTCTGCGCGAACGCAGTCTTCGCCCGCGTGAGCTGTGCAGGGCACCTGTCTCCCCCGAATACGTTGAGATACGTGAACGAACGGGCACCGTGGGTCCGGGCGGAGTGCAGGACCGCCAAGTTCGCGAGGTTGTCGACCGCCCACGGGTCCGCTTTCTGGCGGGTCACGCCCAGGGCGGAGACGACGACTTCGACTCCCGCCGCGACATCGCGCGTGAAGCGGGGGTGGGTGACGTCTCCGACGGCCCACTCATCCACGAGTCCCGCGAGCCCGGGCGCTCCCCAGGGTCCAGCGCGTTCTGCGCGTGCTCGATCACGCACGAGGGCGCGCACGCTGTGGCCGCGGTCGTGCAATTCGGCGACAAGATGTCGGCCGGCGTATCCGGTTGCTCCGATGACAAGCGCTGTGGCCATGCCGTTCCTGTCCGGGTGTCTTCAGGGGTTCTCGTGTCCTCTGAATGTCCCATGCGGACGACTGAATGTGGCCCATGTGGGGGCCTGAATGTGTGATGCCCTGGCCAAGTAGGTTCCTGACCAGGGCAAACGGTGGGCCCAGTGGGGATCGAACCCACGACCCACGGATTAAAAGTCCGTTGCTCTACCGACTGAGCTATAGGCCCACGCAGAAGTGTATCGAACTCGAGAGGCCCACTGGACCCCGTGGTGCTCCACTCTTCACGACGTTCTCAGGGAGCTCCCCTTGACGTCCTCACGGGGCGTCCCCTCGAATGAGTGCGATTCGTCCTCGGGCGAGCCCTGCGGGGACGAATCGCACTCACTCGAGGAGGGCCACCGATCGGGGCCCACGCCGGCTGTCGGCCGTCAGCAATCGTGACGCCGTGACGACCAGCCCTCACGGCATCGGCACGCCCGGGTACGTGCCGAACGACCAGAGGTTCCCCTCCGGGTCCTTCACACCGAACTCGCGGCTGCCGTAGGCGGTGTCGGAAAGCGGGATGACGACCTCGGCGCCGGCCTTCTGCGCGCGGTCGTGCAGTGCGTCGACGTCCTGCACCACCACGTAGGTCCCGGCGGTGCCCGGCTTCCGTGTCCAGTCGCGCCCTTCGCGGTACGACCCGAGCATCACGCCTCCGGCACCTTCCGGCCACAGCAGCTCTGCGTGCGCGACGGTGTCGCCGTCGTCGTAGCGGGCGGTGAGGCGGAAGCCGAACGTCTCCGTCAGGTACGTGATGAGCGCGTGGGCATCCTCAGCCTGCAGGGTGGCGAACACCGTGGGTGTCCCCGTGCTGCCCGGGTCCTGAGGGGCCCCGCCTTCCTCGTGCGGGCCGATCCCGGCGTTCTCGATGTCCTCTGGGTCCCGTGGTCTCGTTGCTCCAGTCATGCCCTCAGCCTGGTCCAGTGGCCGGTGCGACGGAAGGGGAGCGGGCCGTTCCGAAGCGGATTCACACCCGGCGCCGACGCTCCACCCACACGGCCCTCAGCCCACACCCCACCGCTCACCAACGTCCCCTGCCGCGGCGGACACAACACGGCTAGGCTCGGGAGCGGACACATGCAGTCGATCCGTCAGGAGAGCGCCATGCCCACCGCCGCACAACACCTCGTCGACACACTGGCAGCGAGCGGGGTGAGCCGCGTCTACGGGATCGCGGGCGATTCCCTCAATGGCTTCACCGATGCCCTGCGCGCGACGGACGGGATCGACTGGGTCAGCACCCGCCACGAGGAGGCCGCCGCATTCGCCGCCTCCGCCGAGGCTGGACTCACCGGTTCGCTCGCCGCCTGCGCCGGTTCCTGCGGACCGGGCAACACGCACCTCATCAACGGCCTGTACGACGCGAAGCGGTCCCGCGTGCCCGTCCTCGCGATCGCCGCGCAGATTCCCAGCGAGGAGATCGGCACCGGATATTTCCAGGAGACCCATCCGCAGGAGCTCTTCCGCGAGGCCAGTGTCTACGTCGAGCACGTGAGTGCGGCGAAGCAGCTGCCGCGCCTGCTCCGGATCGCGATCCGCGAAGCGCTGGGGCAGGGCGGTCCCGCCGTCCTCGTCGTCCCCGGTGACGTCCTGCTCGCCCAGGTCGACACCGCCGCCGAGGCCGTCCTCCCCACGGAGTCCACCGTCCTCCCAGCCGGGCCGGCGCTGGCAGGGGCCGCGCAGGCGCTCAACGACTGCACGAGGGTGACGATCCTGGCCGGTGCCGGGGTCGAAGGCGCCCACGCGGAGGTCGTCGAACTCGCCGAACGGCTCCGGGCGCCGATTGTCCATGCCTTGCGGGGCAAGGAGTTCATCGAGCACGACAACCCCTATGACGTCGGCATGACAGGGCTGCTGGGCTTCGCATCCGGCTACCACGCGATGATGCAGGCGGAGACGCTCGTGCTGCTGGGAACGGACTTCCCGTACCCCCAGTTCCTGCCGCAGGATGCCACCGTCATCCAGGTGGACGTGCGCGGTGGCCAGATCGGGCGCCGCATCAGTGTGGAGCACCCGCTCGTGGGCGATGTGCGCACGACCGTCGAGGCACTGCTGCCGATGCTCAGCCAGAAGAAGGACTCGAAGCACCTCGACCGGATGGTGAAGCACTACCGGAAGACGCGGAAGGAGCTCGACGAGCTCGCGACCCCTGCCCGTCGACGCATCCACCCGCAGTACCTCACCCGACTGCTCGACGAAGGGGCATCCGACGATGCGGTGTTCATCCCGGACGTGGGCTCTCCCGTCATGTGGGCAGCCCGCCACCTCACGATGAATGGGACGCGCCGGCTGATCGGCTCTTTCACCCACGGGTCGATGGCGAACGCGCTGTCCCAGGCGATCGGGGCGCAGGCCGCTTACCCGGACCGTCAGATCGTGGCGATGGCAGGTGACGGGGGACTGACGATGCTGCTGGGAGAGCTGCTCACCGTCACCCAGCACGACCTGCCGATCAAGACTGTCGTCTACAACAACGACTCCCTCAACTTCGTGGAGCTCGAGATGAAGGCGGCGGGCTTCGTCACCCACGCGACGGACCTCAACAACCCGGACTTCGCGGCTGTCGCAGAGGCGCTGGGCATCAAGGGGTTCCGGGTGGAGAAGCCCAAGGACCTCGAAGCGACCGTGCAGGAGTTCCTCGCCCATGACGGCCCCGCTCTGCTGGACGTCGTCGTCGAGCGGCAGGAACTGTCGATGCCTCCCTCCATCAAGGCGGAGCAGGCAGCAGGGTTCGCACTGTTCGCGGTCCGCACTGTGCTGTCGGGGCGCGGTGACGAGCTCATCGACCTCGCGAAGGCGAACCTGCGCCAGCTGCTGTGACCCGCTGGCGGACCACGGCAGTCTGTGGCGCCGTGTGTCGGTCTGTTTCCCCGCGTGACGCGGCGCGCGCTTCCGCCTGACGTCCTGCACCACTGTTGTCACGTTCGACAGCACGAGTGACAGGCAGGGAGCAGGACGATGGTGGAGAAGACGACGGGCGGCGCGGCGCCCTCTGGGATCCGCGAGGAGCTCGCGGGACGCAAGCGGAAGCGCAACATCGCCATCGGGGTGGGTGCGGGCATCGCGGCGATCGCGCTCATCACCGGCGGCACGATCGCGCTGACCGGCAACGGCGACGACGCAGGGGCGACGGACGAGCAGCTGTCGCTGCGGCTCGCGACCTCGGAGGACAACGCCTACCTCGACACGGTGGCGGACGTCGCGCAGGAGAAGGGGCTCGACGTCGAATGGGTGAACCTGGACGACTGGGTGCTGCCCAACTCGGAGGTCTCCAACGGCGCGCTCGACGGCAACGCGTTCCAGCACATCCGGTTCCTCGCGACCTACAACGAGCAGAACGACGACGACATCGTCCCGCTGTTCTCCACCGTCGTCGTCCGCTGGGGCATCTTCTCCCCGATGATCGACTCGATCGACGACCTGCCGGACGGCGCGAACATCGCGATCCCCGACGACGCGGCGAACTCCGCGCGTGCTCTGGGCATCCTCGACAGCGCCGGACTCATCACCCTGCGCGCCGGCGCCGGTGGCCTCGCGTCCCTCGACGACATCGAGGACAACCCCAAGGACTTCACGTTCACGGAGCTGCAGGCGACGACCATCCCGCAGCAGTACGACGACCCGTCACTGGACGCAGTGGTCGTCGGGTCGAACTACTTCGACCCCAGCCAGGAGATCGCGATCGAGGACGCCCTCGTCGCCGACGACCCCCAGGGCGACGAGACGCTCCAGTACGTCAACGTCATCGCCACCACCTCCGACCGCGCGGACGAACCCGCATGGGGCGTGCTCCGCGACTCCTACGACGACCCGCGGGTCGCGGAGGCGATCGAGGAGGAGCACTTCGGCCGCGTCATCCGCAACGACGTCGACGACGACCGGCTGCAGGACGCATTCGAGCTCGTGACTGAAGAAGCCGCCACCGCGTCCTGAGTCTTCCGACTCAGAGGCGGGTGTCGGGCCGCCAGGTGCGGGGCGCCTCGGGCCCGGAGTCGGTCTCGTCCGTGTCGGGAAGGCCCAGCTGGTCGACGGTCTCGCCTTCGATGCTCTTCCCGCGGCGGCGGGCCCGCATGCTCAGCAAGTGGCGCAGACCTGCGGTGATGTCCGCGTCCTTGAGCGCGGAACTGGAGGCGGGGTCGAGCTCCGGAGCGAAATGGGCGGGCATGTCACCGAACGCGTTCCGCGCGTTCTTCACGACCGTGTTCGCCATGACGCGGTTGGCGGTCCCGCCCACGACCGCACCCACGCCGAACGGCAGCGCGCGCCCCAGGATCGACCCGCCGGTCCGTGCCGCGTAGGTCCGGATGAGCTTCTTCCGCAGCTTCCTCACGATCGTGTCCATGAAGACCGTGGGGATCTGCTTCGTCACGAGGGCGCCGAAGTTCGAGTGGACGGGTGGCCCCCCGTCGATCTGCTGCGAGAACTGACGCACGAGGTCCTTGCCCGCCCCGCCCAGCATGAGACCCATCACCAGCGCATTCGCACGCTTCGGTTCACTCACCTGCATGCCGTGGAGCTCCGCCATCGACTGCGAGTACAGGGCCGACAGCTCGAGGAACCCTCCCGTCTCCACCGCCGCGAGGCCCAGAGCGGCACCCGTGCCCAGGCCGGGGACGACCGCCGTCGCACCGACGGCCGCACCACCGCCGGTCGCGACGTTCACGTAGTGCTTGCGGAGGATGACCGCGATCTCCTCCGGGGAGGCGAGCGGATGCCGTCTGCGCACACTGCGGATGTAGGCGAGAACGACGGGACGCTGGACGGACAGCGCCCTGCCCAGCAGAGTCTGGGCCTGCGGGCGCAGCTCCCCGTTCTTGTCGAACGCGAACTTCGTCGCCGTTCCCAGTCCCTTCGATGCTGCGGTGTGCGGGGTCATAGGTCCTCCTCGGGGCCTTCGAAGCGTCCGCTGCTCGGCGCAGGATCACTGCGCGAGGGACGCACTCACGACAGTACAAACACAACCTGAGCGCCCGCACATTCCTGTGAGTTCGCCGTGTCGGGGCACGTGAGCCCGCCGTTCAGGGCGGGGGAGTAGCCTGAGGCATGATGCGCCGACACCACAAACCCCTGCCGAAACCGGACCTGGACGCCTACGACACCCACCCGGACCCCGCCCAGCTGGCCGAACTCGCCCACGCGGCTGCCTCCCTCCTGGTCTACGGGAACACCGATGGGACCCCGTCCGCGGACGATGGCGCGGCGTCGGGTGGTGCGAGAGCATCGGGAGGTGCGGGGACTTCCGACGGTGCCGCGGCCTCGGGAGGTGCTGCGACCTCGGACGCGGCTGCCGCCTCGGGCACGGATGCCGTCCGGTCTGCTCGTGACGACGAGGCGACGGCCCGCTTCGTCCACCTCGCCGACGAGATCGGCCTCGAAGCGATCGCAGAGATCTGGTCCACCGCACCCGCCGTCTCCCTGCCGGGCGTGCTGTGGCGGCTCTACGCCCTGCGCGAATGGATCAGCCGGAACCCGCGCAGGTCCGCCGAGGAGTACACGACCGGCCGCAACGTGTCCCGCGCGGAAGGGCTGGGCGGACGCATCCGCGTCGACGCCTACCTCGCGGAGCTCGTCGCCGGTATCGAAGACCCTCCCGGCCCCGACGAGGTGATGCGCGCCGCGGACGAGATCCTCGCAGGTGCCTTCCGCGGCGACTTCACGATGGCGCTGCTGCGGGCCGCCGCATTCGCCGAGGTCGCCGCCGCCGGCCGCTGGGAACTGGGCCGCCGCGACGAATCCCGCGCCTTCGAACAGCTGGCATCCGACCTCGTGTCCTCCGCCCGTTCGCACAGAGCTGACACGCTGGGGTGATGCTGACGGCCGGTAGCCGTTAGACTGGGGTCGTGGCCTTCGGGTCACATCGGGTGTCGGGCTGCTGAAGCCCCGGGCTCCAACACACGCCGCTTCGAGCGGCCTAACGCCGAGAGGCGCTCTCAGCCCGGCACCCACCCACATCCAGACCAGTGAGGGTGATGACTCGTGCGCCTGCGCCGGCTGTCGAACGAAGCCGAGTACTTCAAGCACCTCACAGACCTCTCCGCCAGCCTCCGGCAGGGAACGCTCATCCTCGCGGAACTGTCCGGCATCCCCATGGACGAGCGCCGTGAAGCCGCCGGTCGTCTCGCGGCCGTCTCCGACGACGCTGACGCTGCGGAATCAGCCGTGCTGCGCGCACTGCGCGAGAACTACGCGACCCCCGTCGACCGGGATGCGCTCTACCGACTCACGAGCACTCTCTGCGAGACCACCCACCGCCTGGAATCTGTAGGCTTCGCGCTGTCGTCGTCCGCGTTCGACGAATTCCCCGTGGGCGTCCTCGAATTCCTCGCCCTCCTGTCCAACGCGACGGACCAGACGCACAGCATGCTCAAGCGCCTGCCGGGGAAACCGGACCAGTGGCAGTACGTCGAATCGATGTCCCGGCTCTTCCACCGCGCGGAGGCACTCCACCTGCAGGTGTCCGACGCCGTCCCCGCAGCGAAGAGGGGCCTTGCGTACCTTGCGGCCGCAACGCTCCTGGGCCAGATGTTCTACGAAACGGCCCGGTCCTTCGCGAGCATCGGCACCGTCGTGGCGGAGATCGCCGTCCGAGAGTCCTGAGCAAGGGACGTGGACCTCCTCTTCCTCGCCGCAGTCGTCGTCATCACGGCGTTCGCGTTCGTCAACGGCTTCCACGACGCCGGAGTGACCGTCGGCAACGCCGTGAAGAACCGCGCACTCCAGCCGCGCATCGCGCTCTTGCTGGCCGGCACCTTCAACTTCATCGGCGCGCTCCTGGGACAGGGAGTTGCGCTGGTCGTCGCGGAGAACACCGTGACACTCCCGCACGACCCCCACGGCATCCTCGCCGTCATCGTCGCGGGGATGACCGCCGCGACAGTGTGGGGCATCGCCACCTACATGCTGGCGATCCCCGTGTCGTCGACGTACAGCCTGGTGGGAGGTCTGCTGGGAGCGGGGCTGGTGTTCGGAGCGGTGGCGGACTTCGAGGGGATGCTGCTGCGGCTCATCCTGCCGCTGCTCGCCGCACCCCTCGTCGTGCTCGGGCTGTCCGCGCTCGTCACCTTCGTCGTCACACGGCTGGCCGAGAATTCGGCACCGAAGCCGCTGTTCCGGACCGCGCGCGCGGCGGACGGGGTCGCCACCGGTCTGCTCTCACTGGGCCACGGGGTGCAGGACGCGCAGAAGTCTGCCGCGGTGCTCGTCATGGCCATCCTCGCGTACCAGGGCATCGACTTCGTGGACGGGCAGGAATCTCCCGTCGGATGGCCGGTGCGACTCCTCATCGCCACGGCGCTGGCGGTCGGCACCGTGTCCTCCGGCTGGCGGGTGGCGCGCACCGTCGCCGTGCGCCTCGTGAAGCTCGACCCGCTCAAATCCGTCATCGCGAACGGCGTCGCGGCCACGGCCACTCTCGTGTCGGCCTTCGCCGTCGCCGTCCCCGTCTCCATCGTCTACTCCGTGACCGCGGCCAACGTGGGCACCCAGTTCTCCGGACGCCGCGGCATCATCCGCATGCGGTTCCTCTACCCGGTCGCGGGTGCCGCCCTGCTGGCGATGCCGGTGCCCGCGGTCCTGGGAGCAGGGTTCGCGGGTCTGCTCGTCCTCGCAGGGGTGTGACGGGACGCTGACCCGCAGAACTGTTTTGGCCGTGGTGTGGCGGTGGCGGGTCGGATCTGCTGCGGCATCGAGTGAGTGCGATTCGGCCCCAGAACGTGCGCTCTGGGGCCGAATCGCACTCACTCGAAAGCACGGTCAGGGACTCGCCCAGGTGGCCCGGTCGGGACGGCTTGATGCGACGCGGATCGGCCAGCGTTGATCAGCCGAAGCAGCTGAAGCAGCCGGAACAGCCGGAACAGCCGGAACAGCCGGGACAGCTGAGGCAGCTGAGGCAGCCGGAACAGCCTGGGAGGACCACCGGAGCGGATCAGCCGAAGCGGCCGGAGATGTAGTTGATCGTCTGCTCGTTCTCCGGGTTCTGGAAGATCGTCTTCGTGTCCGCGTACTCGATGAGTATGCCCGGCTTCCCGGTCCCCTGGATGTTGAAGAACGCGGTCTTGTCCGCCACGCGCGCAGCCTGCTGCATGTTGTGGGTGACGATGACGACCGTGTAGTCCTTCTTGAGCTCGTTGATGAGGTCCTCGACGGCCAAGGTGGAGATCGGGTCGAGCGCGGAGCAGGGCTCGTCCATGAGGATGACGGACGGTTCGACCGCGACCGTGCGGGCGATGCAGAGACGCTGCTGCTGGCCGCCCGACAGCCCGGAGCCCGGCTTGTCGAGGCGGTCCTTCACCTCGTTCCACAGGTTGGCGCCCCGCAGAGACTTCTCCACGATGGCGTCTGCGTCGGACTTCGACATGCGCGTGCCGTTGAGCTTGTAGCCGGCGAGCACGTTCTCGCGGATCGACATCGTCGGGAAGGGGTTGGGCCGCTGGAAGACCATGCCCACCTCCGCCCGGATGGACACCGGGTCGACGTGCGGGTCGTAGATGTTCTCGCCGTCCAGCAGCATCTTGCCTTCGGCATAGGCGCCGGGGAGCACTTCGTGCATGCGGTTGATGGTGCGGAGGAACGTGGTCTTGCCGCAGCCCGACGGTCCGATGAAAGCCGTGACGGCCCGGGGCTCGATACGGATGTTCACGTCTTCGACGGCCAGGAAGCTGCCGTAGTAGACGTTGAGGTCGACTGCGTCGATGCGCTTTGCCATGAGTCTTCAGATTCCTTTGCTTCGATGCCTGCTCGTGTCGGCTGTGCCTGTCGGTGCGTGGTCGCCCCGGCTGCGATCAGCGCCCTGTCCTCTTGAGTCAGCGCCCTGTCTTCTTGGGTGCGAACGCCTGGGCGACGATGCGTGCCACCAGGTTGAGCAGCATCACGATGATGATGAGCACGAGCGCTGCGGCCCATGCGCGCATCTCCGATGGCACGGGGGCCGCGGGGGCGGTCGGGTTGACGAGTTGGCGGTAGATGTAGACGGGCAGCGCTGTCATCCAGCCGCTGAACGGGTTCCAGTTGGTCGTGGCGAGGAAGCCCGCGGTCACGAGGATGGGGGCTGTCTCGCCGGTGACACGTGCGATCGCGAGCGTCACACCGGAGGCGATGCCGGAGATCGACGTGGGGAGGACGACCTTCATGATCGTCTTCCACTTGCGCACGCCCAGCGCGTACGACGCCTCACGCAGCTCGTTGGGGACGACCCTCAGCATCTCCTCCGTCGACCGGACGACGACCGGGATCATGAGGACTGACAGCGCGATGGCGGCGCTCAGGCCCATCTTCACCATCTGGAGGTAGACGGGGCTCTCGCCCAGGAACGTCGTGATGAACAGCTGCACCGCGGCGAACGCGAAGAGGCCCGCGACGATCGACGGGATGCCGGTCATGACGTCGACGAAGAACGTGATGGTCCGCGCGAACCAGCCGCCCCGGCTGTACTCGACGAGGTAGATCGACGCCATGAGGCCGATCGGCACGGAGATGACCGTCGCGACCACCGTGATCATGAGGGTCCCGATGAGCCCGTGGACGAACCCGCCGGACAGGGGCGCGCCCTCGTCCTGCGTGGCCGCGTCCGTCGCACCGTTCGTGGTGCTCATGTCCTCGGTGAGCAGGCCGGGGTTCGACAGGAGGGTGGGCAGTCCCTGCGCGAACACCGTCCAGAGGAGCGACACCAGGGGGATGAGCGCGACGATGAAGGCGGCCCACACGAGGTTGCGCCACAGACCGTCCGTCGCCCGCCGCTTGTTCTCGATGACACGCGTCGTCACGTACATGCCGATGACGTACACGATCGCGGAGAGGATGAGCCAGCCGGCGAAGGAGAAGCCCTCCGAGGCAATCAGCGCGATGAGTCCCGCACCGACCGCGAGCGATGCCGCGGCGACGACCATCCAGGTCCACCCGGGCTTCTGCCCGGCGGTGAGCGAGTTCTTGGGCTTCGTGGACCTGCCGTTCGGCTTCGACGACGGCGGTGCGGAGGGTGTGTGCCCCTCGTCCGGCTTCTTCAGTGCAGTCGACATCAGTTGGCTCCCGAGAATTCCTTGTGGCGGCTGACGATCCAGCGGGCGATCATGTTCACCACGAGAGTGATGATGAAGAGCATGAGTCCGGCCGCGATGAGTTCGGACTGGCGCATGCCGAACGCCTCGGGGAAGTTGAGGGCGATCTCCGACGGGATCGTCTGGTTGCCGGAGGAGATGAGGCTGAGGCCGAACACCCCGCCGGACAGGACGAGGGTGACGGCCATGGTCTCGCCGAGAGCGCGGCCCAGCCCCAGCATGACGGAGGAGATGATACCGGCGCGGGCGAACGGGAAGACGGTCATCTTCACCATCTCCCACTGCGTCGCGCCCAGGGCCAGGGCGGCCTCCTCGTGCAGCTTGGGTGTCTGGAGGAAGATCTCGCGGCACAGTGAGGTGATGATCGGCAGGATCATGACGGCGAGGACGACGCCGGAGGTGAGGAGGGTGCGTCCCGTCGTGGACGGGTCGCCCGCGAAGAAGGGGAGGAAGCCGAGGTGGTCGTGCAGCCACCCGTAGATCGGCACCATCGCGGTGGACAGGGTGATCATGCCCCACGCGCCGTAGACGACGGAGGGGATCGCCGCCAGCAGGTCGATGACGTACCCGACGGGGGTCGCGAGGCGCCGCGGCGCGTAGTGCGAGATGTAGAGGGCGATCCCGATCGCGACGGGTGTCGCGAGGACGATCGCGATCGCGGAGGCCATGAGTGTGCCGCCGATGAGCGGCATGACGTAGACCCAGAAGCTGTCAGCGCTCGCGATCGAATCCTGCTGGGAGAACACCGTCGGTGCCAGCGCGGGCAGCGATTCGGTGATGAGGAAGACCGCGACGAACGCGAGCACCAGGAGGATGAGGCCTCCGGCGCCGTACGCCAGTCCCGCGAAGACCTTGTCGCCGGATGCCGAGCCTGAGGACGTCCTGCCGCCCCAGGGCTTCGTGGTGGGCGAGGCCGTCGTGTCCCTCGCGTCGGTGACCTGCTCAGTCACGGTGACTCCCCTCGGAGTTCGTCAGTCCGGGGCGAGACCCCGGACGCATGGTGGAACTGTGAAGCATTGTCGGTGGGCCGTGAGCGCGACAGCGCCGCCGGTTCACTTGAGAAGTGAACCAGCGGCTCTGCCGGTGCTCGTCCGGAGGCTATGTCAGCCCTGAACCGTGATGTTGCCGATGCGCTCGAGCGCGGACTCGCGTGTGTCATCGGAGATCGGGGCGGAGCCGGCGGAGTCCGCACCGGCCTGCTGGCCCTCCTCCGACACGACGTATTCGGCGAAGGCCTTCGCGAGGTCAGCGGTCTCCTGATCCTGGTACTGCTGGCAGAAGATGTGGTAGGACACGAGGACGATCGGGTAGACGCCGGCCTCCTCCGTCGCACGGTCGAGTTCGACGGAGCCGTCCTCGTTCGCCTCGGACGCGTTGACCGCCTTCGAGGCGGCCTCGGCGGAGTACTCGACGTAGTCGTCGCCCACTCCCACCGCGACGGTGCCGAGCTCGCCCACCTGCGACGCGTCCGCGTAGGTGATCGCACCGTCGGTGCTGCCGGCCAGGGACACGACCCCGGAGGTCTGCTGCGCCGACTCGGCGGCGATCTCCGACGGCCAGGTCTCGACCTCGCCGAACTCCCACGCGTCAGCCGCGGCCTCCGCGAGGTAGGCGGTGAAGTTCTCCGTGGTGCCGGAGTCGTCGGAGCGGTGGACGACCGTGATCGGTGTGTCCGGCAGCTCCGTGCCCTCGTTCTGCTCCGCGATCGCGTCGTCGTTCCACGTGGTGATCTCACCGGCGAAGACCTTCGCGATGGTCTCCGCATCCATGTTGACGGTGTCGACGCCCTCGAGGTTGAAGGCGACGGCGACGGGGGAGATGTACGACGGGACGTGGAAGACGCCGTCCGGTCCGCAGACCGCTGCCGCCTGCTCCTGCTCCTCCTCGTCCATCGCGGCATCCGAACCGGCGAACGAGTACTGACCGGCGAGGAAGCCCTCGCGGCCCGCGCCGGAGCCCACCGGGTCGTAGTTCACGGTGAGGTCGGGGGAGACCTCCGTGACGCCCTGGGTCCAGGCGGTCATCGCCGACTCCTGCGAGGAAGCTCCGCCACCGATCAGGGTGCCGGAGACGGAACCGGAATCGACCGCTTCGCCGTCTCCGCCGGTGTCACCGCCGCTGCAGGCAGACAGTGTGAGTGTGCCAGCCGCGAGGACTGCTGCAGCGGTGCCGAAACGCTTGAGCTTCACGTGGGTGCCTTTCGATCCATGTGTGGGATATCCGTGGGGTGCCCCCCGAGTGCCAGGGGATGTCCCCGAGTGCAGTGCCCACGGTACGAGTGCAGAATGTCGCGAAAGGGGGCCGAATGTGAACAGCAGGTGAATGAGCCTCCCGGTGCGTGGGATCCTCGTCACACGCGGGTGCTCCCGCAGTCAGCTCACGTGTCGATGGGCCGGTAGCGCTCGACGTCGACGATCCGGGGGACAGCACCGGGGCGGACGTAGGCGACGAGGATCTCGCCGGGATTCATGTAGGGGTCCCGCGGCGGCAGGGACCGGGCGAGGCCCTCCGGCGCGTGGTCGGCGAGCACGTCGAGGACGGTCGGCAGGACCGGCCTGTGCGTGCACAGCGCCGTGGGCGTACCCTTCGCCAGGATCTTCTCGAGCACCGCCCGCGTCTTCTGCGGGTCCTTCGCGTTCGACTTCTCGCTCAGCGAGCCCCGCTTGCGGATCCCCCTCCCCGTCGCGGCGGACAGGGGCGCGAGTGTCGCGACGCAGCGCTTCCAGGGGCTGGACACCAGCCTGCGCAGCTTCCAGGCAGACAGCAGCCCCGTGAGCGCCAACGACTGGCGGGTGCCGATCGCCAGCAGGGGACGTTCGTGCTCCGTCTCATGCCACTTGGAGCGCGGGAACGCCTTCCCGTGGCGGACGATGATGAACGGCCACGCACGCAGGCTGCCGCTCGCGTGCGCCTGGACGACCTTGTCGAGCTGCTCGCGGTCCGCGAACCGGGTGAGCCGGTTCCGCGCCTCGTCGACGGTCATCCACCGGACCCGGTCGATCTCCTTGGGGTTCTGGATCTTCCCCGTGGGCTTCGCGGTGACCTCCGCCGCCCAGTACGACACGTGCTTGCGCTGGTTCTTGCCCACCGTGTAGCGGGCGCTGGGCAGGGGCAGCCCCAGGGTGACGGCGTACCCCGTCTCCTCCCAGACCTCCCGGACTGCGGCCTCGGGCAGGGTCTCGCCCTTGTCGACCTTGCCCTTGGGCCAGGACCAGTCGCGGTAGCGGGGCCGGTGGACGAGCAGGACCTCGAGCCCGTGTGACCGCTCCCGCCACAGGATGCAGCCGCCGGCGAGCACGTCCGCACGCAGGCGCGCCGATTCGCCGGCGTTGCTCACCGGGGACGGACTCATCCGCGCTGCCTCGACCAGCGGCGGCGGTGCACCCGGTGGAGCGAGTGCTGGTAGTCGTTGAGCGGCTCGCCGGCGGCGTCGACGGAGGCGCGCGTCCACAGACCGTCGCCGTCCAGGTCGAAGCGGGCGGTGTCGTCCGCGAACGCCAGATCGAACAGATGGCGCGCCTCGTCGATGTGCCGCGGATCCTCCAGCCGCACCAGTGCCTCGACCCGGCGGTCGAGGTTGCGGTGCATGAGGTCCGCGGAGCCGATGTACGCCTCTGCCTCCTCCAGCTCCGGACCGTGCTCGAACACGAACACGCGGGAGTGCTCGAGGTAGCGGCCCAGGATGGAGCGGACCTCGATGTTCTCGCTGAGCCCGGGGATGCCGGGGCGGATCGCGCAGATGCCGCGGACGAACAGCTGGACGCTCACACCGGCCCGCGACGCCAGGTAGAGGTGGTCGATGGTCCGCTCGTCGACGATCGAGTTGACCTTGATGCGGATGCGGGTGCGTTCCCCCGCCTCCGCACGCCTGGTCGCGTCCGCGATGTGCTCGAGCAGCCCTTCGCGCACCCGCGAGGGGGCGACGAGGAGCCGGGAGTACGTGGTGCCGGGGGCCAGGCCGGACAGCTGGTTGAACAGCTTCGCGATGTCCTCGCCCACCTGCGGGTCCGCGGTGAGCAGACCCATGTCCTCGTACCCGCGCGCGGTCTTGGGGTGGTAGTTGCCGGTGCCCACGTGGCAGTAGCGGCGCAGGCCGCTCTGCTCGCGGCGGACCACCATGCACAGCTTCGCGTGCGTCTTGAGGCCCACGATCCCGTAGACGACGTGGACGCCGGCACGTTCGAGCTTGCGGGCCCACGTGATGTTGTTCGCCTCGTCGAAGCGCGCCTTGATCTCCACGACCGCCAGCACCTGCTTGCCGGACTGCGCCGCCTCGATGAGCGCGTCGACGATGGGGGAGTCGCCGCTGGTGCGGTAGAGCGACTGCTTGATCGCGACGACGTGCGGGTCCTGCGCCGCCTGCTCGATGAACGCCTGCACGCTCGTGGAGAACGATTCGTACGGGTGCTGGAGGAGGATCTCCCGCTCCCGCAGCGCTTCGAACACGTCGGGCTGCTCGGAGGATTCGGCCTCCGCCAGGTCGCGGCTGACGATCGGGACGGCCTTGGGGAAGTGGAGGTCCTCCCGCGGGATGTCCGCGATGACGGACAGGCCGCGCAGGTCCAGCGGTGACGGCAGCTCGTAGATCTCCGATTCGTCGATCGCGAGCTCGTTGACGAGCAGCTCACGCACCCGCGGGTGCATGTCGTCGGTGATCTCCAGGCGGACGGCCGGTCCGAAGCGGCGGCGCTCCAGCTCCTTCTCGAGTGCCTTGAGGAGGTTCTCCGCGTCGTCCTCCTCGACCTCGAGGTCCTCGTTGCGGGTGATCCGGAAGCAGGAGGCGGACACGATCTCCATACCCACGAAGAGGGAGTCCAGGTGTGCGGTGATGACATCCTCGATGGGGAGGAACCGGGCCGGTGATTCGGGGCTCACGGGGATCTCCGGTCCCGCGCTGCTGCGGGGGCCGTCGAACGCGGCGACGTTGATGAACCGCGGCAGCACCGGCGGGACCTTCAGGCGGGCGAAGTGCTCTGCGCCGGAACGGGGGTGCCGCAGGACGACACCCAGGTTCAGGGACAGGCCGGACACGTACGGGAACGGGTGCGCGGGGTCCACGGCCAGCGGCGTGAGCACGGGGAAGACGCGTTCGTTGAAGAGTTCCGCCATCCCCTCCCGCTCCGACGCTGTGAGCTCGTCCAGGCCGATGACGAAGATCCCCTCCGCTTCGAGGCGGGGGCGGACGTCTTTGCGGTAGAGGTCCGCGTGGCGGCGGGCGAGGATGCGGGCGTTCTTCGTGAGCGAGCGCATCGTGGACCGCGGCTGCGCCCCCGTGACGGACGGGACGGCGAGGCCGGTCGAGATCCGCCGCTTGAGGCCGGCGACGCGCACCATGAAGAACTCGTCGAGGTTGTTCGGGAAGATCGACAGGAAGTTGACGCGCTCCAGCAGGGGCATCGTGGTGTCCGCGGCCATGTCGAGGACGCGCTCGTTGAAGGCGAGCCAGGACAGTTCGCGGTCGAGGAACCGGCCGTCCGGAGCAGGGAGCCCGTGCTCGTCGCCGAAGGTCTGCACGTCATAGGTCATGGTGGTCCTCCGGCCTGTAGCTCACGTGCACAACCGTACGTGAGAAGCCGACGCGCCTGTAGAGGGGCAGGGCCTTCTCGTTGTCGCTCTCCACGTACAGCTCGATCGCCTCCGCACCGGCCCGCAGCATGCGGTGCATCCCTTCGACGAGCAGTGCCCGTCCCAGCCCGCGGGCGTGCACCTGTGGGTCGACGCCGATGACGTGCACCTCGCCCATCGTGAGGCCCGACGGGTGCTCCGCATGCATCTTCGTCTCGTGGAAGCCGAGGATGCGCGCGTCCTCCGTCCGCTCCGCGATGACGACGGTGCTCGCGTCGAACCCCGGTTCCTGCGTTCGCCTGCGGTAGTCGTCGGGGTCCTGGCCGCCCTGCTCGGGGTGCCAGCTGAATGCGGCGTTGTTCACGGCGGCCCACTCCTCCGCGTCCTCGGTGCGCACGTCCCGCAGGACGACGCCGTCGGGGGCGGCGGCCTCGGGCAGGTCGGGTATGCCGTCCGTCGTGAGCTGCAGCAGTTCGCGGGCCCGTGTGAGGCCGGCCGAGGACGCCAGGTGGGCGGCGGCGGGGTGGTCGCCGTGCGACCAGAACCACGGGCTGCCCCCGGCCGACCGGGCCGCCCGGTCGAGGTCGGTGACGAGCACCCGGCCGAGGCCTCGGCCGCGGTGTGCGGGGTCGACCACGGCTTCGGCGGCCCAGCGGTCGCCCTGGAGTGCGGCGACGCCCACTCCGACGAGACGGTCACCGGCCGTGTCGGGATCCGCGCCCGAGGTGTGGGTGGCGTCGACCGCACCGGCTGCGGTGTCCGAGTCCCCGGCGAGGACACCGAGGAGGACAGCGGAGCCCGCGGCCGCGGCCTCGAGGAGGCCGTCGGAGATCGGGGGCAGTCCGTCGGCCGTTGTCGCAGCGGTCAGGACGTCCTGCACGTCCTCCAGCGACCCGAGCGGTGCGGTGCGGGGTGCGTGTGCGGGTGTCTCAGTCATCTGCGTCCTCCGTGTCAGGGGCGGCGCCGTCGTGCGGCGTCGCCGGTGGGTCGTGCGCCTCGTCAGGCGATGTGCGGGGCGCGGGCCGGTGGGTCGTACGCGCCAGCGGGCTCCTCCGGCCTCCTTCGGTGCGGACTCGGCCTGCCCGGCGAGCGCTCTGTCCTGCGAGGCGAGTTTATCCGTGCGGGCCGAAAGCGCCCTGGCGCGCGGCCGGAGGATGAGACATGGGACGCGCAGTGATGCAGGATGGAGGGGTGTTGAGATGGATGCGCGTGGTGATCGCCCTGAGCCTGACCCTGGTGCTCGGCGTGTCGACGGTGGCGGGCGAGTATCTGCTGAAGCCGTCGATGGCGTTCGCACCGGGGGCTCTGCTTGTCATGCTCGTCTTCGCGTACGGGTGGCCCAGACTCACGGATTCGCCGCAGCCGCGCGCCACATCGATCATGCTCGCGCTGCTGGGCATGGCCGGAGTCGGCGCGACCATGCTCGCCGAGGCCACCCCCTTCCTCGAATGGCTGCCGACCCTGGTGGGCGTCGGACTCCTGTGGGCGTTCGTGCAGAATCTCACCCGGGGTGTGGGCGCCTCCCACGCGACCGTGAACGTGTCCGCGCAGGTCGCCGGACTCGCCATCACACTGTCCGCCGCGACCTGGGTCGCCGCGTTCCGACTGACCACAGACCACACGACGATCCTCGTGGGCCTCGTCGCTGTGGTCCTCGCGCTGGCCGCGACCGCCCTGCCGTGGCCCGCGCGCTACACCTCCCCGATCGCTGTCGTCGCCGGCGCGGTGGGCGGGCTCATCACCGTGCTGGTGGTGGGCGGGACGTCGCCCGTGTTCATCCTGTCCGGCGCGCTGGGGGCGATCATGGGCGTCCTCGCCGCCGCTGTCGACCGGCTCCTGGGGCTCATCGCGCAGTCGAAGTACCAGGCAGCGGCACTGTCCGACGCCAGACGCCGCGACAAGGCCCGGCTCTTCGCGGTGCACGCCTCGCTGGGTGCGGCCCCCATCGCCCTGGGCGGTGTCATCGTCTACGTCCTCACCCGCGTCGTCGCGATGTGACGCGGCGGGCCCGGCGCCCGGTGCCTGGCGCCCAATGCCTGGTCGTCGGCTCGGTGCCTGGTCGCCGGTTCGGTGCGTGGGACGCGGGATCCCGGCGAGCGCGGACTCGATGTGAGCGGACTGTGAGCCTGGGCTAGACTTCCGCGCATGGAGCAATACACCGGACTAGTCCTGTTCTTCGAGATCCTCGTCGCCGTCGCCGGCCTGGGCGCCCTGGCAGTGGGCGCCAAGGTCGTCACGAACCTCTTCAAGGTGAAGCGCTGACCCATGCCCGTTGAGATCCCCGTCGATCTGCAGCCGGAACTCGTTCCGCTCGCGTGGCTGATCGGCACGTGGGAGGGCCATGGCGCGGTCGTCTACACGGACGTCGAGGAGAAGCACATCTTCCAGCGCGCCTCCTTCACGACCGAAGGCGATGCACCCTACCTCCTCTACACGTGCCGCACGTGGCTGACGGACGACGCGGACCCAGAGGCCGGCGGGGCCTCCGGCACCCTGCTGGGCATCGAGACCGGGTTCTGGCAGCTGGCACGGCCGCGCGGCGACCACGACACGGGACCCGGGCTGCTGCCTCCCACCGCGGCCTACCCGTACACGACCGCCGCGGCGGTCGAAGAGCTGCGCACCGAACGCGGCGACTTCGACATCGAAGTGGCGCTGTCCTACCCCCACGGCCTCATGGAGCACTACGCGGGCCGGGTCGCCGGACCCCGTGTGGACCTCGCCTCCGACGGCGGTGTGAAGACCCCCACCGCACTCGACTACCGCGCCTCCACCCGCATGTACGGGCTGGTCGACGGCCACCTCATGTGGGTGTGGGAGATGGCCGCGAACGGCCAGGACCCCGCCGCGCACGTCTCCGCGGACCTCCAGCGCACCACGCCGTCCGTCCTGGGCTGACCCGCGGGTGTCCACCACTCTCGACTACCAGCGAAACCACGAGCGGACCCCGCGCCGGCGACGCTGGGTGGGACTGCTCGTCTCCGCCGGCATCATCGTCCTCACCCTCGCGCTGCTCGCAGCCGCCTGCGTCATGACGGTGAAGAACCGGGTGGACCGGCTGTCGACCGCACTGAACGCGGCGACGGAGAGCTCCGAGACACTCTTCGACACGCTCCTCCACGAACCGACGACCGCGGAGGCGGAACTCGTCACGGTGCGCGCGGCACTGGACGACGCGCAGGAGGAGTTCGACTCCTTCCCGATGCCCCAGCTCGAATGGGTCCCGGGCCTGCGTGACGACCTCCGAGCCGCAGACGACGCGCTCGCCGTCGCGGACACACTCGTCGACGACGTCGCACCCACCCTCATCTCCGTCGCCACCGTCGTCGACTTCGAGACCGGCCAGCTGCGCAACCCGTCCACCACCGGGTGGGGCGACACGTTCTCCTCCGTCGGAGACATCGCCACGCAGGGGGCCGACGCACTCGATGCGCTCTGCACCTCCGCGGACACCCTCGACGCGATCGACCTGTCCGGGGTGATGGACTCCGTCGCCCAGCCGATCGGCGACTTCCGCACCTCCGTCCGGGACGCCTGCGAGGGGGCCTCGGAATACGGACCGGTGCTGGGAGCATTGGACTCAGGGGGAGCACTGCTCGACCAGCTGATCGACGACATCACCGACGAACTGTCCGGACTGGAAGACGTCCTGCGCGACGTGTTCGGCTGAGAGGGCCCGGACGGCGTCGGCCGGGACGAGAAGAGAGCGCGGAGACGCGCACAGAGGGCCGCGGATCCCCACCCGCTGCCCGGACCTAAGGAGCCGCACCATGAGCACACCGATGAACTCGCTGATCTTCCCGCGATCCTCCGCCGTGTACGGAATGGACGAGCACGCGGGGGAGGTCGTCCACTTCGGCATGCCGCTGCGCGAGCAGAGGCAGCTGGCGGACGGTGACGCGATCGCGGATCTGTCCGCGACCCGCGTGTTCCGCTTCGAGGGGCCGGATCGGCTTACGTGGCTCAACTCGCTCACGACCCAGAAGATCGACACGCTGCCGCCTCACGCATCGACGGAGACGCTCGTCCTGTCACCCACCGGGCACATCGAAGGGTGGCTGCGGCTCGTCGACGACGGTGAGGTGCTGTGGGCGCTGTCGGACGTGCGCACCGACGAGGCGATCGCCTTCCTCGACCGCATGCGGTTCATGATGCGCGTGGAGATCACGGACGTGTCGGACCGCTACCAGGCGGTGGGTTTCATCGGGGAGCCGGCTGCCGACCTGCAGACGACCGTCGTGTGGAACGACCCGTGGCCCCAGGTCGGCACCGGTTCCGTGTCGTACGCAGCCATCGACGCGGGCGCCGGCCCCGCGGCGTCGGACCACCCGGGGGCCTCCATCGACTTCCGGATCGCCGTCGTCGACCGCGCGGTGCTGCGCGACTGGCGCCACGAGGGCCTCGAGGTCGCCGGTCGTGAGGCGTGGGATGCGCTGCGCGTCGAGGCGTGGCGGCCGGCCGCCCCTGAGGTCGACCACCGCGCGCTCGTCGGTGAGCTCGACCTGCTGCGGACTGCCGTCCACCTGGAGAAGGGCTGCTACCGCGGGCAGGAGGCCGTCGCCCGCGTCCACAACCTGGGGCAGCCGCCCCGCCGGATCGTGTTCCTCCACCTGGACGGGTCCGGGCACGTCGTGCCACCGGCCGGCGCCGAGGTGCGGGCCGAAGTCCGCGGTGCGCTCCGCTCCGTGGGCCACGTGACGACGTCCGCGCTCCACTGGGAGCTCGGGCCCGTCGCGCTCGCCGTCATCAAGCGGAACGTCGACCCGGAGGCACCCCTGCACGTCGTCGTGCGGGGAGCCGAGGGGCAGGAACCGGCGGGTGCGGCGCAGGCGACGGGCGCCGGGGAGGCCGCTGCGGCCTCGGCGTCGGTGCCGACCGTGGACACGGACCCGGACACGGCTGAGGAAGCCGCGCCGGGCGCACCGGGACCCGAGGACATGCCGGCGGGAGACGTCGACGCCGCCGCACCCGAGGACGCGGGGCCGACAGAGCCGGAGGAGCTGGTCGTCGCGGCGCAGGAGCAGATCGTCGTGACGAAGAGGGAGCCGGCCGGCCCGCGTGTCCCGCGGAACGCCGCGGTCGACCAGCGCCGACGCTGACGCGGTGCGGCCGCCCGCGCAGTCCGCACTGCGGAAACGGGAGCGAGTGGTTCCGTGGGCGGACGGGACATGGTGACAGGGGCCTCGGGCGGGGGATATGTTCAAGCCATGACACAGCTTGAGAAGGGCGGCCCCTCGCTGCCGCAGGAACGGAAGATCGTCACCTCGATCCCGGGACCCCGGTCCCAGGAGATCGAGGCGAGGCGGAAGAAGGCTGTCGCACCCGGTGTGGCCTCCGGCATGCCCGCGTACGTCGTGGCGGCCGGCGGCGGCATCCTCAAGGACGCGGACGGGAACCAGATCATCGACCTGGGATCCGGCATCGCGGTGACGACCGTCGGCAACTCGAACGAGCGGGTGGTGTCGCGTGCGAAGGAGCAGCTCGACGCCTTCACCCACACGTGCTTCATGGTCAACCCGTACGAGTCGTACATCGAGGTCGCGGAGGCCCTCAACCGGCTCACCCCGGGCGACCACGAGAAGCGGACCGTGCTGCTGAACTCCGGCGCGGAAGCAGTGGAGAACGCGGTGAAGATCGCCCGCGTCCACACCAAGCGCAACGCCGTCGTCGTGTTCGACCACGCCTACCACGGCCGCACGAACCTCACGATGGCGATGACGTCGAAGGCCGCACCGTACAAGAAGGGCTTCGGCCCGTTCGCGGGTGAGATCTACCGCGCACCCATGTCCTACCCGTACCGCGACGACGCGGCAGCGGGCACGAAGGTGTCCGGCGAAGAGGCCGCGGCACGGGCGATCACCATGATCGACAAGCAGATCGGCGCCGACGACGTCGCCGCGATCGTCATCGAGCCGATCCAGGGCGAGGGCGGCTTCATCGTCCCGGCAGACGGCTTCCTCGCGGCGATCGCCGACTACGCCCGCGACAACGGCATCGTGTTCGTCGCGGACGAGGTGCAGGCCGGCTTCGCACGGACCGGCAAGATGTTCGCCTCCGAGCACGAAGACGTCGTACCGGACCTCGTGACGACGGCGAAGGGACTGGCCGGCGGACTGCCGCTCGCTGGTGTGACCGGACGTGCGGAGATCATGGACTCCGTGGGGGGCGGAGGACTCGGCGGCACATACGGCGGCAACCCCACCGCTGTCGCCGCCGCACTGGGTGCGATCGACGCGTACGAGAACGACGGCCTCATGGAGCGCGCCGTGGAGATCGGCGAGACCATCGTCCGCCGCGTCGAAGCGCTGCAGGCGAAGCACCCGGAGATCGGCCACGTCCGCGGCCGCGGTGCGATGCAGGCCATCGAACTGGTGCAGCGCGATTCGATCGACCCGAACCCGGGACTCGCGAAGGCCGTCGCGGACCACGCCGCCGCGAACGCGGTGCTGGTGCTTGTCACCGGCACGTTCGGCAACGTCCTGCGCTTCCTCCCACCGCTCACCATCAGCGACGAACTGCTCAACGAGGCATTCGACGTGCTGGAGGAAGGCTTCGCACAGGCACTAGCCTGACGGTTGGGGCGGGGTTGGGCTGAGGGATAGGCGGGCGGTGCTGGAGCGGGCGGTGCTGGAGCGCCGCCTGACCGCCAGCTGCACCTTCGCTCGTCAGCTGCACCTTCGCTCGCTACCCACGTATTCGCTCGCCAGCTGCAGTGTTATATCCCTGTAGCTGGCGAGCGAATGCGTAGGTGGTGGGACTGTTCTGGCTTCAGGCTGGTCGGGGCTCAGGCTGGTCGGGCTTCAGTCCCTCACCGTCCGCACCACGCGTGCGGGGGAGCCGACCACGACAGCGTTCTCAGGCACGTCCTTCGTGACGACGGACCCGGCCGCGACGACGGCGTGGGCGCCGATCGTCACGCCCGCCAGCACCGTCGCGTTCGAGCCGATCCACACATTGGTGCCGATGACGATGGGGGCCGGGTGCATGTCCGCGCGGCGGGTCGGGGCGAGATCGTGGTTGAGGGTGGCCAAGACAGTGTTGTGCCCGATGAGGCAGTCGTCGCCGATCACGACCCCACCCTGGTCCTGGAACGTACAGCCGGAATTGATGAAGACGCGCTTCCCCAGCGTGATGTTCTTGCCGAAGTCGGCATGGAAGGGCGGGAACACCGTCACGGAATCGTCGACAGGTGTGCCGATGAGCCGCCCCAGCAGCTCCCGGACCTCCGCGGGTTCGTGGTAGCGGCCATTGAGCTCACCTGTGATCCGCAGGGCGTCTTGACTGGTGCGGTGCATGACCGCGTGCAGCGGTGAGTCCCCGGGGATCGTCTGGCCGGAGTTCAGCGCGTCGAGGAGGTCAGTGAGTTCCATGGTGTCCTTTGGGAGAGTCTGTGGTCTGGTGCTCCTTTGCCAGCGGCTCGACCCGATAGCGCAGCAGGAGGACGGAATCGCGCAGCTCACGGGCCTCGAGGAGGCTGAAAGCGTGAGGATGCGCCTCGGACAGTGGGGCGACTGCCGTGAACAGCCCTGGCTGGGTGGGATCCCCGTCGGCGAACGGTGACACGACCAGGCTGATCTCATCGACCAGCCCGGCCCGGAGGAACGACCAGTTGAGCACGCCGCCACCACCGACCATGACCCGCTCCATGCCGAAGAGGGTGTGGAGCTTCTCCAGCGCCAGAGCCGGGTCCAGGGTGTCCTGCCCGGCGACGAGGTACGAGATGCCGCGGCGGCGGAGAAGATCCCGGTAAGGGCGCCGACCTGCTCCGTGATCACCTCGACGACGTGGGAGTCGATCCCGCCGTAATCGACGATATTGCCCTCCCACGCGAGCCGTCCGCCGGGATCGATGGAGACGTAGTACATCGGAGCATCGGGTACGGCGACGAAGTCACCGGCGGGGACCTCGGCAGCGGGGGCCAATTCGGGTGTGCGGCAGCGCGTCTGGTTGTCGTCGGTGGTCGTGCGCCCGTTGAGGTAGCCGTCGATGTCGTAGATCTGCGTGTCGGGGTGCAGCGCCAGCTCCTGGTACTGCTCGCTGGCGGTGTCGAAGGCCGGAATGTCGACCGCGTGGATCTTCCCGTCGATCGAGATGTGCGTGTGGATGATGACGTAGGGCTTGCTCACTGATCTCCTTGCTGGGCTCCAACCGTCATCGCACCACGTTCGTCAGTCGTGAGGGAGCCCCTGTGAGGACCACCCTCACAGGGGCTGCCTCCCGCCGGCGGGCACGCCTATCGTGGAGCCATGGACAACCGGTCGGAGGTGCGCGAGTTCCTCACATCGCGGCGAGCGCGGATCGCCCCACACGAAGTCGGTCTGCCTGCGGGTACGAACCGTCGGGTGGCCGGTCTGCGGCGCAGTGAGGTGGCGGTGCTGGCCGGGGTGAGCGTGGAGTACTACACGCGCCTGGAGCGTGGTGCCATCAGCGGTGCTTCGCCCGCCGTCCTGGAAGGTCTCGCCAAGGCGCTGCGCTTGGACGACGCGGAAAGGGCGCACCTGTTCGATCTGGCGCACGCCGCCGGACCGGTCGCCCGCCGGCCGAAGAGGCGCAACCCCACGACCTGGACCGCTCACCCCAGCCTGCAGTGGGTGCTCGATTCGGTCACGACCGGCCCCGCGTTCGTCCGCAATGGTCGGATGGACCTGCTGGCGGCGAATGCTCTGGCGCGAGCGTTCTATTCGCTCGTCTACGACATGCCGGGGCAACCGCCCAACCTCGCCCGCTTCACCTTCCTGGACGACCGCGCTCTTGATTTCTACCCGGACTGGGATGCTTTCGCCGAGGTGACGGTCGCGATCCTGCGCACCGAGGCCGGGCGGGATCCCCACAACAAGGATCTCCACGATCTCATCGGAGAACTGAGTACCCGCAGCGAGGAGTTCCGCACCCTGTGGGGCGCCCACGACGTCCGCCACCACGGCACCGGGTTCAAGACCTTCCGCCACGCGGTCGTGGGGGAGCTGACACTGGCCTTCGAGGGGTTGGAGATGGCGGCGGAGCGGGGCCTGACCCTCACCATCTACACCGCGGAGCCCGGTTCTCCCTCCGCTGAGCGCCTTCAGCTGCTCGCGTCCTGGGCGGCGGAAGAACATGCCGGTGGCACGTCCTCACACGTGGCCTCATCGTCCACGGGTGACGAAGGCCAGGGCCGTGAGCCCGGCCGCTGAAGGCGTCGACCACCGTTCGCCGCGAGCTTCCGAGTCGCCACCTGCACCTTCGCTCGCTACCTACGCATTCGCTCGCCAGCTGCAGTGTTATATCCCTGTAGCTGGCGAGCGAAGGTGCAGGTGGGTGAGGCCGGTCCGGTACGACGTGAGTGAGGCCGGTCCCGCACGACCGAACGTGTGGACGGGGCGCGACACCTCGGGCACCTCCATCAGTGTCAGTCCTCGATCGGACGGCGTGCGAAGAGGGCTGCGAGGATCGCGCCGGACACGTTGTGCCAGACGGAGAACACGGCGCCGGGGAGTGCGGCGGTCGGCTCCGTGGGGAAGTGCGTCGCCGCCAGGGACGACGCCAGCCCGGAGTTCTGCAGGCCGACCTCGAACGACAGGGCACGACGTGCCGCCGTGTCCAGGCCGACGGCGCGTGCCACGAGGTAGCCCAGCGCTAGACCCACGCCGTTGTGCAGGACCACCGCGACGAGCACCAAGGCTCCTGCGCTCAGCAGGGATCCCGCGGAGCCGGCGACGACGACCGCCACGACGTAGGCGATCGCGATCGTGGACAGCCAGGGGAGGACGGGGCCCAGCAGGTCGATGAGGCGGGAGAAGAGGGCGCGCACGAGCACACCGGCGATGACCGGGACCAGCACCGTCTGCACGATCGACACCATCATGGCGCTGGCGGAGACGTCCATGTAGGAACCGGCCAACCAGAGCGTGAGCACAGGAGTGAGGAGCGGTGCCAGCAGGGTCGACACGGTCGTGATGGACACGGACAGGGCGACGTCGCCCTTCGCCAGGTACGTGACGACGTTCGACGCGGTGCCGCCGGGAGCACAGCCCACGAGGATGACGCCGATCGCCAGAGCGGGCGGAAGCCCCAGGACCTGCGCGATGGCCCACCCGGCCAGCGGCATGATGATGAACTGGCTGCCGGTGCCCAGCGCGACGATCCACGGGCGCTTCGCGATCCGGGTGAAGTCGGGCAGTGTGAGCGTGACGCCCATGAAGAACATGATGACGCCCAGTCCCCAGGGGATCGTGGGGGCGAGGGTGCTGACCGAGTCGGCACCGATGAAGCCGATGACTCCGCCTGCGATGACGAGTAGCGGGAAGATCGTGACGGCGATGCGCGCATTGCGCTCCGTCCGGCGCAGCGCGGCAGGATCCGTCGGCCCGCTCTGGCCGATCTCCGGCGCTGTGCCGGTGCGCGTCTCTGTGCTCTTGTCTTCCACGGTGTTCTCCTCCATCGTCATTGATCCGTTCACCTGAGCCTCACGTGGCGCGGACAGGCTATAGCAGTGGCCAGCCCCTGCGTAGACCGTTCCGGGTGGCGATATGCCGTGGCTGGGAAGAACCGCGCGGGCCTCGGTGTTCCCACCGATATGACGACTTCACCTTCGCCTGCTCCGCGTGCGCTCTCCGTCCTCGACCTGATCCCCGTGCGGCAGGGGCAGACCACCGGTCAAGCGCTCGCCGCGTCGAAGGAGCTGGTGGAGACCGCGGACCAGTTCGGTTTCACCCGCTACTGGGTGGCGGAGCACCACAACATGCCGGCGGTCGCGTCCACGACTCCGGGGACGCTGCTCATGCATCTGGGGCAGACCACGGCGCGGATCCGGCTGGGGTCCGGTGGCGTGATGCTGCCCAATCATGCGCCGTTGGCGGTTGCGGAGCAGTTCGCGCTCCTGTCGGCTGTCTACGGTGACCGGGTCGATCTGGGGATCGGGCGTGCGCCGGGCACGGACCCGTTCACGTCTGCGGCGATGCGGGGCCATCTGGGCGACAGTCAGTTGGTCGATCGTGAGGGCAACCGCATCGATCCCGTCGAGCAGTTCCCGCAGCACATCGTGGACATCCTCGCTCTCCTGTCGCCCGCGGGCGCGTCGTTCCCGGTGCGCGGTGGTCAGCACGTCATGCACGCGTCCCCGCGCGTCGACGACATGGCGGAGGTGTGGCTGCTGGGGTCCAGCGGGTACTCCGCGCAGCTGGCGGCGGCTCTGGGCCTGCCGTACGTCTTCGCGAATCACTTCGCGGGGCGGGGTACGGCCGCCGCGATCCAGCTGTACCGCGATTTGTTCGAGCCGTCCTCCCACGGGGACTCTCCGCGCACGTTCGTCACGGTGAATGCAGCGGTGGGTGCGACGACGAAGGAGGCGTGGGAGCTGGTCCAGCCGCACGTCTACCAGATGGGGCAGCTGCGGCTCGGCTCGAAGCTGGAGGCCCAGCGGCTCGTGGGTGAGGACGTCGAATCCGTCATGACCGATGGTCATCGTCGGGTCGGTGAATCGATGTGGGACACGTGGGCCGTCGGCACCGCCGCCGAGGTCGCTGATCGCCTCCGTGAGATCGCCGCCGAATACGACGTCGACGAGATCATGATCCAGCCGATCGCCGGTGCAGGAGAGGATGACCCGCTCGACACGGCTCCTGCTCGGGTGCGGACCGTCGAGGCACTGGCAGGGGAGTTCGGTCTCGAGCGGTCTTGAAGGGACACCCCGACGGGGTGGTCTTCACGGGGTACCACTGACGGGGCGGTCCCCTACGAGGCGCCCCTGATAGGGCAGAACGCCGTTGTGGCCGATACGCCGCCGACGGGTTCGAAACACCGTGCTCTGCGACGGTGTGGAGTCTCACGACATAGTTGACAGTTGAGTCTCAAGACATAGTTGACACTTCGGAATCTGGTGGG
>NZ_JABASY010000008.1 GCF_016107685.1 Brevibacterium yomogidense
GTGTCAACTATGTCTTGAGACCTAGTTGTCAATTATGTACTGAGACATCACACCGTGGTTTGCGGGGTGTTCTCGAACCAGAGCGCGGTGTCTGGTGGGGTGGGCCGAAGCGCGGTGTTTCGTGGGGCAGGCCGAAGCGCGGTGTCTGGTGAGAGTCCACCAACGTGCTGTGTGTGGAGCGACCGTTCGGAGGCGCGTGGTCCGGCTATGAGTCCGAGTGCCGGTCGGGGTACTCGACGGCCTGTTTGATCCGTCGGAAGGCTCTGGGCTGGAAGAGGTCGCTCCACATGAGTTGGTAGACCCGGTACCCGAGGTTGCGCAGTTGATAGTCCCGGTGGCGTTCGCGTTTGGCCCGCAGCGCGCCCGTATCACCGTCGGTGTACTTGATCTCACCGTTCACCTCGACGATCACAGCCGACTCGCGGTGAAGGAAATCGACCCGTGCGATGCCTTCGTCCTCCGGCATCCTGAAAGTGATCTGGGGTTCGAACCCGACGATGGCGTGCTCATGGAAGCGGACTCCGCAGATCGATTCGGCCGGTGATTCGTGGAGGGGCTCGGCGAGGCCGAATGCGGTGCGTGCGCGTACCGCACCGCGACGATCGTCAACGGCGGATGTGAGGGTGGCGAGTCTGTCGAGGGTGACGAGTCGTGATCGCAGAGCATGATCGATCATCGGAACGGAGACATCGAGCGGATAGTCCAGCGCGACGTCGAGGAGCGTTCGTGCGACCGTGGTGACGGGAATGCCTCCGATCGCGGTGACGTCCTCGTCGGTGAGGGACCGCTGGCGGACGACGCATTTCGCGTATGTGCGCGACCGTCCGCGCCGGACCACTTCCACACGTTTCTGAGCTGGACGAGTCAGTGGCAGCCCCCAGAGCAGAGCCGCAGACACGTGCGACAGAGCGCTGTCGTCCGACAACCCGGAGGCGTACGTTCGAGCGAGGATCCGCAACTTGGCGGCGTGCCCGCGGAGACCAGGCGCGTGCACTGCTTCGAGGTCCGCGGCGATCTGCTGTTCGAGGTCGGGGGAGCGGCCGTATCCTCGGTGGCTCTCGTTCCACGTGTGGAGTGTTTCCCACTGTCCTGTGTGGGAGCGGTCGGGCTGTGCGTGGTCGGCAAGGTTTCCCGGGTCTTCCTTGCGGCCGATCCCGAACTCTGCGATGGCGGCATGCGCGTCTTGTCGGCAGTCACCCAGCACCACATACATTCCTTTGCGAACGCGGAGGAGGCAGCAGGAGAGAGCACCGGAGAGAACGCTGCGGGTGACTCCGATCCGGTCCAGATCGGTGCGCGTGATGATGGCAGTCATGCGCTGAGGATCCCGAGGGCATGGCGCTGCGGCAAGGGGGTGGGCGACGCTGTGGACGACCCGGGTTCGGTGGAGCGCGCCTGTGACCTGAAGTGGCCGAGCACCAGCCGGACCACGGGATACCAGCCGAACCACGAGCCACCGCTGTGAACGATGGGCACTGCCGCACCAGTCGAACCACGAACCACCGCTGTGAACGATGGGCACTGCCGCACCAGTCGAACCACGAGCCACCGCTGTGTGGTTCGAGGCACCGGTTCAAAACACGGGGTCTCGAACCAGAGAGCGGTGTGTGGGGAATCGGGCGGTGAGGAGCGTGTAGCGGCGCCCTACTCCGCTGGCCCCTTACTCGGCTGGCGCCCTTACTCCGCTGGCCCCTACTCCGTTTTCCGGTGGTCGGTGGGGTCCGCCGGGGCTCAGCCGGTCACCGTCTCGTCGTCCGCTGTGCCGGTCGCGACGGGGCGGGTGGGGTCGTTCGACCAGGCGGACCAGCTGCCGGGGAACAGGGCGGCGTCGATGCCGATGCTCGCGAGCGCCAGCACGGTGTGGGACGCGCTCACACCGGAACCGCAGTAGGCGCCGACCACGGGCCGGTCGGGCTGTCCCGCACCGTCGTCCCCTTCCACACCATCGTCGGCTGCCGCACCCTCGTCCGTTGCCGTGTCGCGCACTGCGCCCACCGTGCGGTAGTAGTCGGCCAGGGCGTCAGGGGCGCGGAAGAACCCGTCCTCCGTGTTGCCGCCCGCAGGAGCGTTCCGGGCGTGGGGGATGTGGCCGGCCTGTGGATCCATCGGCTCGGTGCGCCCCTCGAACCGCTCGGGGGCGCGGGCATCCAGCAGCACTCCCGTCTCGGATGTCGCCAGCGCCGCCGCGTCGTCCGCGGAGAGGACCGGCATGGATCCGGGCCGCGCGACGAACTCGTCGCCGGTGTCCGCGCTGTGTCCAGAATCCACGGCCGCCGAGGTCCCGGTCACCCGTCCGTCCACTGCACCGTCGTCCACCGAGCCGTCGACGCCCAGATCCTGGCCCGCCGCTCCGGTCTCCACCGGGAGGCCCGCCTCACGCCACGCGGTCCACCCACCGTCCAGGACACGGACGTTCTCGTGGCCCACCCAGCGCAGCATCCACCAGGCGCGAGCAGCGGCCTGGCCGGCGACGTCGTCGTACACGATGACCGGGGTGCCTGCCCGGACGCCCCAGGAGCGGACGGTCGCTTCGAAGTCCTCGACGCTCGGGAGGGGGTGGCGGCCTCGGGCGGGGTCGCCGGAGGAATGGTCGGACAGGTCGATGTCCATCGCGACGTAGCGGGCGCCGGGGATGTGACCCGCCGCGAACTCCTCACGGCCGTCCGGCTGGGGGAGTGTCCACCGCACATCGAGCACGACCGGTGCACTTGCTCCCCTACCCAGACTCACGCCGGCACCAGCACCCGGAGCTGCTCCCACACTCCCGGTAGAACCGTCAGCCCCGCCAGAACTACCAGCGGAACCCCCACCAGCCTCACCGCCGGAACCACCAGCGGAACCACCGCCGGAACCACCACCAGCCCCACCAGCGCTCAGCACGTCCCGCGCTTCCTCGACGGAGATGAGTACTCGGCTGCGTGGATCTGTCATCGCTGTTCTCCTGACTCTGGTGCGGTGGTCGGTGCGGTGCTCACGGGTTGGGTGAGCAGGACGACGTGGTCCTCGCCCAGGCGGGTGAAGACGAGGGTGGCGGATTCGCCTGCGGGGAGCTTGAGCTGGCGGCGCACCTGGTCCGGGACGATGTCCGCGCCGCGCTTCTTGATGACGACGCGGCCGATCCCGCGTGCCACGAGGGCCCGTCGCAGCGCTTTGATCCCGGCGGGCAGGACGTCGATGACGCGGTAGCTCGTGACGGCGGCGGCTGCGGATCCCTCCGGCAGCCGGTCGCCGGTGAGGTAGGCGATCGGTGCGCTCACACGCCGCATCCCCAGTGGCCCGCACAGTGCGGTCACCAGGCCCGCGCGGACGATGGCGCCGTCGGGTTCGAAGAGGTAGTCGCCCAGGTCGCCGATCCCGTCCTCGTCGCCCTCCGGCAGCTCCGATTCGTGGATCTGGAGGGTTCCGCGCGGCCCCGTCAGCAGGGCGTTGCGTCCGGGGCGTCCGCGGACGTCGCCGTGGTAGAGCGCGACCTCGACGACGTCGCCGGCCTCGGACACCCACTGGGCCTCCCACCCGGCGGGGACGAGGTCGTGGTCGAGTGCAGGCCCCAGCTTGATGCCCACGTTCGGGACGGTGTCCGCCGTGGAGAACGCCCACGTGAGGGACGGGGAGAACGACTCCGGGTCGAACAGTCGCCGGGAGGCGGTGGTGCGGCCGTCGCCGGTGCGCCTCGCGGGGTCCAGCCAGACGGCGTCGAAGCGGGTGAGGTCGGCGTCCTCGGCGAGCCCCTGCGTGACGGACACGGTGTCGAGCGCCTTGAGGTTGTATGCGGCGAGTGCGGCGGTGACCGGGTCGGCGTCGACGGCTTCGACGCGGGTGGCGCCGCCCATGCCGGCGAACGCCATGGAGTCCGCGCCCAGCCCGCACCCCAGGTCCCCGATGATGTCGGGTGAGGTCGCGAGCATCCGCTGGGAGTGGTGGGCGGCGACGGACAGGCGGGTCGCCTGCGCCAGGCCGTCGCGGGTGAAGAGCATCTGGGCGGCGAAGGGGCCGAACTTCGCCTCCGCCTCCTGCCGCAGCTGCGCTTGGAGGAGCAGCTGCGATGCGAGCGCCGGTTCGATCCCGTCCTTCCGCAGGCGGCCTGCGATCGCAAGCTCCTTCGACGGTCGGTATTCGATCTCGTCGAGCAGCGCGAGCGCGGACGGGTCCAACAGTTGCGAGAGCACGGCCTCTTCCATGCGACTCACCCTAATTCAGCCGGTTTCCGCCCCGCCCCCACGTGTCGCGGCATCCCCGCTGGTGCTCGTGCCGCTGTCGGCTGGTGTTCGTGCCTGCGTCCACTAGTGTGAATGCCATGACGAACCTGCTCAGCGCCCGCGATGTCCGCGTGCTCGCCGACTCGCTGGGACTCAAGCCCACCAAGCAGCGCGGGCAGAACTTCGTCATCGACCCGAACACGGTGCGGCTGATCGTGGCGGCGGCGAAGTTGGAGGGCCCGCAGACGGTCGTGGAGATCGGTCCCGGTCTGGGGTCGCTCACGCTCGGTCTGCTGGATGCGGGTCACCGGGTCGTCGCCGTGGAGATCGACGCGCTGCTGGCCTCCCGGCTCCCGGACACGGTCCACCAGTTCGCCGCGGACGTCTTCACCCGTGCGGAGGAGGCCGGCGAGCCGGAGCCGTTCGCCCTCGTCCACGCGGACGCGATGCGGGTGACGGAGCTGCCGGAGGAGCTGGGCGCCCCCACCGCGCTCGTCGCGAACCTGCCGTACAACGTCGCCGTCCCCGTGCTGCTGCACTTCCTCGCGACGTTCCCGTCGATCCGCCAGGTGCTCGTCATGGTGCAGGCCGAGGTCGCAGACCGCCTCGCCGCCCCTCCCGGTTCGCGCACGTACGGCGTCCCCAGCGTCAAGGGGCAGTGGTACGGCGAGGTGGTCCGGGCTGCGGACATCGGGAAGAACGTATTCTGGCCGGCACCCAATGTGGGTTCTGGCCTGGTGCGCATCACTCGCCGCGAGACGCCGCGCATCGGTGACCGTGCCGCTGTGTTCGCCGCGGTGGACGCGGCCTTCGCCCAGCGTCGAAAGACCCTGCGGTCCGCCCTGTCCGGTTGGGCCGGCTCCGCCACCGCCGCCGAGGCCGCACTCACCCGCGCCGGCATCGACCCCCGTGCGCGCGGGGAGACGCTCACCGTCGACGACTTCGCGGCGCTGGTCGACGCGCACGCGGCGAACCGGGCGGAGGACGGCGACGCAGGGGACGCGTCATGACGCGCCCGAGGTCCCTCCACAAGCCCGTCACCGCGCGCGCCCACGGGAAGATCAACCTGCACCTGGGTGTGGGGGATCCGGGCCCGGACGGCTACCACGAACTCGTCACGGTGTTCGAGGCGCTCGGCACCCCGGAGACGGTCACCGTCGAGCTCGCGGCGGAGGACTCCGTTGAGGTGACGGGTCGCTATGCGAGTGCGGGGATCCCGCTCGACGAGAACAACCTGGCGCTCGCGGCGGTCATCGCGTTCCGCGAGCACACCGGCTGGGGCGGGAACGTCGAGATCACGATCGACAAGCAGGTGCCCGTCGCCGGTGGCATGGGCGGGGGATCGGCTGACGCGGCCGCGGCATTGGTCGCGGTGGCGAAGCTCGCGGGCTTCGAGGACCGTGAACAGCTGCGGCAGATCGCCGCGACCCTGGGTTCGGACGTCCCGTTCGCACTGCTGGGGGGCATCGCCCTGGGCCGAGGCCGTGGAGACGACCTCACTCGAGTCCTGTCGCAGGGCACTCATCACTGGGTGCTCGCGACGTCGACGGGAACGCTGTCGACGCCGGAGGTCTACCGGCGGGTCGACGAGCTGCGGGAGCAGTCGGCCGGGCAGAGCCCCGCGAGCTCCGGCGATGAGCAAGGACCCGACGTCGCGCAGGGAGTCGGCGACGGGGAGACCCGAAGCGGCCCCGCCCGTCTGGCGGAACCCACGGAGGTCCTCGCAGCGCTGGCCTCCGGTGACATCGAGAAGCTCGCGGCACACGTGCACAACGACATGACGGAGGCGGCGGTGTCGCTGCTGCCGGACATCGCGCATGTCATGGACGAGGGGCGCCGTGCCGGTGCGCATGCGGTGCTGCTGTCGGGCTCCGGACCCACCGTCGGGTTCCTCGCGCAGAATGCGACCCATGCGCTGGAGCTCGCGGTGCTGCTGGAGGCATCGCGCGGAGTGCGGGAGGTCGTGCGGACGACGGGCCCCGCGCGCGGCGCGCACATCGTGACGTGACAGCCTGTTCACCGTCGACGAACGGTGGAGTGAGCAGCGATGAGGAGACAGTTGTGAAACGGATGGCTGCAGTGCTCGCAGCGTTCACCCTGGCGCTGGCCGGGTGTGCTCCCGGAGGCCCTGATCTGGCGTCCCCGTCCGGACCGGAAGCGGAGGAGGCTCTTCTCTCCGAGTTCGGCCTGGCCGGGATGGACGCGGTCGAGGCGATCGACCATCTGGACCGTCTTGCGGTGTCCGAACGGCCCGCTGATCTCATGGCCTCCGTCTACCCTGATGAGCTGGTGCTCACCGACAGCGTGCGCGAGGCGGTGCTGGACATGCCGGAGGACCTCTCCTACCTGTCGATCGCTCCGTACGTGGACCAGACGCACGACTGCTTCTACCACAGCCTCACGACGTGCCTGGGTGAGCTCGACAATGACTCCGTCGACGTCCGCATCGTCGACGACGCGACCGGGGACGTGCTCGTCGACGAAGAGGCGACCACCTTCGACAACGGGTTCATCGGCTTCTGGGTGCCCCGTGACATCGCGGAGGGCACTATCGAGGTGAGCCGCGACGGTCGGGCGGGGACGACCAGCTTCACCACGACGGACGAGGGTGCCACCTGCATCACCGACCTCCAGCTGACATAGTTCTCCAGCCGAACAGGGACGGGCTCCGACGGTTCCGTGAGGACGGGGTCTCTGCTGGAGCTCTACGGGGCCAGTCGTCTGGATCGTGGTGGCGTGCGGAGTCTTCGCCGTGCCCGCTCCTGCGACAGCTCTCGCCGTGCACACCAGCCTCTGACCTGAGGACGCACGGGCGACATCCCGCGTCTTTCCGTGCGAGTAGGCTGTAGGTCGCCCCTGTCGCCCCGGCCGGAAGGTCCCAGTGGAATCCTCCCGGGGCACTCCTCGACACGTATACCCCTCGAAAGGACTCCTGTGCACCTGCTCGGCGCAGAGACGATCAGCCTCAGCTATCCCAACCGCACTGTGCTGGACGAGGTGACGATCGGCGTCAACGCCGGGGACCGCGTGGGGATCGTCGGCCGCAACGGCGATGGGAAGTCCACCCTCGTGACGATCCTCGCGGGCATCCGGGAGCCGGACTCCGGCCGCGTGACCCGCCGCCGTGACGTGACGACCGGGTACCTGCACCAGACGGACGACTTCGCCCCCGGGTCCTCGATCCGCCAGGCCGTCGTCGGTGACGCGGCCGACCACGAATGGGCCGCGGTGCCCCGCATCCGCGACGTCATGTCCGGACTCCTGGGCGACCTCGACCTCGAGGCGACCGTCGACAGCCTCTCCGGCGGCCAGCGCCGCCGCGTCGCGCTCGCCGCTCTGCTGGCCGGAGACCACGACGTCCTCTTCCTCGACGAGCCGACCAACCACCTCGACGTCGAAGGGATCGCGTGGCTGGCGCGGCACCTGAAGAACCGGTGGCCCGCAGGGCAGGGTGCCTTCCTCGTCGTCACGCACGACCGGTGGTTCCTCGACGAGGTCACGACGAACACGTGGGAGGTCCACGACGGCACCGTCGACCAGTACGAGGGCGGGTACGCCGCCTACGTCCTCCAGCGGCTCGAGAGGCGCAGGCTCGCGGACCAGGCGGAGGCGAAGAGGCAGAACCTCATGCGCAAGGAGCTCGCGTGGCTGCGTCGCGGTGCACCCGCGCGCACCTCGAAGCCCAAGTTCCGCATCGACGCGGCGAACGCGCTCATCGCGGACGTCCCGCCCGTCCGCAACACGGTGGAACTCGTCGGCATGGCGACCTCGCGCCTGGGCAAGGACGTCTTCGAGCTCACGGACGTGGGTGTGGACTATCCGGGCAAGACGGTGCTCGATGACCTCGACTGGGTGGTGGGACCCGGCGACCGGATCGGGATCCTGGGCCGCAACGGCGTGGGCAAATCGACTCTGGCCGGCCTGCTGACGGGTGACGTCGAGCCCACCCGTGGACGGGTGAAGCGCGGCAAGACCGTCGTCGTCGCGGTCCTCGACCAGCAGCTGCGCGACCTCGAGCCGCTCATGGGCGAGTTCGTCCGTGAACTCCTGGGCCGGAAGAAGACGGAGTACAAGACCGCCGCGGGCGACCTCACCCCGGGACAGCTCGCGGAGAAGCTGGGGCTGGGGGACGTGCTGGCCAATCGTGTGCAGGACCTGTCCGGCGGCCAGCGCAGGCGCCTGCAGTTCCTCCTCACGCTGCTGGACGAGCCGAACGTCCTCATCCTCGACGAGCCGACGAACGACATGGACACGGACATGCTCGCCGCGATGGAGGACCTGCTCGACACGTGGGCGGGCACCCTGCTGGTGATCTCCCACGACCGGTACTTCATGGAGCGGGTGACCGACGACCAGTTCGCCGTGCGCGGGGGAGGGGTCCGGCATCTGCCCGGCGGGATCGACGAGTACCTGCGCCTGTCCGCGGCGCAGGACTCCGCGGAGGCGGCTGCCCGTGCCGCCGGCGGTGCCGCTGCCGGAGGTTCCACCGCCGAGGCGCTGGCCGGCTCCCCGTCGTCCGGCACCGGCCGCGGTTCCTCGGGAGGTGGGGGCACCTCGGGCGGGGGACCGTCCAACGCGGAACGCAGGGCGGCTCAGAAGGAGCTGGGCGCGGTCGAGAGGAAGATGAGCAGGCTGCAGAAGAGCGTCGACGACGTGCACGCACGGATGGCCGCCCACGATCAGAGCGACTTCGCGGGGCTTGCGGAGCTCACCCAGGAGCAGCAGGGGTTCGAAGCGGAGCTGGAAGAGCTCGAGGGGCGGTGGCTGGAGCTGTCCGAGACCCTCGAATGAGCGACCATCCACGCTGGTGCGATCCGCGGATATCAGCGTTGCAGGGGTGACGAGGGCACCGTACTCCCCGTTGTTCGAACCCCTCAGAATTCGGACGTTTTCTGTTGTACGCTGAGGATCCGGCACACCGATGTGCTGGCGGACACACTCCGATGGATGCTCGGTTCGTATGAGATGAGGGCCCGACGACTGAGGATTTCACCGCGCAGGGACAAGAGCAGTTCCGCAAGCTCGTCGATGATCTCCTGTCGGGTGCGGCCCCCGGGCTCGAAGGCGTCGTCGACTCGAAGGCGTTCGGGGAGATGATGGGGCAGATGGCGGGGAACCTCGTCGCGATGAATCGCCTCAACAGCGATGCCATGGACCTCATGCTCCGCAATCTGCGGATCGCCGGCCGTGCCGACGTCGTCTCGCTGCACCGCCAGCTCGCCCGCACGGAGGACAAGCTCGAGATGGTGCTCGAGATCGTCGAGCAGCTCGAGGAGGATCTCGCGGAGCAGCGACGTGCGCGCACCGATGCGCCGGCGAAGGGCCGTGACGCGGAGTCGGGTGGATGAGACCATGCACTCGGCACTGTGGAACTACACCCATATCCAACTGACGACCGCGGATACACCTATCGGCGTCTCCTCGAAGGACGTCGTCTGGACGTACCGGAAGACCACCCTGTTCCGCTACCGCAGCACGCAGCGGAAGCATCCGGTCCCCATCCTGCTGACGTTCGCGCTCATCAACCGTCCGGACATCTTCGACCTGCGACCGGGCAACTCCTTCGTCGAATTCCTCCTGGAGGAGGGCTACGACGTGTTCCTCGTGGACTGGGGGTACGCGGATGAGGAAGACGCGGACACGGGGCTGGACGACTACGTCATGGAGTACATCCCGCGTGCGATCCGCGAAGTGCGCCGCGCCAGTGGAGCTCGCGAGATCTCTCTGATCGGATGGTGCATCGGCGCTGCGCTGACGGGCATGTACCTGGCTCTGAACCCTGATGCCCCGGTCCGGAACTGGGTGCCGCTCACCATGCCGTACGACGTGACCGGCTCCACCTACGAAACGCTGCTGAACACGGAGGCGCTCGACCTGGACTGGCTCGAGGACCGCGCATCGTATCTGCCGGGCGTGTACGTGGACACGGTCAACAAGATGCTGAAGCCGGTGCCCAACTTCTTGGGTACACCGTGGCGTCTGTACACCTCCGTCGAAGACGGCACGGCGGACAAGACGGCGTACCAGTCCATGGCGAAGTGGGTGGCCGACAACCCGAACTTCCCCATGCGCGCCTTCCGGCAATGGGTCACATGGATGTACCGGGAGAACCGGTTGGCCAGGGGAAGGATGAGGCTGCGCGGGCGGAAGGTGGACCTCGCGAAGATCCAGCAGTCGATCCTCGTCGTCACCGCGAGCAAGGACCATATCGCCCCGCGCGACGGCACCCTGCCGGTCTTCGACGTCCTCACGAGCCCTGACACCGAACACCTCGACGGCGTTGGGGGGCACATCGGGCTCATGGCAGGATCACGCGCCCGCGGCACCATCTGGCCGCGCATCAACGACTGGCTCGAACCACGCAGCCAGCACGACCGCCCCGAGTAATCCGGGTCTGCACCACTCATGGGAGGAGACAACGATGTCTGAACAGGGTACGAAAACCGGAGGAACGAAGCTGGCCGACCGTGTCGCCCTCATCACGGGCGGCACGCGCGGCATCGGCGCCGCGATCAGCCGGAGCCTCGCCTCGCAGGGGGCGAATCTGGCGCTGGGGTACGGCAGCGACCATGGCCGGGCCGACACGTTCATCGCCGAAATGCGCGAAACCTATCCGGACGCGACGTTCACGGCGCATCCGGGGAACGTCGGTAAGCCCGCGGACGCGCGCACGACCGTTGCGGACGTCATCGAACAGCACGGCAAGCTCGACATCCTCGTCAACAACGCCGGGATCACGCGCGACCGGACCGTGCTGAAGATGGAGGACGAGGAGTGGGACGCGGTGATCGAGGTCAATCTCTCCGGCACGTTCTACATGGCGCAGGCAGCGCTCAAGCACATGGTCGAACGCGGTTCCGGCCGCATCGTCAACGTGTCGTCGATCATCGGAGAGATGGGCAATATCGGTCAGGCGAACTACGCGGCATCGAAGTCCGGCCTCTTCGGCCTCACGAAGACTCTGGCGCGTGAGGCGGTCTTCCACCTGGACCGGGCGGGGAAGCTCAATGACGGGGGCGCGGGGCTGACGGTGAATACCGTCACCCCCGGCTATGTGAATACAGAGATGGTCGAAGCGGTGCCGGAGAAGGTTCTCGACAAGATCAAGGGGAGGATCCCGATGGCGCGACTCGCCAATCCCGACGAGATCGCCCGGGTGGTGCATTTCCTCTGCGCGGACAAGTCGTCGTACATCACGGGCCAGATCTGGGGGGTGAACGGCGGCATGGACATGTGATGCGGGCCAGTCCCGGCGAGGGGTTTACTGCAGTTAGCAGAGTGTGCTAACTTTATTAGCAGATGGATTCCAGAACCGTCGAAAGCCCCCGATCAGAGGAGACACCATGGCTGCTGACAGCACGAACACGAACAAGATCACCGAAGACGCGACCAAGCGCCTCGAGGAGAACGCCGAACGCGTCAAGGAATTCGCCTCCGCGGTGACCGAATCCACGAAGAGCAACAGCGCTCTTGTCATCGACAACTACGAGCAGGCCGCGAAGAGCTTCTTCGAGGCACAGCGCGAGCTCGCGAAAGCGCAGCAGGCTGACTGGGTCAAGGACGCTTCCTCAACCCAGATCCAGTTCGCTGAAGAAGTCACCAACGCGTGGGTGAAGGCTGCTCGCCAGCTTCTCAAGTAAGACCGGTGTGATCGCACCGTCTGCACCAGTCCGAACGGCTCTGTCAGATTCCCACAGGGCCGTTCGGACGTGTGTGTTCAGCGGTGCCGTCGCATCGGCGCATGCAATCACGTTCACGAGGCCCGGCGACGCACCAGGTCCACACCGCGAAAGTTCCGCAACCTAGGAGGTTCGGGTGCTCAACACACGCCAGCCCGATGCACTGTCTGCGATCAGCGATTCGATGCTCACGGAGAGCCTCAGCGCATGGACCGCGATCAACACGTCGACCCTCACGTACTGGTTCAGTGCGCTGAATCGACGGGCCACACCGTTCGACCTGGTCCACGACATCGCCACGTGGAGCCTCACGATGGCCGACCGGAAACGACCGGAGTGGGCGCACGACAGCAGGTTCGTGAAGGAATGGCCGCTGGGGCGGCTGCGCGACTACTCCACAGCGGACGCGGACCCGAACATGGTCGCCACCGTGGTCCTGCCGCCGCAGGCAGGCCACGATTCGAGCATCGTGGACTTCTCCCAGGACCAGAGCCAGATCATGGTCGGCCGTGACAGCGGCTGCGAGCGGATCTACACGCTGGAGTGGGTCGCTGCCACGCAGGACACCAAGGACGCCACCATCGATGACTACATGGTGATGCTGCGTGAGACCGCAGATCTGCTCGGCGGCCGGATCAACCTCGTGGGCGACTGCCAGGGTGGCTGGCTCGCCACCATCTTCACCGCACTGCACCCGGAGCTGGTCACCAGTCTCACCATTGCAGGGGCCCCGGTGGACTTCTCTGCCGGCGACGGCCTCATGAAGGACTGGTTGGACGTGCTCGCTCCAGAGGCGGACATGACGTACTTCCGCTCTGCTGTCGCCGCCAACGACGGCCTGCTGCCGGGCCGGTTCCTGCTGGACGGGTTCAAGGCGCTCCAGCCGTTCAACGAGCTCACACAGTCCCTGGGACTGCTCGCGAACCTTCACGACCCGCAGCACGTCGAGCGCTACCGCAAGTTCGAGGACTGGTTCCAGTGGACTCAGCCGCTTCCGGGGGCGTTCTACCTGTGGATCGTCGAGAACCTGTTCGTTCGCAACCTGCTCGTCAACGGTGAACTCGAAGTCGAGGGGCGCACAGTCGACCTGTCCCAGATCTCCTGCCCGCTGTTCCTCTTGGCGGGGAAGACCGATCACATCACGCCCGCCGATCAGGTGTGGGCGCTGGCAGACCACGTCACGACGCCGGCCGACCAGATCGAACGCCAGCTCGCCGAGAGCGGGCACCTGGGCCTGTTCATGAGCCATTCCGCGCTCTCTGCTCACTGGCCCGTCATCTTCGAGGGGATCGCCGCGCTGTCGGCGCCTCCCGCGAAGCCGGCGGCCACGACGACGGCGAAGAAGGCCGCTCAGGAGAAGCCCGCGACGAAGACTGTTGCCTCGAAGGCTGCGGCGAAGAAGGCACCGGCGGCCAAGGCCTCGGCGAAGAAGGCACCAGCGGCCAAGGCCTCCGCGAAGAAGACGACCCCGAAGAAGACTCCCGCCGCTCAGGCAGATGACAAGGCCGCGCACGAGGGCTGACTGCGAACCGTCAGTCCTCACCGGTGAGCCGGTGAGTCCGCATCGGTGAACGATCGAGGCGTCACGTCATCCTGCTGCCAGGACGATGTGGCGCCTCAGTCGTTGTCGTCTGCTCCCTTGTCGTCAGCTTCACTGCCGGGGGCCGTCTCACTGCCGGGCGTGTCAGTCCCAGAGGCAGATTCCTCGTTCGAGTTGGAACGCACGAACGAGCGGTAGATCTCCGCGAGAGAGACCCGCTGTGCGGGAGTGAGCTCCTTCGCCTGGTCGATGGCCGCCAGCACGTTCGTCCTCCGCGCACTGGAGCCCGACTCCCGCTCACCCTCGGAGCGGGCCGTGCGCGACGGCCTGTCGCTCTGCCCGTACAGATCGTCGATGCTGACACCGAGTGCAGTCGCGATGCTCGTCGCGACCGCCTCGGAGGGCGCCCGCAGCCCCCGCTCGATCTGGGAGAGGTACGGATTGGAGATCCCGACCATGTTGGAGACCTGACGCATCGACAGGTCGGCGATGCGTCGCTGCTGCCGAATGTAAGCACCCATGAGAGTGCGATGCTCGTTGCTCACCATGGCCTCATCGTACTGTTCGGTGCACGCCCGCTCTCAGACCGGCCGGGCGTCCGAACGTCGGGCCAGAGCGGTGACGTCCACGCCACGGGACTCGCAGAACTCCCGCAGGCGGCCTCGGGCGATGAGGTCCGTCGTGCGCAGATCATCGCATGACGTCGCCCCCAGGAGGGCGCAGATACCCCGGAAGCGGGCCTTCCACCCGTCGACCAGAGCGATGAGACGATCCGCTCCGTCATCGGAGCCGTCGGGCCCGAGGACCGTCACGAACGCACCGGCGACCCCCACGGCGTGGGCCCCCGCAGCAAGCGCCTTGACGACGTCGAACGGCGAACGCACACCGCCGGATGCCAGCAGGGTGGGGCGCGGGTCGGGTGCCTCGAGTAGGCAGGCCAGTGCGGACTGCCCGAAGCCTGTGAGCATCCCGTAGCCCCCGTCGTCGCGTCGCGCGTTCTCGATCCGCAGGAAGTCCGTGCCTCCCCGACCGCCCACGTCCGCCACCCCCACACCGATGTCGGTGAGGCGGCGGAGGGTGCGCCGGCTGAGGCCGAACCCCACCTCCTTGACGATGACGGGGACGGGGGAGGCCGTCGCGAGCTGTTCGACCGAGGCCAGCCAGGAGGAGAAATCGCGGGAGCCCTCCGGCATCGCCGTCTCCTGCACCGCGTTCACGTGGATCTGCAGGGCGTCGGCGTCCAACAGTTCGACCGCGCGCGGCGCATCGTCCGCGGGCCTCCCCACCCCCAGGTTGGCCATGACGAAGCCGTCCGGGTTCTCCTCCCGGATGACGGTGAACCCCGCCGCGGTGCCGGGGTCGTCCAGTGCGACGGAGACGGAGCCGCAGGCCATCGGCATCCCGGTCTCCCGCGCAGCGATCGCCAGCTGCCGGTTGATGCGGGTCGTCCGATCGGTCCCACCCGTCATCCCGTTGACGTAGAACGGCGTCGTCCACTCCCACTGGCCGGCCGAATGCTGTGCACCGGCACCGTGCGGGACGGTGACGCGCAGCTCGACGAGTTCCGCGTCCACGCCGTCCAGCGCGTGGTGGACGAAGTCGAGGTCGTCGAACTCGTTGTGCGCGCTGCCGTCACCGTGCTGGTCGAGGGCGAGCGTGAGGTGTTCGTCCTTGCGCGCGGCGCGCGTCGGATCAGAAGTCATCGATGTCTCCTGAGGCAGGGTGCGGTGACACGTCGAGTGGCAGGATGTCGTCCGCCCGCCACTCGCGGAGGATCTCGTCCGTCGGACGATCAGCGTGCGCGAGCACGATCCCGCAGTCGCCCCCGCCGGCACCGGACGGCTTGCCAGAGGCCCCGTGCCGCTCTGCGATGTCGCACAGCGAGCGCAGGTGCGCGGTCTCGATGAGGACGCCCGACGATGCGCTGAGGCGCTGGAGATTGCCGCGCACGCGCCGGATGACTTCGAGCGCGCCGTCGCCTCCCTGTGCGAAGGCGCTCACGAGGGCGTCGACGCATGCGCGGCTGTCCAGGCCGAACGTGGTGTACGGGACGAGTTCGCGGCGCTCGTCCGGGCGGCTCACCTGCTCGACGAGCCTCTCCGTGGAGGCCGGGGAGCCGGTCCAGCCGACCAGCAGCCGCAGATCCGTGGGATCGGGGACACGCGTGACCCCGCTGCCGGCCCACTCGTCCGTGGCCGTGAGAGCGGCGGGGACACCGTGAGCGGCCCGGTAGGCGCGCAGCTTCGCTCGGTCCGGTGAGGAGTAGCGGATCCAGCCGCCGAACGTGCTCGCGGCCAGGTCGCCGCCCGACGAGTTCGGTGCGACCTCGATCGTGGCGAGCATGGCGAGTTTGAAGCGCTCCGTCGAGGTGAGCGCGAGTCCGTAGAACTCGTCGAGCGCGGCGATCACGGCGACGGTGACAGCGGCAGAGGAGCCGAGGCCGAACTTCCTGCCGCTCGCATCGTCGAGTTCGCTGCCGATGTCCAGGTCGTAGTAGCGCGGCGTGAGATGACGTGCGGATCGCAGCTGTTCGACCGCAGCGATGGCGGCGAAGACGTAGTCCGACGGCTGATGCTCGAGCAGGATCCGATCGCTCGCGGCATCGCGGACCCATTCGAGGGGTGACCTGCCGTAGGCGCTCGAGCGCACGCGCCCCACTTCGGACCCTTCCGTGAGGCGCACGGTGATGTAGCGGTCGACGGCGACCAGCACGGCGGGGCCGCCCGGCTCCACGACGCCGTACTCGCCCGCGATGTAGAGCTTGCCGGGGGCGCGCTTCTCGATCACGCGGGAGCCTCGGAATCCGCTGCGGTGAACGGCGCGGCGCCGGGGCCGGGGCCCACGAGTCGTGCGGAGCCGAACGCGGACAGTTCCTCACGCAGCGCCTCCCCGTGCTCCGGGCGGACGATCACGGCGACGTTCGGTCCCGCATCGGCTGTGGCGTAGCCCTCGATGCCCTGCTCGCGCAGGGAGGCCACGGCGTCGAAGACCGCGACGGAGGCGGGGGCGAGGTAGCGGATCGGCGGTTCGCACGCCTGGATGACGGCGTGCATCCGGAGGGCATGGGATTCGGTGATCTCACCGATCCGCGTGAAGTCACCGGCCGCACACGCGTCGACCATGTCCGCGAGCGACTGCTCGGTCGACGTGATCCATGCCGGATAGAACGGCGACGTGGCCGCAGTCCGGCGCATGGCCTCGCGACTCGACACCGCCTTCTGCGCGGTGTCGACCGTGACGATCACCATCCGCATGTCCGGTGCGTCGACGGGTTCGGCGAATGACGTGGAGTCGTCGTGTCCGGCATGCCAGATCGCGACTCCGGGAACGATGCTGCGGGCCGCGGAACCGGAGCCGCGTCGGGCGAGACGGCTCAGTGCGTTCGCCTCCAGGCCGAGCCCGTAGGCGTCTGACGCGGCGGTGGCGAGGGCCGCGAACCCGGCCGCGGACGACGCGAGTCCCGCCCCGGTGGGCGCTTCGTTCGTCGACACGACCTGCGCGGGCACGTCGGCTCCTGCGAGGGCCCTCACGTGGTCGAGGAAGCGGGTGACGCGCAGTGCGGTCTCGCCCGTGGCGACATCGCCGCCCAGGCTGAAGGAGTCCGCCTGGGCGTCCGGAGTGAGTGTGACGGTCGTCGTGGTGGGGAATGCGTCGAGTGTGAGGGAGAGGCTGCCGGCGACCGGGAGGATCAGCTCCTCGTCCCGCTTCCCCCAGTACTTCACGAGGGCGATGTTCGGGAACGCGCGGGCTGTAGCGGTGGTCATGCTGCGGGAACCTCCACGGTCCAGGTGTTCTGGGCCCCGGCGCGGCGCAGCGCGCCACCCAGGTCATCGGCGTGGGCGGGTGAATCGGCGACTGCGATCACGCAGCCGCCCAGCCCGCCCCCGGTCAGTTTGGCGCCGGCGGAGCCGGCGGCGTGGGCGGCGTCGACGAGGGCGTCGAGTCGCTCGGAGCTCACCCCCACGCGATGCAGGATACCGTGCGCCTCGCTCATGCGGGCTCCGATGGCATCGCGGTCCCCGACCTCCAGGTCCGTGATCGCGCCTTCCGCGATCTGTGCGAGTCGTGAGAGCAGCGCCTCTGTGCGAGCAGGCTCACGGTCCCGCAGTGCGCGGACAGCGCCCACCGCCTGCGTCGTCGACCCGGAGGTCCCGGAATCTGCGAACGCGAGGGTGAGGGGTGCGCCGACCGCGATGGGGGAGACGACACCCTGATCGAACCGGATCGGAACGGGGGATGTCACGGTGCGTGCGTCGATCCCGCTGGGGTTGCCGTGCGCCGCGCGCTCGGAGGTCTGGATGAGAGCGAAAAGGGTGTCGTCATCCATGCGCGTTCCCGTGGCGTCGAAGACGGCGCGAGCGATCGCCGCTGCGACCGCGGCGCTGGAGCCCAGCCCTCTCTCATGCGGGATCGTGCTGCGGATGCGCACCCGCACGTCGAGATCTTCGGAGGCATCGGCGTCCTCGCGCGCAACAGGCGGGGCGGACGCAGCGGACAGGAGGCTCTGCGTCCGTGCGACCGAAGCGCGGATCGCCGCCGTGACCGGCAGGAGTCGAGAGGGCGCGGACGCCACGGTGCCCGAGTAGAGGTCGCTGTCGACCCACAGGCCGCCGGTGGACGGTTCGATGACGACCTCTGTGACCAGTTCGTCGACGGGGATCGCGATCGCGGGTGCTCCGTACACGACGGCGTGCTCTCCCAGCAGGATCGCCTTCGCGTGTGCCGCTCCCATGCCCGCGTGTGCCGCGCCCTCGCCCGGACGCGCCGTGCCCTCGTCCGCGCGTGTTGATCCGTGTCCGGACGCGGCGGGATCGGGGGGCGGTACAGCTCGACTTCTCAGAATCATGGGCGTTCGTTTCGGTCGGCGCGGCACCGCTACGCGATGTCAGTGGAGCGCGGGTCTGACGGAATGCTCCGTCATTCTTATCATCCGCGCGTAAGGATCGTGGAAGTCGTGGCACGAAAGTAGGCAGACTGGTATACATGCTTCATGGCCCTTCGCACACGTCCCGCCCGCAGAAGGCTGCTCGACGCCGCTGCGGAGCTCTTCTATGCCCGTGGGGTGAACGCCACCGGCATCGATGCCGTCACTGCGCGCGCGGGGGTGGCGCGCAAGAGCCTCTACAACAACTTCTCGTCGAAGGACGACCTCGTCCTCGCCTTCCTCGAGGAGCGGCACGAGGAGTGGCGCGCGCTGCACCGGGCCCGCCTCGAGGAGACGAGGACGCCGCGGGAGCGCGTGCTCGCCGTGTTCGACGCCTACATCGACCATGCGGAGTGGCGGAGTCCGCAGGGGTTCCGGGGGTGCGGGCTCCTCAATGCGGCAGCGGAGCTGCCGGTCGGGGCTCCTGGGCGGGCAGTCGTCCGAGCCCACAAGGACGAGGTCGAGCGGCTGCTGGAGGATGCGGTCGCGGACATGGTTTCAGGCGCAGAGCACGCGCGGTCGGGAGGCGATTCCGTCGCGCACGCAGACGACGCTGTGCAAGCAGAGCTCGCCCCAGGGCTCGCGGAGCACCTGTCGTTCCTGGTCGAGGGTGCCGTGACGAAGGCGGGGCTGGACGGGACGACCCGGCGCCTCGTGCGGGCCCGGCGGCTCGCAGCCCAGCTCATCGGTGCGCCGTCCGTCGACTCTCCACGACCGCACGACGCGCCGCAGTCCCGCGAGGTCCCGCAGTCCCGAGAGATTCCGCACTCCCGCGAGGTCTCGCAGTGAGTGCCGCGAACGACCCCCGTACCCGCCTCCTGGCGATCGGTGCGATCACGATCACATCTGTGCTCTGGGGGACGACGGGCACCGCCGCGACGTACATCCCCGACGCCAGTCCGCTGGCGATCGGTGCAGCTGCGCTGGGAGTCGGCGGACTGCTGCAGGGGGTCGTGGGCATCGGCTCGATCCTCAGGGCCCGCACGCTGCTGCGTGCGCGGATGAACCTCGTGCTGCTGGGGGCCGTCGCCGTCGTCGCCTACCCCCTCGCGTTCTACTCGTCGATGCGGCTGGCCGGGGTGGCGATCGGCACGGTCGTCTCGCTCGCGTCCGCACCGCTGGCGTCCGGAGTGCTCGAACGGTTCACCCGCGGCATGCGACTCAGCCCGTGGTGGATCGCCTCTGCTGCAGTGGGTGTCGTCGGCAGTGCGCTCATCTGCGTCTCGACCGCCGCCGCGGCGCCCGGCGACGCTGCGCGCACTCTGGGCGGAATCGGCCTGGGGCTCGTGGCGGGGACGGCGTACGCGCTCTATTCCACTGTTGCGCACAGGCTCATGCGTGAACGGGTGCCCCGTGCTGCGGCCATGGGTGCGGTGTTCGGGCTGGGCGGCCTGCTCCTCATGCCGGTGCTCGTGGTGACGGGTCGGCCACTGCTCGACGGCGCGGTGCCGTTCGCGGCGACCGTCTACATGGGGCTCGTCCCGATGTTCGTCGGCTACCTGCTGTTCGGCTACGGGCTCGCTCGGGTCGGTGCGAGCACGGCGACGACGATCACGCTGAGCGAGCCGGCCGTCGCGGCACTCCTCGCGGTGCTGGTCGTGGGGGAGAGACTCACCCCGGTCGGCTGGGTGGGGCTGTCGCTCATCGGAGTCGTCCTCGTCCTCCTCACCGTCGCGCCCGAATCCCCGGCAGCTTCAGAGGGGCCCATGACGAAGGCACCGGTCACCTCCCGGAAGGAAGATGACCGGCGCCTCGCCGCCTGAATCTCAGAGAGTCAGCTCGCGGCCTGGCTCTGTGACGCCGCACCACCGGCGGCCTGCGGCTGGTCCGAGAGTGCCGCACGGCCCTGAGTGGCGCTGCGGAGGTTCTCACCGGACTTCTCGAACTCGGTGACGACCCGGCTGTTGGCGTTCGTCAGATCGGAGATGAACCCGATGTGCGACTGCACCTGCGTGTCGTCCGTGTTCTCGAAGGCTGCCTCGTACTGCGTCGCGAGGTGACGGTAGAAATCCGCCATGAGCTTCGCAGACCGATCCGTGTGGTAAATCGAGATGCGGCGGCGATCGGCGGAGTCGCGTTCGCGGATCAGGTAGCCGGCGCGCACCAGGCGCTCGAGGATCGAGGTGAGGGTCGATGCGGACAGGGACAGCTGGCGGGCGATGTACCCGGGCGTAGCCGTCGCGTCGTCCTGGCCGAGAGAGATGACGGACTGCACGACGTTGAAGTCGATGAGGTTGAGCCCGTGTGTATGAGCGAACTGCGCAGCGGCAGTCCGGGAGACCATCGTCTGCACCTGATTCGCGTGGATCAGGTCCATGATCGTCGGACGGGGGGACTCTGTGTGCTGGGTCTCCTGCTCCGGGAAGAGCTGAGACCTGAGATGTTCAGGAAGCATGAGAATCATTGTAGTTCACAACGATTGTATTTCGATTGAACATCCCGGTGAGTAGATTCGGTGAATTCAGTCTGAACCTGTGAAGATGGGTCATCGGCATGACGACACCACCTACGGCCGCGCACGCGCGCGGGCGATCGGAGGAGTCGTCCTCGGACTCCTGGAGAGTGAGACAGCAAGTGAAGCGTAAGCATTTCGCGTCAGCGACGGCGCTGGTGGCAGCGGGCGTCCTGGCGCTCAGCGCATGTGGAGAGGCACCGGAGGATTCGGGCGCTGGTGGTGGAGAGGGCGGCGACGGCGCTGATTACAAGGCGTGCATCGTGTCGGACGCGGGAGGCTGGGACGACAAGTCCTTCAACCAGTCCGCTGCCGAAGGTCTCGAGGAGGCCGTCGAGGAACTGGGCATCGAGGAGGCGCGCGCGGAATCGCAGAGCGACTCCGACTTCGCACCGAACGTGGACAACATGGTCGCCCAGAGCTGCAACATCACGCTGGGTGTGGGCTTCCTCCTCGAGGACTCGATCCACGACGCGGCAGAGGCCAACTCCGACATGCACTTCGGGCTCATCGACTCCGCGTTCTCCGATGCGGACGGCAACCCCGCGGATCTGGAGAACGGCAAGCCGATCATCTTCAACACCGCAGAGGCGTCCTTCCTCGCGGGCTACCTCGCCGCAGGCATGACGGAGTCGGGCACGGTCGCCACGTTCGGCGGCATCCAGATCCCGTCGGTCACGATCTTCATGGACGGCTTCGCTGATGGCGTCGACCAGTACAACGAGGACAATGACGGCGACGAGGTCAAGCTGCTGGGCTGGGACAAGGACGCGCAGGAGGGCTCATTCTCCGGCGACTTCGACAACCAGAGCCAGGGCCAGGCGCTCACGGAGCAGTTCATCTCCCAGGACGCGGACATCATCATGCCGGTCGCGGGCCCCGTGGGCCTCGGTGCAGCATCGGCCGCGCAGGGTGTGGACGGGACCAAGATCATCTGGGTCGACTCCGACGGCTACGAGTCGACCGACTACGGCGACATCATCCTCACCTCGGTGATGAAGGAGATCTCCAACGCGGTCAAGGACACGATCGCCGAGGACGTCGACGGGAACTTCTCCGCAGAGCCGTACGTCGGCACGCTCGAGAACGAAGGCGTGGGCCTGGCTCCGTACCACGACTTCGAGGGTGACGTCCCGGACGAGCTGGATGAGAAGATCCAGGAGCTGCGCGACCAGATCATCTCCGGTGAACTGACGGTCGAGAGCCCCAGCTCACCCTGATCCCCTGAAGGACCTCTGACGGGTCCCGGCGGCGAGCCGTCCTCCGTGCCAGTCTTCGATTAGGCTGTGTCCGCGGCAGGGCGGCATCCGCCGGGACCCGTCAGCGTCCGCTGACACGGCGCCCGGCCCACCCGTCACCGGCCGCCGTCCCATCCGCACGGAGGAGAACCCGCACGTGAAACTCGAACTCAGAGGGATCACCAAGCGCTTCGGCACCTTCACCGCCAATGATGCGATCGACCTCGTCGTCGAACCCGGAGAGATCCACGCACTCCTGGGGGAGAACGGTGCGGGCAAGTCGACGCTCATGAATACCCTCTACGGCCTCTACGCGCCGGAAGAGGGCGAGATCCTCATCGATGATCGTCCTGTGACGTTCAGCGGTCCGGGCGACGCGGTGGCCGCCGGCATCGGCATGGTCCACCAGCACTTCATGCTCGTCCCCGTCTTCACCGTCGCGGAATCGGTCGCGCTGGGCTACGAGCCGACGAAGGCCGGATCGCTCCTCGACCTCGCGCAGGCGCGGAAGAAGGTCGCGGACATCTCCTCCCGCTTCGGCTTCAACATCAACCCGGATGCGGTCATCGAGGACCTGCCGGTGGGTGCGCAGCAGCGGGTGGAGATCATCAAGGCGCTGTCCCGCGACGCCCAGATCCTCATCCTCGACGAGCCCACCGCGGTGCTCACCCCTCAGGAGACGGACGAGCTCATCGAGATCATGCGCCAGCTCAAGGCCGGCGGCACCTCCATCGTCTTCATCACCCACAAGCTGCGCGAGGTCCGTGCCATCGCTGACGGCATCACCGTCATCCGCCGCGGCAAGGTCGTCGGCGAGGCCTCGCCGGAGTCCAGCGAATCTGAGCTCGCCGGCCTCATGGTCGGCCGCGACGTCCACCTCACGACGGAGAAGGACGACGCGGACCCGGGGGAGGCGACGTTCAGCGTCCGCGGCCTCACGGTCGTCGACAAGTCGGAGCAGGTCGTCGTCGACGACGTGAGCCTCGACGTGCGCCGCGGAGAGATCCTCGCGATCGCGGGCGTGGACGGCAACGGCCAGTCGGAACTCGCGGAGGCGATCATCGGCCTCGTCGAACCGCGCGCCGGGTCGATCACGCTCGACGGCCAGGATCTGGCCGGGCTGTCCGTCAAGGAGCGCTTGGGCCGCGGGATCGGCTTCGTCCCGGAGGACCGGTCGACCGACGGCGTCATCGGGTCGTTCACGATCAGCGAGAACATGATCCTCGACCTCTACGATCAGGCTCCGTACGCCAAGGGGATGTCGATGCAGCCGGCCGTCGTGCGCGTCGAGGGTGAGAAGAAAGTCGGCGAGTTCGACATCCGCCTCTCCTCGATCGACGACCCGATCTCCACGCTGTCAGGCGGGAACCAGCAGAAAGTGGTGCTGTCGCGCGAATTGGGCAGGCCGCTGCGGATGCTCGTCGCCAGCCAGCCCACCCGCGGCCTGGACGTGGGGTCGATCGAATTCGTCCACAAGCGGATCATCGCCGAACGGGATTCGGGCACCCCGTGCGTCATCGTGTCGACGGAACTCGACGAGGTGCTCAACCTCGCGGACAGGATCGCCGTGATGTACCGCGGGCGGGTCGTCGGCGTGGTTCCCGCGCACACTCCCCGCGACGTGCTGGGCCTCATGATGGCGGGCGTGCCCGAGGACGAAGCCCTGGCACGCGTGGAAGACGGCTCCGCAGCCACAGAGATCTCAGCAGCTGAGGAGGACCCGGCATGACAGAGAAGACTGCGACCGGGCAGACGGTTCCCGTCGCCCAGGGCGACATCCCCGCGGCCGAGGCCCCCAAGCCCACCGTGCTGCGGGAGATCCTCGCCGGATCCTGGCTGGTCTCCGTGCTGTCCATCGTCGTGGGCCTCCTGGTGGGGGCGGTCCTCATCGCGGCCTCGGACTCCGGGGTGCAGGGAACGCTGGGCTACTTCTTCTCCCGCCCCGCCGACTTCTTCATGGCCGTCTGGCGGACTGTGAGTGAGGCGTACCTCGCACTGTTCCGCGGTGCGGTGTTCGACTGGCAGGCGCAGACGTTCGTGCGCGCGGTGCGGCCTGTCACGGAATCGCTCGTCGCGTCGACCCCGCTGATCCTCGCGGGACTGGGGATCGCGCTGGGCTTCCGTTCCGGCCTCTTCAACATCGGTGGTCAGGGGCAGGTCATCCTCGGCGCGATCTTCGCCGGTTTCTTCGGCTACTGGTTCACCCTGCCTCTGGGTCTCCACATGCTGGTCGCCGTCGTCGCGGGCATCGTGGGCGGCGCGATCTGGGGTGGGATCGCCGGTGCGCTCAAGGCGCGCACGGGTGCGAACGAGGTGATCGTCACGATCATGCTCAACTCGATCGCCGGCTACCTCATCGCCTACCTGCTCAAACAGCAGTGGTTCCGGCAGACGGGGTCCGCGAACCCGCAGTCGCGCGACGTCGATGCGGCCGCGTCGCTGTTCCCGCTGCTGCCCGACCCGTTCCGCCTCAATGCGGGGTTCCTCATCGCCATCGCCGCCACCGTGTTCGTGTGGTGGCTGCTGGAGAGGTCGACGCTGGGCTTCGAGTTCCGCGCAGTGGGGGAGAACCCGCACGCGGCACGCACCGCCGGCATCTCCGTGGGACGGGTCACTCTCGTCGTCATGATGATCGCCGGTGCCCTGGCGGGACTGGCGGGCGCGTCGCAGGTGCTGGGCACGGAGCAGCGGCTCACGATGGGGATCGGAGGGTCCCTGGGCTTCGACGCGATCACCGTCGCGCTGCTGGGCCGGTCCCGCCCGCTCGGCACATTCCTCGCGGGCCTCCTGTTCGGCGCGTTCAAGGCGGGCGGCTACACGATGCAGGCTCAGACGGGCACGCCCATCGACATCATCCTCGTCGTGCAGTCCGTCATCGTCCTCCTCATCGCGGCACCGCCCCTGGTCCGCGCGATCTTCAGACTGCCCGCACCGGTTGGGAAGGGAGCCCGATGAGCGCCTCGACTGAGACCACACCACGCCAGACCCCCGCGAACGGTGCCGCACTGCGGACGCCGGTCGACTGGAAGTTCCCGATCGTCTACAGCGCTCTCGCGCTCGTGACGCTGCTGCTCTTCGGCCTGTTCGGGGGAGCGGCGGGCAAGAGCACGACCTTCTCCTTCGCTGCGGGAACCGACCTGTTCGGCATTCCGCCGGTCACCGTCTCCTCGATGCCCACCGCGATCGCGATCGGGATCGTGCTCGTCGCGATGGCCGCGATCGCCACGTGGCTGGCGGCGAAGCGGGAGAAGATCGGCATCTGGTTCCCCGTCGTCTTCGGCGTCCTCTTCCTGTCCGCGTTCCTCACATGGGCGGGCGCGGACACCGGGCGCATCCCGATCACGCCGCTGCTCGCGGGTGCCCTCGCCCTGTCCGTACCGCTCATCTTCGGTGCGATGTGCGGACTCGTCGGTGAGCGGTCGGGCATCATCAACATCGCGATCGAAGGACAGCTGCTCGCCGGCGCGTTCCTCGCCGCTGTCGTCGCCTCCGCCGTGAAGAACCCGTACGCCGGGCTCGTCGCCGCGCCGTTCGCCGGTGCGCTGGTCGCCGTCGTCCTCACGTTCTTCGCGATCCGGTACTGGGTCGACCAGATCATCATCGGCGTCGTCCTCAACGTGCTGGTCGTGGGACTCACGAACTTCCTGTTCTCCACGGTCCTCACGCAGAACCCGGAGATGTGGAACGCACGCCAGCAGCTCCCTGTCATCCCGATCCCGCTGCTGGGGGACATCCCGGTCCTGGGGCCCGTCCTGTTCCGGCAGTCGATCCTCGTCTACCTCATGTACGTCGTCGTCGCGGTGCTGTACATCGCGCTGTTCCACTCGAAGTGGGGCCTGCGGACCCGCGCGATCGGCGAGCATCCCAAGGCGGCGGACACCGTCGGGATCCCCGTCAACCGCAACCGCGTCATCAACACGCTCATCGCCGGCGGCATCGCCGGGCTGGGCGGCGCGTTCTTCACGGTCGGATCCGGCCTGGCGTTCGGCAAGGAGATGTCGGCGGGACAGGGCTTCATCGCGCTGGCGGCCATGATCCTCGGCAAGTGGAACCCGATCGGGGCGGTCTTCGCGGCGCTGCTGTTCGGCTTCGCCCGGAACCTCGGAAACACGCTGTCGACGATGGGCACCCCGGTGCCCAGCGACCTGCTGCTCATGCTGCCCTACATCGTGACGATCTTCGCGGTCGCGGGCTTCGTCGGGAAGGTACGCGCACCCGCAGCGAACGGCAAGGCCTATGCCAAGCAGTGACGCGGCGTCCGGCCGGTCGACGGACGGCGACCCCGCGGCCGCTGAGCGGCCGGCGGAGGTGACCGGCACCTCGGCAGCGGATCCCGCAGTGCCCGGCCACGCGGTGACCTGGGACGACCTGCGGCACCTGGCGCGCGAGGCGATGGCCCGCGCGTACGTGCCGTATTCGCGCTACCCCGTGGGAGCGGCGGCCCTCGTGGACGACGGGCGGACCGTGACGGGCTGCAACGTGGAGAACGCGTCCTACGGGCTCGGACTGTGCGCTGAGTGCGGACTCGTGTCCTCCCTCGCCCGCACGGGCGGCGGCCGGCTGCTCGCGTTCGCATGCGTCGACGGGGAGGGCGAGAAGCTCGTGCCGTGCGGCCGGTGCCGGCAGCTGCTCTACGAATTCGGCGGACCCGACCTGCTCCTCGACATGCCCGGCGGCATCCAGCCGATGACCGCCGTGCTGCCCGAGGCATTCGGCCCCGACCACCTGCGATGACAGGCATACGACGGGCCACGTCGACAGCCGCACGACCACCTGCGGTGACACCTTCACAACGACTCCCCCGAATTCTGGTGGGATGTCCGAAGACGGCATAGGGTGACCAGCACAGCTTCTACGGAAGGATGAACATGGGCGAGCGTTTCGATGCAGTGGACGTCATCAGGACCAAGCGCGACGGCGGCACGCTGTCACCCGAGCAGATCGACTGGGTGATTGACGCGTACACCCGCGGAACCGTGGGCGACGAGCAGATGGCCGCACTGGCGATGGCGATCTACCTGCAGGGCATGGACACAGCGGAGATCCGCCGGTGGACGCGTGCGATGCTGCACTCCGGGGAGCGCATGGACTTCAGCTCCCTCACGAAGCCGACGGCGGACAAGCACTCGACGGGCGGGGTGGGCGACAAGATCACGCTCCCGCTGGTCCCACTGGTCGCCGTGTTCGGGGTCGCGGTGCCGCAGCTGTCCGGCCGGGGGCTGGGCCACACCGGCGGCACGCTCGACAAGCTCGAAGCGATCCCCGGTTGGCGTGCCGACCTCACGAACGACCAGCTGCTGAGTCAGCTCGAGGACGTGGGTGCGGTCATCTGTGCCGCCGGCAGCGGGCTCGCGCCAGCGGATAAGAAGCTCTACGCACTGCGCGACGTCACGGGCACCGTGGATGCGCTCCCGCTCATCGCCTCCTCGATCATGTCGAAGAAGATCGCAGAGGGCACCGGCACCCTCGTGCTCGACGTCAAGGTGGGTTCGGGCGCGTTCATGAAGCGGATCCCGGACGCGCAGAAGCTCGCCAAGACGATGGTGGAGATCGGGAATGCGGCCGGAGTGACGACCTCCGCGCTCATCACGGACATGTCCGCGCCCCTGGGCCGGACCGTCGGCAACGCGCTCGAAGTGCGGGAGGCGGTCGAGGTGCTGGCCGGCGGCGGTCCTCGCGACGTCGTCGAACTCACTGTCGCACTGGCACAGGAGATGGTGTCCCGTTCCGGCAAGGGCGACGTGGACGTGGCCGTCGCACTCAAGGACGGGCGCGCCATGGACATGTGGAAGAAGCTGATCCGCGCACAGGGCGGCAACCCAGACGCACCGCTGCCGGTGGCGAAGGAGAAGAAGTACGTGCGGGCGACGAAGTCCGGCGTCATCACGGAGATGGACGCGCTGCGCGTCGGCTACGCCTCGTGGCGGCTGGGCGCGGGTCGGGCCCGCAAGGGCGCGCCCGTCATGGCGACCGCCGGTATCGAGCTCAACAAGACGGTGGGGGAGGCGATCGAGGAGGGCGAGCCGCTCTTCATCCTCCACACGGACGAACCCGAACGCTTCGAACGCGCAGCGGACATGCTCGACGGGTCCACGGCCATCGACGGGAACGCGGCGCAGGGCCGCACATCCGTCATCATCGACCGTGTGAGCTGACAGCGGACCGATCCGTGGCGCAGCGGGCTGTGTGAGCTGACGCGACGGACGGATCCGCCGCCCCAGAGCGGACTGATCAGATCTGAGACGCAGTGGCCCGGCGGGATCCGCCGGGCCACTGCCATGACCGAATGTGACTAGTGTTGAGACCCACGACCCTGTGCTGTCCCCTGAGGAGGACCCATGACCCACGCAAGCACCGCAGCGGAACTCGCCGCACGCATCGACCACACCCTGCTCAAGCCGGAATCCTCCACCGCTGATTTCGCGGGTCTCGTGGCCGACGCCCGGGGACTGGGGGTGCTCGCCGTGTGCGTGTCCCCGTCCGCTCTGCCGCTCGCGGACACCGGTGACCTGGTCGTCGCGACGGTGTGCGGGTTCCCCTCGGGTGCCGTGAAGAGCGACGTGAAGGCCGCCGAGGCCTCCCGCGCCGTCGCGGACGGCGCCCGGGAGGTCGACATGGTCGTGAACATCGGCCTCATCAAGGACGGCGCATGGGACGTCGTCGAAGCGGACATCCGGGGAGTCGTCGGCGCGGTCGCCGCCGCGGCCCGGGACGCGGGTCTGCCGGTGGCGGACGGACCGGAAGCGGCGACGAAGGGTGCTGCGATCGTCAAGGTCATCCTCGAAACCGCGGCGCTCACGGATGACGAGATCGTCGAGGCGTGCCGCAGGGCCGAAGCCGCCGGCGCCCACTACGTGAAGACGTCCACGGGGTTCCACCCCACGGGCGGTGCGAGCGCACACGCCGTCTCCCTCATGCGGGAGACAGTGGGCGACCGCCTGGGGGTCAAGGCCTCGGGCGGCATCCGCACACTCGAGGCGGCCCAGCAGATGCTCGAGGCCGGTGCCTCACGGCTGGGGCTGTCCGGGTCGAAGACGATCCTCGACCAGCTCGGGAGTTGACCGCCGCGTGCGGAGGCCCTTCGTCTGTCCGGGCGTCGGCCTGCTGGGGGACGACCGCTTCGTCCCGACACGGGACGGCCGCTGGCTGAGGACCATGGTGGCAGGCCCCGCCGCGGGTGCGAGCGGTGTTTCGGAAGCGAGCAGTGCTTCGGGTGCGGGCGGTACTTGGGGTGGGCTCGCCGACCTCGTGGACGTGGTGCGGGCGTTCCCCCATCGCAGACTCGTCCTCGTGGGCCACAGCTGGGGCGGTCCGATCGTCCGACGTGCCGCGCAGATCCTCCTGGACGACGCGCATGCCGCGGCGCGCTCCGGGAGCGCCGGGAGCGGCGAGCGCGGAGATGACGCCTCTCGCGACGATCGCGGGGTGACGGGTGTCGTCCTGGTCGACCCGACCGACGAGAACGCGGACCTGTACTTCCACCGGTCGACGGCCGTGACGATGCGCCTCAACCGCTTCCTCCTGGTCGGCATGGCCCGGTTCGGGCTGCTGCGGCCCCTGTTGCACAGGATGGGCGAGGGGCTCCCCACCGCTGTGCGGGACGCCGCAGCCCAGGCGGGGGCGACGGCGGAGGCGGCAGCGGCCTCGGCGGCGGAGCTGTCCGGTTTCCTCAGCGACGTGCGGGACCTGCGGGAGGCCGGGTGGCAGCCGCAGCACGTGCCGGTCCGACTGGTGTCCGGGGTGCGCCCCGGCCCGCGTGAGGGCGCGACGAGGGACGCGCTCATCGCCGCACACCGGACGACCGCGCGCGACAACCTGCGGGTCGAGCTGGTCGAGGCGACCGCCTCCTCCCATCTCGTCCCGCTCACGGAGCCCGAGGTCGTGGTCGGGCAGGTGCGGGACCTGCTCGGTGCCGCGCGGCGTGAGGAGGACCCTCGTGAGCACTGAGACCGACCACGTGGACGACGTGAGTCACTCCCGAACCGACGTGCGGCCGGGCAGTGGCGCCCGGCAACCTCTCCAGGAGGCTCTCGAGGAAGCAGTGCGGCAGTCGGGGAAGCTGCTGGACGACGGGCAGCAGGCGGCACTCGAGACGCTCGTCGCGCCGGTCCCGCACGGGTTCTACCTGTGGGGCGATGTGGGCCGCGGCAAGACGATGCTCGCAGACCTGTACGCGGAGACCCACGCGGACCGGCGGGTGAAACGGGTGCACATCCACGCGTTCCTGCGGGAGCTCCACCGGCAGATCGCGGGGCAGCGGGCACCACTCGCAGACGTGCTGTCGCGGGTGCTCGGAGACACGCAGGTGCTGGTGTTCGACGAGTTCCACGTGCACGACGTGGCCGACGCGGTGTTCCTCACGGCAGTGCTCGAGTTCGTCATCGCGCGGCGGATCCTGCTCGTGGCCACCTCGAACTATCCGCCGCGGGGGCTGCTGCCGGACCCGCTGTTCCACCACCGGATGGAGCCCGCGATCGCGCTCATCGAGCAGCACCTGACAGTGGTGGGGATCGGTGACGGGCCGGACCATCGCATGGGTGCACAGGCCCGGGCCGGGGATGGGGCGACGAACGGTTTCGCCGCCGGCCGGTGGATCGTTGAGGCTCCGACGAGCGGCACGGTCGACCGGCAGCCAGGGAACGATCCGACGACGAACAGCCGCCCGGGTGCGGCGACCCGCACCGACGCGACCCTCGGTGAGAAGTTCCGGGTGGCGGGGATCCCGGTCCGTGCTCTGCGCGTCGAGGGGGCCCGCTGCGTCTTCTCGTTCGCGGACCTGTGCGAGGCCGCGGTCGGCACGCACCAGTACCTGTGGCTCGCCGACCGGTTCGACGAGGTGAGTGTGGTGGAGGTGCCCGACCTCGCGACGACGAGGCGGGATGCGCTGCTGCGATTCGCACTCCTCATCGACGTCCTCTGCGACCGGGACACGACCCTTACGGTGCAAGCGGCCGCAGAGCCGTCGCGCCTCCTCGAGGCGGAGGAGCCGCCGCGCGACGCGACCCGCACGCTGAGCCGCCTGGCGCTGCTCGCCGGATGACCGGAGCGCAGCGCCATGCGCCGGGAGCGGACCTCACCGCATCGCGAGGGTGATGCCGGCTGAGGCGAGCACGCCGAAGAGCACGCCCCACGCGATGATCCCGACCGTCTGCCAGACGATGACCGAGCCCCGTGAGGCGCCGAAGCCCACGAGGGTCGGGGCGGTGATGTGGCTGGGGAGCACCGACTGGCCGAGGATGCTCACGCCGGGCACACCGTAGCGGTCGAACATCCTGCGGAGCCGCTGCTTGCCCTTGCTGGGCGCAGCCTGGTCGGCGTCGCCCGGCTCACCCGCGGCGTCGACCCGAATCGTGGCGTCGGACGGGACCGATGCGCGTGCCCGGCGCTTCGCCACCGCCTTCTCCCGGACGGCTCCTGCGATCCACACGGTGAGCGCCATGGCGGCGACGTTCCCGATGATCGCGGCGAGGATCGCGACGGGTGCGGGCACGCCGGTGAGTACGCCCAGGACGGCCCCGCCGTAGCTCTCGACGAAGGGGATCGCCCCGATGAGCATGACGGCGAGCCACTGGAGGGCGGTCGGGAAGGATTCTGCGAAGGTGAAGAGGGTGTCCACGGTGGTGTCCTCGTTTCGGGATGGATCATCGCACTGCGGTGTCAAGTGCGCTTTACGTGTCAAGCGTGCTTTACGTTCCTGCTGTGTGTCAAGTACATTTGACACATGGAGAGTCGGATCCGTGAACTGCGGACGGAGAGCGGCCTGTCGCAGCAGGCGCTCGCCGTCGAGGTGGGGGTCTCCCGGCAGACGATCAACGCCTTGGAGACAGGGCGCTACGACCCGTCGCTCAAGCTCGCGGTGCACCTGGCCCGCTTCTTCGGGTCGACGGTGGAGGAGGTCTTCGATGTCGATGCATGAGTCGTCGCAGGGTCGTGGGGGAGGGCTGCGCGGCTTCCGCGTCTCTCCCATGAACGCCGTCTTCACGCTGCTGTTCCTCGTGGCCGGCGTGCTGTTCTGGGTCTACGACTCGTGGGTCACGGGACTGGTGTTCTTCGTCGCGGCGGTCGCGCAGTACGCCATCGCGCTGTTCGCACGACGGGGGAGGGGTGCGTCGGACGTGTGGCGGGCCAGCGCCTTCGAACCCAGTGACGAGCGTGACCGCGCGATCCTCACGAAAGCGTCCGCGCTCGTCGCATACGTCGTCGCGTCGGGAAGCATGGTGGCGTTCCTCGTCGCGGTCCTGGCGTTCCGGTCGGAGACGGTGCTCGTCGCGTACCTGGCGGTGCAGACGATCGTCATCAACATCTTCTGGGGTGTCACGATCTGGGTCATGGCCCGCCACGGGTGAGAGACGACCCGCCACCGCTGGGTCAGAGGGGCACCGCTGGGGTCAGAGGCGGAAGAACGTGCGGAGGTCCGCCGAGATCCCGGTGAGTCGGGCACCGGCGGCATCCCACGCGGGTCCCACGAGTGACTGCGGCGAGACCGCCTCCTCCTGCGGGTCCTCACCTCCACCCGCTCCCTGCTCAGTTCCGTCTGCCCCCTGTGCGGGCCCACCCGCTCCTTGCGTGCTCACGGACGTCACAGTGCCCGTGGAGTCCACGGACCCCGCGGATGCCACCGCTTCGACGGCCTCCAGGTAGCACTTGAGCTTGGGTTCCGTCCCCGACGGCCGCACGATGACGCGGTCACCCGCCTGCGTGAGCAGGACGACGCCGTCCGTGGGCGCGAGGTCGCCGTATCCCACCGTCATGTCGACGACCTCCGTGACGGGGGAGCCACCCAGATCGGTAGGGGGAGCTGCGCGCAGCGCGGCCATCGCCTGGGCGATGAGTGACGTGTCCTCGAGTCGGAACGTGAGCGGAGAAGTGCGGAAGACACCGTCCGTCGCGCGGATGCGCGCCAGTTCGTCGGGCAGTGAGCGACCGTCAGCCCGCAGGCGCGAGGCGAACGCGGCGAACAGCACGGCCGCACTGATCCCGTCCTTGTCACGCACCGTGACCGGGTCGACGCAGTAGCCCAGCGCCTCCTCGTAGCCGTACACGATCCCCGGGACGCGGGAGATCCACTTGAAGCCGGTGAGGGTCGGCACGTGCGCGATCCCGTGACGGGCCGCGAGCGCTCCCAGCGCACGCGAGGACACTACCGAGCTCGCGAACACAGGCTCCGCCACCGCCGTGGAGGACCCGTCCGAGGAGTCGACCCCGGCCGCGGTGAGAGCGTCGTCCGGTGACGCCTCGTCTGCCCCGGCCTCGGATCCTCGGATCCCTGTGGCGACGGCCTCTCCCAGCAGCAGGCCGACCTCGTCGCCGGACAGCTGGTACCAGCCCGACCCGTCGGGGGCGGGCACGGCGGCGGAGAGGCGGTCCGCGTCCGGGTCGTTCGCGAGGATGAGATCGGCGCGCACATCGTCGGCGAGGGCGACCGCCTCATCGAGCGCGCCGGCCTCCTCCGGGTTGGGGAATGCGACCGTCGGGAAGTCCGGGTCCGGGTCCCGCTGCGATTCGACGGGTCGGACATCGGCGAAACCGGCTGCGGCCAGTGCTCGGGCCAGCGTCGTCGCCCCCACACCGTGGAGCGCGGTCGTGACGATGCGCAGCGGGCCGCGCGGGTCGGCCTGGGCACCCAGACGGGTGAGCGACTCGAGGTAGGCGGCGACGACCTCGGACCCCAGCGATTCCCAGCCGGATTCGGCACGTGGGACACCCGCCACGGAGTCGACTGCGGCGATCCGTTCGGCGATGAGGGCGTCCGCGGGCGGCACGATCTGCGCACCGGCACCCTGCGCGGCGACCTCCGCACCGTCGAGCGCGGTGAGAGGACGGTGTCCCAGGTAGACCTTGTACCCGTTGTCGCGGGGAGGGTTGTGGGACGCGGTGACCATGACGCCGGCGTCCGCGGACAAGTGCTGGACGGCGAACGCGAGGACCGGGGTGGGCAGCCTTGCGGGCAGCAGGAGGGCGCGGCCCCCCGCGGCGGTGACGACGGCGGCCGTGTCACGCGCGAAATCGGCGGATCCGTAGCGGGCGTCGCAGCCGATGACCACGGTGAACGGATCGCCGCCGGCCGTGTGCTCGGCCAGGAACGCGGACAGCCCGGCGGCAGCCCGGATGACGACCGCCCGATTCATGCGGTGCGGGCCGCCGGAGATCTCACCGCGCAGGCCGGCCGTGCCGAACTCCAGCAGCCCTGTGAACCGGTCGGTCAGGTCTGCAGACGCCTCCGCGGCCGCCGCCCCTGGTTCCGCAGTGGCCGTCTCCAGCAGTTCGCTCAGTTCGGCGCGAGTGACGGGATCGGGGTCGTCGGCGATCCAGGCGCGGACGATGTCCGCGTCGAATCCCGCGACGAAGGCGCTTGCGACACGAGCCATGTCAGTCCTCTGCGATTCGGGTGACGATCTGGGCGAGCAGGCGGGAGATCCGCGGACCGGCTTCCTGTCCGGCCTCGATGACCTCTTCGTGGCTGAGCGGGGTCTCCTGGATGCCGGCGGCGAGGTTCGTCACGAGGGAGAGCCCCATGAGCTCCAGACCCGCCGCGCGGGCCGCGATCGCTTCGAGCGCCGTCGACATGCCCACCAGGTCGCCGCCCAGGATCTTCGCCATCCGCACTTCCGCAGGTGTCTCGTACTGGGGGCCCGTGAACTGGACGTAGACGCCTTCCGGCAGGTCCGGGTCCACTTCACGTGCGAGGCCGCGCAGACGGGTCGAGTAGAGGTCGGTGAGGTCGACGAAGTTCGCACCCGTGAGAGGGGTGGCGCCGGTGAAGTTGATGTGGTCCTCGATGAGTACGACGGAGCCTGCGCTGTAGACGGGGTTCAGCCCGCCGCATCCGTTCGTCAGCACCAGCGTCGAGCAGCCGGCCGCCGCCGCTGTGCGCACACCGTGGGCGGTCGCCTGCGCGTCGCGGCCCTCGTAGAAGTGGCGACGGGCGCCCAGCACCAGCGCGTGGGCGCCGCTCTGCAGGCGGATCGTCCGCAGGCGTCCGCCATGGCCGGGCACCGACGGAGCGTGGAAGCCCGGCACGTCAGCGGCGGCGGTGTCCGCGATCGTCTCGCCCAGCAGGTCGGCCGCGCCGCCCCAGCCGGAGCCCAGGACGAGGGCGATGTCGTGGCGGTCGATGCCCGCCGCGTCGTTGAGGACCTGCGCGGCCTGCTGTGCGGCCAGCGTCGCTGTGTCGGAGTCATGTGCACTCATATTCCCGAACAGTACCGCCCCGAGCGGACACGGTCATCAGCGGCGAACCGCGCCGATAGGATCGGGGCAGATCCGCACACGTCCCCGGTCCGACGCACCGCCGGTGCACGGCCCCGTCCGCGCAGGAGCCCCCATGTCGCCCAGCACGCCCGCCTCGTCCCGATCCGTCGCCATCCGCCCGTGGAGGGAGGGCGACGACCGTGCGCTCGCCCAGGTGCTGCCCGACCCGCAGAGTCCCGCCCAGCTGGCAGCGCGCGCCCTGCTGCGTGAGCCGGGGGAGTCCCCGCTCACCCGCACGGTCGTCGCCGTCGTGGACTCCGTGGTCGTGGGTGCCGCCGCGGTCGCCGCGTCGCCCGCCCACCCGACCCGTGCGTGGGTGCACGTCGAGGTGGCCCCGGGTGAGCGTCGTACCGGTGTCGGTTCCGCTCTGCTGGAGGCCGCCGTCGCCGAGGCCGCGGGGACACCACTGGAAGGGCTGGGTCTGCGGACCCGCATCGTCGCAGACGATTCGGTCGGTGGGCCGTTCGCGCGCGCCCACGGCTTCACGGACCTGTTCACGACGAGGATCGTGAGGATCGAGGCAGCAGCCCTGGGCGGGGCCGGGCTCGACCGGACGGAGGACCTCCAGGTCATCGATACCGGTTCGGTCGCGCTCACGCAGGCGTTCGCCGGATGGTACGAGCGGGTGAATGCTCTGGATCCGGCCGCTCCGATGAGCATCGGGCAGGTGAACTCGCGCTTCCTGTCCGAAGCGGCAGGTGCGCACGGCGCCGCACTGTGGCGGCCGGTCGGTGCGGATGCCGGTGCGCAAGCGCCGGACCTCAACAAGCGACCCGTGACGGCGTTCGCCGTGTCCTATGCACAGCGGCACGATGAGGAAGCAGAGACGCCCGCGCAGGGCGGCCTCGCGGTCGGCGGTGCGCCCGTGGGCGGTGACGACGTCTTCGCGGCGACGGGCGGGGAGGACGCCACCGAGCTCACGGTCGGCAGCATCGACGGGAACCTCGAGGACCTGCGGTCGCTCATCGCACGGCTGTCGGTCGACACGCCCGTCGTCGTCGAGGTCACGGACGCGATGCAGACGGAGTCCGCGCTGGTCGATGAACTCCTGGCAGCCGGGACAGCGCGGGTGCTCACCGCCTACACGACACTGGTCCGCGACTGACGATCGCCGGACTCACGCAACCGGCCTCCGCGGAGAGTACGTCCCCCGGAGGCCGGTCGCTGAGCGGACGGGTCGGTCAGGTGCCCGGCGGACCGGGCCGCATTGCCGTCGGGTCCGGTGTCCGTCTGACGGGGAGTCAGCGGCGGGCCTGCTGCACAGCCTCACCTGATGTCTGTGCCTCCGACTTCAGGTGACCGGACTCCTCCTGCGCTTCGGACCTCACGTTCTCCGCGCCGGACTGGGCCTGCTCCCGCACACTCTGCACGGCCTCCTGCGCGGGTTCACGAAGGTTCTGGCCCATGTCCTTCGCCACCTGCTGTGCCTCGTCGAGGTAGGGCTGCGCCACCTCCTTCGCCTGCGTCGCAAGTTGCTGCTCCTGCCTCGAGGAGGGGATGAGGCTCCCGATGAGCCAGCCGGCTCCCAGCGCGATCACACCGACGGCGAGGGGGTTGCCCCGCGTGCGCTGCGTGACCTGCTCCGGGAACTGCTCAGCGGCCGCGCGGACCGATTCGGCACCGCTGCGTGCCGCGTCGCTCACGGAGTCGGCCATGCCGTGGACGTTCTCCGCTGCATGGTGACCTCGCGACTGGAGGTCGGATCCGGCGTCCTCGGCTGAACCCATGACGGTGTCCTTCCACGAGCTCACGGTGTCGGAGATCCTTCTCCTCTGCCGTTCGGCGGCGCGTGCGGGGGAGACCTTCTCCGCCATCGCGTCGACGTCGTAGCCCAGGTTCCGGCGCGTCCTCTCGATCTCCGTGCGGATCTCCTTGGGCGACTTCTCCGGATTGTCCGGGGGCTGATAGCCGGGGCTCGGCTGCAGTGTGGGATCGGTGGGGTACGGGTGGTGGGGGTCATGCGGATGCGTCATGGCGTTTCCTTCAGAGGGTTCACAGTGGGTGGGATCTCCTTGGCCGTGTCCAGGGTCTCGGGCAGCCCCGTGGCTTCCTTCAGCCGCTTCCGACCGACGACTGCCAGAACGGCTGCGATGACGGCCCACAGTGCGGCCACCACGAGGCCCGACCACCCGTCACCGATCAGCGAACCGAGCGCCACCCACAGGGCGGTCGACAGGAAAAGCAGCACGAAGACCGCGGCGAGGCCCGCGCCGGTGAGCAGTCCGGCCCCGGTGCCGGCTCGTCTGGCGGTCTGTGTGGCCTCCGCTTTCGCGAGCGCGATCTCCTGCTGGATGAGTGTGGACGTGTTCTGACTCAGTGACGAGAACAGGTCGCCCAGCGACTGGTGCTCGGCGCGCACCTCAGCCTGCGCTTCGGAAGCGGCAGACCGTGGAGACGCCCCGCCCGGACTGCGGCGGGTGGGGTCGTGACTCATCGGTCGGCCCCCTCATCCCCCGGGGAGGGGGCGTCTCCGGAGACGCCGGAGCGGGAACCGCGGGCGGATTCGGGGCCGTAGGCAGGATCGGGACGGTGGACGGATTCGGAATGGCCGGTGGGCTCGAGACGACCTGCCGCGCTGCGACGACCTGCAGAGCCGGACGTCCCGTCGCTGTCGGTCAGCCCGCGAGTGAGACGACCGATGAGCAGACCCGCACCCGCTGCAATGCCCAGGAACACCAGCGGCTTCCGGGAGGCGAAGCGGCGGACGTCCTCGACGAGGTCGCGCGGTCGGGCGTTCTCCAGCCGGTCGGCGATCGCAGAGATCTTCTCATCGGCGAAGGAGAGCGCTCCGCGCGTGAGCGCTCCTTCAGGTGCCTCCCCGCGCGAGATCCCCGCGAGATCGTTCGAGACGGAGCGCACGGCCTGGGCGGCTCTGTCCTGCTGCGTACCGGCTTGGTCGCTTACATCGCTCTGGACCCGGTCCCAGAGTGAGGACGCCTGGTCCTTCGCCTCGTCGGCGACCCTCCCCGCCTCCTGCTGTGCCGTCGCCTTCACGCTCTCCGCCGCCTGGCCGGTCTCCTCCTTGAGGCGCCGGCCTTCTTCCGTCGCGACGTCCTTCGTGTCGGCAGTCGAGTCCGACGGGTCGTGCGCACTGTGCTTCCCGTACGTCGGGGGCGTGTCACTGCCGAGCACCGCGCCCTGTGACGCCGGTGTGGGCTGTGCGGGGATCGGCCGCACCGCGGCGGGCTGCATGTGGCCCGGGTGCGCCGGGGTGGGAGGTGCAGGAGTGGGCTGCGGGGGAGCCGACCGTGCGGGGGTGGGATGTGCGGGTGTGGGGGAGACGGGGACGGGGTGCTGGTCGGGGAGCGCTGTCGACGGGTCTGACTCCGGAATCTGTTCCGGGGGAGTCGGTCGTCCCGTGGAGGACCTCTGGGTGCTGTGGCTGTCGGTCATCGATCCGATCCTTCCGTGTGGAGGTCCAGGGGAGCCTGCACGAAGTGTGACAAGCCTCCTTGTTCTTTAACCTTTGCAGTGGAAGGCAGGGCGGTCAACGGATTCCCATCCGAAAAGGCTGGGAGTTCGGGTCGCGGGGCGTCAGACCCGGATCGGGGTCGCGGTGTCGCCGGTGACCCACCAAGACGCGCGGGCACCGCGCGGGATCGGCGGACACCCGCGGAATCCTGCGGTGCGCAGAGCAGGTTCCGGCCATTCGCCGAAGAGGAGGACCGGGCCGCGCGCGCCGACACCGACGGCTGAGGGCGGGGGCAGGCCGGGACGAGACGCGCTCAGTGCTGCGGACGTCGCCCCTGTAGAGGCCGGCACAAGATCACCGGAGACCAGGCAGACCGGCTCTCCTGCCACAGCAGCGGCGTCTGCCGATGCCCTCTGCGCCGGATCGGTGGAGTCGAGGACGACGGTGACCCCGCGTGAGCGCAGGCTCTCTGCGAACCGCAGAAGGCTGGCGGGCGGTCCTGGGTCACGCGCGGGCGTCGAGCTGTCGACCAGCACGGACAGGATGATGCCGTCGTCGAGTGGGCTCCAAGTGACGGATCTCCCGGCGGGATCGACACCGACTCGGATGCCGTCTACGGGGCTAACGGGCGGCAGCACGGGGCTGGTTGGCGGAGAAAGGGTGCCGCCAGGCGGTGTTGGCCCGGACGTGGAACGGTCGGGACCCGTGAAATCGGTCCAGAGGGGGTGTGGGCGCTTGTCCTCTCCGTCGTCCATCCTCTGAGCGTGCTGAACGATCTGCAGGTCCGCGCCCTCCCGGCCATCGGTGAGGGACTCCACCCCGAGGATCACTGCGCGCCCCGGAGGCCACTCACCGCTGAACCGGCTAGCCGTCAGTCCGTAGAAGACCGCATCTGTGTCCGTGGCCGGTGGGAACACGATCCGGGTGGTCGCAGTCTGGGCAAGGCGCTGTGCCAGCAGTCGCCGGTGTCCGGACACGATGAAACGCATCCCGGATCCGCCGGTGAGCAGTCGCTCGAGTCGGTCGACCCGTGGCGAGGTCTGGTGGGCGTTGACGAACGCGTCCCAGTCGTCGATGGCCCACACGACAGGCTCTCGCGTCGTCTCACACGTGCCGATGAGGTGGTCGACCATCCACGCCTGCGAGTGGCCCATCCGGAGGATGCCTTGCGGGTCGACGAACGGGAGGGCGCCGTGAGGACCCAGATGCACGACTGGCAGACCCGCTGCCTGGAACGCGAGGGCCAGCGTGTCGACCGCCGTCGACCAACCGCGACCCCGTCCGCCGGAGACGGTCACGGACCCGGATCCGGGATCCAGGCGCACTGAGGCGATGCGGTTCTCATCCGGCAGGTCGACGAGACCGACGACCGTGAAGTCGCCACACGCCTCCTCGGGCCGGGCCGCTGTCCCGTCTCCTCCGAGCAGGGTGGCGTCCACGGTGAGGTGTGGGGGCAGAGGCGGGGCGATGACCTCGTGCCGTGGTCCGGGTGGTCCGGCGGCTGTCGTTCCGGCTGGCGGTGGTCCGTCGGGCAGGGGGATGACGACTTCCGTCGTATCGAGGAGGGAGGTGATCGTGATCTGCGGCCGAGGAGTCTGCGTCTCCTGGGGATTGTCGGCCACTGCGGAGCGAAGCGCGTGGACACCCGCGTCGTCGGACACGAGAGCGGTGCCGGGGACACGCGCATCGATCCATGCCGCGTCGGGGATCCCCAGCACCTCGTGCGAGTCCGCCTCGTCCCGGACCCGCAGGCAGATCCGGAGGGAGATGTTCGCACGCATCCTCGCGGAGACGACACCGGACGGACGCTGGGTCGCGAGCACGATGTGGACTCCCAACGACCTGCCCACCGCAGTGAGGTGCTCGAACTCCGTGACGATGTGGGGGCTGAGGGAGGTGAGGACATGGAACTCGTCGATGACGACGAGCAGGCGGGGCAGCGCTGCGACGAGCGGATCGTCGTGCGATCGCGCGATCAGTTGGTCGAGGTCACGGCAACCGGCCTCCGCGAGGTGGCGCTCTCTGCGTGTGATCTCTGCGGTGATGCTGCGAACGGCGCGCAGCGCGGCGGCCTCGTCCAGGTCCGTGACGACGCTGTCGGTGTGCGGGTGGGTGAGGAAGCGGGACAGGCTGGCGCCGCCCTTGAAGTCGAGGAGGACGAGCCGGAGCTCTTCGGGGGAGTGAGTGCGGCACAGCGCCTCCAGCCACGTCTCGAGGAGGACGGACTTCCCGCTGCCCGTGGTGCCGGCGACGAGCGCGTGAGGGCCGGAGCGACGGACATCGAGCAGGAAGAGGGGGTCTTGGAGCCGGTCCGTCCGGTGGCGGGTCGTCGGAGACGTGAGAGCCCGATCCCGTCTGCCGTCCGGTGGGTCGGGGCGCGCCACCGCGCGACCGATAGGCACAGTGAGTGGGCTCGACCCGCGACGCCCTGCGACGTCCCACTGGCGGAGGACATCAACCACCGGCGTGGTGCGGATCTCCGATGCAGAAGGGAGGACGGCCGCGCCTGTACCCGTACGCGGTCCGATCGTGGCAAGCAGGCGCAGGAACGTCGCCGTGCTCACTGCGTGGATCCGGGCCTGCCCGTTCAGCGCTGCACCGAGTCCACGGACTGCTGTTCGGGGGAACGATCCCTCCCGTCGACCGATCGCTTCGCCGACCGTCTGGGGATCGGGGACCTGGAGACCGTCGGGGCGGTCCGGTCCACCGCAGGCGACCTCGACGACGGCGTCTTCGACGGCCTGCGGTCCGCGGACGGTGAAGCACACCGGAGCGTCGGCGATCCCCGCGGAGCGCTGCGGCGGACCTCCTGAGACGACGCATGCGGAGACGGGGTCGTCCAGCTCTGAGAACTCGGGGAAACCGCCGTCGGCGCGGCAACCGCTCCCGGCAGCCAGGTGTGCCGCGACGAGCGCGCGCACGACGGACCGGACCCGCGCCTCGGGCCCGGACACCCGTATCGGCAGGCGACGATCGATGAGCAGGGGCGCGTCTTCGGCGATGAGGAACGCGGAGTCCCCGTCGATGTGGTGCGGCGGAAGCCGACGGCGGGCCCGCACCCGGGCGTGACGGTCTCGCGGCAGGCGGACGGCGACGGTGCTGAGGCAGCTCCCGGTCCCCAGGACGAGCATGTCGGACCGGTGGGGAGGAACAGGCTCCAGCGCACTGTACGCGGCGACGTCGAGCCCGCGGACATATGCGGACAGCTGTGCAGTGAGCGCGTCGAGGGTCTGCACGATCTCGCGGCGATGTGCCCGCTTCGACCGAGCGGATTCGCGGAGGAAGCGCCGTCGTTCCGTGCGCAGTGTGAGGGTCGCCGTCGCGGGCCCCGCCAGGCTGAGGAGCAGGAACCACCACGTGCCGACGATCAGTGCGAGGGCGATCCCGATGACGATCGGGGCGGCGTAGACGATCCACGAGGGCGTCCGCACAGGGGCAACGGGTTCCGGTTCGGGCCACACGAGGGGCTCCGCGTCCCCTACCGCGTGGGGCGGGGCGGCCTCGGTCGCGGACCCCGCACCGGCGGCGGCTGTCAGGTCCACGGTGGTCGAACCGATGACGCGGCGGGCACTGTCGTCCGGCTGGGACCCGTGTGTGCGCTGTGCGTGACCTACCGGGCCGAGCGGTTCGCCGCCGATGCGGATCCCGGCCGGTCCGTTCGACAGTGCGAGGGGCTGCCGGGAGAGGTACGGGTCCGCGAGAACCACGTCGACCCCGGTCCCGCGGCCCAGAGTCCATTCCCCCTGCGGCAGGGCGATCGCGAAACCTGATTCCGGTCCGGAGCGGACTGTGAGCCGTGCATGCCCCGCGGGAGCGGGGGTGTTGGGCGGAAGGAGGGTGAGGCCGCTCGCGTCGACGGTGACCGGGTGGGCACTCGCCCACTCCGACCAGGTGCCGGTGGTCGCTGCGGGGGTCTGCGCGAGGAGGCCAGTCGCTTCGGACACGTGAGCGGCCGATGTCCAGCCGGGAGCGCTGACGCGGTGGCTCGACGGGTGCGGTCCGGAGACGGTGTGGATGATCGCGGTGTTCACATTTCGCAGGATGGCGCAGTCCGGACGCACCCAGGGGGTCCGTGCGGAACCTGTGGACGGTGGCGCCGTCGTCCACAGGCCGGTGTCCGGGCAGTGGCGGGACCGGCGCGAGATCGTGTGACCTCCGGTGTGTGATCGCAGAGTCAGAGGCGGAGCGCTCCGCGGACTGTTGCGCGGGCTTCGAGCTCGATCCAGGACGGGGCGAACGGTGACAGGAGTGCGGGCACGTACGCCGTGCGGAGCTCGACTTCCGCGCTGAGACCGTCAGGGCTGCGTCCGACCACCGTCATGTCGGTGTAGCGCGGCGGCACCTCGACCGCGGACAGGTACGCAGCGGCCGCCGTCCGCACACCCTCGTCGGTGAGGACGATGCCGGGTTCCGGCGTCGGCGCGGGGTCGAAGGATTCTGCGGCGGCGAGCGCTGCGGAATCGGCGAGGGCGAAGAGCTTCCGGTGAGCGAGCCAGACGTCGGTGATGAGTGCCGCGAGCAGGATGAGTGCCAGCGCGATGGTTGCGAAGCCGATCGCGAGGGGAGTGATGGACCCCTCGTCGGGGCGCGCTGCGCGGGGCGTCGGACGGCGAAGGCGGGCCATCATTCCTCCACGGGCGCGCTGAGGTCGGTGTGGGCGGACCGGACGATCATGACGGGGATCTTCTTCTCCCCCAGAACGGCGGGGATGCCGGGGACGGGGATCCGTGCGACGACCGTCGCGGTGATCGGGGTTCCGGCCGCGCCGCAGGGGCCGGAGCAGTGCAGGTCGATCTCCCACTCCGCGTCCTCCAGTCCGTGGTCCGCGAAGTGCAGCGCTGCGACGTCCTGCGCGGTCTGCTGGGCGCCGGCGGGGTGCCGGGCAGCCGACCGCGCGGCGTCGATCGCGGTGGACTGGGCGGCGTAGGCGCCTGCCTGCACCTGCGCGAGGGAGACGAGCAGGTAGAGGAGAGGGACGAGGAGGACGACGGAGCCGAAGATGAACTCGATCGGGGCGGTCCCCGCATCACTGCGGTGAGAACGGTGCGCGCGCGTGCGCCAGCGGCCCGTCACAGCGCCGGGTCCTCAGCGAAGGCTCGACCCTGCAGCTCCCACACCCCGGCCGGTCCCGCGAGCCCGACGACGGGGATCGGGGTGCGGACGGTCACCGTGATGAGGGTCTGCGGTCCGGAGGGTGCCGTCGTGACCGCGATGTCCTCCGCATAGCTCGCACCGACGGCGGTCGAGACGAGGAGCGCCGTGTGCTGCGCACCGTCCTCCTCCGTGCGGTCTGCGGCGGCGGCGATCCGGGCGCCGGCGATCGCGGAGTCGATGACGGTGTTCCGCACGTGCATCGCCAGACCGATCTGGAGGACGGCGGCGAACACGAGCGCGAGGAGCGCGGACACCATGACGAATTCCGCGACGGCGGAGCCGTCGTCTGCGCGCCGTGATCCACTGCGCGCTCCGCGGGTCCCTGCGGGGCGCGTCCTGCGGATCCCCGCGGCCGGCTGCCTGGTACTCATCCCACACCTCAGCCTGCTTGGCGCACCTTGTTGATGCTGTCGACGAAGAGGGATGTGAATGCTTCCCCCGCGAGCGCCCACAGGGCGACGACGAGAGCGGCCGTCATCACGGTGATGAGGACCCAGCCGGGCACGTCCCCGCGGTCCACCAGGGACTCGCGGCGGCCTCGGCGACGGGGCGCGGAGGCCGCGGCTGCGGAACGGTGCGCGCAGGTGAGGACGGAGAGCAGCACGGCGACGACGAGGAGCCGGATGCGTGTGAACATGATGATTCTCCTTCGTGAGACGGTCAGGGGCCCAGATCGAGCACGGCGAGGGTGGGATAGATCGCGAAGAGGACGGTGACGGGGAGCACGAACAGGACGACCGGCACGAGCATGCCCACCTCCTTGCGGCCGCTCACCTCCATGAGCGTCCGCCTGCCGTGCTCGCGCACATCGGCGGCCTGCGCACGGAGGACCTCCGCGAGCGGTGTGCCGCGGGAGGTCGCCACCGCAATGCCGTCGACGAAGCGGACGATCGACGGATTGCCGGTGCGCTGCCCCATCTCATCGAGCGCGTCGACCAGCGGCGTGCCGATGCGGACCTGGGACAGAGCGCGGGCGAGCTCCTGGCTGAGTTCGCCGGTCGTCGAACGGCAGACGCGCTCCAGCGCATCGATCGTGCCCTCACCGGCGGTCATCGACAGCGCCAGCAGCTCTGCGACGGTGGGGAACTCCGCCATGATCCGCCGTTCCCGTTCCCGCACCTGCTGCGTGAGCCACCAGTCGTTGACGATGTGGCCCAGCACGGCGCCCAGCACGATGAGGCCCAGCAGGATGACGGGAGAGAACCCCCGCGTGACCGCGGAGACTGCGCCGACGACGGAGCCCGCCGCCAGGCCCGCGAGGATGAGGAGGACCTGGCGGGTGCGGAACCGTTCGACGGTCGTCGTACCGCCCAGCTGCTCCAGACGGTGCAGAACGGACGCGTCCGTCGTCATCCTCGACGTGAGCCACGCACCGGAGGCCGCAGCCACCTTCGTGAGGATCCCGATGACCCCGGTCGTCGGAGTGGCGGGCGCGCCGTAGAGGGAGGCGACCCGCGGCTGGTCGCGCAGGTAGGGGCCGATGCGGTCAGCGAGGGTGGGACGCCTCAGCGTGGGGACCCCGGACACGGCGAGGGCAGCGCTCGCCCCCAGGACGAGCCCCATGATGACGGCGACCGCCGGGTTGAAGACGTCCACGTGGGACCACAGCGCCGCACTCATCGCAGCACACGCGGTTCGCTCGGCAGCCGTCCGATCCGCTTCATGAGGAGGTACGCCAGAAGCGACACGACCATGCCGCTGAATAGGAGGAGCGCGCCGCCCGGCGTGCTGTAGGCGGCCGCCGCCTCACTGCGCGTCGCGAGCAGCGCGAGGACGAGCCAGGGAGCGGCGACAGCCAGGCGCGCGCCCGTGACGGTCCAGCTCTGGCGGGCTTTGAGCTCCGAACGGGTGCGCGCGTCCTCACGCAGGAAGTGTGCGAGCGTCCGCAGCAGGGTGCCCAGCTCCGTACCGCCCACGTCGCGGGTCACTCCCAGCGCTGCGACGATCCTGTCCGCGACCGGGTCTGCGCTCGCCTGCTTGAAGGCGTCCAGCGCCATCGTGAGGGAGCCCGTGGCACGGTACTCGTCCTCGAAGACCTGGAACACCGGTCGCAGACCGTCAGGGCCGCGGTGGGCGAGGGCCGCGAGCGCCTCCGGCAGCGACATCCCCGCCCGCACACCGGAATGGAGGTGGTCGATCGCATCCGGCCACAGGACCCGGCGCTCGACCTCCCGGGACCGGGACCGGTGGCGGACGACGGCGATGGGCAGAGCACCCGCGAAGACGGCGAAGCAGGTGCTGATGGGAGCCGAGGCCGTCACCGCGTAGCCGGTGAGCCAGACGAACGCGGCGGCTCCCACGCTGATCGCCGCGAGGTGGCCGGGAGTGATGCGGGGGAGGTCCGCCGCGACCAGGTCGTCCGCCAGGTCTTCGACGAAACGTGGCCGGGGGTGCGTCCGTGCGGGGGCTTCCCAGAACGACGACCAGATGCAGAGGAGTCCGGCTGCCAGCACAATGCCGTACAGCGTCGCCGACAGCGTGGTGGTCACGCCGCCTCCAGCAGGGTGTGGACGTTCTTGCCGATCGCCGCAATGCGCTCGCCCAGGTGGCTGAAGCCCCGACCGCGGACCAGCTGGCCGGACGAGTCCGTCTGGAAGATCGTCTCGAGTTCGACCGTCCCGCCCTCGATTCCTCCGGGGACCGCCGCGATCTCGTGCACTCGGCGGCTGCCGTTGCGCAGCAGGGCGAGGTGGACGACGAGGTCGATGCACCCGGCCACCGTCGGAGTGACGAACGACGAACCGATGTTCGGTCCTGCGAGCAGCGGCAGTGTGCACATCTTCGTCACGGCGCTGCGTGCGGAGTTCGCGTGGAGGGAACCCATCGCGGGCAGGCCCGCGTTCATCGCGATGAGCATGTCGAGACTCTCTGCTTCGCGGACCTCGCCCACGATGATGCGGTCGGGGCGCATCCGCAGAGCCTCTTTCACGAGCCGTCGCAGCGGGACCTCACCGGTGCCCTCGAGGCTGGACTGGCGGCACTGCATCGCGATCCAGTCGCGGGCGGGGACTGAGAGCTCGAACACCTCCTCGCACGTGATGACGCGTTCGCGGACGGGGATCGATCCGCACAGCGCGTTGAGCATCGTGGTCTTGCCGGCCTGGGTCTGACCGGACACCAGGACGTTGGCCCCTGCTGCGACGGCTGCGTCGAGGAATCCTGCCGCCGCCCCGGTCAGCGATCCGGTTTCGACGAGGTCGGCGAGGCTCCGGGTCTGCGCGATGAACTTCCGGATGTTGATCGCCGGATATGTGCGTGTGATGTCGGGCAGGACGATGTGCAGGCGGGAGCCGTCGGGAAGCGCTGCGTCGACGAACGGTGACGACAGGTCCACCCGTCGCCCCGTGGTCCGCAGGAGTCGCTCGATGAGTTCGGCGATCTCCGCCTCCGACAGCACGGTGGGGGTGAGCTCCGAGACGCCGTGGCGGGAGACGAAGACGGCGTGGGGGCCGTTGAGCCAGATCTCCTCGATCGTCGGGTCGTCGAGGTACTTCTGGATCGCCCCGTAGCCGGTGAGGTCGTCGAGGACGCTGCGGCGGATCGCCTCCGCGTCGCCGAGGACGGGGAGGGACCCGGACAGGGTCCGTTCGTCATAGGAGCGGATCACGTCGTCGACGAGGTCCGCTGTGGGGCGGGCCTCCGAACGCGGATCGATCCCGCGGGTGCGGATGAGGTCACGCACTTCCGACCGGATGAACTCCAGTGCTTCCACGACGTCACCTCCCTCGCATTCCGGAGCGTGGAGCGCCGGGTGGACGCTCAGCTGACTCATACGAGTTTCAAAGTAGCCGTTCGGGTGAGGTTACGGAAGTGTTCACCGCGAAGCTGTGGATAACCGGACGGGTCGACGCGCCACTGATCGAACGTTCTACGATGAGGTCATGCCTGACAACGACGCCCGGCCCACGCCCGCCTCCGCGACCGTCTCCCTGCCCGACGACGAACCGCAGCGACTCCGAGCCGTCGCCGCGGAGCTGGGGATCCCCGGTCTCGTCGACATCCACACGCACTTCATGCCGCAGAACGTGCTCACGAAGGTGTGGCAGTACTTCGACAGCGCGGAGGAGCGGGGTCTGCGGCCGTGGCCGATCGCCTACCGCTGGTCGGAAGAGGAGCGCGTCGCACGTCTGCGGGACATGGGCGTCATCGGCTTCACGTCGATGCTCTACCCCCACAGGCCGGGGATGGCAGAGTGGCTGAACTCCTGGTCCCAGGACTTCGCCGCCCGCACCCCGGCCTGCGCGCACACCTCCACGTTCTTCCCCGAGCCCGAGGCCGCCGCCTACACCCAGCGCGCTCTGGAATCCGGGACGAAGGTCTTCAAATCCCATATTCAGGTGGGCGGCTACGATCCGGCGGACCGGCTGCTCGATCCGGTCTGGTCGCAGATCGAGGAGGCGGGTGTCCCCGTCGTCATCCACTGCGGCTCGGGGCCCGTGCCCGGCAATCACACGGGGCTCGACCCCATCGTCGAGGTGCTGCGGCGCCATCCGAAGCTCACGCTGGTCATCGCGCACACGGGTATGCCGGAGTACCGGGAGTTCATCGGGCTGGCGCAGGACTACGAGAACGTCTGCCTCGACACGTGCATGACCTTCACTCCGTTCGTGGAGGCGACGAAGCCGTTCCCCGACGACCTCCTCGACCCCCTCGTCGCGCTGCAGGACAAGGTGGTGCTCGGCAGCGACTTCCCCAACATCCCCTACCCGTACGGGGTGCAGATCGACTCGATCCGCGCACTGGGGCTGGGGGAGGAGGTCGAGCGGAAGATCCTCCACGACAACGGGGCCAGGCTGCTGGGTCTGGACTGAGACCTCGGCGGCCTCCTGGACGGGACGGCCGGGGCAGGGCGGCCGGCACAGGACGGCCGACACCGGGTGTGCGACACAGATCGTCACATCCGGAACAGCCGCGAGGACTGTGCCGTTGCCTCCGTGAGCGGTCCCCTTCAGGGGCCCGCCACCACGAACGGAAGGAGCTCAGCGATGCATTACCACGAGTCGGGGGACTTCGACTACGCGAAGGTCCTCGCAGAAGTCGCCCCCGCCCAGGTGAAGGCGTTCGGTACGTTCGATGCGGCCGTCTTCGATAAGGACGACGAGATCCTGGATCTGCGGACGAAGGAACTCATCGCGATCGGTGTGGCGTCGACGACGCAGTGCCCGTACTGCCTGGACGTCCACGTGGGCAACGCGAAGAAGGCCGGCGCCAGCCGTGAGGAGGTGGCACGCGCCGTCTTCGTCGCCGCCGGACTGCGCGCCGGTGCCGCCTACACGCACGGGTTCCTCGCGCACAAGGCGTACGAGCAGGGTGCGGAGCTTGAGCACTTCCACGAGCCGGGCGACCGGAAGCACCTGCGCACCCTGCGGACGTCTGCCGGCGGTTCGGTCGAGGCGTTCCAGCAGTTCGACGCCGCGGTCTTCGACCCGGACGACGAGGTGCTGTCCGTCAAGGTGCGCGAACTCATCGCGATCGCCGTGGCCGCGACGACCCAGTGCCCGTACTGCCTCGCGGGCCACGTGGGCAACGCGAAGAAGGCCGGGGCGACGGAGGAAGAGCTCGCCCGGGCTGTGATGGTCGCGGCGGCTCTGCGGGCCGGTGCCGCCTACACCCACGGGTTCCTCGCGCTCAAGCTCTACGACCAGAAGTGAACGGGGGCCTGCGCGTGCCGTAGGCTTGGGGGACTATGGCCTCCACTGACTTCTCCGCAGAGATCGACACCCTGCAGCGCATCTTCGCCTCCATCCGCGAGGTGTCCGACATCGACACCCTGCGCAGCGAGGTGGAGGAGCTCACGCACGCCGCCGCTGCGCCGGACCTCTGGGACGACCCGGACGCCGCCCAGAAGGTGACGTCGAAGCTGTCCCACAAGCAGTCTGTGCTGGAGAAGCTCGACAAGTTCGACCAGCGCATCGAGGACGTCGAGCTGCTCGTGTCCATGGGTGAGGACGAGGGCGATCAGGACGCGATCGACGAAGCGGTCGCGGAGATCCACAAGCTCAGGGGCGAACTGGGCGACCTGGAGATCACGACCCTGCTGTCCGGTGAGTTCGACGAGCGCTCCGCCGTCATCACGGTGCGTGCCGGTGCGGGCGGGGACGACGCATCGGACTTCGCGCAGATGCTCACCCGCATGTACGTGCGGTGGGCGGAGAACCGCAAGTACGCGGTGCAGGAACTCGATACGTCCTACGCGGAGGGTGCGGGCGTGAAGTCCGCGACGATCCAGGTCAACGCCCCCTACGCCTACGGCACGCTGTCCGTCGAAGCGGGCACGCACCGGCTGGTCCGCATCAGCCCGTTCGACAACCAGGGCCGCCGCCAGACGTCGTTCGCCGCTGTCGAGGTGGTGCCGCTCATCGAGCCGACGGACCACATCGACATCGACGAGAACGACCTGCGCATCGACGTCTACCGCTCGTCGGGTCCCGGCGGGCAGTCGGTCAACACGACGGACTCCGCGGTGCGCATCACCCACGTCCCCACGGGCGTCGTCGTGAGCATGCAGAACGAGAAGTCGCAGATCCAGAACCGTGCTGCCGCGATGCGCGTCCTGCAGTCCCGCCTGCTGCAGCTCAAGCGGGAAGAGGAGAACGCGCAGAAGAAGGAGCTTGCCGGCGACATCAAGGCGAGCTGGGGCGACCAGATGCGGTCCTATGTGACGCACCCGTACCAGATGGTGAAGGATCTGCGCACGAACCACGAGGTGAACAACCCGTCCGCTGTCTTCGACGGCGACATCGACGGCTTCCTGCAGGCCGGCATCCGCTGGCGCAAGGAGCAGGAGATGGCCGCCGAGGTCGACGCCTGATCCCAGCCGACGCGACGTTCACCGCCGCGCGGCAGCGAAGGGCCGGGTCCGCTCAGCGGACCCGGCCCTTCCGCGTCGCCGCGCTGCCCGATCAGTGGCGGCTGCCGGTTCGCAGCCGGCCTACCGACCTACCGGCTTGCCGGTCGCCAGATCAGCGCACCCGTTTGCGCAGGCGCGCCGGCCGCGCCTCGCGGGACTCCGTGTCGACCCTCTGCCGCCCCTCGTGGGCGGCCATGCCCTGGTCGGGCCCTGCGGCGCTGTCGCGTCCCATCGGTGCGTCGCGACCCACGCGGTCGGCTCCAGCCGCGTCACCGGCAGTGCTGGGGGACCCGACATCGCCGGGGCCTCCCGGGGTTCCGGGTCCACCCGCGGCGCCCGCGTCACCCACAGCGCTCGCGTCTCCGGCAGCGCCAGGACTGCCGGCGGTGCCGGGCTCGCTGACCGGGCTGCGGTGGCCGGTCGTCGCGTCGTACTGCATCCCGTAGTGCTCGAACACGCGACGCTCCTCCTCCGGGGTGAGGTGGCCGTCCGCGTCGACATTGGGCGCGTCCTTGATGAAGTCCTTCGTGAAGGGGACGGAGATCCCGTCCGCCGCCCGATCGGCGGCGTCGTAGGGGACGAAGGTCTCCTTCATCCCGAACAGTCCGGTGTTCACGGAGACGAACGCGGGCTGCTGGGTCTGGTCGTCGAAGTACACGTCGCCGACGGTGCCCACCTTCTTCCCCTCGCTGTCGAAGACGGTGGCATTCGCAAGTGCATCGATGTCGTGATTGTCATGGACCATCGTGTACGTCACTCTCCTTCCATGCGCTGCCCGCATGTCGGGCAACCTGCCCCCAAAAAGCAAGGCACCTTGAACTTTAGTGGGCCGGGGCGCCGTGGCAATGGGTGCGCGCTGGCAGTTGGCTGGGTCTCGTGATCGGCGCGCTGCGGCAAGAGGAGCTCGCGCACTGCGCCGACACGCGGGTCGGCCAGGCAAAACACGGCCACGGCGACCGCTCGCCCCTAGAGTGAGTGTGGACGCGCCCCGTGTCCTGCTGTGTTCTGCCCCTGCCTTCCCCCAGCCCCCGGAGTCCGTGTGATCACGTTCGACAAGGTCACGAAGTCCTACGACCAGCGCGCCGCGCCCGCCCTCGCGGATCTGACCTTCACGGCGGAGGCGGGGGAGTTCGTGTTCCTCGTGGGGGCCTCGGGATCGGGGAAGTCGACCGTCATCCGGCTGGTGCTGCGCGAAGAGGTGCCCACCCGCGGGCGCATCACGGTCGCCGGGACGCAGACGGCGCGGATGCCCAGCTGGAAGGTCCCGCACCTGCGCCGCGGCATCGGCACCGTCTTCCAGGACTTCCGGCTGCTGCCCAACAAGAACGTCTTCGACAACGTCGCCTTCGCACTCCATGTCATCGGGAAGTCGCGGGCGGCGATCTCCACCCTCGTCCCGGACGTGCTGGAGACGGTGGGGCTCGAGGGGAAGCAGAAGCGGTACCCGCACGAACTGTCCGGCGGTGAGCAGCAGCGCGTCGCGATCGCCCGCGCCGTCGTCAACAAGCCCGGCATCCTGCTGGCGGACGAACCCACCGGCAACCTCGATCCGGCGACCAGCCAGGACATCATGGACGTCATCAAGCGGATCAACAGCTTCGGCACGACCGTGCTCATGGCGACCCACGACTCCTCGATCGTCAATTCGATGAATCGGAGGGTGATCGAGCTGCGCGACGGGGTGACGGTCCGCGACGCGGTGGGCGGCTACCGCCCGGAGGTGACGCAGTCGTGAAGACCTCGTTCATCTTCTCCGAGGTGCTCACCGGGCTGCGGCGCAACCTCTCCATGATCATCTCCGTCGTCCTCGTCACCTTCGTGTCGCTCCTGTTCATCGGCTCCGCCGTCCTCCTGCAGATGCAGATCGGGGGGATGAAGGACTACTGGTACGACCGCGTGCAGGTCGCCGTGTTCCTGTGCCCGCCCGACTCCGAGGCGCCCACGTGTGCCGAAGGGGAGGTCACCCAGGAGCAGAAGGACGCGATCGAGGCCGCACTCGGCTCGCCGGACCTCGACGACTACGTCGAGGAGGTCCACTTCGAGGACAAGGCGACCGCGCACCGGCTCTTCGAGGAGCAGTTCGCGGGCACCAGCCTCGAGGGCACCGTGCCGGAGGACCAGATGCAGGAGTCGTTCCGCATCCAGCTGGCGGACCCGGAGCAGTACGGGATCATCAGTGAGTACTTCTCAGCCACCCCCGGTGTGGAGGAGGTGGTCGACCAGAACAGGCTGCTGGATCAGCTGTTCAGGATCCTCAACATCGCGACGGCGGTGGCGGTGGGGATCGCCGGCATCATGACACTGTGCGCGGTGCTGCTCATCGCGACCACGATCCGCCTGTCCGCGTTCACCCGCCGTCGGGAGACGGGCATCATGCGTCTGGTGGGGGCGTCGAACCTCTTCATCCAGCTGCCGTTCATCCTCGAGGGGGTCCTCGCCGCGGCGGTGGGGAGCCTGCTGGCGGGGGGTGTGCTGGGTCTGGGCGTACACTTCGGGGTGTCCGGATGGCTGCAGTCGCGCCTTGCCGGGGTCACCCTCGTGACGGTCGGGGACGTGGCGCTCATCACCCCGCTCCTCCTCGTCGTGGGCGTCGTCATGGCCGGTGCGTCCTCCTGGCTCACCCTCCGTCGGTACATGAAGGTGTGATCGTGTTCGTTTCCCCGCAGCTGCCCACTCGTCACCAGTCCGCCGTAGGCGTGCGTCGCCGGGTCCTCGCCCTGCTCGCAATCGTGCTCGCGCTGGTCCTGTGCGCGCCGATGACGCCCGCTCTGGCGAACCCGACGGAGGAGAAGTCCGCGGTCGACGAGCGGGTGGAGGAGCTGCAGCAGGAGCACGAGGGGCTCACGGAGGAGCTTGCCCGTGTGGTCGCGGAGATGGAGGCCGCTGAAGAGAAGATGCCGGACGCCGAGGACGCGGTCAGCGAGGCGTCCGACGAGCTCGAGGAGGCCCAGCGCAAGGACGAGGAGCTCGGGGCGCGCCTCACGTCCGCGGAGAACGCGGAGAAGGATCTGCGCGAGGAGATCGACGAGGGCGCGGACCAGATCGAGGATTCGGAGAAGTCCGTCGTCGGGGTCGCGCGGCGTGCATACCAGAATTCGGGTGTGACGAGCGATGTCGCGATGCTCCTCCAGATGGCGGAGAGCGACAGCGGGATGGACGGCCTCACACGCGTCGACTCCGCGGTGCGCAGCCAGCAGCGGACGATCACCCGGCTGGGTGAGCGCCGTGCGGCGAACATCAGCAACCAGAACCGGCTCGATGCGATCGCGGACGAGATCTCCGACCTGAAGGACGAGGCCGCCGAGGTCGTGCTCGCCAAGGAGTCCGCGGAACGTGCCGCTCGGGACGCTAAGGACGAACTGGACTCCCTCATCTCGCAGAAGGACTCCGCCGCGAAGACGATCGAGGAGAACCAGGCCTCGACGGCGGAGGAGCTGGAGAAGCAGAAGGAGGAGCAGGAGCGGCTCGCGGACCAGATCCGCGAGTGGCAGGAGGACAACGGCGACGGCAATCGGACACTGCCGGGTGACGGATTCCTCAAGAACCCTGCTCCCGGCTACCCGATCACCTCGCACTACGGGTGGCGAACTCACCCGATCGCGGGTGTGAGGCGACTCCATTCCGGAACGGACTTCGGCGTGCCCTGCGGCACGGAGGTGCACGCGTCCGCGGACGGCGTCGTCGTGTCCAGCGGGGGCGCCGGCGGCTACGGGAACCGGGTCGTCATCTCGCACGGGAAGTCGAATGGTGCGAGCATCGCGACGACCTACAACCACAACACCCGGAACCTCGTGCGCGCGGGGCAGAGTGTGAAGCAGGGCGACGCGATCTCGATCTCCGGTACGACGGGTGCGTCGACCGGCTGCCACCTGCACTTCGAGGTCATGCAGAACGGGTCGTACGTCAACCCGATGGACTGGATCTCCTGACCGATCGGGCCCGCAGGCCCTTCTCGCCGGGCGACCGAGAGTTCATGATCGGACCTCCTGACCCGGCGTCCGCGTGCCGCGGTGCTGCGGTAGACTGGAGCGTTCGCATGCACCGATGGCGGTGCTGCGCACAGTCGTCGAACGAATCGTCGAATACGGCCTGCTGACGGTGCCCCGGGCATCCTGCAGGTGACGCGCACATGCAGGAGAGGAGGGGTCTGTGCCCAAGGACACCGGACGGAAGTCGATCGCGCGCAACCGCAAGGCGCTACACGAATATCACATCGAGGACACCTACGAAGCGGGCCTGGTCCTCACCGGGACGGAAGTGAAGTCGCTGCGCGAAGGGCGCGCCAACCTCACGGACGGGTTCGGCCTGATCTTCCAGGGGGAGGCGTGGCTGGAGCACGTCTACATCCCCGAATACGTGCAGGGCACGTGGACGAACCATTCGGCGCGGCGGCGCCGGAAGCTGCTCCTCCACAAGGGCGAGATCCTCAAGATCTCGCAGAAGGTGAAGGAATCCGGCCGGACGCTCGTTCCGCTCGAACTGTACTTCGACGGGTCGCGCGTGAAGGTCGAGATCGCGATCGCGAAGGGCAAGAAGGACTGGGACAAGCGCCAGGCGCTCAAGGAGAAGCAGGACAAGCGCGAGGCGGAGAGGGCGATGAAGTCGACCCTGCGCCGCCGGTCCAGCTGACAGGTGGATCACCGGTCTGGCGGCCGGGAATAGGAGTGGTGCACCCCGTGTTGAGAGGTGTACAGTAGATCATCTGGCGCTGGATGGATCAGCGTCGGAGGATGTCGGGTCCCACCTCGTGGGACTCTTGGCAACTGAATAAGGGGATGATCGGTTTCGACGCCGGCTGTTGAGCTGGGAGAAGCGGGCCGAGAATGCAGAGTCAACTCGTTAATGTCCTCTGCAAACCAATAGGTGCTGAATCCAAGACTCGCACCGATTTCGCCCTCGCTGCCTGACAGCGAGCTGAGCGAATCCGTCAGCCCGGGGTAGCTTCCGCCTCGGTTCCTGGCGTCAGCTAGGAAGCCACTGCTGCAGACACATGTCGGGGGTGTCTGTGGGACTCTTACTCGACTCCGTCCGTTGGTCTACGTGTTCGTGCGGTGACCAGGACCTAAGAAACTCTTCACGGACTGCGCCCGGAGAAGACCCGGCGATTCGCCGACGGACGCGGGTTCGATTCCCGCCATCTCCACATCTGTGATCCGAATGGCCTCAGCGGCCTCGCCGCTGGGGCCATTCGTCATGTCCGGGTTCAGAAGGCATCTTCCGTCTCTGCATCCGTGATGAGGAACTGCTCCAGTTCGGCTGCAGCGATCGCGGCGGGTGGCACGCTGCCGGTCGACGGACCACTTGTGGCGAGGTGCTGCATCTGCCGGGTCCGCGCTTCCCAGGGCAGTCGCCCCGGCCGGCTGGCTGCTGTCCACAGAGTCCTGGAGCGAGTTGAAGAGCAGGAAGAGGATCAGGAACCAGACGAGGAAGCAGAGGAGCGCGCTGGCCGCGTAGGTCCCTCCGATGACCAGCAGGGAGTTCGCGGGCTTCCTCTTGTGCAGCGGCCGTGAGGGCGGCGTGCCTCTCCGTCGTCGAGGACCCGCCCCGTGCCGGGTCGAGGCGGTCGGGGTGATTCACCGCTTCCGGTGACATCCGTCCTTGTCCTTGGGTCGACAGTCTGGTGGCACCGTCCACGATAGGACACGTCACGGGGACAGCGGGGTGTGCTGGGCGGACATACCCTGACGTCATGGACAGAAATCCCTTCTCTGCCGTGGAAAGCCCGCCGGTCGTGGGGCCCCCGCCCGTCGTGCACACCGCCGCCGAGGTGCCGGTCACCTGGTCGATCGCCGTCACCGACCTCGCGTCGGGCCGCCCGCTGCTCCAGCACGCACCCCGCACCGTCCTGCCGACCGCGAGTATGGGGAAGGTGTTCCTGCTCATCGAGGTCTTCTCTCAGGCCGCCGCCGGCCGCCTCGACCTCGGCGCGGAGCTTCCCGTCCTGCCGGTCCACGTGGTCGCGGACTCCGGGCTGCTCCACCTCTTCCGTGACAGGACGGTGACGGTCCAGGACGCGTGCCTGCTCGTGGGTGCGGTGAGCGACAACCTCGCGACGAACGCGCTCGCCGACCTCTGCGGACTGGGTGCGGTGCGCGCAGTGGCACGGGACCTCGGGTTCGGGAGCACGGGGTTCCTCGACACCATCCGGGACGTGCGCGGCCCGGAGCATCCGTGGGCGCCGTCGTGCGGGACGGCGCACGAACTCGCGCGCCTGTTCGCGCTGCTGCACGCGGGTGAGATCGTCTCAGCGGAGGTCTCCGCGCAGGTGCTCGACGTGCTCGCGGCAGGGGTGGACACGTCGATGGTCGCAGGCGGTCTCCACCTGGACCCGCTGGCACACATCGAGCCTGACGGGGGAGTGGTGCTCCGCCACAAGACCGGCCACGACGCGGGGGTGCGGGTGGACGCCGGCGTCGTCACCGGGCGAGCCGGAGGCGCGGCCTACGCTGTCGGCGCGCACTGGGATCCGGGGGCGGACACGGGCCCCATGCCGGTGCGTGTGGCGGTCGAGGGGCACATGCGTGCGATCGGGCACGCGGTGCTGCGGTACGTCCTCGGCGAATCGCCCGCGCAGGACCGCTGACCGTCGCCTTCAGGCTTCCTGGCGTCGGCGCAGGAAGCGCGGGGTGAGCGCCTCACGCGTTCTGCGGCGCTGGCGGGCCAGTGCTTCCCGGGCGCCGGGTTCCGCCCGCGCGAACGACAGTGTCAACCCGACCGCCAGCAGACACCCGATGATGGCCGACCCGCCGTACGACACGAACGGCAGCGGCACCCCGATCACGGGCAGCAGCGCGGTGACGACACCGATGTTCACCGCGGCCTGACCGATGACCCACGCGAAGACCGCCATCGTCGTCACCTGGACCATCGTGTCCTCGGCCCGCAGAGCCAGGCGGACTAGGCCGAAGCCCAGGATCGCGAAGAGCCCGATGACGACGCAGCCGCCCAGGAACCCCAGCTCCTCGCCGATGATCGCGAAGATGAAGTCGTTGTGCGCCTCCGGCAGCCACGACCACTTCTCACGACTGGCGCCCAGGCCCACCCCTGCCCAGCCTCCGGAGGCCAGTGCGTAGAGGCCGTGGCTGGACTGCCAGTTCTGGCCCAGGGCGTCGGCCTCCGTGGCGGCGTCCGGACCGGCGAACAGTGCTTTCACCCGCGCCAAGCGATACGGGCTCGTGACGATCAGCAGCGTCACGCCGACGGCCAGCGGCACCAGGGCGGCGGCGAACCAGCGCAGCGGCACACCGCCGGTGAACAGCGCGACGAGGCTCAGCAGGATCAGGATGAGGGAGGTGCCCAGGTCACCGCCGGCCAGAACGCACGCAAGCACGGCGCCCAGCACGGGGATGATCGGCACGGCCAATTCCTTGAAGGAGTCGAGGCGACCGGCCTTGCGGGCCAGGATCACCCCCAGCCACAGGGCGACGGCGACTTTCGCGAGCTCCGACGGCTGCCCCTGAATGGGTCCGATCTGAACCCAGTTCGTGCTGCCGTTCACCGTGCGCCCGATCCCGGGGATGAGGGGCAGCACGACGAGGCCGATGCTCACGATCATCGCGGGCCAGGCGAGTCGGCGCAGCAGCGCGGGTGAGAGCGCAGCGAGGACGAGCATGGCGGTGATGCCCGTCGCGGCGAACAGGGCCTGCCGGAAGAAGATGGTGTAGGACGAGACGGCGGTCCCGTCGTAGGCCGTGATCGACGTCGCGGACAGCACCATGATGAGACCGACCACGACGAGCGCGATGGACGACGTGAGGATCAGGTAGTAGTTGGTGAGCGGCAGGTCCAGGGTGGCCCGCATGTCCGCCCCGATCGACCTCCACCTGCCGGGTCGACTGCTACGGTCGTCGCTGGCGGTGCGACGACCGTCCTCCGCGTGCGTGCTGCGCGGGGTCATCGGTCGTCGGCTGCTTCCGGAAGTGGAGGCGAGGTACGCGCGGTTCTGTGCCTGAACTCCATGGGCACACTGTATGAAGAGGTGGAACAGTCATCCAGCATTCTCGGTTGCCGGGCGGTTCGCCGGGCGAAGGCGTCCCTCTGCGACGGGACCGGGCGGCGCTGCGGTTGCGCAGCGTCGGATCCACACTCCTGCGCGCGGCCCTGTGGCTGGTCACAGGGGCGGTCGTCGTTGCCGTCTGCCTGCTGGGCGTCGGGCCGTCCACCACGCTGCACCTCGCGATCGCCCACAGCGGGATCGACCTGCCGTACGGGCTGGCCGACATCCTGCTGTACGTGCTCGCCGGAGGGTTCTTCCTCACCGCCTGGGGCTTCCGCCGTGTGGACCTCGCCCGTGTGCTCGTCGTCCTCGTGACAGGCATATCCGTCGTCGTCGCATATGCGACGAACGAGGTGCTCAAGCGCCTGTTCGCGCAGGTGCGCCCCTGTGTCGAGCTGGTGGTCGACCCGCGGTGCCCGGGCCCCGACAGTTGGTCGTTCCCCAGCAACCACACGACGATCGCCTTCGCTCTGGCCACCGCGGTGGTGCTCATGGCGGTGACGCGGTGGGCATGGATCGCGTACGGCGTTGCCGCCTGCGCTGCCGTGTCACGTGTGATCGACGGCGTGCACTTTCCGCACGATGTGATCGCCGGGGCCGCCGTGGGCACCTGCGTGACGATCTGCGTCGTCCTGCTGCTCATGCGTGCGACGGCCCGCGTCCGGCGGAGCCTCGCCACCCCGCGCTCATCCTCCGGAACCCGGATGGAAGGTCTGCGCGAAGTCGACTAGGGTTCGCACCAACCCGGAGGGGTGGCATCGCATCGGTCGCAGGGGCGCGACCGCAGGTTCCGTACGCGAAAGGCCGCGAGGATGCAGATGGCTCGATTGGCGGGCGAGGGCGTCCTCGCCCGCGAGTATCAGCGCGAAGTCACACGCGCTTTCAGCCGTCTGTCCGAACGCGCCTCGGATGAGGGTCTGGACGCGGTGCGCAGCATCGTGGCGGAGTCGTGGCAGCGGTCGCTCAGCGCGCTGCCGCCCACGGGTCGTGACAGCGCCTCGCTGGGCATCGACGCGGACGAACTGGAGCGGATGTGCCGGGAGGGTCCGCTGGCGCGCGCTCTGCCGATCGTCCGGCGCCTCCTCATCGAACCCGCACGGGACACGGGCCTGGTCGTCGCGATCGGCGATGCGCAGGGCCGTCTCCTCTGGGTCGAGGGGGACCACTCCGCGCTGCGACGATCCGAATCGATGGGCTTCGCGGTGGGCGCCGACTGGTCGGAGACCGGCATGGGCACCTCCGCCCCCGGCATCGTCGTCGCCACTGGCGCATCGGCCTCTGTCGCACGGGAGGAGCACTTCTCGCCGGTCGTGCGGGAGTGGAGCTGCACCGCAGTGCCGCTCATGGACCCGCACACGCGTGCCCTCATGGGCGTCCTCGACATCACGGGCGGGCCGGAGGCGGTCTCCCCTCTCAGCCTCCCGCTCCTCACCGCTGCCGCCGCCGCGATCGAAGCGGAGCTCGCCGCCCAGCCCCCAGGCGCTTTCGACGGTACGGCCGAACCTGCGGGTTCGAGGCCGGGTGCCCCGTCCGATACGGCGACGACCACCGCGTTCTCCGGTGTCTCGCTGTCACCCGCCGCGGGCGTGGGGGAGGGGGCAGCGCCCGGCTCCCCGCCGCTGACCGCCGCGGACGATCCCGCTGCGGGACGGCCTGCGGCCGGGCTGGTCGGGGAAGACGCCGCCTTCGCCGAGGCGGGGGAGCCGCTCGTGGTGACCGGCACCTCGGCGGCGGGGTCCGGGACGCTGCTGCGGCCCGTCGTGCGGGTCACCGGGCCGGGGGCACCCGCCGTCGCCCAGGACGGCCGCGAGAAGCAGATCGGCCTGCGGCACGCGGAGATCCTCACGCTCCTCGACTGGTACGACGACGGGCTGAGCGGCCCCCAGCTGAGCGAGATGGTCTACGCGGACGCGCCGGAGGCCACGACGGTCCGCGTGGAGATGCACCGCCTGCGCAGGGTGCTTGCGGAGGCGTCGGACGGGTCCGTCGAACTCGCCTCGCGGCCGTACCGGCTGGTCGCGGGCACCGGCCGGGAACGCCCCCCGCTCACGGACGCCCGTGCCGCGCACGACGCGCTCACCGACGGCGACATCGAACGCGCCGTCCACCTGTGCCGGGGCGACGTGCTGCCCGCATCGGAGGCGCCGGAGATCGCCCACCTCCGCACGGCACTGTCCACATCGCTGCGGGAAGCGGTCATGCAGTTCGCGGACCACGACCTCCTGTGGGCCTACCTGCGCCGTCAGGACGCGCAGGACGACCAGGAGGCGTGGATGCTCGCGCTGCGCCTGCTGCCGGCCGACGACGTGCGCAGGGCCGCGGCCGTCGCCCGGCTCGACGCGATCGACGCGGAGCACGCCGCACACTGAACCGTGGTGGGATCCACGAGCTGATCCGTCGCGGGCCCCCGCACTGAGCTGTCGGGGGCCCCGCGCAACGAGCAGACGCGTCGTCCACGCAGCGAACCTCCGTGTGATCCACGCAACGTCGGTGCAACGGCGCTCGCCCTATCCTGGAGTCACAGCCCGGCGGATGCGACGCGGATCCGCGATCATCCGGCCGGGGCGCTCGGACGCACACAGTCGTGCAGAAGAAGGAGACCGGCATGGCCGTCTACGCACAGCCCGGGACATCGGGAGCACTCGTCGACTTCAAGCCCCGCTACGAGAACTGGATCGGCGGCGCATGGGTGCCACCGGTCAAGGGCGAGTACTTCGAGAACGTCACCCCGATCACCGGGAAGGCCTTCACGGAGGTCGCACGATCCACGGCGGAGGACATCGAACTGGCCCTGGACGCCGCCCACAAGGCGGCACCGTCATGGAACAAGACGACGCCTGCGGAGCGGGCCGTCATCCTCAACAAGATCGCGGACCGGATCGAGGAGAACCTCGAGATGATCGCCGTCGCAGAGACGTGGGACAACGGCAAGGCGATCCGCGAACCGCTCGCTGCGGACATCCCGCTGGCGATCGACCACTTCCGCTACTTCGCAGGAGCGATCCGCGCTCAGGAGGGCGGTCTGTCGCAGATCGACGAGGACACTGTCGCCTACCACTTCCACGAACCGCTGGGCGTGGTCGGGCAGATCATCCCGTGGAACTTCCCGATCCTCATGGCGGTGTGGAAGCTCGCGCCGGCACTCGCTGCGGGCAACTGCGTCGTCCTCAAGCCGGCGGAGCAGACACCCGCGTCGATCCTCGTCCTCATGGAGCTGATCGCGGACCTGATCCCCGCGGGCGTCGTCAACATCGTGAACGGCTTCGGCGCGGAGGCGGGCAAGCCGCTCGCCTCGAACAAGCGGATCTCCAAGATCGCGTTCACGGGTGAGACGACGACCGGCCGCCTCATCATGCAGTACGCGTCGCAGAACATCATCCCCGTGACGCTGGAGCTGGGCGGCAAGAGTCCGAACATCTTCTTCGACGACATCGCCCAGGAGAAGGACGCGTTCTACGACAAGGCGCTCGAGGGCTACGCGATGTTCAGCCTCAACCAGGGCGAGGTCTGCACGTGCCCGTCACGCGCACTCATCCAGTCGAGCATGTACGACAGCTTCATGGCGGACGCACTGGAGCGGGTGAAGGCGACGAAGCAGGGCAACCCGCTCGACACGGACACCCAGATCGGCGCGCAGGCGTCGAACGACCAGTTCGAGAAGATCATGTCCTACCTGGACATCGGCAAGCAGGAAGGGGCGAAGATCCTCACCGGTGGGGACGCTGTGGACCTGGGCGGAGACCTGTCCGGCGGGTTCTACGTGGCACCGACGGTCTTCGAGGGGACGAACGACATGAGGATCTTCCAGGAGGAGATCTTCGGCCCGGTCGTCGCGACGACGCAGTTCAAGGACTACGACGACGCGATGTCCATCGCGAACGACACCCTCTACGGACTGGGCGCCGGAGTCTGGGCGCGCAACGGAACGACTGCCTACCGGGCCGGTCGTCAGATCCAGGCGGGCCGCGTCTGGGTCAACAACTACCACGCCTATCCGGCGCACGCCGCGTTCGGAGGCTACAAGTCGTCGGGCATCGGCCGTGAGAACCACCTCATGATGCTCGATCACTACCAGCAGACGAAGAACCTGCTGGTGAGCTACAGCGACAGCGCGCTCGGCTTCTTCTGAGCCCACGCAGTCGTCACCGCATCACCAGGGCCGGGCGGTCCTCCGCCCGGCCCTGTGCTGTCCCCAACCCCAGACGTTTCACCCATGTTTCAATCACGAGTGACTCACAAGGAGCAGGACAATGACTGCAATGCAGGCAGCGATCGTCGAAGATTTCGGACATGAACTGACGGTGGGCGAGTACGAGAAGCCGACCCCCGGACGCGGACAGGCGCTGGTGAAGCTCATCGCCTCCGGTGTCTGCCACACGGACCTCCACGCGCTGGAGGGCGACTGGCCCGTCAAGCCCAAGCTCCCGCTGGTGCCAGGCCACGAGGGTGTGGGCATCGTCGAAGAGCTGGGCGAGGGGGTCGAGAATCTCGAGGTCGGCCAGATGGTCGGCAACGCGTGGCTGTGGACCGCCTGCGGGGACTGCGAGCACTGCCGGCAGGGGTGGGAGACCCTGTGCGAGCAGCAGCAGAACGGCGGCTATTCGACCGACGGGTCGTTCGGCGAATACATGCTCGTCGACGCACCGTACGCGGCGATCATCCCGGAGGGGTCTGATCCGCATGAGATCGCACCGGTGCTCTGCGCCGGGGTGACGGTGTACAAGGGGCTCAAGCGGACCGAGGTGAAGCCCGGGCAGTGGGTCGTCATCTCCGGTATCGGCGGGCTCGGCCACATCGCCGTCCAGTACGCGGTCGCGATGGGCATGCGGGTCGTCGCGGTCGACATCGCGGACGACAAGCTGGCGCTCGCGAAGAAGCACGGCGCCGAGGTCGTGGTCAACGCGATGGACGGCGACCCCGCCACCGCGGTGCAGGAGGCGGTGGGCGGCGCCCACGGCGTGCTCGTCACCGCGGTCCACAAGGACGCGTTCGGTCAGGCGATCGGGATGACCCGGCGCGGCGGGACGATCGTGTTCAACGGTCTTCCCCCGGGCGAGTTCCCCGCCCCGATCTTCGACATCGTCCTCAAGGGCCTCACGATCCGCGGATCGATCGTCGGCACACGCCAGGACATGGTCGAGGCGCTCGAGTTCTACGCGGCGGGCAAGATCAAGCCGACCTTCTCGAAGCGTCCGCTCGGGGACATCAACGCGATCCTCGACGAGATGCGCCACGGCAAGATCGACGGACGCGTCGTCATCGAGTACTGACACGCTCTGGCGGACACGACCAGGACGATGCGTCAGGACCGGCACGAGTCGACTGTGTCGCACATGTGACGCGGCCGACCGCACGCGGCCCGGTGGGAGGAGACTCCCGCCGGGCCGCGCGCGTGTCTGCTGGGCGTCAGCCGCGCACGCTCGAGCGCAGCAGCTCCAGGGTGCGCAGCAGCGCGTCGATGTCGGGGAACCCACTGGGGTCGTCAGCGTTGTCCGTGTCCGCGGTGAGGGAGGCGTTGTAGTAGAGCCCGTCGCCCATGAGGAGCACGGCGAGTGACACGTCCCGATCGCCGATCTCGTCCTCGATGAGCTCCAGCCAGCGGGTGCGGATCCGCTGGATCGCCTCCGTCGCCCGGGGCTCCGCGCTCAGCGACAGGCGGAATACGGCTAGGAAGGTCTGGTCGAACGGGGTCCCGACCTCAGCGGACGTCGTCACGTAGTGCGCTGCGGCACCTTCCGGTGCCCCCTCCATCTCCGCCACGTCGAGCTCCGCCCGCTCATGCAGCCTCTCCAGGAGTCCGTCGACCAGGGCGCTCTTCGAGGCGAAGTGGTACAGCAGCCCGCCCTTGGAGACCTGTGCCCGCGCGGCGACCGCGTCGAGTGTCGTGGAGCGCTCGCCCTCGTCGATGAGCATCCCCTCGAATGCGTCGAGGAGTCCTTCGCGTGCCGTCGTCATGCTGGCGACCCTATCGGAGGCGCACCGCGGACGACCGCAGGCTGACGAACGTCACATCCTGCGGGCTCGCCACTGTACCGACTGGACGGTAAAGTTCGGGGTGGTCGTTCGGGACCTCCTGTCCGCAGGATCCCTCCCGCAGACCTCACCCACTCATCTCAGATCCACACCCCGGATCGACCCCTCTCGACGGAGCACCCGTGAAGACGCTGTTCATGCCGACCACCGCGACGACCCTCAGCCCCCGCCGCCGCTGGGCCGCGCTGGCCGTGCTCATGCTCCCGGTCATCCTCATCGCCGTAGACAACACGGTGCTCGCCTTCGCGGTGCCGGGGATCTCTGCGGCGCTCGCACCCACGGGCACACAGCTGCTGTGGGTGGTCGACGCCTATCCGCTCGTCCTCGCGAGCCTGCTCGTCCCCATGGGCAGTGCGGGGGACGCGTTCGGCAGGCGGCGGCTGCTGCTCACCGGTTCCCTGGGCTTCGCGGTCGTGTCCGCGGTCGCGGCTTTCGCGCCCACTGCGGGGGCGCTCATCGCGGCCCGTGCGGCGCTGGGGTTCTTCGGCGCGATGCTCATGCCGGCGACCCTGTCGATCATCCGCAACGTCTTCGAGGACCCGACGGAGCGCCGCACGGCGATCGCGGTCTGGGCCGCAGGGTTCTCCGGCGGTGCCGCACTGGGCCCGATCGTCGGGGGCTTCCTGCTCGAGCACTTCTGGTGGGGTTCCGTCTTCCTCCTGGCCGTCCCCGTCCTCGTCCCGCTGCTCGCGCTCGGCTTCTGGCTCATCCCCGAATCGCGGGATCCGCACCCCGGTCCCATCGATCCCGTGAGCATCCTGCTCGTCATGGCGACGATGACCCCGTTCGTGTGGGCGATCAAGGACGCCTCGCAGAACGGTGTGGGCGCGGCACCTCTGGGCGCGCTCGCCGTCACCGCGGTCTGCGGCACGCTCTTCGTCAGGCGTCAGCTCGCTCGAGCGAAGCCGATGCTCGACGTGCGCCTCTTCACGGTGCCGGCGTTCAGCGGGGCGATCATCGCGAACCTGCTGAGCGTGTTCTCGCTCGTCGGGTTCCTGTTCTTCATCGCCCAGCACCTGCAGCTGGTGAGCGGACGGACCCCCATGGAAGCCGGTCTCGTCCTGCTGCCGGGGCTCGTCGTCACGGTCGTCGCGGGACTGGCGGTCGTGCAGGTCGTCCGGTTCGTGCCGGCGGCGGCGGTCGTCGCCGGTGGCCTGCTGCTCAATGCGGTGGGCTACGGGGTCGTGCTCGTGAGCGGCCAAGCGGGGTCGGACACGGGCCTGCTCGTCGCCTTCGTGATCCTGGGTGCGGGCGTGGGTGCGGCAGAGACGATCTCCAACGACGTCATCCTGTCCGCGGTGCCAGCGCAGAAGGCGGGTTCGGCCTCGGCGATCTCGGAGACCGCCTACGAAGCGGGTGCGGTGCTGGGCACGGCCGTGCTCGGCAGCATCCTCACCGCCGCCTACCGCACCCGGGTGGACGTCCCGGGCGACCTCGGCGCCGCGGACACGGCGACTGCGGGGGAGACGCTGGGCGGTGCCGTCGAGGTAGCGGACCGGTTGCCGGCCCCCGCCGCCGAGGCGCTGCTCACCTCCGCGCAGCACGCCTTCGATTCCGGCGTGGTGGTCACATCCGCGATCGCCGCGGCCCTCATGGTGATCGCCGCCGGCATCGCCGCGGTCACACTGCGGAAGCCCGCTCCGGTTCGGTGAACTGCCGGCGACCGTTCCGCGTGCTGTATGCGGTCAGCGGCGCAGCCGGGCGTCCCACGCCGTGAGCACCGGCTCCGGTGTGGGGCGTGAGACGAGTGAGCCGACCAGGTAGGCGATGATCGAGGCGGCCAGGCCCGTGTAGATGGGGGAGTCCGCGAAGATCCCCACCGTGATCATCATGACGATGGTGGTGACGGATCCCGCGATCATCCCGGCGAGCACGCCCACGATCGTGCCCCGACGGAACACCAGCCCGCCGAGGATCGGGATGAGCAGACCCGCGACGAGGATGTTGTAGGCGACGGTGAGCGCTTCGACGACGCTCGGCATGACGCACGCGAGCCCCATGCTCACGACACCGAACACCGCGAGCCACACGCGGGACGCGGCCAGGCGGCCGGCCGATTCGTCGACGCCGCCCAGTTCGTGGGCGGGGCCGGTGTCCGCGTCGTCACCCCGGCCTCGGCGACGGGTGAGCTGCTCGACGACGTCCTGACGGAACACGGTGGAACCGGCGATGAGGGCGCCGGAGGCGGTCGACATGACGGCCGACAGCGCCGCGGCGAGCACGAAGCCCGCCAGTAGCGGCGCCATCGAATGGTCGACGACGGCGGTGAACACGTCATCGGTCACCTCGATGCCGGGCACCAGGATGCGTGCGGCGGTGCCGATGAGAGCACCGGCGATCGCGTACAGGAGGCAGTAGAGGCCAGTGGACAGACCGCCCCAGCGGGCGACGCCGGGGGAGCGGGCGGTGAACACGCGCTGCCAGATGTCCTGACCGATGAGCAGCCCCAGCGTGTAGATGAGGAAATACGTGAGGATCGTGGAGGCACCGATGCCGACGGGGTCGAACACCTCCGGACCCAGCGCCTCGCTCATGCCGGAGAAGCCGCCGGCCTGCACGAGGACGATCGGCAGGAGGATGAGGAAGATCCCGATCGTCTGGATGATGAACTGGACGAAGTCGGTGAGCGTGATCGACCACATGCCGCCCAGCAGCGAGTAGAGGATGACGACGAATCCGCCCAGCAGGATCGCGGGCACCCGGTCGATGCCCAGCAGCGCGTGGAAGATGCTGCCGTAGGCGACGGTCGACGTCGTGGCGATCATGAGGCCGTACGCGGACATGATGATGCCGGACACCGCGCGGGACCCGCGGCCGTACCGCAGCTCCAGCATCTGGGAGACGGTGTAGATCTCCAGCCGCTGGATCTTCGGGGCGAAGAGGAGACTGAGCGCGACGATGCCCAGACCGATGCAGAAGACGAGCCACATGCCGGACAGGCCGAACTCGTAGCCCAGCCCCACACCGCCCACGGTGGACGCACCGCCCAGGACGACCGCCGCGAGCGTGCCCGTGTACAGGAGGGGGCCCAGCCGCCTGCCGGCGACGAGATAGTCCTCCTGCGTGCGGGCACGGCGCATGCCCCACACGCCGAACCCGATCATGGCCAGCAGATAGAGGAGGACGACGGCGATGTCCATGGGGGCTCCGTCCGGGTCAGTCGGGGGCGGTCAGGCCTGCTGCTCGAGGACGTGGATGACGGTGGGACGGTCGGCTGCCAGCGCGGTGCGGACCTCCCGCGGCAGATGCTCGTCGAGATCCGTGTGGGCCACTGTCGCACCGCGGGCACCCATCGATTCCGCGAGCAGAGCGAAATCCGGCCGGTGCAGGCGGACGGCGAACGGTTCGATGCCGCGCTCCACCATCTGGTGCTCGATCTCCTCGTACCCGCCGTTGTCGACGATGACGAAGGGGATCGGCAGGGCCAGTTCGACGGCGGTGGCGATCTCCTGGATCGCGAACATCGCGGCCCCGTCGCCCACGATGCAGGCCACAGGGCGGTCCGGCGCGGCGAGCCTGCCGCCGATCGCCGCAGGGATCCCGTAGCCCAGCGTCGCGTAGCCGGGCATGTAGAGCAGCTGGTCGGGTGTGCGGGCGACGAGCGCGTGGACGGTCCCGTCGTAGGTGACGCGCGACGAGTCACCGGCGATGACGACGTCGTGGCCGGCCGCCTCCTGCACGAGCGCGGTGACCCGCGCCCCGATGTGCGTCGCATCGAAGTCGTGCGCGACCTCCCGGCGCAGCTGCGCGGCCCGTGCCGTGCCGTCCTCCCGGGAGCCGTCGCCCTTCCCCAGTCGTGTGAGGAGACCGTCGACGAACGCCGTGGCGTCGCCCAGGACGAGCACCTGCCCGCGGAGGTTCTTGTGCAGCTGGTCCGGGTCGATGTCGCATCGGATCACCGTCTGGGTGGTGTTCTCCTCCTGGATGCCGATCATCCCGCCCCACAGGTCCGAATCCGCGATCTCCGTGCCGAGGACCAGAAGGACATCGGCCTCGCGCGACGCCTGCTGCACCGAGGGGAACCGCACGTTCGCGCCCACCGCGAGCGGGTGGGTCTCGTCGACGATCCCCTTGCCGTTCGCCGTCGTCGCCACGGGAGCGTCCAGCAGCTCGGCCAGCCGAGTGATCCGGTCGGCGGCACGGCGGGCCCCACCCCCCGCGATGATGAGGGGACGGACGGAGCCGGCCAGGGCCTCGGCGGCGGTGTCCACCGCGTCCTCGTCGAGGGGACGCGGGCGGGACGGCCAGGGGGCGGCGGTCGTGCCGTGCCAGCCCCCTTCGAGCACGTCGAGCGGGACCTCGATGTGGACCGGACCCGGACGCGACCCTTCGAACAGGGCGAACGCGTCCGCGATGGCCTGGGCCGCACCCTCCGCCGTCCGTGTCCGGTGCGCGGCGACCAGCAGGTGGCTGAGCGCGCCGGACGAGTCCTTCGTCTCGTGCAGCATGCCGACGTCGGCCCGCTCCAGTCCCGTCGGCACACCGGGGGACAGGATGAGCATGGGACGCGACTCCGCGTACGCGGTCGCCGCCGCGGTGATGACGTTCGTGAGCCCCGGGCCCGAGGTCGTGATGACTACCCCCGGACGCCCCGACACGACGAAGTACCCGTCCGCCGCGTAGCCCGCGCCCTGCTCGTGCCGGGGCGTGATCGCGCGGATCCCGAACCGGTGGAGGTGACGGTAGAACTCCAGGTTGTGGGTGCCGGGGATGCCGAACACCGTGTCGACCCCGTGGGCCGCGAGTGCGGCGACGACTGCAAGGCCGCCGTTCTCGTAGGCGAGGTTGCCGTTGTCGTTCGCGTCCGTCATCGTGTGCCTCCTGTCGGACTGCTGCCCGGCTGCGCTCCTGCGGCGTCGCGCGCGAGGTGTTCCGCGACGGGACCCGCGACCGCGGTGCGTCCGGCCTTCTGCCCCGCCCACAGGGACAGGATCTCGTAGCCCAGCTGGGCGGCCGCCAGTCCCGTGATCTCCGCGTGGTCGTAGGCGGGGGCGACCTCGACGATCTCCGCGCCGACGACGTTGAGCCCCGCCAGGCCGCGGACCGCGTTGAGCAGCTCGCGGTTCGTGAGCCCTCCGGTCTCCGGAGTGCCGGTGCCGGGTGCGGCGGCCGGGTCGAGCACGTCGATGTCGATCGACAGGTACACGGGTGCGTCGCCCAGGCGTGCGTGCATCCGCTCGATGATCTGCGTGAGCGGTTGGAACTGGAAGTCGTCCGACCGGATGATCTGGAAGCCCAGCACCCCGTCCGCCTCCAGGTCCTCCTTGCCGTAGAGGGGTCCCCGGATCCCCACGTGGAGGCAGCGCTCGAGGTCGAGCAGCCCCTCCTCGCTGGCGCGCCGGAACGGTGTCCCGTGCGTGTACGGGGCACCCATGTAGGTGTCCCACGTGTCCAGGTGCGCGTCGAAGTGCAGGACCGCGACGGGTCCGTGCGTGCGGTGGACGCTGCGGATGTTCGGCAGTGCGAGGGTGTGGTCCCCGCCCAGCATGAGCAGCTTCGACCCGTCCGCCCGCAGGGCGTCCGCGGTCTGCTCGACGGTCGTGATGGCCGCCTCGATGTCGAACGGATTCACACCCAGGTCGCCGCAGTCCGCCACCTGCTGGGCAGCGAACGGGTGCACGTCGACGGCCTGGTTGTAGGGCCGCAGCAGCTTCGAGGACGTGCGGATGTGGTCGGGTCCGAAGCGTGCGCCGGGCCGGTAGCTGACACCGGCGTCGAACGGCACTCCGAGGATCTTCACGTCGACGTCCGCGCCGGGACGGGCGGCCTCGACCTCGTCGAGGCGGGGGAGCAGGCCGAACGTCGAGGGTCCTGCGAAGCGGGGCGTGGCGCTGTAGTCGGCGGGTCCGAGCGGCTGATCGTGGGTCATGGCCCTCCTTGTCGTGGTGCGTCGGGTCGTGTCAGTGGGCCGGGTTCAGTGGGCCAGGCGGGGGTGGTCGCGCAGGAACGCGGCGCTCACCTCGAGGACCCGTTCGAGTCCCTCCTGCGGCCCCACGCTGATGCGCACACCGTCGCCGAGGTTGCGGACCGCCAGGGCCTGCAGGCTCGCCGCGATCTCGAACTCGTCCGACAGGTCGCCCAGGGGGAGCCAGACGAAGTTCCCCTGGGCCTGGGGGACGGTCCACCCCTGCGCGCGGAGCGCATCCGCGAACTCATCGCGCTGGTCCGCGATGACGCGGGCGCGGGCGAGGACTTCGTCGTGGTGGTCGAGGGAGATCGTTGCGGCCGTCTGACTCACCTGGGTCACACCGAACGGGATGACGGCCTTGAGGAGCCCCGCGATGACGTCCTCGTGGGCGATCGCGTACCCCACGCGCATCCCGGCGAGGCCGTGCGCCTTGGAGAACGTCCGCAGGAGGACGAGGTTCGGGTGCTCGTCGAGCAGCTCGATCCCGCGGGCGGTGTGCGGATCCGTCGCGAACTCCCAGTACGCCTCGTCGAGGGCGACGAGCACGTGGGAGGGGACACGCGCGAGGAAGGACGTCAGCTCCTCGTGCGTGAGGACGGGCCCCGTCGGGTTGTTCGGGGAGCAGAGGAAGACGATCCCGGTGTCACCGGTGACGGCACGGGCCATCGCCTCGAGGTCGTGGCGTCCGTCGGGCAGCAGCGGCACCGCGTGGCGCTTCGCCCCGGCCAGCCCGGTCACCTGGGGATACATCTCGAACGACGGCCACGGGTACACGGCCTCCGTGCGGATGTCCGACGTGATCTGGGTGATCGCGACGAGGAGTTCGGAGGCCCCCGTCGTGACGATCGTCCTGTCGGGGGACACCCCGAAAACCTCGCCGATCCGCTGTCGCAGCGCCACCGCGGCGTCGTCGGGGTACCGCGTGGGTGCGGCGCCGGGTCGGGAGATCGCCTCGAGCACCGCGGGGAGCGGGTCCAGGTGGTTCTCGTTCGACGACAGGCGGTACGGGGCGAGCCCCGCGACCTCTGCCGGCGCGCGGCCGGGAACGTAGGGAGGGAACGTCTGCAATTCGGCGCGGAGCCGGACGGGATCAGCGGTGACCATACGGCCATGGTGGCACAGGTGGCCGTCGGCTCACCACGGCTTCGACCCGGGTTCGCGCACGCCTGAGCCGGAACCGCCCCCGTTCGTCTGGGAATGGCGCTCCTCGGACTCTCGACGGCGCTCCTCGAGCTCCTCCATCCGTTCGTCAGGGTCCTCCTCGGACTCCCCACTGCCCGGGGTGTCGCCCCCGGACCCTCCCTGCGACCCCTCGGATTCGTCGCCGGAGGAGCCGCCGGTCTGGCTGTCGCCGCCCGCGGACTCCCCCTCACCGCTGGACGAGCCGCCGCCGGAATCGCCGCCGCCCTCGTCCTCTCCCGTGGAGGACGGGTCGTTCATCTCGTCCTGCGCTTCGCCGACCCGCTCCTCCTGGGACGTCATCCGCTCGTCCGCGCTCGACCCGGACGGCCGGCACTCGTCGGGCGCATCGGACAGGGTCGCGCGGGCGGTGTCGTAGCGCTCGTTCGCCGCGTCGGTCTCCTCGGCATCGCGGAACGTGCTGCCCTGCTCCTCCTGGACGAGCGCGAGGTTGACGCGGACCGCGCACTCGGCGTGCAGCGGCGAGCTCGACAGCGCGGTGAGGAGCGAGGCTTCACCGGAGTCCAGGTCGCCGTCGGCCGCCAGCGCGGTCCCCTCCGCGAAGTGCCCCTTGTACTGTTCGAACGGACTCACGCGGAGGAACGTCCGTGCCGACGACTGGGACGCCGTGTAGTCGCCGGAGGCGAACTGCGAAGCGGACCGGGTGAGCTGCCAGTGCGCGAATCCCGACCACGCGGCGAGCAGGAGGAGGACAAGGACGATCGCGCCGACGGCGATGAGCCTGCCGCGGCGGGGCCGCTGCGGCTGCGGTGCGTCGTGCGTGTCCTGCTGTGTGCCCTGCCGCGTGCCGTGCATGGTCCTCGGGTCGCTCACGGTGCCCTCCTCGGTCCGCTCAGGAGTCCCAGGCCGCGGATGCGCCGTGCGGCGAGGACGGATTCGACCGCCAGCCACGCGACGAGCGGGATGAAGAGGGCCCACGTGAACTCGTTCACCGCCTGGGTCGTCTCCTGTCTCTCCTCGACGACCCTGTCGACGTCCGGGAAGTCGAAGGACACCGGGGAGCCCGCTGTGCGGTGGACGTAGTCGACCCCCATGTCGTCCGCGATGTCCTGGAGGTTCCCCTCGTCGATCTTCGACACGGCGTCCGCCCGGGTCGACGGGTCGACGATGTAGTCGACGTCCTCGTCTGTCCAGTAGCCCCGGGTCTCCTTCATCTTGCCGCCGCCCGCGGTGCCGTAGCCCCAGACCGCGCCGCCGTCGATGAGGTCCGCGATCCCGCCCATCGGCTCCGGGTCGTCGCCCGTGGTCTGCTCGCCGTCACCCAGGTAGAAGACGACGCGGGCGCTGTCAGGACGGTCCTCGGCTGCGCGTTCGAGGCGGGCGACGAGGTGGTCGCGAGGAGCGGTGACGGAGCTCCCCGACGAATACAGCGTGATTTCGGGTCGCAGCACGTCGAGGGCGGACCGCATCGCCGAATCGTCGGTCGTGAGGGGCAGGACGGTCTGGCTGGTCGACGCGAAGGTGATGAGCGAGTACCGGGCTTCGGGGGCCTGCTCCATGAGCGCCGTGACGTCTGCTTCGACACCGTCGAGCCGTGGCGAGTCGCCGTCCCAGTCCTCTGCGATCATCGAGGCGGTGACGTCGACGACGACGAACACGTCCAGGGCGGCCTCGCTGCGTTCCGTGACGGCGGTGACCGGGACACCGGGGCGGGTGAATGCCAGCGCGAGCACGAGGACGGCTGTCGAGCGCACGATCCACTGCATCCGCCGGCCCCGGGTTCGGACCGCGAGGGTGACGCATCCGGCGATCAGGACGACGGTGACCGGGACGAGTGCCGCCCATGGCAGCAGCGGGTTGAAGACGAGCTCGGTCACAGGCGCAGCCTCCAGACGAGGACCAGCAGTCCCAGGACGCCCAGACCCGTGCCCGTGAGGGGGACGACGGGTTTGTCGTGGAAGAGTGTCACGAGCCGCCCATCGGTCAGCCGGGCCTCCGTCGCCTGGACCGACGACACGATGCGGTCGATCGCCCTCCCGTCGGACATCGAGTGGAAGTCGCCCCCGGTGGAGTCCACGGCGGCTTCGAGCTCCTCGAGGTAGGCGGGGAAGAAGTACCGCGAGGGTGCGAGGGCATAGACACGGACCTCTCGATCGATCGCGTGCTGGGCCGCTTCGTCGAGGGTGAAGAGGGGGTCCCCCGCCAGTTCGTTGTCCGTCGCGAAGATGACGGACCGGGACCTCTCCTCGTCCTTCCGGTCGAAGGCCTCCACGCAGTTGACGAGGCCGTCGCCGATCAGCGAGGAGCCGGGAACGTTCTCCGGCTGGGTGGACGTGAGGAAGTCCATTCCGGTCGTGCCGTACGACGTGAGGCCTTCGTGCGCCTCCTCGAGGAACTCCTGCGCCATGTCGTAGTCGTCGGTGAGGGGGAAGACGGTGACGCCCGTCGCGTTGAAGACCGTCATCCCGATCCGCTCGCCGTCGAAGGAATCCACGATCTCGAGGTAGGCCTCGACGATCTCCGAGTCGTACTCGATCATCGAACCGGACACGTCGAGGCAGAGCATGACGTCGCGCAGGTGGCGCTTGGGGCTGATCGTCTCGATCGTGGTGGGCCGCGCGACGCCGGCAAGGGCGAACGCGGCGGTGAGACAGATGACGGCGATGCCGGCGAGGCTCCCCCACAGCATGCGGCGCCGCGCCCGGACGTACGCCGGCAGGGCCGTGAGGCGGGTGAGGAACGCGACGGGGGCACGGCCTCGGCTGCGGGCGGGGAGCGCGAAGGCGATCCCGAGGGCGACGAGGCCGAGCACGCCCAGGAGGATCGCCAGCCACAGCAGAGGGGTGGTCACCATCGGGTGATCACCTCCCGTGCGACACGGAGCTCCTCCGCGGCCGTCTCCGGGACATCGCGCTCGAATTCTGCAGCGTAGAGCCGCGCGACCGCGTCCGCGAGCGGCGCGATCCCCGCCTCACGCATCTCGCGCTGCGTCATGTGCTTCGCCTTCGCGCCCCACGCCTCGGACGCGAAGTCGCGCAGCAGGGCGCTGAGCTCCTGCGCGGTCGCCTTCGTCGTGAGCTCCCCGTCCCGGTAGCGGGCCTCCACGTCGTCGATGAGTGAGCCGTAGCGGCTGCGGACGTGGACGGGAACGGTCCGCGGACCCACGCTGCGGCCGCGCAGCCGGCCGATGAGGGGGAGGAAGGCGACGAACACCGCCAGCAGGACGCCGAACACGGCGGCCGCGACCCAGAGGTCGGAAGCCGCCAACGGGGGGATGAGCTCATCGGGCACGACGATGCCTCTCCGCCGCCCGGTGGAAGGCCGGCAGCGCCTGCGCCGAGGCCCCTACCCGTTCTTCGACGATTCCCGCCGATCGCAGGACGCGGGCGGAGTCGTGCCGACGGGCCTCCTCCGCCTCCCGGTAGGCGCGGCTGACGGAGGGGTCGGCGGCCAGCAGCCGCGGGACCGTGGCACCGGCCTTCACCGTGCCTGCCGCGGCGCCTGCGAGCGTCGCCCCGATGTCGAACGGGATGTCCTCGGTCGCCGCGAGCGCGAGGGGGTCCGCCTCCAGCACCGTGAGCCACAGGACTTCGTGGTGGGAAGAGACCTTGCGCAGCAGGCGCAGGTGCGCGTCCGTCAGGTCGATCTCGTCGCTCACGACGATGACGAGGTGCCGCCTGCGGAGTCGGGAGCTCAGCCACTCCAGGTGGTCGAGGACCGTCGAGCGGTCGTCCGTGCCGCGATGCGCGAGGATCCGGCGCAGGATGTGCTCGAGACCGGCCTCGCTCGACTCCGGACGGCCCAGGCGCGTGCGGTGGCCGTCGCTCGCGACGAGGCACACCTCGTCGCCCCCGCGCACCGCGAACCAGCCGGCCATGCCCGCCAGCAGGATGGCGAGATCGCGTTTCACTTCGCCGCCCGCGGACATCGCGTCCATCGACCGGCCGGTGGCCACGACGAGCGCGAGGCGCAGACGACGGTGGTCGGTGTACCGCTTGACGAGGGGGACGCTGTGGCGTGCGGACGCCTTCCAGTCGATGTCGCGGACCTCGTCGCCGTCGACGTACTCGCGCAGGTCGTCGAAGTCGAGCGACTGCCCGTGGAACACCGATGCCCACCCGCCGTCGAGCAGGCTCGCCACACGCCTGTGCGTGTGGAGGGTGAGCCGGGCGCGGATGCGTGTGAGGAGCGCGGTCATCAGGGAGTCCTCACACGATTGAGGATCTCCGTCACCAGCTGGAAGGTGGTGACACCCTCTGCGATGCCTTCGAACGTCAACGCGATCCGGTGGCCCAGGATCCGCCGGGCGAGGTCCTTCACGTCCTCCGGGATCACGTAGTTCCGGCCGCGGATCAGCGCGAGAGCACGCGAGGCTCGCGTGAAGGCGATCGACGCGCGGGGAGAGGCCCCGGCCTCGATGAAGGCACCGCGGTGCCCGATCACGCGGTCCGCCGCGCGCGTGGCCCACACGAGCTCCACGACATACCGGCTGATCGCCGGGTCGATGTAGATGTTCCGTGCCGACTCCTGCATGCTCCGCAGCTCTTCGATCGTGCAGGCCGGCGCCGGGTTCGACTCGAACACCCCGTCGTCCAGCCGCCGGAGGATCTCCAGCTCCTCGTCCGGCGTCGGGTACCCCAGGACGTCCTTGAGCATGAACCGGTCGAGCTGCGCTTCCGGGAGCGGGTAGGTGCCCTCCTGCTCGATGGGGTTCTGCGTGGCCATGACGAGGAACGGGTCCGGCAGGTCGTAGCGCTTGCCGCCGATCGTCGTCTGCCGCTCCTGCATCGCCTCGAGCATCGCGGACTGGGTCTTCGCGCTGGAGCGATTGATCTCGTCGAGCAGGACGATGTGGGCGTGCACCGGGCCCAGCCGGGTGTCGAAGGCACCGGTCGACGAGTTGTAGATCTGCGTGCCGATGATGTCGCTGGGCAGCAGGTCCGGCGTGCACTGGATGCGGGCGAAGGATGCGGACACCGCACCTGACAGGGCGGACGCGGCGGTCGTCTTCGCCAGACCCGGGACGCTCTCGAGCAGCAGGTGGCCCTCCGTGAGGAGGCCGATGAGCAGGGATTCGCACAGCCGGCGCTGTCCGACGACGAAGGTGTCCAGGTAGGCCTGGACCCGGGCGAGGACCTCTGCGGCAGAGGCGATCTCCCGAGTGTCCGCCGTCGACGGCTGGTGCGCTGTCATGCTGTCTCCTCCAGTGTGGTGCAGTGTCGAGGTGTCTGCTGTCGAGGGGCCTGCTCGCCTCTGGACACCACGGTATAGGTGGGCACGGACTCGATGCGTGCTCCCGTGTGCCGGATCGGGAACAGCGGAGGCGCTCACAGGGAGCGCCCGAACGACCGTCACGAGTGCCGTGCGGCCCCGGACGGAAATAGTTACCTGCCGGTACGTATCAGGGGGTGCCGACAAGCGGGCCGACGCAAAAGAATTTTTGAATGTGGACGGGTGGGTCCGACCTGGGGACGGGCTGGGGACGACGACCGCGTCGGGCTGAGGGGGAGGGCTGCACATCCCGCGCGGGACGCCGCAGAGCGAACGACAGGCGTGTCATTCACAGCCTGTGGAGAAGTCGGCCGGGCTGTGTGCACCCCGTGTGCACGACACGCGGGGCCGACCGGAATCACACTGGTGTAACACACCATATGGGGGTACTGTTGGCGGCAAGCACAACATCTAGTGGTCTGACGGCTGGGGGGCATTCAGCGGTCAGGCGGCGGAGAAGGACGGAAAACCCTATGATCACCGTGTACACGAAGCCGGCATGCGTGCAGTGCAATGCGACTTTCCGCGCCCTCGACGCGCGTGGTGTCGAGTACCGCTCGGTCGACCTCAGCAAGGATCCGGGCGCCCTCGACGTCGTCAAGGCGATGGGGTACATGCAGGCACCCGTTGTGGTGACCGAAGACGATCACTGGTCAGGTTTCCGCCCTGACAAGATCGGGACGCTCGGCCAGCAGGCAGGCGCAGCGTCCTCTGTGGCCTGAGTGGTGCAACGAGATTTGCTCGTCGTCTACTATTCGAGCCCGTCCGAGTACACCCACAAGTTCGCGCAGAAGCTGCATCATCCGGTGCTGCGTCTGCCGCTGATGACGAAGGATCCCACACCCGTCATCGATGAGCCGTTCGTGCTCATCACTCCTACATTCGGCGCCGGCATCAACCGCGGCTCGGTGCCCAAGCAGGTCATCAAGTTCCTCAACGTCAAGAACAACCGCGACAGGCTCGTCGGTGTGATCGGCGCGGGGAACACGAATTTCGGTGAGGACTACTGCCGTGCGGCGCACACCGTCGCCGCCAAGTGCGGCGTGCCGGTCCTCTACCGCTTCGAGCTCCTCGGGATGCCCGAGGACGCGGAGAACGTCAACAAGGGATTGGACGAACTGTGTCAAGCATCAGCGTAGAAAAAGACGTCGAGGCGATCATCCGCGAAGAGACCGACCTCGATTACCACGCACTCAACGCCATGCTCAATCTGTACGATGCGGACGGCCGCATCCAGTTCGAGCGTGACCGTCAGGCGGCGCGCCAGTACTTCCTCCAGCACGTCAACAACAACACGGTCTTCTTCCACAACCTCCGGGAGAAGCTCGATTACCTCGTCGACCACGACTACTACGAGAAGGAGGTGCTGGACCAGTACTCGTTCGAGTTCATCCAGCAGCTGTCCGATCTCGCGTACTCGAAGAAGTTCCGCTTCCAGACGTTCCTGGGCGCCTTCAAGTACTACACGTCGTACACCCTCAAGACGTTCGACGGGAAGCGCTACCTCGAACGCTTCGAGGACCGTGTCGTCATGGTGGGCCTGTTCCTGGCCCGCGGCGACGAGGAACTCGCGACGCGTCTCGTGGAGGAGATCATCGCCGGCCGTTTCCAGCCGGCGACCCCCACATTCCTCAACGCGGGGAAGAAGCAGCGCGGCGAGCTCGTGTCGTGCTTCCTCCTGCGCATCGAGGACAACATGGAGTCGATCGGCCGGTCGATCAACTCCGCTCTCCAGCTGTCGAAGCGCGGCGGTGGTGTGGCGTTCTCGCTCACGAACATCCGTGAGCACGGGGCGCCCATCAAGAAGATCGAGAACCAGTCGTCCGGTGTCATCCCGGTCATGAAGCTGCTCGAGGACTCTTTCTCGTACGCGAACCAGCTGGGCGCACGTCAGGGTGCCGGCGCGGTCTACCTCAACGCCCACCACCCGGACATCTACCGGTTCCTCGACACGAAGCGTGAGAACGCTGACGAGAAGATCCGGATCAAGACCCTCTCGCTGGGCGTCGTCGTCCCGGACATCACGTTCGAACTGGCGAAGAGCAACGAGGACATGTACCTCTTCAGCCCGTACGACGTGGAGCGTGTCTACGGCGTTCCGTTCACGGAGATCTCTGTGACGGAGAAGTACTACGAGATGGTCGACGACGCGCGGATCCGCAAGACGAAGATCAGTGCGCGCGAATTCTTCCAGACGCTGGCGGAGATCCAGTTCGAGTCCGGCTACCCGTACATCATGTTCGAGGACACGGTGAACCGTGCGAACCCGATCGACGGGCGGATCACGATGTCGAACCTGTGCTCGGAGATCCTCCAGGTCTCGGAGCCCAGCCAGTACGACGCGGATCTGGGCTATGACACGGTCGGCAAGGACATCTCCTGCAACCTGGGCTCGCTCAACATCGCACTCACGATGGACTCCGAGGACTTCGGCGGAACGATCGAGACGGCGATCCGTGGTCTCACCGCGGTGTCGGACACGTCGGACATCGAATCCGTGCCGTCGATCGCCCGTGGCAACGACATGAGCCACGCGATCGGGCTGGGCCAGATGAACCTGCACGGGTATCTCTCGCGGGAGCACATCTACTACGGTTCCGACGAGGGTCTGGACTTCACGAACATGTACTTCTACACGGTCACCTATCACGCGGTGCGCGCGTCGATGGAGATCGCGAAGGAGCGCGGACGCACGTTCGCGGGCTTCGAGCGGTCGAAGTACGCGACGGGTGAGTACTTCGAGAAGTACACCGATCAGGAATGGGCGCCCCGCACGGATCGTGTGGCGCAGCTGTTCGCGGAAGCCGGTGTGGCCATCCCCACGCAGGACGACTGGCGTCAGCTCAAGGCGGATGTCGCGGAGTACGGGATCTACAACCAGAACCTCCAGGCGGTGCCGCCCACCGGCTCGATCTCCTACATCAACAATTCGACATCGTCGATCCACCCGATCGCGTCGAAGGTGGAGATCCGCAAGGAGGGCAAGCTGGGCCGCGTGTACTACCCGGCGCCGTTCATGACGAACGACAACCTGGACTACTACCAGGATGCGTACGAGATCGGCTACGAGAAGATCATCGACACGTATGCCGAAGCCACCCAGCACGTGGATCAGGGTCTGTCCCTCACGCTGTTCTTCATGGACACCGCGACGACCCGTGACATCAACCGTGCGCAGATCTACGCGTGGCGCAAGGGGATCAAGACGATCTACTACATCCGCCTGCGCCAGCTCGCACTGGAGGGCACTGAGGTCGAGGGCTGCGTTTCGTGCATGCTCTGACCGTCACCGCACTCACACAGACCAAGAGGAGATCACATGACTGAGATGCCGCAGGTGGTCTCGCCCATCGATCCGATCAACTGGAATCGCATCGAGGACGAGGTCGACGCTGAGGTGTGGGACCGTCTCACCGCCAACTTCTGGCTGCCGGAGAAGGTCCCGCTGAGCAACGACGTGCAGTCGTGGTCGTCGCTGACGGAGCCGGAGAAGCTCCTGACGATGCGCGTCTTCACGGGGCTCACGCTCCTGGACACGATCCAGGGGACCGTGGGTGCTGTGTCGCTCATCCCCGATGCGCTCACGCAGCACGAAGAGGCGGTCTACACGAACATCGCGTTCATGGAATCCGTGCATGCGAAGTCGTATTCGTCGATCTTCTCCACGCTGGCGAACACGCGGGAGATCGACGAGGCGTTCCGCTGGTCCGCGGAGAACACGCACCTGCAGAAGAAGGCGCAGGTGATCGTCGATTACTACGAGGGTGACTGCCCGCACAAGCGGAAGATCGCCTCCGTGATCCTCGAGTCGTTCCTCTTCTACTCGGGCTTCTACCTGCCGATGCACTGGTCGTCGCGGGCACGGCTCACGAACACCGCGGACCTCATCCGGCTCATCATCCGTGACGAGGCGGTGCACGGGTACTACGTGGGCTACAAGTACCAGCGCGGGCTGGACGGTGCGGATCAGGCGCTGAAGGACGAGCTGAAGGACTTCACGTTCAGCCTGCTCTACGACCTGTACGAGAACGAGGTCCAGTACACGCACGACCTGTACGACGAGGTCGGCCTGGCGGAGGACTGCAAGAAGTTCCTCCACTACAACGCGAACAAGGCGCTCATGAACATGGGCTACGAGCCGATGTTCCCGAAGGACGTCACGGATGTGAATCCGGCGATCCTGGCGGCCCTGTCGCCCAACGCGGATGAGAACCACGACTTCTTCTCCGGGTCCGGCTCCTCCTACGTCATCGGCAAGGCCGAATCGACGGAAGACGAGGACTGGGACTTCTGACCCGCCCCCCGGGCCGTTCAGTCCGGTTGCGTCTGACAGCGCCTCCGCTCCTGCAAGAACCCTTGCAGGAGCGGGGGCGCTTCGCTGTTGCGCCATACGGAACAGTCCGGCCGGGATACGGTGAGAGACCGGTGACGATCGAAGCCGCCCGTAGACGGCGGCACACATATGGGTCCGGTGGAGAGCCCCGATGACGACCGGGCGGGTAGAAGGAGGATGACGTGTCGGGACAGTGGATCGGTTCGAAGCTCATCAACTGGGCGAGTGCGATCGACCCGGCGGCACTGCGGCAGGCACAGCAGACCGCGGACCTCAGCTACGTGCAGCCTCACGTCGCCCTCATGCCGGATGCGCACCTGGGCCGGGGAGCGACCGTCGGGTCGGTGCTCCCCACCGTCGGCGCGGTCATCCCGGCTGCCGTGGGTGTCGACATCGGCTGCGGCATGATCGCCGTGCGCACGCAGTGGGTCGAGGAACAGGTGAAGGGTGCTGGAGACCTCTCGCGTCTGAGGAAGGACATCGAAGCCCGCATCCCGCTCTCAGCGGGGAAGAGCAACCGGAATCTGTCCGTGTCAGCGCACCGGCGGGTCGACGAGCTGCGCCGGCTGTGGGCGGACAGCGGCATTGCGGGTGATCCGTCCGACTACGCGAAGCGCTGGGACCTGCAGCTGGGAACGCTGGGGTCGGGGAACCACTTCATCGAGGTCACCGTGGACGAAGAATCGCGGGTGTGGGCGTTCCTCCACTCCGGCTCCCGAGGCGTGGGGAACCGGATCGCCCAGCACCACATCCGTGTCGCGCAGCAGGAATGCGAGGACGCCGGCATCGACCTGCCGGACCGCGACCTCGCACACCTCACCGAGGGGACGGCGACGTTCGACCGCTACATCGCAGAACTCGACTGGGCTCAGCGGTATGCCGCACTGAATCGTGACGAGATGATGGAGCGGGTGCTTGCGGCGCTCAGCCGCCACATGGGGGAGGAGCCGCAGGAGTCCCAGAGGATCAACTGCCACCACAACTTCACGCAGAAGGAAACACACGGGCATCGCGAGCTGTGGATCAGCAGGAAGGGGGCGATCGCCGCACACCAGGGGCAGGCGGGCCTCATCCCCGGTTCGATGGGTACGGCGTCCTATGTCGTCGAAGGCAAGGGGAACGCCGATGCGTTCTGCTCCGCCCCGCACGGGGCAGGGCGCGAATACTCACGGACCCGCGCACGGAAGACGTTCACCCTGGAGGACCTGCAGCGGGCGATGAAGGGGATCGAGTACCGGAACTCCGCCGCCTTCATCGACGAGATCCCCGCGGCATACAAGAACATCGACCGCGTCATGGAAGACGCCTCCGATCTGGTGACCGTCGTCCACCAGTTCCGGCAGCTCCTCAACGTCAAGGGCGACTGACCCCGCCCATTCATGTCCGCCAAGCGAACGGGCCGCCCGGTGGACAATCCACCGGGCGGCCAGTGTTCTACAGCTGAGGAAGAACGATCCGACGGTCAGTCGCGACTCGCTTCCTCCGCAGGAACCTTCGCGGGCTCTGCTGCGTCTTCGAACCACTCTTCGACGAGTTCGTCGTAGCTGCCGTCTTCACGCATCTCCGCCAGGAGTGCGTTGAATTCGTCGAGGACCGGGCTGCCGTCCAGCTGGACCGCGGCGGCGAGGTGCTCGTCCGTGTCGAATCCTTCGACGAGTTCGACGGAGTCATCCGCCTGCATCACCGCGAGCACCAGCGAGATGTTCGCGATGCCCGCCTCGATCTGTCCGGCCTGCAGCGACTGCTGCAGGAGCGACGACGCTTCGAACTGGACCGTGTTGAGGCCGCGTTCGGCCGCGAACTCGGAGCTGGTCGTCGCGTCCTGGACTCCGACCTTCGCGTCGCCCATGTCGTCGAGCGACGTGAACCCGGCATCCTTCTTCGCCATGAGCGCGAGGTTGTCGTAGACGATCGAATCGGAGAACAGCATCTTCGATTCGCGCTCTTCCGTCACGGTCATCGCGGCGAGTGCGATATCGCACTGTCCGGTCTCCAGCGCCGCAGCGGACTGGATCGACTCGAAGGGCGAGTTGATGAACTCCGGTTCGACCTCCAGCTTCTCCGCCAGCGCGCGAGCCAGGTCGATCTCGAGACCCTTGGCCTCACCGCCCTCCTCGAACTCGAACGGGGGAGCGGGCATCGTCGTGCAGACGGTGAGGACCCCTGGTTCGACGAGCCCCATCGAGTCGTCGGATTCCGGCTCAGAGGAGCCGCCGCCGCAGGCCGTCACCGCCAGCAGGGGGAGGACGGTGGCCGCAGCGGCCGCCCAGCGCATCCCGACGCGAACGGTGCTCATGCCGCCTGCACCAGTCCCGCCTGCACCAGTCCGGACTGGGCCTGCTGGTATTCGGCGGCGATCCTGGCGACGAGATCGCGGGCGGAGACAGAGTCCTTGATGGTGCCGATTCCCTGACCGGAGCCCCAGATCTCCTTCCACGCCTTCGGCTTCTTCGCGTCGCGGTCGGAGCCGAAGGACATCTTCGACGGATCGGATTCCTCGAGGTTGTCAGGATCCAGTCCGGCGTTCTCGATCGAGCCGCGCAGATAGTTCCCGTGCACACCGGTGAAGAGGTTCGAGTAGACGACGTCGGATGCCGTGGAGTCGACGATCATCTGACGGTAGCCGTCCACTACGTTCGCCTCGGGTGTCGAGAGGAACGCCGAACCCACATAGCCGAAGTCCGCGCCCATGACCTGGGCCGCGAGCACCGATCGGCCGTGTCCCAGCGCGCCGGACAGCGCGAGGGGGCCGTCGAACCATTCACGGATCTCCTGCACGAGGGCGAAGGGGGACAGCGCACCGGCGTGGCCGCCTGCGCCGGCGGCGACCGCGATGAGACCGTCCGCGCCCTTCTCGATCGCCTTGTGGGCGAAGCGGTTGTTGATGATGTCGTGGAGGACGATCCCGCCGTAGGACTGCACTGCCTCGTAGACGTCCTCCCGCGCACCCAGCGAGGTGATGACGATGGGGACCTTCTTGTCGACGACGACGCCGAGGTCGTGTTCGAGGCGATCGTTCGTGCGGTGCACGATGAGGTTCGCTGCGACCGGGCCCACGGGCTTGCCGGGGTTCGCGGCGGCGAACGCGGTGTTCTCCTCGTAGAGCTCGTCGAACCAGTCGGCGAGCATCTCTGCCGGACGTGCATTGAGCGTGGGGAACGATCCGACGATGCCGGATTGGCACTGCGCCTTCACGAGATCGAGGCCCGAGGCGATGAACATGGGTGAGGCGATGACGGGCACGCTCATCGGGCGTGCGAGTGCTTCCGGAAGTGACATGCTGCTCCTTCTGTCGTCTGCTGTGACGTGTGTCCACACCTTATCCCTTAGTCGAACGCTCGAAAAGTGAGCGTCATGCGTCCGGGACCGGCATAACCGTGGGCTCCGGGCGACGGGAAGTCGCACCGGAGCCCACGGGTGTGATGGTGAAGATTCAGGGGAGGATCAGGAATCCGTGAAGTTCGGCTTCCGCTTCTCCACGAACGCTGTCATGCCCTCCGTCTGATCATTCGTCGCGAGCGACGAATGGAACAGGCGGCGCTCGTACGCGAGGCCCTGCTGCAGCGTGGTCTCGAACGCGGCGTTGACGGCCTCCTTCACCATGCTCGACGCGATGAGGGACTTCGAGGCGATCGTCGCGGCGACCGCGTTCGTCTCCTCGAGCAGGGAATCGTGGGCCACGACGCGGGCGACCAGCCCGGATCGCTCCGCCTCTTCCGCGTCCATCATGCGGCCGGTCAGGCAGAGGTCCATCGCCTTTGCCTTCCCGATCGCGCGGGTGAGCCTCTGCGACCCGCCCATGCCGGGGAGCACACCGAGGTTGATCTCCGGCTGCCCGAACTTCGCCTTGTCGGAGGCGATGAGGATGTCCGCCATCATGGCGAGTTCGCAGCCGCCACCCAGGGCGAAGCCGTTGACCGCGGCGATGATCGGCTTCGACACCTCTTCGAGGCGCGTCCAGCCGGCGAACCAGTTCTTCCGGTAGGCCGTCGCGAAATCGAGCGACGACATCTCCTTGATGTCCGCACCGGCGGCGAAGGCCTTGCCCTCGCCGGTGAGGATGATCGCGCGGACGCTGTCGTCCGCGTCCGCCGCCGCCGCTGCGGCGGTGACGTCCTCGAGGACCGCCATGTTGAGGGCGTTGAGGGAGTCAGGCCGGTTGAGAGTGATCGTCGCCACGCCGTCGGCGTAGTCGACGAGGATCGTCTCGTAGGTGGCGGGAGTGCTCATGAAAAGACCTTTCGCGTCTGCTCTGTGGAGAGGATGGATGTCACGAGTGCGGGGTCGACCTCGTCGAGGGAAGCGGGCGACCACTGCGGGTTGCGGTCCTTGTCGATCACCTGTGCGCGGATGCCCTCCCGCAGATCGGGCTGCGCGCTGATGCCGCTTCCCGCACGGAAGTCGCGCTCCAGGACCTCGTCGAGGCTCATGTCGCCCGCGGTCCGCACCATCTCGAAGGTGACGGTGACGGACAGAGGCGACTTCGTGGCGATGAGGTCGCCCGCGGCCCGGGCGCGTTCGTCCGCGTGCGCACGCAGGGCGGCGACGACCTCGGCGGCGGTGTCTCCGTCGTACGCGGAGGCGATCCAGTCTTCGTCGGCGACCAGTTCGGAAGCAGGCGGCTCCTCCGCGAACCGCGCGATGACGGCATCGACGTCGTCGTCCGACCCCGCGATGGCGGAGGCGAGGTCCTCGATCCGCTCACGGGGGACGAACGTGTCGGCCAGGCCGTAGCGGATCGCGTCGCCCGCGCCGATCGGCTGGCCTGTGAGCGCGAGGTGCATGCCCACACCCTTCTGGGGGATGCGGGCCAGCAGGAACGTGCCGCCCACGTCGGGGAACAGGCCGATCCCCGTCTCCGGCATCCCGATCTTCGAGGTCTCCGTGACGATCCGGTGGGAGCCGTGGACGGAGATGCCCACACCGCCGCCCATCGTGATGCCGTCCATGATCGCGATGTACGGCTTGGGGTAGTGGGCGATGTCATGGTTCATGCGGTACTCGTCCGCCCAGAAGTCGACGGCTTCGTTCGTGCCCTCGACGATGCCCCGGTGGATGGCCTTGATGTCACCGCCGGCGCAGAGCCCGCGGTCGCCGCTGCCCGTCACGAGGACCGCCCGCACGGCGTCGTCGTCCTTCCACGCCGTGAGCGTGTCGTCGATGATCGTCACCATGTCGGCCGACAGGGCGTTGATCGCCTTGGGCTTGTTGAGCTCGATGCGCCCCAGCCCTCCGTCGACACGGGTGAGAACTGCGGCTTCGTCGCCGGTTGCTGCCATCGTCATCCCACTCCTGTGCTCCTGCGCGAGATGATCACGCGCATGATCTCGTTGGTTCCTTCGAGGATCTGGTGGACCCGCAGGTCTCTCACCAGCTTCTCCACTCCGTACTCTGCCAGATAGCCGTAGCCGCCGAAGATCTGCAGGGCCCGGTTGGCCACCTCGAACCCGGTGTCCGTGGCGGTGAGCTTGCCCATCGCGGACAGGAGACTGGTGCTGGGGTCGTTCGCGTCATAGGCCGAGGCCGCGCGCCACAGGAGGGACCGGGCCGCTTCCAGCTTCGTCTGGAGGTCCGCGACCTCGAAGCGCAGTGCCTGGAACCCCGTGAGATCCTGCCCGAACGCCTGCCGCTCACCCATGTAGGTGATCGCCTTCTCAAGCGCGGACTGCGCACCGCCCAGCGAGGCCGCGCCGATGTTGAGACGGCCGCCGTCGAGGCCGGACATGGCGATCTTGAAACCCGTCCCCTCCTCGCCGATCCGGTTGGCGACGGGAACGCGGACGTTCTCCATGAAGACCTGCCGGGTGGGCTGAGCCTTCCACCCCATCTTCTTCTCGTTGGGACCGAAGCTCAGACCTTCGGTGCCGTCCTCCACGATGAAGGCGGAGATCCCCCGTGCACCGTCCTGGCCGGTGCGCGCCATGACGAGATACAGGTCGGAGCTGCCCGCCCCGGAGATGAACTGCTTGACCCCGTTGAGGATGTAGCTGTCGCCGTCGCGTCGGGCCGAGGTCTTGAGCGCTGCGGCGTCGGATCCCGCGTTGGGCTCCGTCAGGCAGTAGCTGGAGAGCTTCTCGAACGAGGCGAGGGGGAGCAGCCACTTCTGCTTCTGCTCCTCGTCGGCGAACAGTTCGAGACACTTCGCCACCATGTTGTGGATCGAGATGTAGCTCGCGACGGAGGGGCAGCCGGTCGACAGGGCTTCGAACACGAGGACGGCGTCCATCCGGCCCAAGCCGGCGCCGCCGTACTCCTCGTCGATGTAGATGCCGCCCATGCCCAACTCCGCCGCCTGCTGGAGGGTGTCGACGGGGAAGTGCGATTCGACGTCCCAGTCCAGTGCGTGAGGGGCGAGTTCTTCGTCCGCGAAGGTTCGGCACATGGCGAACAGCTCCTGCTGTTCTTCCGTGAGCCCGAAGGGAATGACCGATGCTGTGCTGCGCGACATGCGAGCCTCCGATCTTCTGGAGCGACTGCGAGGCGTGAACCAGCACGGATGGTGGAACGACGGTCTCAGCCGCGAGGTGCGGGGATGGTTCACATCGTACGCAGAATTGCTAGGACGTCCAAGTAATGCAGGTCACGGCTGTGTGCATCCGGGGGCGCGGTACCGGCCGAAGGGGCACTCACCTCAGCCGGCGGGGCCCCCTCCCCAGCCGGCGGGGCCCCCTCCCCAGGCGGCGGGGGCCCCTCCCCAGGCGGAGGGGCGCGGCTCAGGGGCGCGACGACTCAGGGGGAGGGGTCCGCGAGGTCCCCCTCGAGGAAGGAGCGCAGCTCGGTGACCCGCTGGAGGACGTCGCGGACCCCTTCTTCCGGGATGCCCGGATGCTGGAAGACGGAGCGGTTGAGTTCGTCCGTCGCGCGAGCGACCAGCGTGCGTCCTTCCTCCGTGATCTCGACCAGGGTGGTCCTGCCGTCCTCGGGGTGGGGGCGACGGCGGGCGAGTCCCGCGGCTTCGAGGCGGTCGACGGAGTTCGTTGTCGAGGTCGCATGCACCTGCAGCCTCTTGGTGACCTTGTTCATCGGGAGGCTTCCGCGGCGGGTGAAGGACAGAAGGGCCAGCACCTCGTACCGGGAGAACGTGAGGGACAGCGGACGCAGCACCCGGTCGACCTGAGCGAGGAACAGCTGGTGCACGCGCATGACGGAGATCACGAGCGACATGCCGTCCGCCGCGTCCTCCCAACCGCGCAGGACCCACTGGCGGCGCGACTCGTCGATCGGATCGAAACCGGCGGTCATCGTCCCAGCCCTTCTTCGCTGACCCGCCGGCGGGGTGCGACGGGGGTTGGCCAGAGTCTATAGAGGTGGAATGATCGAGCGCATGTGCGGTCGGATCAACATGGGCCTCGACCCCGCGGATCTCGTGGGCGAGCTCGACATCGAGCACAGCTCCTATGTCCACAGGGAACGTTACAACGTGCCACCGGGTGGAACCCTCCCGATCCTCGTCGAGCGTGCGGACGCGAACGGAGTCGTGTCGCGCAGGCTGGAATCGGCGCGGTGGGGTCTGGTTCCGGGGTGGGCGAAGGACCTGAAGCTCGGCTACCGGGCGTTCAACGCCCGCTCGGAGACCGCGAGGACGAAGCCGATGTTCCGCTCCGCTTTCACCCGCCAGCGGGCAGTCGTTCCCGTCCACGCGTACTACGAGTGGGTGCCGGGGCCGGCAGGCAAGGAGCCGTGGATGATGCACTCCGCGGCCCACGACCACCTGTTCATGGCGGGTCTCTTCGAGTTCAAGAGGCTGTCCGATGCGGAGCTTGCGGAGGTCGGCGACGATCCCGCCGCTGCATCGGGGTGGCTCGTGAGTGCGACGATTCTGACGGCCGAGGCTCAGGGCCACCTCTCCGACGTCCACGAGCGGATGCCCGTCATGCTGCCGGTCGGCAGTGTGGGGGAGTGGACGGACCCCAGCCTGGACGGCGAGGGGGCGGAGGCGGCACTTCAGCGCCTGCTCGCCTCATTCGACCCGGGATCCGTCTCGCGGCATCGAGTGGGCACAGCTGTCGGCAACGTGCGGAACGAAGGGCCGGAGCTCGCACTGCCGCTGCAGTGAGGGCGGTGCGGCCTGCGGAGACGTGGGGGTCGAGTTGACGCTGAGCAGGTCCCTCCGGAAACGGAGCGCGACGCAGATCACGGTCCCCCGACTTGCGGAGAGCGGCGCCCCCGGCATAAGTTAGTCCTCGTTGCCTCCACGGAACGCATGACGCAGAAGCGGATCTAGCGGTGAAACCGCAGGTGAAGCGCCTGCGGAAGTGGAACAGGAGAGCGGCGGAGATCGAGCGGGAGCGACTCTTGCAGTCGCAGCGCCGAGCGGGTCACACGATGTGGGATTTGCGAAGCGGAGGCGCGATCACCTAGAGTAGTAACTCGTCGCTTGAGGCGGAACATCCTCGGATGGACGCTCACGTGACGGTCAGATGAAGAGGTGCAGCGCGACGGCGAGTCGAGTTGCGGCCAGGGAAACTGACTGCTAGACTAACGAAGCCCCTTCGGGAGAAGAGGGCAACAACCTTTCGGCAAGTGCTGGGACTGTGTGTTCTGGTGTGAGCGGTTTGTGTGTCTGTTCTTTGAGAA
>NZ_JABASY010000009.1 GCF_016107685.1 Brevibacterium yomogidense
ACAGCACGCTCTATGAACCGAGAGTCCCTGCGGCTGCTTGACACGCACCATAGGGACACCCCCCGCGTTCCGGGACGACGGCATCGCCCGAGATCGTGATGAGGCGGCCGCCATCTGCGACTGCGCGGAGGGTCTCTGCACTGGTGTCTGGATGCACGGCCAGGGCAGCATCCACGCCCTTCGATACCCAGTGTCGAATCTGATCGGGCCAGTGAGTGTCCCGGTAGTCGACGGCTACCTCCGCTCCAAGGGAGCGCAGGTAATCATGATTCCTCGGTGAAGCCGAGGCCGCCACTCGCAGGCCGCGCAGGCGGGCTAGCTGGATCGCAAGTGTCCCAATTGCACCTGCGCCTCCTGCTATGAAGATGGAAGAACCTGGATCAAGGTCACCCAGAGCGGCCAGGGCTCGCAGTGCGGTATTGCCAGCCACCGGCAGTGCGGCAGCCTGAACAAAGTCGAGGTCTACCGGCAGGGGCAGGATCAGAGCGTCTTCGTCGACGACTGCATACTCGGCCCAAGACCCACCCTTGTCTTGCATGGCACTGACGAAAGCAGCGCGGTCCCCGGGCCTATAGCGTGTGGCATCGCCACTGGTCTCCTCCACAACACCTGCGCACTCAATGCCAATCGGGTAGGGGTGCGGTGCCCCAGGGGGTAAAAATACGCGTCGTGCACACCTACTCCGACAGCGTTTATCTTCACCAGAAGCTCGCTCTCCCCCACCTGAGGGGTAGCTAAATCCAGCATCTCGAAGTGGGGATTGCTTGCATCCGTTCCACCAACGGCCCGTTGGCGAATTGCATCCTCCTCGGGCCACGCCTCCGTGAACCGGCGCATTTAGCAAAGGTTCGCCACCGAGAAGCCCTTCATCGACGGGAACTCGGCGCGCAAATCTTTAGCGAGGCGCTCAAGCACCCCGGTGCCCCAGGCTTCCTGCTGTTGCCTCTCCAGGATGGTGCGACCGATACGCCACCACAACTTCAGCAGCTCCGTATTGGCCTTCCGTTGCGATTGAAACCGGGCGGCGTCGACGTGGTGTTTCAGTTCCGCGAGCGTGGTGGCGTAGCCATCGGGTACGAGATTGTGCGTCACGCTCCTACCGTACTGGCAGCAAGGCGAGCGTTTGTGGAGAAGCGACGGGGAGCACGATTCCCGCCCGTTGCGTGGAGACCCTTGGTGCAAACAAATAGGCCCGGCAAGGCGGGGTGCCGCGTGCACCACGTGACGGCATGCCGCCAAGGCGGCTACGCGGCAACAGGGCATGGCGGTGTGCCAGGGAGGCGGCGCTCCGTAGAGGCGGCATGCCGCAAAGCGGTTATGCCGCGACAGCGGCATGGAGGCGGGGCGCTTGAGTGGCTTGCTATGAAGGCGGCGCGCCGCGAACCGGGCAACACGGCATGCCGTGTTGCCGGCGATGCGTCACGCCGGTGCGCCGCTAAGTCGGCATGCCGCGATGACTGCCTAGCGGCAACGCGGTGTGCCAGGCATGCGGCAACCAGGGGTGCCGTCTTGCCGTGCAAGCGGCGCGCCGCTTAGTAGTCAAGCCGTCTATGCGGCACACTGGAAGCATGAAACTAGCAATCGCGAACGTGAAGGGCGGAGTTGGGAAGACGACCACCGCTATGTATCTGGCTGCCGCTCTTGCCCGAAATGGCGAAGCTGTGACGGTGTTCGATGCGGACCCGCAAGGTAGCGCCAGTGAGTGGGCGGATTTGGCGAAAGCGCAAGGTGGCGCGCTGCCATTCGAGGTGCAGCCAGCGAACCTCCGCACGCTGCGAAGCCTCGAGGACCACTCGGCTCACGTGATTGTGGACACACCTCCAGGCGGGGCCGACACAATCCGCGCGGCTGTGGATGCCGCGGATCTTGTGGTCGTGCCCGTCACTCCTAGCGCAATGGATATGAGTCGCACCTGGGCGACCCTCGATGGAATCGCGCACGGCGCGCCTGCGGTTGTCCTCTTGGCGCGGTTCGCTAAGAGTGAAGACCTGTCGTGGGAGGCGTTGACTGCCCTTCGTGCCGCAGAGGACGTGCCGCTATTTGCTACCCGCATCCACCGGCGGACAGCCATAGCCAGGTCTGCGAACTCCCCCATACCTGCCGATCTGTTCAACTATGACCGAGTCCTCGCCGAAATCAAGGAGGTGTTGGCATGACCACCAAAAGGGCCTCGGCGCTCGATGCAACCCTGAAGCGCCGCAAAGAACAGCAGAGCGGAACCAAGCCACGGCCGACGTTCGTGGGGGAGGCTCCAGCGACAGAAGGGGTGACCAAGCTGTCGGTGCGGCTCCCTAGTGACTTGCATCGCAAGCTGAAGATAAAGGCCGTCATAGATGAGCAATCGATTCAAGAGCTTGTCGTCGCTGCAATAGAACGCTTAATCGAGGCCGAAGACTGACTGCGGCACCGCGGCATGACGGCGAGGCGGCAGGGTCGTCGTTAGATAGCCGTTCGCACACACGCCCAGGTGTTCGACGAGCGCCTAGGATCGATCTCGACCAATGCGCGCTTGCGCCGAGCGCGCCCCCTTTCGCCTCGATATGGTGGGGGAGAGGAGGCGTACATGGCAGGTAAGCGCGTACGAGAATGGGGAGCGCTCGAGGCCGGTATTATGAAGGTTTTGAGGGGTCATTCAGAGCCTCTTGGCGTGAAGCAGATCCAGAACGAACTGGGTGATCCGGTGCCGGCCTACACCACGGTCATGACGGTGCTGGACCGGCTGGTGAAGAAGGACGAGGTAGTCCGTTCGTCGGAATCACCCCGCAGGATCCGGTTCCAACCCGCCCGGTCTGCCGGCGAGCATGCCAGCAACGAGATGATGATGGCGCTCAACACTGCCGGCGACAGACGGACAGCGCTGCTCAGGTTTGCAGGCAACCTCACGGCGGATGACGTCGACCTGCTGCACGAAGCGATCATCAAACCTCGCAGGCAGAAAGACACGTAGAGCCATGCTGCTGTTCGTCGGAGGCATCGTTGCGAGCGGGGTCTTCTTTCTCCTTGCACCGATGGCCCTGTCGGCGCGTCCCTGGCAGGTCCGGCGCCCACGCCTGGCTCTGACCCTGTGGTGGGGATCCGTCGTCGGGGGTCATATCTGTGTGGGGACAGCGATCACCGCAATCATCGTGGTCGCCGTCGATGTGCCACACTTATCCACTCCCTTGGATGTCCTGGTCGTCACCGTTGCGCCCTGGCTGGGGCTCGGGGCGCTGGGTGTGGTGATTGGAATGGTGTGGGGGACTGCAGGGCCGGTAGTCGCGCAGCATCAGGATGCGGTGAACGAGATCTCCCCCGCACCGCGGTCCTGCGAGGCGCGCGGGCCGTTCTCACTGGTCCGCTTCTCGTCGACAGACCCGGTCGCATACGCCGTCGCGGGGCCACGCCCGGAGATCATCATTTCTTCCGCGCTCGAGGAAATACTGTCCACCGCCCAGCTGCGGGCGGTCCTCGCTCATGAGTACGCCCACCTGCGCTACCGACACAATTGGCTGGTGCGCTGCGCGCAGGTCAACGCCGCTTGCCTGCCCGCTTGCCTGCCCGCCGGGCCTCGCCTGCGGGATGCGACGGTGCTACTCGTCGAACTCATCGCGGATGACACCGCCGCCAAGCAGGCGGGAGCGGCGAACCTCGCGAACGCGCTTCGTCGCCTTTCTTTGCTGACAGGCGACGTGTCGCTGGACCTGCGGGCCGAACGGATGACGCTGCGCACGTGGCCACTATCGGGCCATCGCCGGTTGCCTGCTCCTGTCCGCGTCTGAACCAGGGATCACCGTCACTGGATGGTGACGGGTATCCGGGCCGTCGGTTGGTCATATCGCGACACTCGAACGCTTACGTCGATCTGCCATTCTCCTCTGGCGGGGAGCATGAGCTCCGCTTCATACTCTCCCGTCTCCAGGGCTGTGACCGGTGTGGCGTCGAAGGGCCCTAGGTCCTGATCCGGCAGCCGTGCGGAGACCTTCACATCGTCGGCGGCCTTCCCTTCCACAGCATCCCCGTCGTGCGTGACGCGGAAGCGCAGCGTGTTCGCTCCCGACTGGCTTGGGCTGATCGACCCGTCGACGAACAGCCCCTGCGACTCGCCTCGGACAGTGATGTCCTCCGGTGTTGCGACGGCGACGTCCCCCTGGTCCGTGTGCTTGTGATCAGGACTGGAGTTGCTGAGGATGCCCGTCACCGCGATGACCGCGATGAGCAGGGCGGCCTCGTACTGGAGGGTGCGGCGCAGGTGATCCCTCTGGATCTCTGGTGAGGGTTCGGCGAGCAACCGGGGGAGGAGCCGCCATCGGTTCCACGCGGCTAGGCACACAACCGCGGCAACGACTCCCAGCTTGACGAGTAGCATCCTTCCGTAGCCGGTGCCCACGAGGCTCGCGACGTCATCAAGGATGAGGACCGCCATGATGACACCGCTAAGGCCGATGAGGATGACGCTGTACAGCGCGGCACGTGAGAACCTGGCAACGGTCCTTACCGCTGTTCCCGGATCCATGAGCGCCAAGCTCCGGACGAGCCCCACGACGCCGCCGGTCCAGAACGAACCGACGAGCAGGTGCGTGACGTCGGCGGCCATCATCAGCCACACCGGCTCGGTGGTCTGTGAGTGCCCGACAAGCGCGGGGGCGGACACTGCGAGCCCAACGAGTACCAGTGCTATGCCGCCCCTCGTCCGGGTCAGCGTGCGGGTAGCCAGCAGAGCCGCGGGGAGCCCCGCGACGAGCACCACGACCGCGGCGGCGACAGGCTGCCACCGCACCCCCGCCAACCAATCCTGCGGGACGAAGAGGGCTGCGAGAGGGAGACCTGTGATGTGCAGCGCCGCAACCGGGACCAGCAGAAGTGAGGCGCCCACCGCGGTTACCCACGAGGAACGCACGAAGAGCCGGAGAAGCCCGTCGACAGGCGCCCGATCTCGTTGCACGACGACGCGGAAGGCCACGAGCCCGGCAAGTAGCAGCAGGCCCAAGTACTGCGCCGCTGTCAGGACTGTCACCGTTGTTTCGATGGACCCCGGAGTCGTTCCGGCGGTTACTGATCCGTCGCCTGGCTGCGGTGCGGAGTCGGAGCGGTGCCCGACGTGGAAGCTCATCGCGCCTCCCAAAGGATGGCCATCGGCGGACACGATCCGGTAACCGAGCGCGTAGGTCCCGTCCGCGAGGTCCTCCGGCAGCGCGATGATGACGGAGTGCCCCTCTGTTCGTGCCTGCAGAGCGACAGGGGCGCCGATATCGGGGAACAGCTGGATTGCACCGTCGATGACTTCTACCGGTTCGTTGAACTCCAGATCGACCGTCGCCGGCGCCTGCTCGACGAGGGTCCCGTCCTCCGGCGTGATGCTCAGGAGCTGGGCATGCGCCGAAGCGGGAGCCGGGGCCGCTCCCACCGCAAGGACCAGCCCCGCGAGGAGCGACAGGAGCACGCGCAGCAGTCCACGGTCGCGCAGGACCGGCCGCACGTGCGCCACCCCAGCAACGACGTTTCTCATGCCGTCCGGCGGCCCCGCAGCAGTGCGATGAGTCCGACGACCAGACCGAGGCCTCCCATGATCAGTGACGTGATGATCAAGGGGGGTTCCCCGCCCGCAGTGTCCCCGGCGACCTGCGTAGACCCGCCCCCGACGTCGTCATCCCCAGAGGCGGTGACGACCACCTCCGGGGCTGGCATGTCGAGCTCGGAGGTGTCTTGCCCGTCCGCGGGCTTCTGAACCCATGCCGCCTCGTCCCCCTCGCACGTCTGGACAGTGGGGAAGTAGAGGGTTTGTCCGGCGGCCTCCTCCGGCAGTCGTAGGGACAGCTCGAGGGTGTCCCGTTGGTCGTCCGGGAGGGGGTCTACGGCCGTGTAGACGACCTCGGCGATCCGTTCGGATACCTCCTCGCCGTGGCTGTCGACGGCCGGGGCATCCAGGGTCTCCTCAACCGTGTTGACGGAATAGAACGCGTTCCGGGTCGGGGTGACAGCGTCGATACCCTCGGGGATTTGGATCGACACCTCCGTGGTCGACGACCCGTCGCAGCCGTGGGGGATGCCAAACTCCAGGACCGTGTACGAGCCGGCCTCCGTGTTGCTCGGGGTGACCCCGACGTGCGCGTTCGCCGCGGTCGTCCCGCCGAACGTCAGTGCGAGTGCGCCGAGTGCGGCGCCACCTCCCAGTACAAGGGGGTGCTTCTTCGAGCGTGTGTGCATCTGCTTCTCCTTTTCTTGGTCGGACTGCTGAGTGTTGACCAGACGTCAAGTGTGGTCAGTGTGTGAGCATTGGCCCGCACATCGCCGCCATCCCCAGGCACATGACGGCATGGGCGACGACGTCCCCGTGGGCCCCCCGCCTCGAGCGAGCGGGAAACAGCGAGCCCTCGACTGCATCAATGACGAGCATCGCGCCTGTGATGATCAGTCCGCTGGTGACAGCGACCCCTGTGAGCGACGCAGTCACAGACAGTGCCACGTGATCGTGCCCGCCCGTGGTAGTGGGAGCGTCCGCGCCCATTGCCGCGATCATCCACACCATCGCGAGCATCATTACCACGTGCACGCTCTGATGACCTGGCCCGTGATCTCCCAGGCGGTGACGGGGAAGACTGCCGGTGAGTTGGAGTGCGAGCATCGCGGCGAACCAGGCAGCGGCGGCCGCGAAAAAGAGGAGTTCGGGCACGTGCGGGATCGCCCACCACCACGGCCATGCCATCGCGACCATGTCTGCGGCCATGACGGCGTGCGCGGCGTGACTGACCACCTGCAATGGCCGGGTGCGTTCATGGGCCAGGCGAATCAGCGAGAAGAGAGTCAGGACGGTGAAGACGACGGTGAACATCCACTGCGCCGCCGGACCGTCAACCATCCGTCGACCACCTCTCGCCAGGACTACATTAAGTAGTAGGTAACCTAGCCCTCTCGCCTTCTCGTGGCAACTACATAATGTAGAGTTACAGGGGTCGGCGGGTAGCGTCATCGGTGTCGATCACCTCGATGCGAGGTCGGATTTGGAGTAGTCGGGAGGCGCTCCGGGGCGGCGCGGAGTCAGGGGGAGTGGGATGACGGTCTCGTCCGGTCATGCAGCCAGTCCGCGCTCAGGGCTGGGGCGGGCGGAAGTCACCGCAGTGTCGCTTGCCGGCATCGTCACGGCGGTGGCCGTGGTGGTCGTGACAGCGATCTTCGCAGGGCCAGAAGCGTATACATCGATTATCCGCGAGTACCCGGGGACCGCGGTGTCGATTACCGCCGCAGTGTTGCGAGCGCTCGTCGAGATCGCGGGAGTCGTCACAGTGGGATCCCTCGTCCTGGTGGTCATCCGGTCACGGTCGGGTAATGACCCGCACGATCTCCCGGAGGTCAGGCGGTTCGCTGAGGCAGCGGAGTACGGGGCCATCGGATGGTGCCTGACGGCAGGCGCTCTCATCGTCGTCGATGGGCTCGACACCAACGGCCTGGGGTTCGGCCATCTGCTTCATGACGGGATCGGGGACATCCTCTTCTGGGGTACGCAGTGGCCCGCCGCGTGGATGCTCACTGCGCTCATCGCCGGGGTCCTCATGTTCGTGCTCCACTTCGCGACGACGTGGTCCGCGTTCGCGGCGTCCCTGTGGTTCTCCCAGCTGGCGCTTCTGGCGCCCGTCGTCATTGGCCAGGTGCTGGTCGGCCCCATGCACGACTTCAGCGTGGACGCGGGAATCATCTCCACGGTGCTCGCGGCGGTCCTGTTCGGCACACTCCTCGTTGCAGCGGGGCAATCGCGAGTCAGCGGTGACGCGACGACGCTACGTGCCCTGGGGGAACGCCGTCTCCTGTGGCTGGTCCCCGCTGCAGTCATGGCCTGCGAAATCGTCACCACCGCGGTGAAGACGCAGGGAAGCGGACTGCTGGACAGCGTCACCGGATGGCAGATCCTTACCCGGTGGACGGCGTTCATCCTCGCGGCTCTCGCCATCAGGGCATCGGCAAGGGGACGCACGAGCACCGCATTCGTCCTCTTGGCGGCCGCGGCGACCGTGTGGACGGGAATGACCGCGGCGATGACACGCGTACCGCCGCCCAGCTACTTCGTCGACACAACGATCACAGAGATCTTCTTCGGCTACGACGTGGACGCTGCACCGAGGCTCGGTGTCCTTCTGGGCCACTGGCGGATCAACCTTCTCTTCACTGTCATCGCGTGTGTCGCGATCACCGTCTACACGGTCGGCTACACCACGGTGCGACGACGGGGAGACGACTGGCCTGTGTCTCGTCTGCTCTGCTGGACCGCAGGGTGGATGCTCTCGGTCCTCCTGCTGTCGACAGGGCTGGGACGCTACGCACCCGCAGACTTCGGGCTGCACATGATCGTGCACATGGCGCTCAACATGGTCGTGCCGACCTTCCTCGTCCTGGGCGGGCCGATGACCCTTCTGCTCAGAGCGTTGCCCGGTAACTCCCCGGCCCACAGGAAGGTCAGGCAGTTCCTCACGTGGCCCACCGCGAAGCTCGTCTATCAGCCGCTGCTGGTGTTCACCGCGTACGTCCTGTCCTACTACGGCGTGTACCTCACACCCTTGTACGAGACGCTGGTCCGCACGCACTGGGGACACCAGCTCATGTACCTGCACTTCGTGATCATCGGGTACTTGTTCTTCTCTCTGGCGATCGGTGTCGATCGGACACCGCGCGAGCTGCCGCACATCGGGCGCCTGGGGCTGGTCATCGCGGCGATGCCCTTCCACGCTTTCTTCGGAGTGATCCTCATGATGACCGAGATCCCCGTGGCCGACTACTTCTACCGGTCCCTTGGACTGGACTGGCTGGACGTGGGGGAACGACAGGAGTTCGGAGGAGGGATCGCGTGGGCAGGAGGGGAGCTGCCGCTCCTGGCGGTCTTCCTCATCCTCGCCGTCCAGTGGACGCGCCAGGACAGGTCCCATGAGCGGCGGTTCGACCGACACGAGGAGCGGGGCCTGTCCCACGAGGCGGACGCCTACAACGAAATGCTGCAGCGACTGGCCGACAGGGAAGCCTCGATGACTGGCCGCAGCAGCGGGGGAGTGGCGGAGACAGGAGACAATCAGTGACACACGCGACAGATCAGGCGGTCGGTACCGACGCGGTGGACATCGACGTGTCGGGGATGACATGTGCGGCGTGCGCGCGTCGCGTGGAAAAGACTCTCAACCACCTCGATGGTGTGGACGCGTGGGTGAACTACGCGACCGAACGGGCGCGGGTGGTGGGGATCGACGATCCCGCCCGTGCCGTCGCCGCGATCGAAGCAGCCGGCTACGGCGCCCGGGTCCATGACCCGGGGGAAGGGGACGCCTGGTCGCGGCGGGCCACGGAAGTGAGGATCTCCTCTCTGCGCCGCAGGCTGATCGTCTCAACCCTGTTGACGATCCCGCTGATGGACGTGACGATCGCGCTCGCTCTGGTACCCGGTTGGAGGTTCCCGGGCTGGGACTGGTTGTGCGTCCTGCTCGCTGTGCCCGTCGTCGGGTGGGCAGCGTGGCCCTTCTACGTGTCCGCGTGGAGGAGTGTCGTCCAGCGCACGCCCAGTATGGACACCCTCGTCTCGATCGGGATCCTCGCGGCGTTCTTCTGGGCGCTAGCCACGGTGGTCTTCGGCAGCCCGGAGAGTGCTCCCGATGAGTGGTTGGGGATTGGGGCGGTGCCGGACGGCGGTGATGCCCTCTACCTCGATGTGGCTGCGGGGGTCACGACGTTCCAGCTGGCCGGCCGCTACTTCGAGACCCGTTCCCGGCGGCGAGCCGGTGACGTGCTGACCGCACTCAAGGGACTCACCCCCTCAATGGCACGGATCATGCGCGATGGTCAGCCGGTGTCCGTACCGGTGGAGAAGGTGCTGGTGAGCGATGACGTGCTGGTCCGTCCGGGGGAGACCATCCCCGTCGACGGGGTAGTGGTGGACGGCAGTGCCAGCGTGGACACAGCCGCGATGACCGGCGAATCCGTACCCACCCTCGTAGCCACCGATGACGCGGTAGACGGGGGAACGGTGAGCACGGACGGCGCACTGCGCGTCCGGGTGACAGCCGTGGGCGCAAACACCCACCTGGCCCAGATCGCTGCAATCGCAGACCGCGCACAGGCAAACAAATCACGCATCGAATCGCTAGTAGACCGCGTCACCTCCGTCTTCGTCCCCATCGTCATCGCGGTGGCGCTTCTGATGTTCGTCGTCTGGTTCGTCGCCCTCGATGCGACGGCGACCCGTGCGCTGGGCGTAAGTATCGCGGTGCTCATCATCGCCTGCCCCTGCGCGCTAGGTCTTGCCACTCCCACAGCACTCATGGTGGGGATCGGTCGCGGAGTGAGCAGCGGCATCCTCGTGAAGGGCCACGGCGCACTCGAGGCGAGCGGCATCATCGATACGGTTGTCTTCGACAAGACTGGCACCCTCACGACGGGACGCATCAGCGTCGATGAAGTCCACCAGCAGGGGGACCGGTCGGCGCTTGCCGTCGCGGCGGCGCTCGAGCAGTCCTCGGAACACCCGATCGCCCGGGCCGTCGAACGTGCCGCAGAGGGCCGATCGGACGAATCCGAAGTCGCACACGACGTCCGTATCCGTCCCGGCCTCGGGGTGACCGGGTACATCGACGGGCGGCCCGCCGCGGTAGGCAGCGAGGACCTCATGCGACAGGTGGGCGTGGACATCGACGCGTCACTGCACGAATGGTGCACCGCCCGGACTGCGGCGGGGCGCACCGTGATCATAGTGGCACTGGACGGGGATACGCTGGGGGCCCTCACGCTGCGAGACCCTGTAAAGCCCGACGCTGCGGCGACAGTTGCCGATCTTGAGGGGATGAGGCTGCGGACGCTCTTGCTCACCGGTGACACAGAAGCAACTGCCCACTCCGTCGCCCAGGAGCTGGGGATGGCTGAAGTTCGCGCAGGTGTGCGGCCAGCTGAGAAAGCGGATGCAATCGCAGAACTGCGGGCTGAAGGACGAAACGTGGCAATGGTGGGCGACGGGATCAACGACGCGGCAGCGCTGGCAGAAGCGGACCTAGGAATCGCGGTGGCGTCGGGGACGGAAGTCGCGATGCGTTCAGCGGACCTCATCGTGGTCCGCGATGATCTGGCGGCTGTCACCGAGGCCATCGAGCTATCCCGTGCGACCCTGCGAACGATTCGGGTGAACCTGGTGTGGGCGTTCGGCTACAACGTTGCCGCGATCCCCATCGCGATGGCAGGACTACTCAATCCGCTCATCTCTGCCGTAGCGATGTCGCTGTCCTCAATGTTCGTGATCTTCAACAGCCTGCGCTTGCAGAAGTGAACCACATGGCCCGCTCGTCCGAACCACAGAGCGAGACGCAACGCGCGCCGCAACATATTGATGTTTCCGCTTTTCAAGGACGTAGTCGGGGAGCTGCGCGGGAGAGGGGATCGCAGGCAGGAATATAACGCATCCGATGTAATACGTAGGGCTGCAGTTTACATAACATGCGTTATCGGCGTCGGAGAGTCGGGCAGGGAAGGATTCGCTGGTGCTGCGGTGCTCGAAGGCTGCTGAGTGCTTCGAGGGTTTCGCGGCGGTCCTCGACATTGGTGCCGGTCACTAGGAGTGCAACAGTTTGTTAGTTTGTTGCGCCGTATCGGAGAGCGGCCAGTGTGACGGCTCTCAGTTCGCGGGAGTGCTTAATCAACCCCCGCTTGTTGAGCATCAGTCGGGCTCGGAAAAGTCTAGGGTGCCTGGCTACATGTCTGCGACTGAGTGTGCGCAGTTGAAGTTGGCCTTGGGTAAACGGTCCCGCCTCTCCCCTTCCCTGGGAACGATCACCTCGCGGACGGGGCCTGAGCATTTGCGACGAGACCCAGGCCCAGAACGTGATCAGGGGCGGGAACGCGAACGTTAACCAGTGAGCGTGTGCGGTTATCGCAGGGGTACGCGTTGCTCGTGAACGCTCGAGAAGTATTCTCAAGAAATTGACAGGGTTTGAGGTCATGACAATAATCAGATTATGCAACGACGCGTTACTCCTGGTGAATCGGTATGAACACCGTAGCAAATCCTTCCCGCAACGACGGGCAGTCTCAGGGGAACGTTCTCGTTCGTTTTCTTTCGGGACTTGAACGTGTGGGCAATAAACTGCCGCACCCATTCTGGCTGTTCATCCTCATCGCCATAGCCGTCCTTGTTCTGAGCTGGATCCTGGCCAGCTTCAAATTCTCGGCCACCTCTCCTGCGGACGGTGAGGAAATCGCGGTCAAGAGCCTGCTAACCAAGGACGGGGCCGCGCGGATCATCACCGAAGCTGTTCCCAACTTCGTGAACTTCCCACCCCTGGGCATCATCCTCGTAGTCATGATCGGCGTGGCCGTGGCCGAGAACAGCGGACTGATCTTCGCGGCCATTCGCGTGATCGTGACGCGAGTGTCTGCGAAATGGTTGACCTTTACCCTCGCGCTGGTCGGGGTCACCGGGTCAGTGGCCTCTGATGCCATCTATGTCGTGCTCATCCCCTTGGGCGCCGTGATCTTCAAGGGAGCAGGCCGAAGTCCCATCCTGGGCGCGATCGTAGCTTTCGGGTCAGCTTCGGCTGGCTACAATGCCTCCCTGGTCGTGACCGCGTCTGACCCGTTGCTGGCAGGGCTGACTACCTCGGGAGCAAACCTGCTCGATGAGAACTACGTGGTCAGCCCGATCTCAAACTACTTCTTTACCGCGGCATCGGCTGTCGTCTTAGCAGGCTTGGTCACGCTCATCACCGAAACCCTCCTGGTGCGCACCGCAGCCACGGCCGATGCCGAACCCGACGAAGATTCCGCAGGCGACGAACAAATCTCGGCTGCTGCCGAACATAAAGGGCTGCGCAACGCACTGATCGCTTTCCTGATCCTGGCGGTCCTCATCACCCTGGCATTGGCTGTACCGTCCTCGCCGTTGCGGGGCGAAGACCAAGGGGTGCTCAACTCGCCGCTGATCGTAGGTGTTGCGGTTGTCATCGGTGTGATCTTCCTGATCGTGGGTACCGTGTACGGGGCCACAGTCGGAACCATCACTGCCCCTGGAGACATTCCCCCTCTCATGGCCAAGGGGGTGAAGGAATTGGGTCCGATCATCGTTTTGTTCTTCGCCGCATCCCAGTTCATCGCCTACTTCAAATGGTCAGAACTCGGCCCCGTCGTCGCCATCAAGGGTGCGGAATTGATCGAGAAGGCGAGCCTGCCCCCGCTGATCCTCTACGCCGCGGTGGTGGTGTTGGTATGTGTGATGAACATCTTCATCACCAGCGGCTCCGCCCAATGGGCGCTTATGGCCCCCGTCTTGGTTCCCATGTTGATGCTGTTGGGAACCGCACCAGAAGTCACGCAGGTGCTGTTCCGAATGGGCGATTCCCCGACGAACGTGATCAGTCCGATGAGCCCGTACTTCGCCCTAGCCTTGGGCTATCTGCAGAAGTACAAGTCCTCGGCGGGTATCGGCACCCTCATGTCGATGACGCTGCCGATCTCGATCACCCTCCTGGTCGGGTGGTTCCTGTTCTTCATGCTCTGGTACGCCCTGGGCATCCCACTGGGTCCTGGAGTCCCCGTCCGCTGACCACCGCTACTGGAGCCTGAGAATAATGCTTGCGCAGCAAGGTGGGAGGAATGGCTCTGTCCGCTGAGCATGATGGTTGTCTTGAGCCCCATCAGCAGTGGAGTGCAACAACAGTTCTCAGTGCAGTATCGGCGTAGATGTGTCGCCTGGTCAGGAGCGCTTCCGGTGGTTGCTGCTGGTGGCTAGGTGTCGTAGATGCTGCTGCGGTGATCGACGTCGAGGGCGATCACGACGAGTTCGGTACGGCGAACATCAAGAATCACGCGGTAGTCCCCAACTCGGATTCTCCACAGGCCCACGAGCGGGCCTGTGAGCGGCTTGCAGCGCACCGTGGGATCTTCGAGGTCGGCGAGACGGTATAGCTTTGTCATCACTCGTCTCGCAATCTGTCGGTCGAGACGATTGAGAGCGCGGTCAAAGTCGCTGGATGTGTGTACAGCCCACATGCCCTGTAGTCACTCGTCGCCAAAGCTGCGAGCGTCATCTCGCAGTTCGTTCGGATCAAACCCGAGTTCGCTCGCCAGGTCGTCGAGCAGGCGGGATCCGCTGGTGCCGGACCGGATCGCTTCAGCATGTGCGGCTACTCCGTAGGCCCACTCCAGATCGTCTATGCGTTCGCTGATGGCCTGGCGCACGTAATACGCTGCCGGTCGGCCGGTGGTCTCACTCAGCGCTCCAAGGCGCGCCTTCATTTCATTTGGGAGTCGGATGCTGAGCACTTCAGATGTAGACATGTAAACATTGTCCTCCGTTGTCTACCGTCGGGCAAGTCCTGTGACCTTTCCTGGCTTTTGAGTACCGCACCTCGCTTAGTGGACTTGAGCGCCTGAGCGGGTGGTGGTCCCGCTGGTGCGCCGTAACACGGAAACGAGAACGTGCGTTATTCCGCTGTCAGCGAGGGTTTCCCATGATTGATACCCAACGCGGGACTGCGGAGACGTCGAAGTATGCCGACTATGAGGAGTCTGTTGCGGGCGCTGCGGAGCTAGCGTGTAAGGGTGACTAATTCGGAGGTTGCGCAGCGACTGGCCGTGCTGATCACTCGGTGTGGGTGGTTCGAGCGCACCAGGTGCAGCTTCCCGTGTGGTCGGGACTGCCTGGACTCGCGGGCATGGGGTAGAGGGTAGAGACTTCGAGAGTTGTGCTGAGGTGACAAGCCGGCGGCTGGCCAGCAGTGCTGCTTCTTGTGCGACAGGGGTGAGACGGCGACGTTGACGGCGTACCGTCACGGCGATGCGCTCACAGCCGGAACCGGACTGAGGGTGGATCGGCAGATATACAACGCTGCCGTTGGCCTTGCCGCCCTGGACCTGCAAGCGGCGGAAACTGAGGTGACGATCCGCTGGGATCGCGATTCTCAGTGAACGTACGCGCAGCCACTGTGGTCCAACCCTGCTGCGTTCTCGTGCTTCGCGACGGCCAGTGCAGGCAGTAGTGACCACATGAAGAGCTGCACCCGGTGCGCATGAAGGAGACCGCACCTCACGACGGCACGGGGACCCAGCCGCATCTTCCTGAGACGATGGGGGCCACTCGCAGAAGGGGAACACGATGGACTCACCGATCGAACGGACGATGGCGAACTATGTTGCGCACCCAACGGAGGCCGGCCAGCCGGCCTCCGCGCGTGGACATGGACGTTCGGCCGCGACCGACGACTAACACTCTGCCGATGGATGCGGCCTTCTCCCAGATCGCGCGCATCGAGCGCGAAACCGGGAGCGGTAGCCATATCTGCTCCCGCTGTCCTGTCGTCGGCCTTGACTCCCACCGTCTGACACCGATTAATCGGTGGTGGCCATCCAGTCGTCTGCGGTGCCGCGACGCAGGGCTGTAAAAGCTTGTTTAGCTTGCCTTCGGCTGGCGTCGACTTTCAGCGTGGTCGTTATGCGTCACGTGAGCGTTGTGCGTTTCCTGTGCCGGATCGGATGAGATTGCGGGCGGCGTTTCTGTCGCGTGCTGCTTAGCTGCCGTGGTGGTGCGACGCCTACGGCGCTGCGGAGTCTTCTTGGCCGGGAGTGTGAGCTTCAACCCGCGCAGGTCGCGCTCAGTCCACCCTGCTTTCAGCGCCGCATCGTACTTCTCCCGGTTGATGCCTTCGAGCAGGTCTGCCGTCTCTTTCAGTTCTGCTTCCAGCTCGTCACGCCGACGCTTCGCTTCGGCCTCGGCTGCGGCACGTTCATTGTGCGCGTGGGCGAGTTCCCGCACGGCTTCGACGCGTTGGTTCAGGAGTTCTTCACTGCGCTGTGCGACGTGTCCCACGTCGACCGTCTTCGTGTCTGCACTCATGGGCTGATCGTATCCGAACCGCAACTACAACAGCACAGCCGCTGCGGTCGTTGCCGGGCTCCGCGCGGACTGAAGGGACGCACGCTGGTACGTGACGCCGAAGCGGTGTCCCAGTGGAGTCAGTGGAGTCAGTGGAGCGAGCTATAGCATCTGGATGCCAGATGCGCTCACGCGCTTGCCTGGGGCTACGCGATGGCTCACCATAGAACCAGGGTTCATGGTGTCGTTGCACTAGGCGGAGAAGCGGGGGAGGTGCCGTCAGTGGCCGAAGCGAAGCGCCAGGCGCATGTTGGGCCTCGACGCGACGAGCGCGTCCATGTCCGTCTGTCGCCGGAGGACAAGGTGCGGCTGTCTGCCGCTGCCGTCCAGGCTGGGATGTCGCTTCCTGCCTACCTCGTTCACTCGGGTTTGAGGTCAGGCGGGTTCGACACACCCACTGATCGTGACGCGGCGTTGTTCGAGGTCGTGAAGCTCGAACGGCAGGTCGCCCGCGTGGGCAACAACGTCAATCAGATCGCACACCGGCTCAACGCACTGGAAGAAGTCGATCCCGACATGAAAGAAGCAGCGGCGGACGTGCGTCGCGCGATGCGCGCGGTGCAGTCGCTGGGGATGCGGATTGCCGAGATGGGCGAGCGGTGATTCCCAACATCGTGCGTGGAGGACGCATGACTGGGCTGATGGTGTACCTCGCCGGTCCGGGTCGCTCGAACGAGCACGAGAACCCTCATGTCGTCGCTGGCGACGACGTCGCACTTGCCACCGTTGCGGAAGGCAAAGAGCTGGACCGCGACGATGCGGTCGCCCTCGCACAGACCCTCGATCATCCACGCAGAATGTATGGCCGCGAAGTCACCACTCCCATTCGTCGTTACGATCCGGACCAGGGCAAGCGGGTGAAGATCGGAGAGAAGGACGCGCACGTGTGGCACTGCTCCCTGTCACTGAGCGCAGACGCCGACGAGGCACTCACCGATGCTGCATGGAAGATGCTCGCGGAGCAGTTTGTTGAGCGCATGGGTTTCATCGACCCGGACGGCGCGAAGTCTTCTCGCTGGGTGGCGGTTCGGCATGGACTGTCGAAGAACGGTAACGACCACATTCACGTCGCGGTGCAGATGGTCACTGAAGACGGATCGCGCGCCCGTGAGCACAACGATCGATCGCGTGCACAGAAGGTCTGCCGACAGCTCGAGCGAGAGTTCGGGCTCGCGATCACTGAAGGTGCCGCGATGAAGCAGACGCTTCCGCATGAGAAGAGCTGGGAACGTGAGCGTAAACAGCGTGAGCGCGCTCCCTTCCTCGAGCGCAAGGAGCTGCGCCGCCGGGTGCGTGCGGCGGCAGCCGGGGCCACGAGTGAGGCCGAGTTCGTGCAGCGTGTCTACTCTTCCGGGGTGATTCTCCGTCCCCGCTTTGCGGGGGGAAGCACCGACCGTGTCACCGGCTACTCGGTAGCACTGCCACCCCCGAAGGGGACCGAGCGCGAACCGATTTTCTACTCACCAGCGAAGCACCTGGATAAGAACCTCAGCCTGCCGAAGGTCCGGTCCTCTCTCGGTCTGTCGAAGGAGGGTGACCCGAGCGCAGTCGGCGCATGGCAGGAGCACCACAGTGCGACGCGAGAGAGTGTTCCCGCTCAGACTCTGGCACCACCGGCTGAGGCGCTGCGCAATCGTCTGGCGGCCGGCACTGTCTCGGTGGCGGACCTGTCGAGGATCTACGCATCGGCCTCCATCCACTTCGAGAAGACGGACCATGGGCCGCTAGCAGAAGCCAGTGAGCAGATCGCGGCTGTGGCGACGAACCCGATGCAGGCCGGCCACTCAGCCAAGCTCATGGATCGGGCGCTGAGCCGCGACTCCATCGAGGGATGGACCGCGCTCATGCGACAAGCGATGAAACTGTCCCAGGCCATGAGCCGTGACCGGTTCGGAGGCGGCCGCGTGCAGCTGTCAGCGACACACGACCGTGTGCTGGCTGAAGCAACCCAGCGCCACGACACCACGACCGCGACAGCCACACTCGAACGTCCCACACCAGCGAGCGAACGCGGACAGGGAGGCGGGACTTCCATGAGCGCCCGCGAAAGGCTGTTCGGAGTCCGTGGCACTGCCCCCAGGGCACCGTCCCGACCGACAACCCGCAACGACCAGCAGGCACGGGACTCATCGCGCACGCGCGATGATGGCGTCGAACGATAAGGAGGCGGAACGATGAGCGTGAACCCCGCAGAAGAAGAGTCCGAATCGGTCAACGAGATCGGCCGTATCGCACGCGGTCTGGGTATGGCCGGGATGCAGATGCGGGAGGCACAGGAGCGCAAGCGCGACCGTGCCGACCGACAGACTCAAGCGGGAGAAGCCGAGCAGCAGCGCCAGGCCCAGGACCGGCACCGGGACGGAGCCGAGTCAGCGAAGGCCCTGCACAAGGACGCCTACTCGTCACATTTCTGGAAGTCGACCTCGAACACGCATCTTGCCCGGTCCATCACCGACGCCCAAGACCTCGCCGCTCAGGGACATGGAGCAGCGAACAGTGCTTACATGGCATTCGCAGACCGCGCGCGTGACCTACACGGCCTCAACATCGAAAACGTTGCGCCAGCAGGCGCAGACAGCACTGAACGGTTCAACGCACTCCAAGCAGCGCTCGATGACCACAACGCCGCAGGACGACTCCGGGAAGAGTCCCGCACCAGCGACCATGCCGCAGAGTCGATCCGTGAAGAACAGCAGGCGCAGGCCGAGGATGAAGCCACGCACGCTCCGGCACTGCGTGAGGCAGCCGTGAAAGAAGCCGCAGAGGCCGGCATAGACCCCGACGAGTACCTCGATCAGCTCTCGACCGACGACCGTGACGCACTGGTCAACGACCCGGAGAACACCGAGGCGCGGGATGCCCGGATCGAGGGCGCCAGCTCAGAGGCCAGCAGTGAGGCTGCCGGTGCGGATGCAGACCGCACTCACGCCGAATCGCACCCCGAAGAGAAGCACTACGACACGGCGGCACAGACAGCCCGCGAGGACTCGGACCAGGCGCGGCAGTCAGAGGTCCGCAACACAGCGGCGGCGGACTCCCTGCCCGAGTCTCAGCACGGCCGAGACATTAGACGGCACCTGGACAGCGCCGCCCAGCGCGACCCCCAGGCGGCCGCCGCGAGGCGAGACGCGATGAAGAACATTCCCGGCGACGGGAAGGATTACATGAAGCGTTCCGTGGACTCGAAGACACACGTGCGTAAGGCCAGCCAAAACCAGTCCTCACATGGGCCCGAGCACGTTCAACAGCGCTGACTCGGAAATTTAGACGGGCTTCTGAACTCCATGCCCAATGAGGCCTAGCGCGTCTTGCTTTCACCGCGGTGCAGGTTCTCTTCCAACTCTTCTCGAGCCCGGTTCCGACCCACTTGGGCAGCCAACTCCAATAGTCGAACCGAATCGGCTAAGCGGACGCCTTCTCACCGGCTACAGCGATACCAACCACCGGGTGCCACCAAACGGTCACCCGGTCCCCGATCGAAACCCCGCTCCTGACGCTGGCAGGTTCGCGGACCAAGCAGACCAGACCATTCGAGAGTTCCACGGACACGCGCCTGTACGCGCCCTGGAACATCACACTAATCACGCCGCCGGTGATCGAGTTATGCGGGGCCGCGGGAGGGTCACCAATACTCATGTGTTCAGGCCGAACGACAAGATCCATCGCACCCGACTGCTGGTTGGAAGACATTCCCGCGTCGACTTTGAACTGAGCCCACCCCGTATCAAGTACGTCGCCCTTCAAACTTCCCGAAAAAACGTTAGAATCGCCGAGAAACGTCGCCACGAAACTATTAGCCGGCGACTCATACACTTCTGTCGGCGTTCCCACCTGCTCTATTTGACCGTCTCTAAAGACGGCGATTCGATCGGACATGCCCAGAGCCTCTTCCTGATCGTGGGTCACGTAAACGAACGTTAACCCTAGCTCACGATGGATCCGCGAAATCTCGACCTGAAGGGACTCTCGCAGTCGTCTATCAAGTGCTCCAAGAGGCTCGTCCAGCAAAAGCACGCGGGGTGAATATACGATAGCGCGCGCCAACGCCACGCGCTGCTGCTGGCCACCCGATAGCTGCGAGGGAAGACGCTCCCCGAATTGACCCAGATCGACCATATCGAGCGCCTCGTTCACCTGCTGGGCAATCCCCTTGGGGGACACCTTGCGTTGCTTAAGAGGAAATTCGATATTCTCTCGAACCGTCATGTGAGGGAACAGTGCATAATTCTGGAAGACCATCCCGAGGCCGCGCTCGTGAGGCTTCTGGCGAGAAATGTCCTTGCCATCAAGGTGGATCTCGCCGGTCGTCACCGTTTCAAATCCCGCGATCATGTTCAGCGTAGTTGTCTTGCCTGTTCCACTGCCTCCAAGGAAGGTCATGAACTCGCCTTCCTTGATACTTAAATCGATTCCCTTGATCGTTTCTTCGGTGGATCCGCGATAGACCTTTGTCACAGATTCGAGATCAATCTGGGCGCCCGTCTCGGATAGGCGTGCTCCGCTATGCATGGGACACCTCACTCTTCTTTGTCTTGCGCTTAGTGCGCGTATTGGCCAGTAGCAGAAGGGGTGCTGATACTGCTAGAACAATTGTAGAGGCGGCGGAGATCGTGGGGTCGACCTCCTCGGCCACTGACGCATACATGCGTACAGGCAACGTCTGAAGCATCGGCGACTGTATGAACAGCGACACCACCACCTCGTCAAAGGAAATCACGAACGCGAAAAGTGCGCCCGCCACAATACCCGGACGGATTATTGGCAGCGTTACCTGCATAAACGTCTTGAATCGGGACGCGCCAAGAATGGCTGCTGCTCGTTCAAGATTGTAGTCAAATGAAGACAGGGCCGTGGTGACGTTGGTGACCACGAACGGTATTCCTAAGATTGCGTGGATAACGATGAATCCCAACAAAGTGCCCACCAAATGCCACTGCAGAAATATCAGGTATGTTGCGACTGCCACCACGATTGAAGGCATAATCAGCGGTCCGAGGAACAGCTGGTGTGCGGCCGGTTTGCCCCGGAATGTCGCTATCGAGAGTCCGTACGCAGCCATCGTGCCGAGGACGGTAGCAATAGTCATTGCGACTAATGCAATCAGAAGCGAGTTAAATAGAGAATTGAGCCATCGTGGATCACTGAAGAAGTTTTTGTAGTAATCCAAGCTCCACGACTGCGGCGGGAACGCGAAGCTACTCTCGCCGGTGAAACTGATAGGGATGACAATGAGGGTGGGAACGACAAGCCAGGCTGCGACTAACGCACTGAACGCAATCAGGAAGGATCTGCCGAACGATGGTTTCTCCATGATTCACCTCCCTCCTATGCTGCTTTGGCTGTCGGACATCTTTGTCTTGGTCGCTATCCGTACTCCGCCGAGAAGAATCAGAGTCACGGCGATGAGTGCAACAGCGAGGGCTCCTGCGTACCCGAAGGCGACGAGCTCGTTAATCTGCACAGCGATGTACTGCCCGAACATGGAGTTCTGTGGTGTTCCGATAAGTGCTGGTGTCACGTAGAAGCCGAGGGACAGCACGAGAACTAGCGTGGCGCCTGACGCGATACCGGGGAACGAAAGAGGCAGATATATTTTGCGAAATACGGTGAAGGGCTTTGCTCCGAGCGATCGGGAAGCGTCTAGTAGCCGCAAGTCGATCGCTTTCATATTGGTGTACATCGGCATAACAACGAAAGGTAGCATTACCTGCGCCATAGCGATGACAACGCCAGGGGTTGTCCCGAGGAGTGTGACAGGACCAAAGCCGAATAGTTCGAATAGACCGCTTACGGGCCCATCATTCTGTAGCAGAACGATCCAAGCGAACGTGCGTGCCATGAGGGAAGTCCAGAGTGGGATGAGCACGACTGCGGTGAGAACCATGCGCCAGCGGTCTGTCGCAATACTCATCAGATGGGCGTAGGGGTAAGCGATGACAACCGATGTGACGGTTACGATAGCCGCCATGATTACAGTTCGAACGATGACTGTGCTCACGACAGGATCAGTCGCGATTCGGACGTAGTTGCCAAATCCTGATTCAGGGTCCGTGAATGATCGCCACAGCAGCTCAAGGGCTGGGTAAACGAAGAGGAGAAGTACGAATGCCAGTGGCGGCGCGAGTATCAACAGCCGCATACGCCGTGCGCGGCGGTCGCGTTTGACTGAAGAGCTGTCTTCCGTCGCGCGACGGTTCGCCTTCTTATCGTCCCCTGTCGCGGTCGAAGTGGACACAGGTGTCACCCCCAAGTTGTTGCTGGAGAACCCGCAGTGTGAAGCCAGCTCGATCTCGAAGTGTCTGGCGGCGTTGCTGCGGAGGATGTGGTCGAACACGACATTGGAGCGACGCGCTCGCTGGACGGGTGAGCGCCCGCATCCCTAAGGCTGTCATCTACTCATGCCGGTGTGTTCAACGTGAACAAACGCTTGTTGACAAACTCGTCCATCCCCAGTGGCCCGAGTTCGCGTCCGTAACCAGATCGCTTCACACCGCCGAACGGAAGATCAGCGCCCGCAGTGTGGTAAGCATTTACGTGAGCCATTCCAACGTTGAGCTGCTGTGCTACTCGTTCCGCCTGTTCAGCGTCTGTAGAGAACACGGATCCGCCTAGTCCATAATCCGAGTCATTTGCGAGCTCAAGTGCTGCCGTCTCGCTGGAAACTTTGTAGACCATGGCGGCAGGCCCGAATAGTTCTTCCCTATACGCGCGGGCTGATGGCGTGATCCCGGTGATGACCGCAGGCTTCACGTAGTACCCAGGGCAGTCTTCGCGGGTGCCTCCTGTGACTACAGTCGCACCGTTGGCGACTGCATCTTGGATCTGACCGAGCAACCGGTCTGCCGCTGCTTCTGACGATAGCGGAGCAAATCCGTTCGGGGGGCTGTCCATCGGATCCGCGGGGGAGAGCGCTCGAGCTTTGGCGCTGAGTGCATCGACAAACTCGTCATAGATGTCCTCCATGACGATTATTCGCTTGTTCGAAACACAAGACTGCCCTGAGTTTGCCATTCGGGCTGACCAGGCAGTCTCCGCAGCTGCATCGATGTCCTCAGTCGACAGCACAACGTAGGGGTCGGATCCGCCCAGCTCAAGGACAACCTTCTTCAGGTGGCGGCCGGCTTGCTCTGCGACCTGCGACCCTGCTCGCTCTGACCCAGTCAGAGATATCCCCTGTACGCGAGGATCAGCAATGACTGTGGAAATCTGCTCGTGCGTGGCGAAAAGGTTCTGGTACACGCCGGAGGGGACCCCGGCTTCGTCCATAAGATCCTGTATTGCCAAGGCAGAACCTGGACAGATCTCCGCGTGCTTTAGGAGAACGGTATTGCCCAGCATCAGATTGGGCGCAGCAAAGCGCGCCACCTGGTAGTACGGATAGTTCCACGGCATGATCCCGAGAAGTAAACCGATCGGTCGACGCTGAAGCACTGCTTTAGTGCCATCCACATCTTTCAGCTCTTGATCCTGGGTCAGCCGTTCTCCTTCGGTAGCGAAGTACCGTACGATCTGTGCTGAGTATTTGACTTCGCCCACCGCTTCAGCGTGAGGTTTACCCATCTCCCGGGTCGCGATAGCAGCAAGCTGAGACGCACGCTCATCGAGCAGCGAGGCAAGCCGCTCAAGGATGCTTCCGCGCTCGGCCATCGAACGCGAAGACCATTCCACATACGACTCGTCCCCCGCCTTGATGGCAGATGACACTTCTTCATCATTCGTGAACCGAAAGGTTTTCTCAACCGCGCCGGTGGACGGGTTCTCAATTCGGTACGCTGAGTCTGCAGACAAGCCCTGTTCCTTCCGTGGAGTATTCTTTATCGAATGGACTATTACGCTTTACCGGAGCGCGTCCTCAATCTCATTCAACAGCGCCACAAACTCAGACGTCACCTCGATCTGGCGCGACATATCCTGAGAGTCTTCGACCCAAGATCCTGTAGCGCCCTGCAAGGTGACCAAGGATTCACCAACAGCTCGAGCAATGTCCTGGTACTTCGAATCGCCCGTGATCCGGTACACGTAGGCGGCACCCCAGCCAACCTTTCCAGATTGAGGAGTACTGAACCGATCCTCGGCAAAGAATTCGATCGCATCCAAGTAGCCGCACGCCACTTGTAGATACTTATCGTTTCCGGTTACCTCGTATAGTTTCGCAAGGAACGACGCTGCGATACCGACCTGGAAGTACTTCTGTTTCGTCGCATTGGCGATGATCATGAAGGCATCAGCTACGTCCTCGCTGAAATCCGTCACCAGACCGTCGTGATCGTGCCACTGGAAGTAGACACCGTTCGACACGCTCGGTTGCGCCTCCCACATTCTGCAAAGGAGGTCACCTGCCATCTGAGCTTCACGCAAACGCCCCGTAGCGAGACACGCATGGCCACTCATTGAAGTGCACAGGAGATCTGTAGTACCAGGCACTAAACCAGATGTGTAAACCCCGCCGTCCTGTTCACTCGGGGAAGGAACGCTCTGGTCCGGCGTAACACGATAGAAGCCTCCACCATCGAACCTAAGCTCGAGCAGCCGCTCGACGGCTCGGTGAGCGAGATCGTAGTCCCCAAGCCGTTGCGCGCCCACGATAAGCCAAGCGTTCGCGTAGGTGGCGTTGTGGGCCTGCGTACCGCGCCCATCCGCCCCTGCGAAATCTCCAATCGAAGTCAGCGCATTCTCCCGCACCCAGGAGAGCAACTGCTTCCCCGCGGCGCCTTCGCCCGCGCTAGAGAACGCAAGCGGCGATTTGAAGTAGGTCGCCAAAGTGTTGTCGGTGTCCTTGAGTGCGCCATCGGAACGCTGCTGCTCGAGAAGCCACTGCGCTCCCCGATCGCGTGCGCGGCGTACCTGACTGCGGGATTCCTTGAGTTGGGTTGATTCGTGAGTAGCGGTCACGAGAGCATCTCCTCGATCAGGACTGGCTGTCCGGTTTTTGCGGATTTCTCAATAGCCACGAGCGTCGCAGTGTTCATCAAACCGTCGTATCCGGTTACCGACGGCGCCACTCCTTCGCGGATACAATCAATAAAATGATTGATCGATACGTGCCGCGCGGTAATGTCCGCGCGAGCGCCGTCAGGAACTTCAGTTCCAATTTCGGTGCTTTTCACGACGAGGTCCGTGGGCGATTGCTTGACTTCAACCGACTCATTTGCTCCATAAATGATCATGTCGGTCTCGTTTGTGCTGGATCCGCCCGCTGGCAGGACCCAGGAGTTCTCCATCTGGATCCACGCTCCGTTATCGAACTGAATCATCGACTGGAAAAAGTCTTCCGTGTCAGGCCCCTTTGCTCGCAAAATATTGGATTCGGATGCAGCAAAGACCTTAACGGGATCCGAGCCAAGGATGTATCGAAGGAGGTCCAAGGTGTGGGTTCCAATGAACCACAGAACGTTTGACTGACCCGACCAGCTCAGCATCTCAAGAGGAACGCTCTGCTTATTGCTCATCCTGATGCGGCCATGCACAGGGTTTCCGAACGACTCTTGGCTGACAGCTACTCTTGCCTCTCGATAACCAATGCCCCACCGGTGCTGGAAGTCGACCATGAGGTGGGCACCGGAAGACTCCTGGGCCTTGACCATCGCCTGACAGTCCGCCACATTCGTTGCCATTGGCTTCTGCACGAGAACATGCTTGCCGTGTTCCAACGAAATCACGACTGGATCGCGGTGAGCAAAGTCGGGAGTTGCAATCCCAACAGCATCGATATCCGCAGTACGGAACATTTCATTGATATCTGAGAACGACCGAGGGATGTTGTGTTTGTCGGCTACAGCCCGAGCCTGCTCGCCGTTTAGGTCGCAGACCGCCTCGATCGAGACATTCGGGTTCTTTTGCCAGGCGGCAATCATGACCTGGCCCCATCGGCCGGCGCCTATGATCGCAGTTTTTACTATTTCGTTCACAGTCTTCCCTTTAATATTCTATTGATCGCGTTACAGTGACTAGTTTCTTGCCGAATGAGGTACCGCATGCGGGCGCGACGGCCGGCTTTCCCACTACTGGGTCGTCAGCGGTTTACCCAGGCCGTCCAGCGCTCAGTTGCTTCGTCTCGATTCTCGCCCCACCATTCGTCATTGCGGGTGATGGTGGTTCCTTCGGACTTCTCTTCAGTGTTCAGGAACTCCTCGATTTCAGGAGCGTCGGAGGTCGGGACGTTTTCGTTGACAGGCGTGATGGGCATAACCTCAGCAAGGGCTGCCTGGCTCGTTTCGTCGAGGATCGCGTTGATCAATTCGTATGCCGCATCCTGGTTAGGGGCGCCCTTAACGATCCCGAGTGCGTCGCTGTAAGCAATCGGCTGATTCCATACGACTTCGATGTCAGGACCTTTCTCTTGTGCTCCGGCGAGCCGTGTCGGCCAGGCCAGCATCATGTCGACGGTCCCGTTCGCGAGTGCAGTCTGCTGCTCGGCTCCCGTGGAGAAGAAGTGCAGATTGCCTCGGATTCCGTCGAGGGTTTCGAAGGCCTTGTCGTAATCAATGGGGTAGAGATCATCAGGCTCAACGCCTGCCCCGAGCAAAGCTGTTTCGAGGCCCATGTCCTTTGGGTAGTTCATGATTCCACGCTCACCAGGGAACTCGGGATCATAGTAATCCTCCCAGCCAGTCGGTGGATTGTCTCCGTAGGTGTCCGCGTTATATGCAAGAACAAAGTTCGACTGGAGGAATGGAACGCCACACTTATTGGCGCTATCGAGATTCACGCCATCTGATTCGATGCGATCGAAATCGATTTCCTCATAGAGGACTCCACACTGTTCGATGGTGTCGTAAGGGGCGGAATGAAAGACGTCCCACATGGGGTTTTCTGATTCCGTCATAGCAATGAGCTTGGCGCGATCGTTCGGAGTTTCCTCCAGGACCTCTATTCCGCTCTCAGCCAGCGTTTCGTAAGCGCTGGCCTGTAAGGCTTCGGTCGTAGTCCCGCCGGTTGTGGCGAAAACGACCTGGCTGCTGTCTCCTGACCCGATGCCTCCCCCACATGCGGTGAGCGTCATCGCGACTACGGCTCCAGCGGCTGCCAAGGGCAATGCTTTGCGGTTTCTCATCATTGAGATGTCTCCCTGCACTACATTCGTAATATTGCGCTCAGTGCGCGACTGATAACAGGGCGTGTTAATGTGTGAGCTTTGGGGAGCCCTCTGCCCTGTGCGAGGCACAGTGTGTCTCTGACGCACGGTCGACGAGAGTTGTCCGCGGCGTCACGTTTCGTTGACTCTACTCGTCTCTCGGCGGAGCCGAAATACGTCATCGTACGTACCCGACGACTGATGGCGGCTTGGTTAGCTGTACTATTGCGGCATGATTAGCTTGCAGGGTGCGACGTCTGCCATCCGTATGGCCCAGGCGGCGGCCAGGCCGGCGGTTGATATCAAGACGCGTGCGTCTGACGTTGTCGATGAACTGAAGGGTGTTGTTGGGTACGCAGGAGCACTGCTGGCTCGTTGGGACCCCACGCGGAGCCACCATCTGCCACTTGCGGTCTCCCGGTACGAGGACTCAGTGGCTGAGGCCGTGGTCTCGGGGGCATATGTCTCTGACCCGAAATGGCACAAGATGCAACAGCGCCGTTCGCCCGTGCGCTGGATAGATGTGCCAGGACAGTCGTCGTCACCGTTCTTCCGCGATGTTCTTCGGCCACATGGTCTGTACGAAGGACTTACTGTTCCCCTGTACTCCCCCACTAGCTACGTCGGCATGCTGGCACTAAACGTAGACTCTTACACGCCCCCAAGTGAAGACGTAGTCGCGCTTCTCGAAGCGTGCGTCCCGTCGTTGTCGGCGTTGGTGGAGTCTGCAGGGCAAGGGGGGCTTCTGATTGCCTCCGATGGGACCGTCGGAGGTTATGTCGATGGTGAAGTGCCAGACGGCCTCATAGACGCGGCACAGGGACTTGTTCGGAGTGGTCGCTCCCCGAGCAAGTTCATGGTCAAAGGGACCGGTCGCACCGTGTTCCCGGCGGAGATTGTTCCGTGTGGTGCGGCAGCCGAATCCCAGCACCTGGTGAGTTGGCGCCGAGGTTCCCTACCGTATGGATTGTCAGCTCGGGAGCTTGATGTGGTCTCGGGCTTAGTCGCTGGGTTAAGTAACCGAGAGATCTCAGCCAGGCACGGGATTAGCCACCGGACAGTGTCGACACATGTTGAACGGATCTTGCACAAGTTCAGCGCCAGTTCGCGTACTGCAGTCGCATCGATCGCAATCGGGGAGGGTATCTACGTGCCGTCTGCCACAGACGGGTGAACGGACCGCGGCCACAAATTGCTGCGGACGCGTTCGGTCCATCTCAGTTGAGCTTGAACAGGTCTGGGACCGTCAACGGCGAATGCGGCAATGGCTCCGGCATATCCCTTTCGCCATCTGGGTCCGTCTTGTTCGGATCGTAAGTGTGGAACGGTCCGGCAGGATCGAGGATGACCCGCATCATCGGGTCCAGGTAGTCGCGGAAGAACGCCACAATCCCCGGCCCACCTTCCAGACGCATCTTCTCCCACGACGCCCACAGCGCCTCCAAACGCATGACGACCTCCGAGTACCGCCACCACTGCGGGTCCCAGCGGAACTGCGACACGTCCCGCAGCGGCCGCGAGTAGTTCGGCAGGAGCCAATCGGTCACCCACGCATCCAGAGACGAGTAAAGCGGCTCAAACGCTGGTGGCTCCTCGACTGGTTCTTCCGTCTCGAAGTCATCGGACATGGTGTTCCTCCTTACCGATCTGCGACTCGTAGAACTCCTGGGACGCCTTCACGTCGTCGGCGTAATCCTTCTGTGAGAAATGCTCTAACTCCAACAGCGCAGCAGGCTGCCCCGAAGCAGTCATCACCGCGCGGCCACGCGACAACTGAGCCAGATCAGACGGCTCCATGATCCGTTCACGCTGGATGGAAGTAGACGAGGACCGACCACCCATGCGGCCGCCTCCCTGCGTCTGCGAGGTCCGCTTCACCACGTCCCGATCACCGATGAGCGAGGACAAGAACGGCAGGAACGGATCCTCCGACAGGCCCGAGCCAGCAACGCGAATGTTCGCCGCCGACCACATCTTCTTCATGCCGTGCTCTCCGAACGCCTCCACACCCTGCTCGAAGGACTGGAAGAACGTCGACACGACGATGCCGCGCGAGCCGTAGTGGCTGTAGAGGTCTGGCAGTTCCGGCCATCGGACGACGTTCGCTGCCTCATCGAGCACGGCCATCAGCGGCGTCGAGAGCCGACCCCCGGCCTGCCGAGAAGCCGCCCGCTCAGCCGTGTGCAGGATCGCCATCACCAACGCAGCAGTGATCGCACGCGCCGACCCGCCACCCTCACGACTGATGAGGTAGATCGTGTCCGAGGACTTCACGAACGCCTCCGGGTTGAACTCCGGCCGGTTCGGGTTCGCATCCGGTCGCACCCAGGAGGCGACCTTGGGATTGCCCAGGATGCCCACCCACGTACGCACCTGACCGAAGATGCCGTCACGCTGCTTCGAGGTCACCTTCTGATTGCCCTCCAGGTTCTCCGCGTGACCGAACTCACCGGCCTCCCGTAGCAGGCGCACCGCCGTGAAGTCAGTCTCGTCATTGACCCACCGGTACACGTCCGTGATCGGACGCTGACCGAGCGCAGCCGCAAGGATGTAGCGGGCCAGCACTCCCTTGGCTGTCGGCCCGAAGTACGCATCCTCGCGCGCATTCGCGTTCGCCAGGGCCGAGACGAACACATCGGTCAGCTTCTCCGCATTCTCCATACCATCCACGAAGCTCAGCGGATTCCAGTACCAGGAGGCCGGCTCACCGATGATGCCCTGCACGTCGTGGACCCACACCACGCCCTCACGCGAACGCGGCCCCCGCGTCAGGTCCACAATGTCTCGCTTGTTCGAGGTGGCCACGACCGGCCCCTTCGTCTCCAGGATCTGGGGCACACACACGCACGAGGTCTTACCCGCACGCGGACCCATGATCCACAGCTGCACCCACTCCCACGACGCGAACAGCCGCTTACGGTTGTTCACCAGCTTCGCCAGCGGCACACCCTCCGAGGCTCCACCCGCGCCGAGACGTGCCGCATCGGCGGCCTGCCGCCTTGCCGTCAACTCCTCCATGTCCTTCACATGCGCCATCGACTTCGCGCGGTCATCGACCCGCGACCGTCCGCCGACCTGCTTCCACGCCGCCCAGCCCAGCAGTCCAGTAATCGCGGCGAAGACCACCATGATCAGCATGAACACGACGACCTGGCCGGCCGTGACCGGCACACTGCCACTGAACTGACCGAGGATGATCGTGGCCGGATTCGCGGAGCCTGCGACCTCCCGCACAGGCGCGCTCGACAGGCCACCGGCCCACCACGCAACAACTAGCAGCAACATCAGCCCGAGGACGCCGCCGAGCAGCATCCACGCCAGCTCGTCATTCTGCGGCTGGGGCCGCCGCCCTGCCTGCCGGGCCATCACCAGCCCTCACCTTCGGGTGCACTGGTTGTCGGTTCGCGCTGAGCGGGCTTCTTCGACCACGCCTGGTTCGTATCGTTGACCCGACCTTCGACGTTGGTCATCACGGCCTGGAACGGGATACCCGGCTTCTTGCCGATCTTGAGGATGAACTTCCCCAACCCCGGTGGGGAGGCTGCCCGGTTCGTGTCCGGATTGATGCCGCCTTCGGCGGACCAGTCGGTGATCATCGACTTCTCATCCTGGCTGAGCATGAAGACCTCTTCCAGATTGCCCATCTCGCGCTCTGCAAGCCCGCCGAGGAACACCATCGCGGACCGCTCCACGAAGCCCCACGCAATCTCTGTGAGGTGATCGCTTGAGAGCTTCAAGTCACCCATCGTGTGCGTGCACATGATCTGCCCGATACCCAGCGTGCGGTTCAGCCTGGTCAGCGAGTCGAGGAAGTAGACCATCTGCTCCGAGGCGCGCAGCATCCGCCACATCTCATCCATGATGAGCAAGTAATGCCGCTGGTCCTGCCCCATTCCCACCGCGAGGTGCTTCTCAGCCGAGACCATCGCGGAGCCGAGGCCCCAGCAGACCGTCTGCACGGCCGCGCCCATCGTCTTGTCCCCGTCGTCAATGCCGGAGATGTCGAACACAGCCGGAACCCCCGGCTGCAAGTGTTCCGACGTCGGCGCGGAGAACAAGTCGCTGAACGGCCCGTTCGGACCCAGTGCCGTGCACGCATCGAGCAGCCCGGAGACGCGCTTGTCATAGTGGCCATCGTCGCCCCGGTCGAGCGCGATCGCGCGCAGCCGGTCGTGGCGCGACTCGATGAGCCGGCCCACGTCACCGATCACTGGAGCGTTCTCAAGGTCGGGATCGAGTACCCGCATCGTCTCCGACAGCAGCGCCGTCTCGTGTGCTTCGAGCTTCCGGTCGAGGACGAGGCTGATGAGTCCTGAGAGGATCGTTAGCCGGCGACCGCGCATTTCCTCTAGCGCAGCGTGCCGCTGGCGCGCCTCTGGGATCTCCCGCAGGTGCTGGACCAGTGGGCCGAGGTCGAGTGGGTTGAGGTGCCCGCGGCCGCGGGCGACCTCGATGATCTGTCCGTCCATCGCGAGGATCAGTGGCACGTAGTCCGGCTTCGTGTCTGAGAGCACGAGGGGGGTCACACCCCATGCCTGAAGAATCGTCACGATGCGCCGCATGAGCGAGGACTTCCCCAGCCCGGGGCGTCCGAGGACGAACGCGGAGGGCTGCAACACGAGGTTCGCGAGGAACCACATGATCGGGTCCGCGCACACGGTCGTGCCGCGCCGCAGGTGGTTGCCCAGCGGCACGCCCACCATCGGGGAGGAGGAACCGGCGACGAACGGCCACAGGCCGCACACCTGCACCGAGGTGCCCTGCGCCTCGACCGGAGGTTCGACGTATCCCGCCGGGCCACCGCCTGGTACGTTCCAGCCGCGCGGGCCTGGCTTCTCTAATGTCTTCACCCGGGCAGCCTCCGCGTTCTCGACCCACCGCCTCACGGTCGAGGGACGCTTCCGGGAGGCACGCTCTTCCTGAGCGACCTGCCGCTGAAGCGCCGTCGCTTCCTTCGGGGTCAGCCGCATACTGCGGACCAGATCCTCCTGCTCGTCGCGCTGGTCCTTGCGGTTCGGCTTTGCCGTGCGCAGACGCTTGGGTTTCAGATTCAGCACTGTCATCACATCCAGTCACGAATTTCGTCCGGCAGGAGCATGTGGTCTGGCAGAACCAGGCCGAGAGGCAGTCCGGCCTGGAACGTGACCGCTTGGTTGCCCAGCGCCGTGCGCACGCGTAGGCGGGCCTGGTTGAACGACGCCGGGATCTGCTTATCCAGCTGCTTGAACCGTTCCGGATTCGCCGCCGAGACCGTCACCACCAGCCCGAACCGCAGGAGACCGGCCCCCTGTGCTTCTTCTTGCGCGGACTTCATCGCTGCCGCCCGACGCTGTGCGTCGCGGGCTGAGACTCGCTGACGCTGAGAAGCCGCGAACGTCGCATCGTTGATGTCCCGCTCGACCATCTCCGTGGCCCTCGCGGCAGGAATAGGCCGATAGAGGATCGTCACGCGTTTCCGCAGCACGTCCTTGGAGGGTTCCAGCACGCGCCGCAGTGCGTTCGAGTGGAACACCCCACGAGGGCCTTCGAACATCGTCCACGACTTCGAGAAGGCGCGGTCGTGGCGGTAGTGGTCGAACGCATCGAGCGCGAAGACCGGCCCTGCATCTGACCACGAAAGACCGGTCCCGCCTTCTGCGCAGGCCTCTTCGATCTGTGTGGCCGTCGTCGGGTCGTAGGCCATGCGCGTGTGGTCGATGATGTCCTGTGCCGTGGCCGTGCGCACTGACGTGCCGGCACCGGTGTCCATCAGACCCGACATGATCACCGGCAGCCGGTTACCGATGTCTTGGGCCATTTCCTCGACGCCTCGATCCTTACCCGACCCGTCGACGGCCTTGCCGTCGAACGTCACGGTCAGGCGGGTCGTCAGCACAGGTGCTCCACCTTCGTACTCATCCGGGATCGCCTCGGCCACAGCCGTCGCGAATTCCGACCCGGCACCGCTGGCGTTGGCAGCCATCATCCTGCGCAGCCGCAGGCCCGAGTCCGGCGCGGACTCAACGGTGACCGAGGCACCACGGATGCCCTCTTCGATGCCGCGCTGGGCAAGCCACCCACCCCAATGCGCGACCATCGAGTTCACCCGCTGCTGATCCACGAGCTCGTCGCCATCCGGGTAGGCCTCGAAGACCACGGAGTAGTTCTTCACCCCCTGACCAGCGACTCGGATCATGCCGAAGTGGTTGCCGTAGGAATCCGTGTGCTCGCTCAGCTCGCTCGGAGCCAGCAGCCCCGGCAGGCGGACCGCTCCATCGCGCGCCCTGCCCGTGGGTCCGGCGAGGTAGACGTGCTTCCCCGTCCGTTCTTTTCGCTTCTGCATGATCTTCAGCATCGTCCGTCCATAGATTGAGCGTCCGTCTTTCCGCGTGACCAGCACCAACACGGCAGCGATGATGCCGCCGAGACCGATTGTCAGCGCGACCAGGAACCAGCCCCGCGCCATTGCTCCGACCACGAGGAGGACGAGCGGCACGCCAGCCAGGGATGCCGCCATCGGGAGGCCGAGAATGCCCGACCGTCCAGGCTTGGTCATATTCCCGTAAGTGCCCGGCTGCACTTTGATCTCTGTGTTACTGCTCATCAGTCCGGCCCCCTCCCAGGATCTCCTGAGCCGAAGCCACGGCTGAGTCCTCAGCCTCGACGGCTTCCCTGTGCCGACGAGTGGCCGCGATGTCCGTCCGTATGGCGGGCCAGAAGTGGATCAGGCCCACATAGACAGCCGCAGGGATCGCCAACACGTACAGCGCCAGTGCCCCGGCATCGATCGAGCCAATCCCGCCCACGACGGCCGCACCAACCACCGCCAGGCCGATAGCGGCACCGGTATGCGCCCACAGGTCGCGGCCCCGCCGCAGCGGCATCCTCATCAACCAGCGGCCCACAGCTGTCCGCATCACGATCCCTCCGCCGCCTCATCGAGACCGCTCTGCGCGTCCGCGCTTCCTTGACCAAGCGCTTGCGTGAGAGCAGCTACGTCCGAGCCGGACGTCCCGCCGCCCGAGGGTGACCCGCCTGCCGGCTGCTGGGAGGGACCGCCCGAGCCACCAGTGCCGCCCGTCTGTTCGGCACCGCTGGCTGACGTTTCGCCAGACGAATCACCCTCAGACGATGAGCCAGAGGAGGTACCTTCCGGCGAACCGCCTGTGGACGACTGACCGGGCGCTGCACCCTCCGTCGACCCGGTCTCCCCACCTGAGGAACCAGTCCCGCTACTAGGGCCGCCGTCGCCGGACGAGGACTCTCCCGCTGTCGTGCCAGCGTCTGCGGGGGCGCCTCCACTTGCGGGGCCCCCGCCGCCGTCACTGGAGGGCGACGACGTCGCGCCAGCCGGCCCCTCGCTCGTTCCTCCTCCGGTCGGGGCACCCACGCCCTTCTCGCCACCAGCGGAGGCAAGTTTCGAGCCGCCGCCCGCAGCCGCACCGGCGCCGCCGCCCGTTCCAGCAGACGCGGCGAGGACCGCCGCTCCACCGGCCACAGTCGCGGCGCCAGCGACCGCAGCACCGCCCGAAAAGGCACCTGACCCGGCGGAGGCTGCGGGGACCACGAACTTGATGAGAGCTGGCAAGGCAAGGGAGGCGAGGCAGATGACGATCACTCCGGACACCGGCCGCATGATCCCGCCCTCGGCCTCGCCACTGATGCTGGTGTTGTCCCCCATCAACGTCACACCGAGAGCGATGACGACAGCAGCAACTGGCTTAAATAAGAGCAGCGCGAGTAGCCAGCCGTTGGCTTTCTTAAACGCCTGGTCACCGGTCTCCGTACCCGTCGAGGCTGCCAGTGTCGGCAGGAAAGCCAGCATGATCAGGACCATCACGTCACGGAAGATCATGAACGCGAAGAGCACGACAGCACCCAACAGCGCCAGAAGACCAACGATCAAAGCACCGCCGATAGCTGCGTTGACGGCTTGAGGGTTCATGACGATCATGCCCGTGATCGCGTCGAGGCCGACTGACCCGTCGTAGTTCACTTCGATCTGTTCGAACAGCCAGACAGCCAGCTCGTTGCCCGCATCATCGAGCAGACGAATACCGACTGCGTAGGTTCCTGTGACGATGATGAGGTTCACGATGGGTTTGGCCACGCCGATGAGGGATTTGAAATCGTTGCTGAGGACCATCCGGCTCAGAGCGATCAGAATCCCGAGGATGGCGATAGCTCCGGTGTACCACCAGAGATTCGCCTGGATCTGTGCGACAGCGTTCGACTCCGTGTCGATGCCCGGTGACCACGACAGCCACCCCTTGTTCAGGAAGGTGATGGCATCGCCAGCCTTCACGAGGAGGTCATGGGCAATCGCTCCGACGCCGTCCGAGATGACGCCTCCGACTTTGCACCCGACCTCGTACCACGAGCAGTCAGTCATGCCCCCGCTGTCAGCCATAGGTCACCGCTCCCACATAACGAACTGCTCAGGGTCGGGGTCCTCTTCAAAACCGTCCGGACGCGTCCAATCGAGCCGCCAATCCTCGGCCTGTTCATCCCACTCCAACGAGAACGAGATTCCAGCACTGTGCTCACCTTGATCGCCGTAGTACGTGATCCTCGCAGCGTCATCGCTGTACTCATCGATACGGAAACCTGAGAACGAGGGAAAGCTCGCCCCTGATCCCGCTGACTGATCCTCGAACGCGCTCTCAGCCTGTGCAGTATCCACTGCGACGTCGTACTCCCCACCGATACTGAACGACGCAATGAGTCCCAGGCCGGCATAGACCGCGCCCGTGGGCGAGTGTGCGTAACAGCCCCACAGGTTGCCGTCACGATTGACTGGCCCATACTCCTCGGAGACCGGGACGGTCATCGAAGACGACCCATAGGTCTCCCATTCGGTCGGCGGAGCCTCCGTGGGGTAGTCCTGATCGGTGGCCAGGGACCCACACTCGCGGACTTCGTCGTCAGCCGCATGCGTCTCCTCGACTGCCGGCGCTGACTGTTCCGGCGCTGCTTCTTCTGTAGGTGACTCAGCGGCCGCTGAGTCACCGTCATTTGAGCTTCCAAGCTGGAAGCCCAACAGCACCCCGCCTATGAGGACGAGAATCACGAACGCGCCAGCGCCGAACCACCAAACGTTGAAAGGACTCTTGCTTTCGGTTTCAGCCATGAGCTGCCCCTCTCCGAATAGTCGACAGAGGTCAGATGAACACCGCGATGATGGCCCCTGCGGCCGTCGCGAGGATGCAGACGATGATCGCGATGATCAGACCCTTGAAGCCCTGGATCTCGCGGCCGGTGAAGGACGCGAACGCCAGGTAGCCGGCCGAGCACAGGAATGCAGCCAGCCCGAGGATGATCACTCCCCACACGATCCAGTTCAGAACCGTGGTGAAGCCCTCGGTGCCGGGGGGCTGCTCAGGGTTGAGGTCCGGCAGGGCCAGTGCCGTCTCAGGCATCAGCATCACCAGGGCCGCTGTGAGCACACCCACGGCGACAAGCCAGGAACGAGGCACCCTGGGCGCTGTCTTCTCAGTCATTGCGTACCCCTTCTTCTTCTGTCGTCTTGCGGATGGATCGCAAGGTCTTGCGGATCCGACGCGGGACCGCGTCGAAGTCTGGGTCGGTGACCCGCCACTCTTCGTTCCAGGGCACATGCCAGCCGTGTGGAGTCATGCGGGCGATTCTGCGGATTGCCTGCCTCTGTGCTTCCAGCAGTCTTGGCCCGTCATCGACGGCGACGATTCCCAGCAGCACCGAATCGGGAAGAGCGCCCATCGCCCAGGCCCGAGCGAACCGCTCAGCGGCCTCCACGCCTGCACGGTGTGGCCGATAGGCCGCGATTACGTTCAAGGACGGACGAGGCCGCGCCCACCCGCTACTGACTGGCCACGCAGCGCCCACGTCGTGGGCCTCCCAGCGCGTCTCGTCCTGCTCGGTGCGAACCAGCAGGGACGTGAGCAGACTCGTTCCGGCACCGCCGTGCAGCCCCATGACCATGAGGCCCGGCGAGTCCGCCACCTCTACGAGGGGCCACTCAACGACTTCGCCTGCGACAGGTGGAGCTGTCGCAGGCGAAGCAGGACCGTCAAGGACCTCGCGATCACCGAACACAGCATCGCGAATCTCCACCTCTTCCGGTGGCACCGCCTCTTCGACGGGCACGAACGGATTGACGCTCATCCCACTCCCCTCACATACGTGACCACCCGCTCAGTCTGACCTCGGGTTTTGGGGCATGTCAACATAAGAGTTTGCAAAGTTGAACCTTGCATAGTGTGAGAGGTGGATGCACGTCTGATGGACTTGACGTGGGTGTGCCGGCAAATTTACGCTCGGCGGCATGAGTCGCGACCCTGCGCTGTGTGCGCTGATCCTGGGTAGTTACCTCGTCGTGACCGCGGTCAGCCTAGTGGGATGCGGGGATGTGGATAACAGCGCCTCCTCCCCGAGTAGCCCCCCGGGCTCGAGTTCCCCGTCTACGGGAGGAACGGCATACCCGGACGAAGAGTTCTTAGGTGACTACGAGGGCATCCCCGAAGACACGTCCGGCCCGAGAACTCCCAGCGCACAGCGCCAGCAGGAAGCGATGGAGCAGGCGACGGAAGCCCTCTCGGCGTACTACGCGAGCGGCAAGGAGCACGAGGAGTGGTTCGACGATCTGCGGCCGCTGCTCAGCCGTGAGGCGCAGACTGCCTACGAGACCGTCGACCCGGCCAGCATTCCCGCCCATGACGTGGCCGGCGATCCATCTGTCGTGCGCCACTCCGGTGGTGGAGCGATCACCATCGCCGTACCCACCACGGCCGGGGACGTCCAAGTGGACCTCATCGTTGAAGAAGCCGGCCACGACTGGGCCGTCGATCGCTTCCGCTTCCCCTCTGCTGAGAACTGATGAACAAGCCCGTCGCCATCGGAGCTGTCCTGATGCTCCTGATCCCTCTCCTGGTGATCATCATCGCCACAGGCGGCGGCGAGTGCGACGTCACCGGCGGAGGCGAGGGTGGCGACGATTCCGAAGTCGGCAAGAACGTTGACCCCGAAGACATACCTGTCGAGAGCGTCGGCCCCTACAGCAAAGACCCGCAGTTGATAAACGCCGCACTGATCATGAACGCGGCCGCCGACGCGGAGCTGAGCGAGAAGGCTCAGATCATCGGCATCATGACTGCGATCGGTGAGAGTGCACTGCGCAACCTCGACCACGGCGACGCAGCCGGCCCCGACAGTCGCGGGCTGTTCCAGCAGCGGGCCGAGGGCTGGGGAAGTGAGGAAGAGCGCATGGACCCCTACGTGGCCGCCCAAGGCTTCTTCGGCATCGGTGACCACGCCGAATCAGACGGCCTGACCGACGTCGAGGGGTGGGAAGACATGGAACTGACGCTGGCGATCAACAAGGTCCAGCGCAACGCCGACCCGTACCACTACGAGCAGTACGAAGAGGCCGCCCGCGACATCGTCGAAGCGCTCAAAGACGTGCCACTCGCCCAGGGCCAAACCGGTCTTGGCGTGCCACCGGCGACCGCGCAGGTCACCGGCCTCCGTGGCCTCACAGCCCCGATGACAACGTCTCTCATGGCCCAGAGCAACCACGACGACGATATCTACGAGCAGCTCGACGAGAGCCTGGGACCGGTCAAGGCCCACGTTCTGGAAGCCACCACCGTCATCGCCACAGTCACCGACCACAACCCGGCCGATATTGGCGGCTACCGCGAAGGCGGCAACCGCGACCCCCACGGGCACCCCACCGGCCTGGCTGTCGATTTCATGGTCCCGTTAACCGACGCAGGAAAGACACGCGGACAGGCGATAGCCGCCTACGCGATCGACAACGCTGAGCACCTGAACGTGAAGTACGTGATCTGGTACCAGCAGATCTACACCGTCGACCGGGCCGAGGAAGGCTGGCGCGACATGGAGGATCGCGGAAGCGACACACAGAACCACGTAGACCACCCGCACATCTCCTTCACCCAAGAAGCCACCGGCGATCCCCGCGATGCCGATGAGGCACCGGCGATCCCCGGCGAGGACGGCGGAGGCATGGAGGAATGCGAAGAAGACAAAGGCGGCGGCGACCCTCCCCCCGGTGAGAACGAGCCGGGTCCGTGGGGAGACCACGAGAACGGGCGCGTCCCGGAGGATTCGCTGAAGTCGATTCCGTGGGCCCGCGGCGAGTCCCTCCGCACGGATGCCACCGATCAGCTGATCGAGATGAACAACGCCTTCAAGGACGAGTTCGGCACTGACCTCGGCATCACTGATGCTTACCGCACGTATGCCGAGCAGGAATATCTCTACGAGACCAAGCCCGACGGCATGGCAGCCAAGCCCGGTACGTCGATCCATGGCTGGGCGCTGGCAGTCGATCTCGGCACAGGGGTCAACACGTTCGGCAGCCCCCAGCATGAGTGGATGCGTAAGAACGCCGGGAAGTACGGCTGGAAGCACCCCGACTGGGCGCAACAAGGCGGCAGCACACCCGAGGCATGGCATTGGGAGTTCAACGGTGTCGACTAACAGCAGCGTTGGCGTTCGACAAGGAGTCAGATGAACAACGAGTTCGATCCTCACGCGGTCCCACCGTTCCCGGTGTTCACGATTCGCCAGTCGCAGGACGGGACAGACACGCTCGATGGTGTCCCCATCGAACCCGCCCACGATGAGGCCAGCCGACACCGCGCCGCGACCGACGCGGCCGCGCAGAAAGCCGCCCAGCAGGGCCATGACGCAGTGCGCGTGCGCGCCCACTTAGTGGGTGGCCGGAGGGTCGATTTCGTCGTCCGCACCACCGGCGAGGTCTACGACACCACCGCGCCGGACGAGCCGGTGAAACCCAGTCGCAGGAAGCGTGCGTTCATCCTCACCGCAGTCGGCCTCACCGGAGCACTCATCCTCGGCGGCGGCGCCTTCGTCCTGGGCCACACCCTCTCAGCCGACGAACCGCAACCGGTCGCGGAAACCCCGACTCCCCCACCCGGATACGGCACCGACATTCCCGTCGGGCTGCCAGATACGTTCACCACGACCGCCGCATGGATAGCCGAGGTTAACGACAAGGCCCTCGCCCGCGAGATGAGAGATGGACGCATCCTGACCCTGACCGCAGACCGCACGCTGGCCATCCTCGACCCTGCGACGGGCAAGGCGCAGTGGGTGGGAAGCAGCGCTCCCACCGACCTCGAGGAGGTCCACGAGACGACCTGGCAAGGCCGTCCGGTCCTGGCCTCCGCCTCCTCGCAGTCCCTGAGCCTCTGGCCCCTCGATGACGGCGAGGACCGGGCCGCACCTGTCACCGTCTCTCTGGAGGCCAGCGCTGATGTCACGTATGCAGGGACTGCTCCGTTGATCGATTTGGGCGACTACACCGTCCTTGCACCAGCTACCGAGACCCGTGACGCCAAGCGCGTCACGCTGCCACCGGGGGCCGTGCCTGCCGCGGTGGCCGATGGAGCGATCCGCTCCCTCACCGACGAGGCAGTCTGGAGTACGGACCCCGAGACGGAAGAACACGAGCAGGTCAGCCTCGATCCTCCGAAGGCAGCCGAGGGCTCACCCGACGAGGTCATCGGCCTGAGCCCCGATCATGTCCTCGCGCAGTGGGAGCAGAAAGGCTCGTCGAAGAGCACCTTGGCACTCATCGATCTGACCACCGACACAGTGGCAGCACACTCCACCCTCACACGACCACCCGCCGAGAACGATCCGCTCCTGACCGATGCAGACGCCCAGACCGCCGTCATCGGAGACGTGTTCGTCTCCTACGGCGACGACCCCGCACTAGTCGGACTGGAGGACTTCGATGCCACCGCGATTGACGGCCATCGAATCTACGGCACCGAGGACCGGACACCATTGACGGCGACCGTCACCGGCGACGGGCTCGAGGTCGAGGACTATCCGCTGTACTCCCCTGAGGATCCCAGCCCTGTTCTCGTCACTGACGGGGCGGCCTATGTCGTCCATACCCGCGTCGATCAGACATACCTCTACCGTGCAGATCGCACACCATCGAAGGAGCCGACACCATGATCACCATTAGTCTCGATGACAAGGGGCAGGGCATCGTCACGCTGCCCACTCGGACCGTCCAGATTCACGGTGCAGGTCTGGCAGATGGCCGTAATCAAGCCATCGGAGTAGTGGCGACCTACGCCCGCGAACTCGGCGGACCAGCCTCCGCGACTGCCGATAACGCGCGCCTGGTCATCCACCCAGACGGTCGCGTCCACGAAGAACCCAAGAGCGCAGCACCGGCACCGGCACAACCAGTCGAGGACACCCAGACGCTTCCCGCAGTGCCAGCTGCCGAGGCTACGCCGGTCCCGTCGAGGCCGCACCAGCCACCCGTCGAGGCCCAGTCGGCCCCGGCCGGCGACTACCCCACACTCCTGCTCAACCCCGCTCCCACTACAGCGCAGGCCCCGGCGCAGCACACCCAGCAACCGGCGACCACTCCCCCACGCAGCGGCAGCTTCGTGCGTGAAGAGACGCCTGCGCCGAGGCAGGGAATGCAGTCGGTCGTCTACAAGATGACCGGAGGGCTGTGGAACCTTGGCCCTGGGCAGACGGAGCGCTACAAGGACGAGCTCCACCAGCGCGCCGCGAAGCAGATCACCGGCACCCGGAACGTGACGTTCATGTGTCTCAAAGGCGGCATCTCCAAGACCAGCACCACACTCGGAGTCGGCCTGACACTTGCAGAGCACCGCCCGACTCAGTGCTGGCCATCGGCGCCAACCCTGATGCCGGTGACCTCGCAGACCGAGCCCTGTCCCATGAGCAGGTCGAAGCGGTCAGCCCCCGCACGATCACCGACCTCGTCCACGCCATCGAGGCCGATCAGATTCACAACCTCACCGACCTCAACCGGTTCACCCAGACCAGCGGTCGGCTCCACCTGATCGCCGGCGAACAGGACCCTGACGTGTCGGAGTCCCTCACCGCCGAGGAATACATCAGTGTCCGCGACGTCGCTGACCGGTTCTACCCCATCACGCTGACCGACTGCGGCACCGGAGTCACGCATCCAGCGATGAAGGGGATCCTGGAAAACGCCCAGCAGCTTGTCGTGGCATCCGGGTGGGCTGTGACCGGCGCCAAGCGCGCTGAGCGCACGCTGACATGGCTCCACCAGGCTCACAACGGCGCGTATGCTGAACTAGCGCGCAATGCCGTTGTCGTACTGACTGACACTGGCACCACGAGCAAGGCCATCGATCGTGATCAGATCGTGGAAACCCTCGGTTCACTCTGCCGAGCAGTCCACGTCGTTCCGTTCGATCCCGCAGTGGCCAAGGGTGACCTTGTGCGGTTGCCGGACCTGACACCGCAGACCCGGCAGGCTTACCTCGAAGTGGGTGCCACGATCATTGACGCATTGTGACCGACATTCGCCGACGAGAGCCAAAGGACGACGATGCCGCCTTCCTCAGACGATTGGATCGCCGACCTCCGGCAGCTTGCCGGAGGCGAGCAGCGCCTGCGAGTCCTCGCCGTCCTCGCCGCACAGCCGGAACCGGTCTTCCACCGCCAAATCGTGGACGCACTCGAAGAACGCGGTCACCGCATTCATCCCACGGGTCTGGGAAAGATCCTGCGCGAGCTGGAAACGTTCGGCTACATCACCGGCGACCTAGCCCAAGAGCTGCGGCACGGACGCACCGTGCGCTACACGATCAACCACGATGCCGTCGCCGCCGTTCTCGACGCCGCCCGGAATGGCCTCGACCCCTCCCGGTAAAACGGGGCAACACGCGCCTCATGAATCTCAATTGCCAAATTGCGTTCCTGTAGTGTGGGGCATATGGCGAAGCCAGGACCCAAACCCAGAGCCGACCGCGCAGATCGGCCGATTGCCTATCGGCCGCATGTGAAGGTCGAATCCGCGCTCAAAGCACGTGCGGAGGCCGCAGGCATGTCGTGGGCCGAATATACCGAGTACATCGTCGCCCAGGCCTTGGGCCTGCCCGACTTCGCCCCACAGCCGACCACCAATTCCAATCACGGCCAGGAGGCACTGCTGCCCGACCCGCTCAGCCCATAAAAAAATTAGCCCCCCGCGGGGCCTAATCCGCGAGGGGCTGAAGTATGCGGGAGAGCTAGCTACCAACTAGTTTTCTCCGCTGAATCCGAAAGGACTCTGCTTGCCTAAGCTGAGTTCAGGATACCGCACACCCGAAAGCGGGTCTACTCCCGCCCTGTCCGCGTGTCCTGAAGAACCCCCAATCCACACGTCGTGGGCACCTGAGACGCCTGAAGGCGCATACTCAGACGTCCCCTGCTGGCGCTCACGCCGCCAGTGGATGCAAGCACTTGCTCGTGCCCTCGTCACAGACGCTGGCCGAAAGCAGCTGGCGACAAAGAAGCTGGGACGACACACCCTCCTGCGTGTCGCAGACTGCGATGCCTCCTACGCCGATGTGAAGACCGGCCGCGAACTGCGCACCGCTCACGAGACCGTGGCGCAGAAGCTCGATCTCACCCGGGACACGGTGAAGCATGCCCGCCGGATCCTCACCCGCCTTGGTTTCATGCGCACGGTTCTGGAAGGTCGCTACCTCACCACCGCTGAACGCCAGCAGGCCCGCGCAGCACATGGAGGCATGCAGCTGCGCATCGCCTCGACGCGCGCACTGACCGTTCCGCATGAGTACGCGGAAGAGACCGTCTCCACCCCCCTAGTTCGTAGAACTAAGGTTCTACGTCTCTCTCACCTTGGTAATTACTCACCAACGCGCGCGCAGGGCGCGCCCGAGGGAGCCGCTTCGCGGCGAGCAACGATCCGAAAGAAGAAGGCGCTTCCGGCGGCGAGTTCGCGGGCACGGCACCTGGCTCGTCGTCTCATGCGAGAGCTGAAAGGCATCTTCCACCAGTGCAGCCGGCCCGCAGAGCTGGCGCGAGTCCTCGACGCGACGCCCGAGGCGCTGGTCCTGTCCCCTAGGCAGCTGGTCGATGCGCTCGACTCCCGCAATGTCGCGCTGGGACAAGACGCACTCACCCACGTGAGGAATCCTGCTGGATGGCTGAGACGAGCACTCCCGGTCGCCCTGGCCGTGCGCGAGACCACCCCTGCCCCTTCAGGATCACGGCCACGGCCCACCTGGGATCCTGTAGCGCAGCGCGAGAGTGCCGCACGGGCGAAGGCAGCGCGGGAGACTCCCGCTGGCCGCGCCGAGGTGGCCGCGGCTAAGGCCGCCATCCAGGCATTGCGATCACCCAGCCGTGTCTGGGCAGCATGAGACGCTGAGAGCGTCGGACTTCGAGGAGGAGCCCATGGTAGCGAATGAATCGTCAGATTCGATCATCCATACTCTGCAAGCGCAGGCCAACAGTCTTCCTGTAGGCGATTGGGAAGCTCACAGGGACCTTGCCCAGGTCGCAGTGGAGAATGGACTCGCCGCGCAGGTCGAGCAGACGTTCTCCAACGACGCCTCTGACCCCGAGCCCCTGACACACCGCACCACCGTGCACCCAGCCGATACTCCCGCCCTCGGGAGCCAACCCGTTGAGCACACCGAAGAAGGACCGATGGGAGACACCGTCTCGACTGAGACCTTCACCCCGCAGAACCCGACTGGCTACTTCGGAGCACGCACCCCGTGGGAAGACTCCCCCAACCCCGGTCCGGACAGCAGTGGCCCACCCCTCCGGGAAGCGCCGCGGCGGGACCAGTACGCAGAAACGGTGAACACTCGAAACCGACTCTTCACCGGTATGACCACGAACACCCCAACTGCGAAGCCGACAGCGGAGTTTCAGCAGCGCCACCGAATCCAACAGCAGACCCCCGCTGATGGAGGCCGCGAACGCGGTCAGTGAAAAGGAGCCGGCTGTCCGTGCAGTCGTCCGGTGTGGCCAGTTCGTGTGACCGGGTGCAGATTCCCGTGGGGTCACTAATGTCTGTACTAGCCGTGGCGAAGCACAAAGAGAACACCCATGAACGAGCTGCCAGCGACCCCGGCCCACTCTCGAAACGACCAGCACCTATAGAACTAGTGCTCTATACAGTTGCGATGTGCTCACTTCCGAAGAGGTCCGCGAACGTCTCGCCTGGAACTCCAAGCCTCTCGCATCCGCGCGGTCTACCACCGATCGATGGGCGAAATCATCTTTTTCCGCCTCACCTTCAAAGATGCTCCGGAGTTCACCATCACCGAAGCCGTGGACGCAGAGACTGTCACCATCGTCAGCCCACCGCCACTGTCGAGGACGTGGAAACGGAACGCGACGACAATGCCGCCCGCGCCGAGAAGGCAGAGCAAGAGTGCGACACCGCCGTATCCGAGCGAACCGAGGTAACGGCCCGTGCTGACCACACTGAGGACCGGACCACGACCGCCGAAGCGGAGCGTGACCGCGTTGTAGGGCAGGTGAGCGCGCTTATCGCGCGGATCCCCGAAAGTGACAGGGAGAAGTGAACTGCGGGTGAACCTACCTCCGAGGGGTGACCAGTGCTTGATACGCAGGGAACAGCAGCTCTAGCCGTTGCTTCTCCGAATTGGAGTCGACGGGGTGCCCCGAACGCCTTATCGACCTCTGTATCGAGAGCATTGTGGGCCTTTTGGAGGCTCGTGTTCGCACCCATGAGATACGGGTCGTATAACTCCGCTAGCGACTGGTCGGGGCGTTTAGCTCTGGCCGCCACGACCTTCTTCCCTGCTTCGATGATCCGGTCACGTGCCACGCCATCGAGCGCAGGGGCGGGGAACGTGTTCCACGTGACCGTGTTGGAGAAACGTAGGCGTGACTCGAGTCGACCGCCAACTGTCCTCTGCCAGGTAATGAACATGGAGGACGAAATCAATGCGAACAGGAGCCCATCTTCATCGGGGGCGAGGAAGGCTGCGTCGCCGCAGATAACCTTGGCTTCCAAGCGAGAGGCAGTCCAGTATCGGCGGTTTTCTGTGACGTGCCGAGGGATGCAGAGATACGGCGTGTGAGGAACATGCCGGCTCGGCCTGAACAGGTGCGGGATGTGCTGAAGGTTGTACGCATCCCCAGTTATTTTCTGCTTAGAACGCCATCGACGACAGGCTTCGATCGTCTCTTGGAGTTGCTTAGATGCCTTTAAATCGGCCTGGGGGAGGTCCTCAAGCCACAGGCACCACCGTTCCGTGCCGTAGAGCAACTCAGACGTCCCCACGAAGCGCCGAAGGTACTTCGCTGCCACGGGGTCTTTGCCAAACCCTCGCTTGCCTTCCTTGGCTTTGAACACGAGGTGCCCTCCGTCGGCTGGCATGGAGCCATATCGAACGGGAGGGATTGTGGGGCGAAAGCGGTTTTGTCGTTGCCTTCACCATAAGGTCGGGACCGTCGATGAGGTATGCGTTCACGCCGGTAACGACGCGTTGTGGCACTGGTTCCCCGTGCACGTTGGGATAGTCCCAAAGCTGTTGTCGGGCTGAAGGGGCTTTGGTGAAGCCGACTATGACGCAGTGGACGGCAGCCTTACCTGGAGCTTCGGAGTCCCACGCGAAGGTGCGGTGAGCGAACTTGATCTTCCACCCTTCGCGATAGAGCGGGCCGAACAACGCCGGGACAGGCAATCCTTGAGTGATGCTATTGGTGGTTACGTAGGCGAACTCCCCGGGCCGTGTGGCTAGGAGATCCTTGGTTTTCGCGTGCCAGCCTGTTACATAGTCCAGTCGCCCGCTGACGTCTTCACCCCATGCAGTGTTGAGGTCTTCTGCTTGCTCTGAGTTTCGCGTGTAGTGGCCGAGGAATGGAGGGTTGCCGAAGATGAATGTCTTACCAGGAGGGGTCGGTAGCTCACTGCTCCAATCCAGACGAAGAGCGTTTCCATGCGTGATCTTCGCGGTGAGGGTGATGGGTAGTCGCTCCGGCGCCTGACCTGTACGAGCCGCGAGCTCGCGGTTGGCCTGATGGTCGACGAGGAACATCGCGGTTTCCGCGATCTTCGCCGGCCACCAGTTCAGTTCGAAGCCGAAGAATTTGTCGATGGTCAGCATCTGATCCATCGTCACATCGAGAGCACCCGTCGTAGCTCCCTCGCGCTTGCGTCGCTCGACGATCAGATCCGTCTCGATCTCTCGGAGCTGCGCGTAGGCGACGTTGAGGAAGGTCCCCGCACCGCAGGCAGGGTCAACATAGATGTTCGACGCGATCTCTTCCTGCAGGCGACGGAGAGGCCCTGTCTGCTCCGTGTCTGCGATGAGGCGATCGGCCTTCTTACGGTACTCAGCAACCGATGGAAAGTACACCAAACGGGTGAGCGCCCAGATCACCCGAACCGATTGGTTCAGGTCCACGCACCCGGGTTGCGTGGCCGGCGGGAGGCACTGAGCATCTGAATAGATGAGGTGCGCCGAGCTGAGCGTCGTAGCGGGACCCGAAGTACCTGTTACTCGCTGAACAAAGTACGCACCACCGTACGTGCGTACTCGTGAACGGAGTTCTCGTCCATCGTGAAGATGCTTGCGCTACCCGACGGTGACAGCAGCTCCAAGTAGACGTATTGCATGCACGCACCAATCAGCATCGACGCGCAGACCACCCATGAGTCGCGTTCACGAAGGCGTCCTTGCTCGTGTTCGCGTTCGAGGTAATCGCTGAGCTCGACCACTCCGTTCAGCGGAGTCAGCCGCTGCCCCGCGGAACTCATTGCCGGCTCGTCTGTGAACCAGGACCGTAACTCGATGTCCCCGATTACCGACCCTGCAATGGGGGCGATCTCACGAAGGAACTCAATGATCGCTTCCATGAGTTCCACCACGTTCTCTTCTACTGAGTTCGTGCCGACGAGCTGTTTCAGGCCGATGGCGCGGTGACGGATCGCGCTGGTCGCGTCTCCGAAGGCCTCGATGATCAGCTCGGAACGATTGCTGAAGTGATTGTAGATACTGCCTTCAGACACACCCGCGCGCCGGGCGACGTTCTTAGTCGTCGTAGCGCCCACGCCGTGTTCTCGCATGCATTCCAGCGCTGCTGCGAGGATACGGTCGCGCATTGAGGTGCCTAGGTTCATATGACCAGTGTAGCTTGAGTGAGTGCCCACTCATGTTAGTATGAGTGGGCACTCACTCAAGTCGTTAGGAGTCACATGAACACTCGTCCCCCACTCCCCTTGATTGAGCCGGAGCCTCACGGCTTCCTCTACCTTGGATTCCAGGCGGATAAGCCCCAAACGGTTCCGCTATATCGCCAGTCACCCTCACGACAGCAAGCAGCGGTGCGGCTGATCGCGAAAGCCAAGGAACTCAGTGAGCGGCCGGGAGTTCTTTCGAGCCGCATTTTCCGAACGCACATGGTCCCTCCCATAGCGGGCGCACCCCGGCATGACTTGGCGATGCTGATCCGAACCACCTCGGCGGCGAATCTGGCAGACGTGCGCAACAACGAGATGGTCAGATCTCTTGGGGGGACAGAGCTGCTCGCCGGGTCGAACGCAGCGCGCATTGGGGAAACTGAGTCGGACGAGAATGCGGTCTTCCTGTTCAATCACTTCACCTTGGCGAGTGCCGCGGATCCCGTCGAGGCGTGGATGACTCTCACCGACTGGTACACCTCGCGAATCGGTGTAGACAACTCGACGGCGTTACGTTCGGTCGATGAGCGATCGGAGTTCGCGTTCGTGAACTACGCCCGGCTACCTTCCAATCCGCCTGGATTTCTGTTGAATCAACTCCTGCGTCCGAGCTTCCATCGCATTGTGCGAGGAACATTGAAACGAAATAAGATGCGTGCTCTCCCTGGGTTCTACAGGATGATCCACTAGCCAGGGTTCACGGCGCGAGGTGCGTGTGCAGTTCAAGGTCAGAGCGACTGAGATTCTCGTCTCCCTGGGCCGGCCATCAGGCGGGGGCAATAGTGATCCTGCGAGCCTCGTCGAGGAACAAGGGGCCGAGAGTTTTGAGGATGTTCGTCTCGCTGGTGTAGTGCTCGCCGTCCCCGCGGCGTGCTTCTTTGTTCTTCACCAGCTGGAACATCGCCCCGAAGATCGCGGGGCTGATGGTCGTCCAGCGGAAACGCGCAGTATCGAGCAGGACCTCCTTAAGCTCAGGAGGGGCCGAGTAATGGTCTCTCCTTCTTGTTCGGCCCGCGTCACTGCTGGCCGGGGATAATGCGGGTCTTGTTGTTCTTGAGGTGTCCCTCCATTGCGCGGAAGGCGCGTTCCTCATCACGGCTCTGGATCGCTTCGAGGATCGATAGGTGCTCTTCCTGAAGCTTCTCGCGGTGCGAGGGGCTCTGCAGGGCGAGTTGATTGATGAGTGCCCAGAGGGGCTGTGTGTCGATTGAAACCACTTCGAAGGCGAGCTCTCCCAGAAGCTTGTTGTCCAAGGCAGCGGCGAGGCTCAGGTGGAACTGGAGGGCCTGCTGGGTGAACTCCGCGACTCGGGTCTGCGATGGAATGAGATCCTGTCCGATCTCATAAGCACGGACAGCGTCTTCAATCTGCGCAGGATGGCGGGCGAGCTGCTCTGAGATGGACGGTTCGATGATAATTCGCGTGTCGATCACATGTTCCGGTGTCGCCCCGTATTGGAACTGATCCGACTCCTGGAGGCGCGCGCTCCTGTTGACGACGTAGGTTCCTTCGCCGTGTTTCACTTCGACAGCACCGATGAGGTCGAGAGCGAAGAGAGCCTCCCGCACGGTGGCGCGGGACACTCCGTACTTCTCTGCGAGGTCACGATCGGGAGGTAGGCGGACCGGCCCTGCCCCCGGCGTGCGATCAATGTAACGCAACAGATCCTGGGCGATGGGAGTGTACCGGCGGCGCGGCTTCCCTCCGTCGCTCCGGTGGTCTGATGTCTCCATGCTGGAAGGTTAGACCACTTCTCTCAGGGTGGTCAATGGTCGCTTCGCTTTTCTCCCACCTTTCGGATCGAGCGAAATGAAAACTTTCGCTAGAGGGCCACCCGCGGCCCTCGGGTGCAGTAGCCATGGGGGCCGATGACAGCAAGCGGTGTGGCTGGAGTGATCGGCTTGCCCTATCAACGCAGGTATGCGTCTTGGGCAGCCGGCTGTTCCTCGAAGAGATGACACCAGGCGAAATCTCAAGAGCGTGTAATGGGGATTTATGTCTGCACGATCAGGACTGGGCTGTCTGCGATCGACTGCAGATGCCGCTGTCTGACGGAGTGGAGCTGGAGGCTCTTCAGCCGGGAGCTTCAAATGGCGGCAGGCTGCTCTCACACCGAACGTGGCAGACTACTGCGATGACGAAAGCGATCGTAGTTGGCAGTGGGCCCAATGGGCTCGCTGCCGCCGTAACACTCGCCCGCAGTGGAGTTGAGGTCACGGTCCTGGAAGGCGCGGGCACCGTGGGTGGAGGCACCCGATCCTCGGAACTCACTGTCCCAGGTGTTGTCCACGACGAGTGTTCAGGGTTCCACCCACTGGCAGTCTCCAACGCGTTCTCTGATTTCATCGACCTGTCTGACCATGGCCTGGAGTGGGCGTGGCCTGAAGTCCAATATGCCCATCCCCTCGCTCGAGGAGCGGGTGCCGCAGCCTGGCAGGACATCGGGGAGACCGCTCGACACCTGCAAGATGATGGCCAGATGTGGAAGCGGATTTTCGGGCCCCTCGCAAACCGGTTCCCCGATATTCAGCAGGACTTCCTCCGTCCCATGCTCCACGTGCCCATCCACCCTCTGAAGCTAGCTCATTTCGGCGGATTCGCGGGCCCCCCGGCATCATGGCTATCCCGAGTCTGGAAGACAGAGGAAGCCCGGGCACTCTTCGCAGGCGTCGCAGCGCACTCGTTCAGACCTCTGAATGCGCTTGCATCCTCAGCAATCGGAGTCGCACTAGGAACTGCAGCCCACACCTATGGGTGGCCTGTGGCTAAAAACGGTTCTCAGAGCATCGCGAACGCGATGGTCGGTGCGCTGGAAACTCTGGGAGGACATGTGGAGACAGGGATGCGCGTGCAGTCACTGTCGGAATTGCCGAAGGCTGACATCATCATGTTCGACACCGGACCGGCCGCCGCCGCGAGAATCGCAGGCGACGCACTACCTCCCAGGATCTCCCGGGCACTGAAGCGCTACCGTCACGGCCCTGCCGCGTTCGTTGTGAACTTCGCCGTGGAAGGCGGTATCCCCTGGACCTACGCACCGGCACGACGAGCAGGCACCGTCCATGTGGGCGGGTCCTTCAGGGAGATCGCAGCCGCGGAACAGCTGATCAACCGAGGCCGGATGCCCGAGCATCCCTTCGTGCTTCTGGGACAGCAGTACCTCGCTGATCCATCACGTTCGGCCGGCGATGTTCATCCGATCGACGCCTACGCTCACGTGCCGGCAGGGTTCGACGGCGATGCGACGGACGCTATCGAAAGGCAGATCGAACGCTTCGCGCCTGGATTCCGAGGGCGAATCATCGCGCGCCATGTAAAAGATGTGGCCGAAGTCGAATCCACCAATGCCAACTACGTCGGAGGCGACATTGTCACCGGAGCTAACTCAGCGATGCAGCTGCTGTTCCGACCTCGGGTCTCCGCTTCGCCCTATTCTCTGGGGCGGCCGGGGCTCTTCCTCTGCTCTGCGGCTACTCCCCCAGGAGCAGGGGCTCATGGCATGTGTGGGTACAACGCAGCAGGGGCGGCACTGGCAGAACTTTCAGGGACCAGCTCGTTGTGACTGACGGTCGAAGATGACCGCTTGCGGAGAGCGTGACACAAGGACGCAGATCCAGATGAGATGCCACTGCTTTGAGCTGAACGATCGAGAGCGACGATCACGCTCCGTCGTTGGTCGTGGCGGTTTCAAGAACACGTACTGGTGGATGATCTCGCTGACCGCGCAACTGCGAGGATGCTCCCCTTTCGATTCTGGCGGCAGCGACTCGGTGCCAGCGCTCTTTGCGCTGCCTTAACGCCTTCGGTGTCGCTTCACAGGACCCTGAGATGAGCCGTCGGAATCGAGACGTTACGTCTCGTTCTTCTCTTTCGTTTCTGCAGCTTGCCACGTGTTCGTGACGACTCTGCCGATCCCCTTCCACGTCTTGTCGCGGATGAAGATCGCATCTATCGCGACCATCGTGAGAGAGAACCACGGCAGGCCCATGAGGACTCCGATGCCTACGTGGAAGCTGAGGATGCCGAAGAGCGCGACGACTCGAGTACCGCGACGTAGCAGCATGAAAGGGAAAGACATCTGCAGGATGATCGAGCCCCAGCTGATCGCGGCTACACCTGGACCCCAGACGGTGATCAGGTCCGCGATCTCCGGCCACGTGCTGAACTGCGCGACGTGCAGTGGATCGTAGACTGCCCAGCCCGCTGACCATGGAGTGCCACTTGCCTTGTACAGAGCGCCAGCGACATATATCGCAGAGACCTGGAACGTGAGCACGATGAGCACGATGTTATGCGCGAGGTTCGTCAGAGGCGCGGGCAGGAGTCGCTCGCCGGCGAACTTGCGCGAGAGCCAGGGTTTCGAAGCATCAACTCCGCGGGCACGCCGACGGGCATCGAGGGACATCCGCATCGATGTGTCCGCGAAGAGTAGAGCGATCAGGAAGATCCGGTACGCGTTGTCGCCCTGGTCACCGGCAGAATCGTTGACTTCTATGAAACTAATCCACCCGATGAAGTAGATCGGCAACATGATCCGCGTCCGCCACCCCACGATGATCACAATCGCCGCGGCCGCCAGGAGGAGATAGAACAGGGTGAATACGGCGGCGTTGTCGGCTACACGGTGGAAGAGGCTGAAGAGCCAGATTCTCGGGAAGACACTTACCGGTTCTGCCAGCTCACCGTTCCAGGCAGACCCCTCCCCAAAGGTGTACAGCCGTGCATTGAAGTTGGTGAGCAAGAGCCCTAGGCCCACGAAGCCCATGACGATCCGTGTGACGGCCAGACCGTACTGCGCATGCTTCGCGTCCAGTAACCATGATTCGGAGAAGAGATAGAGAGAAGACACTACTCCCGCCACCCTCTGCCGGAGCTGGGTGAGCAGATCTCTCGAAGTGCGGAGGACGCGGCGCCCCAGAGCCCCGGAAGCTGTGGATGTGCGGTTCGGCGCTGCACCTGCTGGTTCGGTGGTACGTGCTTTTCGGGGAGTCGTTGGTGTAGACCCCTGCGTCTTCTGCGCGGCGTCCCGTGAGCTGGTCTTCTGATTCATGTGCACACATCCTCGGGTGCGGAGCAGAAGTAGTTCGCGAACTGCTCACGCGACTGTCCATCTCGTTCGATCAGTCCGCGCCATCCAGTGCTGACCACTTGAAGCGGGGGCTCCTCGGCATTTGGCTCGTTGCGGTCGTCGAAGGGGATGACGTTCTGACGTGTCGTCTGGAACTGCACGCGGATGACATCCTCACCCCAGACTGCGTAGGCGACTTGTGTGGCATATGCGGTGGCCGTCTCTTCCGCTTGGAGGTAGGCGTCGACTGCGTCCTCCCCGTCATAAGACTTCAGGTTCTCCTCGAGCCGAGGCTGCCAATCGTCTTTGAAGTAGTTAAGGTCGACGACCACCTCGTGGTCATCGTTGAGCTGGTCGTAGGTGCGCTTGTGGCCGGCTGCCACGTTGAGACCCAGGCTGGCTGCACGGGGCGGGAACAGGTTGTGCCGTGAGAGAGACAGTTCAACGTCAGTGGCACGCACCCAATCCGTGACCTCTTCCGCACCGTCTCTTTCAACCACAGCACGCACATCCAGGTGGTGGTCTCCGTTGACGGGAGCAGGCGCGAACACGCTCCAGCTCTGTCCATACAAGGGAAGCATGTAGTTGCGCAGCGTCTCACCCGGGACGACCTCACGGGCAGGACCGGCTGGTGCGATCCAGAGGAACGACGCCAGCAGATGCCATGCCGTCAGCACAAGAGCGACGACCATGCAGATGCGAACCCAGAAAGGTCGCCGTGTCCGGGGCATCGTGCTAGCCGCAGAGCTGTTCTTCACTGTCATGACTTCTTTCGATAGCTGACGCAGTGGTGGGGTGCCGCATTGTTCACAGCACCCCACCACTGCTCTGACGCCGGAGCCGGCTTCTCACTCAGTGGTGAGAAGCCAGCCCCCGGCTACAGAGCCCTTCTCATACCTTCCGACGGCGAACGACCATCAGGATGCCGCCACCGACAAGCAGAGCCATCGCTGCGATCGCCAGGATCGGCGCGACGCTTTCAGCGCCGGTACGGGGCAGATCGTCATCCCCGTCGCCGCCGCCGTCCGCATTTGCGCCAGCCCCGGCATTCGAGGATGCGCTAGCGCTTGCCGATGCGTTGGCGTTAGCGGATGCGCTTGCCGAATCATCACCGTTCGCGTCCGCATCTGCCTCTGGCGACGCATCACTGTCAGCATCAGCAGTAGCGCCCGCGTTGGCTTCTGCATCGGCGGTGGCGTCTGCATTTGCATCAGCGTCCGCGGCTGCCGCTGCGGAAGCATCGCTGGAGGAGTCAGCGTTTGCCGCCACGGAAGCCGCGGCTGCTGCGTTAGCGTCTGCTGCTGCGGTGGTGTCGGCGTTGCTGTCGGAATCCGCATCGGTGTTCGCTGCAGCGTCTGCTGCTGCGGACGAGGCGGCGTTTGCATCCGTGCTCACGTCAGCCGAGGCGTCCGTGGAGGCGTCTGCTTCAGCTGCGGACTGTGCGGCCGCGGAAGCGTCAGCATCCGCTGCCGCCGAGGCGGTGGTGTCCGCGTCGGCGTTCGCCGCTGCCTGTGCTGCTGCCTGAGCAGAAGCATTGGCATCGGAATCAGCATCAGCCGAGGTCGCTGCAGAAGCCGAAGCGTTCTCGTTGCCATCAGCATCAGCCGTCGCATCCGCATCCACTGCCGCATCTGCTTCTGCATCGGCGGTGGCGTCTGCATTTGCATCAGCGTCCGCGGCTGCCGCTGCGGAAGCATCGCTGGAGGAGTCAGCGTTTGCCGCCACGGAAGCCGCGGCTGCTGCGTTAGCGTCTGCTGCTGCGGTGGTGTCGGCGTTGCTGTCGGAATCCGCATCGGTGTTCGCTGCAGCGTCTGCTGCTGCGGACGAGGCGGCGTTTGCATCCGTGCTCACGTCAGCCGAGGCGTCCGTGGAGGCGTCTGCTTCAGCTGCGGACTGTGCGGCCGCGGAAGCGTCAGCATCCGCTGCCGCCGAGGCGGTGGTGTCCGCGTCGGCGTTCGCCGCTGCCTGTGCTGCTGCCTGAGCAGAAGCATTGGCATCGGAATCAGCATCAGCCGAGGCACTGGCGGACGATGACGCATTCTCATTGCCATCCTCCACCACGGTCACGGTGAGCGGCGCTGTTGCTTCGCCGGTCTCCGACGCGGCGTTGACCGTGTAGTCCTTGGCGGTTGCACCCTCATCGACAGGAAGTGTTGTGGTGAAGTTGCCCAGAGCGTCTGTCGTAACGACGACGGGTTCCCCAACCGTGTCTCCCGTGTCCGGGTCGACAAGTGTGACGGTGACGTCTTCTTCGGGTCCGAAGTCAGTTCCGGTGACTGTCGTCTCCGATCCTGCGGGGACGGAGGCCGGCGAGACCGTGATCCCGGGCGCGAGCGCCTCATCGAGCGCACGCACTGTGGAGGAACCCAGGTCAACGTTCGCCACGCTCGCAGCCGGCAGCACTTCCAGGCTCAGAGCGTTGACAGTGAAGGATTCATCGCCCAGCTGCCCGGGTTCGGGCTGCTCGTTGATGGTCACTTCAGCAACTTCGTTGAGCGCATCGAAGACCGGGCCCAGTCCATCGAGGACCGGATCCAGGACTCCTGTGAGAGTCGACGACAGTCCGTCTCCGGCAGTGTCCAGCAGCCCTCCGACCGCGGGGCGGAGGATGTCCAGAACGGCAGGAACGAGAATGTCTGAGAGAGTTCCTAGCAGCGAGCCGAGTGGGAGACCGAGCAGATTGCCGTCCACCTCGATTACAGGTTCCACATCAGAGGTTCCGGCCAGGTAGCCGAGTGTGGTGTTGACTGTGATGTCGACATCCGACGAGAGGATTGCAACCCTCAGCTGCGCACCCAGGTCGATGACGACTTCGGTGTTGTTGAGGACATCTTCTACGCCGTCGGTAACCTTGGTCGTGAGTGTGCCCAGCGCCTCTGCGACGGCTGTCGTGATTCCGCTGATCGTCTCTTCGTCAAGCAGTCGCGTGTTGGCGCCAAGACCGTTGAGATCCTCGACGCCATGAGAGTCGGCATAGACCTGTTCGAGGTCGACGTGGATCACGCCGGTCGACAGGTTGACCGAAACCATGCCGTTCTCGTCCTCAAGTGGCTCCACGAGAAGCGTGTTGCTCAGTTCCGTTAGAGCGGTGTCCAAGCCATTGATGCCAAGCTCAGCATCACTGATTCCCAGTTGCGCAATGACGAGGTCGAGGTTCAGGGCCTCCAACGCGCCGACCGTCTCACCGAGGACGCCGTCCGTTGCGAGAGCACCGTTGACGACGTCACCGACGTCGCCAAGTGCTCCGTCTACGCCTGTGGTGAGGTCACCGACCAGAGGGCTCGAGACGTTGAGATCCGCGCCTGCGAGCAGGTACTCGGAGCTGACGTCTCCGGCTTCCTTCGTTGCCGTGGATGCCGCTGCGCCTAGTTCTAGAGAAGCTTCATCGAGCACTGCGTCCGTGATGGCGTCTAGACCCAGTTGCGCGAAGAGGTTGGTGAGGTCGACCTGTGCAGGACCATACGCGCCGGGATTATCCGGATCGAGGTTGATTGCACCGTCGGTGCCTACTGCACCAGCGCTGGCTGTGGAGGTCGTGCCGTTCGGCGACTCAGCGAATGAGTTGAGTGCGCCCACTTCTCCGAGGTCCAGCAGGCCGGGAGCATTCGGCTGACTGATGAGGGGCAGAGAGATCCCGTCGCCCAGATCAAGGGTGAGGGTTTCGAATAGTTCGAGGTTTAGCGGAGTGGACTCCGGCCCAACTTCGCTCGGAAAGCCGGTGTGGGCGGTGTTGAGGTCTGCGAGATCGATGTCCAGCAGGTCCGTGCTGATGACTTGACCGAGAGCTTCAGATTGGTCTTCGGGTGCGGCGTTCGCAACGGAGATCGGGGCGACGAGCATGCCCATAGCTGTTCCGGCTGCGATGACGGTTCTCACGCGAGCGGGGCGACCGCGCGAGAGGTTAGGCGGTCTCATTCAGCATCCTTTCGGTGTGGTCGGTCCCTGGGAAACCGATCAATAAAACCAGGAAGAACTCTTGCAGTCTAAGCGAGAACCTGAGAAAAAGGTGTGTGTTGCACGTGCTTCTCAGAGGCATTCGCTGAAAATCCTATGCCCGGTCTGCTCGTTCGAGAGCCAGGTGAGTGCGTGACGGTAGGAGTATCTACCCCTGGATCGGGCCCGCTTCTCAGAGGAGACGCGATCACCGATGGCTCTCCCATCCCCTACCGGGGAGCAGCCGTCTCTGCGTGGTCTGCTGTCAGTATTCGCGACCACCCTCTCAGCTGCTGCTCTGTATGAACGTCGTAGGAGCAGGCGACCATAGGGCACAACAACCCAATCCAGCGTGATGCTCACTGGTCCCCTTGACGGAGTCTCCCTGAGAGACGCACCTGCCCGCACAAGAGAGCCGAAAACACCAGCCGCCGGGGGCTGGTCCCGGATTGCGCGATTGGATCGACGACGGCGTCGAGCGTCACCGCCTATGAGGGGGCTTACGCAATAACGCTACTGAGAGTAAGTGGAAGGAAGCGGCTAACGTCTCCAACGATGAGGGGGCGTCATGCCGGAGCTCAATACTGGCGAGAAGAAGCTGATCTGCTTAGTTCTTGATGAGTATGAGGCAGGTTTCAGCCTGAGTCTTACTGACCTGATGCTTACTGAGAGGGAGGTGGCGCAGCTCGCAGCCCGACTCCGCAAGGCTCGGCACTATCCCACGCGCGTTGGCATCATAGAAGCTCAGAGAGCTCCGATCCGCCTGACGCTTCATGCCTCAGGTTTTGTTCCTTCAGTGTTCCGACTGTGGGCTTCCCGCACTCGTCGTACAGTTGCAGAGTCATACTCTTCTGCTGCCGCATCGTATGCGAGGCGGTCGAGTCTGCGGAAAAACTCAGCAGGAGTCATACCGGCCGCTCTGATCTGATAGTCAATGAGCGGGTTGTAGGTTGTGTGCTGAGAGGCGATCCACAGTGCCGTCGTATCAGCAGGATCCATCTTTTCTATTTCCTTTCTCTATTCTCCAACGTTCTCTCTTTAAGTGTCGAGTCAAGGTAGCGAAGCGACATATATGTAGACGAAAGCGCAGGCTGCCATGAGCCTATCCTTCCGTTTAGGCGAGACTCCCCACGAACTCGGAGGCGATCCAGTGTGTGTAATTTTCGTGGATTGTCGCCGCGCTTTAACCCGCCGGCAACGCATGCAGAAGGGGTCGGGGCCTCATCTCACGACCGTGTAGGTCACGCTGACCAACACGATCGACGCCGAGGGTAACGACACAGGAACGGCAAGCCAGGGAGTGCCCGGGAAACGACGGTCCGATGAGCGTCTTCCCCCGAACGGGTGTCTCCAAGACGAAACCTGCTGGCGGATCCGTGGAACTCCAGTGCTGAGGAGTCGGGCGCGCGCGTGTTCGGTAAAAATGTTGCGTGGATCGCAGGCCTCTTCATCTCCTGGGGGATGCTTCCTTTCAATATCGAGGTTCAATAGGATGCGGTGTATTGGCGACCCCAATATCCTACTGATACGGTTGAACCGTTCGAGCCGAGCATTCGCATCGATTTTCAGCAAAAAGTGAAGTCCCATCGCTTCCTAGTCACAACGGATCGGGGCGTACTGTGACACATGATCAGGAGAGGAAGGCGCCCGGCGTCTCTCGAAGAAGACTCGTTCGGGGAGTCGCGTGGTCTACCCCGCTCGTCACCATCGTGACCGCAGCGCCAGCGATAGAGGCATCACCTCCAACTGTTCTCGAAGGCATCACAGTTACTGGCTCATGCGGCGCGCTGGGAGTGATCGGTCAGGGGTTTGAGCTCGAAGCGCCTGCAGCCTCACCGATTCCTGCGGGGTCCGTACTTACGATCGAGCGAACAGGTGCCTTGAACGTCGGCGTTCTAGAGGTGTCCCTTGAAGGGCTAGATCAAGTCGCGCGCGTGGATCTAGTGAACAACAAGACTCGACGCGTGGTTTTCGAAGCAGACTGGAGCGGTATCGGTGCTGTAGGCGCTGTACTCAGCGTAAGTGCGATCGTAACGATTACCGCTACGCTGACCGTGCCAAGTGACTTCGAGCTCGGCCCATCGTCGGATCCTCAGGGTGAAGTTCGCCAGCTTCTTCTTTTTCTCTGTCGAGCAGAGTGAAGCCGTCGTGCTGCTGCCGCCATCGGAGAGAATCTCGTGACCTCGCACCGCACCTTCCCAGGTTGGTCCAAGCGGACCCGCAGGGATGCGGGACTCGAGGAAGGTTCCACGGGGGCGGACCTTGGGGCGCTCAAGCCGCTTCGCCGAGAGGTGAAAGAGCTCAAACGAGCCAAAGAGATGCTGAAGACCGTTTCAGCGTTTCTCACCGCGGAGCCAGGCCGCTTACGCCGAAATGACCGGGTTCATTGATACATCCCGGGCCCGGTTCTCCAGTTGTGCTCCGCTGTTGGGAGCAGAAGCCCGGATTGTCCCTGGGTTCGTCTTCAGGCGGGGAACAACATCGTGCATGAGAGTCCCTTCTTGGGCCTCGACGTCGCGTCGGAGCACTTCGCGCGTGCTAAGTACTCCGAGCCCACAAGGTCTTCGATCGTCGCGACCGCACCGACCGTAACGCCCGCAAGCAATGACGGATCGATTGTTCGAAGCAATCGGGCATCTAGGCATGTCGTCTGACCCTAGGTTCTCCAAAAATACTGGCGTACGCATGACTGTCGCTGCTGACGCAGCAAGCACCTGGCGAGAGGCGGCCTGGACCTGCGCGGGAACCGGTCTGGCCGTTCGTCTCGATCCACGACGCGTACGTGGCCGGCTCGGTGCGATCTGGACCAGGGCTCGCGTTTGTCATCTGCGGTCAACGTACTGAAGCCGTGGGTGTATCCGGCGTTCTGGACACAGCACACGCTTCCGAGGTCAGTGTGCAGCGTTGTAAGCGGCGATGACATCTTGGTGGATGCGGCCACGCTCGGACACCTCGTGCCCGTTCGCCTTCGCCCACTCACGAACCTCAGAGGGGCGCGCGCCTGTCTGCTCTTCGACCACGGACTTACTGCCCCGTGCGGTAGGGCTCCCCTGCCGGCGGCGGATAGCGGCTTGGGACTCCTTGCGCGCGACCGAGATGTAGTCTTGAAACAGCAGCTCGAAGTCTTCGGCCTCTTCCTCCGTTAGGTCGATGCTGTAGGCCTGGTTATTCAGGGAGAACTTTACTGTCTGGATATCTGACCTCTCCTCGTTGGAGAGGTCAGAGGTCAGAACCTCGATGATGCGCTTTGCCATGGTTAACTCCGTCTAAGGGCCTTACAGTGCTTCAGGAGTATTGCATAACGAGTTTGAGGATTTCCAATACTGGCCCGCAGTCGTTCACGTGCTAGGGGCCTTCCGCCGAGTAAAAGCTTGACAGGAACCTGCAATCGCGGATTTCTCCGAGTCTGACAGTTTGTATCGGCTAGTAGATGTCTTCTTTGCAGGGAAGCGCTACCTGGGTTCGTGAACCCAGTTCCTTCGACTTTCACGGCTCCGGCTTTATCGTCGTTTGTCGACGACGGACGGGAGTGGCAGTTCCGGTTTCACGGCGCAGCGCTCGGTAGACAGTGGTGCGGCTGACTCCCAGGACCTCGCCGATCTGGGCGACAGTCATGTCTTGCTGCTCATAAAGCTTTCGGGCGGTGCGGAGCTTGTCTTTTGTCAGCAGCGGCGGGCGGCCGCCGGTCCGACCACGAGCTCGGGCGGCTCTCAGCCCGGCGTTCGTCCGTTCGCGAATGAGGTCGCGCTCGAACTCGGCCAGGGAGGCGAAGAGGTGGAACACGAGTCGGCCACCTGAGGAGCTGGTGTCGATGTTCTCTTGCAGGGACCGGAACTCAATCCCGCGCTCTTGCAAGGCCGCCAACTGATCGATCAGATGCCGAATTGATCTACCGAGGCGGTCCAACCGCCACACCACCAAGGTATCCCCCGGTCGTAGCTGATCGAGAACCTTGTTCAGCTCGGGACGTGATTCCAGCGACCCGGATGCGGTATCGGTAAAGACCCGATAGCAGCCGGCGGCCGTCAGCTCGTCGTGCTGGAGGCTGGCATCTTGCTCGCCGGTCGATACGCGCGCATAGCCCAGAGCGTGTCCCATGCCACTAATGTACCAATTCTCATGCACGACCAGAAGAATCGACACATAGAAAACGGCACTGAGTTCCGCCACATAACCAGGTCTCGTCTATCCGCGGAGTTGTGACTTCGTCTGCTAAATGGCGGTGTTCTTCGGTCGCTTCGTGGCGGTCTCAATGACGAGCGATGCCAGCCGGGCTGACGTCCCGCAAGTCGATCGGCCACCGGGACGGTCCTCAGAGACGGACGCAGGCGGTCCCTGGAGTCGCTATATCCCTTTCCGTGGCTTTTCCGTGATGGTTCAGCAGGGGCCCGGTTTCGAATGGGCGCTACTTGACATGCGCGGGCATGCTGGCCCGGGCCACTGGTGCCGCGATCAGGCAGCCTCATGCTGTCCCGCTGTGCAGCAGGCTGCCCCCTTGTGCAATTGGCTGTTTCTGTGTACAGTCGGGGTATGGCTTTTGCAGCCGACGCTTCTGACCTCACGGGCCGCGCCCGCATCCGCAATACCGCCTTGCGGCAGTTCGCCGAGCGCGGCTTCGCCGCGACCACCATGCGCGATGTCGCGGCGGCGGCGGGTGTGTCGCCAGCCCTTGTGCGGCACCACTTCGGAAGCAAGGACGGGCTGCGGGAAGCCTGTGACACGCACGCCCTTGCCGCCTACATCGACATCGCCAAAGGCAGTGTGACCAAGGGGGAGCTGCCCGAGGGTCACCACATCGGCCAGGAGGACTCCTGGCTGGTGCGCTATCTCGCGCTTGCCCTGGTCGAGGACTCACCGGCCGCGACCGCCGTCTTCGAGGCACTGGTGGCGGTGACCGAGGACCACCTGCGAACACGCGAGGACGGCACCAGTGACCTACACGCGCAGGCGGTCGTGCTCACCGCCATGCGGCTGGGTGTCACCGTGCTGCACCGCCATGTCGGCCATGCCCTCGATACTGCTGTGTTCTCCGAAGAAGGCGTGGCCCGGGTCAGCTTGGCCACCCTCGACCTGCTGGCGCCAGGGCTCGTTGACACCGACCGGGCCGAGAGCTGGCGGGCGAGTTTGACCGACCTCCCCCACCGATCGGAACAGCCCGCGGGCCCGGGCGAGACAGCACCCGGCACACATCATTCAACACACGAGGTTCCATCTGACGATGACTGAGGCAATATCGGTATCGGCACTGGTGAAGACCTTCGGCCGAACTCGTGCACTCGACGGACTGGATCTGTCCGTGGCCACGGGCGAGGTACACGGTTTCCTGGGTCCCAACGGCGCTGGGAAGTCGACCACGCTGCGAATCCTGCTGGGGCTGCTGCGGCACGACTCCGGCACCGTCCGCCTGCTAGGCGGCGACCCGTGGACCCAGGCCACCGAGCTGCACCGGCGGCTGGCCTACGTCCCGGGTGACGTCACGCTGTGGCCCAACCTCTCCGGAGGCGAAATCCTGGACCTGCTGGGACGGCTGCGGGGAGGGCTGAACCCGGCGAGGAAGGCAGAACTTCTCGAGCTCTTCGAGCTCGACCCCACAAAGCGGTCACGCACCTACTCCAAGGGCAACCGTCAGAAGGTTGCCCTGGTTGCCGCGCTGGCCTCCGATGTGGAGCTGCTTTTGCTCGACGAGCCCACCTCCGGGCTCGACCCGCTGATGGAAGCCGCCTTCAACGACTGCATCAAGGCAGAGAGCCAGCGTGGCAGGACGGTGCTTCTGTCCAGCCACATCCTCGCCGAGGTCGAGGCCCTGTGTGATCGGGTCTCGATCATCCGCGACGGCAAGACGGTCGAGAGCGGGACTCTGGCCGAGCTTCGCCACCTCACCAGCACCTCCGTCCGGGCGGAGCTCGCCGAACCTGTCTCGGGCCTCGGCGACCTCGCCGGGGTCCACAGCCTCACCGTCGAGGGCAGGCGGGTGAGCTTCCAGGTGGACACCGAGGAGTTGGACGGGGTCTTCCGTCACCTCACCCCGTTCGGGCTGCGCAGCCTCATCAGCCAACCCCCGACCATGGAGGAGCTGTTCCTGCGCCACTACCACACGGATAAGACACCGAACGATGGGACCACACAGCGGGAAGGGACAGTTCGATGACCTCCCTCAATGGAGGAACTGCTCCCGCGCCACCACGGGAGGCAGAAGACGCCGAACGGCGGAACCGCGCAGCAGGAATGGACAGCTTGGTGGCCTCCCTCACCGGTACTGGGGCCCTGATCTGGTTGATCCTCAGACGCGACCGGATCCTGCTCGCGCTCTTCATCGCCCTGCCGGTGCTCATCGTAGCCAGCCAGACGACCGCCTTCCAGGAGCTCTACCCCACGGCCGAGGCACGCCAAATATTCAGCCAGCAGAGCAACGGTAACCCAGCGACCCTGGGCATGCTCGGGCCCATCTTCGCCTCCACCCTGGGAGGCTTGGTCGCGTGGCGGGTCGGGGTCATGGGCATGATCTTCGCCGGGATTCCAAGCCTGCTCTTGGTCATCCGTCACACCCGCGCCGAGGAGGAATCGGGCAGACGCGAACTGCTCAGCTCCACCACCGTAGGCCGCAACGCACCGCTCACCGCCGCTTTGGCCGCGGTATTCGGCGCCAACCTGGCCTTGGCCGTCGCCGTCACGATCGTCCTGATGGCATTCGGGCTTCCCACCGCCGGTTCCCTCGCGCTGGGGCTCTCCTTCGCCGGTGCCGGATGGATGTGCGCTGCCATCGGCGGCGTGACCGCCCAGGCCAGCGAGAGCGCCAGGACGGCCAGAGGCCTCTCTCTGATGGCCTTCACCGTCCTTTTCCTCCCGCGCATCGCCGCAGACGCGGCCGGTCAAGACAGCGACATCGCGTGGCTGGCGTGGCTCTCACCGCTGAACTGGACCCGCCTGACCCACCCCTTCGCCGACGAGAAGTGGTGGGTCTTCACCCTCATCCTGGGCTTCACCACCATGCTGGGCGCCGCAGCCTACGCACTCAGTGCGGGCCGCGACCTGGACGCCGGGTTCCTGCGGCCACGGCCCGGACCGGCACAGGCCGGGCCGGGGCTGCGCAGCCCCCTCACCCTGGCATGGCGGCTACACAGGAGGGCACTGCTGTCCTGCGCAGTCGGGTTCGCGCTCGTCGGCGGCTTAGCGGGCTTGGTCGCCCCAATCTCCACCGAGCTTCTGAGTGACACGCAACCTGGGGGCGACTTCCTCGCCTTCGCGGGAGCCGGCGACGTCGGCGAAGCCTTCGTGTCGCTGATCGTCTACGCCCTCTCGGTGAGTTTGGTGTCGGCCTACGCCATCATGACCGTACTCAGGCTCCGCTCGGAGGAAACCAGCGGGCACGCCGACTCCTTGCTCAGCGGTCCCACCCCCCGGCTGCGTTGGGCCTGGAGCCACCTGCTGATCGCCGTCCTGGGCCCGGTCGTGCTGCTCGCCGCTCTCGGCCTGAGCGCGGGGCTGACCTACAGCCTCGTCAGCGGCGACGTCGCCAGCGAACTGCCGCGTACCCTCGGTTCCACCATGGCGGCCCTGCCCGCCGTGTGGGTGATGGCCGCTCTGGCCAAGGCCGCCTACGGTCTGTTCCCCAAGTTCGCCGCGCTCGTCGGATGGGGCACGCTGGGGATGTTTCTGCTCATCGAGCTCGGTTGGGAAACCCAACAGATCAGCGACGCCGTCTTCGCCGTCTCCCCCTTCTCCCACATACACCCATCCACTGAGGTGGGCCCGCTCACCCTGCTCTCGCTCACCGCCGTCGCCGCGGTCCTCGCTGCCGGCGGCCTGCTGGGGTTGCGGAGAAGAGACTTCGGCTGACCTGTCGAACGGTTACGGTAGCGACAAGGTCAGAGCACTGATCGTCACCGGCCCGGACTCACTCGCCCGGATTCACCTGACCGGATCACCAACGTCCACCGGACACCACCGCCGCTTACCGGGAGTGTCACTTTCAGAAGCCGGCTGCACACCGTCAGGCGACATGACAGGGCTTGTGCAGCCGACTCTTGACAGCGAGCTGTCAGAAGTCCTCTGCACGATCGGTCTTTTTGTTCAGAAGTCGTGTGCACAACGCTGCGCCTTGTGAGGAACTGCGGGTGGGGGAGCTTCCAAACGAACAGGTTGCTTCGTACTTCATTACGGTTGGGATGTGTCAGACCTAATACCCGGTGCTTCGCAGCCACGCTCGCGGAACTCAAGCGGCACGTCCACGCCGCCAGATTCCAAGCGCAGCGGAAAGCCAACACTGAGCTGCTGATGCTGTGGTGGCGTATCGGACGCACCATCCTCGCCCGACAACTGCAGGAAGCATGGGGTACTGGGGTTCTCGAGCGACTCGCCTTCGGATCTCCGCACCGAGTTTCCCTCGATGAAGGGCTTCTCGAGACGCAACCTGCTTTATATGCGGGCCTTCGCCCAGTCGTGGCCAGACTTCGACAAGGATGTGCAACGACCCGTTGCACAATTGCCGTGGAGTCATATCATCGAGCTGCTGGACAAGCTCGATGATCATGAGCTGCGGGGCTGGTACGCAGCCAAAGACGTCGCCCATGGCTGGAGCAGACCAGTCCTCGCCCATCAGATCGTCACCAGGCTGCACGAGCGCGAGGCAGCGGCGCTAACGAACTTCAACGGCGCACTCGAGCAACCAGATTCCGAACTCGCGTAGCAGATCACCCGAGACCCCTACGCGCTCGACTTCCTCGCAATCGACAGCGACGTAGCCGAGCGAGAACTTGAAAAGCGGCTGGTCGACCGCATCGTCGACACCCTCCACGAGCTCGGCCCCGGTTTCGCGTTCGTCGGACGTCAGTTGCACGTCGACGTCGACGGCGATGATTTCTTCGTGGACCTGCTGTTCTTCCACATCGAACAGCTTCGCTACGTGGCGATCGAGCTGAAGACCACGAAGTTCGACCCTCGCGATGCCGGCCAATTGGGCTTCTACGTCGCCCTCGTCGACGACAAACTACGCATCCCAAGCAAACACGAGCCGACCGTCGGTATCCTCCTCGTCGCTGGTAAGAACGATGCCGTCGTTCGCTATGCCCTAGCCTCCACCACTCAGCCGGTCGCGGTAAGCCGCTACGAACTCGCCGAGGACGCGCAGGCGGCCTTGCCCGACGAGGCCACCATCGCGCGCGCATTCACTGACGAACTCGCGCGGGAAACCGACGTAGAGGACGACTCAGCCGGGTCGCAACGGTAAATGGCGTGGTTCTCGCGGCGTTTAGTGGCCGATGAGCAGTGCCCGCGCGGCAGCGCGATACTGCGCCGACCAGCGCGTCAGTGTCCGCAAGGGCACGCCTGATTCCGCAGCGATGCGCGTCCATGGCACACCGTGCTCGTGCTGGCGCAGCAAAGCGAGCTTCTCCTGCGGGCTCAACTGCACCATAGCGATCACCTGTTCAGGTCTCCGGGCCGGAGCTGGCCGCGGTGTCCGGCCCCGCAGTCACCGACTCGGTAGGCCGGGGCGGCAGGTGGCGGTACAGGCTGGTGCGCGTGATGCCGGTCTTGGCGACGATCTCGGCCATCGTGTGTCCGAGCCCGCGCAGATGCTCGGCGTATGCCAACTTGTCCGGATCCACCACGGACGGCCGCCCCACACGTCGGCCTTTCGCGGTCGCTACCGCTCGGGCGTGGGCGGCGCGTTCGAGGGTGTAGGTGCGTTCCATCTGCCCGAACAACGCCAGCAGCACCACGGACAGCTGCGCCATCGGGTCGTCCGGGTTGGATGAGTCCACTTTGATGGGGTCGGCCAGGTTGCGCACCCCGATATTACGTTCGGAGAGGTCATGGATTAGGTTCAGTGTGTCGCGCACCGTGCGCCCGAGCCGGTCCAAAGTGTGGACCACAATCACGTCGCCGTCGCGGGCATACTCCAGGACCGCGCGGAGCCCGGGGCGGTCGACCGTCGATCCAGATTTCTTGTCCACATAGATCCGCTCGGGTGCGATGCCGGTCTGGCGCAGAGCATCGATCTGCCGATCCAGGTCCTGCTTGACCGTCGAAACCCGCGCGTAGCCCAAATCCATGCACCGAGAGTACCAGTAGTCAGAACCGTACGGAATAGACGGGATGGTTTTGTGGGATGACTTCTGGAACGGAGGCATGCCGATGATGGTCAATCGCAGCGCGCTTCGATGAAGACCGTTCCACTACCAAGGAACTGGGATGATAGGTCTGTACTGGCCAAGGAGGTTAGTTAATGGGACTAGGTCGCTCCGGTCAACTTCGTAGAGAGCTGCTGAATGCCCTGCTACTGTCTCGGAGCCATCATGATCAGCCCGTGGCCGCAAGGCGTGGGCTGAGTTTGTTTCATTCGATCCGCGGGAGGATGGTGGCTGGAGCTACGGTCGTGGCCCAGCTCTCGGCGATGCCGTTCTCGAACGGTTCGACGAGGGGAAGGCCACCCAGCGCCAGCAGGAGAAACTCTCGGACGGCGTCTCGAATGATCCTTCTCACGCGAACCGAGTTCGAGGCGTAGTTTTGGGGCCCGGTCACCGGCGAGGAGCCAGGGATCGAGCCTCGCCCCGCCCAAGTGCTGTTCGTGAGTACAACGATTTTCCGCAAACAACTCCAACGAGTCGTCATCTAGCTAGCCCCTGCAAGTCCCGTCCGTCAGAGGGCCATCCCGACGACCCCGCCGGCGACCACGAGCGCCAAGACAGTGAGCGTGATGACGACGAAGCCCTTGTCGGTGAGTCTGACGAAGTGACCAGCCATCATCACCAGTCTGATCACAGGCAACAGAACCAGGAGAGAGCATCCGCAGGCGAGCAGGATCGTCGCAGTCAGGCCTGGCTGCAGATACGCGATGGTTGCGCCGACGACGAGTAGGGCGGAGGCGATGACCGTGCCGATGCGCATGAGTCCGGCGATACTCAGTGCGAGCCGACGGTCCTCGGCGGCAGTGGCCATGGCGGTGGTGGTGTGATGCGTCACAATGAGGCTCCCCAGTTCATTCCGATTGCGTTTGCGGTCATGGGCACGGCCAGAGCAAGAAGCACGATCGTGAATACGATGCGCAACGAGGGGCCGGCTGCCTTGACGAGGATCTTCGCGCCGAGGACCGACCCAACCAGCGACCCGAGGACAACGGGCGCAGACAGTTCGAGGTCGAGGGTGCCCGAGAGCAGGTACGCAGCGGCAGCGCCGCAGGCGGTGACACCGATCATCAGGTTCGCCGTGGCAGACGAGACCTTGATCGGCAGCTTCATGGCCGCGTCCATGGCCGGGATCTTGAGCACGCCGGACCCGATGCCAAGCAGCGCCGAGAGCGTGCCCGCCCCGAACATGAGCCCGGTCCCCAGCGGTAATCGTGACACCCGGTAGTCCACGGCGCTCCCGTCGTCGCCCGTGATCGTGCCTGCCAGGGATGGGTGCTTAAGAGCCTGGTTTTCGGGCTGTGGGCCCCGGTCCCGGCGACCGGTGATCATCTGCACCGCAGAGACCAGCAGCACGGCTGCGAAGATTCCGTAGAGGATCGGATCGGGAACAGTCCCGACCATGAGCACGCCGACCAGTGCACCGAACGTCGTGGCGACTTCCAAGACGACCGCCAGGCGCAGGTTCGTCAGACCCGTGGACAGGAACTTGGGCGCGCTGGCGCAGGAGCACGCGATGACCGAGACCAGGCTCACGGCGACCGCGACGGGGAACGGCACACCAGCTGCCAGGGTCAGCAGCGGGACGACGAAGATGCCGCCGGCCATGCCGAGCGCGCCGCCAAGCGCCCCTGCTGCCAGAGAGCCGAAGAACAGCAGGGCGAAAAGAGCAAGTGTCACTGCTGACTCTCCGCACCGTTGCCGGACCTGGGCAGACGCGTGGTGAAAGTGATCGCGTCGCCACGGTAGTGCAGAACCTCGTAGTCAACCGGTCTCTGCCCGGTCGTCAAGGACGTCCGCTCGATTCGGAAGACCGCGGATCCTTCAGTGATCTGCAGCGCTTCGGCGATCTCCTCGTTGGCGGTACTAGCCTGAAGCGCATACGCGGCCTCAAGCAAGGGCGTATTGTGACGATCCTCTAGCAGAGTGAAAATCTGCTCGTTCTCCAGATCGTCCTGAGCGATAAGCCGTCCGAGGCCGGTGGGCAAATAAGTGTCGTCGAAGGAGACGGGATAGCCGGCGGCGAGCCTGACGCGCTCGATATGGGTCACCTGCGCACCGAGCGGCAACTGCAAGGCCGCACGAGCATCAGGCGGGGCAGTGATTTCCTCGACCTTCACAACTCGCGCCTGGGAGGGCAGGCCGTGGGCATCCATGTCCTCGACGAAACCGGTCAGCGCGTTCAGTGGCTGCCTGAGGCTCGGCGTGGCCACGAAGCTGCCCTGCCCGCGTCTGGTGACGATCAGGTTTCGAGCGACAAGGTTCTGGATCGCTCGCCGGATCGTGATACGGCTGACACCGAATTTCTCGATCAGGTCGCCCTCCGTCGGCAGCCGGTCGCCAGGATGGAGGTCCACGCCAAGCTGGGCGACGAGCGCTTGCTCAACCTGTGCGTAGAGTGGGGCGTCTGATGTCATGCCTCCAGTTTACGTTATATTGTTATAATATCTATATAGTATTCCTCCCATCTTCAAGCAGTTCAAAGACGATCCTGCTTGCGCTATCTGGCGGTCGTCCTGATCGCGAAGGCATTCATCGACTCCCTGAACGGTGGAGCGGCCACTAACCGCTGCGAAAGCCACGCCACTTGCCCCTGCGACTCACACCTCGAGGCGTGCCCGCGTTTATCAGGGTCGAGGGCGAGGGTGTCCGGTGAGGGTTCCCCTACCGGGACATTCGCTTCCTGTGTCGGTGACCAGGCCCGGTGCGGGCATCCGTTACGGTGCTTGCCAGTGCTGGAGGTTTGTCCATCGCTCGGACCATCAGCGGTGCTGGTGCGGCGAGCATTGCAGTATCGCGAAGGACGGCGCTGAGTGAGCCTTTGCCTGTGCAACCTTTCCGGTCAATCGCGACTGACGCCAGAGCGTGCGGGTGCGTTTACGGCGCAGTTGGCTGTAGCGCCGTAGCACCGAATCTAGATCGAAGTCAGCGGTGCCTTCTTGAGTATCGCGTAGCAGCAGGACCAGGGTTGCTGCATCTTCGATGGCTTGCCCGGCGCCCTGACCGAGGTCGGGAGTCATCGCGTGGGCTGCGTCTCCAAGCAGCACACTGTGGCCGATGGTCGATGATGGGGGTGCCCCTATGGTGCGTGTCAAGCAGCCGCAGGGACTCTCGGTTCATAGAGCGTGCTGT